>JADKDJ010000001.1 GCA_016718405.1 Candidatus Rhodoferax odensensis
TCATCGGACAGCAGGCGCCATCCGCGCTGCGACAAGGCCGCTGTGAGCGTGCTCTTGCCCGAGCCAGGCATGGCCGGCAGCAGCATGGCGAAGCCATTGCGCTCGACAGCGCCAGCATGCAGCAGCAGCAGATCATTCAATCGGCGGCCAATCAGCGCATTGCAGCCCCACTCAAACAAGGGCAATGGAGCATGGGCAGGAAACGGATCGAACTGCGGCAGCGCATCGCAGTCCAGCACCACCTGCGGCTTGAGCCAGCGCCGCAAGCCATCGCCAGGCCGAAGGTGCACATGCACATCAGCCCATTCAGCCTGAGTCACCAACGGGAAGCAGCCATAGGCCGCTTGCAGCTGCCTCGCAAAAAGGCTTGACTCCGCACGCACGCGAATCGTGGCGGCACCAACGTCCAGCCACAGGCCAGAGCCCCTCAGGGCACGCGTCACAATCTCAGGGCTTTGCCCGGAAAGATCCCCAGCCGCCGATGCGGCGAGCTGACTCACTGCGGCCCGATGTGGCCCACCCGGTGCTCCCGCACCAAGCCAGCTTCCAGCAACTGTGCCCAACTGGCATTCACCAGCACGCCCAATTGCTCTGCCGGCAAGCCGATGTCAGCGGCCAACTCGGCGCAAATGGCCTTTGTGGTGGCCGGGCCGGCCTCCAGCACTTCCAGCACGGAGGCGCACTCGTCATTGAGCAAGGTGGTTTCGCCCGTGGCAGGACTGTAGGCGGCCCAGACGCGCCCCATTGGCTCAACCCGCACGCCCGAAACGCGGCTGAAAGCCTGCATCAAAGCCCGCCGGCCGTGCGGAACGAAGCCAGCGGGTTTGCGGGCAACCTCGCGGAAACCACCAGTGCCGTTGGCATCGACGACACCCACGATGTTGCCCTGCGGCATCGATGCGCGAAACCATACTTGCCGTTCTGCGCCAGCGCGGTGTCGGTGCCGATCGGCACAGGCTGGACCGAGATGACCTGTCCGACCGTGTAGCCCGATGTATTTCCGGTCCCGTCGCCAGCAGTGACGCACTGCCACTGCGTCGCGCTGATGAAGGTCGACACTGGCAAAGCGCCCTTGACGAGTGACACGTCTTGCCCGCTGGCCCAGGTGCTGGCGCTGGTGCCAGACCCGACCGTCCACAATTGCACGCGAATCCAGGTGTCTGTCGTGGTGCTGGCGGAAGGGTACTGCGGTGTCACGTTTCGGTTGACCACGCATCGCAGGCTGGAGCCAGCCGCGAAACTGCTGCCGCTGAACAGCGTCAGCGCCACCGGCGCGGCAAAGGAGCCTCGAATGAGACGGCGACGGGCGCTTGAATGGTCGGCACTGCTATGAATGTTGTCGTTCACCAAACACCTCTTCGATCACAAATGGAAACTGCGTAAGGCGATGCAATTATCGCGCCATGGGCTGCATGGCCCTGGGGCTGCACAGCCCATCATGCCTCGCCGCGCAGCGACTCTGGCAAGCGCACCCAGCGTCAAGCGCGGGCCCTTCGGGGCATTTTGCGCGTGTTCATCGCCTTTGAGTCGCCGCACATTGGTCTGTCCATCTGCCACCCCGCGTTCAAGGGAGGCTGAAGGCGTTGTGCGGGCCAGAGCGCCAAGCGCCGTTCGAAAGGCATCCATGTAAGATTCTTCGACATGCGGCCCGCCAATCAACGGCGCGAACGCGGCTTGTGTCGGTGAGTTCGAGATGTCGCAGTCGCTGCCTGTTGATCAGCGCGATTGCGCGCTGGACCGCGACGACCATCAAGGGAGGGCGACATGAACCAAACCAACACGGCCATGCCCGCCGCGATCGTCAGGAACCAGTAGCGGTTTTCGCGCAAGAACAGAACAAAGGAGTTCGTCACCTTGGCTTCGCCGGGCTCGACCTCTGAACCGCCACTTTGGCTTGCGTCAGCTTTGGTGGACAGGCGCCGGCCTTGCTCTTCACGATCAGGTTGAAACTGCGCTTCGCCTTCCTGCCGTCGCGCCTCTTGCTCCGCCGAGTTGACTGCTTCTCTCAACAGCGCGTCTCGAAAGCCTTGCTGTTCTGCCTTCGACAGCGCCTCGGGTCCACGCAAGACCTCTGGCACCAAGTTGCCGGGGCCACTGGCGCCTTGCGGGGCACTGACCGGCTGCGCAGCCGGGACCCGCGCCTCGAGAAGGATGTCAGGCTCCTGCTGCCTGTTGATACCGGCCCTTGAAGCGGCGACAAGGGGCGTGAATCGCCAGAGCCGGCCTCGGCACCATTGGACAAGATCTGGCCATGGCTGATGCTGGCCAGACCCATGACACTGACGGCAAGGGCAACAACGCCACGCAGAGTTCGGCCATTCATGTGTCATTTTGATCCTGCAAACTTCAGCAGCCCAGTGTGCTCGCTGCCCGGCCGCAGGTCACCCACGCGAACGCGTGGTTGACGAAACGCCAACACTGATGAAAGCCCGGTGATCCGAATCAGTGCGTTCGTCGGTCCTCAGTGCGCACGGCCAAGCTGACAAGGCAAGCTCTTGACGCCGCCGGCAGCGGGTACTGGCCCGCTCAGACCAACACTTCCACGCCGGATGCCCAGAAAATTCTGCGGGCTGGCGCTGGCGCCATGGGCGCCCGACTGGGAACACCACCGCCAAGTCGCCCACCTCGGCGCACCGGCAATCTCAGCGCGGTCAGCCAGCAGATCCAGCGGCGTGCTGGCGGGCCCACCACCGACGCAATTTCGCGCTGTGTTGAGGCCGTCTTGCTGCCGATGGTGACCGGGTAGTTCTTGCGCACCACCTGACCAAGTTGCCCGAGGCTGAAAGATGGTGGTGCAGCCCCGCCGTCGGCCCCAGGTAGACCTGGCCGCGCGACACCTTGCGGTCCACCACGCCACGTACACACCCGCCTCACCCACGAAGTATCGCCCCAGCTCGATCACGATCGATGCCTGCGGCATGTCCTTCGCCGCGCGCGCCTGGATGTTGCGCAGGTTGTCGCCGATCGGCCCCAGGTCCAGCCTTTGCTCCCAGGAATACGGGATGCCGAAAGCCCCCACCCGGGTTGAAAAGCGCACCGGCCGGGCGCGCCCTCGGCCAGGCGCAAGGCCAGCTCGTAGGACTTGGCCTGCGCCTCGCAGATGAATCGGCGCGCAGGTTTTGCGGAGCCCGCAAAAGGTGAAAGCCCTCGAAGGCCAGGCCCGCGCCGGCAATGCGCGCCATCAGCTCGGGCACCACCTCCCCCGTCCACGCCAAACTGCTTGGGGCCGCCGCCCATCTTCATGCCCGAGCCCATGAGCTCGAAGTCAGGGTTCACGCGCGCACGGCCACGCGGGCCGGCAGGCCGAGCTGGGCCGATGCCTGCGCGAGAACGTTCACCTCGCGCAGAGATTCCAGATTGACCAGCACGCCCGAGGCCACGGCTTGCTGCAGTTCCACATCGCGCTTGCCCGGGCCTGCAAAGCTCACCTCGGCGGGGTTGGCACCGGCATCCAGCGCCACCTTCAGCTCGCCCGCGCTGGCCACATCAATGCCGTCCACCAGCCGGGCCATGTGGGCCACCACCGCCGGCATCGGATTGGCCTTCATCGCATAGTGCAGCTCGATGCCGGTGGGCAAGGCCGCGCGCAGTTCGCTCACCCTGCGTGTCAGCAGATTGCGGTCATACGCGTAGAACGGGGTCTGGCCCACGCGGGCCGCCAGGCGGGACAAGGGCATGCCGCCCACCACGAGCTCGCCGTCCACCACGGGGAACTGGCTCATCTCCACATGCCGTGGCACGGCCCGGGCGCAGCAGCGAGGCGATGCCGTCGGTGAGCTGGATCTCGCCGCCCACGCCGCGCCGGCTGCATGGCGATCTCGCGCAGCGCCCGGGGTCAATATGCCGGCGCCCCGCCACCGCCAGGCGCGACGGCGCATCGGCGGGGGCGGGCTTCTCCGATGCGCTGCACGTCAATCATGCGCTCGCTCACTTCGTTGCCTGCCACGATGCCGTAGCGGCGCGTGTGCTCGGCGGGCACCTCCTGCACGGCCGGGATGGATGCGCGCCACTCGGTGAACTGCTCCACCATCTGCGCCAGCACGGGCGGCTGTCCCACCATCAGGTCGTCGGCCAGCAACACGGCGAGAAGGCTCGTCGCCGATCAGGCCCTGCCCGCACAACACAGCGTGCCCCAGGCCCAGGGCCTGGGCCTGGCGCACGTAGATGCATGTCGTCGTCGTCAGGCCTGACGCGGCGCACCACGTCCAGCAGCTCTTGCTTGCCAGCCTGCTCAAGCGCCACCTCGAGCTCATAGGTCATGTCGAAGTGGTCTTCGATCGGCCGCTTGTGGCGCCCGGTGACGAAGATCATCTCGCGCACGCCAGCGGCGTAGGCCTCCTCCACCGCGTACTGGATCAACGGCTTGTCCACCACGGCAGCATCTCGCCCAGGCTGCGCCGCGGTGGCGGGCAAAAAGCGTGTGCCCAGGCCGGCGACGGGGAAGATGGCTTTCTTGATCAGCATGGCAGTGCCTTGGCGGTTCGTCGCAACTCGCTTATCGATCAGACAGGGCAGCAGTGCATGCGCGACTCACGCACTTTCGCGCCGCGCCACCCATTGTGGAGCCAACAGCTTGCGATCGATCTTGCCATTGGGGTTGCGCGGCAAGGGCCCGGGCCATGGGCTCGTGCAGGCCGGCACCATGTAGGCCGGCGTGTGCAGCTTTGCATTGCGCCATCAGCGCGGGCAGATCCACCGCCGCGCTGCCATCCGGGTGCGTGGCGATCACCTGGATGGCCTGGCCGCGATGGCGGTGCTCCACACCAAAAGGCCACGCACTCGCCCACCAGCTTGGTGGCGTAGAGAATTTCTTCCACCTCGGTAGGGCTCACGCGGTAGCCCGGAGTCTTCATCATCTCGTCGCGGCGCCCGATGAAGTAGAAAGCCTTCGGCATCGCGCCGCACGTTGTCGCCCCAGAACACGGCGTACTCCGGGGCAGCATCAGGCCCGCGCGCGCGGCCCGGCAGCAGCTTGTAGCGCTCGGCGGTTTTCTCGGCATCGTTCCAGTAGCCCTGGCCCACCAGGGCACCACGGTGCACCAACTCCCCCGGCTCGTCGGCGCGCACTCCGGTGCCGTCTTCGCGCAGCACCAGGATCTCGGCATTGGGGATGGCCTTGCCGATGGAATCGGGCCGGCGGTCCACCTCGTCGGGTGGCAGGTAGGTGGAACGAAAGGCCTCGGTCAGGCCGTACATCAGGAAGGGCCTGGCGCCGGCACGCGCTGGCGCAAGCATCGTCAAGGTCTCGCGCGGCATGCGGCCACCGGTGTTGGCGAAGTAGCGCAAGTTCTCATTGATGGCCGCCGGCCAATCCAGTGCGGCGAGCTGGATGTACAGCGGCGGCACCGCCGTGAGGCCTGTGACCTGCTCGCGCGCCATGGCCTTGAGCACATCGCGCGGCATCAAATAATTCAGCAGCACGACCCGGGCACCCGCATGAAAGGCGGTGGTGAGTTGGCTGAAACCGGCGTCAAACGACAGGGCAGCGCCGCCGGCAAGGTGTCTGTGGGCCGGTTTTCGAGGTACGAGGCCACGCTCTTGGCGCCGGCCACCATGTTGCGGTGGGACAGCACCACGCCCCTTGGGCTTGCCGGTGCTGCCGGAGGTGTAGAGGATGGCCACGACATCGGTGTCGATGACGCGGTGGCCGGCTCGCATTGGCGCGTCCAGCAGTTCAGCCCAGGTGGACAGCGCCACGCCGGCCCAGACCACCGGCGTGGCGCTGGCCGCGTCAGCACCACATGCCGAAGCGACGGGCAGTCGCCCAGTACCGGCGCCAGCAAAGCCAAGCGCTCCGGCGAGGTCACCAACACGCGCACATCACGGTCGCGAAGGATGAACACCACCTGCTCGGCTTTCAGCAGCGGATTCAGGGGCACGAAAACGCCGCCGGCCGCAGGCGCGCCAAAGCTCGTGACGACGGTTTCCCATCGCTTTTCGAGGTAGATGCCCACGCGCTCGGTGCGCTCAAGACCGCAGTCGACCAATCCGTGTGCGCAACGCTGCACGGCGTCGGCAAGCTCGGCGTAGGTGGCCGAGCTCTGCTGCCACGACAAGGCCACGGCCTCGGGCGCCCGCTGAGCGGCGGTGGAAATCAGCTCGTGCAACAGCACGGATTCAGGCATACGGCTCACTCGGTCGGGTGCGGTCAAAATTGGAGTTCAATGTATCGCAGCCGATCGCGGCGGCAGCGCTTGGCTTCGTGACGGATTGCCAGGGCTGCCATGCCCCCGTGCTCCAGAATGCGCAGGGGCCAATGGTCCCGCCCGCGCAATCCGCGCAGGGCTTCTCCTCCCTATCCCTCGGTGGACACCTTGAGCACAGACACCAGAACAAAGCTCCAAAGCATCTTTCGCGAAGTCTTTGATGACGACCAGCTCCAGCTGTCGGACAGCACGAGCCGCGAGACCCTCGAAAGTTGGGACAGCCTGGGCCACATCCGGCTTATCTCGGCCATGGAAGACGAGGTCGGCGTGAGCTTTACGCTGGAGGAAACCGAAGCGATGACCTCGGTGCCGCAGATCCTGGCCACCATCGCGGCCAAGTGATCACCCGCGGCGTGTGTCCGCTGACTATGCCTTTCGACCCATGAGTTCAAGCCGCCTCTCCCTGCTCGATCTGCCCTGGCTGCCTCGCTTGGCGGCGGATTTCAAGGCAAAGCTCGCCGCCATCCAGCAAGATGATGCGGCCGACTGGGGCCCGCCACTGTCAGCGCTCACGCAGCAAGCGCTGGGCCTGACCCAGGCCTCGTCGCTGTCGCGGGCCTGCCGGCAACTGCGCGCCAAGCGCCCGAGCAAGGCCCTCACGCGTTTCAAGCTGGGCATCGCCAGCAATGCCACGGTGGATTTCATCGTGCCCTTCCTGGAGGCCACGGCCCTTCGCTACGGCATCGCGCTGGAGGTCGTCACCGGCCCGTTTGGCCAGCCTGTGCAGGCGGCACTCGACCCCCTGTCGGCGATCAATGCCTTCAAGCCCGACGCGGTGTTGATCGCGCTGGACCACCGTGGCCTGCCGTTCCGCCAAGACGACAGCGGCATGTGGCCGCCTTATCAATCCGAAGCCGCGCTGCGCGAGATCGACACCATCCGCGAGGGTTTTCGCAAGCACTGCGGCGCGATCTGCCTGGTGCAGTCCGTGCCCCACCGGCAACGCCGCTGTTCGGCAGCCTGGACGCCACACTCGCTGGCTCGGCGCGGGCGGCCATCGCCGCGTTCAATGCCAACCTCGCGCGAGCTCTGTCCGCCCGCGGGGACGCGTTGATCGATGTCGACGCGCTGGCGCAGGCCGTGGGCCTGAACGACTGGCATGACGATCGCGACTGGCACCTTGCCAAGTTGTCGTTCTCGCAACGCGCGCTCCCCCTGTATGCCGACCATGTGATGCGCGTCATCGCCGCGTTGCGAGGCAAGGCGCGCAAGTGCCTGGTGCTGGACCTGGACAATACGCTGTGGGGCGGCGTCATCGGCGACGACGGCCTTGAAGGCATTGCCCTCGACCAGGGCGATGCGCGTGGTGAGGCGCACCGGGCCGTGCAGGCGGCTGCGCTGGACCTGCGACGCCGCGGCATCGTGCTGGCCGTGTGCTCCAAGAATGACGATCAAACAGCAAGGCTGCCGTTCCGTGAGCACGCGGGCATGCTGCTGAAGGAAGACGACATCGCCGTCTTCGTCGCCAACTGGGAGGACAAGGCCTCCAACCTGGAGCGCATCGCGCAGCGCCTGGACATCGGGCTGGACTCGCTGGTGTTCCTCGACGACAACCCGGTCGAGCGCTCGCAGGTGCGCCAGGCGCTGCCCCAGGTCGCGGTGCCTGAGCTCGGCGAAGACCCCTCCTCGTTCGTTCGCACACTGATGCTCGGCGGCTACTTCGAGTCGGTGGCCTTCACGCCCGAGGACCTGGCGCGCGCAGACCAGTACCAGGGCAACGCGCACCGCGCTGAGTTGATGGAGAGCTCGCGCGATCTCGGCCAGTTTCTGCGGTCGCTGGCGATGACGATCCAGTTCGCGCCCTTTCAGGCCCAGGGCCGCAAGCGCATCACACAGTTGATCAACCAGACCAACCAGTTCAACGTCACCACACGCCGCTACACCGAGGCGCAGGTGGCCGCGATGGAAACTTCGCCCGACCACTTCACGCTGCAGGTGGGCCTGGTCGACCGTTTCGGCGACAACGGCATGATCTGCGCGGTGATCTGCCACCGCCGGCCCGACGAATGGGAGATCGACAGTTGGCTGATGAGCTGCCGGGTACTCAACCGCAAGGTCGAGGAATCGGTGTGCAATCGCATTGCCCGAGAAGCCACAGCGGCAGGCGCCAAGCGCCTGGTCGGGGTCTACGTGCCGACCTCGCGCAATCACATCGTGGCCCAACTGTTCGCGCAACTGGGCTTCTTGCGCGCAGACAGCCCGGACGACCTGCAGCGCTGGGTGCTGGATCTGAGCAGCTTCCAGCCCTTCGACGTGCCCGTCACCGAAGCGGTGTGAGCCGCAAGCCCACATGAACTTCACGCTGACCGAGCGCGACAGCTGGGAGTTTGCTCGGCTGTCGGGCGACTTCAACCCCTTGCATGTGGACCCGATCGCGGCGCGGCGGCTGCAGTTCGGCGGCACCGTCTGCCACGGCGTGCACCTGGTGTTGAAGGCATTGGACTTGGCCGCCGCCGCCGGGCTGCTGGCACCAGAACGCATCGACGGCATCAGTGCAGTGTTTGGCGCGTCCGTGCGCACTGGCACGCCAGTGACACTGGACTTGCCCGCAGAGGCCGGGGCAACCCAACTTCGGTTGGTCGCCAGCACCGAGGGCCGGCCGCTGTTCACGGCCAAGCTCAGCCTGGCCGATGCCGCGCCGGCCGCTCCGCCACCAAGCGACGCCGAGCCCGACGCGCCCCATGCGCCCTTGTGCCCCGCGTTCCCTGCGGCTCAGCCCATGCCCGCTTTGGCCGACCAGGTGCCCCTGCGGGCCAACCGCGCACTGATGCAGGCGCTGCTCCCGCACCTGGCCGGCTCGGCGCAGGGCTGCCGCATCGCGACCGATCTGCTGGCCACCACGCGCATCGTCGGCATGCGCTGCCCCGGCCTGCACTCGATCTACTCCGAGCTCAAGCTGCGGCGGTGCGCCCCAAGCGCGCAGACCGTCGGCGCTGCCATGCCCTATGCAGTGAACCGGGCGGACGAGCGCTTTCGCAGCGTGCGCATCGGTGTGACGGGCGCTGCGCTCGAAGGCACGCTCGGCGCCTTTTTCCGCGCCCCACCGGTGGCTCAGCCGTTGCTGACCGAGTTGCGGCTGAAGGTGGGCCCCCGCCGATTCGCAGGCCAGCACGCGCTGGTGGTCGGCGGCTCGCGAGGCCTGGGCGAGTTGGTGGCCAAGCTGCTGCTGGCCGGTGGAGCCAAGGTGGCACTCACCTACGCCCACGGCCAGGTGGTCGCCGAACGCATCTGCCAGGAGGCGGCAGACCAGGGCCTGGCGGCCTGCGCCTGGCACCTGGACGCCAGCCGTCCATTGCCCACGGAAGTGAGCGAACTGCGCTGCCGGGTTCAGCCATGTCTACCACTTCGCCACGCCCCAAATTGCCAAGAGCCCGAGCGGCCGATGGAGCCAGGTCCTGTTCACGGAATTCTGCGAGTTCTACGTTCGCAGCTTCGCCGATGTCGTGCATGCGGCAGCGCCCAGTGCCCCCAGTGCAGCACCACTGCGCGCCCTGTTCCCGTCCACGGTGTTTCTCGATCAACCTGCCAAGGGCTTCGCCGAATATTGCGCCGCCAAGGCCGCCGGCGAGGCCTTGTGTGATCACCTGGCATTGGAGCCGGGCCTGCTGATCCACCGGCCCCGGCTTCCAAGACTGCAGACTGATCAGAACGCCAGCTTCATGGGTGTCGAAGGCGAGGCGCCCTTGCCGGTGATGCTCGGCTTGCTGGAAGCGCTTCATCCGCTTGACGAGCCTGGGCGCAAGCCATGAAAGTCAGCCCCATCCAGGCGGAGCACCTGGCCGAAGTGGGCCAGTTCCTGCACGACAACCTCAACCGCCGGTTCACGCCCGAGCGCTGGATCAGCTCGCTCACCCACCCCTGGTCCAGCCATCGGCCGAACTTGGGCATGCAGTTGCGCGACGGCGATCGCCTGGTCGGGGTGTTCTGCGCCATCTACTCCGATCAGGTGATCGATGGCAAGGTGGAGCACTTCTGCAACCCGCACAGTTGGTGCGTGCTCGAGACGCACCGGCGGCAGGGCATCGGCTTGCTGCTGAACATCATCAAGCAGAGCGGCTATCACTTCACGATGTTCACGCCCAACCCCACGGTGACCGAGGTGTTCCGGGGCTTGAAGTTCAAGGATCTCGACAACCGCCAGTACATCAGTTTCAACCTGCCCAGCCCCAAGCTGTGGCGGGGCGGGGCCTTTGCCGAGTCTCAAGTTGACCAGATCGCGGCCCGGCTGCAAGGCCAGGATCGTGTCGACTTCGACGCGCACCGGGCCATCCCCTGGCTGCACTTCGCCGCCTTCGGCGTGGGCAACGAGGTTTGCTGGGTGATCTACAAGCCCACTCACTGGAAGCGCATGCGCAGCGCCTGGCTCATGCACGTGAGCAATGCCGCACTCTTTGCACGGCATGGCGCCTTGCTGCGCCACCACCTGCTGGTGACCCACGGCTTTGCCACCCTCAAGATCGAGGCGCGCTGGCTGAACGCAGCACCGCCGCTGTCCATCCAGGGCATCCGCACCCAGCCCAAACTGTTCCTGAGCAAGACGCTGGTGGACGGGCAGATCCGGGACACCTACAGCGAGTTGATGTCCTTGGACGTGTAGCCGCCGGCCATCAGATCAGCGCTGCGCGGTGGCGGCGCCATTGGCCAGCCAATCGAGCAGCGTGCCCTGTGCCTCGGCCTTGGCTTCTGGTTTGGAAAAGGTGTGGTCGGCGTCGGCAATGTCCTTGCGCCGGATGCGCGGGTGGGTCAGCAGACCCTTCCAGGCCTCGTGCGACTTGGTGACTTCGTCGAACTCGCGGGCGATCAGGTCGCGCCCGCTCATCAGCAGCACCAACACAGGACCGCGGAAGCGACGCAGCCCTTCGGCCGTCTTGGCCCGGGGCAACGGCATGATCAGTCCGCCAAGCCCTGAAGCACTCACGCCAGCGCAAGCCTGGCTTGGCCGCGCCAGGAAGTTGCGCAACACATCGACGAACGAGCGCAGTGATTCACCAAGCTTGAACTTGCCCCGAGAACCCGCTGCCAGAATTCACGCGAGCGGGCGGTCGCGGTAGTAGTGCTCCCAAGATCGACTTCAGCCTGACCTCGGTGGTACGCACCGAGGTTGGCCACGCGATCTGCCGCACGCGCTCGTCCTGCGAAGCATAGAACAGGATGCCGCTGGCCGACTCGCATTCGCCAAACAAGGCCACCTGCTGCAGACTGGGCTCGCGGCGCATCAACTCGTCGATGGCCGAGCGGATGTCCGGCCGGGATTGGTGATAGCCCAAATGTTGGCCCGTGCTGTCGCCCATGCCGCGCAGATCGAAGCGCAATACCGGATAGCCATTGGCGGCGAGCAAACGCGCCAGCGACACAAACTGCCGATGCGCGCCCGCGCGGTATTGCGGCCCGCCGGCCACCACGATCACCACGCCCAATCGCGCGCCAGGGGCACCCCGGTGCACGATGCCCGCCATCTCGGCATCGCCACATCGAAACGCCACCGGCAGTTCCCGCAAGGCGGCCAGGTCCAGCGCCGCGTCGGGCGCCGCCACCAAGGCCGCGCTCTCCGCCTTGGCCTGCGGCGGCCATGAGCGCAGGGCGGCGCTGCAGGCCGCGATGAGTTGCGGCGCTCGGCGCGCTCCAGGCACCGCCAGAACGGCGGGCCAGGCACCTGCTCGGCGGTGACATGCCCCCTTGCTGCGCCAATCTTCCACCAGCTTGGCGCTGGCTCGCGGCATGGCCGCCTCGGCATTGGCGGCCACTTCAAACCAGGCCACGGTCTTGCCGCTCAATAGCCCGCCATCCGGCATGCCCAGCGTGTCCAGCCGCTGCGCCAACAACGGACCGACCAGGTAGCCCGAGGCCTCCACCGCCTGGCCTTTGGCCGAGCGCTGCCGCAGCTCTTCAGTGCTCTTCACCCCGTTGGCGTCGGCCATCTCAGCGGCAATGCGGATGCGCAGGAACTGCGTCCAGTAGGCCTTGCCCGCCACCACTGGCATCCAGAGCAACAGGCGATCGATGCCGCGATCCTCGGCCGCCATTTCGGCCGCCATCAGCGCCCCCAGGCGCACGCCCCACAGCGCACGGCAGCCATTGCCGTGCCGACGCAACCAATCGACGCCCTGCCAAAGATCGGAGCGCCAGGCATCCCAATCGCCTTCATCAAACTCGCCGCTGCTGTCACCGGTGCCATGCGGGTCCAGCACCAAGGTGCCCACACCCACCGCCGCCAAGGCCTGGGCCTGCATGGCGACCATCGAACGACAACGGTTCATCTCTTCCCCGAAAGCCGGAACCACCAGCACGTCGCCCTGGGCATCGAGGCCCGCGTCGGGGGGCCGGTAGAACCCAATCAAGGGCCCGCGCTCGCCCATGACGGCCATCGGGCGCAATCGACTGTCTGACTCGGGAATCGGCATGGTTTGGAACTGCTTGCGGCTTGGGGCCAACGCTGGAGGGCCGGCATTGTCGCCGGGCGTGGCGGCGTGCGGCCACACGCCGCACCGATCCCTGGTCATCGCGGCGCTTGAACTCGGGCAGTCCTTCACGCCGCAGGACACCGGCCCAGTACCCGATACACCAAGCTCGCGCGGACTGGATACGATCCAGGCTACCCGCAACGCAGCAAACTGAACATGGCCCGTGCGCCAGCCCGGTTTGCAGCAGCCGCTTGATCTCAATGGGACTGCCTGTGAACCTCAACAAGGAACTGTCGACATTGGTCGATGACACCCTCAACCTCGGCGGCCGCGCCGCCGCTTTCGTGGAGTCCACGCCCCTGCTGGGTGCAGTCCCCGAGTTGGATTCGATGGGAGTGGTATCGCTGATCACCGCGCTCGAGGAGCACTTTGGCATCTCGATCAATGACGATGAAATTGATGGCGCGGTGTTTCAGACCTTTGGTACGCTGCTTTCGTTCGTCGGCGGCAAGCTCAACGATTGAGTCTGACGCCAGACCCGGCTACTTCCCTTCAAATGTGATCGCTTTGTCCCCCTTGATCAAGGGGGACAAAGCGCGCGGTCGCCGTTGACAATCAATCCATGACCAAGCCCGCTTGCTTCAGCCCCCGCCACTGGCGCATCGATCGCTTGGCCAAGGCGCTGGCCCCTGCCGCGGTGACTGCAGGTCTGATGCTCGCTTCGGTCACCACGAGCGCCCAGGATCTGTCGCGCCTTCAAGGCCTGCTGGCAGCAACACCGGAGGGCGGCTGGGTCCAGGTGAGCACGGGCAGTTTTTCCGATGCATGGCCTACCGGGTCCACCTCGGTAGGCACCACCTACCCCACGCTCTATGGCCCAGGGGCAATCGCCTACGCGTGGAGCTCGTTTGCGTGGGATTCCAACAGCGGTCAACTGCTGCTGTGGGGCGGAGGCCATGCCAACTATGCAGGCAATGAGATGTATGCATGGGATGCGGGCTCCGGCAACTGGACCCGCGCATCCCTGCCCAGCCTCACCTTGCCCACCAATTTGGGGAATGGTTCCTTCTATGTTGTAGACAACGCGGCGCCAGTGTCGTCGCATACCTACGACGGCAGTGTGTTCCTGCCGGTGAACAACATGTTTGTCAATTCCTCGGCCTGAGCTACAACTCCGGCGACCGCGGGAAGACTTTCGTCAATGGCGTCGCCTCCAACTCGGGGCCCTGGATGTTTGACCCCACCAAGGCCGACCCGAACAAGGTGGGCGGCACCACAGGCTCGGGCTACGATTCGTCGTCCATCGGCGGCAACATGTGGATCAATCGGCAGGGCCAGTGGACCGGCACTGAAGGCCCCGCGCGCCGTACGTGACCACCGCCTACCGGAATGAGGGCGGCAAGGATGTGGTCTACCTCACGATGGATCAGGGCAGCTCCCACTTCCCGAAGCTGGTGCGCTACACCGTGGGCGATGTCCGAAACGGTGGCCTGGACAAGTGGGAGACCATTGGCGTTACCGTCAATTCCGATATTCGAGGTGGAACCGCCGCCATCGATTCATCCCACAACCTGATGGTGAGGACAGCCTTCAACGATGCGCTCGGCGACTTGGAGGTCTGGAACCTCGCCAACGCAAATGCTTCGAACCCCAACCTGAACCCGGACATCCCCATTCATCTGACGTACGCAGGCGGAGCGCCGTTCCGGATGAACGACAACATGGCGATCGAGTACGACAGCGCCAACGATCAGCGTGATCTGGGATGGGTCCAACAGGGGCGCCGTGTGGGTGACGCGAGCCACTTACCGGGCCAATGGCCAGTTGGCTCCCAACTGGGAGGTCACGCCGTTGAGCAGCACGACGACAGCGCAGCCGGACGGCAATTTCGTGGCGGGCGTCTATGGCAAGTGGAAGTACATCCCAGAGTTGGGGGCTTTCATGGCGCTGGACGAGTTCAACCGGACCACACTGGACTCCGAGGTCTGGCTCTACAAGCCCCTGGTGTCGCCCGTGCCGGAAAGCAGTACGCCGGCGATGCTGCTGCTGGGCCTGGCGGTGTTGGGCGTGGCGCTGCGCAAACGTCGAGTCAACTGACTGCCTTCGTCGGCAGCCAATTGCGCTGGCCAAGATGCGATGCAAGCCCGCCCTTCGGTGTGGCGATGGGCGGACTTGCATCGCTTCAGCACCTGCCAGGCGGCCAATGCCGATAATCGCGGTGCGCTGCCTTGGCGCTTGCCTGCACAGTGGATGATCCCCGCGGCGCGGCGCACGGTACGGTGTCCACTGGCACTGCCCATACGGAGACGATCTTGACCAAGCACCCCCGCTTCAGCCATCAGCATGGCCGACTGCATGCCCTGCGAGTGGGCGCGCTGCTTTGCGCATGGCCGGCGCTGGTCTTTGCTGCCCCGGAGAACATCACTGATGGCGAGTTGGCCCTGCTACCTGAATACTGCCAGGACGTGCAAGCCATCCGCTACGGCAATGCCAGCTACAACCCATCACCTCGTGCGGCGCACTGGGTGGGCTTGTTGGGTCAGCCCTTCTGGTCATTGCACCACTACTGCTGGGGGCTGATCCATGTACGTCGCGCGCAGCAACCGAATGTGCCAGCCGTGCAGCGCACCGGCATGATCACGTCAGCAATTGAGACTACGGCTATGTGATCCAGAACTCACCGCGAACCTTTGTCCTGGCGCCTGAGATCCTTCTGCGCATGGGCGAAGCTCACCTGCTGTTGGGCAGCACAGGCAGTGCGGCCGACGCTTTCAGAACCGCGCGAGAACTCAAACCCGACTACTGGCCAGCCTACACCCGCTGGATCGACGCGTTGCTCAAGAGCAACCAGAAGGCCGAGGCCAAGGCCCTGGCCGCCGAGGGCTTGCGTTACTCACCGCAAGCCCCTGAATTGGTGGCTCGCTTTCGAAAACTGGGTGGCGACCCGAGCACCATCGTGCCGATCTTGGCTGCAGCTGCGGCATCTGCACCAAGCACAGACGCGAGCCCCGCGCCCGCCGCCGCGGCCCCTGTCGCATCGGCAGCCTCGCAATAGCGCCCTGCTCTCAGCGTGACCAATATCCGCAAGTCGCTGGCCTTTTCGGCAGCAGAAAGCTACTTTTCGCTGGCGCTGCAGATCGTCAGCACCGTGGTGATTTCGCGCATCCTGACACCCGAGGAAACGGGCGTTTTTGCCGTGGCCACCGTGTTCGCTGCGTTGGCCAGCAACTTCCGTGATTTTGGCGTTGGCGAATACCTGATCCAGGAACAGGAACTCACAGCCGACAAGATACGCGCCGCGCTCACGCTCAACATCGCCATCTCGTGGTTCATGGGCGCCGTGCTGTTTGCCGCATCCGACTGGGCGGCGGGCTTCTACCGGTCGGACGGCGTAGGGCAGGTGATGCGGGTTCAGGCCTTCAACTTCCTGCTCATCCCTTTCGGGGCGGTGACGATGGCCTACTTCCGCCGCGAGTTGAACTTCAAGCCCATCTTCATCGTGAGCGTGGTGGCCAACCTCAGCAGCTTTGCGGTGGCCATCGCCTGCGCACTCAAGGGCATGGGCTACATGAGCCTGGCCTGGTCGTCACTGGCCGGCGTTTCGCTCACCGTGTTCACTTCGGTGCTCTTCCGGCCCAAGGACTTTCCGCGTTGGCCCGGCCTGCGCGGGGTGGCCCATGTGTTTCACTTCGGCAAGTTCGCCAGCGGCATCTACTTCTTGGGCCAGTTGGGCAAAGGCGCCCCCGAGATGATCATCGGCCGCGCACAAAACATGGCCAGCGTGGCCATCTTCAGCCGCGCAACGGGTTTGGTGGAGATCTTCAACCGGTTGGTATTGCGATCGGTACTGCCGGTGTGCATGCCCTACTTCGCCAAGAGCAGCCGCGAGGACGGCAGCCTGGTCAGGGGCTATCTCACCAGCATCAGCTACCTCACGGCCATCGGTTGGCCCTTCATCCTGTTCCTCGGGGTTGTCGCCTACTCGGCCATCCGCATCGTGTATGGCCCTCAATGGGTGGCGGCTGCACCGCTGGCGCAAATCGTGTGTGCAGCGGCCGCAGTGGATCTGGTCTACCACCTGGCCAAAGAGGCGCTGTTGGCCGTGGGCAAGGCCAAGACCAGCAACAACCTGCAGGCCGGCTTGGTGACGGCCCAAGTGCTGGGGCTGCTGGCCGTACTGCCCTTTGGCTTGCCCGGCGCGGCCTGGGGGTTCCTGGCCGCCACGGTGGTGGGCGCCGCCTTGTCGCAGCACGTGCTGCACGGCGCCATCGGCCTGAGGCTGGGCGATGTGCTGCGAACCTGCGTGCCCAGCGTCTACATCACCCTGATCTCGGCTTCGCCGGTGGCCGTATGGGCTGCAGTCGAAGGCATTACAGAGAACAATTTCGCGCGCTTCGCCTTCGTTGGCGGCGCCATCACGGCGGCTGGCTGGATACTCGCGCTCAAGTTCCTGGGGCACCCGCTCTGGCACGAAGTGGTGAAGGTTGGTGCGCTGCTGCGCGCATCGGCTGGTGCGCTGGTTCGACGCTGAGGCCGCCCTCCGCCTGCGCGGACGATCAAGGTGTCTGCGAGTCCCGCAGGTCCGGTCGCGGTTCAGCCAGCCAACAATTCCAACCATGCTCAACGATTCCGGTTTCGTGCTTGGGCACCCCGTCCATGGGCGCCACCTCCGCGACCCCCGGCACCGGCGCCTGGTCTGCCGACGCATGGCGTGCCCTGGTGCAGCGCGACGGCATCCAGCGCGCTGCAGCCAGCTTGAGCGGCGGCTTCGCCATCGGCCTGGGTGAGCCCGATGGAAGCGCCACGCTGGCCGTGGACCGATTCGCCGTACAAACCTTGTGTTATCGCGTCGAAAATGGCCGGTTGCGCTTTGCGGAGCGGGCCGACGCGCTGGCCGATGCAGGCACCGAGATTGATCCGCAGGCCATCTTCGACTACCTGTACTTCCACTGCATTCCATCGCCACGCACGATCTTCAAAGGCATCTACCGCCTGCCACCGGGCCACTTCGCGCAGTTTCAGCAAGGCCAACTGACGGTGGCACCGTTCTGGGTGCCCGAGTTCACCGAGCCCACCTCGGGCTCCTTCAATGCGCTGCGCGACGAGTTCCGCCACATCCTGGATCAGTCGGTGGCACGGCAGCTTGACGGCAGCAAGCCCGCTTGTTTCCTGAGTGGTGGCACCGACAGTTCGTCCGTGGCAGGCTTGATTGGCAAAGTGAGCGGCCGCGCAGCAGCCACCTACTCGATCGGCTTTGAAGCCCAGGGCTACGACGAGATGGCGTTTGCGCGCATCGCCGCCAAGCGCTTCGGCACCGACCACCACGAGTACTACGTGACACCCGACGATCTGGTTCGTGGCATCGCGCACGTGGCCAGCGCTTACGACCAGCCCTTCGGCAACTCGTCGGCGTTGCCAGCCTACTACTGCGCCAAGTTCGCCCGCGACGATGGCGTCACCAAGCTGCTGGCCGGCGATGGCGGTGACGAACTCTTTGGTGGCAACTCGCGCTATGCGATGCAGCGGGTCTTCGGTTGGTACGGTCGCCTGCCGTCGGGCTTCCGGTCGGGCGTGATGGAGCCGCTGTTTCGTCCGGGCGCGTTCAAAGGCATCCCGGTCCTCGGCAAAGGCGCAGGCTACGTCAATCAGGCCAAGATTCCCATGCCCGATCGGCTGCAGATGTACAACCTGCTGCGTCGCCTTGGCTTTGCGGACGTGCTGACGCCCGGCTTCCTGGCCCAGGTGAACCCGGACGATGCCAGCC
The DNA here is from genome assembly GCA_016718405.1 of Candidatus Rhodoferax odensensis. Classification (GTDB taxonomy): domain Bacteria; phylum Pseudomonadota; class Gammaproteobacteria; order Burkholderiales; family Burkholderiaceae_C; genus Rhodoferax_D; species Rhodoferax_D odensensis. The sequence continues at coordinate 18,372 of JADKDJ010000001.1, forward strand.
GCCAGCAGCGCGAAGTGTGGGCACAGGCCAAGGCCAAAGAAGCCATCAACCGCACCTTGGCCTACGACTGGCGCTACACCCTGGCCGAGAGTGACCTGCCCAAGGTGCGCGGCACCACCCAACTGGCCGGCGTGGAGGTGGGGTTCCCGTTTCTCGACGATGAATTGCTGGCCTTCTCGATGCGTTTGCCGGCCGAGTACAAGCTCAAGGGATTGAAACTGCGCTGGTTCTTCAAGGAAGCGCTTCGGGGCTTCTTGCCCGACGAGATCATCACCAAGAAGAAGCAGGGCTTTGGCCTGCCCTTCGGTGTCTGGGTCACCCAACACGATGCGTTGAAGCGCCTGGCGGTGGATTCCCTGCACAGCTTTGCCGAACGTGGCGTCGTGCGTGGTGACTTCATCAAGCCGCTGCTGGAAACGCACCTGCCAACGCACCCAGGCTACTACGGCGAGATGGTGTGGATCGTGATGATGCTGGAGCAGTGGATGCGCAGTCACGCCCCTGGCTTTGCCATCAGCCGCTAGCGGCGCCGCCCACCCCATGCGCCAACGTTTGGCCGAAGTCGATGCCCTGCGGGGGTGTCGCTGCATTGGCGTGGTGCTGTACCACTACACCACACGATTCCAGGAGGTGTTCAGCCCCGCAACAGCGCCGACCATCGCGTTCACCATGGCCACTACGGGGTGAACCTGTTCTTCATCATCAGCGGGTTCGTGATTTTCATGACGCTGCTGCGCACCACGCGGCCATTGGACTTTGTGGTCTCGCGCTTCAGCCGGCTGTTCCCGGCCTACTGGGTGTCCATCGCTCTCACCCTTGCCATCACCCACGCACTGGGTTTGCCCGACAAACTGGTCAGCGCTGGTACTGCACTGGCCAATGTGTTCATGTTGCATGGCCTCGCCGGTGTGGCCCATGTCGACGGCGTCTACTGGACGCTGGAGGTGGAGTTGTTGTTCTACTTCGGCATGTTTGCGTTGTATCGACTGCGCTTGCTTGAGCAGATTCACCTGATGCTGGCCTTGCTGGTCGGCCTGCGACTGCTGTATTTCGCAACGGCCCAGTTTGCTGGCATCGATCTGTCGTGGACTGTGTCTCGCCTGTTGATCCTGCAGTACATCCCCTGGTTCTCGATCGGGGTGGCCATCTACTTGCACATGGCCCCCAGGAATGAGACCGACAAGCGCCAGTCGATTTGGCTGGCTGGGTTTGCCGCGTTTGCGCTGACGGTTGCGGATTCGATGACCGAGGGTTTGCTGGCCGGCGTGCTGGCCACTGCGGTCTACCTTGCGGCCAGCGGCAGGGCCGGGGTGCTGAAGCATCCGGCGCTGGTGTGGCTGGGCAGCATCTCCTATCCCCTCTACTTGCTGCACGAGAACATCGGCTGGAGCATTCTGTTGCGGGCACTGGCCGCCGGTGTGCCCTTCGACGCCGCCGTCGCACTGACGCTGGCGGCAAGTCTGACCCTTGCAGCGCTGGTGTCGCGCACCGTCGAGCAACCCGTGATGCGCTGGATACGGGATCGTTACCGGGCGCGGCAGCTTGCATGATGAGCCGCCGCTGGCTTGTTGCGCTGCTCAGCTTGGTGGCCTTGGGTGCTGCGCTGCTGCTATGCCAGCAATGGCTTCAAGCGCGCCGCGCTTCTCACGACTCCACGCCAACTTGGGCGAGTTGGCCACCATTCAAAGCGGGACAGCCATCCCTTGCCAAGCGCTTGTGGCAACCCGTCCGCTGGTGCTCCTGGTCCTGGGTCAATCGAACGCAGCCAACCACGGTGCCCTGCGCGAGCAGAAGCCCGTCGCCCTGCCCGTGGTGTTGGAGGAAGGATGCGCCCTGGCGACGGACCCCTTGCCCGGCGCCACAGGTCGCGGCGGCAGCATATGGTCTGCACTACCGCAGGCTTTGGAGGCCGCCGGAGTGGACCGCCGGAACGTGGTCTTCAGCGTGTTGGCAGTGGACGCCACGTCAATCGCTGACTGGACTTCACCCGACAGCCCGCTGCGCCAACGCCTGGTGCAGCGCCTGGCCGCACTGAAGCGGATCGGCCTCATGCCCGACCTGGTGCTGTGGCAGCAAGGCGAAGCCGATGCCAGGCTGGGGACCGACCCGATGGCCTATGCCGCAGCGCTACAACAATTGCGCACGCTGCTCGATGCAGGGGGCAGCCAAGCCCCATGCTGCTGGCCCGATCGACGGTGTGCAGATCGCCGAGCGCCGTGGGTTTGCATGCCGCAGTCGACCGCATGGTGGAAGCGGGCTCGGGTTTTCGAATGGGCCCGGATACGGATACGCTGGTGGGCTTGGACAACCGCGTTGACGGCTGCCACTTCTCCGCAGCAGGACAGTTGCGAGCCGCTCAACTGTGGGCCGAACGAATCCAATCCAGCCTTTGATGCCGGGCACACCTTGTTTCAGGTGCAACGGATTGGTGCGGAGGAAACCTCCACCATACTGCGAAGATCCGAACCTGTTCAGCATGACCACACCTTTCGACCCCTATCGCCGAGTCTTGCTTTGGCGCACCGCCAGTGCATTGGCTACGCTGCCCCTTGCCACCACCGCGTGCGGCGATGGCGGCTCAAGCGCCTCGGCCCCTGAACCGGCCGCACCGCCCGATCCGGGCACGGTGCCCCCTGCCCCCGAGCCTCCGCCGGTCAGCAGCGGCACAGCCTTTCAAATCACCGGGGCCTACCGCACCGCCCAACAATGGCTGTTTGCGGACGTGCAGAAGGGCACCCGCTGCGCGCCGTGGCCAACTATTTTGAGACCCCGGCGCGCACCGGCGTGGCCAACGCCGAAGGCTTCAACTGGGGTGCGACGCATGGGTCCAAGATCGGCCCGACCTACGACCATGTCGACGCGGCGGGCGAATGGCCGTGGCGAAACCGCGGCGGCGACTGGATCAACGCCGCCGGCACCGCCCAGGGCACGAGCTCGCCTCATGGCAGCAAGGCAGTCAACGCTGTCTCACAGGGATCCTCGGTCTACACCGTCAACATCACGGCAGGGGTTCCGGCAGCGCAAGTGGGCCAGCGCTGGAACGCCTACATCGTCAGTTGCTCCGGTGGCACGCGTGCCGTCGCCACGCAGCACCATCCGACATTGGAGGCGCCGTCCATCGCAGTGACCTACACCGACGGCAGCTCGGACACGCTGGCATGCCATGCCTGCGTGTCGCTCAATGCCAGCACGGCCTATGTGCAGATCGGCGCCCTGAATCGCCCATCAACCCCAGCGTGGCGATGGACTTTGACCGCCCCACCAAGACCGTGCAAGCGGCCACGCTCACGGTGGCCATCACCCGGCACACGGCGACACCGACCACGCTCAACCTGTACCTCGCCGACCCGCCTGTCACAGCCGCGGCGGTGCTGCCTGGTGTCGCAGCAAGCCACACCCGAGATCTGGGCCTGGCTGCAGGCGCTGGCGTCATCGTCGCCCACGACTACCGCGATGGCACCAAGCTGAGTGACTGGCTGGTGCCCGGGTCGATCAACGTTTGTGACATCAAGCGCTGGACCCCTGATCTTTGGGGCGCCGGCGCGGCGGATGACAGCAAGTTGCCAACGGCCAATGCAGGCGTGCAGTTGGCGGGCAAGTGGATCCACAAGTCCGACCGATCCCCCAACATCAGCCTGGTGGACTCGTCCCACATTGGTGACGGATTCACGCCACTGGCGGCGGGCTTGGGGGCCATGCGCATCGTCACGCCCAAATCGCCTGCGCCCGATGGCGGCGTGGCCGACTACACCGCCACGGTAGGCACGGGTGCCGATCTGTGGCTGCTGTTCCAAGCCCATCAGCGGCCTGCTGAACGAGACCTACACCCGCTTCCACTTCCGTTACCACGCACCCCGCAAGACATTGGCCAGTACCCGAATGTTCAGGTCTGGTGCCACGGCAACCGCAGTGCACGCGGTGATGGGCGGCAAGTTCGGCATCGGCGTGCACCACTGACGCCCGATGGCGGCAACAACAACTTCGGTGGCGGCAAGTTTGGTTGGACGAACCGCCTCGGGTTCATGAACATCCCGACAGACGCCCCGCTTGCGGGCATGGTGCCTTACGTGCATTCGTGGGACATGATCGGTCGCAACCTCAAATGGGGCAACCTGGGCGGCCGAGGCGGCGCGCTGTATCCGGATCGCTGGTACTGCATCGAGATTCGATGCAAGTTGAATACCTGGAAGGCCTCCGGCGGCAGCCCGGCAGACGGCGTGATGGAAGTGTTCCTGGACGGCGTGAAGGTGGCCACCCACACGGGCTGGACGTATCGCGATGGCCCGCTGGACTACGTGGCTGCGTTGCCGCCGCAGTTCGCAGCCTCGCGCAATCTGGGGCCCATTGGCCTGCTCTTGAACTGCTACAACGGGGGCGTGCTGCCCGCCGACGAAGACATGGTCCAGTTTTATGGCGCCATGGCCTGCGGCACCCAGTACATCGGCCCGCTGAACACCGGCCCGGTGGCGGCGCCGGGCGCCATCCGCAACATCAGCAGCAACACGCGGGCCGACATCGACCCCGGCAAGGACCTGCTCAGCAACATCAATCACCCGGCACTGCCACCGTGGGACTTCACCCACGGCACCCAATGGCAGCACACCACGGATTTCTGTGGCGCCGCCTTTGGGGCTGCGCTGGGTGCGCAGGGCACCTATCTGATGTATGGAGCGGCCGGCCACTCGGCCGGCGGGCCATGCACCTGGATGGGCTACGACGTGGCCGAGTCGAAGTGGAAACTGGTGGGGCCCAAGCCACTGCAGACCGACTCGCTGATGACGTTTGTGCCGGGTGTCACCCCTTCGCCGACCAAGTTTGACCACGTTTGGGGCGACTACATTGGCGCGAGCAAGGACTGGCCTGCCGGGTGGGCTCGCCCTGGCTTCAATCCGCCCGAGGGCAGCCACACCCGCAACAGCTTTGTTTACCGCCCACCACACCGGGCACGCAATGCCAAGGGCCAGATCATCCATGCCTGGCAACCCACCGGTGGACGCAGTGGGACCCAATACGGCGCGGGCGTCTCACCCGTGATCCTGGGCTCGCACTTCTACGATCTCGACACCAACCTGTGGCACCGCACCACCAACACCCGCATCTCGTACGGCAGCCTGGGCATCACCTATCACGAGGCCAGCGACAGCGTGTTCGGGCACCTCTGCGAGGGCTCGGCTTACGGCAACTACGTGGACTGGCTGAATTGCGCCACCATGGTTTGGACCCGGGTGCGCATCAGTGATGCCGCGGCGCCCTACATCCCCTACGACAGCATTTGCTTCACGGTGGGTGGGCTCTATGTCATCGCCGTCTACGACCATGCCGACAACCCGGCCGTGCCCATGCACCTGTGGGCCCTGTCCATCGCCGACATCATGGCGGGGTCGTCCAACCTGCGCTGGACGCACATGGCCCTGAGCGCAGCCGAGTGGCCCATGAACACCGGCCCCAATCCCGAGGGCAAGGTCAACATGCAGAACACAGGCTGGGCCCTCTGCCCGGCCAATGGCTGCTTCTACGCGCTGAGCCACACCACCAACTCAAACCGGCTTTACAAGCTGACCCCGCCCGAGGGTGGCGACGCCAGCGTGTTGGCCGGCACGTGGACCCTCAGCACGGAAGCCTTTGTCGGCGGCAATGCCTTGTGGAGCAGTACCGACTACTCCCGCCTGCAGTGGGCGCCCGCGCTGAATGCCTTCGTGTGGACTGGAGAAGACATCAGTGGGCCTGTGCAGGCCATCCGGCCCAGCGGAGTCTGAAAGGCAGGCCTCAGATCAATCTGGTCGCTGACACTCGATCATTCAAGCTGCGGCGGCGGAGCGCCAGACCACCCAACACGACCAAGCCCGCGGCCATCATGGCACTGGGGCTCAGTTCGGGCACCGGCGACACGGACAACACCACCGCATCGATGTTCACCGGGCCACCCATGGCAGTGAAACTCAAAATGGTCGAGCCGGTTGTCAGCGCGGTGAAGTTCCAGGTCAGGTCAGACCAGGACGCATTGGCGGCGGAGGTGAAGTTGCGGGTGCCCACGCCATTGCCCAGCGTGACGTCGACGCTGGGCACGCCCGCATCGCCATTGATGCCGGCCAGTGAGAACGACAACTGGTAGCTGGTGTTGGCCGTCAAGGAGATGGTCTGGGCGACTTTGGTGCCGGCGAAATCCTTGTAGTTGACGAACATCCCTTGGGTACCGCTTCGGGCAACGGGCCAAGTCAGCCCGGCTGTCGAGTACCCGGACTCCACCAGGCCACTGCCCAAATTGCCTCCCGGCCCAAAGCTCGTCCAACTGCCCGCGACGGAGTTTTGGTAGCAACTGATCGTGACTGCATTGGGCGATTCGAAATCGCCATTGATCACCATATTTGCCGAGGCCATCGGCGTCGTGCAAAGCGCACATATCGCCAAAGTTAAGCGGACAGGCAGACGGGACACGATGGCCTCCTTCGGGCGCAGAAAACAAGCCTAGTTTACGCAATGCCGCCAGGCCCCTTGCCCCCCATGTCTCGGGGGGCCTCAGGCTGCACAAGCTTGCGCCTGTCAGAAACGGCGCTTAGGCTCAAATCAGCGCGCCATCGGTCCAATTCGTTGCTCTGACCACACAAGCCCGGACAGGAACAGGGGTGCGTGGCCGAGCTTGATGAGCGTAACGCCACCGTGGAACCAATTCATCCAAAGGCCCTCGTGGCCCAGTTCTCTGCAAGGTCGGCCATAGCCCGCCCTGAATCCAGGATTCTCAGCCGGCAACGTCCGAAACACCAAGCCCGTCCGTTCGAAGGCCAAGCGGCCATCAATCCAAACTCGCCAAGCGCCATCCGCAGTCCAGAACTGTCGGGCCCCATCCTTGAAGTGCGGCGAACCGTCGGCGAGCACACCAGGCTGATCCACACTGTTAAGCAGGATTTCGGCCTCGATGTCATACCACTGATCGAAATAGACCATGGCGCCCAGCCCGCCTCGTTGGCCAAAATTCGTCTTCTCTCGCGTGTCGTTGGTGTAGGCGTGTCCCGGCGGGTTTCTCGTCTGGAAATCGAAAAAGTGGCCGTAGATCATCCAGCCACCTTCGTCGGGACCTCCCAACATGGAGTCGTTGTACTTCCACCCGAGGCGAGATTGCCACCGGAATCCGCCCCGGCAGCCTGAAACGCCACCGGTCGTGCGCGCGTGACTTGGCATCGGGAAGAACTTCCCGGCGTCGTCGGTCCGCTTTGACTGGGTGCCAGTCGTGTACACGTGGGGCCGCCCACTGGGCCCATCGAGATAGCCGGGGCCGCGAGTAATGCGCAGCCCGCTTCGCACGAACAGCCGCCGCTGCAGACCGAACCGGGCAGCCGGCAGGTAGAGATGCGCATTGCCTGCCAAGCTTCCGCCGTAACCGCCCACGCCGCCGTCCTTGATCCCGGAGTCTTTCATGTGGATGCGCATCGCACCAAGACCCGGAGCGAAAGGCTCGAACCCATCTTCCCTCCAGGTGCTGGGCACCAAGCTCCAGTCCGGGCCGGCCATGATCCATTTGCCTATGTCCTTGTGAGGCAGCTTGGTCCTGTCTTCAGCGCCTCGCCCGTACAGGTTGGGGTCGAATGCGACTTCGTCGTCGGTATTGACGCGGATCTGCGACACGAAGTCAGCGTAGACCGTCCCGTCCTCGTAGCGGTGCGCACCAAACACTGCGGGATGGGTCTCAATGCCGGCATCGAGCGGATAGGCGGCCGAGAGACCTGCTGTTTGTGGGTCACGATTGATCGGTGGGTCGAGCAGCATCACCTCGATTGACGGCGGGCCGCCGTAAGACGGCCACTCGCTGAGGCACTCAAAGTGAAGCAAGGCCCGCTTGACTGTCTGACTCGGCTTGTCGAACTCCAGCACCGCAGGCAGCGCTGGAGCGACCGCGCCCGGCGCGGGAATGGTCGAATCACCACGCACGGATGCCGCCATCCAACAGGCCAGAGTGGTGGTGGTGCCATCTTCAAAGGTGACATCAATGCGCGGCGGTTTTTCGCCCGTCTGACCGGCAATCTGGCGTGCAGCATGGGCACATCGCATCAGTACAGCCAACCATCGCCGATCCTTGAGCGAGCGGTTGACCAGGCCAGTGACGTCCATGCTGTAGCCGCCGATCGTCGCCGCCACCACCGATGCCCAGGCGTTGGGCCCGTAGCGGACACCGTCTGCATCGATCCAGTCGCCACCCGGTTTGTCCCAAGCCCATCCGGCCATCGAGTCCACGAACACCGAGGTCGGCCCACTCTGACGCCCCTCAATGTAGGCAATTCCGCCTGCCACCCGAGGCGCATAGTCAGGCGGGGCAGGCTGAAATAGACGCGGGTGTTCGTATCGATAGTGAACAACCGCGGCCCGCGGCAACGGGCTCGCCAGCGGATCCGGGCCAGGCGCTGGCTCAGGGGTCGGGGTAGGTTGGGCGGGCGGACTGCCGCTATCGACTGACAAAGGCGCGGGCCCTTCGCTCCCAGCGCCGCCGCAATGAACAAGCCCACCGGTCGAAACGGCACCAACTACAACCAAAGCTCGCTGCAAGACCGATCGACGGGAAGGATGCACGCCGTATTCGGCAATCAGTTCTGATTCTTCTGGCGAAGACTTCTTGGACATGAATACATGTTCTCAGTTCAAGCAGACCGAGGGTGCAAGCGACAGTGACAATTCGAAAGGTCGGCACTGCTTGAAATGCAAACGCAAGCAACGCCAACTGTTCCATCGCGGCAGGGAGGACGTCCGCGCTAACCCAAGATCAGGAGCCGGCCCCGCTTGCATGAAGCCACACGGACCGGGCCCAATTTGGCTTGCCGCGGTTTGAATTTCGTCAATCTTGGGGCCGCACACTTCGCGCGGGCGACCAGCGCCGGGTGATCAGCCAGCCGGCTGCGCCGATCACCAACAGCGCCGGCACGCTCGGCTCGTCGACGAAGGGCGTGATGCGCACTTCGTCCAGTCGCAGGCTGCGAATCCAAGGATCACTACCTGACCAGTTGATCAAGCTGCCCCGCACGTGTTGATCCCGGAAGGTCTCGGGCGTGAAAGGTCCAATGGGGTCAGGGTCCCAGGTGTAGTCTTGGCCGGAATCGCTGACGAAGTCGATGCGCAGGTCGTGGTAGCCCAGCAGGGCGAGCTGGTCGTCGGCCTTGCACCAGACCGTAACCTGTATCCAACCAACATGGAACCAGACGTCGCAATAGCCGTTCGGCGCCGCGGCGTTCGACCAAGTCTGCTCTCCGAAGCTCAGCGACACCACCGCCGACGGCTGGTAGGACACCCAGTTCTCCCGGCGATCTGTGATGGGCATGTCGGCACTGAAGGTGAACGTGCCGACAACCGGGATGCCGCCGTCGGTGCTTGAGAAATCGTAGGCGACGAATGCGCTCGCGCAGGCCGACGCCGAGGCACTGACCAAGCCCAGCCACAGCAGGCATCTGGCCATTCTGTGCAGCAGCCGGGCGGGCCATCCGGTGTTGGGGGCAGTCATGAGGAGCCATTGAAACGCGTGCTCGAAGCCGCACAACTGTGCGCCCTGCGGTCGATGCCAAGATTGATTTGGCGCATCGAAGGAGCACCCCAACCCAGCAGCGCTCCGGAAACGTCCTCGGAAGTGGCGACTGTCGCCGCAGCGGCGGACACGATCGATGTCACGACATTGAGACCGTCAGAATCAATCCGTCATTGCGCTTGGTCCTGTGCGAACATCAGTCGCCTGCGCATTCCGTGCATGTCTGGATAGCAACAGCGTTTGAAATCAGTCGACGTCGTCAGCGGGTCGGTACAACTCACGGCAGCGTCAGCAGTTGTCATGATTTGCGGAACGATCAATCACAAGGAGTCGGCTCCTGTTCGCTTACAAAAATCATGCTGTCGCGGGCGGTACTTGAACTCCCCCTACGGCTTCTTCAAGGTCACCAATATCCAGCCGCGCAGGTACTTGAGCGCATCGAAGCGACTGATCAGCTTCTCGTAGCACATGCCCAGAAAGAACAGCGGGCCATTGAACAACAGGTAATTGGGGTACTGGCTCAAGTACTGGAAGTCCAGCACGCGCAGCCCGGATGCTGCAGAAAGCGCATCGACAGCCTTTCGCGTATTGGTCTTGTAGGCCGTCGGGAAGGTGTCTTCTTCCTCACGCCCCTCGACCTGTTTGACGATCTTGGCATGGAAGCGATTGGGGATCGCACGGGCAACCAGCGTGCCGTAGTCCCACATGTTGGCAGTCAAGAACAGCACGCGACCCCCGGGCTTCAGTATGCGGCTGAATTCCGCGTACACCTTGTCCGGCTCGGTGAGGTGCTCAAACACGCTTCTGGAGATGATCAAGTCAACACTGGCATCGGGCAGCGGCAGCTTCGCCAGATCGGCATTGTGTGTTTCGATGCCTGCGGGCACATCGGTGAACTCGACCAGCTCAACCCCGATCAGGCGCGGCACCTTGCCAAGAAACTTGCGCAGCACCGGCACCGTGCGGCCACAGCCGGCGTCGAGCAGGGTTTTCGTCTCGCCATCAATCAGCGCCAGGGCGCGTTGCTCAAATGCCCGATAGGGGTGAACTTGATGGCTGTAGTGCTTGTCAAGCAGGCGCTTGGCCAGATCAGACATGGTTGGTACTTCCGTGGTTGCCGTTGGCCCCGGGCGCGGGCTCAGGGTTAGAAATCTTTGCTGGCGTCGCCAACGGGGGCGACGGCAGAGGATTGGCGCGTTCGTTCCAGGATGCATCCACCAGGATCACGATGGCCAAGAAGTAGTACGGCACGTCCAGATAGGCGAGCGACAAGAAGGCTCCGCCGACGGCATAGCCGATCAGGCTCACCTGGATCATTGGCATCAACAGCGGCACCCAAGTGCCAAACTCGGGATCGCCTTTGGTCTGCCGCGCCAGTTGGCTGACCTTGCGCCAGGTCACTGCCCAGAGCCCCAGGAACAAGGCCAATCCAGGAAAGCCATGCTCGCCCAGCATCTGAAAGTAGATGCTGTGCGCGACAAACACCATGCCTTCAAAGGGCGCAAATTCTGGCCCGGTGGGCGCATAGCGCGCAAAAACGTCGGCGTTGTCGGCGGCAAAACCCGCAGCGTAGAACGGCCGTTCAATCGCCACGTTCACCAAGGTGCGCCAGGTGTAGACGCGTGACATGGCCGAGCCATCCCCTTGGTACTCACCGATGGAGTCCATGCGCTGTGTCCAGCTTTCGGGCATGAACGCGATCGCGCTCAACAGCAGGGTGGTGATGATCAGCGACATCAGCACGGGCCGCTTACCCTTGAATGCCAGAAAGAAGCCCATGGCCACGATGGCCAACAAGGCGCCACGTGATTGAGACCCCAGGATGCCAAAGCAGGTGGCACCGATCGAGGCCATCACGGCCAGGCGAATCCACTTGCGGGTGGTGGACTGCAGCAGGTACACCATCAGCGGCACCATCATCACCAGGGCCACGGCCAACTCATTGTTGCCTTCAAGCAGGCCCGGGGGGCCCCAGACCCGACCGCCGCCGCCGGTGGCCATCGTCCAGATGCCCCCCTTGACACCATAGAAGCCAATCGACACCACAACGATCCAGATGAGGCGATCGATCTGCAGCCGGTTGCGCAGCAGCATCAGGGTCACGAAGATCATGCTCTGGGTCTTGGCCACAAAAATGCAGCGGTCTATCACCCGCTCGGTCTCGGCGATGGCGAAGAACGAGGTGAACACCATCCACGCCAGCATGAGAATGAGCCACACCGTCGGGCGACTCATCGGTATCGGCCGCCGATCCTTGCTGAACAGCAGGCCGATCATCGTGGCGATGGCCACGATCTGCGCAAACGGAATGCCTCTGGCAAAGCCATAGACGGCCCGGTGCGGGCTCATCATCGAGAGCCAGGCCCAGGTGCAGACGCCCAGCACCGGGCTGCGCAGAATGAAGGGCAACAAGCCGAAGACGATGCTCGAGACCAGGATGTCGCGCATGGATATCAGCCTCAGCGCGGCGCCACCACGTGGCTCACGATGTAACGGAACTTGCCCGACCGCTCGGGCGGGATCGCGTCGACCAGGTCCACCTCCACCCGCACATGGGCGCCCAGACGGCGCCGGAAGCCCGACACGATGGCATCGATCGAATCGCGCGAGAAGGCGGGCTCAGCGATCAGCAGCACCCGCGTGTGGTCCAGCGCCTCCTGGATCACCTTGAACGACTGGATGCCCGGCAGATCTCGCAGGATGTAGATCAGTGACAAGCCATGCATCACGGTGCCGTCGGCGGCCACGACAAAGTCTGTGGTGCGGCCCTGGATCTCTTTCAGCAGGGGCAGGCCGCGGCCACAGGCGCAGGCGCGTTTGTCCATCAAGGCCACGTCACCTGTGCGATAGCGCACGAACGGAAAATCACGCGTGCCGAGGTGGGTGACCACAATCTCGCCGGGCTCGCCGTCGGGCACCACTTGGCCCTGGCCGTCGACCAACTCGACAATGATGTCCTCGGCCATCAGGTGCATGCCGCCCTCAGGGCATTCGTGGGCGATGAAGCCGGCGTCGCGGCCGCCGTAGCCATTGGCGACCCGGCAGCCGAACAGGCGCCCAATCGTCTCGCGCTGCTCGTCGTACAGGCGCTCGGACGTGACGAAGGCCACGCGGATGCCCAGGTCGGTCATGTTGATGCCACGCTTCTCGGCGTGGCGCGCAATGTGCGTCAGCGCAGAGGGGTAACCGAACAGCATCCTGGGGCGCGCCTCACGGATGGCGCGAACAAAGCCATCAAGATTGGCCTCTGACATCTCAAAGGCCGGCAACAGCCGGCTGCGCAGCATCGCGTCGCGCATCTGGCGAAGGCGGTCTTGCGCACCAAGCTCGATGGGCGAACCCCAGATGACCATCTCGGGGTCGCCAATGTCCACACCCCACCAGCGCGTGGCCCGCCACTTGGCCCCACATCATGGCTGGTGCGATCCTTGCCGATGTAGAACACCAAGGGCTCGCCAGACGAGCCGCCGGTGTTGTATCGGGCCAGCGGGCCATGGTCCTGCGCCTGCAAGCCTTCCTTCTGGGCGCGGATCACTGCCTTGGTGAGCAACGGCAGGGCCTGCAGCGCAGCAACCGAGTTCACCCGGGCAGGGTCGAAGCCCGCCTCCGCGAACAGATGTCGATAGTAGGGCACCTGACGGCCGATGTCCTGCAAGAACGCCCGCAGCCGCTGCACCCGATGCACCTCAAGCTCGGCGGGCTTGAGCCACTGGCTGGCCTCCAGCCTGCGCCGCACCGCCACCGAGCTGTGGCCCTTGAGCCGCTCATGCAATGGAAACAGCAGGCCTGCGCAGACGGAGGTGTACAGGCTCAAGAACGGCTCCGGGTTTCGATGGCGCGCCAATAGGCGTCTCGCCACATGGACTTGACACGCGGCCAAGCATAGCGCCCGACCTCGTCCAACCCGGCGGCCCGAAGCGTGGCAGCCTTCTCGGGATGGGCGAGTATGTGCATCGCAGCGGCTGCCATGGCGTCGGCATCACCAATGGGCACCAGCAGCGCAGAGACGTCGTGCGACACCATGTCCGGAATGCCCCCCGCGTCGGTGCTGACCACGGGCACGCCGCAGGCCAGCGCCTCGAGGATGGAGATCGGCATGTTGTCCACGGTGCTCGGGTTGAGCATGAGGTCGGCACTGGCGTAGAGCGAGGCGATGTCGGCATTGGCGATGCGGCCGGCAAACACGACGGCGTCGGCCACACCCAGCTCACGCGACAAGGCCAGCAAGGCCTCGCGTTCGGGGCCGCTGCCGGCGACAGTGAGCCGCGCAGCCGGGTAAGCGCCACGCAGCTTGGCAAAGGCCCGAATCGCGGTGGGTATGTCGTAGATCGGCTCCAGGTTGCGGGTGACGATCAATTGCGGCGCTGTCAGTGACGTGCGGGCAGATGCCAGGCCGAAGCGCGACAGATCGATGATGTTGGGGATCACGATCGCATCCAGGCCATGCTTGCGAAACACGCGCAAGAGATAGGCAGAGGGCGTGACGCGCAGACTGCTCGACGCGAGCGTGCGCAAGACATGCGCAGGCGCAGTGGCAAAAAAGGGATCCGCGTTGCCGCCTCGATAGTTGACGATCGTGGCCACGCCGCGCCAGCGCGCGATCACCAAGGCAGGCAGGGCCAGCAGGTGCCAGGCCCAGCCTGAATTGGCAAACACATGCACCACATCGACGCGGCCCAGCGTGCGCCACAAGGACATCAGGTAGGGCAGCAGACGAAACAGGGCGCGCAACATGGGCACTCGGCCGATGGACGCAGGCCGGTAGGGCGCGTTGGTGCGCACCAGACGCACATCCGCACCCTCGGCCGTCAAGAGCCGAACCAGTTGTTCGCACTGATTGGCCATGCCGCCCGACGGCGGCGGCAAGGGGCCCACCACACACACACGGGGCCATCCAGCGGGCCGGAGCGAATCGGTAGCGTCCATGCTCACCCGTCAACCCCGGACGGCGCGCAAGCGCTCGCGTCGGGCCAGCCGACGGCGCACATACAGGGCCAGCAAGCCCAAGGCGCCCACCACCATCGACGCGCCCACCACATGGAGCTGGCTCCTGAGAAAGCGCATGGCCTGGCGCTGCGACACATTGGACGCGTCAGGCAACACGCGGATGTGCGGGTGCACGCCTTGAACGATGCCGGCGAACTGCTCCAGCGCACGCGACACCGGCGACATCATGCGCACCAGCGCCGCGTTGTCGTAGGTGAACACATTGCTGCCCCACCAGAGGTACCAGCCTGGCAAACCCCGCTGGAAATGGTCCCAGGCCTTGGATTCGATCGCGTAGCCGGGCCGTGCCAACGGGTCGAGCAGGCGCAGCCCGAGGCCGGGTGACTGATCGGCCAGCGCCTTGCGGAACTGCAGCGCGGACAGTGGCTGGTCGCTGCCATCAACGAAGTAGTAGTTGTCGAACACGTCCAACAGTTGCCACTGGCCCAACTGCCGGTTCCATATCTCTGGAAACACGTGCCCATGCCCGCCAAAACCATCGAACGAGAAGGCCCAGGACCGCACCGGCATGCCAGCAGCCACCGCGATGGCGGTGAACACCCGCACGAAATCGGCGCAATAGCCGGCGCGTGAGACGGTGATGCCCATGTAGGTGCCGCGCAGATCCGACTTCAGCGCGCCATCGGTGCGCGGCGTGCCCTAGCAGGTGGGTGCTGATGGCCAGCGCGCGCTCCCAGTCGTCGCGCTTCTTGTCGAGTTGCAGTTGCTGGGCCACGGCCACGAAGGCCGGATCGGGCGCACGGGTTTCGATCAGGTAGTCGGCCGGGGTCTGAGGCGGCCTCCAATCGAAGCCCGGCTCCAAGTCTCGGTCCAACACCAGGGCATTGCGCATGCGCACCAACTCGGCCCCGCTGCCCATGTGGGGCAGCAGACTCATCGGCGATCCGAACAGCAGCAGCAGGAAAAGCCACAACCAGCCACGCCGCCGCAACACCGGCGACGATCCCGGGTGGACGCGAATTCACCAGCTCAACCCCTGCACCTTGGCTGACCAAGCGTCTGGCGCTGGGCAGCTTGACCAGATCGAGCACGGTTTGGTCGGCACGGCAACGGCGCGCCGTCTCGGCAATCACCTCGGCGCTGTTGATGCCCAGCACCACCACCTCGGCACCGTCGATCACTTCAGCCAGCGTGGGGCGGAGCATCTGGCCAATGTGCGGCAGGTGCTGCTCGATGAAACTCTTGTTGGCGCCGAGCAGGCGCGCGAGGTGAACCTCGGGGTCGTAAATGCTGAGCTGGCAGCCCTTGCCAATCAATTGCTCGGCCAAGGTGACCAGCGGGCTCTCACGCAGGTCGTCGGTGCCGGTCTTGAACGACAGGCCGACGAAGGCCACCTTGCGCTTGCCGGTGGCCATGATCTTGGCCAGTGCACGATCGAGGTGCTGGCGGTTGGACGCCAGGATGCCGCTGAGCATGGGCACCTCGACATCGTGCACCTTGGCCAGGTACGAGGTGGCGCGCAAGTCCTTGGGCAGACACGAGCCGCCAAAGGCAAAGCCCGGCCGCAGGTAGGCGCGTGAAATGTTGAGCTGCGTGTCCTGGCAGACCAAATCCATCACCTCGAAGGGGTCCACGCCGAGGGCCTCGCAGATGCGGGCCGTCTCGTTGGCGAAGGTGATTTTCAACGCGTGGAAGTTGTTGCAGCAGTATTTCATCATCTCTGCCGAACGCACCGAGGTCTTCAGGAACTTGCAGGGCAGGTGACCGAACAGGGCCTGCAGGCGATCCGCCGGGTGATCGTGGTTGGCGCCGACGATAGTGAACGGGGGTTTGTCGTAGTCGCGGATGGACGAGCCTTCGCGCAGAAACTCGGGCTGGAAGCAGAGGAAGAAATCGACGCCATCCTTCTTGCCCGATTCGGCCTCAACGATGGGGCGCAGCACGTCCTCCACCGTGCCTGGCACCAGCGTGGACCGAAAGACAATGACGTGCTTGTCGCTCTTGTGGCGCAAGGCTTTGCCCAGCTCGGCCGCCAGGCGCAAGATGGCGCCCTGGTCCTGGCTGCCATTGGCCGCCTGGCCGCCACGGCGGCCATCAGATCGACCATGCCCTCTTCGACCACCGGGGTCTTGCCAGCGGCAATGAGGTCCAGCTTGCTGCGGTCGATGTCGACCCCGATGACTTCGTGCCCGTCGCGCGACAGGCAGGCCAGCGACACCGCGCCGACATAGCCCAAACCAAAAATGCTGATTTTCATGTGAGTCTTCCGTGGGTCTTGGCGCGAAGTTCCTGATGCACCGGGCGATGATGCCGTCCAGGCGCTTCATCGAATGGGCCCAGGCGTGGTGGCTGAGCATGCGCTGGCGCCCGGCTTCGGCCAGGCCCTGGCGCTCGGCCGGGTTCTCGAGCAGGCGCAGGATGGCTGCCGCGTTTTCAGCAGGGCTGTCGGCCACGAGCAGGTGCTCGCCGGGCACGGCGTCCACCCCGCCCGCCGCAATGGTGCTGGTGACCACGGGCACGCCCATGGCCATGGCTTCCAGGATCTTGTTCTGCGTGCCGCGCGCAATGGCCAAGGGGGCCACCATCAGCGCCGAGCTGCGGATGAAGGGGCGCACATCGGGCACCGAGCCCGTCACGGTGACGCCCGGCAGATCGCCCAGTGCGCGCATCTCAGGCGTTGGGTCGGCGCCAACAATCAACAGCTTGATCGCCGGGCGTTTGGCCCGCAGCAGCGGCCAGATCTGCTCGCAGAAGCGCGACATGCACTCCTGATTCGGGTAGTAGTCCATGCGGCCAATGAAGCTGATGGTGTCGGCGTCATACGGCTCGGCCCCCGGGCTGAAGAAATCAGCGTCAACCCCATTCGGAAACCAATCGGTGACGGCGCCGGTGCCGTAGCCGTTGAGGGTTTCCCATTCGGCCCGCGTGGTGGCGGTGCACAAGTCGAAGCGGCGCGCCAGGCGTTTCTCGGCCCACAGCATCTTGTTGCCTTCGAGCGTGTAACCCCAGGACAGCGGCCAGGGCTTGTAGTGCGCGTACTCCAGCCACTTCTGCGAGTCCATGTCGCCGAAGTCGAGGATCTTGGGCGTGTCGGTCACATGCTCGACATACTGCGCCACCGACGAACAGTGCACAAAGATCAGGTCCCACTCCTTGGACGCCAACAGTGCGCTTACCTTGCGTGCCAGGTCTGTCGAGTAGAAGTAGCCCATTGAGGAGGGCGTGACCAGTGGCAGGCGCACGATCATGCGTGCGAACTGCAGCGGCTCGCTCACCAGGCCGATTTCGCGTCCGGCGCAATGCGGCGCGATGCCCTGCCCCTCATCGGCTTCGGCCTGCGAGCGGGCCAAGGAACACACCGTCACCTGGTGGCCCGAGGCCGTGAGGTGGCGGATCATGTTGAATGGCCTGATCTTGCCGCCCCGCTTGGGCGGGAACGGAAAACGGTGGCAAACGTAGAGAATGTTCATGCCGGTTGACGCCAGGTGGCTCTTCAGATCAGCAGCCACTTCGGCCGGGTCCATGTTGTCCAGATAGACCCGGCTCCAGATCTCCAGGTTCATCAGCGCGATCAAGGCGTCGGTGCCATCAATGCGGTTGGCCTCATGATCGGCCACCAGGCGGTCGATCACCGGCTGGTGGAACAGCCCGCGCCGCGCCACCACTTCGGGCGACAGCAGTTGCCGCAGCATGGGTGCCAGCTCGCGCTTGAGCCAGGCGCCCATGGGCGTACCAAAGCCGCGCTTGGCGCGGTGCAGGATGTCCTTCGGAAGCAGGTCACCCAAGGCGGCCTTGAGCAGGTGCTTGAGCTTGCCGTCACGCACCTTGAGCGCCGCCGGGATCGACGCTGCCAGCTCGACCAAGTCGTGGTCGAGGAAGGGCACACGGCATTCGAGCGAGACGGCCATGCTCATCTTGTCGGTGAGCAGCAACAGATCGTCAGGCAGTTGGGTCTCCGCGTCCACCGCCATCATGCGGTTGAGTTCGTCCTGCGCACCTGCGCCCTCGAAAGCGGCGGCCAGTGCGTCTGCGCCGGCCAACTCGGGCCGCATCAGCAGCGAGGCGACCACATCACGTGGCATCACCTGCAGGTAGCTGCGATAGCGCTCGTCTGCATGCATCTCGGCCGAGGCCACAAAACCCTTGGCCAGGCGCAGCATGTTGAGCGCGCCGGAATGGCGGTCGGACGGCAGGTGCCGCGCAGCACTCACCGACAGTTGCCGAAGCCAACCGGGCAAGCGGTGGAACTTGGCGGCATAGTGCGCACCGAGATAGCGGCGATAACCACCAAACAGCTCGTCCCCACCCACGCCGGACAAAATCACCTTCACGTCCTGGCGCGCGAATTGCGAGACCAGGTAGGTGGTGAGGAATGCGGTGTCCGACACGGGCTCGTCCATGTGCCACAGCAGCCTGGGCAACAGGCCCACCACGTCGGGCTTCACCACGATCTCGCGGTGCTGCGTGCCAAACAATTGGGCCACCTGGCGCGCGTAGGGCAGCTCGGTGTAGAGGGTCTCAGCGCTGCCGCCCTGGAAGCCAATGGCATAGGTGCGCGCCGGGTGCTGGGTGTGCTTGGCCATGAAGCCGACCACCGCGCTGGAATCGACGCCGCCCGACAAGAAGGCACCGATGGGCACGTCACTGACCATCTGCATGCGCACCGACGTTTCCAACTGGGCGCGAATGCGCGCGATCCAATCGGCTTCTGAGAGGCTGCGGTCAATGCGATCGGGCAGGCGCCAGTAGCGCCACTCGCGCACCTGGCCGCCCTCCACCGCCAGCAAGGTGGCAGGCGGCAGTTTGCGGATGCCCTCAAAAATGCAGTCCGGCGCGGCCACATAGCCCAGGTGCAAGTAGCCGGCCACGGCGCTGGCGTTCAAGCGGGCGCTGTGCGCCGGGCAACGCCAGCAAGGCCTTGGCCTCTGTCGCAAAAGCCAGTCGCTGGCCATCCTGCATCACATACAAGGGCTTGACACCGATCCGGTCGCGCCCGATCAGCAAGCGCCTGCCGCCGCGCATCCCACAGCGCGAAGTCGAACATGCCGTTCAGGCGGTGGACGAAGTCGTCGCCCTCTGCGTCGTACAAGTGCAGCAGCACTTCGCTGTCGGAGCCGGTCTTGAAGTGGTAGCCCTTGGCCTGCAGCTCTGTGCGCAGTTCGCGGTAGTTGTAGATCTCGCCATTGCAGACCAACCAGAGCGTGTTGTCGGCATTGGACAGCGGCTGGTGGCCGCCGGCGAGATCAATGATGGACAAGCGGCGCATGGCGATGCCGCAATCGCCGTCGACATGCAGGCCCTCGTCGTCTGGCCCGCGGTGCGAGGTGATCCGCCCCATGGCGGACAGTAGTGCAGGCTCGACGGGCTTGCCGTCGAGTTGGTAGATGCCGTGGATACCGCACACGTGGGTCTGCTCAGTTCAGTTCAGTGGCCGTGCGGCCACGGGATGCCAACGCGCGGCGATAAACCCCGCGGTAGTGCGAAATGCTGGTGGTCCAGGTGCGCTCCACCTCTACAAAGCGGCGCGCCTGCTCGCGGATGCGCTGCCAACTGTCACGACGCGCCAGCAGGTCTTCCAGCGCGGCGACCAGGGCCGCCGGGTCGCCAGCCTTGAACAGGAAACCTGTCTCGCCGTGGTGCACGAGCTCGCGATGGCCGCCCACGTCGGACGCAACGAACATGCGCCCCTGAGCCATGGCCTCCAGGGGCTTGAGCGGCGTGACCAGCTCGGTGAGCCGGATCGGCAGCCGCGGGTAGGCCAGGACGTCAATCAGCTCGTAGTAGCGCTGAACATCCTGGTGCGGCACACGACCGGTAAAGATCACCTTGTCGCCGATGCCCGCAGCCTGTGCCTGCGACTTGAGCGCGGCGTCGCGCGGGCCGCCGCCCACCAGCAAGACCCGCAGCATCGGGTGGCTGGGCAGCATGCGGCGTGCCGCTTCTATGATCAGGTCAATGCCTTCGTAGCCGTAGAACGAGCCGGCAAAGCCCAGCACCGTGGCACCGTCCAGCCCCAGGGACGCGCGCAAGGCCGCATCGGATGGCTTGCCAAACTGGAACTCGGCCACGTCGACCGCGTTGGGGATGACGGTGATGCGGTCGGCCGGCACGCCGCGCACGGTGATGTCGCCGCGCAAGCCCTCGCAGATCGTGGTGACCTGGTCAGCACGGCGCAGAGCGAAGCTTTCGAGCCCGCGGGAGATCTTGTAGCGCAGGCTGCCCTCGGTGGTGGTGCCATGGTCGACTGCCGCGTCCTCCCAGGACGCGCGCATCTCGTAGACCACCGGCAAGTGTCGCCGACGGCCCACCCACAGGCTGGGCAACGCGTTGAGCACGGGCGAATGCGCGTGGATCACGTCGGGCCGGGTTTGTGCCACCACCTCGTCGATGCGGCGGGCCGTCATGCGCATCTGCGTGATCAGGCCAGCGCCGTCGGCGTTGGGCGTGCGATGGAAGGTCCAGCCCTCGAAGTCCTCGGACAGGGCCTCGGTGGGGCCTTGCTTCGGCGTGGTGAGGTGGACCGTTTCCCAGCCAAGCTTGCGCTGCTCGCGAAGGATCGACAGGGTGCGAAACGCGTAGCCGGAGTGCAGCGGAGCCGAATGGTCCAGCACGTGAAGGATGCGGAGGCTCATCAGGCGGCGGCAGCTTCGGTGGCCAGGGGTTGAGCGGGCGCGATGCCGGCATCGACCACATTGCGCAAGAAGGCCTCAAACATCATCAGTGTCCACAGCGGTGCGCTGTAGTCGCGCGCGCCGCTCTGGTGGGCATCAATCAGGTGCTCCAGGTACTCGCGGTTGAACCAGCCGGTGTCGGCCAGGCGCTGACCCAGCACGGCATCACGCACGCGCTGCTTCAGCGGCCCGCGGAACCACTTGGCCAGCGGTACCGAGAAACCCATCTTGGGGCGGTAGAGGATGTCGTTGGGCAGCAGCGGCTCCATGGCCTTCTTGAGCAGGTACTTGCCCTCCTGGCCGCGAATCTTGAGCGAGGGCGGCAGCGTGGCCAGCCACTCGACCAGCTCGTGGTCCATCAGCGGCTCGCGCACCTCGAGCGAGTGGGCCATGCTGGCGCGATCGACCTTGGTGTTGATGTCGCCGATGAGGTAGGTCTTGAGATCGAGGTACTGGATCAGTGCCAGGGGCTCGTCGGTCTGGCGCGCGCCGCATGGCGGTTGAACACCTCGAGCGCGTTGTAGCCGGCCAGCTCGGTCTTGAACTGGCTGCTGAACAACTGCTCGCGCATGGGGCCGCGCAGGATGGAAACCGAATGAAAGTAGGCCACGACCGAGCTGCGCGCCATGCCCTCGAAGGTGGTCTTGGCACGGAAGATCCGCGGCGCCCAGTCGGCCTTGGGGTAGACGCGGCCCAGCAGGCCAAACAGCGGCTTGCGCAGGCCCTCTGGCAGCGCCGAGCGCATGCGCTCTTCCATCAGGTGCAGGCGGTAGCGGCGGTAGCCACCGAACATCTCGTCGCCACCGTCGCCCGACAAGGCCACGGTGACATGCTTGCGCGCCAGCTCGCAGACGCGGTAGGTGGGGATGGCCGAGCTGTCGGCATAGGGCTCGTCGTACAGGCGGGCCAGGGTGTCGATCAGATCAAAGTCGTCGCTGCCCACCACCTCGAGGTGGTGGTTGGTCTTGTAGCGCTCGGCCACGGTCTGCGCAAAGGCGGACTCGTTGAACTCGGGCACATCAAAGCCGATGGAGCAGGTGTTGACCGGCGCGCTCTGCAAGCCGGCCATGGTGGCCACCACCGCGCTGGAATCGACCCCGCCGGACAGGAAGGCGCCCAGCGGCACCTCGGCGATCATGCGCAGGCGCACCGATTCGCGCAGGCGCCGGTTGAGCTCCTCGCAGGCCTGGGTGTCGTCCAGCGGGCTGGTGGCGTTGAAGTGCACGTCCCAATACTCTTCGAGCTCGGGCTTGGCATCGCCACGCCGCCAGGTGAGCGTGTGCGCGGGCGGCAGCTTGTTGGCCTGGCTGAACACGGTGCGCGGCTCGGCCACGTAGCCCAGCGCGAAATACTCCTCCACGGCCAGCGGGTCGAGATCGCGCCGCAGGCCGCCATGCGCGAGGATCGATTTGAGCTCAGAGCCGAACAACAGGTGCCCGTCGTCCAGCGCCGCGTAGAACAGCGGCTTGACGGCCAGGCGGTCGCGCGCCATGAAGAAGGTCTGGCGGTTGCGGTCCCACAGCGCAAAGGCGAACATGCCGCGAAAGCGCTTGACACAGTCCTTGCCCCAGGACTCCCACGCGTGGACGATGACCTCGGTGTCGCTGCGCGTGTGGAAACATGCCCCAGCGCCTGCAACTCGGGGATCAGCGATTGGTAGTTGTAGATCTCGCCGTTGAACACCACCACCACCGAGCCGTCCTCGTTGAACAGCGGCTGCTGGCCGGTGGCGATGTCGATGATGGACAGGCGGCGGTGGCCAAGACCCACGCCAGGCTCGAGGTGCAGGCTGCCCTCGTCGGGCCGCGGTGCCACTGCGAATCGTTCATGCGCTGCAACACCGCGCGATCGATCGCGCGCGCCGAGCGTGTGTCAAAGATGCCCGTGATACCGCACATTTGGGAGCCAGTCTTGGATTCGTTGGCCTCGGCCCGGGCCATCGGCCCGCAGAGGAACGACTACCCTCACCTGCAGGACCGATGGCATGGTGACCTGGGATGGTAGGTGAATTGCCCGCGCACTCTGCCCGCGACCGCAATCAATCGGTAAGGGGCATGACATCCAGCACAGAGTGGTGGCAGGCTGGGGCCGCCGCCTGGGCTGCCCGACTCAACCTGCGGGGCCGGGATCAGCGCGCCACAGGGGCACGCTGGCCAGTGCCGGTCATACAGGCCTTGATAGGCCGACACCATCGCGTCCAGGCTGAAGCGCTGCTCGGCGACGGCGCGCCCGCGCTCGCCCAGTGCCGCAGCGTGCAGGGGATCAGAGGCCATTTGCACCAGGCCCGCGGCCAGTGCCTGCACATCGCCCGGCGGCACGATGGCACCTGTCTCGCCGGCCTGCACCAGATCGGCATTGCCACCCACTGCCGTGGCCAGCACGGGCAAGCCACTGGCCATGGCCTCGAGAATGGTGTTGGAGATGCCCTCGGCCAGCGAGGGCAGCACGAAGCCATCGAGCCCGCGCATGATCTGGGGCACGTCGGTGCGCTCACCGGGCAGCCAGGCCAGGTGGGCCACGCCCGCGCTGTCCAGAATGGCTTGTGCTTCAGCGCGCAAGGGGCCGTCGCCCACCATCACCAGGCGCAGACGCGCCCGCAGCGTGGGTTGCAGTTGCAGCGCGCGAACAAAGGCCTGCGCCAATGTGGTCTGCGCCTTCACCTGCTGCATTCGACCCACCGTGCCAGCAAGCCACAGGCCCGGCTCCGTGAAGGGCAGCCTGGAATGCTGTCGCGCGCGCCTGAAGCGGGTGGAAGCGCTTCGTGTCCACACCATTGCAGATCTCGGTGCGGCACTGTGGCTGGACGCCCACTTTGTGCGTCATGTAGTCCGTCAAATCGCGGGACAGGGTCACGTAGTGGTGCACGAAAGGGGCGGTAGAGCCGCCGTATCCGCTGCTGGCGCACATTGCTGCCGTCCAGATCGTCCATGTCGCGCCCGTGCTCGCCATGGATGCGCACCGGCACGCCCGCCAGCATGGCCGGCACCTGGCACTCCAGCGCCGCGAGGTTGCGCGTGTGGACGATTGCCGGGCGGCGCTCGCGAAACAGCCGGTAGAGGCGTGGGTAGAGGCGCACCCCATGCCCGGGCGGCTTGTGCAGCGAGATGAACTCAACGCCCTGGCGTTGAACCCGGGCCGCGAAGCCAGGCACCACCTCCGTCAACGCGACGACCGCGTGCCGGTAGGCATCGGCAGGCATGCGGTTGATCAGATTGACAACGCCGTTCTCAAGCCCGCCAGTGTCAAACCGGTAGACGATGTGAACCACCAACGGGCGCAGCGGAGGCCTGAGCGCACTCATCGAATGGCCGCCGCTGCCGCTTGGGCCACGAGCCGCACACCCAAGGCATTGAGGTGGCCGTCGTAGGGGCCAACATCCAGCGAGAGCATGGATGTCTTCCAGTGCTCGCGGTACAGGGCCTCTGCATCGATCACCACGGCGCCACGCGCGCGTGCGATCTCCATGAATTGGCCGCGCTCCAGGCTGATTTGCGCCGCTTGCGGATCGGCGTCGAGCGATACCGCCTTTCGCTGGCCATCGACCACGATGACCAGCTTGCGGACCTGGTGGGTTTGAACGCGATCAAAGAATGCCGTGGACACTGCGCGAACCATGGCCTCGCGCTCAGCGCGGTGAGTGTCGGCGTTCACAGCCGGCTCTGCGCTGGCAGCCTTTGAGGCGGGCTCGTGTGTTGGCGCGTCGGCGGCGAAGAGCTGGGCAGGCAGGCGTCGAACGTCCAGCTTGAGCTGCCCCACCAAATACTGCGCCAGTGCGGACTTGCTGATCAAACGCTTCAATGTTGACGCTGGGGCGAAAGTCTCCACACGTGGCTCCAGCTTCCGGGGAGCAAGGCAAGGCCCATGGACATTGCCCGAACCGCACAGGGACTGCCGCACATCGCCGGCCTCCATGAGGATGACGAAATCGCGCACTGCCAAGCGGGTGCTGGCCAACCGAATCCGCTCGGCATAGTCCAACAGCGCGGACCCAGGGGCACCCAAGGCATAGACCGCTCGCTCATCCTTGAGCGCCCGTGCCAACTGCGCGCCCGGCCGGTCGGCAGCACCCAGCATCGAGGCCTCGACATAGCTGTCACCGATGAACGCGACCGCCTGCGGATCGGGCACGAAATCGATCTCGCTGGCGAAACCAAAATTGTTGGCCCTGAGCGTTTGGGCGTTGCGCAGATCCCATCCCGTCGCCATGTGCCAGCGGTGGCCTGGCGGGTAGCTGAGCACCTGCGGATCCATGTAGTAGTCACGCGCAGTGGCACTGGACACCGGCAATGCCTGGAGCACGAGCTCGCAGGCCAGCAGTGCGCCAGCCATTCCGAACAAGACACTCAACAGGCGGCTGTGCATCAGAAATTGAAGTAGATGAACGCGCTCACGGTGGATCGGGTGACGTTCACCACGAGCAGCATCGCCACCAGGGTGAGCGCCGCGCCCGTCGTTGCGGACCGCAGAGCCGTCGGCTGCACGAATCGGTCCGACAGCCACTGCACGATGCGGTTGCTGTTGGGCGCAAAGAGCGCCGCCAAACCCAAGGCCAAGCACCAGATGGCCCCCGCTTGCAGATGCAAGCCTTGGTTCCAAAAATGAGCTGGTGCCTGTTGGGCCGCGCCCGGCCAACTGAACATGGCATGGATGATTTGCATCGCGCCCGACAGGGTCTCGGCGCGGAAGAAAACCCAGGCCACCACGACCGCGCCCAATGTCAGCGCCCAGCTTGCCCCGCCGTAGATGTGCGAAGCCTCCCACCGGGTGCGGCGCGCCTCACCGAGCACGGCACGGAAGCCGTGGTTGATCATCAGGTAGGCGCCATGCAAGGCTCCCCAGACAACAAAGGACCAACTCGCGCCGTGCCACAGGCCGCCCAGCACCATGGTGGTCGCCAAGTTGAGATAGCGGCGCACAGGCCCACCCCGGTTGCCGCCGAGCGGAATGTAAAGGTAGTCCCGCATGAAGTTCGACAGCGAGATGTGCCAGCGGCGCCAGAAGTCTGAGATGTTTCGCGCCTGGTAGGGCGAGTTGAAGTTGAACGGCAAGCGCACGTTGAACAGCAAGGACAAACCGACAGCCATGTCGGAGTAACCCGAAAAGTCGAAATACAACTGCAAGGTGTAGGCCGTTGCACCCAGCCAAGCCTCGCCCGGCGTGAGCATGGCCGCCGATGCCCCCGGGCTGAAAACCGCGTCGGCATAAGGTGCAATGCCATCGGCCAGAACCACCTTCTTGAACAGGCCGATGGTCAGCATGGCAAGGCCGGCCGCGATGTTCTCGCCCCTTGGGCGGTAGATGGCTGGATCTGCGAACTGCGGCATCATTTGCGAGTGATGCAGCACCGGGCCGGCGATCAGGTGCGGAAAGTAAGTGACGAACAGGCCATAGTGGACGGGGTTGACCTCGCGCACCTTGCCCTCGTAGGAGTCAACCAGGAACGCAATCTGAGTGAAGCTGTAGAACGAGATGCCGATCGGCAACAGGATTCGGCCCAATTGCCACTCAAAGCCCAACACCGCGTTGAGGTTGTCGACAAAAAAGTTGGCGTACTTGTAGTAGCCCAGCAAACCCAAGTTGAACACGATCCCGAGCGTCAACCAGGTCTTGGCCCTGGCCCGGTTGTGAGCTTGCAATGCCCCGACGATGCGACCACCCGCCCAGAAGTTGACCACCATGGACGCCACCAGCAACAGCGTCAGTGCCGGCATCCAATGGCCGTAGAAGAAGAGCGACGCCAGAAGCAGCCAAGCCGCAGCCGCCGCGTGCGAGCGGCGCCCCAGCAGGAAGTAGACGGCCAGCGTGATCGGCAGGAACGCCAGGAGAAACGCGCCGGTGGTGAACAGCATGAGGCCGCGCGATCAACGAATGGGGCGGTGGCCCACTGTGTGGGAGGTCTGCGCTATCAAAGCCGCCAGACGCGATAGCCCGCGATGCGCAGCGCTTCAGGGTCGAAGGCCGCCTTCACGTCGATGAAGGCGCCGCCCTTGACCAGCTTGCGGCCCAGCTCTTCCACGCTCAAGCCAGCGTACTCTTTGTGCGCCACGGCGGCCACGATGGCATCTGCCCGCGGCATCTCGCCCCAGGGCAGCAGGCGCACACCGTACTCGTGCATGGCCTCCTCAACCTCGGCCTGCGGGTCGGTGACGAACACCTCCACGCCGTAGGTCTTGAGCTCGTTGATGATGTCGATGACCTTGCTGTTGCGCAGATCGCCGCAGTTCTCTTTGAAGGTGAGGCCCAGCACGTTGACGCGGGCGCCCTTGATGTAGCTGCCGGAAGCGATCATGTGCTTGATCGTCTGCTCGGCGATGAACTTGCCCATGCTGTCGTTGATGCGCCGGCCGGCCAGGATGACCTGCGGGTGGTAGCCCAGCATCTCGGCCTTGTGGGTGAGGTAGTACGGGTCCACGCCGATGCAGTGGCCGCCCACCAGGCCGGGCTTGAACTTCAGGAAGTTCCACTTGGTGCCGGCGGCCTCCAGCACCTCGGACGTGTCGATGCCCATCTTGTCGAAGATGATGGCCAGCTCGTTCATCAGCGCGATGTTCAGATCGCGCTGGGTGTTCTCGATCACCTTGGCGGCCTCGGCCGCCTTGATGCTGGACGCGCGGTGCACGCCGGGCACGATGATCTTCTCGTAGACCTCGGCCACCTTGTCCAGCGTCTCGGGCGTGTCGCCGGAGACGATCTTGAGGATCTTGGTGAGCGTGTGCTCCTTGTCGCCGGGGTTGATGCGCTCGGGCGAGTAGCCGACGAAGAAGTCCTGCTTCCATTGCAGGCCGGACTCGCGCTCGAGCACGGGGATGCACACGTCCTCGGTGGCGCCGGGGTACACCGTGGATTCGTACACCACGATGGCGCCCTTCTTCATGTGGCGGCCCACGCTGGTGGACGCGCCCACCAGCGGGCGGAAGTCAGGGATGTGCGCGTCGTCCACGGGCGTGGGCACGGCCACGATGATGATGTCGGCCTCGGCCAGGGCCTTGCCGTCGGACGTGTAGATGGCTTGTTTGGCGAGCGCCAGCTCTTCGTCGGGCAACTCGCGCGACGGATCGACGCCGCGCAGGCACGAGGCCACCTTGGCCTCGGAGATATCAAAGCCGATGGTGCGCATCTGCTTGCCAAATGCCACCACCAGCGGCAAACCCACGTAGCCCAGGCCAATCACAGCGACCGTCGTCATCGAAACCATCCTGCATTTTGCAAAGAGCAGTATCTTCGCCTTTGAACAGGCACAGAGCCGCCAAAGGCCAGACCTTGGTGCGAGGATCCCGCGAACATTTGCACGCCACGCGCGATCAGGTGGCCCACAGGTTGCGCATCATGCGCAGGCCAAATCGCTTGCGCTCGCGATCCCACGGCGAAAACCGAGGCAATTGAAAGCAGTCGGTGCCAGCGCGAGCGGCTCCCCAGGTGGTACTGACAGCAGCGTCAAAACCCAACTCACGCACCTGGCGCACATTGTCTGGCGTGTAGTCGTGGCCCGGCCTGCCGTTTGGGTAGGCAAACAACCCGACGCGCTCACCCAAGATGGCCTGCAACACCTCACGGCTCTCGGCAATCTCCTGCCTTGCCTCACTCAAGGGCAGACTGGCCAGGATGGGGTGCGTCACGGTGTGTGCCCCAATCTGCATGCCGCCGCCGTGCAGGGCGCGCACTTGCTCGGTTGACATCATCAGGTCCGAAGGCAAAGCCGCAGCGGCTGTGTCGGCGACGGCCTGCACGAGTGCTTGTCGCTCGACCGGATGCTTGTGCTTGATGGCGCCAATCAGCTTCGCGATGGCCGCTCGACGCTGATCAAGCGATTTCAACTCAAGCTCGCCCAGACCGTCCACCCCGATGGAACGAAGATCCAAGGCGTCCTTGGTGGTTCTGCGGATCGATTCGATGATGGTGTCGTTCCACATCCGTCCGCCGTTCAGAAAGCCGGTCGCCACAAAGATGGTGGCCGTCAAACCGTGCCGCTGCAGGATGGGCATGGCCACATCGTGGTTGTCGGCGTAGCCATCGTCGAACGTGATGCTCAGTGCCCGCGCGGGCAAGGTGCCGCTCACTTGCCGAGCAGCGGCTTCATGCAAGGGCAAGACCGTGAACATTGAATCTGCCCACTCACAGATCCGATCAAATTCGCCGGCCTCCACTTCGCCAGGAAACAGTGGGTCACGCTCCCGCAGCACCCGATGAAATATGAGGATGGACAGGCGCGCGCGCGGGCCGGCCGGCGATAACAGCGAAAGTGGCAATTGAAACAACATGGCGCATTCAGTTCGTGCCGTCGCGGGCCGCCCGGAGGCGAGCCTCAATCGGGCCACGGTTGTCGTGCCAGAAGGCCTTGAGGGCCCTCTCCGCACCACCGGCCTCGTCGTCCAGGGCATACATCAACACGGCGGCACCATCATCGCCGCGGCCGGCCAAGCGCGAACGGGCGGTCCACCACTTCGCCATCAGGTCGCTGGCGGTCCACTCACCGTCCACCCAGTAGACAAGCCACACCTTCAAGCGATCCCGTGCTGGCTTGAGCGACTGCTCGGCGCCGAGCGCGTTGATCTCGCGAACGGTGGTTGGCGTCATGCCGGTGGGGCCGTCAATTCGTCGATTCAGGGTGCTCGTGTGATTCCAGCCGAAATCGTCGGCTCGCAGAACAAAATTGACCGAGCTGACCAACTTGCTCTGGTCGCCCTGCTGTCTGTAATAGTAGGCAATCAGGCCAACGCTGTACGGCGATGCGGTGTAGGTTCGGCTTGCTGTCGCCACTGGACCCTTGTAGTCGGGCCTCCATGCTAGCGCCAGTGGCGGCGACGACACCCAGGCACCTCCGCCTGCCTCGGGCAGAGACAGCTGGACAGAGGGCATCGTTGGTTTGGCCCGATCCAATTGCATCAGGCCAATGCTCGGTACCGCAGCCAACAAGGCGACCAAGGCGGCTGACGCCCACACGGGCCCGCCCACCAAAGCTGCGCTGCCATTGGACAGCTGCGCGGGTTCGCCATGGCCAGGCGCAGCGGGTTCGGGCTCGGCCCACCGCGCACCGATGGTAAACAGGCCCATGATGACCACACCGAAAAAGACCCAGCCATACACGATGTGGTCCACGCCTGTCGCGATGACGTTGTTGGACAGATGCCCCAACATCACGATCATGTAGGCACGCACCCAGTTCGCGAGGATGGGCAGCAACAATGACACCCCCATGAAGATGATCCTGCGCCTGGTGGACTGGTAGTTGAGGTAGGCAAACAGCGAGCCCACCATGAACGAGGCCATCAGATAGCGCACCCCGCTACAAGCCTCCACCACCGACCAGGAGCCTGTGGGGATCACGAAGCGCAAGCCCTCGCGAAAAACCGGCACACCGGACAAGCGCAGCGCGGCAACGGTGAAATCGGCTGTCCACTGCATCAGCACCGGCAGCGCAAACTCACCGATGGGGACCGCGAAGAACGCGAAGCAGAGCGGAAAAAGCAGTGTCAGAGCCACTTCGGTACCGAGGACCGCAGGCACCGTGAGTACCAGCATGGCCACGAGGCTCAGGTGCGTGAGCGCGTTGACCGCCATGAGTTCGCCGAACAGCCAAACCACAGCCAGCGCTGCGATGGGCAGAAGCACCCAGTAAGCCGGCCTCGGCACCAGGCGCATCACCTCGTCACGTTTGCGCCAGGCCAGCCACATCACCATCGGCGGAACAAGGAAGGCGTGCGTGAAGGTCTCTGACCGCCACCAAAGCATGACCATGCCAGAGGCCGTGCCCCAAAGCAGACCAATGATGCACGCCATCGCCGCCACCAGGGGCAGCAAGGCTGCTGGCCAGCTTCGTTGCTCGGGTCGCAGGTTCATGCTTACCCCAGGCTGCGCACGATGAACGGCCCCAGCCAGTTGGCCAGGCCGATGGGCATGCGGCGCCAGGTCTCGATGAGCAGCTTGAACTTGGCGTTGTTGGGGTTGTTCTGCGGGATGCTGTCGCGCTTGTACAGGCAGTATTCGTAGTGCAGGGTCTGCGGCTCGAAGCCCCAGTTTTTCTTGAACGAGTACGAGCCCGTGCCTTGCTTGCTGCGGCCGTAGTCAAACACCTTCAGGCCCCGCGCGCAGGCGCGGCGCATCAGCTCCCAGTACTTGAAATCATTGCCCGCCAGATCGCGCGCGGCTTCGTCGTCGCCCGCGTAGAGGCAGCACTTCATCGCGGAAGTAAAAGCTCATCACGGTGGACAGCGGCTTGCCATCGGGGGCCAGCACGGTGAGCACTTCCGCAGTCGTCGCCAAACTCGTCGCGCAGCGCCTGAAAATAGCGCTTGGGCATGGCCGGCGTGCCGTGGCGGTGCACGTTGTCGGCATACAGCGCAAAGAAGCGCTCCACGCCCGGGTCGATCTCGGCCGTGAGGCCGTTCTTGATGCCCTTGCGCACCATGGCGCGCTGCTTGCGCGGGATGGCCAGCATGTTGGCCTCCTCTTCCGGCAGGATCTCCTTGCGAAAGGTGACGTAGAGGTCTTGCACCGGCCAATCATCATGCCGGCGCTGCACATTGCGCAGCTCGAGGTGCGGCACCCCCAGGCGGCGGGCCAGGGCCTGCGCGGCGTCCTCAAGCGCCTGGGCAGCCTCGGGCGTGCTGGCGGCCACGCCGCCATAGACGGCAAACGGCAGGCCGGTGAGCGAGCTGCCAAACAACAGGCTGCGCACGTGGGCCAGCGGTAACACGCCAGTGACGCGTCCGTCGGTCTCGGTGTAGAGGTAGTGCGTGTTGTGCCTGTAGACGTCGCGCAGGATGCGCTGCCAACCGGCGCGGTGAAAGAAGCTGGCCTGCGGGCAGGCCATCACGAACTCGTCCCAGCGCTGTGCGGCGGTGCGGTCGTTCGGGTCCAGCGTATGAATGGTCAAGGGGGAAGTGGGGCTCACGGTGCGGGGCAGGCCGGGCCGGAAGCGCGTGCCAGAAAGATGTCGTCCATGCGGCCCCAGCGGAAGTCGCCGAGCAGCGCCTCCAGCCGGCCCGGCATGCGGGGGATGTTCACGTAGTGCCGGAACCGCGTCTTGAGGTCGATGCCGGGCACGCGTGGCTGCTCGGCATCCAACTCCCAGGGGTGGAAGTAGAAGATGGCCGACTCGTGCTCGGTGCTGTTGACCTGCTGCAGCATCCAGCGCGACAAGGCATAGGGCAGCAGGCGGAAGTAGCCGCCGCCGCTGGACGGCAGGTTGCGATCGAACAGGCGCAGCGTGGTGATCGGGATCTCGATCAGCGACTCGTTCACCCGATAGGCGAAGCGCGGCGAATCGGGCATGCCGTAGTGATCGTGCTTGATCGGGTAGACGCTGGAGCTGTAGCGGTAGCCGGCGCGCGTGAGGCTCTCAAAGGCCCACAGGTTGCCGGTGCCAATGGAAAAACTCGGCGCCCGATAGCCGCGCACGGCCACGCCACCCAGGTCCTCGAGCAGCTTCTTGGAGCGGTCGATGTCGTGGAAAAAAGCCTGCTCGTTCAGGTCGCTGGCGCGCTCGTGCCCGTAGCCATGGCTGGCGAGCTCGTGCCCCTCGGCCACGATGCGGCGCACCAGGGCGGGGTAGCGCTCGGCGATCCAGCCCAGCGTGAAGAAGGTGGCGCGCACCTGCTTGCGCGCCAGCAGATCGAGAATGAAACCAACGTTTCGTTCAACACGGCATTCGCGCGCGTCCCAACTGGCGCGATCAATGTAGGGGGCGAACGCCGAGACCTGGAAGTAGTCTTCGACGTCGATCGTCAGCGCATTGGTGATCGGCGCACTGTTCATCAACATGCCGGGGCGCCGATCTTCATGCGGCGCCCGCCCGCAGCCATTGCCACAGGTCGGACGCGATGCGGTCGGCGGCGTGGCCGTCCCAGTACTCGGGCACGCGGCCTTGCTTGCCAACGCCCCGCAGGATTTCGGCCACGCCGCTCAAGATGGCCTGGGGGTCGCGGCCCACCATGGTGTTGGTGCCTTGCTCCACGGTGATCGGCCGCTCGGTGTTCTCGCGCATGGTGAGGCAGGGCACGCCCAGCGCGGTGGTTTCTTCCTGCAGGCCGCCCGAATCGGTGAGCACCATGGTGGCACCAGCCATCAAGCCCACCATCCGGAGGAGCCCCTGCGGGGGCAGCATCACCATGCGTTGGGGATCGGTGAGCCCGGTGAGGGCAAAGCGCTCGATGTTGGAGCGTGTGCGGGGTGCAGTGCAAACACCAGCGGCAGCTGGGTGGACACCTCGCGCAGGGTCTCGAGCAGCATGCGCAGCGTGCCCGCGTCGTCCACATTGGACGGCCGGTGCATGGTGACCACGGCATAGCCCTTGGGGTGCTTCAGCAGCTCGGGGTCGGCGCCATGTGCGCGCAGCGTGTCGGCCGCACTGCGGGCCTTGCTGCGGTTGGCCACCAGCGAATCGATCATCACATTGCCGGTGAAGCAGATGCGCTCGGCCGCCACGCCTTCGCGCAGCAGGTTGTCCGCCGCAGAGCGCTCGGTGGTGTAGAGGCGATCGGCCACCTGGTCGGTGAGCACGCGGTTGATCTCCTCGGGCATCTTGCGGTCGTAGCTGCGCAGGCCGGCCTCCACGTGCGCCACGGGCACGTTCTTCTTCACCGCCACCAGCGTGCAGGCGAGGGTGGAATTGACGTCGCCCACCACGAGCACGCAACTGGGCTTGTGCTCGTCCAACGCGGGCTCGAAGCGTCGCATCACTTCGGCCGTTTGCACCGCGTGCGAGCCGGAGCCCACCTCCAGGTTCAAGTCGGGCCGGGGCAGCCCCAGATCCTCAAACAACTGGGTGCTCATGCCCTGGTCGTAGTGCTGACCGGTGTGCACCAGCAGCGTCGGGATCGGCGGCTGGTGCTGGGCCAGCGCACGCAGAATGGGCGCCATCTTCATGAAGTTGGGGCGTGCGCCGACGACGCACATCACCGGCCCGATCAACGCTGCGTTGCGGGCATTTGAATCGTTGGACATCATGCGCCGCTTTCGTCGCCGGGTTTTCGTACGGCCTTGACCAGCTTCTGCAGCAGTTCGAGGATCTGCAGATTGGTGCGCTCCAGGCGCAGCATGCCGCGCTCGATGCGATGCAATTGGTCTGCGCGTTGCTCGGTGGTGAGGTTGGCCAACTGGCGCGACATGCCCTCGGCTGTGCCGGCATCGAGGTGCAGGTTGCTCACATCCAGATCGACGGCCACGCTGTCGTCGCCTTCGGCCAGCTCGGCACCGTCGCGGGTGGCCGAGGCCTTGACGGCCGAGGCCGACACCCTGGATTCTTGTGCGAACTCCTTGACCACCTCGTTCACGTCATCGATCGTGAGGTGGCTCTTGCCCGCCAGAAAGCCCAGCAACAGCAAGCGGTCGCAGACCGAATTGATGCGGCGCGGGATGCCGCCGCTGGTCTTGAAGATGCCCTCGAACGCCGCAGCATCGAAGCTGGGCTTGCCGGTGGAGCCGGCACACTTGAGGCGGTGCTCGATATAGCGTTGGGTTTCTTCCAGATCGAGCGGGCCGATGTGGCAGGTGGCCGCCACGCGCTGCCGAAACTGCTCCATCTCCGGGCGCTGCAGGATCTCGCGAAACTCGGGCTGGCCGACCAGGAAGCTTTGCAGCAAGGCCTGGTTGCCAAACTGGAAGTTCGACAGCATGCGCAGCTCTTCCACCGCGCGTGGGGTGAGGTTTTGCGCCTCGTCGACGATCAGCAGGCAGCGCTTGCCCTTGCTGGTCTGGCTGATCAGAAAAGCTTCGAGCGTGATCAGCAACTCGGACTTGGGCACGTCCTTGACGCGAAAGCCGAAGGCGGCGCCCACCATGCGCAGCGTGTCCTCCGCGCCGAGCTGGGTGGTGACCAGATGGCCCACCACCACATTGCTGCCATGCAGGCCGTCGATCAGCGCGCGCAGCAAGGTGGTCTTGCCCGCACCGATCTCGCCGGTGATGACGATGAAGCCCTCATTGCGCGAGACACCGTAGTCCAGGTAGGCCTTGGCGCGACGGTGCTGCTTGCTGCCGAAGTAAAAGTTCGGTCAGGGGTTGAGCTGGAAGGGCTTGTTGCTGAGCCCGTAAAACGCTTCGTACATGGGCTTAGAACCGGAGGCCGAAGCTCGCGATCAACGCGTTCTCGGTGTAGGGTTGGGTGTTGCTGTCGAACACCACGTGGCGCGCTGCCAGCGACGCCGTGGACCGTTGGCCCAGGGACGTGGTGAGGTTCAGGCCGATGGAGCGCAAGGAGTTCGACTGCAAGGAGCTGGCGCCCGAGGTGTCCTGGCGCGCCAGTTGCAGGCCTGCCGGTGACGGGGGTCAAGCGGTGGCCGAGCGACAGCGAATAGTTGCGCTGGCGCACCAGGTCGCCACCGCTCAGATCGTCCACCCCGGTGGACAGGCGATCGATGCGGTTGGACACGGACTCGGACACGGACAGCGT
>JADKDJ010000002.1 GCA_016718405.1 Candidatus Rhodoferax odensensis
GCATCAATTGCCCCGCTTCTCGCCCTGGGACCGACAGCGCAGCCGCTTTGCGCTGCGCCTGTTGCGAAACCTCTGGTCCACCTGAACGCGCTGCGCGCGTGCAAATGTTGGCGTGAATCTGCAGTGGCTTGGCCCGATGCGCCGGCCAGTGCGCCGCCCAGCGGCGAAGATACTGCTCTTTGCAAAAAGGCAGGATGGTTTCGATGACGACGGTCGCTGTGACACCAACGTGGGCCGCCACATGAAGAAGGGCGCCATCGTGGTGTGGTTTGCGAATCCGCGGTGTACCCTGGCGCTACCGAGGACGTGTGCATCCCCGTGCTCGAGCGCGAATCCGGCCTGCAATGGAAGCAGGACTTCTTCGTCAGCCACTCGCCCGAGCGCATCAACCCCGGCGACAAGGAGCACACGCTCACCAAGATCCTCAAGATCGTCTCCGGCGACACGCCCGAGACGCTGGACAAGGTGGCCAGGGTCTACGAGAAGATCATCGTGCCCGGCGCACCGCGCGTCAAGCATCCAGAGCCGCCGAGGCCGCCAAGGTGATCGGGAGAACCCAGCGCGATCTGAACATCGCGCTGATGAACGAGCTGGCCATCATCTTCGACAAGATGGGCATCGACACGTCCGAGGTGCTGGAGGCCGCCGGCACCAAGTGGAACTTCCTGAAGTTCAAGCCCGGCCTGGTGGGCGGCCATTGCATCGGCGTGGACCCGTGCTCCTTGCCACAAGGCCGAGATGCTGGGCTACCACCCGCAGGTCATCCCCGCCCGGCGCATCAACGACAGCATGGGCAAGTTCATCGCCGAGCAGGCGATCAAGCACATGATCGCCTCCGGCAGCTACATCAAGGGCGCCCGCGCGTCAACGTGCTGGGCCTCACCTTCAAGAGAACTGCGGCGATCTGCGCAACAGCAAGGGTCATCGACATCATCAACGAGCTCAAGACCTACGGCGTGGAGGTGTTCGTCACCGACCCGCAGGCCGAGGTTGAAGAGGCCATGCACGAGTATGGCGTGCGCCTGCCGCCTGGGGCGAGATGCCGCGGGCGGATGCCATCGTGGCTAGCCGTGGCGCACAAAGAGTACGCCGGGCTGAGCGTGGAAGAGCTGGGCCGCAAGCTGGTCAAGGGGCGGCGCCTTCATCGACGCGGGAAGGCGGCCTTCGACCCTGAAGCGCTGCGCATCGCGGGCTATCGCGTCTGGCGGCTTTGATAGCGCGGACCTCCCCACGCGGTGGGCCACCGCCCCATTCGTTGATCGCGCGGCCTCATGCTGTTCACCACCGGCGCATTTCTCCTGGCGTTCCTGCCGACCACGCTGGCCGTCTACTTTCTGCTCGGGGCGCCGCTCGCACGCGGCGGCTGCGGCTTATCGCTTATGGCGTCGCTCTTCTCTTTCTACGGCCATTGGATGCCGGCACTGACGCTTTCGCTGTTGCTGGTGGCGTCCATGGTGGTCAACTTCTGGGCGGGTGGTCGCATCGTCGGGGCATTGCAAGTTCACAACCAGGCCAGGGCCAAGACCTGGTTGACGCTCGGGATCGTGTTCAACTTGGGTTTGCTGGGCTACTACAAGTACGCCCAACTTTTTTGTCGACAACCTCAACGCGGTGTTGGGCTTTGAGTGGCAATTGGGCCGAATCCTGTTGCCGATCGGCATCTCGTTCTCCAGCTTCACTCAGATTGCGTTCCTCCGGTTGACTCCTACGAGGGCAAGGGTGCGCGAGTCAACCCCGTCCACTGTGGCCTGTTCGTCACTTACTTTCCGCACCTGATCGCCGGCCGGTGCCGCATCACTCGCAAAATGATGCCGCAGTTCGCAGATCCAGCCATCTGCCGCAAGGGGCGAGAACATCGCGCCGGCCTGCC
This sequence comes from Candidatus Rhodoferax odensensis, assembly GCA_016718405.1. Lineage (GTDB taxonomy): Bacteria > Pseudomonadota > Gammaproteobacteria > Burkholderiales > Burkholderiaceae_C > Rhodoferax_D > Rhodoferax_D odensensis. Next base: position 1,871 of record JADKDJ010000002.1, read on the forward strand.
ATGCTGACCATCGGCCTGTTCAAGAAGGTGGTTCTGGCCGATGGCATTGCACCTTATGCCGACGCGGTTTTCAGTCCGGGGGCATCGGCGGCCGTACTCACGCCAGGCGAGGCTTGGCTGGGTGCAACTGTGGCCTACCTTGCGGTTGTATTTCGACTTTTTCAGGTTACTCGACATGGCTGTCAGGTTTGTCCCCGCTGTTCAACGTGCGCTTGCCGTTCAACTTCAACTCGCCCTACCAGGCGCGGGAAACATCTCAGACTTCTGGCGCCGCTTACTTTGTCTCGCTGTCCACATTTCTGCGGGACTATCTGTACATTCCCCTTGGCGGCAACCGGGGTGGGCCTGTGCGCCGCTATCTCAACTTGGCGACCACCATGGTGCTGGGCGGCCTGTGGCACGGCGCGAGTTGGTCCTTTGTTGTCTGGGGAGCCTTGCATGGCGCCTACCTGATGATCAACCACGGCTTCCGTGCCGTGCTCGGTGAACGCGCGCCGCACCGGTGGGAGGCTTCGCCCATCTACGGCGGGGCAAGCTGGGCGCTGACATTGGGCGCGGTCGTGGTGGGGCTAGGTTTTCTTCCGCGCCGAGACCCTGTCGCGGCGCGATGCAAATCATCCATGCCATGTTCAGTTGGCCGGGCGCGGCCCACCAGGCACCAGCTCATTTTTGGAACCAAGGCTTGCATCTGCAAGCGGGGGCCATCTGGCTTGGCCTTGGGTTTGGCGGCGCTCTTTGCGCCCAGCAGCAACCGCATCGTGCGGTGGCTGTCGGACCGATTCGTGCAGCCGACGGCTCTGCGGTCCGCAGCGACGGGCGCGGCGCTCACCCTGGTGGCGATGCTGCTCGTGGTGAACGTCACCCGATCCACCGTGAGGCGCGTTCATCTACCTCAATTTCTGATGCCTGGCCGCCTGTTGAGTGTCTTGTTCGGAATGGCTGGCGCACTGCTGGCCTGCGAGCTCGTGCTCCAGGCATTGCCGGTGTCCAGTGCCACCGCGCGTGACTACTACATGGATCCACAGGTGCTCAGCTACCCGCCAGGCCACCGCTGGCATGGCGACGGGATGGGATCTGCAAGCAACGCCCAAACGCTCAGGGCCAACAATTTTGGTTTCGCCAGCGAGATCGATTTCGTGCCCGATCCGCAGGCGGTCGCGTTCATCGGTGACAGCTATGTCGAGGCCTCGATGCTGGGTGCTGCCGACCGGCCGGGCGCGCAGTTAGCGCGGGCCGCTCAGGGATGAGCAAGCGGTCTATGCCTTGGGTGCCCCCTGGGTCCGCGCTGTTGGACTATGCCGAGCGGATTCGGTTGGCCAGCACCGCTGGCAGTGCGCGATTTCGTCATCCTCATGGAGGCCGGCGATGTGCGGCAGTCCCTGTGCGGTTCGGGCAATGTCCGTGGGCCTTGCCTTGCTCCCCGGACGCTGGAGCCACGTGAGGAGCTTTCGCCCCAGCGTCAACATTGAAGCCGTTTGATCAGCAAGTCGCACTGGCGCAGTATTTGGTGGGGCAGCTCAAGCTGGACGTTCGACGCTGCCTGCCCAGCTCTTCGCCGCCGACGCGCCAACACGAGCCCGCCTCAAAGGCTGCCAGCGCAGAGCTGGCTGTGAACGCCGACACGCACCGCGCTGAGCGCGAGGCCATGGTTTCGCGCAGTGTCCACGGCATTCTTTGATCGCGTTCAAACCCACCAGGTCCGCAAGCTGGTCATCGTGGTCGATGGCCAGCGAAAGACGGTATCGCTTGACGCCGATCCGCAAGCGGCGCAAATCAGCCTGGACGAGCACTGGAAGACATCCATGCTCTCGCTGGATGTTGGCCCCTACGACGGCCACCTCAATGCCTTGGGTGTGCGGCTCGTGGCCCAAGCGGCAGCGGCGGCCATTCGATGAGTGCGCTCAGGCCTCCGCTGCGCCCGTTGGTGGTTCACATCGTCTACCGGTTTGACACTGGCGGGCTTGAGAACGGCGTTGTCAATCTGATCAACCGCATGCCTGCCGATGCCTACCGGCACGCGGTGGTGGCGTTGACGGAGGTGGTGCCTGGCTTCGCGGCCCGGGTTCAACGCCAGGGCGTTGAGTTCATCTCGCTGCACAAGCCGCCCGGGCATGGGGTGCGCCTCTACCCACGCCTCTACCGGCTGTTTCGCGAGCGCCGCCCGGCAATCGTCCACACGCGCAACCTCGCGGCGCTGGAGTGCCAGGTGCCGGCCATGCTGGCGGGCGTGCCGGTGCGCATCCATGGTGAGCACGGGCGCGACATGGACGATCTGGACGGCAGCAATGTGCGCCAGCAGCGGATACGGCGGCTCTACCGCCCCTTCGTGCACCACTACGTGACCTTGTCCCGCGATTTGACAGACTACAGACGCACAAAGTGGGCGTCCAGCCACGGTGCCGCACCGAGATCTGCAATGGTGTGGACACGAAGCGCTTCCACCCCGCTTAGGCGCGCGCGACAGCATTCCAGGCTGCCCCTTCACGGAGCCGGGCCGTGGCTTGCTGGCACGGTGGGTCGAATGCAGCAGGTGAAGGCGCAGACCACATTGGCGCAGGCCTTTGTTCGCGCGCTGCAACTGCAACCCACGCTGCGGGCGCGTCTGCGCCTGGTGATGGTGGGCGACGGCCCCTTGCGCGCTGAAGCACAAGCCATTCTGGACAGCGCGGGCGTGGCCCACCTGGCCTGGCTGCCCGGTGAGCGTGCCGATGTGCCCGAGATCATGCGCGGGCTCGATGGCTTCGTGCTGCCCTCGCTGGCCGAGGGCATCTCCAACACCATTCTCGAGGCCATGGCCAGTGGCTTGCCCGTGCTGGCCACGGCGGTGGGTAATGCCGATCTGGTGCAGGCCGGTGAGACGGGTGCCATCGTGCCGCCGGGCGATGTGCAGGCACTGGCTGCAGGCCTGGTGCAAATGGCCTCTGATCCCCTGCACGCCGCGGCGCTGGGCGAGCGCGGGCGCGCCGTCGCCGAGCAGCGCTTCAGCCTGGACGCGATGGTGTCGGCCTATCAAGGCCTGTATGACCGGCAATTGGCCAAGCGTGCCCCTGTGGCGCGCTGATCCCGGCCTCGCAGGCTGAGTCGGGCAGCCCAAGCGGCGGCCCCAGCCTGCCACCACTCTGTGCTGGATGTCATGCCCCTTACCGATTGATTGCGGTCGCGGGCAGAGTGCGCGGGCAATTCACCTACCATCCCAGGTCACCATGCCATCGGTCCTGCAGGTGAGGGTAGTCGTTCCGCTGCGGGCCGATGGCCCGGGCCGAGGCCAACGAATCCAAGACTGGCTCCCAAATGTGCGGTATCACGGGCATCTTTGACACACGCTCTGCGCGCGCGATCGATCGCGCGGTGTTGCAGCGCATGAACGATTCGCAGTGGCACCGCGGCCCCGACGAGGGCAGCCTGCACCTCGAGCCTGGCGTGGGCCTGGGCCACCGCCGCCTGTCCATCATCGACATCGCCACCGGCCAGCAGCCGCTGTTCAATGAGGACGGCTCGGTGGTGGTGGTGTTCAACGGCGAGATCTACAACTACCAATCGTTGATCCCCGAGTTGCAGGCGCTGGGCCATGTGTTCCACACGCGCAGCGACACCGAGGTCATCGTCCACGCGTGGGAGTCCTGGGGCAAGGACTGCGTCAAGCGCTTTCGCGGCATGTTCGCCTTTGCGCTGTGGGACCGCAACCGCCAGACCTTCTTCATGGCGCGCGACCGCCTGGCCGTCAAGCCGCTGTTCTACGCGGCGCTGGACGATGGGCACCTGCTGTTCGGCTCCGAGCTGAAATCGATCCTTGCCCATGGCGGCCTGCGGCGCGATCTCGACCCGCTGGCCGTGGAGGAGTATTTCGCGCTGGGCTACGTGGCCGAGCCGCGCACCGTGTTCAGCCAGGCCAACAAGCTGCCGCCCGCGCACACGCTCACTTGGCGGCGTGGCGATGCCAGGCCCGAGCTCGAAGAGTATTGGGACGTGCACTTCAACGCCACCAGCCCGCTGGACGACACCCAGGCCTGCGAGGAGCTCAACCGCCGCCTGCAAGAATCGGTGCGCCTGCGCATGATCGCCGAGGTGCCCTTGGGCGCCTTCCTGTCCGGCGGCGTGGATTCCAGCGCGGTGGTGGCCACCATGGCCGGCTTGCAGAGCGCGCCGGTCAACACCTGCTCCATCGGCTTTGATGTGCCCGAGTTCAACGAGTCCGCCTTTGCGCAGACCGTGGCCGAGCGCTACAAGACCAACCACCACCTCGAGGTGGTGGGCAGCGACGACTTTGATCTGATCGACACCCTGGCCCGCCTGTACGACGAGCCCTATGCCGACAGCTCGGCCATCCCCACCTACCGCGTCTGCGAGCTGGCGCGCAAGCACGTCACCGTGGCCTTGTCGGGCGACGGTGGGGACGAGTCATTTGGGGGTTATCGCCGCTACCGCATGCACCTGATGGAAGAGCGCATGCGCTCGGCGCTGCCAGAGGGCCTGCGCAAGCCGCTGTTTGGCGCACTGGGTCGCGTCTACCCCAAGGCCGATTGGGCCCCGCGCGTGTTCCGTGCCAAGACCACCTTCGAGGGCATGGCGCGCAGCTCGGTCGAGGCCTACTTTCATTCGGTCTCCATCCTGCGCGGGCCCATGCGCGAGCAGTTGTTCAGCAGCCAGTTCAAGACCGAGCTGGCCGGCTACAACGCGCTCGAGGTGTTCAACCGCCATGCCGCGCGCGTGCAGACCGACGAGCCCCTGGCACTGATCCAGTACCTCGATCTCAAGACCTACCTCATCGGCGACATCAACACCAAGGTCGATCGCGCCAGCATGGCCCACTCGCTCGAGGTGCGCGAGCCGCTGATGGATCACGAGCTGGTCGAGTGGCTGGCCACGCTGCCGCCCTCGCTCAAGATTCGCGGCCAGGAGGGCAAGTACCTGCTCAAGAAGGCCATGGAGCCGCTGTTGCCCAACGACATCCTCTACCGCCCCAAGATGGGCTTCTCGGTACCGCTGGCCAAGTGGTTCCGCGGGCCGCTGAAGCAGCGCGTGCGCGATGCCGTGCTCGGCCCACGCCTGCAGGGCACCGGCTGGTTCAACCACGACTACCTCACCCACCTGGTGGACGCCCACCAGGCCGGCACCAGCGACTACAGCGCGCCGCTGTGGACCTTGATGATGTTCGAGGCCTTCTTGCGCGTGGTGGTGGATGGCGCTGCCATGCAGACCACCCAGCCCGCCGCCGAGCCCGCTCTCACGCCATGACCCTGCGCATCCTCCACGTGCTGGATCACTCGATCCCGCTGCACAGCGGCTACACCTTCCGCACCCTGTCCATCCTGCGCGAGCAGCGCAAGCTGGGCTGGCACACCGAGCACCTCACCGGGGGCAAGCAGATCAACTGCAGCGTGCCCGAAGAAACGGTGGACGGCTGGCACTTCTACCGCACAGCCGATGACGACAGCGCCCTGGCGCGCCTGCCCATGCTCAACCAGTTTGGCCTGATGGGCCAGCTGGCTCGCCGGCTGGAGCAGGTGGCGCGCAAACTGCAGCCGCACATCATCCATGCCCATTCGCCCGTGCTCAACGCGCTGCCGGCGCTGAAGGTGGGCCAGCGCCTGGGGATCCCGGTGGTCTACGAGGTGCGCGCCTTCTGGGAGGACGCCGCGGTGGACCACGGCACCACCACCGAAGGCAGCCTGCGCTACAAGCTCACCCGCGCAATGGAGTCCAACGCGCTCAGCCGTGCCAACCACGTCTTCACCATCTGCGAGGGCCTGCGCCAGGACATCGTGGCCCGCGGCATCCCGGCCGAGCGCGTGACCGTGATCCCCAATGCAGTGGACATCGAGGCCTTCGAGCCCGGCGGCCAGCCCGACGAGCAGCTCAAGGCGCAGCTGGGCTTGGCCGGCCACGCGGTGATCGGCTTCATCGGCAGCTTCTACGCCTACGAAGGGTTGGACCTGCTGCTCGATGCTTTCCCCAATCTGCTGAAGCGGCGCCCCGATGCGCGCTTGCTGCTGGTAGGTGGTGGCCCGCAGGACGCCGCGCTCAAGGCCCAGGCGCAGCGCCTGGGCGTGGCAGACAAGGTGGTGTTCACCGGCCGCGTGCCGCACGCCGAGGTGCAGCGTTATTACGACCTGATCGACGTGCTGGCCTACCCGCGCCACTCGATGCGCCTCACCGAATTGGTGACACCACTCAAGCCGCTGGAGGCCATGGCCCAGGGCCGCGTGCTGGTGGCATCGGACGTGGGTGGCCACAAGGAGCTGATCCGCGATCGTGAGACTGGCTATTTGTTCAAGGCCGGCAGCGCTGCGTCGCTGGAGCAGGTGCTTGACCTAGCGCTCTGCCAGCGCAGCGATTGGCCGACACTGAGAGCAAATGGCCGCCAATTCGTTGAGACCGAGCGGCATTGGGCACGGTCTGTCCAGGGGTATGTCCAGCCTTACCGCGCGCATTGCAATGCCAGTTGAACCCGTGCCCACGCTGCGCGGGCTGCGAGTTTTGCTGGTTGGGCCGGTGCCGCCGCCGGCTGGCGGGATGGCAGGTCAGACGCTGCAACTGTGTGAACTGCTGCGCGATGCCGGCGCATCTGTGGAACTGTTGCCGACCAATGCCCCTTACAAGCCAGCTTGGCTGGGGCAGATCAGGGGTGTGCGTGCCATTGCGCGACTGCTGCCCTACCTGTGGCGCCTGTGGCGCGGGTGTGCCCGCAGCGATGTGGTTCACCTCATGGCCAACTCGGGATGGTCTTGGCACTTGTTTTGTGCCCCGGCCATTTGGGTTGCGTGGCTGCGGCGCACGCCCATCGTGGTCAACTACCGTGGGGGCGAGGCGGACGCCTTCTTGAGCCGTTCGGCCAGTTCAGTACGTGCTGCCATGCGGCGGGCGGCCTGTTTGGTTGTGCCTTCGGGGTTCCTTGAACACGTGTTTGCCAAGCACGGCATGAGTGCGCAAGTCGTGCCAAACATCATTGATCTGCAGCGCTTTCATCCAGCAGCCAAGGCGCTACCGGGTGACGAGCGCCGCATGATGGTTGCCCGTAACCTGGAGCCGATCTACGACAACGCTACTGCAATCAAGGCGTTTGCTCGCGTGGTTGAACAATGCCCGGAGGTTCGCCTGACCATTGCTGGCACAGGGGCGGAGGCGACTGCTTTGGAGGCGCTGGCGGTGCAATTGGGCATTGCCAATCGTGTCGATTTTGCCGGGCGTGTGGAGCGGAATGAGATGGCAGCGCGCTTGCGTCAATGCAGCATTGCGATCAATCCCAGCCTCGTGGACAACATGCCCAATTCGGTCTTGGAAGCGCTGGCCAGCGGTGTCCCGGTGGTCAGCACCCGCGTTGGGGGAGTGCCCTACATCGTAGAGGATGGTTCGACCGCATTGCTGGTACCCGCGGGTGATGCCGATGCGATGGCTGCAGCGATATTGCGGTTGCTGAAGGACCCGGACCTGGCCGAGCGACTCGTGCGGGCCGGCTTGCGTGACGTGGCCCGCTACACCTGGACGCGCGTGGGGCCGGTGTTGGCTGAGGTTTACCGCGCAAGCATGGCCGGTCGTGCGAGACCGCCAGTGACCCGAAAGGCAAACTGATGATCTCTGTCTACACGCGCCTAATCTCGGGCCTGGTGTTCCCGCTGCACGAGCGGCTGAAGCACCACAGCACCGTGGCCGTGCGACGGCGCATGGAGCAGTCGCAGTGGTGGCCCGCCGAGGCGCTGGCCCAGTTGCAGGCCGATCGCCTGCGTGCGCTGCTCATTGAGGTGGGCGCCAAGGTGCCCTACTACCGCGATCTGTTTGCCCGCCTGCAGTTCGACCCTGCCAGTGTGAGGAGCACGCAAGACCTGCAGCGCCTGCCCTTGCTCACCAAGGCCGAGATCCGCGCATTCACGCCACAGCTCAAGCACGAGCAGGCCCAGGACCTGGCCCGTTTCAACACCGGTGGTTCGTCGGGTGAGCCGCTGATCTTCTTCATTGGCAAGGAGCGCGTGAGCCATGACGTGGCCGCCAAGTGGCGCGCCACGCGCTGGTGGGGCGTGGACATCGGCGACCCCGAGGTGGTGGTGTGGGGCTCGCCCATCGAGCTCGGCGCGCAAGACCGCGTGCGCCAGGTGCGCGATCGGCTCTTGCGCACGGTGCTGCTGCCAGCCTTCGAGATGTCCGAGGCCAAGCTCGACGGCTTCATTGCCGACATCCGCCGCATTCGGCCGCGCATGCTGTTCGGCTATCCCTCGGCGCTGAGCCACATCGCCCGCCATGCCAGGCAGCGCGGCGTGGCCATGAACGATCTGGGCATCGCGGTGGCCTTTGTCACCTCTGAGCGCTTGTACGACGAACAGCGCGACATCATTGCGAGCACTTTCGACTGCCGGGTGGCCAATGGCTATGGCGGCCGCGATGCGGGCTTCATTGCCCACCAATGTCCGCAGGGCGGCATGCACATCACGGCCGAGGACATCATTGTCGAAATCCTAGGCCCGGATGGCCAACCCATGCCGTCGGGCCAGGCCGGCGAGATCGTGGTCACTCACCTGGCCACGCGCGATTTCCCGTTCATCCGCTACCGCACGGGCGACGTCGCCGTGCTGGACGATCGCCTGTGCGCCTGCGGCCGTGGCCTGCCGCTGATCAAGGAGATCCAGGGCCGCAGTACTGATTTCCTGGTGGCCGCCAATGGCACCGTGATGCACGGGCTGGCGCTGGTCTACATCCTGCGAGATCTGCCGGGCGTGCAGTCCTTCAAGATCGTGCAGCACAGTCTTGCGCACACCGAAGTGCAGGTGGTGCAGGGGCCGGGCTATGGGCTCGCGGATTCCGCTGCGATCGTTGCCGGCTTCAAGCGTCGGCTGGGCGCCGAGGTGGAAATCACGGTGCAGCCCGTGGCATCCATTGCGCCTGAGAAATCCGGCAAGTTCCGATACGTTGTCAGCCATGTGGCGGCGCAGAATGGCACCACGACGCAGCATGAGAAAGGCTAGCCGTGAGCGCCCGCGACATCGCAATACTCTGCATCGTTGGCATCTGTTGCGTCGCCGCTTTGCGCCGGCCATGGATTGGGATATTGGGCTGGACTTGGCTCAGCATAATGAACCCGCACCGGTTTGCGTGGGGTGTAGCTTATGACGCGCCGTTGGCGGCCGCGGTTGCTGCATGCAGCCTGCTTGGCTTGGTCATGACAAAGGATCGGCAATCTCCCTTCAAGGGATTGCCCATACTTTTCTTTTTTGTGTTTACTGTTTGGCTCACTTTGTCATGGCTTCTCGGGCTGGATCCTGCTGATGACTACCCACAGTGGAGCAAGGTCATCAAGATCAATTCATGATCTTGGTCGCACTGGCCCTCATGCGCACTCGATTTCAGGTCATGGCGTATGCATGGGTAGCAGTTGCCTCCCTTGCCCTGTTGGGAATCAAAGGTGGCCTGTTCACCATTGCGAACGGGGGTAGTTATCATGTTTGGGGCCCGCCAGGCTCGTTCATCGAAGACAACAATGAATTCGCATTGGCATTGATCATGACGATCCCGTTGCTTCGCTTTCTGCAATTGCAGGTCGAAGGCAAGTGGATGAAGCGTGCAATGCTGGCCGCCATGCTTTTGTGTGCGGCCTCCTCGATAGGTAGTCAATCGCGTGGCGCGCTCCTTGCGATTGTGGCAATGGCCACATTGCTTTGGTGGCGAAGCCAAAAGAAGTTCGGGATCGGTATTCTTCTGCTGAGCGCCGGCATATTGTTGGTGGCATTTATGCCCGAGCAGTGGGCCGGTCGCATGGCCACGATCGAGACCTATGAAGAAGATAAATCAGCCATGGGCCGTATCAGCGCTTGGTGGAATGCCTGGAACCTGGCCTTTCACTACCCAACGGGCGTTGGGTTCTTTGCTGCTAGGCCGGAGTTGTTTGCATCTACTCGCCTTACCCCAATCTGGTCCAGGCCGCCCACAGCATCTATTTTCAAACGCTTGGAAACCATGGATTTATCGGCCTGTTATTGTTCCTTCTCATTGGCGCCACAACGTGGGCATCGGCGGTTTGGTTGCGGCGAGAGGCCATTGGCGTACCTGAGGCTCGGTGGGCAGCTGACCTCGGCTCAATGGCGCAGGTATCCATGGCTGGCTACGCCGTTGGGGGAGCGTTCCTGAGCCTGGCATATTTCGATCTGCCTTACATTGTTATGTCTCTCGTGGTCTTGGCCAGAGTTGGGTGGTCGCCCGGGCTGGGCGAGTGACCCGCCACCTGCCGAGCACAAGCGATGGCAGGTGTGGCTGGGCTTGGTGCCGTTGCCGCAGAAAAACTAGATAGAGCGGCACGTTCGAGCCAAGTTTTCTGCAATTCTTGCTATTTAAAATAGAACGAATGCAGGTAGATGGCGATACTCAGCCAGAAGATCACCGCGCCAAGTTTGAGGCTGCGCGCATGCCGGACAGCGGTTATTGGGCTGAGCTGCTTCAATCCAAACCAAAGCATCTCAAGCGCCAGCCATACCGCCAGCAGCTTTAGCGTCAGTGACTTTCGGTAGACAGACAGGTCTCGCCACGGTGCGAATTGAGCCACGGCCAATTGGTAGGACTCTCGAAGCGCCAGCCGCTGCGCGTCGATGTAGGGTGGGGATGAGGATAATTTCAATTCGGAGCCCGGCATTCCGTTGCGGCTCGTTGCGAGGTGGTCGCCCTGGCGTGAGACCTCGATTCGATCGGGGCCACTGAGGAGCGTTAACGTCCAACTATCCGCCTTCATGTCGGGCGCCAAGGGGCCGATCAGCTGCGTGATGAACTCAGCGCTGTCAAGATGAAAGAAGCTTGCAATCGAGGCTGTCGCCGCAGGGCTCGACAGCTTCAGCGCGTCAACCGGAGTCGGTTGTCCACCAAGGACTGTCCAGCCCCCAAAGGGGTCTGTTGAACCACGCAACCGCTCAGTAGATATCGCTGTGGTCGATGCCATGGCAATGTGTAGGCGAACGCCATTCGTGTCTGGTGTGGTCACAAAAGAGCCGGCTTGGCGCGTCGAGGGCTGCAGCTGCAAGCCTGCCCCAAGTGCCCAAATACTTTCAATGCCTCGAACCGCATCGGCGGAAAAGTCCAACACCAGCACATTCTTGGCATCCAGCAACAACACTTGTCGCCTGATGCTTGCGCCGCTGTCAAGCCGCCTCTCTCCACGTCCACGAAACGCAGTTCTTGAGCCTGCCCGCTGGCAAGAAGCTTTACTTCTCGTTTGGAGTTCGCTGGCTCGCCTGGCTCATGTGAAGCGCGTTCGAGCCGTTCCAACCGTAGGCAGCAGGCATCAGCGGCGATCCATAGGGCCAGTAGCCAACGCCTGTCAGCCAATCAGTGCCTTTGGACCAGAAATAGATGGCGCCTTCATCTGCGTGTTTTGTGACCGTGTCCATCATGCTTGGCCCACGTGGTCAAGAGTTGGCTGGCGCGCAGCGCACCTTCTTGCCCCGCCCACCAGACCGCCCAACCAGCTGCCGGGTAAAACCCAGCCAACGCAGGCGTATTGTTTGATGGCCAAGGCCCTGATTCGGGTGCCAATTTTGCGTCCTGAGGCAGCATGGGGACGCGATGTGTCAATGCCCCATCTGTGTTGCCCACCGCAGGCAATGTGCCGTTCGGGCGAAGCAATTGCTCCAACACGGTACGCGCTGAATCAGACTCGCGCTTCATCTCTTCCGCACCGGGCAATCCGGCCTGATTGAGCAGCCGGTGCGCTTCTATCAACAGTTTCGCGCCCATCGCGTGGTAGCCAGCAGAGTGCTCCAAGACCACACCTTCTGGAGAGAGGTAGAAGCGACGCTGCATCTGCAGCCTTTCAGCTGCAGTGCGTTGCCATGCGCGGGCCTCAGGCAGGTCCGGAAAGGCGGCGGCCAACTGCAGCAACGCAATGTTCTGCATGACACCATGGTTCGTGCGCACAGTGAAATGGCCAGGTGCGGCCAGCAATCGTCCACTTCGTTGCGCGAACGCAAGCAGCGCTGGCCCATGCGTTGCTGTCAGCGCTGCATCCGATCGAACAAGTGCCCACAGCTGAATGACGACGGCGATGCGGCTGGCCACAGCATGGTCGTTCCAAAGGAACCCAGTTTCGTGCCAAGCCAGGCGCTCGTGCCGCTCAAACTCCGCGAAGCGAGCCAGTGCAGTCTGCAGCCACTTAGCCTGTCCCGTGTCGTGATGGACCTGCAGCAACATTCTCTTTCGATCGATAGGCTCGCAACAAACAATTGAAAACTCGGCGGCCCGACCTGGTAGTCGAAAGGGTAGCCCCTGATGGGAACCCGACCACCGGACAGCACAGGAATCTCGATGTAGCCGGCCGCAACTGAATTGGCGACTTCCTGAGCCGAAACGGGCAGCGCGTCAAGCTCTGCCAAATCCACCTGCCCCAGGTCTTCGAGAAGTTTTCCGCTGGGTCGATGCAGTGCAAGTTGGATTGTTTCTGGCGCTGGATCAGTGACGTCCATCCAATAGTGCTCGACCTCCGGCAACCAGATCACGATGCCCAAGATCAGTAATAAGGCCATACGCCCAACAACGCGAACCATTCGCTGGGAAGCCCCAGTGCGCGAGGGGAGCGATCGGCGAACACTCAAAGCATCTGGGTCAGTCATACATCCTGCGTTTTTCACCCTGCCAGTTCATCAATCCAAGTCGTTCGGGCCCCCATGACCGTCTCCCCCACAAACCTGTTCATGCGCAGCGCTAGACGCCATCCGCTGAGTGCAGTTTTGTGCCGCGCATGCAGAGCGTTGGCATGGATGTCGATCATCGCATCGCGCTCCGGATTGAAGGCGACGACTCCGAGGTGCAACCGTTCGCGCACCTGATGGACCATTGCGCCCACTGCGTTGCCCTGACTGAATTTAGATCGCATGGAGGCCAGTTCCGGACTCCGCTTGTCCAAGCTCATCAGAACAATCGTGACAGAAGGCACGCCGCCACCCTGGCCCCATCGGCAAGGCTGAGCGACCCTCGACACTCCTGACTCCAGAATTGCTGGCGATGTCCCAGCGAGCAACCGCCACTCACTGCTGCGTCTTGCGTCGAGCCCCTTTTCGACTCAAACCTCACCACTACGCTACAGGGCGCCAGTGAAGCCTGGTGCGGCCACATCCACCCGACGAACCCCGATGAAGATTGGTTTTGTACTGCTGTCCAATCGCGCGAGACCCATCCCCAGCACACGAGTCGCGGTGCTGAATGTGCTGCCCCAGCTGCGAGAGGCAGGCTTCGATGTGGAGGTGCTTCACGAGCCCGAGGTGGCCACGGAGGTGCCCACCCTGCCCAACGACCTGTTCGACAAGGCTGTTGCTGGTGGCTTCGACATGGTCGTTTTTCCAGAAGGTGCACGGCGCGTCCGTGCTACAACTGGTAGACCAGCTTTCAGCCGCCGGAATCAAGACGGTCTACATGGTGTGCGACCTGGTTGACACGGCCATGTCGGATCGCACCGATGGCACCATCGTGGTCACCGATTTCTTGCGCGAGCTTTACGGCCCTGGGCTTGCGCACAAAGTGCATGTTGTGCACGACGGCATTGAGCGTCCCGAGGTCGTCAAGGCTGCGGTGAGGCCAACATTCGCAAGCAGCCGAGATCCGTTAAGGGCCGTGCTGGTGACCTCTGCGCAGCTCACTTCGGTGCCGGTACTGAAAAACCTACCTGATTGGCTAGACATCACGATCGTTGCAGCGTACCCGCCTCGGCAGCGTCGGGCGCAATTCGATCAGGCGCGTTGGTCTTTCGCGGCCATGCGGGCTTAGCCTGAGCGTTGGACTTACCTCAAATTTCTGGTCCACCCCCGCATCCACCGTGTGGCATGGCATCCCGAACAGGTCTACCAGCACCTGCTCGATGCGGACGTGGGCATCATTCTATCGATGTCGACCCGGACACGACGCAGCCTGGCGTCGGGCCCCCGCAGTGGCCGTCAAATCCGAAAACAGGCTCACGCTGAAGATGTCGATCGGGTTGCCTGTGGTTGCATCGCCGATACCGCCCTACGAGGCCCATCGTGGTCCAAGGCCAAAATGGCTTTCTCGCTCGCAATACTCAGCAGTGGTTTGCGGCGCTGCAGGCTTTGCGCGACCCCGCGGTTCGTGCGCGCATCGGTTTGGCGGCGCGTGAGTCGGTGCAGCAGCGCTTCTCAGTGCATGAGCAGGCCAGGAGGCTGGCTCACGCCCTTACAAGCATCGCAGGCAACAGGGTGGGCAATCCAGTATGAGTGCAGGCGATCCGAGCCCCGGCCAGGCGGTGCCGCAAACAGTCGCCAGGGGTACTGTTTTGATGGTGCTCTTCAAGCTGGTCGAGCGCAGTATCGGCTTCGTGAGTGTGCTCATACTGGCCCGCTTGCTGACGCCATCCGATTTTGGTCTGGTTGCCATGGCCTCATCCGTGGTGGCCATGATCGAACTCATGAGTGCCTTCGGTTTTGACACGGCGCTCATTCAACGCAGCGATGCCAAGCGCACGCACTTTGATACGGCGTGGACGTTTCAAGTGCTGTTTGGCACGGCCTCCGCCGCATTGCTGCTGGCCCTGGCCCTGCCTGCGGCCGATTTCTATCGCGACCCGCGCGTTAGCTACATCCTGCCGGTGCTGGCACTGGGCGCCCTCATCCAGGGCCTTGAAAACATCGGCCCGGTGATGTTTCGCAAATCACTCGATTTCAAACGCGAGTTTGTTTTCTTGCTGGCCAAGCGCCTGGTGAGCTTTGCCGTGACGATCGCCATGGCGCTCATCTTTCGCAACTACTGGGCGCTGGTCATCGGCACGGTGGCAGGCCGCGCGGCCACCACACTCATGAGCTATGCCATGCACGACTACCGGCCCCGGTTGAGCCTGGCGGCCAGCGCCGAGCTCTTTCACTTCACCAAGTGGTTGCTCATCTCCAACCTGCTCGGCTTCCTGCAGCAGAACGCCGACAAGTTCATCCTCGGCCGCACAATTGGTGCGCGGCCGCTTGGCCTGTACAACATCGCCAATGAGATCGCGGCGCTGCCCGCTACCGTGTTGATTGCCCCCATCAATCGGGCGGTCTACCCCGTGTACGCCAAGTTGGCCACCGACCTGCCCGCATTGCGCGCCCAGTTCCTCGCCGTCTATGGCCAGATTGCCATGATCGCCGTGCCCACCTCGGTGGGCATCGCCTGCGCCGCCGAGCCTGTGGTTCGGGTGCTGCTGGGCACGCAGTGGCTGGAGTCGATCCCCCTGCTGCAACTGTTCATCGTTTGCGGACTCGCCGGTGCGCTTCAGAGCAACCTGTACTCGCTGATCGTGGCGCTGGGCCATCCGAAGGCCAACACGCTGATGAGCGCGGGCATGCTGGTGCTCTGCCTGCCGGCATTGGTCGTGGCCAGCCTGCACTACGGCGCCCTGGGTGCTGCATGGGTGCACCTGGCCATGTCGGTGCTCGTGTTGATCCCGCTGCATGTGGTGTTCTTCAAGCTCACCGGTACCAGTGTGCGTGGCTACCTCGGCCGGCAGTGGCGGCCTGCGCTGAGCAGCGCGGTAATGGGCGCGGCCATGCTGGTCTGCCTGGCTGTGCCGGCAGTGGCCAGCGGCCCTGCGGTCCTGCAACTCGCACTGGCTTCAGTGATCGGCGCCATTGTGTACGTGGCCGGCATAGGTTCCCTTTGGTGGGCGGCCGGCAAGCCCCAGGACAGCGCAGAAGCCAGCATCCTCGATCGCGTCCTGCCCATGCTCGCCAGGTTCCGCGCTCGCCGTGCCGCCTAAGCTTTATTAATCAAACTTCTCATGGAGCTCAACGTGATCCCCTTTCTCGATCTTCAAGCCATCAACGCGCAATACCGTGAAGCACTCACGGCCGCCTTTGATCGAGTCTTGCGCTCGGGCTGGTACATCCTTGGCGACGAAGTCACCGCTTTCGAGCGCGAGTTTGCCGCCTACTGCGGCACCAAACACTGCGTGGGCGTGGCCAATGGCCTGGATGCGCTGACGCTGTCCTTGATCGCGATGGGCGTCGGCCCTGGCGACGAGGTCATCGTGCCGTCCAACACCTACATCGCCACGTGGCTAGCAGTGAGCCACGCGGGCGCACGCCCGGTGCCTGTCGAGCCCGACCTGCGCACCTACAACATCGATCCGGCCCGCATCGAGGCCGCCATCACGCCCCGCACCCGCGCCATCCTTCCCGTTCACCTTATGGGCAGCCGGCCGACCTGACGCCCATCCTCGCCATCGCCGCCAAGCATGGTTTGCGTGTGCTGGAAGACGCGGCGCAATCGCATGGCGCGTCGCACGGCGGGCGCCGTGTTGGCGCACATGGCGACATGGTGTCGTGGAGCTTCTACCCCGGCAAGAACCTGGGCGCGCTGGGCGATGGCGGCGCCGTCACCACCGATGACAGCGCGCTGGCCGACCATTGCGCGTGCTGCGCAACTACGGGTCTCAGCGCAAGTACCACAACGAGGTGATTGGCTACAACTCTCGGCTGGATGAACTGCAGGCCGCGCTGCTTCGCGTCAAGCTGCAGTTTCTGGACCAGGCCAACGAGCGGCGCCGGGCCATCGCTCGACAATACACCGCCGGCTTGCAGGGCATCGGGCTGGTGCTGCCGCATGTGAAGGCCTTTGCAGACCCGGTCTGGCACCTGTATGTGGTGCGCTGCCAGCAACGCGATGAGTTTGCGCGGCGCTTGAGCGAGGCCGGCGTGGCCACCATCATTCACCCTCATCCCGTCGCGCCCCACATGCAGCCTGCGTATGCCGACCTGAGCATCGCGCCCGAGGCCTTGCCGCTGGCGCAGACAATTCACCGTGAGGTGATCAGCTTGCCCATCGGCCCCACACAGACCGACGAGCAGTCGCAACAGGTGATCGACACCGTGCGCGCCGTGATGCGCGACCTGCGCCCGGCCTGAGCCCGCAAACCAGCCGCCTGGCGCCAATCAATCAAGGCCACATCCGCATGGACCCCACAGCACGCGACGCGCAAGCCAATGCAGCAGGCCAGCCGCGCAGCCACTTCGAGCACCCCAACGCACTGGTCGAGAGCGCCGCCATCGGTGCGGGCACGCGGCTCTGGGCCTTTGTGCATGTGTTGCCCGGCGCGCGCATCGGCGCCGACTGCAACATCTGCGACCACGTCTTCGTGGAAGGCGACGTGATCATCGGCGACAGGGTCACCGTGAAGTGCGGCGTGCAGCTCTGGGACGGCCTGCGCGTTGAAGACGACGTGTTCATCGGCCCCAACGCCACCTTCACCAATGATCCGTTTCCGCGCAGCAAGGTCTATCCGACCGAGTTCGCGCAGACCCGAATCTGCCGCGGCGCCAGCATCGGCGCCAACGCCACCATCCTGCCCGGCCTGACCATCGGGCCCGGCGCCATGGTGGCCGCCGGCGCCGTGGTGACGCGCGACGTGCCGCGTGGCGCCATCGTGCGCGGCAACCCCGCACGCATCTCCGGCTACACCGACACGGCGCCATCGGCCAGCACACCAGCCGCACCAGCGAGCGCGATGGGCGCACCCCGCGCCTTGCGCGCACGCGGCGCGCAACTCATCGCGCTGCCCAAGGTGATTGACCTGCGCGGCGCGCTGAGTTTTGGCGAGATCGGCAAGCAACTGCCGTTCGAGCCCAAGCGATTCTTCGTGGTCTACGACGTGCCCTCGCGCGAGGTGCGGGGCGAACACGCGCATCACCAGCTGCACGAGCTGCTGATCTGCCTGCGCGGCAACCTGTCGGTGATGGTGGACGACGGGCAAAACCGCGACGAGGTGCTGCTGGACTCACCCACCGTGGGCCTGCACGTGCCCCCGCAGCTTTGGCGCGTGCACTACAAGTATTCGCCCGACGCCATGATGCTGTCCTTGTGCTCGCACGTGTACGACGCTGACGACTACATCCGCGACTACGACGATTTTCTGGCCCAGCTGCGCCAACCGGGCGTTGCACCTTCAGCCTAGGTACAGCCACCGTCATGCATGCCCCGCTCATCACCGTCATTGCCCTTTGCTACAACCACGCCGGCTTTCTGGTGGAGTGCCTGGACAGCATCGCCGCGCAAACGCATGCCGATTTCCAGCTCATCGTCACCGACGACGCATCCAAAGACAACTCGGCCACCTTGATCGAACAATGGCTGGCGGCCCACAGGCCCGACGCCACCTTCATCCGTCATGAGCGCAATCGCGGCATCTGCACCACCTTGAACGAGGCGCTGGCGGAGGCCAAGGGCCAGTACATCAGCATGATCGCCACGGACGATCGCTGGACGCCCGACAAATTGGGTACCCAGCTGCTATTTGCGCTCGCGCAGGCGCCCGATGCGGCCGTGATCTATTCGGACGCCGAGATCATGAACGAGCAAGGGCAATGCCTGGGCCGCCGATTCATCGCCGACCACCGCCCGGAGTTGGCCCCGCCATCGGGCAATATCTTCTCGGCCCTGGTTGATGGCAATTTCATGCCCGCGATGGCCACCCTGATTCGGCTGGACGCGCTGCGCCAGGTGGGCGGCTACGACGAATCGCTGAGCTATGAGGACTACGACATGTGGCTGCGCCTGTCTGGCGCCGGGCACTCGTTTGCATATTGCCCGCAGGTGCTCGCGCACTACCGGACGGTGAGCACGTCGATGACCAACAGCCTGTTCATTCGGCCGACAGCCGCGCACAGCCGCACCGTGATCGAGATTCACAACCGGTGGTTTGATTCGGGGCTGCTGAGCGGCCCCCAGGCGCGGAAATTCGGCGCGAAGATCAGCGATGCCGCCTACAACCTCTTTGTGCTGGACGACCCGCAGGCGGCCCGCTACTTGCGGCTGGCGGCGCGATGCGCGAAATCGCCACGCATCTTCACTTTGGCCTGTGCCGCCACTTTGGGTATCAAGCGCACTCAAGCTGCCGGTTTTATGAAAAAGCTCGGGCTTAGATCTGACTAGAGCAGAGCAGGCGCGAATCGCGAATTCATCCACCAATGCAGTTCTGTCATCGAATCAAGTCTGAAGCGGCACACTGGATGCGGGATTGATCAGACCTTCTTTAAGGGCTGCGAAGCTTTTCGCCGTTGGAATTTGTTACTGTAAGTCTCGCTGGAGCGCAGTCCCTGCACCTGAAGGGTACCTACCCGTCTATGTCCGTGCGATCATCGGCCTCGAAATGTTCCTGGGGGACGCCATGAAGTTCAAGCATCTCGCGATCACTGCTGCATCTTGTGTCGTATTCGGCGGTTCACATGCCGTTCAAGTCGTTCCCGTCTCGTACAGCATCGCCAATGGTGCATCTGGGACCTATCAGTACTGGGACGACACTTACAGTGGCAATGGCTGCATCACGTGCGACGGATCGCCGCTTTCCGGCGGACGTGGCGACTTGACGGATGGAATCATCGCGTCATCCAGCTGGCAGATCACCGAGGCGCCTGCTGGCCCGGGGCCATACGTCGGATGGACCAACTTCAATCCGACGATCAGCTTTCACTTCGGCCAGACCGTAACGATCGGCTCGGTCACGATCTACATGGATGACTCGCAGTTTGGTGGCGTGGTTGCGCCCGCGAGCGTGGTGATCGGATCAACAACCTACCCTGTGATTGACCCGGCAGGGACAGCACCGTTTGCATTCACGGTGACGGGCTTGAATTTCGTGGGCACGGACCTGGATCTCACCGTCAACCGCAATGGGCAATGGGTATTCTTGAGCGAGGTTCAGTTTCCAGTCACCGGTGCCAGAGCCTGGCACGAATGTGACGCTGCTGGCGGGGCAAGTGGTGCTGGCCGGTGCCACACGACTCCGCCGTGTACAAGCTTAGAGGTGATCGAAGTTGAGACGGCGCGCTCTGCGCGCGCCTTCTGCGCAAGCGGCGCTCCGGTTGAGGCCCGTGGTTCGTCACACTCGGGTGTCGTTGAGCTCATGGGCGCCTTGCCGGACTGAGGATAGATGAACGCTGTCTAGCCTAGGGCCATGCTCTTCATCACTCCTTTGCGCACCGCTGAGATCAGCTGCGACTCACTGGCGAGCGTCGCGCCTTGGTTGTCTGCCTTGATCGCGCCTGGGCGCCGCTCAGTCCGAAGTTCGTCATGCCATTGTCTGTACCCGACCGGAGTTCAGGATGCTTACTCTCAGCCTTAAGTTTCGGGGCGCTTTGATACGTCGAAAAACTCGACAGGCAGATCGGTTTGTTCGGCCGATGTTCGCCGCGTTGCTGCTTTCTGCTGCCTGCGGTCACGCAGGTGCGCAATTGTCGCGGCTGCAGAGCCTGCTGGACGCAACACCGGAAGGCGGCTGGGTTAAGGCTTCAACGGGCCTTTTTTCGACAGCATTTCCCACTGGCGCGGCAGCAGTGAATGTGCCCAGCTACCAAAATCCGGCGACGATCGTTTCCGCTTGGAGTTCATTCGCGTGGGATTCTGCTCGTGGCGATTTGATCCTGTTTGGCGGGGGACATGCAAACTATGCGGGCAACGAAGTGTATGTTTGGGACGGCGCAACGGGGCTGTGGTCGCGGGGCTCACTACCGAGCCGGCTAGACGCCAACAACTTCGTGGTCGACAACGCCGCCCCGCAGTCTTCTCACACCTACGATAACAGTGTCTATCTGGCGGTCAACGATCGGTTTCTATCATTCGGTGGCGCTGCATATCAAAGCGGCGGCAATTGGGCGACGAATATCGGCGGGGTTGCTTCCCGAGCGGGCCCTTGGGTATGGGATCCGTCAAAAGCAGATTCCAATAAGGTGGGTGGAACAAGCGGAAGCGGATACGCTCCAGGGTCTGTCGGTGGCAACATGTGGCAAAACCGGCAGGGTCAGTGGACGGGTGTACAGGCGCCGAGCTTCGTTGACGGCGACCGCCTATCGTGTTGAGGGAGGGCGTGATGTGCCCTACGTCACGGCAGACTCCGAGGCCTCCGGCTTTCCGGCACTGTATCGCTATGAAGTTGGAAATCTTTCGACGCCAGGTGCGCTTGATTCCTGGCGGACAATAGGCGCTAGTTCCAATACATTCAGTTATCAGAGTGCTGCCACCATGGATTCTGCGCACGGCTTCTATATCAAGACGGCAAGTAATGCAGCAGGCGCAGATTTCGCCCTTTGGAACGTGGATGCCGCGCTCGCAAATGGTGTTTGGGCCACAGACATGGCCATTTACTTGCAATTGGCGGATGGCACGCCAGTTGAAGTGACGCGGGATTTTGGCATCGACTATGACAGCCAGACCGGGCATCTACTGCTTTGGGACGGCAAGAGCGCGGGTAGCGTTTGGTCAACGCAGGCTGAATTTGATGCTGCAGGTGCGATCAAGTCGGTTTGGACTGCCACTAAATTGTCCAGCACCACTTTGGATCAGCCGGCTGGCAACTTTGTGACAGGTGTACTTGGTAAATGGAAGTACGTCGAAGCCCTTGGCGCATTCGTTTGCGCTAGACGAGTTCAATGCATCAACGTCGGACGCAGCCGTCTGGATGTATAAGCCGTTTTCCGTTACAGGTGCTGTGCCCGAGCCAAACTCGGGCGTGCTGGTGCTGTGCGGCGGGATGGTGGTGCTTGTCTGGCTTCGAAAGCAGCGCCCAGTCGCCAGCCATTAGCTGGCCACTCAGGGCTGCCTGGAAGACGCCGTGGGCGCAGGAGGAGGAACTGATCTGTCCTCCCACTTGCCTGCGGCTCGAAGCGCTTCCTGGAGCTCCGTCCGCTCAAGGCCCATCGCTTCGGCGCGATGGGCTTGCTGCAACGCTCGATCAAAGAGCTTTAGCTCGAGAAACACCATGCCGACGCTGTACTGAGTGAACGCGTTTTCGGCCCCAAGCCGGACGGCCTCATCAAGCTGAGCTACCGCAGCGGCTTCACGACCAGTGCGGCCAAGCTGCAACGCAAAGAGCCCACGCACCACAGTGTCGTCGGGCTTGAAGCGCAAAGGCGCGATCAAACCAACAATCTACGGTGTATTTCATCGACGGGATCTGATCGGTCTTCAGTCGCGCAGAAAGCCGCGACACGGCGATCAATGCTTTGTGATGATTGGGCGATGCACGAAGGGTGTAGTCCAAGTCACCGCCTATGGGCCCCGTTGCACCACCGATCAACGCCTCTACGTTAGGCGTGAAGTGAAAATCCTCCACCAATTTGATGCTGGCGCGCTCCTTCCGGTAGTCCCATGGCCCATTGCCATTGGTCAGGGCACCACAATTTGTGCCTTGCGCAGCTGCGCCCACCGAAACGGCAAGCAATAGCCCGGCAAGCGCACGATGCAGCCCCGGATTCGATGCGTTCGACCTGTTCATTTGGATTTCACCAAGTGCGGCAGAAGATTGATTGGAGATCACAGCCGAGTGGTGGGCGCCTTGGCATCCAGCCACTGCGACAGCATCATCAAGATCCAGACCATTTCGCCATAGTAGCCGGGATGTTCTGGCAAGAGGCGGTCAAGGAGTTCATTGACGAAGTCGCCCCGCACCATGCCGCGGTCCACCAGGCGTTCGAGCGAACTGCGCGAAAGCTGCCGCAGTGCCGAGTCCCGGCTGGCCCACAATCCGAAGGGCAAACCGAATCCGTGCTTCTCCTTCGTGATGATCTCGTCAGGCAGAAATCCCTTCAGGGCTTCCTTGAAGAACCATCGCAATTGCTTGCCGCGCAGCTTGTAGTCGCCGGGCAAGCGCATTGAGAACTCGACCAGGCGCTGGTCCAGCATGGGGTAGCCAACGGAGAGCCCAGCCAGCGTGGCGGTGCCTCGCACCTTTGGGATATCAATCTCACCCAAGGTGTAGCGCCAGTCGAAGGCTAACTCGCGGTTCAGGATGTCGTCTGCGTTTGCTGCGTCCCAACTTTCCTGTTGGTGGCGCAGCGGTGCGCTCTGATCGAACTGCGCCACCATGGCCGGCGTCAACACGCGGTCGACACCCAAGCGCAGCACCAAGTTGTAGAGCGACAGACGCGCCGGCATGGCCAGCCGCGCTTGCTCGATGTAGCTGGCGGCCTTGCGTACAAATGGTAGACGCTGGGCGCCTGGCTGGCCCAGCAAGGGCTCGAGCAGCCCACGGCGCAGTGCGCTCGGCACCCGCTGGTACAACTCAAAGACTTGCTGCTTGGCGTAGCGCGAGTTGCCCCCGAAAAGCTCGTCTCCTCCGTCGCCGGCCAGGATGCGGCTGACTCCGTCGTTGCGCGCCATCAGTGCGCAGTAGTAGGCAGGCAATGCAGACGAGTTGCCGAAAGGCTGGTCGTAGGCCGCTGCGACCAGCGGGATGCCTGACACCAGGTCGGCCGGGGTGACGTAGTACTCGTGGTGCTCGGTGCGATAGCGTTTGGCGGCGAGGCGCGCATAGGCCATCTCGTCGTAGCCCGCAGCGTCGAAGCCAATTGAATACGTGGCCACACGTTGCTGGCCCAAGGCCTGCGCGGCCATGCCGGTGATGGTGGAGCTGTCCGTGCCGCCGCTCAAGAAGCAGGCTGGCTTGCTGCCATCCAGCTGGGTGCGCACGGCATCCAACATCAATCGACGGAACTCGTCGCGCAGCATGTCAAAGCTGGCGTCCTTGGATGCTTCGAACTTCGGGCGCCAGTAAGGTCGCACCACCGGCCGCCCTTGTTCGATTGACAGGCAATGGCCAGGTGGCAGTCGGTACACACCGCGAAAAATCGTGCGCGGCGACGGGATGGCGTGAAAGAAGAGATAGTCGAAGATGGCCTGCGGGTCGATATTGGCATTGGCGTCACACAACTCATCTGCGCGCTCCGCAAAGCGCAGCTTGCCGTTGTCAAAGCGCCAGCACATCGTGCGCATGGCAAAGCGATCGACTGCGAGCAGGCCACCGCCGTCAGGCACGGTCACGCCAAGTGCAAAGTCGCCGCGCAGCGCTTCGGTGGCGGCCTCCAAGCCCATGGTTGCCGCGTCCTGCTGCCACCGCGCGAGCACGGCGGCGCAATCACCCGTTGCGGCATTGCCAACTGCCAGAGTGGGCTTCCCCAGGCAGAGAGTCGTGTGGTCTTGAATCATTGGTTGGCTTGAGGTCATGCTGTTGGCCTGAGTCTGGCCGTGGAGGCGGGGGGGTGCCGGCTCAGGACGAGGACAAACGCAGTACCGGTCGTTTGTCCGGTCGCAGGGATAGATGCATCAGTGGCCGCGTGCTGAACAGCGAAAGCTGAATTGGGCCGATCACCAGGAACAACGCGGTGGCCCGGGCGCGGGCTCCCAGCCGGGCATGCGATGCCAATGAGCCTGCATTGAAGGATGAGATGCGGCTGAAGCTGTGCCGCACGCCTTGTGCAGCCAATTGGGCGTCGGCTTGGTGCCAAAGCCGTGCAAGCGTGCGGCCCAAACGGAATCGCGGCTCGACATAGACGTCAAAGTCCCATACGGCCGTTTCGGCTTCGATGAGCACATAGCTGCACCGTACCTCGTCTTCTTCGTAGCCGCCGAGCTGCCACCACAAGAAGCCTGCGAAGCTGCCGCCGACGGTGGCGGCCAAGCACTGCGCACCCGCAGCGTAGCGTTGCTTGATCACTGCACCGGGTCGGGGGAAGCTGGCCACCAGTTCGTGGTCAGGCCCGATCATTGTGAGTGCGGTCTTGGCATCTGGGCGCATCGGTTGGGCCGACAGCCCGCCAATAGGTTGAGCAACGATCACATACTTGTACAGACGCACCCGCTCTCCGGAGGCGGCGCGCAGTATCCGATCGGTCAAGTACAGGCCGCCGTTGACTCCACCAAGGCTGCGGAAGATGCCCTTCAGGCGATTCAACATCGATCCGCTCATGGTTTTGCAGCCGTAGCCTGCGAAGCCTCGCAAGCCGCAACGCTGTTGAGCAAAACTGACAGTTCGCCACTGCGCGCATCGCGCGACGCTGCCGCCACTGCGTCTGCACGCGGGAGCCATGCGTCGCTTGTGCCAGTCAGAAAGCTGATCAACAGCGACTGAATCGCGGCCGCATCGTCCAGCATGGCCACGGGGGCGATGCCGGCCCGAAACAGCACGTCGCGGGTGTCACCGGCGGGATCGCTCAAACATACGATGGGCCGGCCAGCGCGCAGATACTCATACACCTTGGCTGGCACCTGCTCATTGCAATTGCTGGCCTGCATGACCAGAAGGCCATCCGCGCGCAGCATCTCTGCCAAGGCATCGGCATATCCGATTGCGGGCAGTATTTCGACCATCGTCTCCACACCATGTTGCCGCGCCAACTCATGCAGCAATTGTTCTGCCACTGCGGCGCGAAAGCGCACGCGCAGGCGGCCGGCCAGGTCAGGCCGATCAAGTTGCAGCCGGCCCAGCGCCTCAAACAACTGGCGCGGGTCACGCTCTGCTGGGTAGACGATGCCACTGTGCAGCAGCGTCGTCACCCCGGGCGTGAGTGGCTCGCGCTGGCCTAGTGCCTGCTCGGCCCGCGCAAAGGTGGCTTCGTCGTAGCCGTTCTCCAGCATCACCATGCGATTGGCTGCGAGAGGGTAGCGCTCGCGATACATGCGCACCGCCCCCGGTGTGGTGAAACAGCAGGCGCTTGTGCGTTGGGCTGCGAGCTGTTCAATGGCCTGAAAGCTTTGCCAGGTCTTCGGGTCTTCCGGATAGCCGTCTTGGGCCATCGGGTCACGAAAGTCAGCGATCCAGGGCAACCCGCTGCGGCGCTGCAGCTCGGCGCCAATGAGGTGGGCCGTCGCCAATGGGTAGGTAGACCAGATCGCGTCCGGCTTGTGCTCGTGAATCATCTGCATGCCGATGCGTACTGCGTCATAGCGCCAACTGATCCAGCGATCAGGCCGAGCCAAGGCAGCGACGTAGCGGCCACCGATGGACAGATGCCTGCGCGTGTCAAGCGCCCAAGCCCGACGCACCACGGTACCGTCCGGCACCTCGGCCATCAGGTCGTCGGCAGTGCGCTCATAGGCCATCGGGTGCGCCGTCAGCACCAGTGGCTGCCATCCCAGCGCCGGCAGTTGTTGCACGAAGCGCAAAGTTCGCTGGATCCCGCTGCTGCCGGCCAGTGGCGGGAAGTGGTAAGCCACCATCAGCACGCGTTTCATGGTGACTCCATCCTCTGGCTTGGGGCTGGCAAGGCAGCCAGCCACTCACAGGTAAGCGCCTCGATGGCCTGCTGGTGAGCTCGGTCCGAGAAAGTGTGGTCGGCTTCTTCAAGCATGTGCTGGCTGAGCTCCGAGCGCTCCAGTGCGCCCGCCCAAGCTGGTTCGGTGCGAACGGCCTCGATGAACTCTCGGGCAGTGTAGTCACGGCCACTGAGCAGCAGCAGGATGGGTCGGCTGGTGTCGTGCCACGCGTCCGCCATGCGCAACTGGAAAGGCGCCTGCTGTGTCGCATCAACCCTGGCAGTCGCCCTCGAAGTGCGAAGGCTGCCGAACAAGCCGCGCAGCGCAGTCCATGCCACGCCGCCCGACAGCACCTTGCGCCAGAAGGCCGGCTCGCGCAGCCGCTGCAGGTAGTAGTGCTTGACATGGGTGCGGGCCAGAGTCTGCGCTGAGCGCACCCAAGGGTTCACGACGCACAGCCCGCCCACGCGTTGGTCGTTGGTGGCTTGGCAGTAGATCAGCGCGGCAGATGCCCCATCGCACAGCCCCCACAACACCACGCGACGTAGGCCAGGTAGTTGCTTGAACAGAAGGTCGATCGCAGCCGCAATGTCGTCGCTGATCTGCTCAAAGCTGCGCATCGCGCCGCCGCTGTCGCCCATGCCGCGGTGGTCAAAACGCAGCACGGCATGCCCGGCAGCGGCCACGCTTCGGGCCAGGTCCACAAACTGTCGGTGGCTGCCTGCGCGGTATTGCGGGCCCCCGACGACGATCAGCAAGGCGGTGTCGCACTTGGTTGCAGGCCGGCTGAGCACACCCACCAAGGATTCACCTGCCACGTCAAAGACGTGGCCGGATTCAGTGCAGGGCGGTGCGGTCATGCGGCCATCGCCTGCAAGGCGTCGAGCGTGGCCTTAAGCAGCTCTGGCGCCTCCTCGATCTCGGTGGTCTGCCAGAACGCAGGCCCCATCACCACCGAACTGTGCACCTGGTGGCCGGCTTCGCGGCAAGCGTTCAGCCACTGCAGCGCGGGTGGTGCAAGCGTGGCATCGGGCCGGCTGGTCATGTCCAGCCAAGCGATGCGAGTGAGCGCAGCAGGTGGCCTCAATTTCGCCTGGCCCAGGCCCTGGGCCAGGGCAGAAGGCAACTGATAGCCTCCGACCTCTACCGTGCCACCGGCATCCAGCACCCCCTTCAGCGCGGCCAGGCCGCCGCGGGCATCACCGGCCAGCATTTCGCCGGCCACTTTGATGCGCAAAAACTGCTGCAACTGCATCTGCCCGTTGATCACAGGTGCCCAAAGCAGCAAGCCGGGTGTTGGTCTCAGCACCTCCGCTGCGGCCCCTGCCAACAGGCATCCGGCACGGGCGCCCCACAGCCAGAGTGGTGCATCAGTGTGATGTTCTCGCAGCCAGCGGGCGCCTGCCATCGCATCATCAAGCCAGTCTGCCCAACCAGTCTCGGCCAATTCGCCTGCGCTGTCGCCGCAGCCTCGCAAGTCAATCTGCAGCACGGCGAAACCAGCGCTTGCCAGGGCCCTTGCCTGCAAAGCAGCCATGCGCCGCACCTTGTTCATCTCTTCGGCGAACGGGTGCAGGTAGAGCACAGCGGCCTTCACGGGGCCCGCGCGCGGCGTGTGGTGCAGCGCAAAGCGCGGGCTGCCGTCGGCGGCCGCCATGAAGAAGGCGTCGAGGCGGGCGTTCATGCCACACCCGGCGCGGGGCAGAACCGCAGGCCTGCACTGCGCCAAACAGCGGCGCGAAGCACGGTCAGTTGCCCAGCTTTGAGCTGACGAAATCAGCCAACGAGCCGACGGTGGCAAAAGTGCTGCCGTCAATGTCGTCATCGTCAACCATGATGCCAAAGTGCTGCTCAAGGGCCGTGATCAACGACACCACGGCCATGGAGTCGAGCTCGGGGATGGCGCCAAGCAGCGCAGTGTCGCGGGTGAACGAGGCTCCGCGGCCGCCGAGGCTGAGCGTTTCGTCGAGGACGAGATTGAGTTCACGCGCGATGTTCATCCTGGAGTCCATGCTTGAAGATTGAAGGCAGCGCGATTTTAGGCAGGCGATCCAACACGCCCTGTGGCCAAAGCGTGCACTGTCACACACTGCGGTGTTTCGTGGCGACTCGACCTCAAAGGGCTGCATGCCATACTGATCTGCTGGCTGCTTTGAGCAGCGGACTGACTTGGTTTTGGACGCATGCGCGAATCGACATTGCTTCATGAACTCGTCGCTGTGTCTGCGGCGAGAGCTGGCTCAGCACCAGCGTTGAGTTACGGCCGCGAGACTCTCAGCTACGCTGAACTTGATCTGAGAATTCGGTCATTCGCTTCTGGCGTTATTGATCTTGGCTTGCAGCGCGCCGAGCGCGTGGCCATCTACCTCGAGAAGCGCTTCGAGACCGTGATCGCCAGTTACGGCGCGCCAGCTGCGGGCGGCGTGTTCGTGCCGATCAACCCCTTGCTCAAGCCCGAGCAGGCCGCCTTCATCATGAAGGACTGCGGCGTGCGCGTGCTGGTCACCTCACCGGACCGCCTGCGCCTGTTGGGGGGATCGCTGGCCGAGTGCCCCAGCGTGCAGCACGTGGTGCTCACCGAGCCGATGGCCGATGCGCCAGCGCTGCCGCCGGGCGTCAGTCTGCATGCCTGGGCCGATGTGCTGGCCGCGCCGGCCCGCGCCGGCCACCGCGTGATCGACACCGACATGCTGGCCATCCTCTACACCTCCGGCAGCACCGGCAAGCCCAAGGGCGTGGTGCTGTCCCACCGCAACATGGTGGCGGGCGCCAAGAGCGTGGCCTCGTACCTCGACAACCGGCCCACAGACACCTTGCTGGCGGCGCTGCCGCTGTCGTTTGACGCCGGCTTCAGCCAGCTCACCACCGCCTTCCACAGCGGCGCACGCGTGGTGCTGCTCAATTACCTGATGCCGCGCGATGTGCTCAAGGCGCTGGAGCGCGAGAAGGTCACCGGCCTCACGGCGGTGCCACCGCTCTATATCCAGCTGGCACAACTGGAGTGGCCGGCTGCCATCAACGACAAGCTGCGCTACTTCGCCAACACCGGTGGCCGCATGCCGCGCGAGACCTTGACCATGCTGCGCCAGCGCGTGCCGGCCGCCAAGCCCTTCCTGATGTATGGGCTGACCGAAGCCTTCCGCTCCACCTATCTGCCGCCCGAGGAGGTGGACCGCCGCCCCGACTCGATCGGCAAGGCCATCCCCAATGCCGAGATCCTGGTGCTGCGCGAGGACGGCACCGAGTGCGCGCCCGACGAGCCGGGTGAGTTGGTGCACCGTGGTGCCCTGGTGGGCCAGGGCTACTGGAACGATGCCGAGAAGACCGCCGAGCGCTACAAGCTGCTGCCGGGCCGCGCGCCGGGCCTGATGCTGCCCGAGTACGCGGTGTTCTCGGGGGACAACGTGCGGCGCGATGCCGAAGGCTTTCTCTACTTCATCGGGCGCCGCGACGAGATGATGAAGACCTCGGGCTATCGCGTGAGCCCCACCGAGGTGGAAGAAATTCTGTACGCCACCAAGCTGGTGGGCGAGTGCGTGGCCTTTGGTGTGGACCACCCCGCCATCGGCCAGGCCATCCAGGTGATCGCCACCGCGCCAGATGGCAGCGCTGCGGTGGATCTGCCCGCGCTGATGGCGCAATGCAAGCTTCACATGCCCGCCTACATGGTGCCGGCCGGAATCGAGCCCATGGCCGGGCCCTTGCCACGCAACCCCAATGGCAAGATCGATCGCAAGCTGTTGGCCACACAATGGGTGGCGCGGCGCGAAAGTGCGTGAGTCGCGCATGCACTGCTGCCCTGTCTGATCGACAGTGCCAGTTGCGACGAACCGCCAAGGCACTGCCATGCTGATCAAGAAAGCCATCTTCCCCGTCGCCGGCTTGGGCACACGCTTTTTGCCCGCCACCAAGGCGCAGCCCAAGGAGATGCTGCCCGTGGTCGACAAGCCCCTGATCCAGTACGCGGTGGAAGAGGCCTACGCGGCCGGTGTGCGCGAGATGATCTTCGTCACCGGGCGCCACAAGCGGCCGATCGAAGACCACTTCGACATGACCTATGAGCTCGAGGTGGCGCTTGAGCAGGCCGGCAAGCAAGAGCTGCTGGACGTGGTGCGCCGCGTCAAGCCCGACGACATGCAATGCATCTACGTGCGCCAGGCTCAGGCCCTGGGCCTGGGGCACGCTGTGTTGTGCGGGCAGGGCCTGATCGGCGACGAGCCCTTCGCCGTGTTGCTGGCCGACGACCTGATGGTGGGACAGCCGCCCGTGCTGGCGCAGATGGTGGAGCAGTTCACCGAGTGGCGCGCATCCATCCTGGCCGTGCAGGAGGTGCCCGCCGAGCACACGCGCCGCTACGGCATCGTGGCAGGCAACGAAGTGAGCGAGCGCATGATTGACGTGCAGCGCATCGTGGAGAAGCCCGCCCCGCCGATGCGCCGTCGCGCCTGGCCGTGGCGGGGCGCTACATATTGACCTGGGCGTGCTGCGCGAGATCGCCATGCAGCCGCGCGGCGTGGGCGGCGAGATCCAGCTCACCGACGGCATCGCCTCGCTGCTGCGCCGCGAGAAGGTGTTCGCCTACCGCTACGAGGGCACGCGCTACGACTGCGGCAACAAGGAGGGCTTCTTGCAAGCCAATGTGGAGTTGGCGCTGGACCACCCCACGCTGGGCCCCGGCTTCCGCACCTATCTGCAAGACCTGGCCAAGGCGCGGGCGTTCTAGCCTGGGCCGTGGCCGCTATTCTTTGATTGAGGATGTCCATGTCCACCACCACGGCACCTGCCGCTGACACTTTGCGCGCCGACGCGCCTGCTGCCCGTGCCGTGCCACGGCACGTGGAGATGAGCCAGTTCCCGGTGGTGGATGGCGAGCTCGTGGTGGGCGGCATGCCCTTGTCCCGCCTGGCGGCCCGCGTGGGCCAGACCCCGTTCTACGCGTACGACCGCAATCTGCTGACACGCAGGGTGAGCGAACTGCGCGCGGCCTTGCCCACCGGCATCGAGCTGCACTATGCGATGAAGGCCAACCCGATGCCGGCGGTGGTGGCCCACATGGCCCGGCTGGTGGATGGCATCGACGTGGCCTCGGCCGGCGAGCTGAAGGTGGCGCTGGATGCCGGTGCCAACCCCGCCGAGGTGAGTTTCGCAGGCCCAGGCAAGCGCGATGTGGAACTGCAGCAGCAAGCCGTGGCCTCGGGCGTGCTGGTCAATCTGGAATCTCTGCGCGAGGTGAACGTTCTCGCGCAGGCATCGGCGCAGCTCGGCCTGCCGGCCCGTGTGGCCGTGCGCGTGAACCCCGACTTCGAGCTCAAGGGCTCGGGCATGAAGATGGGCGGCGGCCCCAAGCAGTTTGGCGTGGACGTGGAGGTGGTGCCCGAGCTGATGGCGCGCATTGCCAGCGCGGGTCTGGCCTTCGAGGGCTTTCACCTCTTCGCGGGCTCGCAAAACCTGCGCGCCGATTCAATCTGCGAGGCGCAGGCCAAGTCCTACGGGCTGGCCT
This sequence comes from Candidatus Rhodoferax odensensis, assembly GCA_016718405.1. GTDB lineage: Bacteria > Pseudomonadota > Gammaproteobacteria > Burkholderiales > Burkholderiaceae_C > Rhodoferax_D > Rhodoferax_D odensensis. The sequence continues at coordinate 33,333 of JADKDJ010000002.1, forward strand.
TGCGCCTGGCCGAGGGCGCGCCCGGGCCGGTGCGTTTTCTCAACCTGGGTGGGGGCTTCGGCATCCCGTACTTCCCGGGTGAGCAAAGGCTGGACCTGGGGCCGATCGGCGACAACCTGCGCAACATCCAGGCGCGCGCGGCGAAGGACATGCCGCAGGCATCGATCGTGATCGAGCTGGGGCGTTACTTTGTGGGTGAGGCGGGTGTGTACGTTGCGCGCGTGGTGGACCGCAAGGTGTCGCGCGGCCAGGTCTACCTGGTGGCCGACGGCGGGCTGCACCACCATCTTTCAGCCTCGGGCAATTTTGGCCAGGTGGTGCGCAAGAACTACCCGGTCACCATCGGCAGCAAGACGGCCTCAACACAGCGCGAAACCGCGTCGGTGGTGGGGCCGCTGTGCACGCCGCTGGATCTGCTGGCTGATCGCATGGACCTGCCGGTGGCCGAGGTGGGCGATCTGGCGGTGGTGTTCCAGTCGGGCGCCTATGGCGCCAGCGCCAGCCCGCAGAGTTTTCTGGGGCATCCGGCGTGCGTGGAAGTGTTGGTCTGAGCACGGCAGACGAAGCACCAGATTGCGGACTCAGCCCCCCCAATCAAGGGGGAGGCCGATTCGAATGTGAACAGATGCGCTACCGACCGACCGGTGCAACACATAGACTGATCCTTTGCCTCGCAGGAGTCGCGTCATGAAGCAAGTCACTGTCCTGGCCATGTCCGTGGCCGCCGCAATGCTCTCCAGTGCTGCCATGGCACAGCTGGCGTGCCCCGCCAACACAACACGTGTCCAAACACTGACGGCTGTCGTGGGCGGGAAGACGATGTGCGCGGCCTCTGGAGGCGACCGATGGCAGGAGTGGCACAACGGTTCGAACGCTGGACCGCTTGTTGACTACAAGCGGGGCCCGGGCCATGCAGTGGATCCGACGGAAACAGTCGGAACGTTTATCGCTATCGATGGGGCCAGTTCACGGTTGACGCACATTTATTCGGGCGGCGGTACGTACTCATGGATCGTGTGTGCGGACGCGACCAACACTTTCTACACCTTGGTTTCCACAGGCGGCGCGCCAACCATCACAGGGGTGACTTTGCTGCCCGGCCTGATCGCATGCCCTTGAGAGCTTGAATGGCCTCAGGGGCGCCATTGGCCTCCCTGGTGCCTTCAAGGCAATGATCCGTGACCGGCGCTCAGGCGCCGGTTGCTGTTTGAATGCGCTGAAATCGGGGGATGGTCCTGCGCTCGCGAACCCTGCTCGGTGCCTACCTGCTGTTCGTGGTCTATGGCAGCCTGGTGCCCCTGGATTTCGTACCCCTCCCGCTGGACGAGGCCTGGCGGCGCTTTGGGCAGATTCCCTTCCTGGCCCTGGGCGTGGATTCTCGTGCGGACTGGGTGGCCAATGGCGTGCTCTATCTGCCTCTGGCTTTCCTCGTCACCCGCGTGTTGCAGGCAGCTTTGCGGCCGAGGCCCTGGGTGGCCGCCGCACTGGCCTTGGCCGCGAGCTGGGCCGTGGCGTTGGGGGTTGAGTTTGCGCAGGTGTACTTTCCGGCGCGCACGGTGTCGCTCAATGACCTGATGGCCGAGGCCATCGGCAGTGCGATCGGGGTGCTGGCGGCGCCGCTGCTGGCCCCGTGGGTGCAGGCGCTGGGGCGCGCGCGCGCCGTGGGTGGCACGCGGTTCGGCGGCCATCTGTTGCTGGCCTATGTGGTGGCGTATGTGGTGCTCTCGTTCTTTCCGTATGACCTGCTGCTGTCGTCGGGCGAGCTGAAGGACAAGCTCGATTCGGACGCCTGGGGCTGGCTGTTCGCCAAGCCGGATCGAGGCTGGGCCATGGCGCTGTTTCAGCTGGGCGTGGAAGTGGCGCTCGCCATGCCCTTGGGGCTGTGGTTGTCGCGCCATGTGCGTCAGCCGCTGAAGCATGTGGCGGTTGGCGCGCTGCTGGGCCTGGGCATCGAGCTGGGGCAATTCCTGATCGCCACGGGCGTGTCGCAAGGGGCGTCCGTGTTGGCGCGTGCCCTTGGCGTGTGGCTGGGCGCTGCCGGGGCCAGCCGGTTGGCCGCGCTCGGGCTGGCCGGCGTGCGGGTCGTGTTGCGCAAGTGCACCTGGCCGCTGGCGGTTGGCTACCTGCTGGCGCTGGCTTTCGTCAACGGTTGGTTCCGCGGCAGTTGGCACGGTTGGCACGGCGCGGCGCCGGTGTGGGCAGAGCTGCGTTGGATGCCCTTCTACTACCACTACTTCACCACCGAAGGCCTGGCGCTGTACAGCCTGGGCAGCGTGGCCTTGATGTACCTGCCGCTGGTGGCCTTGGGCTGGGCTCGGCAATGGTCGCGCTGGGCCAACGGGGCCCTGGTACTGTTGGCGGCACTGACGGTCGAGATAGCGAAGCTCTTCATTGACGGGCTGCGACCCGATCCCACCAACCTGATCATTGCGGCCGTGGCGGCTGCGGTGGCGCATGAATGGGCCTTGACGGTGGGCCAGCCGTCCGCCGTGCCGTCTGTGGCAGGCGCTTTCGCCGCGAGCGAGGTGCGGGCCCAGCCAAGCTGGTGGCATTTGTTGGCCCTGGCGCCCGTGGCTTGGTGGGCCGTCACGTCCCCGGCTGGCGCGGGCCTGCTGCTGGGCGCGCTGGGCGTGGCGGCAGGCCTGGTGTGGTGGCGGCCGATGCTGGCGTTGGCGATCATTCCGGCGGGCATCCCGGCGTTGGATCTGGCGCCCTGGACAGGGCGCTTCTTCGTGGATGGGTTCGATCTGCTCGTCGTCACCTGCCTGGTCGTCGCATGGCATCGGTCGCGCCCGGGCCCGACGCACAAGCAACGAACGCCTGAGCGCAGCCTCACGTTTGCCTGGGTGGGTGCCAGCCTGTTGATCAGCGCGCTGGTGGCGTTGTGGCCGCTGCCTGCGCTCGACGCGAACAGTTTCAGCAGCTACTACAGCCCGTTCAACGCCTTGCGAGTGGCCAAAGGCTGGGTCTGGGCCGCATTGTTCGCCGGCCTGTTCAGCCGTGTGGGCCGCGATGCAGGTGATCGCGAGCGACTGGTGAGCGCAGGCATGCTGATTGGTTTGGCGATATCAGTGGCCTGGGTGATGTGGGAGCGCGCGGCGTTTGTAGGGCTGTTTGATTTCGCTGCCGACTATCGCGTCACCGGGCCCTTCTCGGCCATGCACCGAGGCGGCGCGTTCATTGAGTGTCACTTGGTCGTGGGCTCCGCCTTTGCGCTGAGCTGGGCATTGCGGGCCGATGGATGGCGACAGCGCTCGCTCGCCCTTGTGTTGCTGGCGATGGCAAGCTATGCGGTGATGGTCACCTACTCGCGCAACGGCCAAGCGGGGCTGGTGGTTGTGGCCGGGTTGACGCTCCTGGCTGCAGTGGCAAGAGAGGCGCGGGCCGTGCGGCCAGTGGTCATGGCCCTGCCGGTGTTGGTGGTGGGTTCACTCGTGGCCGTGGTGTTGCTCGGGCCGTTTGCGCGCGAGCGCCTGGCACAAACTGCGATCGATCTGGCCGTGCGCCAAGCGCATTGGGCCGACGCGCTGAGCATGCGGCAGCACACTGGTTGGGCAAGCGCCTTCGGCGAAGGCTTGGGCAGCTTTCCTGCGGCGCACTTCTGGCGCAGCCGCGAGCCGGTGCACGCTGCGCCCCACGGGCTGGTTCGCGAGGGCGGCAACGCCTGGCTGCGATTGGGCACGGGCGCCACTCTCTACATCGATCAGAGCATCTCGCGTCCGGTAGGTGCCCACTTGCTGCTGGAAGCGGACCTTCGTTCCACCACGCCCGCATCTGCTCTGGAAGTGACGCTGTGCGAAAAATGGATGCTGACATCCGCGACCTGCGTGTCAGCAACCCTTGTGGTCCCGCGTGCGGGACCGGATTAACAGCTGTGTGACGGCGCGCGTTGATGCTGCGCCGTTGCTCAAGGCCGCCGCTCTCTTTGATCGCCCGCTCAAGTTCTCGGTGGCCACTCCGCGCGGGAAGGGCAGTGTGGACATCGACAACCTGCGGCTGAGCGACGGCTCGAGACCTGCAACGCTGATCGCCAATGGCGACTTTGCAGCGGGCATGGATCGATGGTTCTTCAGCACTGACGTTGATCCGCCTTGGCACATCCACAGCATGCCCGTGGCGGTGCTTTTTGAGCAGGGCTGGTTCGGTATGCTGGCTTGGGGCACGTTGATCGTGGTGGCCGCCATCAATGGTTGGCGCTCAGTGCGAGAAGGCGAGACGCTGTCGGCCACGGCGTGGGCGGCAACTGGTGGCTTCTTGGTCTGCGCAAGCCTGAACACTTTGATTGACGAACCTCGCTTTCTGGCGCTGCTGCTGATCTTGCTCTGGCTTTCCGCGGCACGCCCATGGGGTCGAAGCTCAGCGGTTGCAAGCTGTCAACCGCGCATTTGAGTGGGTGACCCGCGCTCGTTCAGCTAGCACACTGCCGGTGCGGCGCATTGATGGGGTCTCAGAACATGTTGTCGGGGCGAGAACTTCGCGTGGCGGTGGCTGCAGCGGCAGCCCTGTGCGGATGGGCGAGCCCGGGCCATGGCCAGATCCTCTCCAACGGTGCCGAGGCCGGCGCCAGCGATTCACGTCCCCTGTCGCCGCTGCAAGGCCCGGTGTCGACCGGCAGCAAGAGTCTCGACATCCTGCTCGACGCGCGGGTGTCCAGTGCGCAGGCCGCCAGCGCACCGCAAGGCGGTGGCGCCATCGGCAATGGAGTGCCAGAGATCTTGCGTGGCCCCGAAGCGCTGTCCAAGGCCGAGCAGCAGGGCTTCAAGGATGCATTGCTGCGCGAGGCCGTCAATACGGCAGAGCTTGAAGCGCGGCGGCAGGAGCGTGAGGCGCAGTTTCATCCGCAGCGCGATGAGCAAAGCCGGCGCATGTCTGTCAATGCAGAACCCAGCCCAGGCGGCGGCTCAGAGGCCGAGCCCAGCGAGGGTCGGGTGACGGATGGCTTCATCCTGTTCCTGCGCGAGAACCGCTACTGGATCCTGGTGATCGCGGCGGGCACGGCCATGCTGGTGTGGATCAAGTCGTCTCGCATGGACGCGCGGCGCGGCGGCCTGCCCAAGCGGGTCGACGGCAGCGCGGCGACTGTGGCCCGGCGATCACACCGACACAAGACGCGCCCGCGCCGTTGAGGGGCTTGTCGGCATGTCGAAGAATCTTACAGGGCTGGCTTTCCAAAGGCGCTTGGCGCGCTGTCCCGTACGGCACCGCCAGCGTCCCTTGATCGCGGGGGGGCCGATGGCTTGGCCACCGTGCGGCGACTCAAAGGCGATGAACACGCGCAAAATGCCCCGAAGGGTCTGCGCTTGACGCTGTTTGCGCGTGTCAGTGCCCGCGCACGGCAAGGCATGATTGCCTCTGCGGGTGAGGGGTAACGCGAACCCATGGCGTGATAATTGCATTGGTGCAAGCCAATTCGGCTTAGGAGTGCGCGATGAGCGATAGACAACAAGAATCAGGCGAGATGGTCAGTGCGCGCAGGCGCGTGTTCGGGGTGCATTTGTCGCCCCAACAGTGTTGACGCTTTACAGCGGGGGCGCCCTGGCGGCCAGCTCGTCCAAGCTGCGGTGCATTGCCAGTCAAAACGTGGCGCCCATCACCACAGGGGCTGCCATCGCAGTGGACACCACCAATTCCACCTACGTTCGAGTGCAGTTGTACGTGGTGGGCGGCATCTACTACGTGCGGGGCGAGGATTTGCCGGTGGCCCGGGTGAACAGCCTGCCAACCACGAGTCAGGCGCAAACCTTCGACATCGGGACAAATGCCTTGACCGGCTCGCCGGTCTCGACCCCGGCTGGTCTGGCACCCGCAACCCAGTATGCGGTTCTCCGCATTGATTCCACCGGCACGGTGGTGGGCGTCGGCGCCGGCTCCGGGGGGCCGCGATCAGCAAGTCTTGCTGGACCTCGTTCACGATCTGATCGCGTGTGGATGACGCAACCAGATTCCGCCCCACCGCTGGCCTGTCGGTTGAGCCTTTGGGGGATGGTTGGGTTGCGTTCAGCCCGCTCTCGGGTGAGACCATGTTCCTCAACGATCAATCGGCGGCCATCGTTGAGGTCCTGTCCGGACGCGCCAGCCGACATTCAAGCGGTGTGCGCGGCCTTGTCAGACGACGCCCAAGTGAGCCTTGAGCAGGTGACCGAGATCATCGGTCAGTCCTGGTCTCAGTTGGTCGAAGGCGGTTTGATCGTCGCAGTGCCTTGAGCGCCAGCCGCATTGCCGACCATGACGCAAGCCATTTGCGTCAGATGCTGACAGGCACCGGTCTCTGGCTGGACATCGGTGCGACGCAGATCCATTTGCGCAGTGATTCGCCGCACCTGGCCTCGCAATTGCAGCGGGTGTACGGGCGCTTTCCGCTGCTTGACCGGGCCGACTGGGCCGATCTTCACCTGTCCATTCGGCAAGCCCGGGGATTGCGACGCTGGATGGCGCCACAGGTTTGCTTTCAGTGTGATGGGCAGACGCCCTTTGAGCCCTTTTCGGCGGACAGCCCTTGCCGATGATGGAGTGGGGCAGCAATTGGCTCATTGGCAACCGGCTGAACCACTTGCTCTTGTTTCACTCGGGCGTGGTGGAGCGCGACGGGCTTGTCACTGGTGATGCCCGCCATTCCAGGCTCGGGCAAGAGCACGCTCACGGCTGGCTTGTCCCTGAGCGGCTGGCGCCTCTTGTCCGATGAGTTCGGTGCGCTGGATCCGCTGCAGCATGAGTTCAGGCCATGCTCAAGCCCATTGCATTGAAGAATCAGTCGATCGAGGTGATCCAGCGCTTTGCGCCCCACGCGCACATGGGGCCCGAGTTCCCCAAGACACGCAAGGGCACTGTGGCCCACCTGGCGGCCGAGTTGGACTCGGTGGATCGGCGACACGAAGCTGCGCGCCCTGGGGGCCGTGCCTGCCTCACTGGCAAGCAGGCAGCGCCACCTCGTTGACGCCATGACTGACAGAGCACGGTGTTCTCGTCGCGGCCTTCAACGCCTTCAACTACCAATTGTTGGGTGAGGTTGGCTTCAGGGCCGTGATGCACCTCACGCGCCGCTGTCTGGGCTGGCAACTCACCTACAGTGACATTGGCGACGCGATCGACGCCTTGAACCGCTTGTGGCCGCAAGTGGTGGAGCACCACCAGGCGCTGGACATGGCTCGAGCGCAAGGCCCGGCATCTTGAGCGCCGTGCCATCCCGATTTGCGTGGCTG
>JADKDJ010000003.1 GCA_016718405.1 Candidatus Rhodoferax odensensis
CGGAGTGGGCAAGGTTGGCTGGATCAGATTACACCGGCCCGCAACAGATCGTGCATGTTAAACACGCCAATCAATCGATTTGACGCATCCACCACCAGCATGCCGTTGATACGCATGGTTTCCATTTGTTGAACAGCTTCTGCCGCGAGCCGATCGCCGTCAATGGTCTTGGGGTCGCGTTTCATCAAGTCTGCAATTCTGGCGTGGCGCAGGTCAGCACCAGCGGCCAGGACGCGGCGCAAATCTCCATCGGTGAAGATGCCCCGGATGCGATGGTCGGCATCAACTATGGCCGTCATTCCCAGCCCTTTTGCGCTCATTTCGAGTAGGGCGTCAGCCAGCTGCTGTCTGCCACCAACGATAGGCAGCTCGCTGCCAGTATGCATGACATCCCAGATCGCACCAGCAACCGACGTCCGAGTTTGCCGCCGGGATGCGAACGCGCAAAGTCCTGAGCACTGAAACCACGGGCCTTCAGCAGCGCCACGGCCAGTGCGTCACCCATTGCCAGCGCTGCAGTGGTGCTGGACGTGGGGGCCAGTCCTAGCAGGGCGCCTCTTGGCCACCACCGCCGCGTCCAGGATGCACATCGGATTGCTGCGCCGGGGTGGACGACTTGGCGCCCGTGATGGCAATCAAGCTGGTGCCGTGGCGCTTGAGCAAGGAACGATGGCGACCAGCTCCGCACTTTCGCCTGGGTTGGACAGCGCAATGACCACGTCTTCTGGCGTGATCATGCCGAAGGTCGCCATGGCTGGCCTCCGCCGGATGCACGAAAAGCCGGTGTGCCGGTGCTGGCCATGGTGGCTGCGATCTTTCGGCCAGCATGCCCGACTTGCCAATGCCACTGACAACCACCCGGCCACGGCAGTCAAGAATCAGGCGTACCGCCTGCACAAAGTTGGTGTCCAGTCGATCAACGAGGCCCAACACTGCATCCGCTTCGATTCGGAGCACCTCGCGACCGAGTTCGAGCAGTTCCTCCTCATCAATGGACGCTGGCGCGAGCGCGGACGAAAAAAACTCTGTACGTAGAGTCTTAGGCATGATTGGCCTCCCCTCAGTGACGGTCGTGGCCGTGGCCCGTTACGAAAACGACTTCGCTAGGTTGGCCCGCAGGTCAAGCAAGCGCGGCACGATGGCATAGCGGAAAACGTTGGCGTGATAGAGCGTGCGCGCGTGCTCAGTCCACCGCGTGTGCCACTCCATGCCTTGCCGTAGAACTCGATGCGCTTGAATGTTATTGCTCTGTGAATATTTGCTCAAACTCATCCTGACGCATCAAGGTCGAGGGGAGACGGCCTTGTAGGTTTCGTCATAGGTGGTCTTCAAGATCACGATGGCCGTGTCGTCATGAATACGAAGGTCCGCTGGCCACCACCTTGTCGCCGAACCGGTAGCGATAGATTCGCCCGCGCCCGAGGCGACAAAATTTTTGCAGCATGGCTTGGTAAAACCCTGCGCGTTATCAGGGTGGATCGCCGTACCATCGGCGGTTTTCCACCAGCACTCTCAATGCGCCATAGTCGGCGATGGCCTTGGGCACCTCTTCGGCAGTCACAATGCACTCGATCTTGGTATCCGTGCCTTCGGTTCTCAATTTGTTGCGTTGTTTGCGGGTGTTTTGCTTGAGGTTCTTCCCACGTGCCTCCCAATAGGCTTCAAAGGTGCCATCGATGTCAACCCAGGCGGTCTGGATGTAGTCTTGGGTTCGTACCGTCGGGCCCTCATCGGGCCGCTCACTAAAACGTGTATCCACTTGGGTGACGCCAATACCTAAGGTCATGCCCGGGAGTTGCCGCAATAGTTCTTGGCAATTTGACGTCAAACCGGCGGGGCCTGCGGCGATCCACGCGCCCAAGGGCAACTGAGAAGGTTGAAAAGTCTGCCACATTCCCGCGCGCCCTCTTTGCACGATGGCGGCGGCGCTAAGTTGCCTTCAGAATGGTGCAGGCAAAGCAACTCGTCACCCTTGGCAAAGGTATCAAGCAGGGGCTGCATGAACGCGGATTCAAGGAATGGGATGCCCGCTCCGGGATTGCACCGAGTGCGTCCCACTGGCTCGAATGCTCGGCGAATTGAGCGATGGGGAGTAAGGTCCCGGGTCATTGTCAAATGTGTCTCATGAGGCGGTTTGGCAGGCCGAGTGTTCGGCGCGCACTTCGGCAAGCAACGCAGCCAATTGCGCCGCCTTCGCCCGGCGCGAGGCTGATTCTGAATTTGTCCGAGGCGACCGGGGCGGTGCCACCACGAACATCGGCCAAGAACCGCACTAACGCGGCGGCAATCTGCTCGGACGACTCCAATGGCGCAGTATGGACGAACCCAGCACGTCGCGACATCAGCGGTATCACCGCATGACCCACACAGCGCTTCAACACCGGCCGCCGCGCTCGGATGTATTCGTACATTTTGGCCGGAATTTGATCGTTGCAGTCGATCGACTGCAGGATCAACAGGCCATCCGCGGCACACATCTCGGCAACGCCGCTTGGTATCCAACCGGCGGTACCGTGCGCCTCGAAGGACGCGTCGTCATAGCCGTTCTCGATGACACAAATCCGGTCAGCTTGGCGTGGATAACGCTGTGTATACAGTCTGGCCGCACCTGGCGTGGTAAAGGCCATCCGGGCTGCCTTCGAGAATACCTTTTGTTCAACCCTCAAATAGCTGTTCCAAGTGGCTTGGTCTGGCGGATACCCTTGATGTGCCATGGGGTCGCGAAAATCGGCGACCCATGGTACGCCACTGAAGCGGGCGAGCCAGTACCCGATCAGGTGTGCTGTGGGTATGGGATAGGTGCTCCAAATGACATCGGGCCTCTGTTGACGAATCATCTTGAGGCCAGTCACCACTGCGCCCGGCAGCCAGCTTAGCCAACGGTCAGGGCGGGCAATCCAGCTTGGGTAACGGTTGAAAACGGCCAGATGCCGGCGCGCATCCAGAGCGAAGAGCGCGTTTGACATCGACACCAGGTGGAATGTCCCGCAAAGATCACTACCAAGCTTTTCATATGCTCTGGGGTGAGCGCTGAGCACCGCAGGCTGCCACCCAAGCGTTGGCAGGTCTTGGCTAAAGCGCAAGGTGCGCTGGATGCCACTGCTACCAGCAAGAGGCGGGTAGTGGTAGGCAATCATGAGCACCCGGTTCACGGACAGGCCCTGACCAAACTATTGAGAAACGTGACCAGGTGCATACACACGTTTGAGCACGTCCACCATCTGTTGCAGTTCTGCGCGTTTCAAATCCTGATGGCAGGCGAGCTGCAAGATATGCCGAGACCACTGGACACCGATGTCTGCAACGATGGAGGGAACTGAAGGCCATAACCTGTCCCATCGCGAAACGGGAAAGTCAAGGCGCCGCAATTCGGCATACCCCGGATCCGGTTGATCGACCCACAGCGGGAACACATAGGGCGCACAGTCATTGGGAAGGCTGGGGTGCAGCGGCCGCAGACCGGGCACGCCGGTCAATGCTTCGACAAAGAATTTGTAGTTCTCGCGCCGGCAGGACACTATTCGATCACGGCTTGCATGCTCGGCAATCCAGGCACTGGGATAGGTCAGGGCGCGGTGCGCCTGGACCGTGTCGATGGTGAATCCTTCCGCAACCGAGGGATTCATGGGCGCCGTGGTGACGGCACTAGAGCGCTTGAACTTGGCCAGCAAGCCATACAACATACGAACCATATAACCAAGCCCCCGCAGCCGGCCATGGTTGACGCCAGCATGAACGACGTCGAACCCCGCCTTGATCTGACCGATCTTGCTGGGCCGCTGAAGCGTTTGCAAGGCGCCGGGCATCAGGTTGTTGGCGAGGCAGCCGCCTTCTGGTACCGGCAGGAACTTGGTCAAGCTACCAATCGCCAGATCGCCCCAGGTGCCAATCGCCTTACCGTCGCTGGCCCCGAACAAGGCGTGGGCGCAGTCTTCAATCAGCCGAACCCGGTTCTGGTCGCACCAGCGGCGGACCAATGCCAAGGGTTGGGGCAAGCCAAAAAAATGCGCCACAAGAATGGCGCGAACACGTGAGACATCCACTTGATCAAGCCACGCCAGCCCTGGCGCGCCATCATCATCCACCGGATAGAAAACCGGCTGCGCGCCCAAGGCGACGATAGGCGCAACCATGGTCGGGCAGTGGTAGGTGGGTACCAGGACCTCGTCACCAGGCCCTACCCCAATCATCTCCATTGCCAGCAGGATCGAAGCTCGGCCGCTGTTGGTGAAATGCGACTTGGGGTGAGCCAACAAACATGGCGTTGCCGACAACTTGCTGCCGGAAAACGTTTGCCAATCAAAAACAGGGAGTCTGGGTATTGGATGAACCATGATGGAGGCGACGCAGACAATCGATCGTGCAACGATCAAATGCTATTGCGCCGGTTTCGGTTCAGGCTTGGTCTCAGGCTCAACTTTGGCCTCGATCTTCGGCTCTTGCCATTGGTTGGCGTTTCTTAGCTGATCACGCAACTCCGTCCTGTCGAAGCCTAGCTCCGTGGCCCTGTGTGCGCGCGCCAGTGCTTTGTCGTAGATTTTCATGTCAAAGTAAGTCAGACCAATGTTGTAGTGGGTAAACGCGTTGTCGCCCGCCAGAGCAGTGGCTTGCTCCAACTGAGCGACCGCTTCCGCCTCCCTCTTGTGCTTAGTCAGATAGGTTGAGTAGATCATTCGCACGATCACATCATTGGGTTTGAACCTGAGCGCACGCTCAAAATAGCATTCAACAACGTAACGCAACCCAGGAGGTTGTGGGTTGCCCTTTTTTTCACCGTAACGCATCACCGATATCAGCGCGCGATGATGGTTGGGAAATGCCCGGAGCGTGTAGTCGAGATCGGCGCCGGGAGGGCCCAATTGGCCACCCGACTGAGCGCCGATCAAGGACTCAACCCGTGGCGTAAAGTGTGCCCCTTCCACCAGTCGGCGCTTCTCGGGGTGGGGCATCTGGTCACCGGGTGCGGGGACATGGTGGTCCGCCCGGTAGTCGAACGGGCCGAAATTGTTGGTCAGCCCGCCACAGTAACCTGCGCTGACCTGACCCATTGCACAGTGGCATCCTAGCGACACCAACAATGCGATGAACACGCGCACAAGCTTGGTCGAAGTGTGATCCATGGTTACCCAAAAAGTTACGGTTCAATCAGAAGGGCCGGGGCCGCCTGGGTCGCCACCCCGGCCACGGCGACGGCCACGGCCACGGCTGCGGCGACGGCGACGCGGGCTGCAAGTGTCGCATGGTTGCAGACTTTTTGAGTCAAGCGCTTCGCGTTTTCGATACACCTGCCGTACACCGGCGACGGGCTAACAGATCCATGCCTCTGGCTCATGCTAGCGCACGCCGTTGGTCGCCCAGCCTGTGCGTCGGCTCAGCGCCCGCCCGTAGCGTCGCAGTGGGTGCTCAATGACGTGGTGTGCCACCCACGCGATCACGAAGGTGACGACCAACGCCGCGACCAAAGCCAGCCAGCCCACGAACGGCGCACCCATGGTGGCAAGCAGCTTCGGCGAGGCATTGTGAAACAAGTACACGCCATAACTCAATTGCCCCATCAACAGGAACAGCCAGCGGGTGGCGCCACGGACGGACTGAGCCAGGCACACCAGAGCGCTGACCGCAGCCGCATAACCGGCAGCGGCGGCTGCACGCAATGTTGCCGCTGACCCACAGCGACGCCGCCGCGACAGGCGTTGAACCCGGGGCAATCAGGCTCCCATAGGCCCATGCGACGAGCAACAGGCCGCACACGCCCAATAACAGACGCAACCACGCCGCTGCCTTGCCAGGGTAACGAGCGGCCGCCCAATGGGCTGCCGAGCCAAACAGGAATTCGACCAGCAAGCCCGGCGCATGCACCAGGGCGATGGCGCGTGCACTGGTGGCAGGTTCTCCCGGCTCGGCGGTCGCCAGCAGCGCCATGTGCAGCGCAATCGACCCCAACAACAAGCCCAGAAACCTGACTCGCGCCACCAGCCAGACCAGCAGCGGCAGCAACAAGTAGTACTCCACCTCGGCTGGCAAGCTCCAGAACGCCGGGTTGTAATAAAACGCAACCTCGGTGGAGCGCAGCGTGTGGCCCATGAACAGGTGGACGCCGAAGTGTCGCCAGGCGCCCCCGTCGGGCAGCTTCAAGGCCACATACAGCAGCAACGCCGCCACGTACAGCGGGTACAAACGGAAGAAGCGTCGAATCAGGTGCGGCCACACCGACAACTTGCGGCCGAAGAAATACGGCGCAAACACATAGCCGCTGAGCACGAAGAACAGGTCCACACCGGTACTGGCAAAACCCCATGCTCCGGGCTGGCTACTTAGCATGTAGGCGTAGTGCGTGGCAACCACCAACAAGGCGGCAACGCCGCGCAAGGCCTCGATCACTGGGTCTTCCGCGACGCTGGCTGGGCGGATCGGGGTGGATTCGGGTGGACCGGCGGGCTGCATGAACCGCCATTTTGGCATTGGAAACCGGGCAGTATCATTAGCGGCTTCGGTTCGACCCGACGGTCACCGCCCTGCTGAACACCCATCATTTTGGAATCCGACCTCATCCCCCACACGGCCAGCCCGGTTCTGGCGGCCAAAGCCGTGTTGATTCTGGCCCCCCATCCCGACGACGAGGTGTTTGGCTGCGCTGGCGCGATCATGGGCCACATCGCGGGGGGCGTGCCGGTGCACGTTGTCATCCTGACGGACGGCGCTGCGGCGGGTGACGCCGCCACGCGCGCCGAGGAAAGCATCGCCGCGGCGCAGATCCTGGGTTGTGGCGCGCCCGACTGCTGGAACCTGCCCGACCGGGGCCTTCGTTACACCGAGGCTCTGGTGCAACGCATTGTGGCCAAGCTCCAAGCCACTGGCGCCGATTTGGTCTACGCCCCGTCACCCTGGGAAGTGCATCCCGACCACCGGCAAGCATCGCTGTTGGCGGCAGAGGCCGTGCGCCGCCTGGCCTACCCGCTGCGCTTGGCGTTCTATGAAGTCGGCGTGCCCTTGGCGCCCAATCTGCTACTCGACATCAGCGCGGTTTCCACGGTCAAAGCCCAGGCGATGCACTGCTTTGCCTCGCAATTGGCCCAACAAAACTACGCTCGCCACATTGAAGCGCTCAACCAGTACCGCAGCTACACCTTGCCACACGACGTCCAGTCCGCCGAGGCATTCCATGTACTCAGCGCAGCGGACTTGCATCACGCGCACCAACTGGGGGTGCTTCCGATCAGGAGTCGGCCCTTGGATCGACAAGAGGCGATGCGCATCGAGCAGCCCCTGGTCTCGATCCTGGTTCGAAGTGTGGACCGCGACTACCTGGCCCAAGCGCTGGATTCGGTGGCGCTGCAGACCTACCCCAACATTGAGGTGATCGTGGTCGCGGCCCGCCCCGGCCACGGCCCACTGCCGCCCGAGTGCGGCTGCGCGACGCTTGAGCTGGTTCAGACACCGCAGCCACTGGGGCGCAGCCAGGCCGCCAACAAGGCCCTGAACCTGGCGCGTGGCAGCTACCTGATGATGCTCGACGACGACGACTGGCTGATGCCAGATCACGTTGCCAAACTCGCCATGGTGTTGCAGGGTCAGCCCAACGCACTGGCCGCCTACACCGGCGTCAGCCTGGTTGACGAAGGAGGACGGGCCAATGGCCAGGTGTTTGACCTACCCTTCGACGCAGTACGGCTATCGGCTGGCAATCTGACACCAATTCACGCCGTCTTGTTCAAGGCCGAGGTGCGTGGCCTGGGTTGCAGCTTTGACGAAAGCCTGCACCACTATGAAGACTGGGACTTCTGGCTGCAACTGAGCCAGCTCGCCCCCATGGCACACGTGCCTGGCGTCAGTGCAGCCTACCGCATACACGACAGCTCGGGCGTGCACGCGGACCCTGGCCCAACTGGCCAAGCCACCCAGCACATCTACCAGAAGTGGCAAGACCGGTGGGAGCCCGCGCAACTGCAAGGCATCATGCGCCGAGTGTGGTCGCATCAGGAGCTTGAGGTCCAATACACCACACTGCGCGGCGAACTCGATGAGCTAAGGCGCGCCCTGGCACAGAGCGTATTGAGCAACGAGCAGTTGTCGGGCTCGTACGAGCGGCAACTGCGCCAGTTGGATGAGCAGGGTCGGGCCATGCAGGCGCTAACCGACACCATCGCCGCGCAGGCAGACACTGCCTGGCGGCAGGAAGGCAACATCAGCTCATTGAACCACCTTGTCGCGCAGCACCAACGCACCATCGCCGACATGTTGTCCAGTCGCAGTTGGCGTGTAACGCGGCCGCTGCGGTGGCTGACCGACGTGGTGCGCCATCACGTGCTAGGTCAGCCTGCCGACAAGGCCTAAGGACTTCACCGCGCCCCGTGGCGCAAAGACCAATATCGACCATGGAGCCATCGTTGACCAATAAGTATCGAAAGCGCTTTCCTTCTGGCGCACCAACGGAACCCGCGCCACCTTGCACCGCGTGCGTGCCGAGTTGCCCTGCGAGCCGAACAGACAAGCATCCCGTTCATGCACCCGACGCCAGTCGTCAAGGATGCCGCGCAGACGGTTCAGGCCAGGTTCAGTGCCAACACGCCTCTGCAGACTTACCTCTTGCCACCCTCCGCTCGACGGCGCGTGAGCGTGGTCACCGACAGCATTGGCCCGGGCAGCCTGTTTGGCGGCGTGGGCACGGCGCTGATCTTTGCCAGCCTGCTGACCAACCGGTTGCACGCGGACCTGCGCATCATTACGCGCGGCGAACGTGCCAAGCCGGAGCCTTTGGCGCACTTGTTAAGCGTCTATGGAATCGAATTAAAAGGCGAGTCACAGTTTCGGTTTGCACCGCCCTACGACACCAGTCAGGACATCGATTTCCAGTTGGACGAGCTGTTCATCACCACGTCATGGTGGACCACTGCTGCCACCGTGCCCAGCGTCCCCGCCGCCTCGATCATCTATCTGCTGCAGGAGGACGAACGCATGTTTTATCCGTTTGGTGACGACCACCAACGGTGTGAACAGATGCTGCGCAACAATGACATCCGCTTCTTGATCAATACCCGGCTGCTATTTGAGCACCTGGTCGCCAGTGGCCTGAGCCAGCTCAGCCAGCGCGCGCTGTGGTTTGAGCCGGCCTTCCCGTCGGAAGTATTCAAACCCCGCTCGCCGCAACAGCAGGCCAAGCGCAAGTTTCTGTTTTACGCGCGGCCCCACAACGTCAGAAACCTGTTCTATCTGGGCATCGAAGTGATCGAGGCCGCCATTGAACAACAGGTGCTGGACTTGGACCATTGGGACATCGTTTTGGTTGGCAAGGACATCCCCGAGATTCGGTTTGGTCAGGACTACCTGCCGCAACGCCTGGAGAACCTTAGCTGGCAGACCTACGCAGAGCTGGTGGGTTCAGTTGAGCTGGGTCTGAGCCTGATGTATACCCCGCACCCCAGCTACCCGCCGCTGGATCTGGCCGCCAGTGGGGCGGTGGTGGTGACCAACCAGTTTGGCATCAAGCAGGACTTGAGCAGCTACAGCCGCAACCTGATTTGCGTGCCCTGCGACAAGCAGGCCTTGGTTGAAGGCCTGCGCCAGGGCGTGCGACTGGCCGACGACCGCGCCACGCGCGAAGCCAACTTCCGCAGCAACGGCCTGGGGCGCGATTGGCAACGGTCCCTCGCTGCCGCCCTTGACAGCGTGGCCGAGGGTCGCTGATGTTTGCTTTGGACATCGCAACGGTGCCGTACACGGACCCGTGGAACCAATCCCTGGAAGCCCGGCTGGGCATGCTGGGCCGGGGACACCGGCGCGTCGCCTATTACTACGAGGCAGCCAACAACAGCACCTTTCGCTACCGCGCCTACAACATGGCGCAGGTACTCAACCACGACGTCGGTCGCGGCGTCAGTGCCAGCTACTTCTTCGCTGCGGACTTGCACCGCATCGATGACATTGCGAACAGTGCCGATGTGCTGGTGATTTGCCGATCCGGCTACAACCACCAGATTGGCCAACTGATTGCGAAGTTCAAACTGCGTGGCAAGCGTGTGTTGTTTGACATCGACGATTTTGTCTTTAACACCGACTACACCCACCTGATTGTCAACACACTGGGCCTGGACAAGGCCGACCCGCTGGTGTGGGAGCAGTGGTTCGCCATGATCAGCCGCATGGGCCAGACGCTGCGGCAGTGCGACGGCGCCATCACCACCAACGCCTACCTGGCGCAGCGCATCAATGAGTACGCCAACCTGCCAGTCAAGGTGGTGCCAAATTTCATCAACCAGGAAACAGTTGGCCTTGTCTGACCAGGTTTATGAGGCCAAACGCGCGGGCAACTTCAAGCGCGACGGGTCGATTTGCTTGGGTTACTTCAGTGGTTCACCCTCGCACCGGTTCGACTACGCCATCGTCGAGTCCGCGCTGGAACTGGTGCTGGAGGCCGACCCGCGCACCACGTTGATGGTGGTGGGCTACATCGACGCTGGCCCGACTTTGGCGAGGTTTGGCCACCGGGTCTGCAAACAACCGTTTCACGACTACGTGAACCTGCAACACCTGATTGGCTCGGTGGAGCTGAACCTGATGCCGCTACAGGCCAATGTGTTCACCGACTCCAAATCCGAGTTGAAGTACTTCGAAGCGGCTGTCGTTGGCACGCTCAGCATTGCGTCCCCGTCATACACCTACGCGGCGGCCATCCGGCATGGCGAGAACGGCTACATCGCGCGTGCGCACCAGTGGGCGGAGGTCATGCTGCAAGCAATTGCCGAGTTGGAAGGCTACCCCCAACGCGCCGCCACGGCCCAGCACGACGCGCGGGAGAAGTTTGGCTGGTTCAATCAGGTCGACTGCATCATCAACGCGTTGGGTTGGTGATGATGGCGCGCTGTTCAAGGACAGTGCGCTGAGCCAGCTCGATGCGCGAGACCTGGCAACCAACGGCTTGCTTGGACATGGCGACAAAGAACTCGCGTTCGTTCGAATCCTCGAAGAACTGTTCCCGCAACTCAATCAAACCAAGAGCGAACAGGTCACCGGCGATTAAGCGAAAACTTGATGGCGTGAACTGCCACGCGTGGATGTCCAGAAACATGTCCCCCTGTTGGTACTGCTCCATGATGGCCTTGGCCTGGCTCAGCGGCCGGAAGAACGCCAGTTGCCCGGTGGAACCGCTGGACCAGGCGATGGCGCCGTCTCGCAGGCAGTTACTGGCCAACTCGTCAAAGATCTTGCCTACTGCGTGACGCTTGCCTTGTTCGACATGGGCTTGCAAAACCTGGCCTGTGCTGGAAACCGGGCGCAGGCAGTCAAAAGAAAAACGTGTGTCCGGAATCGCCAGCGCCAAGACGCCAATTGGCTTGAGCAACTGCTGACAGTCAGACAAGAAACCCAGCAGGTCGACTGTATGTTCGATGACGTGCGATGCCACGATGTAGTCGTAGTAGCCGCGCTTGCCAATTAGTTCCAGTATCGAACCCCATCCGATACATAGTCCACCTCCTCTATTCTTGACAGATCAATGTTGGGGGCATCTTGGTATTTGCGCCGAAGATCGGTGGCCGATAAGTGGTCAAGACCTCCACCTTATGACCATCACGTTTGGCCACCACCGGGTCAAAACTAGGCCCAATTTCAAGCCCAACGCCCTCCAGATTGATGAGTGACCGAAGCTTTTCTTTGTTTGCCATACTCGGGTGCCGGTTATCAGGTCCGTTCAGCCAACGGTGCAGGCACCGTAGGGACGGCTGTTCTGTTCGACCATCTCTGAAGAATAGGAGACTCCAGATACCGCCAGGATACTTCTGCCAGCGGCACAGCTACAAGAACACCCACCACCAACATCTGCCAAGGCGAAAACCCGTTGACATACATCAGCGCGGCAATGGGGAAGTGAAACAGGTAGAGGCCATAGGAAATCGTCCCGAAATGGCGCAGTAGCCCGTTCCCCAGCAACAGCTTCGGCAGTACCGCGCTGTTCACCGTCAAATACAGAATGATGACCGAACTTAGTAGCGACGTGACTGGCTTGGCAGGGCTCTGGAACGCTTGAACAGGCTGTAAAATCAGCCACGCCATCATTGCCATGGCAGGCAAGAATATGAGCCAAGCCGAGTGCTTGGCACCGATGATGCGCCGAACGATGTCTCGATCCTTGATCAGGGGAATCATGGAGCCAATCAAAATTCCCTCGAACCGCAATAATTGATCACCACGCCAGCGCGCCACCCAAACCGCCAGTACGCTGAGCACCAAGATCATCAACAATCCGTTGCGCCGAATGTTCACTTTGAACAAGCCGATCAGTACAAGCGGCCATACCAAATAGAACTGCCACTCGACCGCCAAGGACCAAGTGTGCTGTAGAAACGGCGCAGGCTGAGCGCCATTGGCCCAACTGATGTTGGCCACCCAGGGTAGGGTCAACATCGTCAGCAGGTTAATGTGTGGGGTATTAGCTGGAAAGCAAAATCGCATTGCAGAATACAACACGCACACTGCAAGAAACGCAGGAATCAGCCGGATACAGCGTTTCCAGTAGAACCGGACAAGCCCAACGCTGCCAGAGCGAGTAATCTCCGAAAGAAGCTGCGAGGAGATTAAGTAACCACTCAGGGAAAAGAATATGTCGACGCCCAACTCGCCGCCACGCGGAATTCCCAGAGTGTGCATTAGCATGACCACCAGCACAGCGAAACCACGCAAACCATCCAGCGCATTCACACGCGCCGCCACACGCGTCTGTAGGTGATCTTTCATTCTTTCTCCCCTCCCTGAATCGACAAAGCCGATCGACCTCAATGCACCAGTTCGCCGATCTATCTTTCGCCGATGTGTCGCACTCCGCTGATACGGTATGTTTGGGCTCGCAATTAGAAGTCCCGCACAAACGAATAGCGAGCCTCCCAAAACAAGCAATCCTCAGTTGATGACATCGGCCGTCGTCAACGCCCCATCTGCGTCGACGATTCCGATCAGGGTCACCGACCCTGCGTCAAGGATTCCGTCAACGCCAGTGCGCACGTCGTACACATAGGCCGTGCTACCCAAGAGATCGTTGATAACCGCAAAGATCCAGCCATCGGCGGCACTTTCATCGGTAAAGGCCTCGGAGAGGAACGCCGCTACATCTGCCATGTTGTTGTAGGTGGTCACCGCTTCCACTCCCGTGCCATCGGCACCATTCGCGAAGACGTAGACCTCACCATCCCCGTGCATCGTTTGAGCGATGGCGTTGGCTGCGACGTCGTGGTTGGCGCTGTCCCCTTCCAAGTTGGTGAAGTCCAGCGAATCGGTACCAACTTGGAAGCCCAGAATCGAGTCCTTGCTGAGCCCATCTGTCGGGCCCGCAAAGACGAAAGTGTCGGCTCCCGCTCCACCGCCCTGCGTAATCGTGGTGGCCGTTGCAGACATGACCAGTTGGGCATCACTGTTGGCGACCGCGATGGTATCCGCTGTTACAACGTCAGAGCCCGAAGCGAACGTGATGTTAAGGATATCGTTCGCGGCGTCATAGACGGCGCCCGCAACATCAATGTCGTTGCCCGAGACATCTTCAAAGGCATCGGCTACAGCGTTGATGTCCACGAGATTCGCATTGATCAACGCTGCCAACGCGGCACCGACTGCGTCATTGGTAGACCCAGCAAGGATGTCGAGATTGTTTCCCACAGCCGCGTCAGAATCCGCGGGAACCAGCACCTCATTGAGCGCGAGAACGGCGCCTCCCGTGCCCATGGTCAATGTGATGACGTCAGCAGCGGCATCCAGTGGCAGCGAGATCTGAATCTGACGCACTTCGGCGCCGGCACCACCATCGAGCGTGTCGTTACCGCCACCGCCCTCGATCCTGTCGTCACCTGATCCGCCGGTGATGGTGTCATTGCCCGCACCACCGATGATGATGGCACCCACTGCCGCAGTATCGATCACGCTGATCGTCACCGCGCTGGTCACTCGGCTGAAGTTCAGTCGCGTCACATCCGTAACGAAGAGCACCGCGGCATCGTCCTCCAACTGTCCGCCCGTGATGTCCAACACATACTCGTGCCCGGAACTCGCTATGGAAGCGTTGGTCATCCACATGGTCGAAAAGCCCAGCACGCTGTCGATTAAGCTAAGGTTGCCCACGACCACGTCGTCGACCAGGTCACGTGCCACGTCGTTGGCGCCATCACTATCCTTGTCGCCAGGGCCAACATAGTTCGTCTCAAGGGCGTTGGCGTTCAGCGTCAGATCATTGTCCTGATCATCGTCGTCGCCGACCAGCAACAGGTTGTTGTCGGTCACGTTGGTGATGTCGAGCACGTCGAAGTCAAAGCCGAACACGTCGTTCAACACTTCCAGGCTGATGGTGTCAGCTGCGTTGGTGTCGAGCTGGATCGGGCCGCCGTCAAAGTCGATGGCATCGTCAAACACCTGGATGGTGTCGCGGTCGCCCGTCAGGTTGTCGCGGAAGGTCAGGTCGTCCTGGATGCGGCTCAGGTCGTCCATGCGGTAGGTGTCGTCGGTGTCGGCGTCTCGCAGGGTCTCAAAGCCGACCAGCTCCAGCGAGTTGGCTTCATCGCCAGCACCAATGGTGACGGTGATCGAGCTGGTTGCATCGGTCACACCACCCAGGATGAACAACTTGTCGGTCAGACCACCGGCAAAGGCGATCGTGTCCAGGTCGCCGCGAGCACCCTTGATGGTCAGGCTGCCGGTACTGATTTCGTTCTGAGCCGAGTAGGACGTAATCTTGTCGGTCGCCGACACGTCAGCGTCCACCGTCAGCGCATTGTGGTCGTCGCCAGGTGCGGTGTGCAGGGCGTCAACAGTCACCAAGCCGGTGGTGGCAGGGTTAGCGTCGTCGTACTCGACGATGTCGATCGTGATCGCCACCGAGTCACCTTCGTAGTTGACCTGGTTGTGGCCGCCGCGCAGGTTCAGCACGTTGACTGCATCAGCTTCCCAGCCGCTGAGGTCGACGTTTTCGTTCCAGTCGCTGCCTTCCAGGCTCGTCCAAGTGGCGTTGCCAGGGATGGCGGTCACGATGGTCGTGCTGGTGTCGATGAACTTGTAATCCAGGAAGTTCATGCCAACCACGGAGGTTCCAGTGGTGGCGCTGGCAACCTTGATCTCATGCACTTCACGACCATAGCCGCCAGCCACGCTGTACGTGCCGTTCCAGTCAGCCACGTTGTCGAAGTTGTTGCTGAAGGAGATGCGCAGGTTCTGGTTGGCACCGGTCAGGTCCAGAATGCTCTCGCCCTGGGCTGCAACGATGTTCTCGGCAGATACGATTTCGTCAACGCGGTCGGCGTCGTCGTCGTCGACTAGATCAAAGGTTGCATCGTCTCCATCACCATCCACCAGTACGTAAAGGGTGTCTTGATCCGCGCCGAAGTTGACCACAGCGGCAATGCTGTCCACGGTTTGGCTATAGTCAACCGTATCGCCATCCGTGTCAGTGCCCATTTCGCTCATCGAGAATCGAAACTGGCCGAAGTTGAGCACCTGAGGTAAATCGGTTGCCGCGCCCAACACCACGTCGTCTACACCCGCTGCGAGCTGCAACAAAGACAGCCGGTCCGATGGCTGGTTCGCGTTGATCAGGTCGAAGTTGAGCAAGGAGTCGATTGGTATGTCAGCCTCATCAACACCGTCATGATCGGTATTCGCGTTCAGGCTCAAGACGCTTGCATTGGCCAAGATGACGGTGCGAGGCGTCCCAGGTGGCGGCGACAGGCTGGTGTCCAAGACGGTGACATCTACGTTCGCGATCGGACCAACCAACGCCAACCGAAGTGTCTCAGCGCCTTCGGTAGTGGCATCCGCCGCCAAATTCACGTTGGCCTGACCAACACCGGACGCGTTGACCGTGAAGTTGCCGCTCAATGAGCCGCCGACGATGTCCGCAACGGTAATGCCTGCGCCCGACAGAGCAAACCCGACCACCGTGCCGGCAGCAACATTGGTCGTAGTGAGGGTATAGGTCACGGCACTGCCCTCACTCTGGCTTGTTGGACTGCCGGCAAGGTGGTAGGTGGGGGTCAGAACAGGCGTCAGGCTGGTGTCGTTCACCGCAACATCGTACTGACCGGCACTATTGGGAAGCTGCAGCCGCATGGTTTCCAGCCCCTCGGTGCTCGCGTCAGCGGCCAACGTGATGCTGGCCGAACCAACCCCCGCCGCGTTGAGCGTGAAACTACCTGTCAACAAGCCGCCGACCACATCCGCGCTGGTGATGCCGGTACCTGCGAGGCTGAAGTTGACCACGGTGCCAGCCGCCAGCCCGGTGGTGGTGAGAAAGAAGTTTACCGAGCTGCCCTCGTCGGCGCTGGTGGTGGTCGCGGTCAAGGCATAGCTGGGCGGCAGGGCCAGCGGTGCCAGCAATTGGGCAAACCCCATACCGTCGTAGACCGCCCCATCGGGCGACTGCGCGAACGCCGCCGCCGCCTCGGCTCGACCGGCCAGCAGCGCCTTGACACTGAGTAGGTCAACATCGGTGGTGGTCAGCGTCTCGATCGCTCCCGTCAAGGTCACCACCAAGTCGCCTCGCGATGCGAATGTGGCCACCAGCGGGGTAAGCGCAGTAACCCAAGACGCTTTCACGCCCGCACCCAAAACGGCACCGTAGGTTAGATTGTCAACCAGGGCGGCCGCAAACGCGGCGTCAGTGGTGACCGAGGCGTAGGCCGAAAACGGCGACTGAGGAACACTCAGGTTGAAAAGCAGGTTGAGCACCTGCGCAGGATTTGCACCGCCATCGAGGTAGGCCGCTCCTGACGCGACCAAGTCCGCCGTTGGGGCAGAACGCAAAGAAAAGGCAAACAGCTTGACGACGCTGGCGGCCGAAGCCCCGTAGTTCCCTAAATACGACATGGCGATACTCCTTGTGATGTGTGGCAACCCAAATCCCGGTCGTTCACCCTATCACTTTGACGACACCCGGTCCAGCCGCAATTGTTTCAAAAGGCGTCTGCGGCGGCAATAGTTGGCGGATTGCGCCGCAGTTCACCCCGCGCCCCAAAACTGAATCAGTCAAACAGATCCGCCCGATCAAGCCGAGCGCCTTGCTGGTCCTTCGCCGAGACCAGGGGTTGGTCGACCTGGGCGTTTGACAGCGGCCAGTCAATGGCAATCTGGGGATCGTTCCAGACGATGCAGCGTTCAAACGCGGGCGCGTAGAAATCAGTCGTCTTGTACAGAAAATCGGCGGACTCCGACAATGCCAAAAAGCCATGCGCGAAACCCGGCGGCACCCACAACTGGCGCTGGTTGTCCTCGCTCAACTCCACCCCCACCCACTGGCCAAAGGTTGATGAGGCGCGGCGAATGTCCACCGCCACATCGAAGACCGCGCCACGCGCCACACGGACCAACTTGCCTTGCGCTTGCTGCAACTGGTAGTGCAAGCCACGCAGCACACCGCGCGCGGACCGGCTATGGTTGTCCTGCACAAACGCGTGCGATCCTCCCACCGCGTCGTCAAAAACCCGCTGGTTGAAGCTCTCGAAGAAGAAGCCGCGTGCATCACCAAACACCTTGGGCTCGAAAATAAGCACATCGGGAATGCGCGTGGGCACCGCTTTCATGGTGCCTTGCCTTCCTGCAGGATGCGCAACAGGTAGCGGCCATAACCGTTCTTGGCCATCGGCTGTGCCAGCGCTTGCAATTGCTCCGAACTGATGAAACCGTTGCGCCAGGCAATCTCTTCGAGGCAGGCGATCTTGAGACCCTGGCGGTGCTCGAGCGTCGCAATGAACTGGCTGGCCTCCAGCAAACTGTCATGCGTGCCAGTGTCGAGCCAGGCGTAGCCGCGCTGCATGATCTGAACGTTGAGTTGGCCACGGTCCAGGTAGGCCTGGTTCACCGACGTGATCTCCAGCTCACCGCGGGCGCTGGGTCGGACCGACTTGGCTATGTCGACCACCTGGTTATCGTAGAAATACAGACCCGTGACAGCGTAGCTGCTTTGCGGCTTGAGCGGTTTTTCCTCAATGCTGCGGGCCTTGCCTTCGGCGTCGAAAGCCACCACGCCATAGCGTTCGGGGTCCTGCACATGGTAGGCAAACACCGTCGCGCCCGATTCCTGCTCGTTGGCCCGTGCCAGCAGGGGGGCGAAGTCGTGACCATGAAAAATGTTGTCCCCAAGCACCAACGCGCTAGGCGAGTTGCCAACAAACTTGTCTCCGATGATGAAGGCCTGCGCCAAACCATCGGGACTCGGCTGCACGGCGTACTGCAGGTTCAAACCCCACTGGCTGCCATCGCCCAGCAATTGCTGAAAGCGTGGTGTGTCCTGCGGCGTGCTGATGACCAGGATGTCGCGCATACCCGCCAGCATCAGCGTGCTGAGCGGGTAGTAGATCATCGGTTTGTCGTAGACCGGCAGCAGTTGCTTGCTCATGGCCAGCGTGGCCGGGTGCAAGCGGGTGCCCGAGCCACCGGCGAGGATGATGCCTTTTCTGTGTGTCATGTCAGTTGCCAATCAAAGGGTTTCAGTCAGCATGCGTACGACGCCCTGCTGCCACGGCGGCAGCACGAGATTGAAGCGACGCTGCAGCTTGGAGGTATCCAGTCGGGAGTTGAGCGGGCGGCGGGCTGGCGTGGGGAAGCTGGTCGTCGGCACCGGGTCCACCGCGGCGGGGCTGGCCTTGAGCGTCGCACCCAGCTTCAAGGCTGCTTCCAACACAAAGCTGGCGTAGCCATGCCAACTGGTCTGGCCGCTGGCGCTCAGGTGGTACAGACCAGCGAGGTTCTCACTGTCGGGGCTGGCAGTGACCTGCCGCAGCGCGTGGGCCGTGACATCGGCCAGCAACTCCGCCCCGGTGGGTGCGCCGACCTGGTCGTTGATCACGCTCAGCCGATCCCGTTCCTTGGCTAGCCGCAACATGGTCTTGGCGAAGTTGCCACCGCGCGCAGCGTAGACCCAGCTGGTACGGAAGATCAGATGCTTCGCGCCACTGTCCACAATGGCCCGCTCGCCTTGCAGTTTGGTTTGGCCATAGATGTTGAGAGGACCGGTCGCGTCCTCCTCGCGCCAGGGGCGTTCACCACTGCCGTCAAAAACATAGTCGGTGGAGTAGTGCACCAGCCACACCCCCAACGCGGCAGCCTGCTGCGCCAGCGTGGCAGGCGCCAGGGCATTGATGGTGCGAACCAGTTCGGGTTCGCTCTCAGCCTTGTCGACTGCCGTGTGGGCGGCGGCATTGACGATCAGGTCGGGGCGCACCGCTTGCACGGTTTGGGCAAGCCCCGCCGGATTGGTGAAATCGCCGCAGAACTCGGTGCTGTCAAAGTCCAATGCCACCAGTTCGCCCAGGGGCGCCAGGCTGCGTTGCAGTTCCCAGCCGAGCTGCCCGCCCTTGCCGAACAACAGAATCCTCATGTGCGCGCGGCGTAGTTGGTCTGCACCCAGTCGCGGTAGGCACCGGACTGCACATGACTAACCCACGGCTGGTTGTCCAGATACCACTGCACCGTCTTGCGAATGCCAGTCTCGAAAGTCTCCGCCGGTCGCCAGCCCAGCTCGCGCTCGATCTTGCTGGCATCAATCGCGTAGCGACGGTCATGGCCGGGCCGGTCGGCGACATAGGTAATTTGCTGGTCGTAGCGTTGGCCGTCGGCGCGTGGGGCTAACTCGTCAAGCAGCGCGCAGACGGTGCGCACGATTTCGATGTTGGGCTTCTCGTTCCAGCCGCCCACGTTGTAAACCTCGCCCGCGCGGCCGGCAGCGAGCACCCGCCGGATCGCACTGCAATGGTCTTTGACATAGAGCCAGTCGCGCACCTGCATACCGTCGCCATAGACCGGCAGCGGCTTGCCGGCCGATGCATTGACGATCATGAGCGGAATCAGCTTTTCGGGAAAGTGGTAGGGGCCGTAGTTGTTGGAGCAGTTGGTGGTCAGTACCGGCAGACCATAGGTGTGGTGGTAGGCGCGCACCAGGTGATCACTGGCGGCCTTGCTGGCCGAATACGGACTGTTGGGCTCGTAACGATGGTGCTCCGAAAAGGCTGGCTCGTCCTTTCCCAGGGAGCCATAGACCTCGTCGGTCGAGACCTGCAAGAAGCGAAAGACCGTCCGCCGCTCCGCCGCCAAGGCGCCCCAATAGGCACGGACGGCTTCGAGCAGACCAAACGTTCCCATGATGTTGGTTTCGATGAATGCCTTGGGTCCGTGAATGGAACGGTCCACGTGCGACTCCGCCGCAAAATTGACGATTGCGCGCGGCTGGTAACGCTCCAGCAACTGCGCCAACAAGGCTGCATCGCCAATATCGCCCTTCACGAACACGTGACGCGGATCGCCCTGCAGCGTGGCCAGATTTTCCAGATTGCCTGCGTAGGTCAGCTTGTCCAGGTTAACCACCGCCTCGTCAGCCTGGGAGATCCAGTCCAATACAAAATTGGCGCCGATAAAGCCGGCACCGCCAGTCACAAGAATCATGCTTCACTCGATTGGGTTGGGGGGGCAACAGTCGACCGACAGCGATCGGCTCGACGCGCGCCATTATCCCATCGGGCCCCGCCGGCACGGGCGGGGAAGTCTCGCGTCGTCAATCCTGACCCGGCGCGAGCACAGGGTCACGGATTTAGTGGCCGTGATCTACACCGTCAAGGGCAGCCCGCGTAAAGTTCAAGCACCTGTCAAGCGGGGTACCACCTCGCAGCGCAAAACCACAATCTTTACTTATGGAGTAACCCATGGTCACGAAGCTCACAAAAAACAAAGCAAGCAAGTCCGCCGGCGCCCCACTGAGCGGGTCGGTGCGGGATTCTGCCCATCAGATCTGGCAGGCTGGCCTGGGCGCCCTGTCAAAGGCACAG
Organism: Candidatus Rhodoferax odensensis; assembly: GCA_016718405.1. GTDB lineage: Bacteria > Pseudomonadota > Gammaproteobacteria > Burkholderiales > Burkholderiaceae_C > Rhodoferax_D > Rhodoferax_D odensensis. The sequence continues at coordinate 20,784 of JADKDJ010000003.1, forward strand.
GCCGAAGGGACCAAAGCCATCGAAGCGCTGGTGAAAGAGGGCACAACCCTGCAACGCAAGACCCAGGCCGCCGCCGAGGAAAAGATCTCGGAGGCCACCAACAAGATGACCACCATGGCCACCGACATCACCAGCAAGGCCACTGGCCAGTGGGACAAGCTCGAAAGCATTTTCGAGGACCGCGTCGCCAAGGCCCTCAACAAGCTGGGCGTTCCATCGGCCAAGGACATCAGTGCCCTGGTTGCCCGCATCGACGAGCTGAACAAGAGCGTGCAGAAGCTCTCGGCCAAGGGCGCCCCGACCGCCAAGGCAACAACCAAAACCGCGCCAAGAGCCGCTGCCAGCCCCGCCAAGCCGATCAAGCCGACAGCGAAACCCGCCGCCAAGCGCATCGTCGCGCGCAAGGCAACCGCGCCAGCCGCAACCCCCAAGGCCTAAGGCTATCGGCGTGCGCAGCATGTCTGCCCGGCAGAACACCGCTGGTTGGAACAAGAGGGCGCTTCGGCGCCCCTTTTTTTGATAATCGGTGCCCTGGCACTACCGAGCGTTGACCTGATGCTGCACGGCAACTGTTGCGCTGTTGTTGCGCCGCGTCACATTGCACCAAGCGCTCGCTCTACACTTGAACCCCATGACCAATAGACCTACTCATGCCCCCAGGATCGCGCTTGCGCTGGCGGGCGGTGGGCCACTTGGCGCAATTTACGAAATCGGCGCCCTGTGTGCCCTGCAAGAGTCCTTGCATGGCTTGAACCTCAATCAGCTTGACCACTACGTGGGCGTATCGGCGGGGGGCTTCATCGCTGCGGGTCTGGCCAATGGCTTAACGCCGCGCGAGTTGTGCGCTTCCTTCATCGAAAACGACAACCAACCGTCGGAAACCTTCGATCCAGCATGGCTGATGGTGCCGGCCTACGGCGAATTCGGCCGCCGCAGCCTGATGTTGCCCGGCTTGCTGTGGTCGGCCCTTTGGAAACTCACAGTCGGCGGCAAGTCCTTACTGCAAACGGTCGAAGGGCTGGGACCAGCCTTGCCCACCGGCATCTTCTCCAGCGACCAGACACACCACCAACTGGCGCGGCTGTTCTCGCGCGATGGCAGGACCAACGACTTTCGCCAACTCAAGACCAAGCTGACGCTGGTCGCCACCAATCTTGACAGTGGCGAAGCAGCGCCATTTGGGCAACCCGGTTGGGACCACGTGCCGATCTCGCAAGCGGTCCAGGCCAGCGCCGCGCTGCCGGGCCTGTTTCCGCCAGTCGAGATCGACCAGAACTACTATGTTGACGGCGCGCTTAAGAAGACCATGCATGCGTCAGTGGCGCTGGACGATGGCGTCGACCTGATGTTGTGCCTCAACCCGCTGGTGCCATTTGACGCCACCGCGCCCCAGTTTGCGAAGGTGATGCAGCGCGGATTGCCACCGGAGCGCCGCGCCATTCCACGCATTGTTGACGGCGGCCTGCCGGCGGTCCTGAGCCAGACCTTTCGCTCAATCATTCACTCCCGCATGGCACTGGGGCTGAAGCACTATGAGCGCGCTTATCCGGACACCGACATCATCCTGATCGAGCCCGACCACCGCGATCCCGAGTTGTATCTGGCCAACACCTTCAGCTACTCACAACGGCGCCATCTGGCCGAACACGCCTACCAGCAAACCCGCCAGATGTTGCGCTCGCGCAAGACCGGCCTTTCGGCCAAATTGCATCGCCATGGCATCACACTCAACCACCTGGCGCTCGACGATCCCAAGCGCCACCTCAGCGCCCCCGCCAAGGCGCCCACGCGCATCGGGCAAGCCATTGCGACCTTGCAAGAAGTCATGGATGATCTGGGCCACACCATCGCCACACCACGACACTCAAAGAGCCTCCCATGGTAAAGAAAGCCCCCCGACGCACCGCCGAACGTATTCTGGAAGTCACACTGGAGCTGTTCAACCGGTTTGGAGAGCCCAACGTATCGACCACGCTGATTTCGGCCGAACTCGGCATCAGTCCGGGCAACCTCTACTACCACTACCCGGCCAAGGATGAGTTGATCAACTCACTGTTTGACCGCTACGAACGCGGTCTCAACGAGCTGCTTAACGCCAGCGATAACGTGCGCAATGTCGAAGACGCATGGTTCTTCATGCATTCACTGTTCGAGTTGATTTGGGAGTACCGCTTCCTGTACCGCGATCTGAACGACCTGCTGAGCAAGAACCGGCGCCTGGAGACCCATTTTCAGTCGGTGCTGAAAAACAAGACACGCGCCGTCAAGGCTCTGCTTGACGGCATGAGCCGCTCTGGCGCGGTCAGCATCGACTCACGCGAAGTAGAAGCCACCGCCACCAGCATGGTTGTGGTGATGACCTACTGGCTGAGTTTTGAATACGTGCGCGACCCGCGCAACGCCCTGGAGCCGGCCAACTCGCAAGCGGCCTTGTTGCGTGGCGCCCACCACGTGCTGAACCTGCTGGTGCCGTACCTGGAACCCGGTCAGCGCGCCCATTTGATGAGCTTGGTAGGCGCTTACAGCGCAAGCCCGAAGTAGAACCAACGCCCTTGCGGGCCAGACCGCCAGCCCACGAAGCGCGGCGAGCTCTGGCCTGATCCGATCGTTGTATGTCGGCCGTTGATTACTCGCCCCAGGGCAGCATCAGAGTCACCGTGGCAAGCTTGGCAAACTCCGGCTCGAACTGATCGATGATCTTCTGCGGCTCGGGACAAAGCGTGGAGTCAGTCATCACCCCAAACTGGACGCCGCCGCCATAGCTGAGAATTGAGATGCCCACCCCCACCGTGCCGCTTTGGGGCACCCAGGCAATGGATTGCTCGATGGTGGAGCCACAGAAGGTCAGCTTCTCGCGTGGCCCCGGAACGTTGGTCATGACGGCGGTGGTCTTCTTGGCAAACAGACTGAGCATGGCATCCTGCGCCGGCTTGGTAAGCAGCCCGGCCACCGCCAACAGACCAAAGGCCATCAGCGGCTGCATGCTGCCTTTGAGCGCGCCCATTCTGCGACGCACCTCGTAAAGACGCTCGATCGGGTGTTCCATCCCGATCGGTAGCACCATAGGCGCCAATCCAAAACGGTTGCCCAATTTGTAGGCCTGCTCGATCGGGCGAAGGTTCACCGGCACCATGGCGCGAATCTCCTTGCCCTTGATCGGGTCGCCAAAGGACTTGAGGTACTCGCCAATCGCTCCAGCTACGCAGCTCATCAGGACATCGTTGATGGAGCAATTCAAGGCCTTGCCCACGGCCTTGACTTCTTCCAACGGAATCGGCGCACACCATGCCACGCGCTTGCGGTGCCCCGGAACGCCCTTGAGCCGCGTGGCGGAGTCATCTGGCATCAACACCAACGCGGTGGCATCTGACAACACATGAAAAGCCAGCTTGGCAAGATCGACCGAATTGTGCACGCCCCTCTCAAAGCCCTTCTGCGGGTCGATCATCATCTCCATGGACTTGACTGCACTCTCGCCCGCTGCGTCAATCGCTTTGACGGTGAAGTCCGTCAAAGGTTTGAGAAGCGCATCGGCCAGCCAATCCTCGGCGCCTTCGAGGCCGCTGCGATGGACCGGATGTTCAGTTCGCTGCGGAGGCGCGTGCCCACCGTCGACCAGCGAGTGCGTCACCGCGATCAGCGCGATGCCGTCGGCAATGCAATGGTGAATGCGCACGATCAGGGCAGACCCGCCCTGGTAGTCTTCGACCAAGTGGAACTGCCACAACGGCCGCGACTGGTCCAATGGTTGAACCGCCAGCTCGGCCACGCGATCTTGCAAGGCCGCCTGCTCCTGGCCCTTTGGTTTGCGCGCGAGTTTTTCCACCACCACATGACGGTCCATCGCGAAATGCTCGTCAACGACCCAGGTGGCCCCGGTGGCGTCCTGCTCGACCCGCTGCATAAAGCGCGGGTACTTGAGCAGACGCTCCTCGATACGCTGGCACAGCGCCGCGCGGCTGACGCCAGGCTTGAGGACCCAGATACCGACGATCATCATCAAATTGGACTCGGAGTCCATGCGCAGCCAGGCGGTATCGACCTTGCTCATGCGATGCCCCCCCAGCCCGAGCGAACCGCTGACCGCGTGCGACACGCTGTGTGCGGCGTCGCTGGCGATCTTGCGCGCCTTGTTCCCTGCCTGCCTGGCCACGGGGGCGGCCACCGCAGCTACTTTGCGGGTGGCGCGCTTGGCGGCTTTGGGGACGTTGATTCGGGTAACCATGAAAACTCCAAACGCATTAATCAGTTGAGAACTCAGCAGGTCTGCCCCGCAAACCCCCAATCACATGACGGCAGAGCTGGTCTGCTTCGCAGCCTGCGGTCTGTCCCGCAAACCCCTAATCAGTTGAGGACAGAGCTGGCCTGCTTCGCAGCCTGCGGTCTGTCCCGCAAAAGCTCAGGTTGGGGAAAGTTCTCTATTCTCCTGGCAAATCGACCCGTAAGATAGCGTGCAATTCCCCCAGCGTGTTGGGTATTCACCTTAACTGGCTGCCTTTTCAACCGACCTTTTCTGGAGCCCTCCATGTCCAAGCTCAAAACCCAATTCGAAGCGGCCGCCGCCAGTTCCAAGAACCTCAGCGAGCGCCCTGACAACGCCACGCTGCTCAAGATCTATGCCCTGTACAAGCAGGCCAGTGTTGGCGACAACACCGAAAAGAAGCCCGGCTTCACCGACATGGTCGGACGAGCCAAGTGGGATGCCTGGAACACACTGAAGGGAACATCGACCAATGACGCGATGCAGCAGTACGTGGACTTGATCAAGTCACTGAGCTGAGCACGTCGGCAGCCACGAGACCGGTCGGCGCGCTGAGAGCCGGCGCGTCGACCGGTCGTCATGGCTTCTTGGCAACGCGTTTCTTCACCGCGGCCTTCTTGATGGCCGCCTCATCCGCCTGCAGCAAGTCGTCGAGGTTTTTCACAATCTCGCTCTCAATACGCGACTTGAAGGCGCCCAGCAAGAACCCCAGCTTGGCGTTGAGTTCGAACCTGTCCTTGGTCACGTGCAGCGTACCGCTGACGCCCGAGCGGGTGAAACAGACTTCATCCAGACTCTTACCCTCTTGGTAAGTGCAGGCCATCTGGAACTCCTCCTCCACATGCTCGGCCCACTGGTAAGCGACTCGGCGCGCTTCATGCAGGCCCAGTGTGTGGTGGCGCAGGATATGCAGATCAGCCATTGATGTCTCCTAATCAGCTGGGGTCAGAGCACATCGCGGCGCAAGTGGTCTGACGCATGATGTCTCAAGTCGTTTTAGCTCGCGTGTTCGTTGTGCCTTGGGCATTTCAGCAAGTTGCCTGACCGCATCATAGAACGCGCGCCAGTCTCCTTGGGTACTCGCGAACAGAGCCTCAAAGGCCGGCACCAACTCGTCATAAGCGGCCTGGGCGCCAAACGCCGCGTTGTTGGCACCCGCAACCCAGGCATCGAAACCGCCAAAACCACCCCAACTCGTGCGCAATGCTGCGTAAGCTGCCCGAAACTCGGCCATCGCTTCGGCCTTCAGAGCGCGCGTGGTTTGCACGTCAACGCGCTCGCCGCCACTTGCCGCGTAGATCGCGGTCAGCCGGGAACGCGTGGCCGCCGTCAATGCACGAAACTGCTGACGGCGCTGCTCAAACTCGGCATGCGCCTGTCGCAACTCGTCTGAGCCCTGTTTAGCCAGCCACCGGCGAGAGCCCAGGCGCTCCACAGCGGTGGCAAACGACTCGTTGAACACCGTGTCGTCCCTTACGTACACCACCTGGTGCGCCAATTCATGAAATATCAGGCGCGCCAGTTCGGTCTGCGGGTACTGGATGAAAGTGTTGAGCAGCGGGTCGCCGCCAGCCCAGTTCAGCCAGCCCAAGGTGGAGTACACCGGCACCGCGTAGACGCTGACCTCCAGGCCCTGCGCGCGCTCCTGCTCGGCCATGCGGCGGGCTTCGGCCTCGTCAAAATAGCCACGGTAGCCAACACAACCCGCCACCGGAAAACACCAGGTCCTGAGCGTGAGCGAGAACTCCGGCGCGGCCACCACATTCCAGACCGCGGCGCGTCGCCTCAAGTCGGCGTAACGCTGGTAACTGGCATTGTCTGGCAGCCCCAACTCCGACACCGCAAACTCCCGCATCTGTTGGGCCAGAACAAGGCGCTCCCTCAGGGTCTGAGGCGTGGCCTCATCCGACAGCCATGCTGACACCGGGCGCGCCGCTTGCATCAACTTCAGGTGCCCGCCCACAGACTGGGTGTAGTACCCGAGGTCGGCGCAACCGCCAATCAGGCCACCGGCGCCCAGCAGCGCCACCCACGCCGCGACGCGCCGACCAATTGGGCGCCAACCGTTCCGACGTCCCGCCACCGAGGCCAGCATGAGAGAAGTGCACTTCATGGGGTCAAGCTATCTTACCGACGCATCCTGCGGATGCGCATCTGCCAGGCACTGGTAAAAGGCGCGGGTCACGCGTGACGGCTGCGGTGCGCGGCGCACGATGCCAAAAAAGCTGCAGCTGTAGCGAAGCAGTGTCGGATTGATCGTGCGCATCTGCTTCGCACGCACGAATCCATCCGCATAGTGGTCCGGCAAAAAGCCAAGATAGCGGCCCGACAGGATCAGCGTGGCAATGGACTCCTGGTCAAAGCCGGTGGCCTTGCGTGGCAATCGCACCTGCTGACTGATCTCCATGTTGGGCGAGTGGTAACCCAGCCCGGCAAAGCGGTGGGCGCGCACGTCATCCCAAACCATGGCACGGGTATCGGCCGCAAACAGCGCGTGCTCTGCACCGCAATACAGCAACATGGTCTCGGTGAACAACTCGTGGTAGAGCAGACTGTCCGAGCTGCGATGCCCCGGAATTACACCCACCTGGTACTGGCCGTCCATGACGCCGCGCTCGATGGCATTGATGGGCGCCACATGCAACTGCAGGTTGACGTCGGGCGCCAAGTCCGAAAACTGCGAAATCGCGGCGCCAAGGTGCGCTTTCGGGTTGCTGGCGGTCTTGTCGAACACCGCCACGTTTAACTGCCCGCCCATTCGCCGGTGAATCTCGTCGACGCTGCTGCGAAACGCCTCCACGCCCGCGAGCAGGCGCAGCGTCTCGGTGTAGATCTGCTGCCCTTCGGCCGTAACCGCAAACCCGCCACGCCCACGCCGGCACAGCGTCAGGCCCAGGCGTGTCTCCAGGTCCTTCACGTGGCGGCTGACGGTCGAGGTGCCAATGTTGAGCTCCAGCTCGGCCGCCGCCATGCCCCCACACTCCACCACGCTCTTGAAAACGCGCAGCAGGCGGATGTCCATGTCGCTGAGCTGCCCCAAAACGGCGCGGCTTTTAACTTGCATGAGTTGCTAACTGAGTAGTGCTATTTATCCCTTTATAAGAGTAACAGAGAACACCAGAATCAGCACTTCCGCCGCATCGTTGTTGGTCGCGGGCGGAGTTGACGCACCAATCCTATCGGCATCCGGAGAACCAACGTGAACATGAACGACACCCCGAACTTGCACGCTACGCGGACCGACGCAGCCTGGCTCGATGCCCATTGGATGCCCTACACCGGCAACCGCGACTTCAAAGCCAACCCACGCCTGATCACTGGCGCCAAGGGCTGCTACTACACCGATGCCCTCGGGCGACAGGTCTTTGACGGACTGTCCGGCCTGTGGTGCTGCGGACTCGGCCATGGCCGCGCCGAATTGGCCGACGCGGCCGGTCGCCAGCTCGCCCAGCTCGACTACTCACCCGCCTTTCAATACGGTCACCCACTGTCGTTCGAGCTGGCCAACAAGCTCAAGGAGTTGACGCCCGCCGGGTTGGACTACGTGTTTTTTACCGGCTCCGGTTCGGAATCCGCCGACACTTCGCTCAAGCTGGCCCGCGCCTACTGGCGGGCCAAGGGCCAAGCCAGCAAGACACGCCTGATTGGCCGCGAGAAGGGTTACCACGGCGTCAACTTCGGCGGCATTTCGGTAGGCGGCATCGTGGCCAACCGCAAGATGTTCGGCCAAGGCATCGAAGCCGACCACCTGCCGCATACACAACTGGCCAGCAACGCCTTTTCGCGCGGCATGGCTGACAAGGGCGCCGAGCTCGCAGACGATCTGCTCAGGCTGATTGCCCTGCATGACGCCTCCAACATTGCCGCCGTGATCGTCGAGCCCTTCTCCGGCTCGGCCGGCGTCGTGATTCCGCCCAAGGGCTACTTGCAGCGCCTGCGCGAGATCTGCAACGCCAACAACATCCTGCTGATTTTTGATGAGGTCATCACCGGCTTTGGCCGCTGCGGCGCTTATACCGGTGCCGAGGCCTTTGGCGTCACGCCAGACATCATGAACGTGGCCAAGCAGATCACCAACGGTGCCCAGCCTCTGGGCGCGGTGCTGGCCAACAAGGAAATCTACGGCACCTTCATGGCGCAAGGTGGCCCGGACTACATGCTTGAATTCGCACACGGCTACACCTACTCGGCACACCCGGTGGCCTGCGCGGTCGCGCTGGCCGCGTTGGACATACTGGTGAAAGAGAACATGGTGGAACGTGTGAACGCCCTGGCGCCCCACTTCGAGAACGCGGTACACAGCCTCAAGGGCACCAAACACATCACCGACATCCGCAACTACGGCCTGGCAGCCGGTTTCACCATCGCCGCTCTGCCGGGGGAGCCGGCCCGACGTCCCTATGAGATCGCCATGGCGATGTGGAAGAAGGGTTTTTATGTGCGATACGGCGGCGACACGATTCAGTTGGCGCCACCCTTCATCGCCGAGCGCGCGCAGATCGACAGCCTGATCAACGCCCTGGGCGAAACCATCAACCAGACACCGTAAGCAGTCATTGCGAGGAGCGAAGCGACGCGGCTTTTCCACAGTGGATCGCCACGGCTTGCGGCCTCGCGATGACGCCCTCTCTTTTCACCCCCTAAGACACCATGCACACTCTTCCCTCCATCGGCCACCTCATCGACGGACAACTGGTGGGCGGCGGCAGCCGAACCCAGGACGTGTTCAACCCCGCCACCGGCAAGGCGGAGAGACGCCTGCAACTGGCCGACCGGGCCACGGTCGAACAGGCCATTGCCAGCGCCCAGGCCGCCTACCCCGCCTGGCGCGCCACACCGCCGCTCAAGCGCGCGCGGGTCATGAGCAAATTGAAGCAACTGCTGGAAGAAAACGCCGACCAGATCTGCGCCCTGCTCACTGCCGAACATGGCAAGGTAGTGGGCGACGCGCAAGGCGAACTACAGCGCGGTATCGAGAACGTGGAATACGCCAGCTACGCGCCCGAACTGCTCAAGGGTGAACACAGCCGCAACGTCGGCCCCACCATCGACTCATGGAGCGAGTTCCAGCCGCTCGGTGTCACCGTCGGCATCACGCCTTTCAACTTCCCGGTGATGGTGCCGCTGTGGATGTGGCCCATGGCGGTGGCCTGCGGCAACACCTTCGTGCTGAAGCCTTCCGAACGCGATCCCAGCAGCGCCCTGCTGGTGGCGGAGCTGGCGTTGCAGGCCGGATTGCCGCCGGGCGTGCTCAATGTGGTCAACGGCGACAAGGAAGCGGTGGACACGCTGCTGACCGACAAGCGGGTGCAGGCCATCAGCTTTGTTGGCTCCACGCCGATCGCCGAGCACATCTACGCCACCGGTTGCGCCCACGGCAAACGGGTGCAGGCCCTGGGCGGCGCCAAGAACCACGCGGTGGTGATGCCCGATGCCGACATCGCCAACGCAGTCAGCGCCCTGATGGGTGCGGCCTATGGATCGTGTGGCGAGCGCTGCATGGCCATTCCCTTGGTGGTGGCCGTGGGCGACATAACCGCTGACGCGGTGGTGGCCGGCCTGAAGGTGGAAATTGCCAAGATGAAGGTCGGCCCCGGCGTCGACGCCAGCAACGACATGGGCCCGCTGGTGACTAAGGCGCACTTCGAAAAAGTCAAAGGCTATGTCGATCAAGGCGTGGCCGAGGGCGCCACGCTGGTGGTGGATGGCCGCGGCGTCAAGGTGCCGGGACATGAGAACGGCTACTTCCTGGGGGCCTGCCTGTTTGACCAGGTCAAGCCCGGCATGACGATCTACCAGGAGGAGATCTTTGGCCCGGTTCTGGGTGTCGTGCGGGTCAACAGCTTGCAGGAAGCCATGGACCTGATCAATGCGCACGAATACGGCAATGGCACCTGCATCTTCACCCGCGACGGCGAGGCCGCGCGCTATTTCACCGACCACATTTTGGTTGGCATGGTGGGCGTCAATGTGCCGCTGCCCGTGCCGGTGGCCTACCACTCGTTTGGCGGCTGGAAGCGCAGCCTGTTTGGCGACCTGAGCGCCTACGGGCCGGATGCCGTGCGCTTCTACACCAAGCGCAAGACGATTACGCAGCGCTGGCCGTCAGCTGGCGTGCGCGAAGGCGCGGTGTTCAGCTTCCCAAGCAGCCGCTAAATTTTTACCCAAGAAAGAATGGCGCCTGAACAGACGCCATTTTTTTATGCTTGGTTCAGTGCGTAGCCAGCAAAAATTGCTCGGCACGATCTGCAGCAACAAACTTTACGATTCCGCGTGTCTGTTCTGAGCATCCCTTGAGGATCAGTCGCTGCATGATCTCCGGGCCGTCCCGCAAAATCAACGCGCCCAAAAGCTCATCTACGAATGACTGCGTCACCTCCACACCCGTAAAGTTGACGATGACCTCACGCTCATTTTCAAAGGCAAGTTCAATCGTCTTACGAATGGGAACTGCGGAGCAGCGCATGCAAAGCATGCGGCCAATGGCGTACTGATGTAGTGCAATTTGCGTAGTCATGGTCACTGGCCTTGCCTCAGTACGTCATAACAAATGTCTACTGCAAACCTAGAGGGAGCGCTCTTGCGTCAAGACCCATTGCCTGCAACTCTCGGCGGAAATGCGTCATGGCTAGCGGATAGGCCTGCGCCACCAGCACATACTGGTAATCGTTGTCTTCCATGAGTGGAGTTACGGCTTCCTCAGTTACTTCCGGTGGGTAGTAAAACTTGGCTTCATAGTCACCCGCAAAGGTTGATTGGTCTTTCGCATCCTTCTCATTTGTGGCTGTTGCCTTCAAGTTGATCAGCACCGATATCTGCAAAGACCCACCCGGTACGGAGGGGACAGCCAAACCTAAATCGATGTTCTGCTGCAATTCCAGGCGCATTTCGATGCCCGTTGCCTCACCACGGTTTTCACCATGAAATGCCAACGCACGAAAGCTGCGCAATGTGGCCTTATGCGTTAAAGATTGCATGCTGCGTCCTCAGGCTCGTAACGTCGAAACTCGCGCGGGTTGTATCGCGGATCAACGCGCGCCTCAACCCTCCGGACCAAAGTTAGGCTTGTGAACCTTACAGCCGTCTGCACAACGGGTTTTGGCTCCATAAACTCCGCCCGCATTTCTTTTTCTTCAACCAACGCCCAAAACGCTTCTTTGCTCCGGCGCACCAAGCGCAGTAGTGTGTCCATCGCTTCCGACTGAACAACATCGTCGTTCTCGTACTTGCTAAAGGCCACGGGACCGCCGCCGAACAGTCTTGCCGCCTGGCCTTGCGTCATCTTGTATTGCTTGCGAAGCGCGGTGATCTCTTCACCCGTCAACATGCCATCAACCTGTTTACGGTAAGCCATCAACGCGCGCTTGTTCAGCTTGGCCTCTGATGCACCGGCAAAGTCTGAGCCACAGGTGCCGCACTGCTTAAACACAAGAGGCAGCATTGCTTTTTGCCCCTTGTATTCGTTTTCCACCATTTCGCTGTGGATGGTCACGTGTCCCTCGCCGCACAGCGAGCAAAGTTCTTGTGTATTCATCGTGCTACTTCCTATTTACTCAGGTGACAGGACACCAGAAGCACTAACTTCCCGGTCTTGCCTACCGCAAACTTCAAAAAATATTCCACTGTCGCCGATTTGCCGGTGCTGGCGACTTCCTCAACGCGCCGAATGCCATAAGCATCACAGGCTGCTACGCCAGTCTTGCCGTTTTCACACCATTCTGAATCGATGTAATCGTGTAGGTCCAACGCCTGAATCAGCGCTGCGACTTGCCCCGTGTCGCTGTCAAACAGCTTGTGCACTTCACCAATGCAGGTACGGGTAAGGAGATGGATGCAGTCGGGGTCATCCACCAACTGTTTAACGCGTGCCAAGTCATATAAAGGCCCTCCTTCAATCTTGATCCGCCCGACACCCAATTGGGTGGGCGGACTCATACTGTACTCGGAAAGGACAATTATTTTTACCATTATGGTAATTTAATGTGGCTGGAAATAAGGTTATTTCGCTTAAGTGTGGATGTTTATACAGCCTTTTGCGGCTCCAGCGCCACTTCTTGCACCAGCGCCTCGGCCAGATGGGCTTGGGTGGATTGGCTGGCGGCCAAGCGCTGGCGCAGGTCGGCACACAGGCGGCGCAACTGGGCTACGCGGGTGACGATGCGGGATTGTTCGGCGAGGGGTGGGAGTGGGACTGGTGTTCTCAGTACAACCTCACGTGACACGTTTTTCATCGAGCTGCTTGTGCCAGAAGCGTTGGCAATGTAGTGCACACGAGCATGGTTCGCGTTGTTGCACAAGTTAAGAAAATCGCGGTTCGTTAGACTTGAAACCTCCAGCCGGATGATCTTGTCGCTAAGCATCAGCTTGGGCTCGGCGGTGCCGACGACCACAGAGCGAGCAACGAGCTCTTCGGTATTGGCACGCGAAAGCAAGAAGTCCCCACCCTGTACTTCGTATTCGGGCCGTGGAGTGAGATCTGCCGGAAGCTCTTTGTTGGCGTTGGCATCAAACGCTCCCCATGAAACTGCGCTCACCTTCAGGACACCCCAATGCCCGCTGCGTCGAGGGCTGCCGATGCAAGTTGGACTCCAACCCGCTTCGCTGTCGTTCACCAAGTAGCCAGTCTGCGTCCACTCCCACCCGCTCGGCAACGCAAACGGCTGTTCATCCTCCGCAATCGGCGGCAGGGGTTTGTCGCGTTTGATCTTGCCCTCGGCGATGAGCTTGTCTTTCTCGGCGCGGATTTTCTTGAGGAGTTCGCTGGCGGGTTCGTCTTGCGGGTCTTGGGGGACGAGCAGGCCGCGCACTGCGAGTTGGAGGATGGTTTGCTCCAGGGCGTCCACGGCTTCGGGGCGGTCTAGCAGCAGGTCGAAGTGGGTGGCGATGCGGTGCCAGTTCTCCGCCAGTTGCGCGGGCGTTTCGCTGTCGGTGAGCGTGGCCAGCAGGGTGCTGACGAGTTGGGCGTGTTGCGTGGCTGCGAGCTGGCCTTTGGCTTCGAGCGCGTCGCACAGGCGCATGAGTTCTTCGACGCGGGTGACGATGCGGGATTGTTCGGCGAGGGGAGGCAGCGCAATGACTGACAAAGCGATCTGACCGCCGGATAAATGGTCAACGGTTGTATAGGCCTTCGTTCCTTGGAGTTCACTCAACTTAAATTGCAATGCTGCGGTGACAAAGGGCCGGAACACGTCCTCCCCGAAGAATATCAAGCGGGTAACTCGCTGATTGAGCAATGCCTTTGGACCCAACCACTCACGGACGCGAAACTCGCCATCCATGCTGATTAACCAATCGCCCGACTCAACGACGAATTCTTCGCGATATTCACTTGAAAAGAATGTGCTCGGATCGCTTTCGCCAACATCGCGAATTCGGATCAATGGAAGCCCTTGGCGCACTTCATTGAATCCGCCTGACTTGAAAGCGAAACCTGCCTGCGGAAATGCAACCTCGGCAAGTCGCACCCAATTCCAACCCAGTGGCAATTCAAACGGCTTCTCTTCCTCCGCGATTTCCGCCAGCGGCTTGTCGCGCTTGATCTTGCCCTCGGCAATCAACCGGTCTTTCTCCGCGCGAATCTTCTTCAGCAGCTCGCCCGCCGGTTCATCCTGGGGGTCTTGCGGCACCAGCTTGCCTTGCACGGCCAGCGTCAAAATCAGCTCGCGCAGGCGGGCCATGCCGCCGGGTGCGGTGGCCAATAGGTTCAAATTTGATAGCAGCATGCGCAGATTCAACGAGGGCTGGCGAGTGATTTAGCCAATATTTCTTTGAGCTCGTCGCGCAAGGTCTGTGCTTCACCCTGCAGACGCGCGTAGGTGGCCAAATGTCAACGACTGTCGAGAAACGCGCTTTTCTGGCTGCGAGCAGCGTTTTCCCACGCCTGATGGTCTGATCGATCAACCAGGGTAGTGGCCCGCGGGCCACTACCCTGGTTGCGGCGTTTGAGTTTGGGTTTGTGATGCGCCATGGGCTGGTGCGCTGTAATAACGACCATGCCGAGGAGTAGGCGGGCGCAGCGGCGGCCCTGACGTGGAAGTTTGTTCCGACCCGCTGCGCCCTTCACTGTGCGTGACACGAGTGCGACGTGATTGTGGCACTTCGGGACGAAGTTCGTCCAGCAGCACCTTCCGGTCTGGCGGAGGTGCCCATGTCGGAGGCTGCTTGCGAACAACCAGCGCGCATGTTTTTGTGTGCCTGCTGCCGTGCACAGGTTGTGGTGTGCGGCCACTGCGACCGAGGCCAACGTTACTGTGCTGGCGGCTGCTCTGAACGCACACGCCGGCGCTTGCAGCGTGAGGCCGGTAAACGCTATCAGCGTGGTAGTGTGGGCCGCCATAAACACGCCCAGCGCATGCGCCGCTGGCGCGCACGGCGCGGCGCTCGTGCAAATAAAGTGACGCATCAGGGTTCCCAAGAACCGGGGGGCAATGATGTACTGGCGGCCTCTCAAACCACCACGCCGACATGCACTTCTTTGCCCTGCGTTTCACTACCCATGCCCATTGCTGCCGTGGCCGTGGCAGCGCCTGCCCCATGCCGCTGTCATTTCTGCGGCGCGGCCATTCCAACCCAACTGCGCCGCGACTTCTTGCGTCACTACCGCCGCCACCGAGTGCCTGAGTCATGACCATTTCCATTGAACTTCGCACCCAAATCCTGCGCCTATACCAAGCCGAGCACTGGCGCGTGGGCACCATCGCACGCCAACTCCATCTGCATCGCGACACGGTCACGCGCGTGCTCAGCGCGGCCAGCGTGGTGGTGCGCGCGCACCCCAGAGCGCGCCAAATCGATCTGTATCTGCCCTTCATCACCGAGACCCTGAGCAAGTACCCCAGCCTGAGGGCCAGCCGCCTGCACGTCATGCTCCAAGAGCGAGGCTACACGGGAAGCAGCTCGCACTTTCGTCACCTGCTGGCCAGCCTGCGCCCACGGCGCGAGCCCGAGGCCTACCTGCGCCTGCGCACCTTGCCTGGCGAGCAGGCCCAGGTCGACTGGGCTCACTTTGGCCATCGGCGCATTGGCCGTGCCGAGCGACCCTTGATGGCCTTTGTCATGACGCTGTCCTATTCGCGGCGCATCTTTCTGCACTTCAGCCTGAACGCGCGCATGGACAGTTTCCTGGGTGGCCATGTGCTGGCCTTTGAGGCCTGGGGAGGTGTTCCGCGCGTGATACTGAGCGACAACCTCAAGAGCGCCGTGCTCGAGCGCATGGGAGAGGCCATCCGGTTCAATCCGCAGTACCTGGCCTTTTGTGCGCACTACCGCTTTGAGCCGCGTCCCGTGGCGCTGGCACGCGGAAACGAGAAGGGCCGCGTGGAACGTTCGATTCGCTACATCCGCGACAACTTCTTTGCCGCTCGCGTGTTTGCCGATGTGGACGATCTCAACACCCAGGCCAAGATCTGGTGTGAGGCAGCGGCATCAGATCGACCTTGGCCCGAAGGTGCCCAATTGACGGTGGGCGCGGCATTCGACAACGAGCGCCCAAGCCTGATGGCTATGCCGCCAAACCCCTACCCGCTGGAAGAACGCGTGGAGGTCCATTCGGGCAAGACACCCTATGTGCGTTTCGATCTGAACGACTACTCGATCCCCCACACCCATGTGCGGCGCAGCCTCACCGTGCTGGCCAGTGCGCACAGGGTTCGCATTCTGGACGGTGGCGCCGTTTTGGCCGAGCACGCGCGCAGTTACGACAAGGGCGCGCAGGTGGAAATTGCAGCCCACGTCCAAGCCTTGAAGGAACACAAGAGTCGCGCGCGCCAGCACAGTGGCGTGGACCGCTTGAGCCAGGCCGTGCCGGCCATGGCTCAATTGTTGGCTCGCGCCGCCGCTGCGGGCTACCACCTGGCCTCGATTACACGCACCCTCACCGAATACCTGGAGCACTACGGTGGCGCGGCCATGCAGGAGGCGGTGCTGGAGGCCTTGCGTCGCGATGTGCCACATCCCAACGCGGTGCGCCACGCCTTGGAGCATGCGCGTGAGTTGCGCCAAGCCACGCCACTGGTGGTGCCCCAACTCTCCGAGCGGGCGCAGCTCTGGACGTGCACGTGCCAACCGTGGCCTGGGTGCCTATGACGCGCTGCAAGCCCAGGCCACGCCGGTCAGCCCTGACAACACCAACAACGCTGACAACACCGACACGAGTGATCCGACATGAACACCAACACCACCCATCTGCAGGCCCGCGCCAAGGCCCTACGCCTGGCAGGCTTGCTGGCGCACTGGGACAGTCTTGCCGCCACGCCGACTCAGTTGGCCTGGGTTGTGCGGCTGCTCGATTGCGAGGAGCAACTGCGTGGCCAGCGCAGCCTGGAGCGACGCATGCGCGCGGCGCATCTGCAGCCGTTCAAGCCGCTGGCCGACTTCGATTGGAGCTGGCCCACGCGCTGTGACCGCGAGACGGTCCAGGACTTGATGGGCCTGGCCTTCATGGCAGACGCCACCAACGTCATGCTGGTGGGCACCAACGGCCTGGGCAAGACCATGCTGGCGTGCAATCTGGCGCACCAGGCCTTGGTGCAGGGCCATACCGTGCTGTTCACCAGTGCGACCGATATGCTGGGCGAGTTGACAGCGCTTGACAGCGACTCGGCGCTGCGCCGGCGACTCAAACACTATGGCGCGCCAGACCTGTTGGTCATCGATGAGGTGGGCTACCTGTCCTACTCCAACCGATTCGCCGACCTGCTGTTCGAGCTGATCAGTCGGCGCTACCAACGCAAAGCACCATCATCACGACCAACCGCGCCTTCAAGGAGTGGCACGAGGTCTTCCCCAATGCCGCCTGTGTCGTCTCGCTGATCGACCGCTTGGTGCACCGCTGCGAGATCGTGATGCTGCAGGGCGACTGCTATCGCCTCAAAGGAGGCCATGGCGCGAGCCGAGCACAAGACTGCCAGCCGTGCCGCTCGCAAAGGCAAGAAGTCATGAAGCGAAAAACCAGAGCGCAGCGAGCCCAACAGCGCGAATATGGCTTGGCAGAACTGGGGCTTGCCAACACCAAGGCCATCCCCCGAACCCTCCGTATTGCAGCGAATTGGACGCCCAAGCAAGCCATGGCTGTCTATGAAATCCTGGACGACCTCATGGATGTCATTTGGCGTCAATATGGCAAAGACATCCAGCGCGCCCTCAAACACGACCGCACCTACGACGCCAAAGACTTCAGCTCGCCAGGCATCGACGAAACCGACGTGCCGTTCTGATCGGCGCAGCATCGACCAGCGAGCGCCCAGCACCGGCGCTCGCGCATTGCTCTACCCACGACCTACGCACCACGCATTTGGACGAGCGCTTTCCAGCAGCCCTCAAAACCGCACTTCGGCAGCCACTTTTATGCGGTTCCACGCAGCCGTTAACACCAAAAGGTGGTCCGGGTCGTGGTCCACCACGTCGCCCACGTGGGGGTTCTTCTGGTCCAGGTTGTAGCCCGCTGCCTTGATCTGCTCGATGCTGACTTTCCAGGCGCGTTCGTTTTCCACCCGGGCGGCAAAGCCATCGGCCTCGCTGCCCCACCAGGCTTTTTCGGCGTCGAACTCTTCGATGCGGATGGGCTTGGTCTTGTTGTAGTTCTTCACGCCTGCCGGGTAGGGGTGCTCGTAGTACCAGACGTCTTTGGTCGGCGTGCCCTTGGTGAAGAACAGCAGGTTGGTCTTGATGCCGGTGTAGGGCGCAAACACGCCGTTGGGCAGGCGCACGATGGTGTGCAGGTTGCACTCGGTCAGCAGTTGCTCCTTGATGCGGGTCTTGACGCCCTCGCCAAACAGGGTGCCGTCGGGCAACACCAGCGCGGCGCGGCCATTCACTTTGAGGATGTGTTTGATGAGCACCAGAAACAAATCCGCCGTTTCCTTGGTGCGCACGTCAGCGGGGTAGCCTTGCTCAATGCCCGGCTCTTCCACACCGCCAAAGGGCGGGTTGGTGAGCACCACGTCCACCCGTTCTGCCCCTGTGTAGTCGCGCAGCGGGCGGGCCAGCGTGTTGCCGTGCACCACCTGGCTGGGCACCTCGATGCCGTGCAGCATGAGGTTGGTGACGCACAGCATGTGGGGCAATTGCTTCTTTTCCACGCCGCCAATGCAGCCTTGCAGCACGGCCTCTTGCTCCGTGTTCTTGACCTGCTTGCGCATGTGTTCAATGGCGCAGACCAAGAAGCCGCCGGTGCCGGTGGCCGGGTCCAGCACCTTTTCGCCCAGCTGGGGGTTGACCATGTCGACCATGAACTGGGTGACGGCGCGGGGCGTGTAGAACTCGCCCGCATTGCCGGCGCTTTGCAGGTCTTTGAGGATTTTTTCGTACAGGTCGTTGAACTGGTGGCGCTCGGCCTGGCGGTTGAAGTCGATGGCGTTGAGCTTGTTGATGACCTGGCGCAGCAGGTGGCCGCTTTTCATGTAGTTGTAGGCGTCTTCAAACACGCCGCGCACCACAAAGCCGCGCGGGTTGCGCTGGGCGTCGCCACGCAGGTTCTTCAACGCGGTGAACAGGTCGTTGTTGACAAAGCCCAGCAAGGTGTCGCCAGTGATGCCTTCCGCGTCGGCGGCCCAGTTGCGCCAGCGCAGGGGCTCGGGGATGGGGCTGGTGTAGCTGTCGCGGGTGAGCTCCATCTCTTCTTCCAGCGCGTCAAACACTTTGAGAAACAGCAGCCAGGTGAGCTGGGAGATGCGTTGGGCGTCGCCATCGACGCCGCTGTCTTGGCGCATCACGTCCTGGATGGATTTGATGACGCTGGAGAGGTTGGACATGCTTTTTGTAGGTTTTATGAATAAAAACAGGCTCTAGGACCCGTGGAATATGCGCAAACTGCTATCAATTACGTAGCGCTTGTAGAGTACAACTCGCGTTCCAGGGTTTGCAGGGCATCCAGGTACTGGGGGCGGCCGCCAAAGCTTTTGATGATCTCGGCCGGGCGGCCAATGTCGGTGAAGGGCTGGACGTTGAAAACCGTGTCGGCCTCGATGGTAGCAATGCCTTCGTCGGCGTATTTGTCCAGCAGCGCGTCGATGACTTTGCGGGCCACGGGGCCGTAGTGGGTGAACACGTTGCGCTTTTTGACGCGGCGGCGCGCTCGCGGCGGGTGAGTGGGGGCATGTTGTAGGCGACATGCAGCAGCAGGTCGAACGGGTCGAGGTTGGTGAGGCCGGTGCTGGCCATTTCTTCGGCCAATGCTTCGATCAGCACGCCCTGGCTTTCCAGTTCGGCGACCAGGGCGGCTTTGCGGTCGGCGTCGTTCCAGGCCTGCAGGAACTTGTCCAGCGAGTCGTACTGCTTGGTGAGGTTGATGCGGGTGTAGTCGCGCAGGCTCTCGGTGATGAGCTGGCCCTGGGCGTTGAGGTACTGCACGCGCTCGCGCGCCACGGCGACGGTGACCATGCCGCCGACGACGTATTTTCTCGGCTCGCCGTCACCAGGGGCAAACGGGCCAAGGGGGGCGAGCGGCGGGTTGGCAATGTCGGCGGCTGCGGGCAGGGCGTCCAAGACATCGGGCGGCGCAATGGGTTGCCCCGCGTGCGGCTCGTAGATCTGCACCGGCTCGCCGTCAAAGGCGGGGTCGGCAAACAGCTCGGTGGCGCGCTTGAAGTCGAGGATGGTGAACCAGCTTTTGCCCAGGTCTTCGCGCAGGCGGGTGCCACGGCCAATGATCTGCTTGAACAGCGTCATGGACTTGATGTTCTGGTCCAGCACGATGAGCTTGCAGGTTTGCGCGTCCACGCCGGTGCTCATGAGCTTGGAGGTGGTGGCTATCACCGGATAGGCGCTTCTCGGGGTCGATGAAGTTGTCCAGCTCGCGCTTGCCTTCGGGGTTGTCGCCGGTGATCTGCACCACGTATTTGGGATTGCTGGCGCAGATGTCGGCATTGGCGTTGCTCAGGGCCTGGCGCATGCGGGCGGCGTGGTCGATGTCTTCGCAAAAGACGATGGTCTTGGCGTAGCGGTCGGTGGCTTTCAGGTACTCGGTGATCTTGGCCGCTACCGCTTCGTCGCGCTTCTCCAGCACCAGCTTGCGGTTCATGTCGGCGCCGGTGTAGATGCGGTCTTCAATCAGGTTGCCGTGCTTGTCCGTCATGCCCGCCGTGGGGCGCCAGCCAAAGGCATCTTTGTCCAGGTCCACCCGGATGACTTTGTAGGGTGCGAGGTAGCCGTCTTCAATGCCTTGTCTGAGGCTGTAGGTGTAGAGGGGCTCGCCAAAGTAATCGCTGTTGGAAACCTCTCTGGTTTCCTTGGGCGTGGCTGTCAGGCCTACCTGGGTGGCGCTGCTGAAATAGGTGAGGATTTCGCGCCAGGCGGAGTCTTCATCGGCGCTGCCCCGGTGGCATTCGTCCACGATGATCAGGTCAAAAAAGTCGGGGCTGAACTGCTTGTAGATGTTGGCTTCTTCTTCCGTGCCAGTCACGGCCTGGTACAGCGATAGGTAGATCTCGTAGCTCTTGTCCACCAGCTTGGTGGTTTTGTTCACAGCCAGATCGACATCTTCAACTTCAATTTGACCCTGCTCGTTGCTTCGCTCAATTCCCTTTGCATTGGGACTGAGCTTGGCCATGGCGCCCTTGAAGGGGCGAAAGTCGTTGACCATGGTTTGGTCAATCAGGATGTTGCGATCTGCCAGGAAAAGGATGCGTTTCTGGCCGCTGGGTTTGTCGGCGCGCCAGGGCGACTTCCACAGGCGGTGGATGATTTGGAACGCGGTGTAGGTCTTGCCGGTGCCCGTGGCCATGACCAGCAGCACGCGGTTTTGGCCGTTGGCGATGGCTTCCACCGTGCGGTTGATGGCATTGAGCTGGTAATAGCGCGGGGTCTTGGCGGTGGTGGCGAGGGCGTAGTCGAATTCGGCCACGCTTTGCACTTCGGTGTTCCAGCCCTTCCACGCGCAGTAACGCGCCCAGAGTTCTTGCGGGGACGGGAACTGGTCGAGGGTGAGGGTTTGCTCCAGCACGCCGGTGGCCAGCGTGGCGTCGCGAAACACAAAACCGTCGCCGTTGCTGGCAAAGCTGAATGGCACGTCCAGCAGTTGCGCGTAGTTGATGGCTTGCTGCATGCCTGCCTGCATCGAGAGGCGTGACTTTTTGGCCTCTACCACAGCCAGCGGGATATTGGGCTTCAAAAACAGCACATAGTCGGCGTGCAACACGGTTGCCAGATCACGCCGCGCGGTCTTGCCGCGCACCACCACACGGCCCGCGCGCAAGGGGTATTGGGCGTAAATCTGGTCGAGGGTGTGCCATCCGGCCTGCACGACAGCGGGGCGGATGACCTTGTCGCACAGGTCGCTTTCAGACAGGTTTTTGTTGTTCATGGCAGTCCCTGAGCAGAACATAACCCAAAAATCCCGTTGCACAACGGGGGAAGACCTGAGGAAGCTGGGACAAAGTGGAAATGCACGACTCTGCACGGCATACCCCGGCCTGTGCCGCAGGTAGCGCACCTGGCCCACTGGGCGCGGCGGCACTTGATCGCGCAAGGCCATTAGCGTGCTGAATGAAGCGGCTGAGTGGTTGATCTTCCTATGCACACGAGCGGAGTTGCAAGACACTGCGTCCTCCCTCGACAACCAAACCGGAGTCCAGCATGAAAGTCGGCGTACCCAAAGAAATCAAAAACCACGAATACCGCGTAGGCCTGACCCCGGCCAGCGTGCGCGAGCTGACCTCGCGCGGCCACCAGGTGCTGGTGCAAAGTGGCGCTGGCGCGGCCATCGGCTTGAGTGATGCCCTGTACCAGGCGGCCGGCGCCACGCTGGTAACAGACGCGCCTCAGGTGTTTGCCCAGGCGGACATGATCGTCAAGGTCAAGGAGCCGCAGCCGCAGGAATGCGCCATGCTGCGCGAAGGGCAAATTCTTTACACCTACTTGCACCTGGCGCCGGACCCCGAGCAAACCAAGGCGCTGGTCAAGTCTGGCGCCATCTGCATTGCCTACGAAACCATCACGGGCGCGGGTGGTGGCTTGCCGCTGCTGGCGCCCATGAGCGAGGTGGCTGGGCGCATGTCGGTGCAAGCCGGTGCGGCACACCTGGAGAAGTCCAAAGGTGGCATGGGTGTGCTGTTAGGCGGCGTGCCGGGGGTGCCGGCGGCGCACGTGGCCATCATTGGCGCAGGCGTGGTGGGCACCCACGCCATGCAAATGGCCGTGGGACTGGGCGCACGCGTGACGGTGCTCGACAAGAACGTGGACCGCCTGCGCCAGCTTGACCTGGTGTTTGGCAACCGTATCAGCACGGTGTACTCCAACGCGCAAAGCGTGGAAGACGCCGTGCTCGATGCCGAGCTGGTGATTGGCGGCGTGCTGATCCCCGGCGCCGCCGCGCCAAAGCTCGTCACGCGCAACATGATTGCCAGCATGAAGAAGGGTGCGGTGGTGGTGGATGTGGCCATTGACCAAGGCGGCTGCTTCGAGACCTCGCACGCCACCACCCATGCCGAGCCCACCTATGTGGTCGATGGCGTGGTGCACTACTGTGTGGCCAACATGCCCGGCGCCGTGGCGCGCACTTCCACCTTTGCATTGAACAACGCCACCATCGGCCACGCCGTGGCGCTGGCGGACAAGGGCTGGAAGCAAGCGCTCAAGGACAACGCGCACCTCAAGAACGGCCTGAACGTTGCCAGTGGTCAGGTGACCTACGAAGCGGTGGCGCGCGACCTGGGCTACAGCTACGTCAACGCCGACACCCTGCTGGTGTAGGCGCGGCGGCGGGGTAACGCCCGCCTTCTACTTGGCCCCTCCACGCTGGAGCAACTGCACCACGTACCGCGACGGAATCGCGTACGAGATGCCAGACGGGTGTGTCAGGGCCGACTCCTTGGTGCCCTTGATGAAGACCATGTTGATCACCCCCAGCACCTCACCCTTTTCTGGGTCAAACAGTGGGCCGCCACTGTTGCCGGGGTAGGCCGTCGCGTCAAGCTGAAAAATGTCGAACGCGCCCGCGCGCAGGCTTCTGATCGCTTTGGCATTGAGTTGCTGAGCGGTCGGTGTCGGCAGCGCGGCCGCGGTAATGGACGAGATCAGCCCGCGATGGGTGACCGCCGAGAAGCCCAGCGCGCCACCAATCGGGAACCCCATGAAGGCCACCGCCTGGCCCTCTCGAACGGCATCGGAGTCCCCCAGCGTCAAGGCTGGCACCGCCGGGCCGTCAAACCGCAGCACCGCCAAGTCATGCTCCTTGTCGAGCGCCAACACCGTGGCCATTCGCATCTGCAGAGCGTTGGCCGCGCCGCGAACCTGCACCGCCATGGACGAGTCGCTGAAGTCCTCGCTTGAGTCGGGCAACACATGCGCATTGGTGACAGCCGTGTTGCCGTCGCCAACCACGAAGCCAGTTCCTCGAAGGCGAAAGCGCGGGCTGTTGTTGGCCTTGTAGGACCCGACGATGACCACCGACGGTTTCACCTTGTCGATAACAGCAGGTAAGTTGGTTTGCGCCGAAATCGGCATGGCGGCGCCCAAACATGCCAAGATGACCAACGCTACCCGCAAGATCTGCCGGACCCAGTGCGCCGACGCACGCCGCGCGGTTGACCCGGCTCTGAGATGTGTTGACCGCGGAATCATGCGCCTCCCATTTGTGAATACAGTACCGGTTCCGACCATTGGCGCCCCACTCTGGACGCAACTGGTCACGCCCGAGCCGTGGAATGCCAAACTGTGACGCGGCATTGACGTTAACATGCCCAGCCGACCCTCGATGACTTGACTTTGCGATCGCCATGAAAAAGACACGGTCTCTCTCTCATTCCTTCCCGCCCCTCACAGGGCAGTGGTGCGCGTGCCTGCTCGGGTTCGCCGTGGCGCTGTGCCACCCTGCGGCCAGCGCCGCCGGCGACACAAAGGCCGCGAAGTTTTACGAGGACGCCCTGATCCGCTACGAGAAGAAGGATCTGCCTGGCGCCATCATTCAGCTCAAGAATGCACTGCAAGTCGACAAGAACATGCTGCCGGTGCAAATGCTGCTGGGCCGGGCCTTGCTGCAAAGCGGTGATGTGGTGGCGGCCGAGGTCGCCTTCACCGAAGCCTTGCGCCTGGGCGTCAATCGTGCGGAGGTCGTCATCCCGCTGGGACAGGCCTACATGGCCCAAGGCAAGCACAAACTCATTTTTGAGCAACAACAGTTCAACCCGAATGGTCTTCCTGCCGGTGTCCAGTTGCCACTGCAATTGCTGCGCGCCGCCGCCAGTGCCGACCTGGGCGATTTGCAGGGCGCCTTGAAAGCAGTAGACGAGGCGCGCGCTATTGACGCCAAGGCGCCATCGGTGTGGCTGGCTGAAATACCGATACGCATTCGCTCGCGTCAGTTCGGGCAAGCGCGCGCCGCCGCTGAACGGGCGCTGGCCCTGGCGCCCGACTCAGCCGAGGCCTGGTACCAGAAGGGCTCGGTGGCGCATGTCTCCGGCGATATGCCCGCTACCCTGGCCGCTTACGACCAAGCCATCAAGCTCAACACCGGGCATGTGGAGGCACGCGTTGCCCGGGCGGGCTTGTACCTCGACCTTGGGCGCCAACCCGACGCCGCCAAGGACGTGGACGAACTCCGGCGCATTGCGCCCGGCGAGCCACGCGCAGCGTACCTGCAGGCGCTGCTGGCTGAGCGCGACAACAAGCCGGACCTTGCCCTGGCGGCACTAAAGGGGGTGACTGCGCTGATCGACCCGGTACCGATCGATTTCATCCGATACCGCAGCCAACTGCTGATGCTCAATGGCCTGGCGCACTATGGGCTCAACGAGTTCGAGAAGGCCAAGCTGTTTTTTGAGTTCTTCCAGCGACAGCAGGGCAACACGCCAGCTTCCAAATTGCTGGCGCAACTCTACCTTCGGGAGGGCTCGGTGGAGCGCGCCATCGAGGTGCTGGAGCAGTACCTGCGGGCCAACCCGGCCGATGGTCAAGCCATGACGCTGCTCGGGACGGCACTATTGTCCAAAGGGCAACATGCCCGGGCGGCTTCCTTGATGCAGCAGGCGCTGAAGACCAAGGACAACCCGGCGTTTCGAACCGTGCTGGGCCTGAGTCTGGTCCGCGCTGGTCAGGCCGGCAGCGGTGTGGCAGAACTGGAAGCCGCCTACAAACAGGACGCCACGCAAACCCAGGCTGGTTCTGCCCTGGTCGGCCTGTACCTGCGCAGCGGACAGGCGGCCAAGGCCGTGGCAGTAGCCGAAGGCCTGGTGAAGCGCCAGCCCGCGCATGCCGGCTTTTTCAATCTGCTGGGCATGGCCAGGGGTCAGGCCGGCAATCTGGCCGGTGCCACCGCCGCGTTTGAACAGGCGCAAAAGCTCGACGCTGGCCTGATGGCGCCCAAGATCAACCTGGCGCGACTCGAGATCGCCAGCAAAGCCTATGACGCCGCCGCCGCCCGGCTTGCCGCGATTCTGAAAGCCAACGAAAAGAACACCGAGGCGATGTTCGAGATGGCGGTGCTGTCAGAGCGCCGTGGTCAGGCCACGGACGCCCAGCGCTGGCTGGAAAAGGCCAACGATTTGTCTGGACCCAAGGAAGTGCGCTTTGGCTTGGCGCTGTCCGATCTGCACTTGCGTAGCGGTCGCCCCGGCCCGGCTCTGGAGGCGGTCAAACAAGTCTCGGGTAAAGCGCCCGACGACCTGCAAATGCTGCTGGCCTACGCCAAGGCACAGTTGGCCAATGGCGACGGCCCCGGTGCAAAAAGCACCTTAACCAACGCGACGCGCGTGGCCGACTACAACCCGGCGCCACAGTTGCAGATTGCGATTCTGCAACTGGCCGCCGGCAACGTGGGCGGCGCCGCGTACAGCCTGGAGAAGGCTCTCTCCACCCGGCCCGATTTCTTGCCCGCCATGGCATTGATGACGGAAGTCGAGCTGCGCCAGGGTGACCCTGCCAAGGCGGAAAAGCGCGCACGAGACATTGTGGCCAAACGCCCCAAGCGGGCCATCGGCCACAGCCTTCTTGGCGACGTCGCCATGGCGCGCGGCCAGGCTGCGGCGGCGCTGGACGCCTACCAACGCGCGCACCAGTTGGAGCCATCCACCGACACCCTATTGCGCCTGTTCCGAACCTTGGGCAACAAGGACGGCGGCAAACCAGCGCTGCAGTTGGCCAACGCCTGGATGAAGGCCCACCCCCAGGACGCCCTCACCCAGCGAGCCCTGGCCGATGGTTACGCGCGTGGCGGCAATTTTGCGGCTGCTCGCACGGCCTACGAAAACCTGCTGAGCATCACCCCCGATGACGGTCAGGCCCTGAACAACCTGGCCAACGTCTTGCTCCGCTTGAAAGACCCAGACGCTGTCAAGGTCGCCGAACAGGCCGTGGCCAAGAGCCCCAACAGTGCCAACGCCATCGACACCCTGGGCTGGGCAGTATTTCAGGCCGGGCAGACTGACCGCGCCCTGCAACTGCTGCGCGACGCCCGGCTGCGCGAGCCCGGCAACCCGGAAATTCGCTACCACCTGGCGGTGGTGCTGGCCCAAACGGGACGCAAAACCGAGGCGCGAGAAGAGCTGGAGGCGGCGTTAAAAGGCAGCCCGGTTTTTGAAAGTGCGTCGGACGCCCAAGTTTTGCTGAAGACGCTCAACTGACCGCGTGCTCATTAAAAGACGTCGAGTTTCCTTACACTTCTCGTGGTGCGGGAAGTTTCGGACTCGTAACCTATTGAAACATAACGTTAACGCGAGTCTGGCATGAATTTCGCTTGATAGATCCACTCACTCTGCGCCAGCACTGGGAACCCGCAGAACACAATTTGCATGAGGTCAAAGACCATGAAAAACACTACTTCAATACAAACCCTCCGAGTATTGGCGGGCTGCGCACTTGTTGCACTGGGGTCGAGCGCATTTGCCGCCTCCACTTGGACCTACACCGGCGGCCCAGGGACGGGTGCCTGCGCGTCAACAGCAGCATCCGGCCTCTCGATGGGAAATGTGCTTGGGTGCGGAACAATTGGTGGCGTAACCATGGATGCGACCGCGTTTTCCACCTCAAATGGGACCGGCTCGACAACTGGAACTACCTTTGCCGCTGCGGCCGTTTACAACTGGAGTTCCGGGCTCGGCGCGGTCAACGCGTACGAATCCGCGAGCGCGACTGGCCCTCATGCCACGGACAACCGCTACGGTACAGATGCAATCCTGCTGCACTTTTCTAGTCCAGTGAGCTTGACTGATGTTGGAATCGGCTGGTCTGGCACTAGCCACCAAGTTTCCGGCAACTTCCAGGACTCTGATTTCTCTGTGTTGGCTTACCAGGGTGTCGGCACAGGCGCTGCTACCGTTCTTGGCAAGACTTTGGATGGAGTGGCAGCCACATCAACTTTACTGTCAAGCGGCTGGGCTGCCGTTGGCAACTACGCCAGCCTGCCCGACAATTCCAATGCCACCGTCGTTTCCTCCATCTACTCGAGCTATTGGCTGATCAGTGCTTACAACACAGCATTTGGAACCGGCGGGGGGCTGGGCGTCGGGAATGATTATTTCAAACTGGCGTCCGTGTCGGCTACAAAACAAACACAGGTGCCAGAGCCCACTTCCATCGCCTTGCTCGGTCTTGGCTTGATCGGAATGGTGGCGTCGCGTCGCCGGAGTCAGAAGACCGTCTAGTTCCGTTACCTCGGATCAAAAGAGCACTGGCAGCCAGTGCTCTTTTTTGTGCCTGCTTGTCCTCGACGGGATGTTCTGACGACGCAAGTCCTGCCCTCAATCGCTGTCGCTTGCAACACAAGCTCTGAAGCGATCAGACTGCCAGAGGCTTCTTCTGCGTCGTGAATAAATCGGACGTCTTGTGCCACAAGTGAACGGCCAACAGTTTGGCAGGTAGCCGCAGATACATCTCACGCAGCATCAAGGCCAGATCGGCGCCGGTCTGGGCTGTGGGACTGCTTGCTGGGTGGCGCGTTGATGCGGAACGAGCCACCAACCAAAGAAGCGGACCGTTGCGCATCGGTGGTGCGCAAGCGGGCAACGGTGTGCCAAAGACAGTCGACATTAGCCACACAACCTGATTCAGAAGTGTCTCCAAGCCCACCTCTTGCGCCCGAGAAAAGAGGGATCCCAGAAACCCGGGATCGGCTTCAGAAAAGTGGCGATAGAGCAGATCGATGTCCCACAGATCGCGCAAGCCCCGATCAAATTCGGAGTTCAGCATGAGGTGGCTTACCGCATGTAAAACCAGGTCCTCGTCCCTGAGTCGCCACCAAAATCCACCGTCACTGACCGGCACTGCGGCGGCGATCATCCTCTTTGTGTCGACCCGTACCCGACAGGTTGGCATGACCAGAGAATGGTGCAGATCGATGGTGGTGCCGCGATGCAGGTGCGTCATCGGGGGAATTTCATGTGACCATTGCCGGTAGTAGCGGTGGTCGTAGGCGTCCAGCGCCCCGGTCGCCCAGCCGCCCAGCATCAGCGCGGCCTCGGCCGCACCGATGCACGCCTTTTCAACAAGAATGTCGGCGTCACTGAAAATCCTGCCGTCAGCCGCAGGTAAATTCAACAGCACATAGCACGCGCCTTTGAGCAGAATCACTGGCGTGTCCAAGCCTGATAGGGCTCGTTCGATGTGCGTCAATTCGCGTTGCACATCTCGCCGGAATCCAGCCGCATGAATCGTTGCGGCAAATAGCTGATCTCTTTGGTGCGGCGACAGCAGGTGAAAAGTCGGCGACTTCGTGACCATTTGAGCCAGCCGACCGAGCAGCCCACTCGCCCGTGCTTCGGCCAATAAGAGGCTGAAATCGTCAGGGCCAAGCAGGTCAACCGCCTTGTTGCCTGCCAGATAACTCAATAGGGGTGATTTCTTAGCCACGCTCACTTACCAGTTGCGTCAAAGCGTCGGTGGCGTCGTCAAGCGACGAGTACTCAATCTCCCAGGCTTCGGCCGCTTTTACCAAGTCCACCAGGCGCTCGAAACCGTGGCGCCCTAGTAGCGGGTAATTGAAGGACTGGTCGATCAAGCGCAACGCCGCCTGACCCGATCCAACCGGTTCTACACGCAGCGTCGCGTCGGCAGACCACTTCGGGAAAATGATCAGCCGTGGCTTGGCTGTTTCAAGGTTACGATCGATCGACGACTTGGGGGCAGGCAAGTGTGCGATTGTTCCCTTGTGTGTGTCACGCGCTGGCGGTCCCATGACAGCCGTGGGGTGCCTCGCCTGGATGACTTCGATAGACTGGTTTTTCAGACTGACAGGTCGCGCGCATGGTATGAGGCGCAGGTCGCGATCGATCAAAGCCATTTCATCGGAAAGCAAACGCCACCCCTGGAGCGAAAGCTCGGCAGCCAAGGTGCTTTTTCCACTCCCTGAGGCCGCCGCCAACACCACGCCGCATCCACCCCTTTCAACAACCGCAGAATGCAAAATCAAGAAATTGTGCGCATAGGAGCCGATGGTCCAGTTGAGCCCCCATTCAAAAAGCGCATGCGCATGATCGACCGCCATCGGAAGGAATGGCGCATCTCCAGACAGCCGGAACAAGCAATTGCGTCGCACCCAGCGGCGGACCAATGAAGGCGGGGAGATGTCGATGTCGTAATCGTAGGCGCCACCGGCAACTGAAACCGGATAGTAGGCATACAACTGCCCGAACGCGGCCCCGAACTCTGGTAGAACGCTGGTGACTCTAAGAGAAAAACGACCGACGTCCAAGCGAAATGTACCGTTCCGCAAAGCTCGTCTGATGACATCACCCGCGAAGTCTTCGAGGCACGTCACCGAACTACTAATCCCGCGCACTGAAGGGAAGCAAGTAGCGCCTCAAACTCAGCCCCATCACTGCCATCAGCCATGCCCGAAGCGGCTCGCAAGTCTTCCTCTTCCACATATCGCCCACCGCTCAGGGCTAGCAGCACACGAGTGCCTTGAAGAGTCAGCAAACTTGTTTGTCCGCTAGCCTCGTCAAAAACCAAACTGCCCTCGTCGCATGGACGCGAGACCAGCGCCGCAGACGCAATTGCCATGCGATTGGCTTTAGACAACACCCCCACTGTTCGCATCAATGCCAAGATTGACTGTTCACAGGGGCATTGTCGTCTTCAAATAGGTGACCGTTTGGTCTCGAGTCCAGGTTACGCCCACAACAGGTGAATAGTTGTTCTGCCCGGCCCACATTGCACGAAGAACCTCGAGACTCAGAACCGTGGAATCAACCCACCCCATTTGTAAATTGCACCACGCGGCAGACAAATGCGCGCCCAACTGCTGAGGATCTTCACCCCCGCTCATCCACATTACTTGCTTCAGCGTCTTACCGGGAAAGCCACTCAAAAAACAAACGCTGAAAAGCTTTCCCTCAGCGCCAGACGATGCCCAGTCAGCTGGGTGCGTAGACGAGGCGTTTTGCCAAAACCCCGGCGTGCGACCGTTCGCACAACTGCCGCCCGGTCGACCAGGCCGACTGTGCGTCAAGTTGATAGAGGCCGAGGCGGAAGGTGAAAGACAAGCAACTGTCGCCATTGCCGAGCGCGACCCAACTGTCAAAACTGTTGCCGCCGCCGCCCCCTTGCCAAGCCCTTTGAAAAGAACGTGCCGACGCGCGACGTCCGCAGTGGACAGCGCCCCCGCTTTGCTTCGAGTCAACGATTCTGTGTTTTGTGTACTCATGCTAGTTTCTCCGGGTCGCCCCAACGGAAGATTTTAGCCAGTCCCCGCCAAAAGCACGTGAGAACAACATCACGGCTAATGACGATCTCTGTGGACAAGCAAGCCGGTAAACGGCCGGAATCAACCTCGGACACGCCCCACAGAAACTATGCAAGGTTCGTGCCCGGCGTCCTAAACGCTTGATTTCAGTTGGTTTTCCTCGAAGCAGCGCGGCAAGCCGAAACATGTAAGAAACTTCGACAACCCCCGGCTACCGCAACCATGAACGCCCACGATCAAGTTAAAGACCCTTCAACATCTCCGCCACCTCCGCCTGCTGCGGGAACTTGTCCCCCAGCTTGGCAAGCTCGTCCAGTTCCTTGCGGGCCAGATCCTTCTTGCCGCCACCCATGTGAATCTTGGCCAGATTCAGCCTAAACAGATGGTTGTTGGGCTGTAGGGCCACAGCCTTGGCCTGCAATTCAGCCGCCTTGGCATGCTCACCCTTGGTCGACAACAGCATGGCCAAGGTGTCCATGAACGCGGGTTGGTTGGTCGCCAGGGTGTTTGCCTTCTCGGCGAGGGCAACGGCGCCCTCCTTACCCAGTTGACCAGTCACCCAGGCCAGATTGTTGTAGGCGACAGCATTGCTGGGCTGCAACTTAATCACTGTGGCGTAGTTCTTTTCGGCCGCGCCGTAGTCTTTTCGGGCTATTGCCTCATCGCCCAGATAAAAAACAAAGGCCGCGTCTTTGGGGTTGTCCCTTTGCCAGGCGGTGGCGAACTTGTCGGCGTCCAGGCCCTTGCCAGAAACCCTGAGAACCGAGTACAACTTGGTGGCCAGCTCTGAGGCGGGGCCCAGTTTCAACCCGGCGCGATAGGCGCCCACGGCTGCGTCCCAGTTCTTCTGCGCGGCATTGATGTCACCCTCCAGCGCAAAGCCCGCAACTGACTTGGGGTTCTGCCTCTGAACATCTCGCGCCAACTTCAGTGCCTGCTCGAAACGCTTGGCGTCGACTTCGATCATGATCAACCCTCGCTGCGCTTCAAGCAGGTCGGGTTTGATATCCAGCGCTTTGCGCAAGCTTGACGCCGCTGCGTTCTTGTCCTTGGCCGCCATCTGGGCATCTGCCAGCCGCATTAGGGGTTGCACTGCCTGTGGGCGCATGGTAACCAGCTTGCTGAAGGAGCTGATGGCCTGGTTCAGGTCGCCCGCCGCTTGCTGCGTGCGACCCAAGGCGCCCAGCAGTTCGGCACTGTCGGGCAGGGCAGCCACGGCCGCTTGCGCTGTTGACAAGGCCTGCTTGACATCGTTGCTGCGCAGCAAGAAGTCGATCTGCATCACGCGCGGTGTCGCCTCAAGCGGATTCGCGGCCACTGCCTTGGCGATCAATTCACCCACCTCTTCCTTGGTCCCACCGGTACGCGAACGCAGCTCTGCGAGAGCCAACAAAGCCTGCACGTTCTTCGGGTCCTTGGCCACCAATGCCTCAAATCGCTTCTTGGCGTCTTCGGGCTTCTTCTCGACCAAATCAAGTGCGGCCAGACTGGCCACCGCCGGAAAGTACGTGGGATCGATTGTCTGCGCACGCTCAAAGCTCTTGCGGGCGCCCACCAGGTCCTGCTTGGCGAGCAATGTCCGGCCCCGCAAGTTGGCCGCCAAGGGTTTGTCGGCTTGCTTTTTCCATGGCGTCAATCGCCTTCAGTGCCTTGTCGTACTCCTTGCGGCTGAGGTGGGCGCTGATCAGGGCCATGTCGGCAGTGGTGCCCGCATCCGCTGCCGCGATATCCTGCAACTCACCCACGGCGACGTCAGCTTGCCCATCTTTGAACTGCGCAACGGCAACGGCGGTGCGTTTTTTGGGGTCAGTCGGGTCGAGTTTGGCGGCCCTGGCAAAGTACTCCTGTGCCTTTTTAGCGTCGCCAGTTTGCAGGTAGACCTGGCCGGCAATCGGGAACAGTGCCGGATCCACAGTTGGCCTTGCCAGTATGGGTTGCAGCGCGGCCAGCGCCCGGTCCGCTTGCCCGGCGCGTACGTAAGTCATGATCAAAAGGCGTTGCGCCAAACTCAACTCAGGGGCCAACTGCAACGCCTTGCTGAGGTAGGCTTCAGCCTGCACCAAGGAGTTGCTCTGGAACTCGATCGCTCCAGCCAACTGCAGGGCCTTCGGGTTGTCGCCGGCAACTTTGAGCATTTGTTGGGAGACCTCTTTGGCGACCTTGTAATCGCCCTTCTGGAAGGCAAGCTGCGTCTCGATGAATTTGGTCTGGGGATGGTTGGGTGCCAGTTTCTTCAATGGCTCAAACTGAGTCTGGGCGTCCGCGAACTTGCGCTGCTCCAACAGAACGGTCAGCGCGCCCACATGACCTGACAGAAAGTCCGGCTTGGCCGCGATCGCCTTACGGTAAGAAGCCAGGGCCTCGTCGGGCTGCTTCTTGCTGTGGTACTGCACGTCGCCCTTGAGTTTCCAGGCCTCATGGTTGCGCGGATCGGTGGCAATCACCTGATCGGCACCCGCAAGTGCGCCATCAAAGTCGCGTTGGACCGCTTTGCTGCGGGCCTGCACGACCAGCGCCGGGGCATACCCTGGCTGGGCCGCGAGCGCAGCCGCCAGAGCCGTCCCGAATGCGGCCTGGTCACCTTGCGCGCCGTAGGCAGTAGCCAGCCAGGTCTGCAGGTCTGCTTTGGCGACGGGATCGGTCAGGGCGGTCTTGCCAAACTCTTCAATGAGTTTCTTGAACTGGCCTTGGCCCGCCACGGTTTGCGCCAGTCGTGGCACCACCAGGTCCTGAGGGTGTTTTAGTGCCAACGCTTTGCGCAGCTCAACCTCGGCCGCAACCCGGTCACCACCGTCGAGCAGGGCCTTACCCAGTAAATAGCGGGCCTCAGAGGAATCGGGGTTCTTCTGTAGCGCGTTCTTGATCTGAATGACGGCCGACTTGGTGTCGTTCTTGGCCAGGTAGTCCTTGGCAGAGGCCAGCATCTTGTCCGGGCTATCCCCGCCGCACCCGACTACCAGGAGCGAGACCAGCAGTGCCGACATCGCGACGCGCGCACTTGTTGTGACAGAACTCATTTTTTGACCTCAGGTGAAACGGTGATGACAATTCATTGGTTTACTTCAGACCCAGTCGATGCATCAGGTCGTACAGGGTTGGGCGGCTCACCCCCAGCAGTTCAGCCGCTTTGACGATGTTGCCATCGACCCGGCCGAGGGCCGCGATGATGGTTTTCTTTTCCGCGGCGTCCCGCGCGGCACGCAAGTCCAGTGACTCCTGCACCGCCTCCCCACCCGCCGGAGCCAGGCCAATATCTTCGCTGGAAATGCAGCTGCCGTCGGCCATGATCGTGGCGCGCTTGACGCAGTTTTCCAGCTCCCTGATGTTGCCCGGGCCAATTGTGAGCCTCCACGGCCCGGATGGCCCCCTCACTGAGCGTCATCGAAGGACGGTTTTGCTCTTGAGAAAAGCGCTTGGCAAAGGCGTGCGCCAACAACGCCGCATCGCCGACTCGGGACCGCAGCGGCGGAATATTGATAACAATTTCGGCCAGCCGGTAGTACAAATCTTCACGAAAACGACCGTCCTTGCACAAGACCTTGAGGTCCTGGTGCGTGGCGCACACAATCCGCACGTCGACCGGTATCTCGTGGCGCCCACCCACCCGCTCGATGGTTCGCTCTTGCAGGAAGCGCAACAACTTCGCCTGCAGGGAAACCGGCAAGTCGCCAATTTCGTCCAGCATCAAAGTGCCCCCGCTGGCCAACTCGATTTTGCCCAGGGTCGTTTTGGAAGCCCCCGTGAAAGCGCCCTTCTCGTAGCCGAACAACTCGCTTTCAAGAAGATTCTCCGGAATCGCGGCGCAGTTGATGGCCACAAACTTCTCCGCGCGCCGCCCGGAAGACTGGTGCAAGCCGCGCGCCAGCACTTCCTTGCCGGTACCGCTCTCGCCGAGCAGCATCACCGTGGCGTTGCTGCCGGCGACCTTTTCGATCGTGCGGCAAATTCGCATCATCTCGGGGTCACGACTGATCAAGCCCTTGAGCGCGTCCGGTTGCTGCAACTCGCGCAGGCGGCGATTCTCCCTTTGCAACTCAACCAGCCTGAAGGCCCGGTCAATGGTCAGGCTCAGCAACTCGGGCTCGAACGGTTTGGCGAAAAAGTCGTACGCGCCCAACGCCACCGCGCGCAATGCGTTGGCCTGATCGTTCTGCCCGGTCAGCACGATCACTTTGGTGTCCGCGTCAATCGCCAGGATCTGCTCCAACAACTTGAAGCCTTCCGACACCGAGTCCGGGTCTGGTGGCAAACCCAAGTCCATCGTCACCACCGACGGCGCATGCCGACGCAGCTGCACCAGTGCGCTCTCGCGGTCAGACGCAGTGACGGACTCGAACTTATCCAGCGACCATTTGATCTGTTTCTGCAACGCCGGATCGTCTTCAACAATCAGCAGACAGCGACTTCTCTCAGTGTTCATGATGATTTGGGTAAATGAATATCCGAGGCCTTCTGGACTTCCAGCAACGGTAGCAGAACGCTGACCACGGTACCGCGATTCACCACGCTGTCAACTTCGATTCTTCCGCCGAGCTCCTGTACATACTGAAAGCTCTCGAACGCGCCAATGCCCATGCCGGTGGTCTTGGTGCTCTGGAAGGGCTTGAAGAGTCTATTCCTGACGAAGTCCTGCGACATGCCATGGCCCGTATCCCCAATCTCAATACGCGCCTGCCCACTGGCACGTAATAGTTTGAGCCATACCCGCCCGGATGCATCAGTTGCATCCATGGCATTCTGCACGACATGCCCTAGCACCCGCTCCAGGCGCTCCTCGAGCCCACGCGTGAAGACCTGGTCCTGAAGCTCCAAGTCGAGCGTGCGCCCTCGTTGTGCGGAGCTGGCCGCCAGTCGACGGGCGATCTCGACCAAGTCTACACCGGCAGTCGAACCGGACGAACTGGCGCCCTCTCGCAACTGTGACATCAGCTGACGCATACGGTCGAGCGAGTTCTCGACCGTCATCAGCATATCCTGCTGAAACTCCGGGTTGTCGTGCAAGCGCTTGGCGTTCTTCATCATCAGGGACAGCTGCGTGACAATGTTCTTGAGGTCATGCACCACAAAAGCCGACATGCGGTTGAATGCATCGAATTTTCGGGCATCCAGCAAGGCCTCGGTCGCCTGCATTTGGGCCAAAAAGCTGGCGGCTTGGCGACCCGCTGTCTTGAGCAGGTCATTGACTTCCCAGTTCACATCCATCCGGGTACGGGCACTGGCCAGCACGACGAAGCCGATCAGTTCCTCCCCCACGGACAAGGGCACTACCAGCCAGGCCTGCTTCAATTCGCGCAGCCAATCGGGCAAGGCCAACTGCCCATAGCGCCTGGGGTAGGAGCGGTATTCCTCCAGGTTCACCACCCATCCACTGGTCGTCATGAAATTGCAGAATGCACTGGTGGCGTCTTCCTTGGCCGAGAGCTCCGGCATGTTCCACGTCGCCAGTTGGCTAAAGGCGGCCTCGCCCTTGTTGCGCAACCACAGCGCACCTGCGGGGCTTTCCAGCATGTCGGCCAGGCCACGAATCACCTGGGGACCCATTTCCTGAGGAGACTTTTGGTCCGACAGCGTCTTGGTGAACTTCAACCACTCTTCGCGGTAATCGTACCGGTAGCGAAAGAAGTGCTTGCCCAACAGTACCCGCAACTTGGCGCGCACCGTGGCCGACAAGGCCAACACCACCAGCACGACCAAGGCTGCAAAGACCAGACCGACCTGCAGCGCCGGCCCCCACTCCCCACCAAAGTAACGCACGTAATAGCCCACGGCGGAAATAAACAGCAGGTAGAGCCCGGCAATCAATAGGGTTGCGGAATGAAACGCCGCGCGCCGCGACACCCGCACCTTGGAGGTCCAATTGCTGCTGCGACTCGAGGACAGCAGGAGCAACGGGAGCACCAGCGCGTGCACGGCGCCACGAATACTCAACACATTGCGGTCCAGGCTATTGAACAAGACCGCCTGCGAGAACAGGTACAAATCAAACAGAAAGATGCCCGCCAGACCCAGGCACAGCGGCTTGACGTTCCAGCGCAAATCCTCCGCGACGTTGCGAAACAACTGCTCCAGCAAAACCAGGGCCAGCACCGGCATGGCCATCGCACTCAGCAGAATCAACCGGGCCGGATCACCCAACACCGTGGCACGCT
Organism: Candidatus Rhodoferax odensensis; assembly: GCA_016718405.1. Taxonomy (GTDB): domain Bacteria; phylum Pseudomonadota; class Gammaproteobacteria; order Burkholderiales; family Burkholderiaceae_C; genus Rhodoferax_D; species Rhodoferax_D odensensis. Next base: position 57,805 of record JADKDJ010000003.1, read on the forward strand.
GCACCAGCATTCCGAGCGCGAGCACCCCAAACAGAACCAAACCAATCGCCAATGGCCTAAGCCATGCGATGCCAGGTGGCAATTGGGCAGAATCCGGCGCGCGCAACAGACCGAGCAACAGCGCAAACCATGCCGCATAACGCAACAGGTCGAACAGACCACTGAAGACCTGCAAATACGGCTGGCCTGTCCACAAGAAGACCAGCAACAGACTGCCCCACAGGGCGCTGCAGACCGCCGCCGCGAGCATCGCCGTCTTGAGTCTGTCTCGGGGCGCGCGCAGGTAGCCAAGCTGCAGCAAATGAACCGCAAACACGGCGTAGGCCACGCCGGCCAAACCATAGCTCCAGGCGCTTAGAACAAGGTCGCTGCTTTGCATGACAGGCACGGTGCAACCCGGCTCACGGTGTCGCCCGACTCACTGGGCTCCTTTGGCCGTCAGAACCACGCCAACGGTCTCAAACAGGATGATCAGATCCAGAAACAACGAGTGGTTCTTGACGTAATACAGGTCGTACTGCAGCTTCTCGGCCGAGTCCTCGACCGAGGCGCCGTAGTGGTAGCGCACTTGCGCCCAGCCGGTCACCCCCGGTTTGACGCTTTGCCTGACCGCGAAATAGGGTATCTCCTGGGTCAGCTTGTCGACAAAGTAGGCTCGTTCTGGCCTCGGCCTAACCAGACTCATGTCGCCATTGAGAACACTGAACAACTGGGGCAGCTCGTCAATGCGCAGCTTGCGGATCACTCGGCCGACTTTGGTCACCCGATCGTCCTGCGCCGCCGCCCAGCGCGGCTGGCCGTCTTGCTCGGCATCGGTGCGCATGCTGCGAAACTTGACCACGTTGAACAGTCGCCCGTTGAGGCCAACCCGTTCCTGCAGGTACAGCATCGGCCCGCCACCTTCGAGCAACAGCAACAAACCGGTCACCGCCATGATGGGTAGCGCCAGCAGGATCAACACCAAGGCGCAGACAATGTCAAACAAACGCTTGACCACCGTGCGTACCAAACCCTGCTGAAAACCATCGCCAAAAATTAACCAACCCGCGGACACCGCATCGAGCCGGATCTGACCCAGAGTCTTCTCGAAGTGCGTCGCAATATCCACCACGCGCACGCCTTGCAATTTGCAATCGAGCAGTTCACGCATGGGCATGCTGCCGCCGCGTCGCTCGACACGGCCACGACGATTTCATCGACCCGCTCTTCCAGCACAACGTCGGTGAGGGACTTCTGAGGCGTTAATGGGCCCAGGCCAGACAGCAGCCCTTTGGCCGAAATTTCAGTCTCGGTATCCCGCGGACTTGCAAAATACCCGACCAGATCCACGTTGGGATCCGAGCGTTGCAGGGATTTGCCGACCATCTTGGCGCGCGAGCCCGAACCGAAGATCAGCACGCGCTGGCGCATTGCCGATTGCGGCGTGGCATGCGCCACGTAAACCCGATGCATCAAGACGAAGGCGACGACAGCGACGACCGAAGTCGTCAGCATCGAGCGAAGCTCCTGCCCAAGCGGCGCCAAGGTAAAGATCAGGTACGCCAGTGCCAAAGTAAATATCAGCGACATGACCGCGCGCGCACGCGACTGTCCCAGGGATCGCGTATGTGCCTGCTGGTAGAACCCCAACGCGGCGTTGATCGCCAGCATTCCGCCAGCCAACAAGAGCGCAGCCGTCGGCAAGAAGGTCTCAGCCAAGGCTTGCTGCGGCGAGCGCCACAGGCTGGTGCCAACCACCACTGCCATCACCAGACTGAAATCAAAAAAGATTTGTGACAGCGTTCGGCGATGAAAGTAATGACCAAATATTTTTATCAAGGTTTAATTCCTGTGTTCTTGAACAACATCCCCTCAACACCGCTCAAGCGTGTCGGTGCGACTGGCCGGCACGCACCGCAGAAATTGTAGTTGGATTGGCCTCCAGACGCCCAGATCCAACACCAGAGAGCCAACCAAGCCGCATTCTGTCACCGCGAATCGACACCACGCCGCAACTCAATCAGGCAAGTGGTCAGTAGGCACAATAGGAACGCGACGCGCGGGACATCCATGACACTACCCCAGATCCCCACCAGCAAGCCCCCTACCAGACCCGCCGCCAAGACATTTGCAAGCCGCGAAGGCGGGCCAGCCGCTGTCCTCGCGCCGCCGACGCCGTGCAAGGCCGCAGCAAGCGCCAGGCCCACCAGCAGCAAACCCAAAACACCCCGCTCAATCAGCAATTCCAGGTAGAGGTTATCGATGTGCCATGGCAGAAAGTGAACCTGGGCCGAAGGAAACCAATGCGACAGACCTTCTGAGAAGTCTCCCACTGTCGTCAAGCCAGCAGCGCCCGGCGGCCCCAGACCGACCGTGGCCAAGTCCACCGAAGCGCCGGCCTGCAGCACCGAAATAGACAGCACCCCGAGCCGCGGCGCAATCCGCGCGCCTCGTCGCGGAGGGACACCGACCAGATTCAGGCTGTGGCGTCGCCACTCACCAGTCGTCGCGCCTGTGCGGAATTGGGCTCGTTGACAGGCGCCGTCAAATAGCAGGTGCCGCTCGCATACCCGCACGGCGACCCAGGTATCGGCGTCCGTCCTGAAGTCGAGACTCACCCGATACCCACCTGCCTCGGTGAGTTCGACGCGTCGGGCCAATCCAAACAAGCCCGCCAGGGACGCATCCTTGAGCGGCCCCTGAAGTCTGGCGAACCCCGTGACGCCGCCCTGCCTCGCCAAGGGTGATGGGTCGGGCTCACCGGAGAACCTCCGTGCTGCGCACTGCGGTGCGAGCTTGCTTGGGGGCGGCCCTGCGCAGCGCTCCTGCTGCCATGTCACCATCCCGGAAAACTCACCCCTGTCGACCTGCCGAGCGTAATGAGCGGGCAAGCGCCCCAGCCCAATGCCAAGCAGCCAATCCGTCGGCGTTGTCAACAGCGCCAGGCCATCGCGCCAGTGCGCCAGGCGTTTGGCCATGTCGCGATCGGCCACACCTATACGCTCGGCCATATAGCTGCCACCGATCAGAACCGAGCCAACTTCCATCAACAAGACACCCGCCAACACGGCGCCACCAATGCGCTTCCAGGGAAGTGGGCGCAAACCCGGTGCAAACGGGCCCGTCCTGTGCGCTGCGATGCAACGAAGCCACCACAGCGCTGCAAGCCCTGCACAGGGCACCGCTACCGCCAAGTAGACCCCGCGCGAGAATGTGGTCAGCACCGCATAGACCGCTGCGACGCTCAGCAACGCCAGCCCCGCCCACACCACCGGGCGCCGCACCGCCACCAGCGCCCAAACCATGAACGGCAGCGTCATTGCGATGTAGGCGTCGATCGCCGCGCCGCCCACATGCATCTCCCAGAACAACGCCGTGGTGCGGTAACGACTGGAGAAGTCAGACAACCCTGGAAATGCGTATCGCTCCCACAGAACCGCGGCGCAAACGACCGCCAAACCCGCCAGCACGCCGCTGCCGAGCAACTGCAACGAGCGTTCGGCGTTCCGTCGCATGGCAGCGCGGATGATCGGAATCAGCAGCAAGACATAAGCAACACTCTTAAACACCCGCACGCTGTTGAGGGCGGCACTGTAGCCGGCAAACCAGTCAAACGACCAGCCCCCCGCGTCAGCAATGCCGCGCCACAGCGCCAGCAAACTCGACACCAAAAGACCGAGCACCAAACTCGCCAATGCCCAATCGGGTGCGACCAGCCGGCCACCTTGAGGCTGAGCTGTACCCCGATCGGACACCCAGATGCCACGCCGGCACGTCAACGCCGCTGCGCGCGCGTAGTTGCCAGCCAGCACCCCGAGCAACAGAATGTCGAACTCTTCGAATACCAACCAGCCCGTCCACGGTGAAAAATTTAGCAGCGGCAACGCGGCGGGCACGACAACCAGCCACAAACGCGGCCAGTACGCCACGGTGAGGCCCCAAGCGACGAACCCGGCGAGCAAACTGGCGGGCCACAGCGGGTGATTCCAGGCCAACCAAGCCCCCAAGCCCGAGCAAGCCAGCGCCGCAGCGCTTGCCAGGGTGAGCCGGGCCAGGCGGTGAGCGCGTGAGCCCCCACCGAAGAAACGACGTTCTATACCAAGACTTCGAGACACCGAGGATGGCCAAGAAAGGCCTGCGGGCTGGCGCTGGCACCGTACGCGCCAGACTGGAACACCACTACCAGGTCCCCCACCTGGGCCACCGGCAATGACATCCGATCTGCCAGCAAATCCAGCGGCGTGCACAAAGGCCCGACCACGCTGGCGATCTCACGCTCCTGTGCATCGACCCGGTTGCCAATCGTCACCGGATAGTTCTTGCGCACCACTTGGCCAAAGTTGCCGGAGGCTGACAAGTGTTGGTGCAGCCCACCATCGGTGACCAGAAACACCTGTCCACGCGAGACTTTGCGATCGATCACGCGGGCTACGTAGATGCCCGCCTCACCGACCAGATAGCGACCCAGCTCAATCACCAGCGACGCCTGCGGCAGGTCTTGCCGAGCGCGCTCGACCAATTGGTGCAGGTTCTGTCCGATAGAGCTTAGATCGAGCCTTTGTTCCCCAGGGAAATAAGGGATCCCGAAACCTCCACCCAGGTTAAGAAAGCGCACTGGCGCAGGCGCATGGGCCGCCAACCGCAGTGCCAAGTCATAAGACTTCTGCTGCGCCTCGCAAATCGATTCGGGCCGCAGATTCTGTGAACCGGCAAACAGGTGAAAACCTTCGAAGGCCAAACCAGCGCGGTCAATCTGAGCGAGCAGCTCGGGGACCTGTTCCACATCGACACCAAACTGTTTAGGGCCGCCACCCATTTTCATGCCCGAACCCTTGAGTTCAAAGTCCGGGTTGACGCGCACGGCGACCCGTGCTGGCAAACCCAACTCGGTCACGGCCGCCGCCAGCACCGCGACCTCGCGAAATGATTCGACGTTGATCAGTACACGGGCCGCCACGGCCTGGCGCAACTCTGCGTCGCGCTTGCCTGGGCCGGCAAAACTGATCTCGGCCGCATTCGCGCCAGCGTCCAACGCCACAGCGAGTTCGCCGGCTGACGCCACATCCACGCCATCGACCAGGCCCGCCATCCAACCCACCACGGCGGGCATCGGATTGGCCTTCATTGCATAGTGAAGCTTGACCGAAGGCGGCAATACCGCACGCAGTTCGGCCACGCGCGCTCGCAGCAGCGCGCGGTCGTAGGCATAGAACGGGGTCTGTCCCACGCGCGCCGCCAACACGCTCAGTCTTTCGCCACCGACCAGCAATTCACCGCCCTGCGTCGGGAACTGCAACATGGGCGCGTGTACGGGTAAAAGGCGTTCGGTCACAGACATAGGGGCACTCAAGTATTGGGGATCGTCTTCGACGGGCAGGTCTACCGGGTCTGCCGCTCTGCCCATTGCGTGGACAGCAGCTTGCGGTCAATCTTGCCATTGGGGTTGCGTGGTAAGGGCCCCGGCACCACCGCCACATCCGCGGGCACCATGTAGGCCGGCATGTGCGCGCGGCACTGTGCCAGCAGCGCCTGGACGTCGAGCCCGGATTCAACGCCCGCGACCGGCGCCGCAGCGGCACCCGGTGGCGTGGCGATGACCTGGATGGCCTGCCCGATCACCGGATGCTCCACCCCAAACGCCACGCACTCACCCACGAGCCCAGTGCCGTATAGCACTTCTTCCACTTCGGTCGGACTGACCCGGTAGCCGGATGACTTGATCATCTCGTCGCGTCGGCCTACAAAGTACAGGAAACCTTCCCCATCGATGCGCACATTGTCACCAGAGAAGACCGCGTATTCGGGTAGTTGAAGGCCTGGCTCCCGACCGGGCGCGTTGGCGGCCAGCAGCTTGTAGCGCTCGGCAGTCTTGTCGGCGTCATTCCAGTAACCCATGCCGACCAGCGCACCACGGTGCACCAGTTCCCCGATTTCACCGCTCGCGCATGGCGTTCCGTCGTCGCGCAGCACCAAAATCTCGGCGTTCGGTATGGCCTTGCCAATGGAATCGGGCCGGCGGTCCACTTCATCCGGGGGTAGATAGGTCGATCGAAAGGCCTCAGTGAGACCATACATCAGGAACGGCTTCGCGTTGGGCACGCGTTGCCGCAGCAAGCCCAGCGTTTCACGCGGCATGCGCCCACCGGTGTTGGCGAAGTAACGCAGGTTCTGGTCAATGACCGCAGGCCAATCCTGTTGCGCCAACTGGATGTACAACGGCGGCACCGCCGTGAGCCCGGTCACCTGCTCGCGCTCCAGCGCCTTGAGCACATCACGCGGCATCAGATAATTGAGCAACACGACCCGGGCGCCACTGTGAAACGCCGTTGTGAGCTGACTGAATCCCGCGTCAAAGGACAAGGGCAAGGCGGCCAACAACGTGTCGTGCGCCTGATTGCCCAAATAGGAGGCGACGCTCTTGGCGCCCGCGACCATGTTGCGATGCGACAGCACCACGCCTTTGGGCTTGCCAGTGCTGCCCGAGGTATACAAGATCGCCGCCATGTCCACGTCGATCACTCGGTGGCCAGCGCAGGGCGCTCGGTCCATGAATTGAGGCCAGCTCGCATGCGCCAATGCATTGGGCAAGTCCTGCGTGACCAATTCGGGCACGACGGCACCGGTTGTGACCACCAGCCGCAAATCAGGGCAGTCGACGAGCACGCCGCTCAACAGGCTCAAGCGCTCGGGCGAGGTCACCAACACCCTGACGTTGCAGTCCTGCAGTATGAAGGCCACCTGCTCGGCCTTGAGCAGGGGATTGACCGGCACGAATACCGCGCCAGCGGCAGGCGCTCCAAAACTGGCGACCACGGTCTCGAACCGTTTGTCGAGGTAGATCGCGACCCGCTCGCCGCGCTGGATGTCGCAGGCCATCAGCGCCGCGGCAAACTGCCGCACACCTGTGTCCAGTTCGCCATAAGTCATGGACTCCTGGCCACTGGTCAGCGCACGCGCACTCGGCGCGCGAGCCGCCGCACAGGCAATCAATTCGGACAGGAGAATGGATTCAGTCATGAGTGAAAACTGGTATGACAACACGCGCCGGGTGGCAACACCCAGCCGCCGGAAAGTATCTCACAGGCGCCCTCCAGGCGTCGCCTCGCACCCAAGCCAACGCCACCGTGTCGGAGCGGTGTCAAAGCGCAATCTGAATCGACATCCAACATCCGACGACTAGTTGAGGACAGAGCTGGTTCGCTGCGCGTAACTGCGGTCTGTCCCGCAAACTCTTAAAATGCGCGCTCAGGCCCCTTGCCTGCTAGGGAGTGTCAATTGGATGTGTTGAAAGAAGTGGTTCGGGTGCTTGATGAGGTGTTGAGTCTTTCGGGACGTAGCGCGGACTTCACCCGTGACACCGCGCTGTTAGGCGCGATCCCGGAACTGGACTCCATGGCGGTGGTGTCGCTGATCACGGCAATGGAGGACCAGTTTGGCATGGTCATTGATGACGACGACATCGATGGCAGCACCTTCGCGACAGTCGGCTCGCTGACCGATTTCGTCAACAGCAAGCTCGCCGGCTGAGCCCCGGCGCGGCGACGCGGTCCGGTCCAGACTCCATGCAAAACCCCACGCGCGCGCGGCCCGAGGCGCTCTTTGTCCCGGCGCGCTCTAGCGCGGGTGGGCAGCGCTTGGGCCTGTTTCATGCCCCCGCCGGCGACCAAATTCGCGGCCTGGTGGTGTACCTGCACCCCTTTGCCGAGGAGATGAACAAGTCACGCCGCATGGCGGCGCTTCAATCGCGCGCGCTGGCCGCTGCGGGCTATGCGGTGCTGCAAATCGATTTGTTCGGCTGCGGTGACAGTTCGGGCGATTTCGGTGATGCGAGTTGGAACGACTGGATCGACGACGTCGAATTGGCCGTGCAATGGCTGCTGCAACGGCTGCCGGCCTGCACCAACCTGCCACTGTGGCTTTGGGGTTTACGCGCAGGGTGCCTGCTCGCCGTCGATGCCGCATGCCGCCTGGCGCGGCCGTGCAATTTTCTGTTCTGGGCACCGACCTGCTCGGGCAAGACGGTCCTGCAGCAGTTCCTGCGCCTCAAAGTCGCCAGCGACCTTATCAGCGGCAACGCCAAGGGCGTGATGGATGGCCTGCGCCAACAGCTGGCAACTGGCGAGCAAGTCGACGTTGCCGGCTACCGCGTCACTTCGGCGCTGGCGGCCGGCCTGGAGGCCAGCGCGCTGGCGCCCGGCACACTTGTCCGGTCGGATCAGGAACCGCACGTTCCACAATTGGTTTGGCTGGAGCTGTCAACACGTCAGGATGCCAGCCTGACGCCGGTGGCGGTCAAGTCCATCGCCCAGTGGCAACACGCTGGGTTCAACGTGAGCAGCCAAGTCGTCGTCGGTCCTGCGTTTTGGCAGACCACCGAGATCGAGGACGCCCCAGCCCTGATTGCCGCGACCTGCGCTGTCATGGCGAGCGCCACAGCAGCAGCGTCTGGACAGGCTAGTCCGACATGAGTTATTCGGAACACGCGATTGGCTTCGTCTGCGACGACGAGCAACTACTGGGCATCCTGAGCCAGCCCGCGACACCCGCATCCATCGGCGTCGTCATCATCGTCGGCGGCCCCCAATACAGGGTCGGTAGCCACCGTCAGTTTGTTCTACTTGCGCGCGCGCTGGCGACGGCAGGCCATGCCGTGCTGCGGTTTGATTACCGTGGCATGGGTGACAGCAGCGGCACGCCGGTGGACTTCCTGAACGCCGACGCCGACATTGATGCGGCGATCAAGGCCTTGCTTGTGCAGGCACCGACGGTCAAGCAAGTCGCGCTGTGGGGTCTGTGCGACGCTGCAGCGGCCGCATTGCTGTATTGCGACGGCAAGCCAGACCCGCGCGTGACGGCTCTGTGCCTGCTCAACCCCTGGGTGCGTTCGCAGGCCAGCCTGGCGCGCACCCAAGTCAAGCACTACTACGCGCAGCGCCTGCTGCAACGCGCATTCTGGGCCAAACTGCTCAGCGGCCATGTTGCTATCGGCGCGGTCGCCGGACTGATTCGAAATCTTCGGCTGGCGTTCAAGGGCGGCGGTACTGGTGCCGAGGCTCAGTTGCCCTTTCAGACCCGCATGGCTAACGCATGGCGTGGCTTTGGTGGCAGCCTGCTGCTGATACTTAGCGGCGAGGACTACACCGCCAAGGAATTTCTGGAATACGCCAACGCCGATCCAGCGTGGTCGGGCGCCCTGACCCAACACAACCTCAGTCGCCATGATGTGGCCGATGCCGACCACACCTTTTCGAGTCCGCAGTCGAGCCGGGCGGTCGAGGCGTTGACGCTGGCGTGGCTCGCCAATCTGGAAAAATCGGCGATCAGTTGAGGACAGAGCTGGTCTGCTTCGCCGCCTGCGGTCTGTCCCGCAAGAACACCCCTGATCAGTTGAGGACAGAGCTTGCCGCTACGCGGCTGCGGTCTGTCCCGCAAGGTATCAGGATTCGTAATACTCGCGGTACCATGCGACGAAATTGGCGATCCCCTCATCAATTGGCGTGGCCGGCACAAAGCCGACCCAATCATTGAGCGCATCGGTATTGGCGTAAGTGGCCGGTACGTCGCCGTCCTGCAGCGGCAACAACCGCTTCTTAGCGGTTTTGCCCAGAGCACGCTCAATGCAGGCAATGAAATCAAGCAAAGGCACCGGGCTGTTGTTGCCGATGTTGAACACGCGGTAAGGTGCGCTGCTGGTGGCCGGGTCGGCTACCAGTGGATCGTAGGCCGGGTTGACCGTCGCGATCCGATCAAGGACCCGCACCACGCCTTCGACGATATCCTCGACGTAGGTGAAGTCACGCTGCATCTTGCCAAAATTGAAGACGTCGATCGGCTTGCCTTCCAGGATCGCCCGGGTGAACAGGAACAGCGCCATGTCGGGTCGACCCCAGGGTCCATAAACGGTGAAAAATCGCAACCCGGTGGTCGGCAGGCCGTAGAGATGGCTGTAGGTATGGGCCATCAATTCATTGGCCTTCTTCGTGGCGGCGTACAGACTGACCGGATGGTCCACACTATCGTGCTCGGAAAACGGCATGCGCGTGTTGCCACCGTATACGCTGGAACTCGACGCATATACCAAATGCTGCACGCCACCGTGGCGGCAACCTTCGAGGACGTTGACAAAGCCGATCAGGTTGCTGTCCACATAGGCGTGCGGATTTTGCAGGGAGTAGCGCACGCCAGCTTGCGCCGCCAGGTGGATCACGCGATCAAACTTTTCCGCGGCAAACAGCGCGGCCATGCCGGGTCGGTCACCCACATCAAGCTTGATAAACCTAAAGCGCTCATGCGCAGTCAATCGCTTGAGCCGACTGAGCTTGAGGTTGACGTCGTAGTAGTCGTTCAAGTTGTCCAGGCCGACCACCTCGTCGCCCCTCGCCAACAAGCGCAGGCTCGTGGTCATGCCGATGAAGCCTGCCGCCCCAGTTATCAGAATTTTCATGGTTGCCGTGTGGTTCTTGTGATGGGCCGCTATCCTACTGCGTCGCCCCGGTACTTGGCGCCGGGGTGCTCACGAGGCGGTAGCCTTGTGGATTCTGGACCTGCCAGCGCCAGGCGTCGGCGCACATATCGGCCAAACTGCGTTGCGCCTGCCAGCCCAGAAGGGTCTTGGCCAAGTGGGGGTTGGCGTAACAGGCGGCAACGTCGCCCGGCCGGCGTGCGACGACCCGGTACGGAATCACCCGGCCACAGGCCTGCTCGAAAGCCTTGACCAGTTGCAGGACCGACACGCCGACACCCGTGCCCAGGTTGACCGTCAACAACTGACCAGTGCCAGCCTCTGCCTGCGACAAGCTGCGCAAGGCCGCCAGGTGACCTTTGGCCAAGTCGACCACGTGGATGTAGTCGCGCACACCGGTTCCGTCTGGCGTGGGATAGTCACCACCAAACACTTGCAGGCATTCCCGTTGGCCGATCGCCACCTGGCTGACATAGGGCATCAAGTTGTTGGGCGCACCCTGGGGGTCTTCTCCAATCAGGCCGGAAGCATGCGCCCCGACCGGGTTGAAATAACGCAGACGTCCGATGCGCCAGGTCGGATCAGACCGGTAAAGGTCTTCCAGCATGTCCTCGATCATCAGCTTGCTGGCACCGTAAGGGTTGGTCGCCGAGCGCGGGAATTCCTCTGAAATCGGCACCGAAGCCGGGTCGCCATAGACCGTTGCGGATGACGAAAACACCAGTATCTTGACAGCCGCCTCGGCCATGGCACGCAACAGGCAAACCGTGCCCAACACGTTGTTGTCGAAATAAGCCAGGGGTTGCGCCACCGATTCACCGACCGCCTTTAGGCCCGCAAAGTGCACCACCGCATCAAAGGCGGGCTGTTTGCTGCCTCGACTGTCCAACAGCCGGCGCAGCAAATCGAAATCGCGGATATCGCCTTGCACCAAGTCCAGTGCGCGACCGGCCAGGGACTGGACCCGTTTGAGCGACTCTTGGCTGCTGTTGCACAGGTTGTCCAGTACCGTGACACTGTGGCCAGCTTGCAGCAGCTCCAGGCAAGTATGCGAACCAATGTAGCCCGCACCGCCGGTGACCAGCGCGTTGGCCATTACCGCGCTCAGACGCGGCCATATCGGTCCTCGAATCGCACGATGTCGTCCTCACCGAGGTAGCCACCTGACTGAACTTCAATCAACTCCAACGCCACTTTGCCGGGGTTCTCCAGGGCATGCACCTGGCCAATGGGGATATAGGTGGACTGGTTTTCGGTCACCAGGAATGTGCTGTCCCCGTTGGTCACTTTGGCCGTGCCACTGACCACAATCCAATGTTCAGCCCGATGATGGTGCATTTGCACCGACAGCTTGCCGCCCGGCTTGACGGTGATGTGCTTGACCTGGTAACGCACACCGCTGTCCACGGAGTCGTAATGCCCCCAGGGGCGGTACACCTCGCGATGGTTGAAGTGCTCGCCACGACCCTGTTGTTTGATCTGATCAACGATGCGCTTGACATCTTGCACCTTGTCCTTGTGCGCCACCATGACCGCGTCCTTGGTCTCCACGATCACCAGATCCTCCAGCCCCACCGCCGCCACCAGCCGGTGCGAGGCATGCACCAGCGTGTTGCGGGTTTGCTCCAGCAAGACGTCGCCCTTCAAGGTATTGCCATGCTCATCCTTGGGGCTGACCTCCCACAGTGCCGACCAGGAACCGATGTCACTCCAGCCCGCGTCCAGAACCACCATCGCGGCGCTGTCGGTTTTTTCCATCACCGCATAGTCGATGGAGTCGGCCGGACAGGCTTCAAAGGCGGCTTGATCGACGCGTACAAAGTGCATGTCCTTGGCACCCTTGGACAAGGCTTTCTGGCAGGCCTGCAGCATGGCGGGCTGGAACTTCGCCAGTTCCTCCAGGTAACGACTGGCGCGAAACATGAACATGCCGCTGTTCCAGCAATAGTCGCCGCTGGCCAGATAAGCCTTGGCGGTTTCCAGGTCAGGCTTCTCGACAAAGCGCGACATACTGAAGGGCGTAGTGCCGCGCTGAATGTAGCCGTAGCCGGTTTCGGGATGGGTTGGCGCGATGCCAAAGGTCACCAGCTTGCCGGCCTGCGCCAGCGGCAGCGCCAGTGCAATGGCGCGGTGAAAAGCCGGCACATCGCGAATCAGATGATCGGCCGCCAGCACAAACAGCACCGGGTCGCTGCCATCGGCAACTGCTTGCAGCGCCCCCAGCGCAATGGCCGGAGCGGTGTTGCGCCCAATTGGCTCCAGAATGATTGGTGCGCCTTCCAGATCCATCTGGCGCAATTGTTCGGCCGCCAGGAAGCGGTGCTGCTCATTGCAGATCAGACAGGGCTGCGCGTGGTCGACACCGTCCAGGCGGGCAATCGTGGCCTGCAGCATGGTCAATTCGCCCGTCAACGGCAGGAACTGCTTGGGATTGAGCTGGCGCGACAGAGGCCACAGGCGGGTACCCGAACCGCCCGCCATGATGATGGGAAGAAGCATAGATCGTCACTCGGTTGAGAGCGGCAACGACTGCGGTCCCAGCCCCCTTGACTGAAGGTCCGCCAGCGTTGCCAAGGTTTGCAGTTTAAGGTGTATTCGCGCCAGCGCACACTCTGTTGGGGGTAGCCCCTTTGCAGGATGTGAAGGATTCCGATCTGTCGCACTTTGAACGACCATTCTTTAAGCTTATGATGCCTTGTCATGACACGCCTTTTGACATCGCCAAGTTGACCAGGATCACGCAGTGAAGACGCCGCCTGCCACGAAGCCGAAGCACACCTTGCATCAGACCTTGCGCAAGGCGTTTTCGTTCTTGCCCAGGTCGCTGCGATTTGCGATTTACCGCTCCTTTGTGGATTGCGATCCGGCGCCCGATCCACGCCTTGTTCTGAAGATTGCCGAGACCAAGGAAGAGCTGGAGGCCTGCTTCAAGCTGCTGCACGACGCCTACGTGGGCAGCGGCTTCATGAAGCCGGACCCTTCGGGCATGCGGGTGACGATCTACCATGCGCTGCCGACCACCACCACCCTGTGCGCCAAGTTTGATGGCGAAGTTGTTGGCACCATTTCGCTGATACGCGAGAGCGTGTTCGGCTTTCCGTTGCAGGCGATTTTTGACCTTAAGCACGTGCGCGAAAAGCCCGGCAAGATCGCCGAAGTGTCGGCCCTGGCGGTCCATCCCAAATTTCGCGCCACAGGGGGATCGATCCTGTTCCCCCTGATGAAATTCATGTACCAGTACTGCGCGACTTACTTTGACACACGCCACCTGGTGATTGCAGTCAACCCGAACCGCATCGAGATGTATGAGTCGCTGCTGTTCTTCTCCAGACTGACCGAAACGCACGTCGAGAACTACGATTTTGCCAACGGCGCCCCCGCCGTTGGCGCCTCGCTCGACCTGCGGGCAGCGCCGGAGATGCTCAAACAGGTCTACAGCGGCAAGTCCAAGCGCAAGAATCTGTATCACTATTTCCTGCGGCTCAAGCTGCCCAATATTCAGGTCCCCAACCGGCGCTACTTCACGACCAACGACCCGGTCATGACGCCAGAGCTGCTGGACTACTTCTTTAACCTGCGCACGCACGGGTTTGCCCACCTCAACGAGCGCGAGAAGGCCCTGCTTCATTCCATCTACAGCCTGCCCGAATACAAGACGCTGCTACCCCCGGTGTTTGTCGATACCGACTTGCAAAGCAGCTTGCGCCAACATCAGCGTTACGTCATCAAGTGCCCGGGCAGCTTCAGCGTGACGGTCGAGGGGCGCACCACGGGCTACGACCTCAAGCTGATTGAATTCTCCGAGTATGGTTTCCTGGCTCACTCCAAGGTACCCTTGCCGACCCAGGTGTGGGGCGAAGTCATCATCCAGCTTGGCAATGAGGAGCGGTCGATCGTGCGTGCGGTCGCGGTGCGCGGCAGGACCGATGGCGTGCACGGCTTCTATGGCTTCCGGCTGGCCGAGACGGACCTGTCCTGGCGCAAGTTCATCGGCGCCCTGAAGTCCGGCACTACGCACGACGACCTAGACAACGCCTCGGTGTTTCTGGCCGACGAGTAAGGCCGGTTCCGCTGGTCGGTCCGCGCAACCATGAAGAACCACCCCACAACCGTTGGCAAGTACAGCATCGAGCGTGAGCTGGGTCGCGGCGCCAGCGGCACGGTTTACCTGGGGTACGACCGCTTTCGCAGCAGCCCGGTGGCGATCAAGCAAACGCACCCGGCGCTGCTGACCGACGCAGCCCAGGCGGCACGCTATCGCCGTTTGCTGCACAACGAGGCGACCCTGGTCGCTCGCCTGAGCCATCCGCACATTGTGGCCCTGCTTGATGCCGACGAAGCGGCCGACCCGCCGTATTTGGTATTTGAGTATGTCGATGGTCAGACACTATCAAGTTTCACGACACCCGACCACCTGCTGCCGGTGGCTGATGTGCTGGACATCGCCTTCAAGTGCTGCCACGCGCTGGAGTATGCGCACCACCAGGGTTTGGTTCACCGCGACATCAAGCCCGCCAATTTGATGCTTCGACGCGATGGCGAGCTCAAACTGGCGGACTTTGGTACCGCGCTGTCGCTGCGCAGTGACGAGACGCAGATCGCAGGTCTGGTTGGCTCCCCTTCGTACATGTCGCCCGAGCAAATCCGGGAACAACCGCTTACCCACAGCTCCGACATGTTCTCGCTGGCGGTGGTGGTCTACGAGCTGCTGACCGGACGCAATCCATTTGCTGCCGAATCCACCTACACCACCATTTACCGCATCAACACCGAAGTGCCCGCCGCACTGTCGGTGATTCGGCCCGAGTTACCCGCCCGCCTGGACGAGGTGCTTGGCCGCGCGCTCGCCAAGCGTCCAGCGGACCGTTACGCAAGCTGGTCGGACTTCGCCCAGGCGCTACTGGCTGTCAACCGCAGCTTGGCGCGTTTGCCCTCCCAGACCAGCGAGGGCGAGCGATTTGCGCGTCTGCGCGCGCTGCCTTTCTTCGCCGACTTCTCGGAGGTGGCCCTGTGGGAAACACTGCGGCTGGGCAAGTGGTTCGATTTGCCCCAAGGGCAAGGTGATGATGCGCGAAGGCCAGCCGGGAGACTCCTTCTGCCTGATCGTCGACGGCGAGGTGGCCGTCAGCCGCAAAGGGCGGGTTCTCAGCACCATTGCGCAAGGCTCCAGCATTGGCGAGATGACCTACCTGCAGCCCAGTAACCGGATGCGCACCGCCACCGTAGTGGCGTCGACCGATGTCGTGGCCTTCAAGATTCGTAACGAGGCCTTGCGCCAGGCCTCGTTGGAACTGCAAGGCGAGTTCGACAAGGTATTCATCAAGTTGCTGGTCAATCGTCTGATTGCCACCAATCAACAGCTGGCCGACTGGGACTTGGTGCTGGAGTGAGAGGGTGACCTGGGAACCAAAACGCCTCCCGCACGATCAGACCCCTTCAACGCTTGAACACCGACGCTGCCCTAGCGAGCTTGCATCAAACACCCCGTGACAATTCCCCTACCGACCCAGGACACCCGATGAAGAAATGGATCAAGGACAACCGCGGCCTAATTGTTTTTGTGCTGTGCTTCGGGCTGTTTCGCACCGCCGTGGCGGACTGGAACCCGATTCCGTCGGGTTCGATGCGCCCCAACCTCCTTGAAGGCGACGTGGTACTGATCAACCGTCTGGCCTACGACCTCAAGTTGCCACTGACCGACATCGTGCTGGCGCGCCTGGGCGAGCCGCAACGCTCCGACATCGTTACTTTCTCGTCTCCCACCGATGGCACACGGCTTATCAAGCGCTTGATCGCCGTGCCCGGCGACGTGGTGGAGATGCGTAATGAAGTGCTGCTGATCAACGGTCAGGTGGCCGACTACGCGCAATCCCAGCCCGTGCTGGAACCCACTGGTGCCGGTGGCAACATCCCGGCCTTGCGCCTGACGGAACGGCTGGGCGACACACAGCGCCGCGTGCAATGGCTCCAGGGCGTGAACGCGCGCAACAGCTTTGGCCCCGTGACGGTGCCCGAAAACAGCTATCTGATGCTGGGCGACAACCGCGACAACAGCGCCGACTCGCGCTACTTCGGCTTCGTGCCGCGGCACCTGCTGATCGGCCATGCGCATCGGGTACTGGTGTCGGCCGACATCAGGGGCAACTGGGCACCGAGGTTCGAGCGGTTCTGGCAGGCGCTGCCCTAGCCAGCGGGAAGTGCGCAACAGCGTCCAGACAGGGGACTTCGGGTTTTGCCGCGTGTGCGCGATCCGTGGGTGCGCCTGTGTGGACGCTGAGAGCGCACAGCCAGAGCTTGCGCGGATACGCCGATCCGGTGGTTGACCGGATGTCGGCGCGTCCGTGGTGGCACGGCCTCGCTCTACACTGCAAGCGCTGAGGCACGCACATCGCGCGGCATAAATCACTTGCTAGGAGTCACGTCTTGGATATGTCATCCCCCACGGTCACGGGCTTCCTGCTGGAGCTCGACAAACTCAAACTGGTGCAACGGCGAAGCTACATTGGCGGCGGCACGCGGCTGGAGAACTCGGCGGAGCACTCATGGCATCTCGCAATGGCGGCCTGGTCAATCGCCAATGGCCTGGGGCTCAAAGTGTCGATCGAAAGACTGTTGAAGCTGGCGCTGATTCACGATGTCGGCGAGATCGATGGCGGTGACACGTTCCTCTACGCCGCCGAGCGCCACGCCGCCGCCGCCCAGGAACGTGCTTGCGTGGGGCGGGTGGCGGCGCTGTGTGGTGACCTGTTGCCGGACTTGCAGGACTTATGGGAGGAACAAGAACGCGGTGAAACCGCGGAGGCCCGCCTGATCAAGGTGATTGATCGTTTCCTTCCCTTGCTGCACAACCTGGCGAGTGAGGGCAAGACCTGGCGAGCGCAGAAAGTGCGCCAAAGCCAGGTGTTGGCTGCGCACGGCTTCATTGCAGACGACTTCCCGGAGCTTTTTGTCTGGATTGAGGACCGGGTCGCAATGGCCACACAGCGTGGCTGGTTGATCGACGCATGAACCTGCCTGGCACCCCACGGCCAGCGCCAGCCTGACGTCTGGTTCGCCAGTGGCATGGTCGCTGGCAGTGTTTCGACGAACATGATTGACAAACGCCTGCGCGGGACCGTGTCTCTGAACATCGGATGCGTTGATCACGCTTGCGTTCAACCAGTGCCACATCGCACGCGGGCACCATGAGCCGATTGGCATGCAAACCCTGAAGTTCTGACTGACCATCGTCGAATGGGAACCCATCGCCGACACCACGCTCTAGTCCGAGTGGCGCGCGGTGAAGCTCGCAACAGCCCCGCGCAACGGCGCCTCTGTTTAAATTTGAGTGGGTGAAATCGGCCCAGTCTTGGATGCGTCATGAGCGAGGTTTGCTAGGAAGGAGCGGACGATGTGTCGCGCCCACTGCGCTGCTTCGGAAGATTGGAACAGGCAGCAAGCCAGCACCCATGCGGCCTGCAGCTTGGCGGAACGAGCCCTGGCTACTGGACACCTACGCGCCCGCAGCACTGCAACGGCCGTTCGCCACGACGGCCGGAATGACGACTTCACCTACTTTGCTCACCCGGCAACCGACTCGAAATTCAAGAGAGGCGAGCGCCTAGATTAGCATTGCAGCGCTGGACGACGAGCGACACCCAAACTGCATCCGCTGAAGCCGACCTCCCGTTGCGGCAAAGCGGATATCACCCTTGGTTTTGAATCCATTTGCACATCAAACTGAAGCTACGTCGGCACCTTCAATCCTTCTTGCGAGGCGGTTCGATCAACCATGAGACTGCGGCTTGGGCTCACCCCGCAGGACAAAACGACGCGTGAAGCCGTGGGGCCGCGTGACGCCGCGCGGGTCGCCCAGCAAGGGGATTCGAAGTACCGATCCCGACAACAACTCCAATTCCCAATCGGTATCGCCAATGAATCGGAACCGTACCGTGCTGGGGGCAAGCAAGCTTAGCGCGGAAAACGAGCCGGTCGTATAAGGACCGCCCATGGTGGCGCAGTCAACCGTTCGCCATTGCTCGTCCAGCAAGACGATGTGCAGGGCCTCTTCATACGGCACATCGTCCGTGACGAACAGTAGATAGTGGTCCCGCCACTGCACCGCCGCCTCCAGCACCGCACCCGGCAGACGTTGACCGACAGGCACACCATCGCGCAGCAGCTCGCTCTGTGGTATGTCGCCATCGGCGCTCAATGCGCGGATGGTCAGTTCGTTGGCGACTCGCATGGTCAGGACTCTGGGCAAACGCCTACCAGAAGAAGTCAACGCCGAACGTCGCCAACGCACCGCCAACAAATGCGCCAACCATGACACAAAACAGCGCACCAGGGCCACACGCCGAGCCTGCCATGGCGCCGCCAACAAAAGCGGCGTTCCGTCACTCCGGCACCACCCCCGTCACCTCGATCTCCACCTTCGCTCTGGATTCCACCAGCGCCGCAACCTGCACGCAGGTCATGGCAGGGAAGTGGCGGCCCATGACCTCGCGGTAGGCGGCGCCGAGTTCCTTCAGGCGCGCGTTGTACTCGTCGCGGTCGACGATGTACCAGGTCATGCGCACCATGTGTTCGGGGCCGGCGCCAGCTTCATGCAGCACGGCGCGCACGTTGAGCAGGGTCTGGCGGGTCTGGGCGATGAAGTCGTCGGACTCGAATTGCTGTTGAGCGTTCCAGCCGATCTGGCCACCGACAAAGACCATGGCGCCGCGCGCCTTGATACCGTTGGCGTAGCCCTTGGCTTGAGCCCAGCCGGAGGGTTGCAGGAGTTGCATGAACTCAGCCTTTCAATCGTTATGCTTGAAACAAAAAAATCTCACGCGTGTGACAGCACGGCAGCACGGCAGCACGGCAGCACGGCAGCACGGCCAGCATAGCCAACCCGCGCGCTGGCACGTATCCGGCGCAGATCATGTCAAGTCGGCTAAGCGCCTTGCTTGAGCTTGAAGCGCTGCAGCTTGCCGGTCTCCGTACGTGGCAGCTTGTCCACAAACACCACTTCGCGCGGGTACTTGTAGGGTGCAATGCTGGCCTTCACATGGTCTTGCAAAGCTTTGACCATGGCAGCGTCGCTCGCCTCGCCGGCCTTGAGCACGCAGAAGGCCTTGATGAGCATGCCGCGTTCTTCGTCGGGCACGCCCACCACGCCGCACTCGGCCACCGCCGGGTGCTTGAGCAAGGCGTCTTCCACCTCGGGGGCGCCGACGTTGTAACCAGCAGTGATGATCATGTCGTCGGCGCGCGCTTGGTAGAAGAAGTAGCCGTCGGCATCCTGCAAGAAGGCATCGCCAGGATAGTTCCAGCCGTCCTTGACGTAGTTGCTTTGTCGCGGGTCATCCAGGTATTTGCAGCCGGTCGGACCGATGACAGCCAGTTTGCCGACCGTACCACGCGGCACCTCAACACCGTCATCATCGACCACGCGTGCGCTGTAGCCCGGCACCACCT
The DNA here is from genome assembly GCA_016718405.1 of Candidatus Rhodoferax odensensis. Lineage (GTDB taxonomy): Bacteria > Pseudomonadota > Gammaproteobacteria > Burkholderiales > Burkholderiaceae_C > Rhodoferax_D > Rhodoferax_D odensensis. The sequence continues at coordinate 77,690 of JADKDJ010000003.1, forward strand.
TGCCGATGGCGCCACGGCGCACCTCCTGCGGCGGCGATGAGATGAAGATGTGGAACATCTCGGTGGCACCAATGCCGTCGATGATCTCGATGCCAGTGCTGGCCCTCCACAATTGGCGCGTGGCATCTGGCAAGCCTTCGCCGGCGCTGACGCACACGCGCAGGGCGCCGGTGCCGCGCTGCGCCATCTGCTCCTTCATGAAAGGTGCCATCTGGCGGTAGAAAGTGGGCGCGGTGTAGCAGATGGTGGCGCCCACATCGTGAATCAGGCGGGCCATGGCCTGCGGCGTGTAGGCAATGTCGGGGTAATAGACCGAGGCGCCGGCCCACATGGGGAACACCAACATGCCGCCCAGGCCAAAGGTGAAGGCTAGCGGCGGCGAGCCGATCACGATGTCGTCCGGCGTGGCTTGCAAGACGTGGCGCGGCCAGGTTTCGCAGGCGGCCAGCACGTCGCGGTGGGTGTGCACGGCAGCCTTCGGTTTACCGGTGGTGCCGGAGGTGAAGGCCAGCAGCGCGATGTCTTCTGCCGCCGTGGGGCAGGCCTCGAAGTCACCGCTGTGGCCGACCGCCAAGGCCTCCAGCGCGCCAGGCTGACCCGGCAGGTTAAAGGGCACTATGCGCGCCAACACCGGGTGTTGCGCTTGCGCGGCTTGCAGTTCTTCGAGCAACTGGCCGTCGCACAGCGCCAGCGTGGGTTGCGACTTGTCGATGATGTCGCCCAGCTCCTTGGCGCGCAGCAGCGGCATGGTGGCCACGCTGACCAGCCCGGCCTTGACCACTGCCAGCCATGCCAACGCCATGCCAATGGAGTTGCCACCGCGCAGCAGCACGCGGTTGCCCGGCACCAGCCCCAGGTCGTGCGTGAGCACCTGCGCGATGCGGTTGACTTCCTGGCGCACCCGTTCATAGCTCAGCGTACGGGCGTTGGAGCGCAGCATGGGGCGCTGGGACCACCCCTTCTCAGTGGCTTTGTCCAGTAGCTCGGCCACCAGGTTGAGTTGGGCTGGAAACTGCAACTCGGCCCGCTCGAACTGCAAGTGGGGCCGCTGCGCCGTTGGCGGTAGGCGCTCGTGCACGAAGCGGTCACGCTGGGCACTGGGAGCGAGATGGTGGGGTAGCGTCACGGCATGGTCCTCGCGCAGGACTGTTGCTTGTTCGCCCCGACGCGATCGACCGTCGTGGTCAGACAGATAGTCATGACAAACCTCCGTTCTTCAGCAGCGCCTTGCCGATGATGAGCTGCTGCACTTCGGTGGCGCCCTCGTAGATGCGCAGGGCGCGAATGTCGCGGTACAGGCTCTCCACCTTGGTGCCCACCTGCACGCCACGTCCGCCATGCATCTGCAGCGCCATATCGATCACGCGCTGGGCGTTCTCGGTGGCGCACATCTTGGCCATGGCAGCGGCCGCGGTATAGGCCTGGGCCTGCGCCGGCGTGGCGGTGCCCACGCAGTCGCGCAGCCAGGCGGCGCGGTAGGTCAGCAACGCGGCCGACTCAACCAGCGCCGCCATGTCGCCCAGCTTGGCTTGCGTCAACTGAAAGTCGGCCAGCTTCTGACCAAACATCGAGCGTGCCTGGGCAAACGCCACCGCCTCGGCCAGCGCGCGGCGCGCCATGCCCAGCGCGGCACCGGCTACAGAGGCGCGAAAGATGTCCAGTGTGCGCATGGCCAGCTTGAAGCCGCCACCCAGCTCGCCCAGTTGCGCGCTGTCGTCGAGTGCGCAATCGGTGAAGCGCAGCGAGGCCAGGGGATGCGGCGCCATCACGGTGATGTGTTCCGAGTCGTCCAAACCTTTGGTTCCCGCATCGACAATGAAGGCGGTGATGCCGCGCGTGCCGGCTTGCGCGTCGGTCTTGGCGAACACGCAATAGAAGTCGGCAATGCCGCCGTTGCTGATCCAGGTCTTCACGCCATTCAGCACGTACGCATCACTTAGGCCTGAAGCACCAGTGGATTGGCGGCATTGCGCTATTGTTGTCATAGCGCCAGCGTCAGAGCCGGCATCGGGTTCACTGAGCGCAAAGGCCGCCAGCTTGTCGCCGCGCGCCACCGCGGGCAGATAGGCGGCTTTCTGCGCGGGCGTGCCGGCCAGGGTGATGGCGCCGCTGCCCAGCCCCGCCATGGCCATGGCGAAGTCGGCCAGCGGCGAATGGAAGGCCAGCGTTTCGCGCAGGATCACCAGCGCGCGCGAGTCAAGCTGTGGCAGCGCGCCACCGTCGTCGGCGCTTACGCAGTAACGCAGCCACCCGGCTTGGCCAAGCAGGCGCGTCCACTGTTTGCAGGCGGCACGATCATCGGACTCGTCCACCCTCTGCTGCGGCACCCAGTCGCGCAGCTGCTCGGCCAGACTTCGGTGCTGCGCCTCGAAGAAGGGCAGGTTCAGGTGCGAAAGGGGCGCGCGCGGCGCGTCGGTGACGCTCTGCATGGTCTCAGTCTCCACTAAACACCGGCTTCTGCTTGGCGGCAAAAGCGTCAAAGGCGCGCTTGAAGTCTTGCGTCTGCATGCAGATGGCTTGCGCCTGGGCTTCGGCCTCGATGGCCTGCTCCAGGCTCATGGCCCATTCCTGTTGCAGCATGGTCTTGGTCATGGCGTGGGCAAATGTCGGTCCCGCCGCCAGCTCGGCGGCCAGCGCCTGCGCCTTGGGCAACAGCTCGGCGCTCTCGTGCAGGGCGTTGAAGAAGCCCCAGGCCAGGCCCTCTTGCGCCGTCATGGCGCGGCCGGTGAAGAGCAGCTCCGCCGCCCGCCCCTGGCCAATGACACGCGGCAGCAGCGCGCAGGCACCCATGTCGGCGCCGGCCAGGCCAACGCGGGTAAACAGGAAGGCGGTCTTGGCATTGGGCGTGCTCAGGCGAAGGTCGCAGGCCAGCGCCATCATGGCGCCGGCGCCGGCGCAAATGCCATCGATGGCGCCAATGATGGGCTGCGGGCAGTCGCGCATGGCCTTGACCAGGGCGCCGGTCATGCGCGTGAACTCCAGCAGCTCGGGCATACGCATCGTGGTCAAGGGGCCAATGATCTCGTGCACGTCGCCGCCCGAGCAGAAGTTGCCGCCCGCGCCGGTCAACACCAGTGCCTGCACGTCGGTGCTGGCGCGCAAGGCGACAAACAGGTCACGCAGTTCGGCGTAAGAGTCGAAGGTGAGCGGGTTCTTGCGCTCGGGTCGGTTCAGCGTGATGGTGCCCACGCCGCCGCGCTCGTTGCAGCGCTCAAAGGACCAGGCGAAGTGCCGCGCCTGGTAGGCGGCGCTGGCGTCGAATTGCGCGTGCATGGGGTTGGCCGCGCTGATGTAGTGTTTCATGACTCGCTTTCCGTGCGGTGTTGGGTATGTTCCTTGACGCGACCCAGCAGGCGGTGCAGGGTGCCGATTTCGCGCTCGCTCAAGGCTGAGAAGGCCTGCACAATCCAGCCTTCGTGCACGCGCGCCATCTCGGCAAACTGTTTGCGGCCCTTTGCCGTGAGGCTGATGCGGCACACGCGCCGATCGTCCGCCACCACCACACGCTGCACCAGGCCTTCGCTGACAAGCTGGTCGGTGATGCCGGTGACGTTGCCGCCGGTCACCATCATGCGCTTGGACAGTTCGTTCATCTTCAGGCCGTCGGGCGCGCGTTCGAGCTGGGCCATCAAATCAAAACGCGGCAGCGTGGTGTCGAACTGCTCGCGCAAACGGCTGCGCACCTGCTTCTCGATCAATTGGCTGCAGGTGAGCAAGCGCAGCCACAGGCGCAACGCCTCGGGGTGCTGGGCCTGGCCCACCAGACGTGCTTCGAGATCCATCACAGCCCCGCTTCCAGCGCAGCCAGGTTGGGCGGCGCGCTCGTGCCCGAGGCTTGCGCTAGCAGCGCTCTTTGCTTGGCCTGCTCGCGTAGAAGTTGGTCACGCCCGCTCCAGTACTGGCGCGGCCAGTCCACGGCGCTGGCTGGCGCGCTGCCCTGGGCACCAGTGGCGGCGGCAGCTTGGTGCAGCGTCCAAGCCGGGTCAGCCAAGTGCGGGCGGGCAATCGCGCACAAGTCGGCGCGGCCCGCGGCGATGATGCTGTTGGCGTGGTCGGCCTCGCTGATGGCGCCCACGGCAATGGTGGCAATGCCCACCTCGTTGCGAATGCGGTCGGAAAACGGCGTCTGGTACATGCGGCCATAAACCGGCTTGGCCGCGCGCGTGGTCTGGCCGGAAGACACGTCAATCATGTCGCAGCCCGCAGCCTTGAACAAGCGCGCCACCACCACCGCGTCATCGGGTGTATTGCCTCCGGGCGCCCAATCGTGCGCCGAGATGCGCACGCTCATGGGCAAATGCGTCGGCCAAACGGCACGCATGGCGGCAAACACCTCCAGCGGGTAGCGGCAGCGGTTCTCGATGTTGCCGCCGTACTCGTCCGTGCGCAAGTTGGTCAGGGGGCAGATGAAGCTGGAGAGTAAGTAGCCGTGGGCGCAGTGCAGCTCCAGCCAGTCAAAGCCCGCCTGCACGGCGCGCAGGGTGGCGGCCACGAACTGCTGCGTCAGCAACGTCATGTCCTCGCGGCTCATGGCGCGCGGCACCTGGTTTTGCTCGCCATAGGCCACCGCGCTGGCTGCCAGCAGCGGCCAGTTGGCATGCGGCCCGTTGGTCGGCAGCGGTTCATCAGTGGCTTCCCAACCTACCTGGGTGGAACCTTTGGGGCCGCTGTGGCCAAGCTGCAGGCCGATCTTGGCGCTGCTCTGTGTGTGGGTGAAATCCACGATGCGCGCAAGCGCATCCCTTTGAGCGTCGTTCCACAAGCCCGTGCACGCCGGTGTGATACGCCCCTCGGGCGTGGGGCTGGTCATCTCCACCATCACCAAACCCGCGCCACCGAGTGCGCGCGCGCCCAAGTGCACCAGATGAAAGTCTTGCACCAGGCCATCGACCGCGCTGTAGGTGGCCATGGGCGAGACCACAATACGGTTCTTGAGCTGGGTCTGACGCACCTTGAAGGGCAAGAGCATGGGCGGCACCGACGCGCTGCCCGACAGCCAGGCCTCAAAGCCCTCGAGCCAGCCGATGTCGCGCAGGCGCAGGTTCTCGTGGCTGATGCGCTGCGAGCGCGTGAGCAACGAATAGGTGAACTGCTCGATGGACATGGCACTGTAGCGCTGCACGTTTTCAAACCACTCGGTCGAGTTGCGCGCGGCGTTCTGAATCTTGAGCACCTCCACGCTGCGCCGCGCCTCGTAGCGCTGCAACACCTGGTCCATGTCATGCGCGGCGCCCAGCTCGGCGGGTTGGTCGACAAAGGCTTCCACCGAGGCGGCGAATTCGTTGGCCAGATCAATGGCATCTTCGAATGCCAACTTGGTGCCGCTGCCAATGGAGAAATGCGCGGTGTGGGCCGAGTCACCCATCAACACCACCGGCACCTGACGCCCGTTGATGTCAAGGCGGTGCACCCAGGTCTTGCACACGACACGGGGAAAGCGAATCCAGTTAGCCGAACCGCGCAGGTGCTTGGCATTGCTGATGAGCGCGTGCCCGTCGAGGTACTTGGCAAACAGGCGCTCGCAGAACGCAATGCCCTCTTCTTGGCTCATATCCTCCAGGCCGTGCGCCTGCCATACCGCTTGCGGCGTTTCGACGATGAAGGTGGACATCTCGTCGTCAAACTTGTAGGCGTGCGCCTGGAACCAGCCGTGCTCGGTTTTCTCGAAAGCAAAGGTAAACGCATCAAACAACTTGCGCGTACCCAGCCAGACGAAGCGACACAAACGGGTGTCGATGTCAGGCGCAAACACGTCTTCGTAACGGGTGCGGATGCGACTGTTGAGGCCGTCGCTGGCGACTACCAGATCAGCCTGGTAGTGGGCCGCCAGCGCCTGGTCATCGTCCACGTCCTGCTCAAACACCAAATGCACACCGAGGGCCAGACAGCGGTCTTGCAGAATGTTGAGCAGCTTCTTGCGGCCAATGCCGCAAAAGCCGTGGCCGGTGGAGCGCACGCTGCGGCCCTTGAAGAACACCTCCACGTCGTCCCAATGGTTGAAGGCGTCGCCAATCTGTTGCGCCGTCACCGGGTCGGCCTGCTGCAAGTTGGCCAGCGTCTGGTCAGAGAACACCACGCCCCAGCCAAAGGTGTCAAAGGGCTTGTTGCGCTCCACCACGGTGATGCGGTGCGCCGGGTTTTGCAGCTTCATGAGCAGCGCGAAATACAGTCCGGCGGGGCCACCGCCAATGCACAGGATGTTCATGGCGTTTAGTTTAGGCTTAAACTAATTATTGTCAAGCCATTGAGTTACCCACCCGTCCGCGTGGCGGCGCACAATGGCACAACTCTCATTAAGGACGCAGCATGCTCTACAAGTTCAAGTCCAAGGTCACTGGCGATCTCATCATGCTTGAGCCCAATGGGCGTCGTTTGTTGCAGATCATTGGCAAGGAGTCAAGCAGCGCCCAACCCGACAAGGGCATCGTGTTGCCGCAGCAGATGCCCGCGGCGGTGAACGCGCTCGAGGCTGCGATAGCCAAGGAGGATGCCGACCGGCAGGCCGCCATGGCGCAGGCAATGGCCGAGGGAAGGGAGGCGCCTAAATTCGAAGCACTGGGGCTACGTCAGCGCGCGTTGCCGTTTATCGACATGCTGCGCCGCTGCGAACAGGCGGGCGAACCGATCACCTGGGGCGTGTAGACGCTCAGTCTGCGAACTTGCCCGCCGCTTCAATGACGGGCTTGAGCTTGACGATTTCGGCCGCCACAAATGCCTTGTGTCCTTCTGGCTCGGTGCGCCCGTCAGTTACCACCATGGCGCCCAAGCCCTCTTGCTTTTGGATGAAGGCTGGGTCCTTCAAGGCGGCCTTCATCGCCCTGTTGAGCTGCGTCAGCACCGCTGGCGACGTGCCCTTGGGTGCATAGAGTCCATGCCAAATAGTGAGATTAAAGTCCTTGAGCCCCATCTCCTGGAGGCTGGGGTAGTGCTTGAGCAGTCTATGCCCACTCAGCGCCTTGGGTGTGGTCACGGCAAACGCCTTGACCCGTCCACTCTCGATTTGTCCCGTCGTGTTGGTGGTCTGGTCGCACATGACATCAACCTGTCCGCCCACCAGCGCAGTCATGGCCCGTGCCGTGCCCCCAAAGTGTACCGTCGTCATGGCCTCATTCAGTTTGACGGCGTGCTGCCACATCAAGCCACACAGGTGTGACGCCGAACCCAGACCCGCGTGGGCCAGGTTGAGCTTGCTGGCGTTGGCGCGTATGTAAGCCTCGAAATCGCGGTAGGTGGTGAACGGCAATTGCGGTTTGCCGATCAGGGTCATTGGCACCTCATTCACCAGACCAAGGTACTCAAAGTCCTCCAGCGGCTTGTACTGCAGCTTGCGGTACAGCGCTGGCGTGGAGGCCATGCCAATGTGAAACAGCAGCAGGGTATGCCCGTCAGGTGCAGCCTTGGCAACCTTGGTCGCGCCGATGGTGCCACCGGCTCCGCCGACGTTTTCCACCACGAAGTGAGCACCACCACCCATCGTCTTGCGCATGGCCTCGGCCAGGTCACGAGCGACCCGGTCAGTTGGCCCACCGGCTGCAAAAGGCACAACGATCGCAATGGGTCGGGAGCCCGGGTAAGCCTGCCCAAATGTCGACAGGGCCGTCACGGCCAAAGCAGCTGCCAACAGACGCTTCATGACAGAACTCCTTCGAATGATCGATAGAGTCTACTCAGCCGCCACCCAGCTGTTGGTGTGGGAATTACGGAGGCATACGCCTATTTGTAGCTGCGTGCGTCCTCGATCACCTTGCCATCGTTGGGCAGAGTCCCGGGCAGCACCAGTTCGACCGTGCCACGCAGCTTGGTTACATCGCGTATCGCCTCACCGACTTTCGCCACCAGGCCATCCGGACCGCCACAGGCGGTTTCCACCATCAGCGTCATGGCGTCGTTGGCCATCTCGCCGGTCACGACCAATCGGGCCCTGGCGATCTCGGGAAATCGCTTGACGATGTCATTGACCTGACCGGGGTGTACAAACATGCCGCGTATCTTGGTGGTCTGGTCGGCGCGCCCCATCCAGCCTTTGATCCGCATGTTGGTTCGTCCAGTTGGGCAGGTGCCCGGCAACACCGCCGACAGGTCACCGGTACCAAATCGAATCAGGGGGTAGACCGGATTGAGACTGGTCACCACCACCTCACCCACTTCCCCCTCGGCCACCGGGTCGCCCGTGCCGGGGCGCACGATCTCGACGATCACGCCTTCGTCAATCACCAAGCCTTCCCGCGCCAAGGTTTCGTACGCGATCGAGCCCAGGTCCGCCGTCGCATAACACTGGTAGCCGGCAATCCCACGCTGGGCAAACCAATCGCGCAGGCTTGGGGGAAACGCCTCGCCGCCGAACATCGCCTTCTTCAGGCTTGGCAGCGGCACCCCCACTTCGGCCGCCTTGTCGACGATGATGCGCAGGAAGCTGGGCGTGCCAATATAGCCCGCAGGTTGCAGTTCTGCAATGGCCTGCACCTGTTGCTCGGTCTGACCGGTCCCGCCTGCAAATACCGTGCAGCCCAAGGCATGGGCACCAGTCTCCATCATCGAACCAGCGGGCACGAAGTGGTAACTGAAGCTGTTATGAATCAGCTCACCAGGGCGAAACCCGGCCGCAAAGATGGCGCGCGCCATGCGCCAATAGTCGCGCGAGGTGCCTTCTGGCTCATAGATCGGTCCCGGGCTGGCGAACACTCGGGGCATCGCCGTGCCGTAGGCAAGCGTGCTGAACCCCCCAAACACATCGCCCCCGACCGCGCGCGAGGCTTGCTGGCGCTCCAGCAACGCATGCTTGCGGGTCACCGGCAGGGTGGCTAATGCCAAACGGGAGCGCACGCCATCGGGATCAACCTCTCTGAGAATCTCGGCAAAGGCTTCGGACCCTTGCTTGGCGTGGCGCACCTGGCCGGGCAGCGCCGCCATGTGCGCAGCCTCGCGCAGGTCCGGGGCGCGCGTTTCGAGCGCATCGAAATAGTGGGTCATATGGAACCTTAGCGTGCAGTCAGGCCAACCAGCGCTTGCGACGCTTGTAGCTCTTGACGTCCTTGAAGCTCTTTCGCTCGCCGCCCCCCATACCGAGGTAGAACTCCTTGACGTCTTCGTTGTTGGCCAGTTCACTGGCTATGCCATCCATCACCACGCGGCCGGACTCCATGATGTAGCCGTAGTCTGAGTATTTCAGGGCCATGTTGGTGTTCTGCTCGGCCAGCAAGAAGGTGACTTTCTCCTTGACGTTGAGGTCTTTCACAATCTCGAACACCTCTTCCACAATCTGCGGCGCCAAACCCATGGAGGGTTCGTCCAACAGCACCATGCTGGGGTTGGCCATCAAGGCGCGACCGATGGCGCACATCTGTTGTTCGCCGCCCGAGGTGTAGGCGGCCTGGCTGGTGCGCCGCGTCTTCAGGCGCGGGAAGTAGGTGTAGACCTTTTCCAGGTTGCGGGCAATCTCGGTCTTGTCCTTGCGGGTGTAGCCGCCGGTGAGCAGGTTTTCCTCGATGGTGAGGTGCGCGAAGCAGTGGCGCCCTTCCATCACCTGCACCACACCGCGCTGAACCAAGTCCGCTGGCGAGAGGTTTTCGATGCGCTCGCCGCGCAACTCGATGGAGCCTTTGGTGACTTCGCCGCGTTCGCCACGCAGCAGGTTTGAGATGGCACGCAAAGTCGTGGTCTTGCCCGCACCGTTGCCACCCAGGATGGCCACGATCTTGCCTTCGGGCACGTTGAGCGAGACGCCCTTGAGCACCAGAATCACGTGGTTGTAGATGACCTCGATGCCGTTGACGTTGAGAACAATGTTTTTAGGTTCACTCATGGTGGTAGTTCCGTTCAAACCAAATGAAAACCCCGCAACGCGACGCTTTCATTTGACGGCTCCGAAGAGCCGCTCCCCAAGCCAAGCCCGCTCTATTCAGTGGCGAGCGAAGCAAGCCACCCCACCAGAGACACCGCGGGACCGGCTTCGCCGGACCTCTGGTGTCGCCCCCAGCAAGGGGGAAAGCGGCCACACGCAGTGGGCAAGCCGGGGGGTGTACTAGCTCTGGCAGTCCGCCGGTGTGCGCGGTGTGAGCTTCTTGTCAGCCGCGTACTTGGCCGCAGTGGCTTTGACCAGGGGCTTGAGAATTTGCTCGTCGGCCTGCAGCCAGTCAGAGGTGAAGCCCCACTTCTTGCCGTCCCAAGTGTGAATTCGTGCCCAGTTGGCGCCCATGTGGTCGACGCAACTGGTGCTGATGGGGCGCATCACGCCGGCAAAGCCCAGGGCATCGAGCTTCTTCTGGTCCAGTGCCAGGTTCTCATAGCCCCAGCGTGCCTGTTCACCCGTAACCCACTTGCCCTTGCCAAAGCGCTCCTGGGCACGACGCACGCCTTCCACTGCCAGCATGGCGCTCATGGCGCCGCGCATGTAGAGCACTGTGCCAACCTCTTCCTTTGGTCCGGTACCTTGGCCCTTGGCGTGGACCTTCTCGAGGATTTCCTTCACGACTTTGGAGTTTGGCTCAGCGCCATGTTGCATCGCAACTGCGTTGTAGCCCTTGGCGCCTTCGCCGACGTCTTTGACGTCCGGCTCGGCACCCGACCACCACACGCCGTACATCTTGTCGCGTGGGTAACCCGTGGCCTGCGCTTCCTTCAGCGAGGTCGAATTCATCACGCCCCAGCCCCACAGGAAGACATAGTCTGGCTTGTTCTGGCGAATCTGCAACCAAGTTGCTTTCTGTTCCACACCCGGATGGGCGACGGGCAGCAGCTGAACCGTGAAGCCGTGCGAGGCCGCACGCTCTTGCAACAAAATGATGGGCTCCTTGCCATACGGCGAGTCGTGGTAGACCAAGGCAATCTTCTTGCCCTTGAGCTTGTCAAAACCGCCTTCTTTCTTGGCGATGGTCTGCACCAACACGTCTGCCGCCAACCAATAGGTGCCCGCAAGAGGGAAGTTCCATTTGAAGACGGTGCCGTCCTGGCTCTCGCTGCGGCCATAACCGGCAGTGATCAGCGGAATCTTGTCAACCGGGGCCTTTTCGGTCAGCGCGAAGGTGATGCCGGTGGACAGCGGCTGGAACACGGTGGCGCCGCCGTGCTTGCCCTTGAGCCGTTCGTAGCATTCGACGCCACGATCGGTGGCATAGCCGGTTTCGCACTCCTCGTAAATGATCTTCACGCCGTTGATGCCGCCTTGGGCATTAACCAGTTTGAGGTAGTCGGAGTACCCGTTGGCCCATGGCACCCCGTTGGGCGCATAGGCACCGGTCCGGTAGGGCAGTCCGGGAAAGAACTGCTCCTTGGGCTGGGCGATCGCGCCAACGCCCACCACCGCAATCATGGCGGCGACTGCGAGATTTCGAACTTTCATGCTTGTCTCCTGGAAAAAGGGCACTGCAGTGCCTGGGTTAACGAACAACTTTGGACTGAGCCAGACCTTCATTTCAATGCGGGAATGGCCATAGACGCATCTTCTGCTTGCCCACCGACCACAACTTGGCCAGGCCGTGCGGCTCGACAATCAGGAACCAGACAATCATTGCGCCAAAGATGATCAACTCGGCATGCGAGATGCCAGAAGTTGAAATTTCAACCCCAAAAGCACTACCCAACAGCGGTAGAAACTGGTTGAGGAAGATCGGCAACACCACGATGAAGGCGGCGCCAAAGAAACTGCCCATGATGGACCCCATGCCACCGATGATGACCATGAACAGCAGCTTGAACGACAGGTCCACGGAGAAGGCCGCAGGCTCCCAGGCGCTTAGGTGAACAAATCCCCACAGGGCACCGGCCACGCCAACGATGAAGGAACTGACAGCAAATGCAGTCAGCTTGGCATACATGGGTCGAATTCCGATCACGGCCGCCGCCACGTCCATGTCACGAATGGCCATCCACTCGCGGCCGATGGCCGAGCGCACCAGGTTCTTGGCGGCAAGGGCAATTACCACCAGAATGGTCAGGCAAAACAGGTACTTGGAAATCGGGCTGGCGATCGGAAGTCCGAATACCTGCAAGCCCGACACCGACACCGAGCCCGATGGCGAGTCGTTAGTGAACCACTTGATGCGCAGAAACATCCAGTCGCTGAAAAACTGCGCCGCCAGTGTCGCAACCGCCAAGTACAAGCCTTTGACGCGTAGGCTCGGCAGGCCAAAAACAATGCCAAACACCGAGGAACAAATTCCTCCGAGCAATATGGCTACCAACACTGGCAAGCCCTCCACGCGCACGAAGAAGTTGAAGGCAGCGTAGGCACCTACCGCCATGAAAGCGCCCGAACCGAGGGAAATCTGCCCGCAATACCCCACCAGAAGGTTCACCCCAAGGGCAGCCAGGGACATGATCACGAAAGGAATCAGAATCGCCCGAAACATGTACTCGCTGGTGACCATCGGCACCACCACGTAGGCTGCCGCGAGCAACAACAACATGGCGACACGGTCCTGAGTAATCGGAAAGATTTGCTGGTCGGCCCGATAGGAGGTCTTGAACTGGCCGTTTTCTCTGTAAAACATGATGCTTCTCTCAATAGTCTTTTAGCTGCGACACGCTTCGCTTAACTTTGCTGCGCAAAGTGAGTCTTCACTGAAAGATCATCCTTCGCCCTGGCGAAGAACCCTTCGGGTTGATCGTGTGTTTCACACACGATCGATGATCTTTTCGCCAAACAAACCTTGTGGCCGGAACAACAGGAACACCAGGGCCAACACATAGGCAAACCAGATTTCGATGCCGCCGCCCACATAGGGTCCGAGGAAAACTTCCGAGAGTTTTTCGCCAACGCCGATGATCAGCCCGCCAACGATCGCCCCCGGTACCGACGTCAATCCGCCAAGAATCACCACCGGCAAGGCGCGCAGCGCCACCGTCGTGAGCGAAAACTGCACACCCAATTTGCTGCCCCAGATCATGCCGGCCACCAGCGCCACGACGCCGGCCACGCACCACACGATCACCCAGATACGGTTGAGAGGAATGCCAATACTCTGGGCCGCTTGATGATCATCGGCCACCGCGCGCAACGCCCGTCCGGTGGATGTCTTCTGGAAGAACATCGTCAGCAGTCCAACCAGCACGGCGGCGATCAGTGCCGCGTACAGGTCTTCCTTGTTGATCAGGATGCCGCCTTGAAAGACACTTTCCAAGGCCATGATCGGATCCTTGGGCATGCCAACATCAATCTTGTAAATATCGCTGCCGAAAATGGTCTGTCCGATACCGTCCAGGAAGTAGCTGATGCCCAGCGTCGCCATCAGCAATGTTGTGCCTTCTTGGTTCACCAGATGGCGCAAGGCAAGGCGTTCGATCAGCCAGGCCACGGCAAACATCACCAGCCCGGCCCCGATGAAGGCCAACAGGTTGGCAACGAAGGCGTTGTTCAAGCCGGTGTAAAGCGGTATCCACTCGGCAAAGCGGGCCATCGCCAGCGCAGCAAACAACACCATCGCGCCCTGCGCAAAATTGAACACACCAGACGCTTTGTAGATCAACACAAAGCCCAGCGCGACCAGCGAATAGAGCATGCCCGCCATCAGGCCGCCCATCAAGGTTTCAAGAAAAAATGCCATGGTTCTTCTCTCGCTGCGTCAGTGACTCGTGCCTAAATAGGCACTGATCACTTCTTCGTTGTTGCGCACTTCGTCGGGGGTTCCGTCACCGATCTTCTTGCCGTAGTCCAGCACCACGACCCGGTCCGAAATGTCCATCACCACGCCCATGTCGTGCTCGATCAATACCACGGTGGTGCCAAACTCTTCGTTCACATCAAGCACGAAACGGCACATGTCTTGTTTTTCTTCCACGTTCATGCCGGCCATCGGCTCATCGAGCAGCAGCACTTGCGGCTCCATCGCCAGAGCGCGGCCCAGGTCGACCCGCTTTTGCAGGCCGTATGGGAGTTGCCCCACCGGCGTCTTGCGGTAGGCCTGGATTTCCAGGAAGTCGATGATGTGCTCGACAAACTCGCGGTGCTTGAATTCTTCGCGCTCGGCCGGACCGATGCGCAGCGCTTGCAGAAACAGGTTGCTCTTGATACGCAGATTTCGCCCGGTCATGATGTTGTCGATCACGCTCATGCCCTTGAACAGCGCCAGATTCTGGAACGTGCGGCCAATGCCCATGGTCGCCACCTGGTGGCTGTCCATGTGGCTGAAGGTCTGGCCACGAAAGGCAATCGTGCCTTGCTGGGGCGTGTACACGCCGTTGATGCAATTAAGCATCGAGCTCTTGCCCGCGCCGTTGGGGCCGATGATGGCGCGCACCTCGTGTTCGCGCACATTGAACGAGATGTCGGTCAGCGCCTTGACGCCACCAAAGCTCAGAGAGATGTTCTTGACGTCCAGGATGACGTCGCCAATTAGTTTTGTCGCCATGGTGTTCCTGGGTTGGGCTCAAGCTGCGGCCTTGACCGGCGCAAAGGTCTTGGCGTCGTCAATCTTCAGCGTGGCGCTGACGCTGCCGGTACGCCCGTCTTCAAACTTGACCTGTGTCTGGATGAATTGACTGGTCAAGCCGCCATACAGGGCATCGATCAACACGTCGTATTTCTCGGCGATAAAGCCGCGACGTACCTTGTTGGTCCGGGTCAGCTCACCATCGTCGGCATCAAGCTCCTTGTGCAGCACCAGGAAGCGGCTGACCTGGCTACCTGCCAGCAGGGCGTCCACACTCAGGTCGGCGTTGACTTTCTCCACGCACTCCTTGATGAGTTGGTAGACCTCGGGCTTTTGCGCAAGATCGGTGTAGCCAGCATAGGGCAGGTTGCGCCGCTCGGCCCAGTTGCCCACGGCATCGAAATCAATGTTGATCATGACGCAGACCTTCTCGCGACCGTCGCCATAGGCCACCACTTCCTTGATCTGCGGGAAGAACTTGAGCTTGTTCTCCACATACTTTGGCGCGAACATGGCGGCATCAAAGACACCACCCTTGATGCGTCCGACGTCCTTGACGCGGTCGATGATCTTGAGGTGGCCGTGGGCGTCAATGAAGCCCGCATCGCTGGTGTGGTACCAGCCGTCGGCGCTAAGCACCTCAGCTGTGGCCTGCGGATTTTTGTAGTACTCCTTGAGCAAGCCGGGCGACTTGACCATGATCTCGCCGTTGTCGGCAACCTTGATCTCCACCCCTTCAATCGGGATGCCCACGGTGTCGGCTCGCGCTTCGTGGTCGGGCTGCAGGCAGACGAACACCGCCGTCTCGGTCGAGCCATAGAGCTGCTTCAAGTTGATGCCGATAGAGCGGTAGAAGGTGAATAGGTCCGGGCCGATGGCTTCGCCAGCCGTGTAGGCCACACGCACGCGGCTAAAGCCGAGGTTATTGCGCAGAGGGCCATAGACCATGGCGTTGCCCAGCGCGTACAACACGCGGTCGCCCACACCTACCGACTGGCCATCCATCAACGCGGGACCGACGCGCTTGGCCACGTCCATAAAGTAGTGGAACATGCGCCGCTTGATCGCGCCAGCATCCTCCATGCGGATCATCACGCTGGTCAGCAGCCCCTCAAATACGCGCGGTGGTGCGAAGTAGTAAGTCGGCCCGACTTCCTTGAGGTCAATCGTCACGGTACCAGCCGACTCGGGGCAGTTGACCACGTAGCCGCAGGCAAGCCACTGGGCGTAGCTGAAGATGTTCTGGCCAATCCAGGCCGGCGGCAGGTAGGCTAATACCTCGTCGGTGTGGGTAAGCTTGTCGAAGTCGGCCCCGGCCTTGGCGCGGTTGAGCAGCGAGTTGTGGGTATGCACCACGCCTTTGGGGTTGCCCGTGGTGCCGGAGGTGAAGAACATCGCGGCCACGTCGTGGCAACCCGCTTTGTCGATCTCTTTGCGCAAGAAGTCCGAGTGCTGTGAAGAGAATACTTTGCCGGCGGCGATCAAGTCGTCCAACGAGGACAGACCGGGCTCGTCGTAGTTGCGCAGGCCACGCGGGTCGTCATAGTAGATGAACCCCAACTGCGGGCATTGCTCGCGGATCTCCAGCAGCTTGTCGACCTGTTCCTGGTCCTCGGCGAAGGCGAAACGCACATCAGCGTTGTTGATCGGAAACACACACTCGGTGGCTGCGGCATCCTGGTACAAGGGGATCGGTATGGCGCCCAGCGACTGGATCGCCAGCATGGTCGCGTACAGGCGTGGACGATTTGCGCCCACCACGATCATGTGCTCGTTGCGTCCCAGGCCGGCCTGGTGCAGGCCACACGCCAGATGGTCAACCAGGCTCAACAGGGCAGCCCAATCCATCGCCTGCCAGATGCCGTACTCTTTCTCACGCAGGGCGGGGCTCTGCGGCCGCTCTGCAGCGTGCTTGAGCAAAAGTCGAGGAAAAGTGGTTTGCATCCCAATACCCTGCGAAAAATAAATAATTACCAGCGGTCGCGTGACCACGAGTCTGGTCCTTGGATCCGAATAGTACGGATTGGTTTGACGTTAGGCTGTCAATGCGACGACAATTAAGGGTAGTCCCTATTAGGTGTTTTCCCTAATTTCAGCGTTGGAGCCCCACATGTCGACCGAGCATTCCCTGTATCAGCGGCGTCGAAGTCCGACCGCCAGCGAGCTGAACAACATACCCTGGCTCGCGCTGCTGACACCGGCAGAGCGTGAGCTGGCGATCAGCGACATCTTGATTGGCGATGCCAAGCCGGGCGACCTGGTCTGCCGCGTCGGCAGGCCAGTAACCTACTGGTTTGGGGTGGTGGAAGGTCTGCTCAAGATGAGCAGTGACAGCAGTGATGGCCAAACCATGACCTTCACCGGCATCCCGCCTGGCGGGTGGTTCGGCGAGGGCACGGTTCTCAAGCGGGAGAGTTACCGCTACAACATCCAGGCGCTGCGCAAGAGCGTGGTGGCCGGATTGCCGGTTGAGGCCTTCCACGTGCTGCTGGACAACTCGATTGGCTTCAACCGCTTCGTGATGAACCAGCTCAACGAACGGCTCGGTCAGTTTATCGCCGCGCGCGAAATCGACCGAATGAACAACCCGGATGTGCGCGTGGCGCGCAGCCTGGCCACACTGTTCAACCCAGTGCTGTACCCAGGCGTGGGCGAAGTGCTGCGCATCACGCAACAGGAGCTGGCCTATCTGGTGGGCCTGTCGCGCCAGCGGGTCAACGAAGCGCTGTCAACGCTGAACGAACGAGGCATCATTCGGGTCGAATACGGCGGCCTGCGCGTGCTTAGCCTGGAGGCCCTGCGATCGACCGTTTTTCGCCTGCGAAGTTCTCTGCCCCCACCACCGAACCACGTCACCGTTCTTGAACACACGAAAGCCACTGCCGCTTAGCGCACATGCTCCGAGGCGGCCATACTATTTTGAAATCCACTGCCTATGACCGCCCCAACCACGCCTCCCAAGTTCCGTCGCGCCGCCACGCCGCCCCTTGCCAAAACGGCTACGCCCCGACCTCCCATTCCGGCGGGCCAAGTCAACACCGCGGCGCATGGGGCGAACGGCACGGTTCGCCTGAACAAGCGCATGGCCGAGATGGGGCTGGCCTCACGGCGCGAGGCTGATGACTGGATCGCCAAGGGCTGGGTCAAGGTCAACGGCAAGGTGGCCGAGATGGGCATGCAGGTCACACCCGAGGTGCGCATCGACATCGACAAACAGGCGCAGGGTCAGCAGGCCAACCAGGTCACCATCTTGCTCAACAAGCCAATCGGCATTGTCAGCGGCCAGGCCGAGGACGGCCACCAACCCGCCATCACACTGATTCAACCGCAAAACCGGTGGGTGGACGACAACGCGCGCTTCTTCTTTCATGGCAGCCAGCTCAAGAGCCTGGTGCCGGCCGGCCGGCTGGACATCGACTCCACTGGCCTGCTGGTGCTAACGCAAGACGGTCGCGTGGCGCGCCAGCTCATTGGCGAAGACGCGGTGATGGAGAAGGAATACCTGGTGCGCGTGGTCTACACCGGCGCCGAGAACCTTGACGCTGCGACCTCCGCCGCCGCTACCTATGGTGGTCGCCCCGCTGCTGGCGCGGGAAAGGCAACCCAGCTCAGCCGCATCGACGATGACGACCCGGTGAGCACCGATGTGCAGTCCGTCTTTCCGTTGGACCAACTCAAGCGCCTGCGTCACGGCCTGAGTCTGGACGGTCAGGCGCTCAAGCCCGCCAAGGTGGAGTGGCAAAACCCGGAGCAACTGCGCTTTGTGCTGACCGAGGGCAAGAAGCGCCAGATTCGGCGCATGTGCGAACTGGTTGGCCTGAAGGTGGTGGGCTTGAAGCGCGTGCGCGTCGGCAAGGTGATGCTGGGTAATTTGCCCGTCGGTCAATGGCGCTACCTGGCGCCACACGAGCGGTTCTGAACAAGCTGCCGCGTGGTGGTCCACGCGGCGCGCTCAGTCGCACCGGTTCGCCCATCACCAGGTACTGCTGATCAGCTTGCCTTGTCCGGTCAGGTAGTAAAGCTGGCTGTCAATCTGGACGCTGCGCTCGTGCCCCAGCCAGCCCTGGGTGTAGCGATCCAGGTCGGTCGGGTAAGAGTAGGTCTCGCCGATCAGCACCGGGCGCTCAGTAAGCGTCTTGCCAGCGGCGTTCACTTCAAAACGGGCCAGTCCCTGATAGGTGGGGCGGTACCAGCCGGTACTGAACGGGTCGGCTGTCTCGTTGACCGTCACCGGCATGGCGATGCGGGTCACACCGGCAACAGTCATCAGGTTGATCCCGTGTCGGCTGTACTCAAGGGCGCTGGCGCTACCGGCCTTGCCAAGCACGCGGGTGGCGATTTCCTTGGGCGCGCGAGCGTCGGCAACGTCGAACAAGGACACCTTGACGCCCTGAACCCGCCCCTCCGAGTTGGCGTCTTTGCCCACGCCCAGCAACAGACCGTCACCGACCGGAAACAGGTAGTCCGAGTAGCCATTGGTCTTGAGTTCGCCGGTCACCTTCGGGTCGGTCGGGTCGGCCAGGTCCAGGATGTAAAGCGGGTCGGTGCGTCGGAACGTCACCACATAGCCTCTGTCGCCCAAAAAGCGCACCGCATAGACCTGCTCACCGCTCAGGCCTATGGGCTCTGGCCGCTTGCTGTTGGGCAGCGTGCCAAGCGTCTGCAACTTGACTGAGCTGCTGTCCTCGCGCAGCACCGTCAGAATGGCGGGCGACGGTTTGCTGGTCGCGTTGGCGGCGTCAAGCTCACCGAACCAGCCAAACTGATTGGTGAACGTGATGACGCGCAGATCCCCCTTGTGCTCACTAAGTCGGTACGAGGTCTTGTTGCTGTCCCAGCCCAG
Organism: Candidatus Rhodoferax odensensis; assembly: GCA_016718405.1. Classification (GTDB taxonomy): domain Bacteria; phylum Pseudomonadota; class Gammaproteobacteria; order Burkholderiales; family Burkholderiaceae_C; genus Rhodoferax_D; species Rhodoferax_D odensensis. Next base: position 96,899 of record JADKDJ010000003.1, read on the forward strand.
ATGGCCGGCCACTTCGCCGGACCCGCGATAGGTGATGCCCATGCCATTGATGGCGAATTTGTGGATGTCGGTCGTGACCTCGCCTGGGTAGGCAACAATGCCAGCCTTATCGAGCGACGGGTACCGACTGGTGGCAAGGTACAGGCTTGAGGGCGACATGTAAAAGGCCTCAGTGCCACCAAGAAAGCACCGGCTCGATCGTTCCAGACCCGCCGACGCCAGGTTGAAGGCCGTGATGGTGGTCATCTGCACCGCGGCGGACGCGTTTTGCGTCTGCAAGTAGCAGTCGGTGTCGGCCAGCAGCGGCTCGGAGCGGCTGGTGGCGGTGCTGCCCAAGCCAGTGAAGGTAACGCTGGGCAGCAGATCGCGGTTGGTCAGGCGGCTGATGGCACCCTTGCGTTCGGTCGGCGTGGCGTTGCCCGCCAGCGGCACGATGTCAAGCGGCGGGTACCAGGACGTCACCACGTAGAGGGTGTCGCCGATCATCCGGCTGTCGACCAATTGACCGTCGATGCGGATGCTGTGCGTCTGGCTCGGCTTCTGACCGGTCTTAACATCAACCAAGCCCACAACGGTCTGCGGCGGGGTCATGGGCCCGGGCGCAAAAGAGGCGGCAACCGTTTGCACCTGCGTGGTCAAGCCAGCCAGGGTGTACCACTGCTGGCTTTGACCCAGCAGTGCCAGCCGCTCACTGCGGGCAGCCACGTGTATGCCCTCGATGCTGTCGGTGCCATCCAACAGCAGGCTGCCGTCGGCTTGCAGTGATCCATCGCTGAGCCGCCGGTCAACCCGCAGCATCCCGAGCCGCCAGCCGCCCGGCGCATCCGCGCTCAGGCTGAAGACACGGCTGCCGTCGGTCTTCATCAGGTCGGTTTCGTCCACACCGCCTTCTTGCAAGGTGGTGCTGGAGAACTGCTTGACGCCAGCCTCGGCACTGGCAGTGGCCACCGTCGCAAAGTCCACGATCTGACCGCCGCGGTAGAAACCGTTGTAGGTCTGGAAGTCTTGCCCAGCGTCGACCTGCGCGCTGAGCTTGCCTTGCACGTAGCCCAGCAACGCGCCCGGCGCAGAGGCCTGCAAGGCCACCGCCGACGCGGGCGGCTGCGGCGTCTCGGCCACGCCGCCACTGCCACCACCACAGGCTGTGAAGGCCAGCACGCTGGCCAACAGCGTGGCGGGCAATATTGAGGCCGTCAAATGGCCTCGCATGGTCGCACCAAGCGACTGCTTACTGGTAAGTGGCATCTTCATCACATCGCTCCTGTTTTCAATGATCTTGTTGTGTGGGATAATATCCCACATGATTTCGAACTGTCAAGCAAAGTGGTTCGCATGACTCAGTTAGCATCGTTTTTCAACAACCGAACCGCCCCGTGACTTCGCGCTCCGCCATCGTTTTGGACAGCATCCTTGAGTTGCTGCGCCCCGCCGTGCGGCTGATGCTGCGCCACGGCGTGGCGTCGCCAGCGTTTGCCGGGGCACTCAAGCGGATCTTCCTGCAAGCGGCTCAGGATGAACTGCGCGCGCGCCAGATGCCGCTGACCGACAGCGCCATCAGCCTGCTCTCAGGGGTGCACCGGCGCGATGTACGCAACCTCACACGGCTGGCGGTGGTGCACGCACGCCCAGAGGGCTTTTCCGGGCTGGCCTCGCAGGTAGTGGCGCGCTGGCTCAGCAACGACTCCTATCTGGACACGGCGCAAACGCCGCGCGTCATCGCGCGCAGCGGCGAGGCGCCGAGCTTCGACGCCCTGGTGCGCGCGGTTAGCCAGGACGTGCGGCCGCGCTCGGTGCTGGACGAGTTGATTCGCCTGGGCCTGTCGTCCGAAGCCGACGGGCAAGTGACCCTGCTGACCCACGCCTTTGTACCGCGCAGTGGCTTCCCGGAGATGGCGGCCCAACTGAGCAACAACCTGCATGACCACTTGGCCGCGGCCTGCCAGAACCTGGACGGCACCGGTGAGTTTCTCGAGCAGGCGATTTTTGTCGATGAGATTACCGCCGAGTCGGCCTTGCACCTGCACAAGGTCGCAGCACAGGCCTGGAAAGTCGCCTTCCAAACCGTGATGCGCGAAGCGCAGGTCCGCTTTGACCACGATGCGCGGCACGCCAGTGCCGAGCAGCGCACGCAACGAGCCCGCTTCGGCGTCTACTTCTATGCAACCGAAGGGAAAGAGAACCATGAACCACCAGCTTGAGACGTTGGAACAGACACGCGTGCGCGCGGCCACCACCGGCCTACGTGCCGCGGTTGCGTTGTGCTTGGCACTGCTTGCCACCGCCTGCGGCCCGGGTACCGGCGGCACCGGTGTTGGCCCGATCGCCGGCGTTTACCTCACCAGCGCTGTCCAGGGCGTCACAAGCAGTGGCTTGAGTGCGACCTCGGTGGCGAGCAGCTCAGACTTCTTGGTCTCGTTCACGGCAACCGGCGTGCGGCTTGAAGGCACGTGCTGGGTCTTCAACTACGAGGGCGATTGGGTCGAAGTCGATGGTGTGGTGCGCGTCAACGGCTTCTACCGTTCCGCCCCGGCCGGAACGGATCTATCCGAGGCAACGGCCACGCCGGCCACACTGGTCGCGCAAGTCGTTCCTGCAGGCGTGTTCGTCACCTTGCTCGACGCCCAAGGCGCGACCCTGGCAACCTTTGCCCCGGCGGCGCGCGTGCCCGAAGCCGTGGCACCCGCGTTGCCGCCGGCGTGCCTGTCAGTCAAGACCGGCGTCGGCAAGCTGCCGGGTTGACACTTAGGCTGAAGCCACTACCCACCATCACAGCGACTGCCGACAATGTGGTGACGCGGCGGCTCTACCGAGCACCGCGCCTCACACATGCCCACCCCCGCCCCAAAGAACCCGCTCAAACACCTGCACCCGACCGACTACCTCGGCCTGGCACGCCTAGCGAGCCAAGCCACAGTCGGCGTGGCAGGCATCAGCGAAGAAGTCCATCAAAACGTCTGGAGCACGCTCGGAGTTGCGGGCGGCAAACAAGCCGGGCGAACCGGCGGCGTCACGGGCCTGGTCTACAAGAGCGTGCGAGGCGTCACCCGGGCGGTAGCGGGCAGCATTGACGCCGTGCTCGGAAGGCTGATTCCGATGTTTGACGCCATCGGACCGCAACGTCCCAGTTCAAACGAGCGCGAGGCCGTGCTGGCCGCGCTCAACGGCGTGTTGGGCGACCAGCTGCAGGCCACTGGCAATCCGCTGGCCACACTCATGAGTTTTCGCCACCAAGGCCGCGTGTTGAGTGCCGAGCACCTGCAGACCCTGGCCGCGCCAGCCGTCAACGGCAAGATCCTGCTGCTGATTCACGGCCTGTGCATGAACGACCTGCAATGGACGCAGAACCTCGACAACGGCGGCGCCACGACCTTTGACCACGGCCAGGCGCTAGCCGCTTCGCTCGGTTACACCCCGATCTACCTGCGCTACAACACCGGCCTGCACACCTCACAAAACGGCCAGGCGCTTGCGGCACAACTCGAACAGCTGCTGGACCACTGGCCGGTGCCAGTGCAGGAGCTCAGCATCCTGGCGCACAGCATGGGCGGTTTGGTCACGCGCAGTGCGCTGCACTTCGCCACACAGCAGAGCCTGCACTGGCCCGCTCACCTCAAGAACATCGTGTTCCTTGGCACGCCACACCATGGCGCCCCGATGGAGCGCGCCGGCAACTGGATCGACGTGGTGTTGGGCAGCACCCGCTACAGCGCGCCGTTCGCCAAGATCGGCCAGTTGCGCAGCGCCGGCATCACCGACCTGCGCTACGGCCACGTGCTCGACGTTGACTGGCAGGGCCATGACCGCTTTCGCCGCAGCCCCGACCGTCGCCACGCCTTGCCACTGCCCGACAAGGTGCGTTGCTACACCGTGGCGGCCACCACTGCGCCCAAGCGGGGCACGCTGGCCGAGCGTATGCTGGGTGACGGTCTGGTGCCGATCCCGAGTGCGCTGGGCCAACACCCCCAAGTGAGGCACCAGCTGGCTTTCAAACCGGATGCGCAGCGCATCGTCTACCGCATCAACCACTGGGGTCTGTTGAAGGCGCCGGAGGTGGCGCAACAAGTGCAACGCTGGCTGGCGGCACCATAGACACAGGCATGCCAGACTGATGCAACTGCACATTGTCGCGCCCGAGCGCCTTGGCGCGGTACATCGCAGCGTCGGCGGCCTTGGACAGGGCGATCTCATCCTCGCCATGTTCCGGATAGAGCGCGACACCGCTGCTCGATGAAATGCTGACCACGTGCCCACCCGCCAGCTCGAAGGGCTGGTTCAAAGCGTGGCGTATCTTTTCAGCCACCAGCACGGCTTGATCGGATGCTTCAACCGTAGGCAACAACACCACAAACTCGTCGCCACCCAAACGCGCAGCGGTATCGACCTCGCGCACGCAATGCTGTATGCGCTGCGCCACGGCGTAAAGCAGCAGATCGCCAACACCATGGCCGAGTGAATCGTTGATCGGCTTGAATTTGTCCAGATCGACAAAGATCAGTGCGAGGTGGGTTTGATCGCGTCGCGCCGAGGCCAAGGCCTGATTGAGCCGCTCACTCAACAAGCGTCGGTTAGGCAGCTTGGTCAGTGGGTCGTACAGGGCAAGCTGGCGAATCTCCTCCTGCGCCTGATACCGCTCGGTTATGTCACGGCTGAAACCCACGGTGCCAAGCAACGCGCCTTGGTCATCGGTCACGGGTGCGCGGTAGGTTTCCACCCAGCATGGCGCATTGCCGGGCGCCGACGCGCAGGACCGCTCCGTCAGCTTCCTTACCCCGGCCTGCATCACCGCCAGATCTTCCTCTCGCAACGTCGACGCCATGCTGTAGTCGAGCAAATCAAACTCGGTCATGCCTACCAGGGCATCGGGGGTTTGGCCGCCACGGGCGTGGGCGAGCGCCTGATTGACAGCCAGAAAGCGGCCCTCAGTGTCCTTGAGCCATACCTCGAACGGAAAACTGTCAAGCAGGGCGCGTTGGTAACGCTCTTTTTGCCGTAGCAGCGTGGCGCCCTTGAGCTCGGCCTCGGCCTGCACCGCCCGCGTCAGATCGTGTTTGAAGACCTTGATGGCGCGCACCATGTCGCCAATTTCATCCCTGCGCCCGTCATCGACCAGATCGTTAATCTGCTGATGCGATGCCAACTGACGCAAGGCCTGCGTGATCCGCTCCAATGGGTGAATGATGTCGCGCGCCAGTACCGCGGCCACCAGCAACGAAGCCAACAAGGTGGCAATGGTCAGCCCAATAATCCACCAGGCGTCCCGAAACGCCTGCGCTTCGAGCCGCTGCGCCTGGGCCAACAGGTCCACGGTCACCTGTTGCTCAGTGGCGCGCAAGGCATCGATACGGCGAGTGGTCACCTCCAGCCATGGCTTGACACCGCCACGCAGCGGCCGGCCGCTTGGTGAGCCGGCAAGGGCTGCTCGGCGCAAGTCATCCAGTGTCTGGGAGTCGAGTGCGCTCCAGGAACGATCAAGACTTCCGGCTACGGTGGCGCCCGCCAGGGAGCGAAACTCCTCAAGCAGCATACTCTGGCGGTCAATCAATTCAATCACCCGGCGGCCTTCGGCACCCGGTGTCTGCGCGGCGGCGAAGCCGGACACACCCACGGCCCGCTCCAAGCCCGCGAACTCCTTGGCCTGCATCAAACGGGTGTAAGCGGCCAACATGCGCGCCAAGTTCGATTGATCATGCGGCACCAACGTTTCCTGCACCACCCGGGTCAGGTGGGCCACCACGCCGGCGTAGCTTTGTATCAAGGTATCGGTCGCGATGGAACGTTGCGCCACCGCGCCGCGCCACACATCAACGCGGTCCACAACCTGGCGGGCCAATTCGGCCTGCATGTCGAGCTCGCTGCGCAAACGGGCCGCGTCCAGGCCCTTCAGTGCCCGCACAAAGCGCGCTCGGACCTCATTGGTCTGCGCCTGGGCCCCCGTCAGAGCCGCGGCATAGTCCGCATTGCCGGAAGTGAGGTAGGCGGTCGACAGGCCACGTTCGGTCTGCAGGGCGTGCACCAAGGCATTCACCACGGTGGCAAATTCGACCATGTCACGAATACGGGCGCTTTCCCGGGCGTTGCGGTACTGGGTAGCACTGCTCCACACGGCAAACCCGAGCATGGCCAAACCTGGCAACGCGAGTGCCATCGCCACGCGCCAGCCGATCGAGATGTTTCGCAAACCGAGTTTCATCAGCCTGCCATTGGAGACTGCATACCGCGACCCCTAGACACCAAACCGCCGTCTCGAAGCGAGACGGCGATGGCTGTTTCATTATGCCGCCGCTGACGCGGAAAGCGAAGCTCCGGCAAGGGGGAGTATGCCCACTGTCTACTCTTGAAAAGATGTACAGCGCCCATAATTGAGGGTTCCCGCGCGTATGCGCGGGGCTCCTGTTCGTCAACCCTGGTATCACGTATGAGCAAGCAAACCCTATCCTTTCAAGCCGAAGTTGCACAACTGCTGCACCTGGTCACCCACTCCCTGTACTCCAACAAAGAGATCTTCCTGCGCGAACTGATTTCCAATGCCTCGGACGCCTGCGACAAGCTGCGCTACGAGGCCATTAACGACAGCGGCCTGTATGAGGACGCGCCCAACCTGGAAGTGCGCGTGTCCTTTGACAAGGACGCCAAGACCCTGACCATCACCGACAACGGCATCGGCATGAGCGCGCAGGAGGCCATCGAGCACCTGGGCACCATCGCCAAGAGCGGCACCAAGGACTTTGTGGCCAAGCTCTCGGGCGACCAGAAGGCCGACTCGCAGCTGATTGGTCAATTCGGCGTGGGTTTCTACTCGGGCTACATCGTGGCCGACAAGATCACTGTGGAATCGCGCCGTGCCGGCATGAAGACCAGCGAAGGTGTGCGCTGGGTCAGCGGTGGTGCCGGTGACTTTGAAGTGGAAACCATCGAGCGCGCTGCACGCGGCACCAGCGTCACGCTGCACCTGCGCGACGACGCGCTGGACTACGCCAGCGCCTGGAAGATCAAGAGCGTGATCGCCAAGTACTCCGACCACATCAGCCTGCCGATCCTGATGGAAAAAGAAGAGTGGAAGGACGGCGAATTGATCAACCCGAGCGACGAGAAAGGTGGCCGCCAGCCCGGCGCCATGGTCAAGACCGGCGAGTGGGAAACCGTCAACAAGGCCAACGCCATCTGGGCGCGCGCCAAGAAGGACATCACCCAAGAGCAGTACGACGACTTCTACAAGCAGATCAGCCACGACTTTGAAGCCCCGCTGGCCCACACCCACAACCGGGTGGAAGGCAGCACCGAGTACACACAACTGCTGTACATCCCCAGCAAAGCACCCTTTGATTTGTACAACCGCGACAAGTCGGCCGGCGTGAAGCTCTACGTCAAACGCGTCTTCATCATGGACGACGCCGAGGCGCTGCTGCCGACCTACCTGCGCTTCGTCAAGGGTGTGGTGGACTCGGCCGATCTGCCGCTCAACGTATCGCGCGAACTATTGCAGGAAAGCCGCGATGTGAAGGCGATCCGGGAAGGCTGCACCAAGCGCGTGCTGGGCATGCTGGAAGACCTGGCCAAACATGACAAGCCGGCGACGCCATCGACCGAGGGCGCTACCGATGCCACCGCCGAAACGGTCACCGATGTGCTGAGCGCCGAGGAAAAGGCCGAGGCAGAAAAGAGCGCCGGCAAGTACAGCAAGTTCTACCAAGAGTTTGGCGCCGTGCTCAAAGAAGGCCTGGGCGAAGACTTCAGCAATCGCGAGCGCCTGGCCAAACTGCTGCGTTTTGCCTCCACCAGCTCGGACACCGTAAGTGTGGGATTTGCCGACTACAAGGCGCGCATGAAGGAAGGCCAGGAGGCGATCTACTACATTACGGCCGACACTCTGGCCGCCGCCAAGAACAGCCCGCAGCTTGAAGTGTTCAAGAAGAAGGGCATCGAAGTGCTGCTGATGACTGACCGCGTGGACGAGTGGGCGCTGAACTACCTGCACGACTTCGACGGCACGCCGCTGCAATCCGTCGCCAAAGGCGCGGTCGACCTGGGCAAGCTGCAGGATGAAACCGAAAAGAAAGCCGCCGAAGAAGCCGCCGAAGCCTTCAAGCCACTGCTGGCCAAGTTGAAGGAAGCACTGAAGGACAAGGCCGAAGACGTGCGCGTGACCACCCGCCTGGTCGACAGCCCGGCCTGCCTGGTGGTGAAGGACGACGGCATGAGCACCCAGTTGGCCCGCATGCTCAAACAAGCCGGCCAGACCGCGCCGGAAGTCAAACCGGTACTGGAAGTCAACGCCGAGCACGCCCTGGTGAAGAAGCTCGACGGCTCAGTGCACTTCCACGACTTGGCGCACATCCTGTTCGACCAGGCGCTGCTGGCCGAAGGTGGGCTGCCGGCGGACCCGGCGGCTTATGTGAAGCGGGTGAATGCCTTGTTGGTTTAACCCGTCAACGCGTCAGGAGACAAGACCCCGGTTGGTCTTGTCGTCGTGCATCACCAGATGCTGACCCGTTACCTGCTCAAACAAATAGTCGGCAAAACGACTGGCGGCAGGTGACAGAGGTCGGTCCCTGCGGGTGAAAACAAAGAACTTGCGCCGCACCACCGGCTCCACCAGCGGCCGACTCTGCAACTGGTGCAACTTGATCAGGGTGTTGGCGTAGGGTAGGCAGGTGGTCACACCCAATCCCGCGCTGACCATGGCCAAGGCGGTGGTCATGAAGCTGACTTCGTTGCTGGGCTGCAGGGACTGGTCGCTCAAACCTTCATGCAAGTCGACCCGCAGGCGCTGCGTGTACTCCCCCTGCAGGGCGATGACGGGAAAGCGCAGCGCCTCATTCCAGCGCACTTTTTTCTTCTTCTCCAGCGGATGGCCTTTGGGGAATACCACCACAAAGGGCAACTCGAACAGCGTGTGCGCCTCGATGTCCGACGAGGGCTCGCGCTCCGGACCAATGCCAAAGTCCACTTCACCGCTGTGCACCTTGCCCAGCACGCTTTCAACCAGGCAATCGAACAGCCGCACCTGCACATCCGGGCATTGCTGTTTGAAACCGGCAATCACCTGTGGCAGCACCGAGCATGACATTAATTGCGGCGCGGCAATGCGCACCACGCCGCGCTTGAGCGCCTTCAGGTCGGCCAAGGTATCCAGGGCGCCATCCAGGTCTTGCAAGATTTTGGTCGCCAGCGGATAGAACTCGCGCCCGACCTCCGACAGCGCCACCTTACGTGTGCTGCGGTTGACCACCTGCACACCCAGGGTTTGCTCCAGTTCTTTGATCAGGCCACTGAGCGCCGACTGCGTGACGTGCAGGCTGGCCGCTGCGTCGGTGAAGCTGTTGGTGCCAGCCAGCGCACAGAAGGCGCGCAGTTGGCGCAGCGTCACATTCATAAGAAATTAGACTAAATTCATCATAAAAATCTGTTTGAATGATAGATCAAAACGCACTCTAATCACTGTCAACGTGCCGTCAATCACCCTGCCTCCCTGGAGACTCCCATGCTGATCAAGAAGATCCACCACGTGGCCTACCGCTGCATCAACGCCAAGCAGACCGCCCTGTGGTACGAGAAGCACCTGGGCATGAAATTCGTGCTGGCCATTGCCGAGGACGAGGTGCCGTCGACCAAGGCGCCGGACCCCTACATGCACATCTTCATGGACGCCGGTGCGGGCAACGTGCTGGCCTTTTTTGAGCTGCCCAATTCCCCGCCCATGGACCGCGACCGCAACACGCCAGCCTGGACCCAGCACCTGGCTTTCGAAGTGGGCAACATGGACGAGCTGCTGGCCGCCAAGGCGCGCCTGGAAGCTGACGGCATCGAGGTGATTGGCGTGACCGACCACACCATCTTCAAATCAATCTATTTCTTTGACCCTAGCGGCCACCGGCTGGAGCTGGCCTGCAACACCGCCACACCTGCCATGATGAAAGCGCTGGACGACGTGAAGTGGGACATGATCAACGAGTGGGACCGCACCAAGAAGGCCCCCAAACACGCCGCCTGGATGCATGACGGCAGCGGTTCGCCGCGCGCGTGAGACCGAACCCGCTGACGCCTTGCCGCTGGGCCCACCGCACCGGAACGCCACTTTGACAGCACTCAATGAAACCCACGACCCCCAACTGCGCAGTTGGGTTGCATCCGCCAATACGCAGGGCAACGACTTCCCCATCCAGAACCTGCCCTTCGGCGCATTCAGTCGTGCCCACAGCCAAGAAGCGTTTCGCGTCGGCGTGGCCATTGGTGACCAGATTCTGGACCTGACGGCAGCGTACGCCAGCGGCGCGTTCAATGGGAGTGACGACGCACTGGCGGCGACGCAAGCCTGCTGTGTGCCCACGCTCAATGCCCTCATGGACCTGGGGCCGTCAGCCTGGTCGGCACTGCGCCTGGCCTTGTCACGCGCGCTGCGCCTAGGCGCGCCTGAACAGGCCCTGCTGGCTCCCTGCCTGCTGCCTCAGGACCAGGCGGAATTCGCCGTACCCGCACGCATCGGCGACTACACCGACTTCTACACCTCGGTGCACCACGCCACCAACATCGGCAAACTGCTGCGCCCCGACAACCCGCTGCTGCCCAACTACAAGTGGATGCCGATTGGCTACCACGGCCGGTCTTCCAGCATCGGCGTTTCGGGCCAGGCGGTGCGCCGCCCCATCAGCCAGGTGATGCGCCCCGGCGTCAGCGCGCCCGAGTTGGCCGCCAGCGCGCGCCTGGACTATGAGTTGGAGGTGGGTGTCTATCTGGGACGCGGTAACGCTTTGGGCGAGCCCATCGCCCTGGACCAGGCCGAGCAGCATGTGTTTGGCCTTTGCCTGTTCAATGACTGGTCGGCGCGCGACGTGCAGGGTTGGGAGTACCAGCCGCTGGGGCCCTTCCTGTCCAAGAACTTTGCCAGCACGGTGTCGCCCTGGGTGATCACGCTCGAAGCATTGGCCCCGTACCGCCAAGCCTGGACCCGCGCCGAGGGCGACCCCCAGCCCCTGCCTTACCTGGACTCGACGGCGCTGCGCTGCCAGGGCGCCATCAACATCGCACTGGAGGTCTACCTGCAAAGCGCGGCCATGCGCGATCAGGGCCTGCCACCGCACCGGGTATCGCACAGCAACTTCCGCGATGCCTACTGGACCGTCTCGCAGATGGTGGCGCATCACACGGTGGGCGGCTGCAACCTGCAAAGCGGCGACCTGCTGGGCAGCGGCACCCAGTCCGGCGCCGCCGCCGATGAGGCCGGTTCGCTGATGGAACTGTCACTGGGCGGCAAGCAGCCCCTGAGCCTGCCCAGTGGCGAGACACGCACCTTTCTGGAAGACGGCGACACCGTGGTGTTTCGCGGCCACTGCCAAGCCAACGGCGCGGCGCGCATTGGCTTTGGCGAAGTGCGCGGCACCGTGCTGCCGGCGCGCAGCCTGACCGCCTGACCGCCTGACCGCCTGAAGGAAGGACTCGGCACCCATCATGCTCCAGCTCTACAACTACTTTCGCAGTTCGGCCTCGTACCGTGTACGCATTGCGCTTGAACTCAAGTGCCTGCCCTACACCTACGTGCCGGTGCACCTGCTCAAGGACGGCGGCGCCCAGCACACGCCGCAGTATCAGCAGGTGAACCCCGCCGAGCTGGTGCCCACGCTGGTGGACGACGCCGGCCACGCCCTGGGCCAGTCACTGGCCATCATGGAGTACCTAGACGAAACCCAACCCGAGCCCGCTCTGCTGCCCCGCGACGCTTTGGGACGCGCCCGCGTGCGCGCGCTGGCGCAGACCGTCGCCTGCGAGATTCACCCGCTCAACAACCTGCGCGTGCTGCAGTACCTGGAGCACGACCTGAAGGTGGAGGAGGCCGCCAGAGCCGATTGGTACCGCCACTGGATCACGCTGGGCTTCACCGCGCTGGAGCGCATGCTGGCCAACAACCCCGCCACCGGCCGCTTTTGCCACGGTGACACGCCGGGACTGGCGGACTGCTGCCTGGTTCCGCAGGTTGCCAACTCGCGCAGGTTTGATACACCGCTGCAGGCGTTTCCGACGATTCGGCGCATTGAAGAGGCTTGCCTGGCACTGCGGGCGTTTCAACGGGCGGCACCGGGGGTGCAGCCGGATGCGGTATAGGGGAGAGTGCTACCTGGCGTGGCGGAGCTGACGCCCTACCTCACACACCTGAAACCGCTCACGACGATCCGTAGCGGCCCGGTGACGATGACTTGAGCGTTGTGTTGGCAAGCGGTCGAGATGTGTCACCCGTTTTGACCTGCGACACGAGCCCCTGCGCCATCTGAACTTGATTGCGCCCGCCACCTTTGGCACGGTACAGAGCCTCATCCGCGTCACGCACCGCAATGTCCTGGCTGCTTTGTTCGGGATTCGACAAGCCCAGCCCGATGCTCACTGAAAGGCGACCCGCGGTCGGATCTGGCGACGCCTGAACGGCTTGCCGAAGTTTCTCTGCGACTTGGTGCGCGGCAGACAGGTCAGTGGTGGGGAGCAGGGCCAGAAATTCTTCGCCGCCAAAACGGGCGCAGAAGTCACTCTCGCGCAGTGCTGCCTGCATGGTCGCTGCGACCCGTTGCAATACCTGATCGCCGACCGCGTGGCCATACGTGTCGTTGACTTGCTTGAAGTGGTCAATGTCGATCATCAGCACGGCATAGACACTCTTGGATCGCTTCATTCTCAAGAACTCAGTTTGAAGCCGCTCATTGGCAGCCAGACGGTTGGGCAGGTGGGTCAGCACATCCCTTCTGGCGAGTTGAGTCACGATGGTGCGAAACCTGAGGGCGATACCAAACAGCATCAATACCAGCATCGAGCGGCTGGCGACAGCTTCGGTCCACGCTTCCCCGGCGGCGTCAGGGAGAATCAGCCTGGGTGCCAGCATTTGCGTGCTGATGGTCAACGCGATGCAGATGACCGACCAACTCAGTCCGGCCCGAGGGCCAATCAGCAGGGTGGCGGCCAGCGGCAGAATGCCAAGCCACCACGGTGAAGAAACCATGCCATAGCGAACAGGAAGAACAAGACAAAACGCGCAGAGCGCAAGGCCAAGGTGCAAGACGAGCAGAAAGTGGCGACGATCGCGCCAGTACATCACGGTCAACAAGGTGACGCCCACCGCACCAACAACGTTGATCCAGTAACCCGTTGCCATGCCATCAATTTGTTCGTTCGCATAACGCAACCCGGCGAACACAACATTGGAGAACATTGCCGCAGCGAGGGCTACCAGAAAGAAGTGATCTTCGGCAGTCCGGTCTTTGGCACGGGCGACGAAGTGTTTGACGAGGTTGTTGAGGGGCATTTTGGCTCTACTGCGGGAATCATAGGCGATGGGTGAGCCCTCACCGACGCCCTTGACTGGTCGGCGCCCGACGCGGCACTACCAGTCCACCAGGCTCAAGCCGACACTGAGTGCAGTGCGCCGACGGTTGTAGTCCACCAACGAGTCGCCATAGCCGCTGAACAACTGGGTGTGCAAGCGCAGCCCACTCTTGCCGAACGGTTGACCGGCGTCGCCCAAGGTGCGAAGCCACTCCAAGCGCAGTGCGCCCCGGCCCTGGGCACGAAGAGAGTGGCGCACGGTCACGCCAAAGGTGTTGCGGGGATTCGCGTCCCAGTAGCCGACCACTTCACCGCGTCCGATGAAGTCGCTGATATCGGGGTTGTCGTCATCGGCCGCCGCTTCAGGTGTGCGTTGCCACACACGGCCGGTCAGACGCAACTTGTCGCCCTTCTCGATACCGGCCAGCACAACCGTGCGGTTCCAGCTGCGTGACAGGGGCAGGCTCTGGCCGTTGGACTGATGTACGGCGCTCACGCCCGCGTAGCGCAAGCGCCAACCCAGAGGCAGCGTTGCGTCAATAGGATAGATGTAAGTGATTTCAGGCTCGTGGTCGGTGGTGCGAAATGGGCGCGACAAACCGGGGTTGAAGAACTGCCAATACGACTGCTGTGAGTAGCCAAACCACAGCGAGTCGCGCGCCAGCGAGTTGCCGCTGAGCAGCCCTTGTGCAATCTTGGTGCGCACCGAGAGCTGGATACGCGTTTCGTTGCGGCTGTAGGGCAGGGCGCTCGTCGCAGTGTGGTCGGCCGATGGTGACGTCGGTTGCGTGTTGACGCTGTCGGAGGTGATCAACGACAGGCTGATCGGCCGGTAACCCCGGATGCTGAAGGTGCCACAGTCACTGCCGGCCTCCAGTTCCCAGAAGCGCGACAGCTCCGAAAAGCGGGGGTTAGAGCAATCGTGTGCTGTGGGCGCTGTCATGACGATGGTTACCGGCGGCGTTGCTTCGGCATTACCGAGCGTAGTGGGCTGCGCTTTGGCCCCAGGGACCGATGCTGCGGACATGGGCGTGAGTTTTCCACCGGCCTGTTCGGTCGCCCAGCGATCGAAGCACGACAGTCGTGCGTCCTTGTCCTGCACCAGGCGCGCACATTGCTGCCAACCGACATCGGGCGCCACGGTCTGGGCGCTCACATCAGTGAACCCACCCAGCCCCAGGACACAGGCGCCAAAAATGCCTGTGAACCTTATCCAATGGATCATGTTTGCTCCCAAATACATAGCAAATTCATCAAACTGCAGAAGGCGCCACAGCCGCCTGACCCTTGGCCGCATCGAGCGCCTTCTGGGCGAACTCGGCGCGCAGGGCACGCAGTTTCTCGCGCGGGTCTTCCTTGACCGTGGTTTTGTCCAGCGCCATCTCGGCAATGAAGCGGCTGGGCTGACCCGGCACCTGTTCACGCCCCTTCTTGCGCCGTTTGGCCCAGCTCACGCTCAGGCTGCGCTGGGCACGGGTAATGCCGACGTACATCAGGCGGCGCTCTTCCTGCACCCGGGTCAGCTGATCCGCCTGCGCCTGCAGCGCGTCGGTGGCATCTTCCTTCTCCAACACGCTGTCGGACAGCTTGAACGGCAGCAGCCCTTCGTTCACCCCCACCAGCATCACGTGCGGCCACTCCAGGCCCTTGGCGGCGTGCAAGGTGGAGAGCGTCACCACATTCTGGTCTTGCTCGCGCTCGGAGATGGTGGACAGCAGCGAGACCGTTTGCGCCACTTCCAACAAAGACTTGCGCTCGCCCGGTGTGCCGGTGCCGGCGGTATCGTCCAATTGGCCACCGCAGCGCAACGCCATCCAGTCGCAAAACTCCAGCACGTTGCCCCAGCGCGCTTGGGCGGCCTTGGGTGACTCTTCGCCGTCGTACAGGTGCTGCTCGTAGCCGATCTCCTTGAGCCAATCCAGCAAGAAGGCCTTGGCCGCCTCGGCCCCCATGGTGTGGCGGGCGCGGAACTCAAGGTCGTTCACATACCGGCCGAATTCGTGCAGGCTCCCCACCGCCTTGTTGCTCATCACCGCACCCAGCGAGGACGAGAACAGCGCGGCAAACAGACTTTGCTTGTAACGCGAGGCAAAGCCACCCAATTGGCTCAGGGTCTGGTGGCCGATGCCACGCTTGGGCGTGGTGACCGCGCGCAAGAAAGCCGGGTCGTCATCATTGTTGATCCACAACCGAAACCAGCCACACAGGTCCTTTATTTCAGCGCGATCAAAGAAGCTCGTCCCCCCCGACACCTTGTAGGGAATTTGCGCCTTGCGCAAAGCCTGCTCAAACACGCGCGCCTGGTGGTTGGCGCGATACAGCACGGCAAAGTCGCGAAACTCCTTGTGCTGCGTGGCAGACGTTGCGCCGGCGTCTTGCCCGGCACGCAGACTCTGGATGCGCGCCACGGCGCGCTCGGCCTCGTGCGCCTCGTTGTCGGCGTCCACCACCCGCACTGGCTCACCTTCGCCCAGATCGCTCCACAGGTTCTTGGGGAAGAGCTTGGGGTTGGGGCCGATCACGTTGTTGGCCGCGCGCAGAATGGCGCCGGTACTGCGGTAGTTCTGCTCCAGCTTGATCACCTTGAGCGCCGGGTAGTCCAGCGGTAAGCTCTTCAAGTTGTCCAGCGTGGCGCCACGCCAGCCGTAGATGGATTGGTCGTCGTCACCCACGGCCGTAAAGCGCGCCGGCTTGCCAGCCTCGCCACCGACCAACAGTTTGAGCAAGGCGTACTGGGTGGCGTTGGTGTCCTGGTACTCGTCGACCAGCACGTGGCCCATTTGCGCCTGCCACTTGGCGCGCACCTCCGGGTGCTCTTGCAGCAGCTTGAGCGGCATGCGAATCAGGTCGTCAAAGTCCACGCTCTGGTAGGCCGTCAGTCGCTCTTCGTAACGGCCCATGACCAACGCAATTTGGCGCTCACCGTCGTTGCTGGCCTGCGCTTGCGCCTGCTCGGCGGTGAGGCCCTGGTTCTTCCAGGCGCTGATGGTCCACTGCCACTGGCGCGCCGTGGCGGCGTCCACGGTGCCGCCCGCGTCCTTGAGGATGCTGGTCACGTCGTCTGAATCCAGAATCGAGAACTGGGCTTTGAGGCCCAGCGCCTGCCCGTCCTGGCGCAGCATGCGCACGCCCAAAGCGTGGAAGGTGCAAATCAGCACCTCCTTGGCCGGGTTGCCGATCAGCCCCTTGGCGCGCTCGCGCATTTCGGCCGCAGCCTTGTTGGTAAACGTGATGGCGGCGATCCGCGCCGGGGTCATGCCGGACTGGATCAGCCGCGCGATTTTGTGCGTGATGACGCGCGTTTTGCCCGATCCGGCGCCAGCGAGCACCAGGCAGGGGCCATGCAGGTAGTTGACGGCTTCTTGCTGGGCCAGATTGAGGCCAGAGGTGGGGGGGGATGACATGCGGGGGACGGGACGAAGCCGGGAATGATACCGGTTGCTCGTCGGCCAGCGGCAAGTGCTGCAACAATACGCCAGTGCTGCCCATCCTGCTGGTTACCTTTCCCTTCTTCGCCCTGGTGCTGTGCGGCTACGTCGCGGCGCGAGCCCGCATGCTGCCATTGGAAGCCATACCCGGCCTGAACGGCTTCGTGCTGTACTTTGCGCTACCGAGCATGTTGTACCGCTTTGGCGCCACGACGCCGATCGCGCAACTGCTCGATGCCCGCGTCTTTCTGACCTGGCTGCTGTGCGCCTTGATCATGGTTGGATTCACGATTGCCGTCAGCCTAAACCAACGCATCCGCTGGAACGACGCCTCGTTTGGCGCGCTGGTGGCGGCATTCCCCAACACCGGCTTCATGGGCGTTCCGCTGCTGGTGGCCTTGCTGGGGGCTCAAGCCGCCGGCCCGATCATCGTCACCATCGTGGTGGACATGGTCATCACGACTTCGTTGTGCATCGCGTTGTCGCGACTGGATGGCGCAGACCAGCACGGCATGGCGGTGGCCCTGCGCAATGCGCTCAAGGGCGTGCTGCGCAACCCCTTGCCGTGGGCGATCCTGCTGGGCGGCGTGGCCTCGGCCATCGGCATGGAGTTGCCCGGGCCCGTCAGCAAGACCGTCGGCTTGCTCGCCGATGCAGCCTCGCCCGTGGCCTTGTTCACCATCGGCGCGGTGCTGGCGCGCTCGCAAATGCTGGCGGCCTTGCACAAACATGAGCCCATTCCGCTGGGGGACTATCTGCCGGTAGCCGGCTTCAAGCTGCTGTTGCATCCGCTGCTGGTGTTGCTGGTGGGCGCGATGGCCATCCGCATGGGCGTGGCGCTGGAGCGCTTCAGCCTCACCGTGATGGTGCTGATCGCGGCCCTGCCCAGCGCCAGCAACGTCTCGCTGCTGGCCGAGCGTTTTGGTGCCGACAACGGACGCGTCGCGCGCATCATCCTGGTCTCGACAGCGGCGGCCTTCTTCACCTTCTCGGGCGCTGTGGCGCTGCTCGCCTGATACCTTGCGGGACAGACCGGAGCGTAGCGACGCTCTGTCCTCAACTGATCGGGGAGGTCTTGCGGGACAGACCGCAGGCTGCGAAGCAGGCCAGCTCTGTCCTCAACCGATCAGGGGAATTCAAATCGCCAGCGGGTCCACATCGATCGACCAGCGAATCAGGCCCTTGGCCTGCGGCAATGACCGGGTGGCATGCAGCACCGTATGCCAGGCCGCCAGAAACCGCTGCAGGGCGACGCGCGAGCGGCTCTCCACCAGCATCTGCGCGCGCTCCACATTGGCCACGCGCTGCATGCTCATGGGCACCGGCGGGTAAAGCGTGACCTGCGCCTGCTTTGCAGTTTCACTGACCGCTGCACTTGCCGCGGCTAGAAAAGCCTGCGCCACCTCCTGCGTGCGTGCCTCGGCCCGTACCAGGGCCTGAAAACTGAAGGGCGGCAAACCGGCCTGCTCGCGTTCGACGAGCTGCTGCGCGGCAAAGGCGGGGTAGTCGTGGCGCTTGAGCGCCTCGAACAAGGGGTGCTTTGGGTGAAAGGTCTGGATCCACATTTCAGCGCCGCCGCTGATGCTGGCATCGCGCCCGGCCCGCCCGGCGGCTTGCATCAACAGGCTGAACAGGCGCTCGCCGGCACGGAAATCGCTGGAGAACAAGGCGCCATCGGGGTTGATCGCGGCCACCAGCGTGATGCGACGAAAATCGTGCCCCTTGGCAATCATCTGCGTGCCGACCAGCACATCCACATCCCCCGCGTGGACTTGCGCCAGTTGCGACTCCAGGGCGCCTTTGAGGCGTGTGGTGTCGGCATCAATGCGGGCAACGCGCAGGCGCTCCTGGCTGGGGCGACGCACATCGACCAGCAGTTCCACCAGATGCTCTTCCAGCCGTTCAGTGCCGCGGCCAACGGTGGTGAGGTCGAGGTTGCCGCAGTCCGGGCAGGCACGCGGCACGCGCTCGGCAAAGCCGCAGTGGTGGCAGCGCAGGGTGCGGTCGATCTTGTGAAAGACCCGAAACGCGCTGCAATGTGGGCACTGGCTCTTCCAGTCACAAGCGCCGCAATTGAGCACCGGCGCGTAGCCGCGCCGGTTGAGCAGAATCATGCTTTGCTCGCCGCGCTCGGCGCGCTGGATGATCGCATCCAGCAGGGGTGGCGAAAACACTGCGCGCTTGGGTTGGTGGTTCATGTCGACCCGGCGCACCTGCGGCAAGGCGGCCAGCGCGCCGATGCGGCTGGGCATCTCCAAGCGCACGTAGCGCCCTCCCTCGCTGACAGGACGGCTATGGTGCCAGCTCTCCAGCGACGGCGTGGCCGAGCCCAGCAACACCTTGGCCCCGTCCAGCCGCCCCCGGTAGACCGCCAGGTCGCGCGCCGAGTAACGGGCCCCTTCTTGCTGCTTGTAGCTGGGGTCATGCTCCTCATCGACCACGATCAGCCTGAGGCCGGGCATGGATGCGAACACCGCCATGCGCGTGCCCAGCACGATTCGCGCCACGCCCGAGTGTGCCGCCAACCAGGCCTTGAGTCGCTGGGCCGGCGTCATGCCGCTGTGCATGGCCACCACCGCCTGCGGCCCGTACGGGGGCGCAAAACGCGCCACAAAGCGGGCTTCGAGTTGCGGCGTCAAGTTGATCTCGGGCACCATCACCATCGCCTGCGCCCGCGGGTCGCCAGCCAGCAGTTGCGCCACGCATTGCAGGTAGACCTCGGTCTTGCCGCTGCCGGTTGCGCCAAACAACAGAAATGGTCCTGGCTGAGTGTGAAATGCAGCAAGTGCCTGCTGCTGCTCGGCGCTCAGTTCAGGACTTGGGCTGGCCTCGACCGATGTCCATGCCTCGGTCGAGGCTCGCTTGGCGTTGCGTTGCAGGTGGCGCGTCAATTGCAGCGGGCTCAGGTCGCGCAGCTGCGGCGGCAATGCGGCCAACGCGACTTCGCCGGCCGAACGCTGGTAATAATCCGCCGCGAATGTAACCAGTTGTTGCCACCGCTCGCCCAGCGGCGCGATGGCGTCCAGCACGCTGATGATGCCGCGGACCTTGTCGCTGCCAACCGCGGACTGCAAGCCAAGCTCGTGCGCCCAAACCACCCCCAACGTTTCGCGATTACCCAGCGGCACACGAACCAGGGTGCCAGGCGCAAGTATTGACTCACTTCGGTATGTCAGAGGACCGCTGATTGCACTGTGCGCGGGTGTCTGAACGAGAACGGACAGTTGGTGCGTCATCGCCGCGTGCAAGTTAGAGAGGTCAATTGATGTTAACTTGCGAAATAGCCCTTAAGTCATTGATTCATAAGGACTTGGAAGGAAACTCAACGATTCTGTGGACAACTTTGTTGATAGCTTGTCCGCAGCAGCGCCGAGGCCTTGCAAATCAAGGGCTTTGCTGAAATGCCCACAAAAAAAGCAAACATCAAAATCTATACGAATCAAGGACTTACGAGCGCTACCGGATTTGTAGCAAGTGACCCGCCGTCAGGGTCGATGTTTTGCGCCGCAACAATATTTTTGTGCATAAGTCAGGATTCACCAACCGAATACGCAGCGAAATTCTGTTAAGGCCCGACTTGAAAATTTCCCTATTTGCGCATATGGCGCGACTGCGCATGAACCGCCTCGACCAGCACCGCCACGTTTTCCGGGGGTGTGTACTGACTTATGCCGTGACCCAGGTTGAAAACATGGGTTGGGCCAGTGCCGCCGCCTTGGTGCGGGGTGCCAAAACTCTGCAGTACCTTGGCCACTTCTGCCTCGATCTGGGGCGCGTTGGCAAACAACACATTGGGATCGATATTGCCCTGCAGCGCCTTCTTGTGGCCGACCAACTGGCGGGCGCGACCGAGGTTGACGGTCCAGTCCAAGCCGAGCACATCACAGTCCAGCGCGCCCATTTCCTCCAGCCACAGACCACCACCCTTGGTGAATACGATACGCGGGATGCGCACGCCCTGGTGCTCGCGCTTGAGTTGCGCCAGCACCCGTGCTGTGTACGCCATGCTGAACGACTGGAACGCACCGTCGGCCAACACGCCGCCCCAACTGTCGAAAATCATCACCGCCTGCGCGCCAGCTTCGATCTGGGTATTGAGGTAAAGCGCGACTGCATCGGCGTTGATTTGCAGCATCCGGTGCATCAGGTCTGGCCGGCTGTACAGCATGGTCTTGACCAAGCGGTAATCGTCGGAGCCAGCCCCTTCAACCATGTAGCAGGCCAGCGTCCACGGACTGCCCGAGAATCCGATCAAGGGCACGCGACCGTTCAGAGCTTTGCGGATCGAGGTGACGGCGTCAAACACATAGCGCAGCTTGCCCATATCGGGCACCGCCAGCTTGTCAACAGCCGCCTCGTCACGCACCGGATTCGCGAACTTGGGGCCTTCCCCGGTGGCAAAACTCAGGCCCAGGCCCATCGCGTCGGGCACCGTCAGGATGTCACTGAACAGGATGGCCGCGTCCAACGCGTAGCGTTCCAGCGGCTGCAGGGTGACCTCGGTGGCGAAGTCGGTATTGGTCGCCAGGCCCATAAAGCTGCCGGCCTTGGCGCGCGTGGCACGGTACTCAGGCAAATAGCGCCCCGCCTGGCGCATCAGCCAAACCGGGGTGTGCTCAGTAGCCTGGCCCAGGCAGGCGCGAATAAAGGTGTCGTTTTGAAGTGGTGCGTACATGCCGCAATTGTCGCAGCAAGCTGCTTAGCGGCGCGCCCACTCGACCTTCAGGCAGCGGTTTTGCACCACCCACAGCCCGGCACCAGTTGCCAACTGCGCGGCTTGCGTGTTTTCGATGCCCAGTTGCAGCCACAGCCCCTTGGCGCCGATCGCCACCGCCTCCTGCGCCACCGGCAACACCTCAGCGCTGTTGCGGAACACGTTGACCAGTTCGATGCGTTCATGCCTGGCCGCGTCCACCAGACTGGGGTAGGCCGACTCACCCAGGATATTCGTCGCATTGGGGTTGATCGGAATGATGCGCCAGCCCTGTGCCTGCATGGCCCGCGCGACATCAAAGCTGTCACGGTGCAGCTTGGGTGACAGCCCGACCACCGCGACGGTGCGGCAATTCGCCAGAATAGCGGCGATGGTCTGCGCTTCGGTCATCGCCCTACAGCGCGGCCAGCGCGGCGCGCACTTCGGCCACGCTCAGAATTTCGGACAGCACCACCGGCGCACGACCCGGCGCCTGCAGCACATACACCGGCACCCCATTGCGGCCCAGTTGCGCCAGCGCGGCGGTGATGGCCGGGTCGCGCCGCGTCCAGTCGGCGCGCAGCATGACCACCTTGCGCGCCTGCAGATCAGCCAGCACGGCCGCGTCGGCCAACGTGGTCTTCTTGTTGTACTGGCAGGTGACGCACCAAGCGGCGGTGTAATCGACAAACACCGCTTGGCCACTGGCCAGAACCTGCTCCACCTTGCCCGGCTCCCAGGGCTGCCAGCGATCGGTGGCGCTGCTGGCAGATTGCGGCGCCACCCCCTTGACCACATAGGGGCCAGCGTTCGCCACGATGAATCCCAACGCCAGCACGGACAAGCCCGCCAGCAACCAGCGCGAACGCCCCACCAGGGTTAGCGACCAGATCACCATGCTCAGCGCCACCAGCAGGGCCAGCAGGGCGCCTGCGCCATCAATGCCGCTCTGCTGCCCGAGCACCCACACCAGCCAGACCACCGTGGCAAACATCGGGAAGGCCATGGCGCGACGGAAGGTGATCATCCAGACGCCGGGACGCGGCAAGCTGCGCGCCACGGCCGGCACCAGGCTCGCCGCCAGGTAGGGCAGCGCCATGCCCAGGCCAATGGTGGCAAATATCAGCAAAGCCTGCGCAGCGGGCAGACCCAAAGCCAGGCCCAGTGAGGCGCCCATGAACGGCGCCGTGCAGGGCGAAGCCACCGCCACCGCCAGCACGCCCGTCAGCAGGGAATTGAGCGCCGGGTTGCGCGCCTCCAGTGTGCACAGGCTGCTGGGCAGGAACTGGCCAAACTCGAACAGACCGGCCAGATTCAAGCCGATGACCGTGAACAGCACCGCCAGTGCCGCCACCACGGCGGGCGACTGCAGCTGAAAGCCCCAGCCCAGTTGCTCGCCCGCGCTGCGCAGCCCGAGCATCAAGGCGCCCAGTGCCAGGAAGGACAACACCACCCCGATCGTGTAGGCGATGCCGCTGATGCGGTGGCCACGGCGGTCGCGCGCGTGCTGCGTAAAACCCATCACCTTGATTGCCAGCACCGGAAACACGCAGGGCATCAGGTTCAGAATCATGCCGCCGAGCAAGCCCCCCAGCAAGGCAAGCAACAGCGTGGGCGCGCCGGTGTCGGCCACTGTTAACCCACCCGGCGCAGTCACACTGGTCTTGGGCGCCGTGTCCAGTGTCGGCGCCGCACCTTCGAGTGGCGTCACCTTGGGCCAGGTGCCGCTGACCTTGGCAGCCATCGACAGTGCCGACCGTTGGCCGGACTCGCCCCGGGCCAACACCAGCGGCAGCACCGCTGGGCTCTGGCTACGGTGTGTGGACAGCGGCACCTCGGCCGTCCAAGTTGTACCCTGCCAGACTTGTGTCCATTTGGCGGCGGTTTCGGTCACCTCGGATGTTTCTGGGAAGAACTCCAGGCTCTTGCCCTGCCAGGCAGCCGGTAGTCCCGTCACCGAAACCTTGATCGCATTGCCTTCAAGCTCGACCTTGCTTTCACCGGTGTGGGCCTTGGGGCTGCTTTTCCAGGCCGCATCAAACGCGGACGCATTGAGCGCGGTGGACCCCCGCACCGCCACCGGCAGCACGAATTCACCTTCTTGCGGAATGCACTCCTTGCGGCAGACCAACCAGCTCGCCTTGAGCTTGACTGGCACGCTACCACCCAACACCGGCGGCTTGAACTCCGGCGTGATGGTGACCGGCACCGGCAACAGCACCGTTTCCTCATAGCCGTAGTTAGCCAAATTGCCGATCGGGAACTTCCTGGGCGTGGGCCAGGCGATCTACCCCGCCACCATCCCGGCCGGCAGCGTCCACTGCAGTACCGTGGGCAAGCCGGAGTCGCCGGGGTTCTTCCAGTAGGTGTGCCAATGCGGCTGATGCACCAACTGCAGGCCGATCCAGACAGTCTTGCCGGGATCCAGCCCGTCGGGCGCATGGGCCATCAGCTCGGCGCGTACCTGGTCGGTTGTGACCTGCGGGCTGGCTGCGCCCTGGGCGTGGGCTTGGCCCACCAGCGCGCCAGTGGCTGCAAGCACCATCGCAGCGACGAACCGGAAAAAGGTGGAGAAGCGTGTCATTGCAAAGTCGGAGTCGCGCCAGCGCGCAAAGTTCAAATCGGGGTGACCCCGCATTTTGCCCTGTCAGGCGCGATCGGCGGGCGGCAAGCGGGACAACCCTGCAAGCGGCATCGTGTAGCCGCGGTGCGGCACGCAAGGTGGACAGCCAACATCCGTCAATTAGTTGAGGACAGAGCTTGCCACGACGTGGCTGCGATCTGTCCCGCAAGGTCTCAAGGTTCCAACAGCGTCTGCTGCGTGAAAACGGCCGGCAGCTTCCTGGGCGCCCTGATGCGCAACTGCTTGTTGACGTTCTCCTGGCCGAAAACCACCTCAATGTCGGCCACCGTCACCCCAAACAGCGGCGCCAGGAAGCGCACCATGTGGTCAGTCGCCCGGCCGCCCTTGGGTGCCGCGGTCACACTGACCTTGAGCTGCGTGCCCTTGGGCTTGCCAATGGCATCCTTGCTCGCCGCCGGTTTGCCCAGGATATTGACCACCAGCACGTCGCCCTGCCAGCAAAAAAACGAGTCGCCGGTGCTGTTGCGAATGCCGCCCAGGCTCACTGGGGTACCATCGCCCAGGCGGGCTGCGGTGCGAGCTTGCTTGGGGCGCACGGCGCTGCGCTCATGCAGCAAAGCCCAGCACCACGCGCCGAGTGGTGGCGGACTTCTTTTCGATCTTGGTCACCACAACCGCGCCGATCTCGGCCGTGTTGGCCACGTGGGTGCCGCCGCAAGGCTGGTAATCGATCAGTTCGGCGACGCCCACGCGAACAGTGCGAATGCGCCCGCTGCCGCGCGGTGGCTGCACACTCATGCTCTTGACCAAGTCGGGCTGGGCATCCAGCTCCGCATCGGTGATGGCACCCACCGTCACCGGGTGCGCAGCCGCCACCAGACGCGCCAATCCCGCAGTCAAGACCTCCTTGTCCAGCGCGTCGGTCATGTTGAAGTCCAGCCGTGCATAGTCCGGCGTTATCGAGCAACCGTTGACCAACTGCGGCACTAGGTGGCACAGCAGATGGGTGGTGGTGTGAAAGCGCATCAGATGGTGCCGGCGCGCCCAGTCGATGCGTGCGGTCACAGTATCGCCAACAGACAGTTTGAACCCCGAATTTTGCTCCGAATTCAGTAGCGTAGTCAAAAGCTCTGGAGCGGGCAAATGGCAGATATCGTCACTAAAGCTGCCATCCTCTGCCTTGCCCTTGCGGGTGTCGATGATGGGCAGTTCGCGGCCGTCGGCCAGCACCAGCACGCCGGTATCGCCAGCCTGCCCGCCACCCAGCGGGTAGAACACGGTTCGGTCCAACGCAATGCCCTGCGGCGTAATGGCGCTCACCGTGGCAGTGCATTCGGTCAGGTAGGCATCGGTGCGAAAGAGGTCTTGAGTCATGCCCGGGGGGGGCGGGGCCGGGGGGGGGGCGCCGGCGGGCGGGGGGGGGGCGGGGCCGCCCCCGGCCGGCCGGCGGCCCGCGCCGGCGGGGCCCCGGGCCCCCCCCGCCCCGCGCGGGCCCGGGCCCGGGGCCGCGCCCGGCGCGGGGCCGGGCCCGGCCCGCGCTCGGCCAATTGCGCTGGATGGGTTCGAGATGGTTAGCACGTGCCGCCACCCTGACAACGGGCCTGCCCCCGCCATCGTGCTGGCCACGCTCAACGCCAAGTACATCCATGCCTCGCTGGGGCTGCGTTACCTTCTTGCCAACCTGGACCGACATGGTGGCGCGGGCCTGCGTGCGCGCACCGTGTTGCGCGAGTTCACGATTCGTCGTGAGCCCTCGCAGATCGTGGCTGAGCTTCTAGCGACCTTGGGACCGGCCACCCCGGGCGCAAAGCAAATCGTCGGCCTGGGTGTGTACATCTGGAACGTGGCCCAAACCACCGAAGTGCTGCGCCTGCTCAAGGCGGCGCGGCCCGGCGTGACCGTGGTGCTGGGTGGCCCCGAGGTTAGCCACGAGACGAATCAACAGGAGATCGTGCATCTGGCCGACCACGTGATCACCGGCTGGGGTGATGTGAGCTTCGCCAAGTTGTGTCGCGCCCTGCTGCACGGCCCGCCACCACTAATGAAGTTGATGGCCGGCGAGCAGCCTACACTAGACCAGGTCGAGCTGCCTTATGGCGAATACAGCGACACCGATCTGGCGCAGCGCTTGTTGTACGTGGAAGCCTCGCGCGGCTGCCCGTTCAAGTGCGAGTTCTGCCTGAGCTCACTGGACAAGACCGCCTGGAGCTTCGAACTCGACCGAGTGCTGGCCGCGTTGGAGCGCCTGTACCAGCGAGGCGCGCGCCACTTCAAGTTTGTCGACCGCACCTTCAACCTGAGGGTCGAGACCTCGGTGCGCATCCTGCAGTTCTTTCTCGATCGTCTGCCATGCGCTGACAACGAGGACCACGCGGCGCCCTTGTTCCTACACTTCGAGGTCATTCCCGATCACCTGCCCGAGCGCCTGCGCGCGCTGATCGCGCAGTTCCCACCGGGCGTATTGCAGCTGGAAGTGGGGGTGCAAAGCTTCGACGTGGCGGTGCAGCAAACCATCTCGCGCCGCCAGGACAATGCCGCCAGCGAGGCCAACCTGCGGTGGTTGCGTGCCCACAGCCACGCCCACCTGCACGCCGACCTGATCTTCGGCCTGCCCGGCGAGACGCTGGCAAGTTTTTCCGCCGGCTTCGACCGGCTGCTGGACATCGGCCCGCACGAGATTCAGCTCGGCATGCTCAAGCGCCTGCGCGGCTCGCCGATTGCGCGCCACACGGTCACGCACGGCATGCGCTACGCCAATGAGGCGCCCTACACGGTGTGGCAGACCGGGGTGATGGACGCCGCCACGCTGCAACGCTGCACGCGCTTTGCGCGCTATTGGGAGCTGCTGGCCAATTCCGGGCGCTTTCAACAAACCCTGCCGCTGTTGCTGCAAGGCCGCCCCGGCGGCTCGGCCTTTGCCGCCTTCATGGCCTATAGCGACTGGCTCTGGGCGCGCACCGGCAGAACCAGTGGATTCACGCCGGAGGCTCTGGTAGACCACCTGGCCGAGTACCTGCTCGCATGCGGGCGGATGGCCGATGAGGCGGTGCGCGCCGCCTTGTTGAGCGACTACCTGGCCAGCGGCGCACGTGCCAGCCCACGCGCATTGCACGGCATGCTGCCTCGGCGCGCTCCACGACCAGCCAAGCCCCAGCGCACCCTGGCCACGCGACAGGACCGCCATCATTCGCCACATGCTGCCAAGTGAGCCGGAAACCGGCCACGCGTATGCCCCACATCGGCACTGACATGACCCGCACCGCCCCACTCTCCACCCCACTTCCCGCGGCCCCGGCCCAACTTATCGACGCCAGCGGCGTCGTCCAGACTGGCCGCTTTGAGGGCACCACCGGCGACATCGATTGGGCACACCTGCGTGGCCCAATGGCGCGCGGCGCATGGTGGCGGCACTTTCACCACAAGCGCTGGTTCTACGTCGCGCTGGCTACCGACGAAGTCTTTTGCGCAGTGGCCACGGTTGACCTCGGTTGGACCAGCGCGGCCTTTGGCTACGTGTTTGACCACCAGCAGGCGAAGGTGACAGCGGCATTCTCACAGGACGGCATACCAGGATTCGGGGCCGCGATGGCAGACCGCTGCGCCACCGGCGCCGCACACCGCTTTCACTTCGGTGGCTTGCACATCGAGTGCCGCCACGTCGCCGCCAGCCAGTGTTACCAACTGCACGTGCGCAGTCGGCCAATGCAGATCGACGCCGAGTTTGACGCTGCCGGGCCAATGTTGCTGGCAGTCGGCGCGGTCGCGGGCGGCTCAATGCACGCGACGCAAAAGTCATCGGCGCGCGCGCTGCGGGGCGAACTGCGCCTGGCTGCAAGCCGCCATGCACTGGACGGTGGCGTGGCCAGCTTCGATTACTCCAACGGCCTGTTGGCGCGCGACACCGCCTGGCGCTGGGCCAGTGCCCACAGCTCTGACATAGGCTTCAACCTTCAGGCCGGCTACTTTGGTGCGCATGAGAACGCGCTGTGGCTCGACGGCCACCTGATTGCGCTGGGTGCGGCCGAGTTCGGGTTCGATCCCGACAACCCGATGGCGATGTGGCGGGTTCGCACCGACGATGGTTTGCTCGATCTCTCGTTCCAGCCACGGGGCATGCGCCGCGTGGACAAGAACCAGCTGATTGCCGCCAACCGCTACGTGCAACCCATCGGTGTGTTCAACGGCTGGGTCAAGGCGAGCGCCGACGCCACGCCGCGACCGGTGCAAAACCTGATCGGCGTGACCGAAGACCACCAGTCTCGCTGGTAAGGGTGGGGCAGCGGGAGTCAAATCATGCAGCTCAAGGCAGGTTTATCATCTGCATATGAACCGCGCGCCCGATC
The DNA here is from genome assembly GCA_016718405.1 of Candidatus Rhodoferax odensensis. Taxonomy (GTDB): domain Bacteria; phylum Pseudomonadota; class Gammaproteobacteria; order Burkholderiales; family Burkholderiaceae_C; genus Rhodoferax_D; species Rhodoferax_D odensensis. The sequence continues at coordinate 125,249 of JADKDJ010000003.1, forward strand.
TGGCGCAGATTCGCTTCGACAACGCCCTGGCCTTGTTCGACGAATTTGTGCGCAACACCATCAAACACCCGGACGCAGCAACCCTGCGTGGCCTTGAGGGGCGATTTGCCGAACGGGTGCAAATCCAGCCCAGCTACTGGAGCCAGATCAAGAGTCGCTCGCGCCAGATCGGCGAACGCCTGGCGCGCCAGTTCGAACAGCTGTGCCACAAACCCAACGGCTGGATGGACCAGGACCATGGCGCCCCGGTCAACCCGCCCCGCGCCAGCGCCACGGTCGACGCCCCGAGTGACAGCCACGCCCCGCGCGACGATGACGAGCGCTTCATCATCGGCCTGGTGCTGACCTATTACCGGCGTCACCCCCAGCGTGCTCGCGCGCGCCTGCTTGATCTGCTGGGCGAGGTGCTGACGCCATCGACCGGTCAACCCGCAGCGGCGGCTTCGGCACCCACGCCCGGCAAGCCCCTCCCCAAGACCGATGCCGCCAAAAGCCCGCCCGCAGCGACCGACGCCCATGCCCTGTGGCTGCGTTCACAGGCTGGTGTGGCACCGCTGCGACAGAAGAAATAGATCGCTGTCTATTGGGATAAATTCTATTTGCTCAAGATAATCAATCGTTTATCATTTGAGCAAGTTTGTAGTCATCGCCGCCTCCGGGCCAAGCTGACTACATGTCCGATCAACCCTTAAGTCTGCTTTGCCATGGTCTGCCACACGTTTGAACTCCTCGCACTGGGCGCACCTCGCCCGATGCCTGCGGCGTTCTGTGGCATTGCCGCCCAAATCGACTTGATCAACCGTTCTGCCCCGCCCGGGCTTGCGTGAGCTGAATACCCTCATCAGATCGTATTCACAACGGCCCGGGTGCTTTGCAGCCCCGGGCCGTTTGTTTTGCTGCCGTTTGTTTTCCTTCAAGGAGAGTGTCATGAAAGATGTTGTTTTGAGTTCCCCCGCCATGCACCCCTTTTCGCCGGTGCTAACCCCCCGCCAGAACGTGTCAGCGCCAGGGCTGCGTTCGCGTCGCAACGCGATCCTCGCTAGGCCCCCCAGTCCGTAGTTCAAAAAGCTCCGCCAGCGCTGTTCCGACGCATGGCGGTCAAGGAGAGATCATCATGATAGGAAGTTTGCCCACATCCGTCGTGCCGCTGTATGCCCCGCACGGCACCCCCGGTCGACGTCTGCTGGCCGCCATACTGCGCGCCGCCAGCCGCGCGTTGGCCCGCCTCGCGCACCAGGTCGCCGTCACCGAGCGTCGCAGCAGCCCCTACGTCAGCGGCTCGGTGATCGAGTTCTACGCAGAGGCTGGAGCGCCCGAAGGTGCGCTGTACGTTGATGGCCAACTGGTTGGCCATCTGAGCGGCGTCACACGCCTGTAGCACTGTGACTGCGTGCACCGCCGCGCTTCGGCCTGAGGGCCGGGGCGCGGCGAGTGCCCAGGCGCCGCGTCCAAGGCGCGTTTCACCGCCGGGCCGCCCCAAGGTGCTCTGAACCGCTTGGTGGTCAGCCCCGCCAGGGAAACAGCCCCCTCGGGGCTGAGCACTGCGGCTCTCGCCCTGCCTGCGCAGGGCGGGACAATGCGAAGAGCCGTTGCCTCTGGCATCGGCCCGTACAGCGCAACACTTGCGTCGTCGGCTCCCGCCGATGCCGGGGCAGTGGCAAGCGTGGGGGCCTTAAGATAGGCCCATGAGCACGCCATCCCGATTCTGGGCCGATTGGAGCACCCAAGACTTCAGCCAACTGCGTTCCCTTGGCGGCGCGGCCAGCATGATCGCAGTGCTCCCGGTGGCGGCCACCGAACAACATGGCCCACATTTGCCGCTGTGCGTGGATACAGCGCTGGTTGATGGCATTGTTGCCGCGTCACTGGCGCACTTGCCGGTCGCGCTGCCGGTGCTGTTCCTGCCGACGCAGGCGGTCGGCCTGAGCCCGGAGCACGCGCGCTTTGCAGGCACCCTCACCCTCAAGATTGACACCGTCATCCGCCTGTGGACCGACATCGGCGAGTCAGTCGCCGCAGCGGGGATCAAGAAGCTGGTCTTGTTCAACGCCCACGGCGGACAGGTCAGCGTGCTCGACATCGTGGCACGTGACTTGCGCGCCCGACTGGGCATGCTGGTCTATGGCGTGAGCTGGTTCAACCTGCCCTTGACCGACGAAAAGGGCGTGGACGCCAACCAGCTTTTCAGCGTTGATGAGCACCGCTTTGGCATCCATGCCGGCGACATCGAAACTTCCATGATGCTGGCGCTCAAGCCCGATCTGGTTGACATGACGCGGGCCGCCAATTTCCCCTCCAGCTCGCAGACCAGGACGCAAACTTTCCCGATTCTGGGCAACGGCAAGAGCGCCAAGCTGGGTTGGCAGATGCAGGACTACAACCCGGCCGGCGCGGTCGGCAACGCCGCCGCTGCCAGCGCCGAAAAGGGTCATCAGGTGGTGGTCGCCAGCGCACGCAGCCTGGCCCAATTGCTGGTCGAGATCGACCGCTTGCCGGCCGACACGCTCAACCACAGCCAACCCCGCTGAACCGCGTCGGCCACCCCGGCAGGAACCCCTGGGCGCGCCTACAATCGCCGCTTCGCGCCGCAACCTGGCGCTACCGACCTTCCGACAGCCAAGCTCCGACGATCAGTTGGGCAAAGCGCTGGAGGTCTGTCCCACAACCCATCAGGAACCGCGATGACCACCACCAGCTCTGTCTTTGCCCAACGAATCGCCCGCGCCCAGGCCACCCTGAGCGAACTCGGCCTGGCTGCCTGCCTGGTGCCGTCGAGTGACCCTCACTTGTCGGAGTACCTTCCTGAGCGCTGGCAAGGTCGGCAGTGGCTATCGGGCTTCACCGGTTCTATGGGCACGCTGGTTGTCACGCGCTCGCGGGCGGCCCTGTTCGCCGACAGCCGTTACTGGACGCAGGCCGAGACCGAACTCACCGGCAGCGGCATCGAATTGCTCAAGATCGACACGGGTGCCTCCACACAGCATATCGATTGGCTGGCACAGCACGTAGGCACCGGACAGAGCGTCGGCGTCGATGGCATGGCACTGAGCCTGAGCGCCGCCCAGCTTTTGCGTCAAGCCCTGACCAAGGTCGGCGCCACACTGCGCACCGATGTCGATGTGCTGGCTCACATCTGGCCCGATCGCGCAGGCCTGCCAGATCAGCCGGTGTACGAGCACCAGGCTCCCCACGCCTGCACCCCACGGCAAGCCAAGCTGGCGCGCGTACGCGCCGCCATGGCTGACCAAGGTGCCACGCACCACTTCGTCTCGACGGTGGACGACATCGCCTGGCTGTTCAACCTGCGCGGTGCCGATGTCCCCTACAACCCGGTGTTTCTGGCGCACGCCTTGATCACCGCCGACCAGGCCACCTTGTTCGTGGCCGACGGCAAGGTTCCCACCGAGCTGACAGTGCGCCTGCAGGCCGATGGCGTGCGGGTGCGGCCCTATACCCAGGCCAGCGAGGCGCTGGCGGCACTTGATGCAGGCGCCGTCTTGCTGCTCGACCCCAAGCGCGTGACGCTGGGCCTGCGTGAGAGCGTGCCGGCAACGGTGAAGGTGATCGAGGCGATCAACCCGAGCGTGCTGCAAAAGAGCCGCAAGACCGCCGCCGAAGCCGTGCATGTGCGCGAGGCAATGGCGCAAGACGGTGCCGCCATGTGCGAGTTCTATGCCTGGTTCGAGGCCGCGCTGGGGCGCGAACGCATTACCGAGCTGACCATCGACGAGCAACTCTCGGCGGCGCGGGCGCGTCGGCCCGGCTTCGTGGGACTGAGCTTCAACACCATCGCCGGCTTCAATGCCAACGGTGCCATGCCGCACTACCGCGCCACGCCCGAGAGCCATGCGGTCATCGAAGGCGATGGCCTGCTGCTGATTGATTCGGGCGGCCAATACCTCGGCGGCACCACCGACATCACCCGGGTGTGGCCGATTGGCACGCCCAGCGCCGACCAGAAACGTGACTACACGCTGGTGCTCAAAGGCACGCTGGCCTTGTCGCGCACGCGTTTTCCGCTGGGCACACTGTCACCCATGCTCGACGCGATCGCGCGCCAGCCGCTGTGGGAGCAGGGTATCGACTATGGGCACGGCACCGGCCATGGCGTGGGCTATTTCCTGGCGGTGCATGAAGCGCCACAAAGCATCTCCAAGGCCATCCCGGATGCCAACATGGCGATGCATCCCGGCATGATCACCTCCATCGAGCCTGGCCTGTACCGTCCCGGCAAATGGGGCGTGCGCATTGAGAATCTGGTCCTCAACGTGATGGCTGCATCGAATGAACCCTTCGGCGAGTTCCTTGATTTCGAGACCCTGACCCTGTGCCCGATCGACACCCGCTGCATCGACAGGACCCTGTTGCGCGCTGACGAGATCAACTGGCTCAACCAGTACCACGCCACGGTGCGTACACGCCTGTCGCCGCTGGTGACCGGCCCCGCGCTGGCCTGGCTGACGCAGCGCACCGAGCCCATCTGAGCCATTGCGGGACAGGACCTGGACAATCAGGCCGCGCTGCGCTGCAGGCGTCGTGCCATGCCGGGCGACAGCCACAAGCTGTTGTCGGCATCCACAATCAAAGCATCCACGCCAGGGGTGCGCGCCAGCCGCTCACGCCCGGCTTGGGCGCCCGCCACCATGATGGCCGTACCCAGGCCATTGATGGCGTCCAACTGCTCGCCAATCAGGGCCACGCCATGCGGGCCCCGCGTGGGGTAGCCCGTCTTGGGGTCCAGCACGTGGTGCAGGCGTTTGCCCTGGTGCATCACAAAACGTTCGTAGTCGCCCGAGGCCGCAACGAAACCTCGCTGTAGCGACACCGATCCGAGCAAGCGCTCGGGCTGACGCGGGTCACGCAGACCGACGCGCCAGGCGCGACCATCAAGCTGCCCCATCACCAGCACATCGCCGCCGCCGTTGATCATCGCGTTGGCCACACCATAGTGCTGCAGTTGCTGCATGCCTGCCTGCAAAATGGGCAACTTGGCAATGCCACCCAGATCCAGACGCATGCCACGTTGCGTGAGGTAGGCCGTGCCCGCACGTTCATCCAGCACCAGGGCACGAAAATCGACCAACTTGATTTGCGCGGCCACCTGCTCAGAGGTCGCAATGGAGGGTTGAGCGGGATCGAAACGCCAGTTTCTGAGGGCCCCAACTGTCGCATCAAAGCCGCCGTTACTGGACAACGCAGCGGCCCGGGCCATTTGAAGCACCTGCATCAACTCGGGTGGCACGCTAACGGCCTGCAAACCCGCCGACAGGTTGATGGCATTGAGCACGCTAGTGCTGCGATAGCGGCTCATCATGTTGACCAGTCGAGTCATCTCGGCGTACGCGGCGTCGCCGGCCCGTCTCAGAACCGCTTCATCGGGGCCTTGCAGCGTCAGGTCGACACGGGTGCCCATCAGCGCGCGCGCGGCTTGATGCACGCCCGTACCGGAGTGCACCGTCGGCACCACCAAACCGAAAACCATCCATGGCAAGGCCAAACTCAGCCGGCGCCGACTGAGTTGCGCAGTACTGAGGGTTTGTCTGGCCATGCTGGCGCCCCAGCCGCTTAGCGCGACTGATCAACCATGTACGCGACGGCGGCCTTGACTTCGTCGTCGGTCAAGTTGGCAGCACCGCCCTTGGCGGGCATTTGACCCTTGGCGCCGGTAAAGCCTTCGATCGCGTGCTTGTGCAGCAGATCATTGCCCTGCGCAATACGCGGCGCCCAGTCGGCCTTGTCACCGGGCTTGGGTGCGCCGGCCACACCTGCGGCATGACACAAGGCGCAAGTCTTGCCGAAAACCGACTTACCAACCGTGTTCTCGGCGACCGGCGCGGCGGCGGGTGCCGCAACCGGGGCTGGTGCTGGTGCGGCTGTAGGCGCAGCAGCCGCTGCTGGGGCGGCAGGCTCTTGCTTGCCGCAAGCGCTGAGCAGGGCCACTGTCAGGGCGGACAATATCCAGATGGGTTTATTCATTCTCTTGCTCCAAATATGAATCGCACAGCGAACCATCGCCGAAATCGAGTCCCCGATGTTCTCACAGGCGGACAACAGCGGGAACAATACCCCTAGGGTTTACACCTAATATTTGATCCATATCAATGGCGCCCGTGGCCGCTTGGATCACCATTCGAAGCGGCAGAACGGTATGTACAACCAAGCCCATGAGCTCCGAGACTGGAGCGGGCGATTTAATGAGGACTTCACTATGAGCCAGGACAAGAATCAAGAAGCCACTGCGCTACCAGCGCTTGGGCGCCGCAAGTTCATCAACACCGCCGCCTTGGCCAGCCTGGCCGGTGTGGCCGCTTGCACGGAGAAACCCAGCACGGCTGCGGCCCCGGCGACCTCCGCTCCGGCAGCGGCGTCCGCTGCCCACGCCTCCAACGCCAGCGTGCACCTCAAACCCGGCGAACTCGACACGTACTACGGCCTCTGGAGCGGCGGTCATACCGGCGACATGCGGGTTCTGGGCCTGCCTTCGGGGCGCGAAATCACCCGCATCCCCTGCTTTGTGCCAGACGCGCTGGTGGGCTGGGGCATCACCAATGAGTCCAAGAAAATCATGGGCACCAAGGCCGACGGCAGCCTGCGCTACACGGTGGCCGACACCCACCATACTCATGCGTCGTACAAGGACGGCAACTACGACGGGCGCTACGCCTGGATCAACGACAAAATCAACGCTCGCATCGCGCGCATCCGCCTGGACTACTTTGTTTGCGACAAGATCACCGAGCTGCCCAACGTGCAGGGTTTTCACGGCATCTTCCCGGACAAGGCTGACCCGGTCGACCCCAAGATCAACTACACCACGCGCGTGTTCTGCGGCGGGGAATTCAGCATTCCCCTGCCCAACACCGGCATCGATGACGCCAGCAAGTACCGCTCGCTATTCAGCTGCGTGGACGCCGAGACCATGGAAGTGCGGTGGCAGGTTTTGATCGATGGCAACTGCGACCTGGTCGCCACCTCCTATGACGGGAAGCTGGCCGCCACAAACCAGTACAACATCGAAATGGGTGCCAAGTACGAAGACATGATGTCGGCCGAGCGCGACGCCTGCCTTTTCTTCCACGTTGCCCGAATCGAAGCCGCCGTCAAGGCCGGCAAGTTCAAGACCATTGGCGACTCCAAAGTGCCTGTGGTGGACGGCACGCGCGGCTCGAACAAGGACCCCAAGACCGCCCTGACCGCTTATGTCTCGGTGCCCAAGAACCCTCACGGCGTTAACGCGAGCCCCGACGGCAAGTACTTCATCTGCGCGGGCAAGCTCTCGCCCACTGGCACCGTGATTGAGCTGACCAAGGTGCTGGACTGGTTCGAGGGTAAGGTCGAGAAGTTGGACTCGGTCATCGTCGCTGAAGTCGAGTTGGGTCTGGGTCCCCTGCACACCGCGTTTGACGGCCGTGGCAATGCCTACACCACCTTGTTCCTCGACAGCCAGGTGGTCAAGTGGAATGTGGAAGCCGCCATCAAGTTCCACAAGGGCGACAAGGCCGCCAAGTACGTGGTGGATCGGCTGGACCTGCAATACCAGCCCGGCCACCTGAACGCGTCACAATCCGAGACCAAGGCTGCCGACGGCAAGTACCTCGCCGTGGGCTGCAAGTTCTCCAAGGACCGCTTCCTGCCGGTCGGCCCGCTGCACCCAGAGAATGAGCAACTGATTGACATCTCGGGCGACAAAATGGTGCTGCTGGCCGATCACCCGGTGCGCGGCGAACCTCATGACTTCATCATCTTCAAGCGCGACCTGGTTCGCCCCAAGCAGGTCTATGCGCTCGACGACTTTCCGCTTGCCATCAAAGATGCCAAAGAATCGGGCGTCGTGCGCAACGGCAAGAAGGTCACGATCAAGATGACTTCACAGGCTCCAGCCTTCAGCCTGCGTGATTTCAAGCTCAAGAAGGGCGACGAAGTCACGCTGATCCTGACCAACCTCGACAAAATCGAGGACCTGACGCACGGCTTCGCCATTCCGAAGTACAACGTCAATTTCATTGTCAACCCCCAAGAGACTGCCTCGGTGACCTTCATCGCCGACAAGCCGGGCGTGTTTTGGTGCTATTGCACCCACTTCTGCCACGCTCTGCATCTGGAAATGCGCTCGCGCATGATCGTCGAAGGCTGATTGGGAATACCGGCCCGCGGCAGTGTCTTAGGCCAGTCCCCCAGCGCTGCCTCGCAAGCCCCGCCACAATGGCGGGGCTTGCCTTGAAAGATGGTGTTTATGTATCTGACATGCCAACAGGTGGCAGGTCGGGCAGTTGTCTGCCTGGCCGTTTTCCTGACCGCGCTCACGCTCGGCTGGGGCCACGCCCACGCCAGCACGGGGGCCTACGAGGCAGAGCTGCCCGCGGAGCTCAACTCCGCCAAAGACCTGTGTGCCATGGTGCCCTGCAGTGCCGTATTTCCAGGCGCCAAGAGCTTCTCCGAGCGCATGGGACAACCCCCCTATGTCGAAGCTTATGGCGACGAAGAGGCGGGCAAGAAGAAGCTGCTCGGTTACGTGATGCTCTCCACCGACATCACCGACACGCCCGCCTATTCAGGCAAACCGGTGATTACGCTGATCGGCATGGATCGCAATGGTCGCTTTGTGGGCGTCAAGGTGCTCAAGCACTCCGAACCCATTCTGCTGCTGGGCATTCCCGAATCGGCCCTGCTCAAGTTCAATGACCAGTACCTCGGCAAGTCGGTCGCCGACAAGATTGAAGTGGGCCAGTCGCGCCCCGACGAAAACGTGCTGGGGGTCGACGCCATCTCCGGCGCCACCGTGACGGTGATCGCGCAGAATCAGGTCATGATGGCCTCGGGAACGGCGGTGGCCCGCCAGGTCGGCATTCTGGCCCCGACCAAGCGTGATCCGGCACGGTATGTGGTGACCGGCCAGCGCCTGAGCTGGGCCCAGTTGGTCAAACAAGGCAGCGTGCAGCGGCTCGCCGTCAGGCCCGAGCAGGTTGGCCTGGTGCGCACCGGTGAACCCTTTATCGAACTGTGGTTTGGCGACCTCAATCACCCCGATGTGGGCGCCAGCCTGCTGGGTGACAGCGGTTGGGCCAACCTGCGCGCCCGCTTGAAGGAGGGCGACCACGCGCTGTTTGTCGTGCGCAGCGCCGGCGTGGAATCGTTCAAGGGTTCGGGTTTTGTTCGCGGCGGCATCTACGACCGCGTGCAGGTCAAGCAGGGTGCTGACTCGTTTACCTTCCGCGATCTGGACTACCTCAACCTCTACGGGCTGGAAGCAGTCGGCGCGCCCAGCTTCAATGAATCGGCAATTTTCATCATCCGCTCCAAGGCCTTCTCCGCCGCCTATCCCTGGAAGCTGAGTTTCCTGGGCAACCGAGTGGACCGTGCCACCGGCACGCGCAGCTTCACCAGCTTCGACAGCAATTACTGGCTGGCGCCAGAGCTGTTGGAGGGTGGCCGACCGGTGGTGGAGGAAGCCGCCGCGCCGTGGGTACGTATCTGGAAATCACGCGCTGTCGAGATTGGTCTTTTTGCAGCGCTGCTGGTGATCGTGACCATGGTTTATGCCTTCAGGGAACAACTCACCCGCCGCTCCACGCGCAAGAACAAGTGGCCGGTCAACGCTTTTAAGTACAGCGCCTGGGCGTTGAGCATTGGTTTCGTCGGTTTTGGCGCCCTGGCGCAGCCGTCTGTTACGCAGGTACTGACCTGGTTCCACTCGCTACTGTTCCAGTGGACCTGGTCGTTGTTTCTGTCGGACCCGTTCATCTTTGTGTTCTGGATTTTCATTATTGTCACGGTGTTCCTATTCGGTCGTGGCCTGTTTTGCGGCTGGATGTGCCCGTTTGGTTCGTTGTCCGAGGCGATGTACAAGCTCGGCAGCCTGATCGGGCTGAAGCGTTTTCAGGGATCGTTGCCGCGCGTCTGGCACGACCGGCTCAAGTGGCTCAAGTACGTTGTGTTCTTCGGCCTGCTCGCGGTGTCGATGTTCTCCATGGGCCTGGCCGAAGTGCTGGCCGAAGTGGAGCCATTCAAGACCACTTTTCTGGTCGGCATCAACAACCGTGCCTGGCCCTATGGCCTGTTTGTGGCCGCTTTGCTGGGTCTGTCTATCTTCATCGAGCGGCCTTACTGCAAATACATCTGCCCGCTGGGCGCCGCCCTGGCCGTGCCCAGCACCTTCCGCTGGTTTGGCCTGCCACGCAAGCAAGAGTGCAACAGCTGCAAGGCCTGCGCGGTTGGCTGCGGCTCGTTGGCGATTGATGCTGCTGGCCGCATCGACCACCGCGAATGCCTGCACTGCCTGGACTGCCTGGTGCTCTATACCGACCCCAAAGTTTGCCCACCGCTGGGCCAGGAGCGCAAACGGCGCGAACGCGCCGGGCTGGAAATGACCCCGATCGGGCGCGACGGCTACTACATCCCGATCCACCCAGTAACTATATCCACGCCGGCTGCGCTGGCTGCCAAAGAGGGACCAGACCCGCGCATGCCATCCGACCCCGTGATGCCACCGCACAAAATCAATGTCAGTCGCCTGATGTGGATCTGGCTGGAGATCCGCGACCACCTGTGGCCCTGGAGCGCCGAGGGATGGCACTCGCAGCGCACGCTGCAAATCGCGGGCTTCTCACTGGCCATCGCAGCCACCGTGGCCTGGCTGCTAGCGGCAACCGGGAGGCTATCTTCCGGCGCCATCATCGGCTGGTGGTTTGGCTGGAGCGTGTACGAGGTACTGATCCGCCTGTCCGGCCGGCGCTACGTCAAGGACGGCCCGTGGTGGCAGGACAACTATCGCCATGCCAGCGTGATGGACATGCTGAGTTACGTAAGCTTCAAGAATCTGTTGATTGGTGCCGCCTTGTTCCTGACGTTGAAGACACTGGGTTTGATGCTGGTATGAGCGCCGCGTTGGGCCGCCCCAAGCAAGCTCGCACCGCAATGCGCAGCACGAAGGTACTCCGGTAATTCCCCGATGAGGACGCTCTTGCCCCTGCTGCTCGCTGGTCTGCTGACGAGCGCGCACGCGACGACGGTGCGGGTCGCGCCCGGCGCGTCGCTGCAGCAGGCCATTCGCGTGGCCAAACCGGGCGATGTGGTGGAGATTGAACGCGCGGTCCATACCGGCAACTTCCTGATCGACAAACCACTCACCCTGCGCGGCGTCGGCCGTCCCAGCCTGAGCGGCGCGCAAAAGGGTGACACGCTGCGCGTCACGGCGACGGACGTGACGATCGAAGGGTTGATCGTGCGCGACTCGGGCGACAGCCTCAACGAGCAGAACGCCGGCATCTACATCTATCCGGGTGCGCACCGCGCCGTGGTGCGCAACTGCGACCTGAGCTACAACCTGTTCGGCCTGTGGATCGAGAAGGCCAACGACGTGGTGATCGAGGGCAACCTGATCACCGGCAAGCGCGAGTACAACTCCTCGCAGCGCGGCAACGGCATCCAGCTCTACAACACCACCGGCGCTCGTATCACCGGTAACAACATCAGCTTCGTGCGCGATGCGCTCTATGTGGACGTATCACACCGCGCCGTCTTCAAAGGCAACAAGCTGCACCACAGCCGCTACGGCACGCACTACATGAACTCCTACTACAACCTGTGGGAGGACAACGACAGCTACTACAACCGCGGCGGACTGGCGCTGATGGAGGTGCGCGACCAGTTGGTGCGCAACAACCGTGCCTGGGGCAACTCGGACCACGGCATCATGCTGCGCACCATGCAAGACTCGGTGGTAGAGGGCAATGTCATTGCCGGCAACAACCGTGGCTTCTTCATCTACGACGTGGAGTACGTCACCATCAAGGGCAACCTGCTGGTGGACAACCATGTGGGCGTGCACCTGTCGGCTGGCTCCACCCGCAACAAGGTCGAGGGCAACGACTTTGTGGCCAACCGCGAACAGGTGCGGTATGTCGGCGCGCGCGACGAACGCTGGGGCACCGAGAGTGGCAACCACTGGAGCAACTACCTGGGTTGGGACCGCGACGGCAACGGTGTGGGCGATGTGCCCTACGAAGCCAACGACATGGTGGACCGCCTGACCTGGCGCTACCCCAGCATCAAACTGCTGATGGCCAGCCCGGCCGTGCAGGCCCTGCGCTTGGTCAGCCAGCAGTTTCCGGTGCTGCGGGTGCCCAGCGTGGTCGATCCGAAACCGCGCATGCAGCCCGGCAACAAGCAATGGAGTCAATGGCGTGACAAGCACTACCCCGGCCAGTGAAGCAGCCGCTATTGAGACACGTGGCGTGTCCAAACACTACGGCACACTACGCGCCGTCGACGGTGTTGACCTCACGGTGCAGCGCGGCGAGATTCTTGGCCTGATCGGTCACAACGGCGCCGGCAAAAGCACGCTGTTCAAGATGATGCTGGGCCTGATCGCGCCAACCGAGGGCGAGATCCTGGTGGGCGGCTGCTCGGTGCGCGGGCGCGGTTTTCGCGCGGCCCGTCGACACATTGGCTACCTGCCCGAAAACGTGGTGCTGTATGACAACCTCACCGGGCTGGAGACGCTGCACTTCTTTGCCAGGCTCAAGGGGGCGGCGCGCGCCCAGTGCGCGCCCACGCTGGAGCGCGTTGGCCTGTGGCACGCCGCCAAACGACCACTGCGGGAGTACTCCAAGGGCATGCGCCAACGGCTGGGTTTTGCGCAAGCCCTGCTGGGCTCGCCACGGGTGCTATTCCTGGACGAACCCACCAATGGCCTGGACCCGCAGGCTATTCGCGACTTCTATGCCACGCTGCGCGGTCTCCAGGGCGAAGGCGTTACGGTGGTGATCACCTCGCACATCCTGGCCGAACTGCAGGATCGGGTAGACCGCCTTGCCATCATGTCGGCCGGCAAGATTCAGGCACTGGGCAGCGTGCAGGCGCTGCGCGAAGAAGTGCATATGCCGCTCAGCCTGACACTGCGCATGGCAGCGCCGGACGCCCCGCAGGCGAAACAAGCACTGGGCGCAATCACTGGTGTCCACACCACCGTCATCCCCGAGGGCCTGCAGGTGACTTGCCCGCGCGATGCCAAGATGGTGGTGCTGGCCACGGTCAGCGCGCTGGGCGTTCGGCTGTTGGACCTCAACATCACCGAGCCGTCTTTGGAAGATGTATTCTTTGGTTTCTCCGACGTGATTCCTTGCGGGACAGACCTTTAGCCCAGTCCTCAACCGATTGAATAGCCATGGAAATCTCCCAAATCCTGACCCTGGCCGCCAAGGAATTCCGCGACCGTATGCGCAACCGCTGGGTGCTGGCGGTGGCACTGGTGTTCACGGTGTTCTCGCTGGTCATCACCTACTTTGGGGGCGCGCAGCAAGGTGCGGTGGGCTTGCGCTCGATCGAGTTCACTATCGCCAGTCTGGTCAGCCTGGTGATTTACCTGATCCCCCTGATTGCCCTGCTGCTGGGCTTCGACGCCGTGGTGGGCGAACGCGAGCGCGGCTCGCTCGATCTGCTGCTGGCATTGCCCATCACACGGCTGGAGCTGCTGCTGGGCAAATATCTTGGCCTGGCCGCAGCGTTGACGCTGTCCACACTGGTCGGCTTTGCGCTGGTAGCGGTGCTGTTGTACCGGCAGTTCAGCTGGCCGGGCCTGTTCCACTACGGCGGCTTCATGATCAGCTCAGTGTTGTTGGGCTTGGCCTTCCTGAGCCTGGCGGTGCTGATGTCGGTAATTGCGCGCGAGCGCACCCGCGCCTCCGGCCTGGCCATCGCATTGTGGTTCTTCTTCGTGCTGGTGTTCGACCTGTTGCTGCTCGGTGGCCTGGTGGCCACTGGCGGCAGTTATGGCGGGGAAGCCTTTGCCTACCTGCTGCTGCTCAATCCGGCCGATGTGTTTCGCATCCTCAACGTGTTCTCGCTGGAAGACGTCCGCACGCTGTATGGTCTGGCCAGCATCGTGCCGCCAGCCCTGGCCAAGCCCTGGCTGCTAGGCCTGGTAATGCTCGCCTGGATTGTGGTTCCGCTTACCTTGGCCCGATGGAGATTTCGCACATGACCCAGCATCGACGTTTGCGCCTGGTTGTCGCACTGTTGGCTTGCCTGGCCGGCGCACTGCTCTCAGGCTGCGAACCCGCGACCCCCGTCAAGCCATTGACGCCGCTTGAGATCGACGCCCGCACCACCTGCGACCTGGACGGCATGCTGCTGGCCGACTACCCGGGCCCCAAGGCGCAAATCCGGTACGCGGGGCAGGCCGAGCCCACCTTCTTCTGCGACACCGTGGAACTGTTCAGCACACTGCTGTCGCCCGAGCAGGTCAGAAAGATCGATGCCGTATGGGTGCAGGACATGGGCAAGGCCAACTGGGACCAGCCGCGCGGCAACTGGTTTGACCCCAAGACCGGCTACTTCGTGCTGGGCAGCAAACGCAAAGGCTCCATGGGTCCGACCATTGCCAGCTTCTCGCAAGAGGCCGACGCCAAGAAGTTTGCCCAGGCGTACGGCGGCAAGGTGCTGCGTTATGCCGACATCAAGCCCGATATGGTCGACCTCAGCGGCGGTGCCTTGCACGACACGCGCATGTAGGCCGCGCGCATAGACCATGGCGCAACCGCTCCACCACCCGCACGCCGCCCACGCAAGCGGCCCTGCGGACCCAACCGGCCGGAGGCGGCGTGTGGTGGTTGGCGGCGCATTGGCACTGCTGGCCCTGGCTACCGCCACATGGTTGCTGTGGCCCGACAACGTAATGACCTCGTCCGCCGCAGAAGACATCTGCCTGGTGGCGCCGCCGCAACCCTGGAACAGCGCCTCCGGCGTGGCCCTGCTGGCACCGCGCCCAGTACCCGCGGACGCGCGCTGCCCAGTGTGCGGCATGTTCCCGGCCCGCGCGCCGCAATGGGCTGCGCAAGCCATCTTCAGGAACGGCGACACGCACTACTTCGACTCCCCCGTCAGCCTGTATCTATTTCTTCAATCGGTGGAGCGCTTCAGCCCCGGGCGCAGTGCCAGTGACGTGGCCGCCACCTTTGTCACCGACATGAGCACCCGCGCCTGGACGCCCGCCGCGCAGGCCCACTACGTGCACGGCTCCAAAGCCCTGGGGCCTATGCGCAACGGCAACCTGCCCGCCTTTGCCAGCCTGGAGGCGGCCCGGCGGTTTGCCGGTCAGCAGGGCGGCCAGGTACTGCGCGCAGACCAGATCACGTCGGCGCTGCTGGTGCCGCTGGACACCCGCTCGGCGCAGGTGCACAGCACGCACGCCAAGTAGGTGCGCCGCTTGCGCGCAAGGCCCGGGCCGGCCTGGCCCGGCGGTGAAACTGGCCCCCGCGCTTGCCACTTCGTGTGCTTCGCTGCCCCCCGAGGGGGTGCATTTCACATTGGGGACGACCCGGCGGTGAACCTGGCATTAGCGCATCTCAAACACCTCTTGATGAAAGCGCGGTCGCCAACCCATGGCGTGTATGCCCTGACGCAACGCGTCGGCCAGACCGTTGGGGCCGCAGAACCAGATCTCGGCACCTTTCGGCTCGCCCAAGGATTCGGCCTTGAGCACCGCCCCCTGGCGTGCGCCGTGAATGTGCAGGCGAATGCCGGGCAGCGCAGCACACAAGGTCTCAAGGCGCGGCACAAAGGCATCGGTATCGCGGTCACGGGTGCAGTAATGCAGGTCGGCCGCGCTCACCTGATCCGGCTTGCCCTGCAGTGACTCCAGCCAAGCCAGGAAAGGTGTGACGCCAATGCCCCCGGCGATCCATATTTGCCGCGCCCGGCGGTTGCAGCGCGCCAGATCAAAGCGGCCGTACGGCCCTTCCACCCGCACCGGTTGACCGGCCTGCACGCGTTCCCCGAGCTTTCGGGTGTAGTCGCCCAGCGCCTTGATCTGGAAGCTGATGGTGCGGTCGCCCTGGTCGGCGCTGGCAATGGTGAACGGATGCGCGCCCTCTTTGTCATCGAAGGTGACAAAGGCGAACTGCCCGGGCCGGTGACCGTGCCAGCCTTGGTCCAGGCGGCAGCGTACGGTGGTCACGTCACCCGCTGGGTGCTCCACGGCGATGATCTGGCCTTTTGCTTCGCGCGCACGGCCAATGCCGTTCAGCATGGAACGAATCGCCCCGTACACGCCGGCCACCAGCAGCACCGCCAACATCGCGCCGACAGGCTGCGACCAATAGGCCGTCGGCGCCAGCAGGGCCGCATGCATGGCCAGCATCAGGTACAGCACCGGCATGGCCCGGTGCAGGATGCGCCAGCTGCGGTACGGAAACTTCTTCCACAGCGTGATGACCAGCATCACCAACAGGGCGTAGATCGCCCACTCGCCCATGTCCTTGGACAGGTCGCGCAGAACTTCCAGCAGGCCGGTGAATTTTTCCTTGGGCAGGCGGCCGGTCCGGCCGATCATCGCCTTCAGAATGTCGTCCGACATCTCAATCAGCCAGTGCATCGCCGCAAACGACACGGCCAGAATGCCGGCCCACTTGTGCGTGCGGTAGACCCGGTCCATGCCACCCAGCGGCGCCTCCAGCCAGGCCGGGCGGGTCGCCAGAAACATGGTCAGCGACATCATGGCGATCGACAGCAGACCGCTGAGGTAGAGCCCCTCCTGGCGGGCCAGCCACAACGGGTGTGCACCCGCCGGGGCGACCACGCTGCTGACATCCAGGCCCCAGGCGAGGGCGACCAGTGCCACCAGGGCGGCAAGCAGGGTCTTCATGGCAACTCCCGATCTTTTCTTACTTCACTACCGGTGCCGAGCTGGCCGCCTTGGCCGACAGGTCGTCGCGGCAGCGGCGCTGGTTGCAGTCGGCCGAGGCGCGCGCGCCATCGGTGCCGCCGCCAGCAAAGCGCTTGCCATCACCGCGCTGGCTCATGATCTCGCCGGTCTGCGGGTTGACATAGAGCTTGATGCGCTCACCCTTGGGATCGGTGGCGCGCACCTCGTAGCCGCCGCGTTCGCGTTCGATCTTTTCGACATTGCGGTAGCCCGCGGCCTGCAGCTTGTCGTGGATCTGCGCAATCGACAGCCACTGGCGCTCGACCACCGGGTCGACTCGGTGCTCACCGGCGAACGAGGGGGCCAGCAGCGCGCCTGCGACAGCCAGTGCGCTGCCCAGGGCCAGGGATACGAGAAGGGTTGAGCGTTTCATGGTGTAAACCTCCGTGTGCTTGGGTACGTGGCGGAACAAGAAGAAGGGGAACCGGCGATCACTCGTCGTAGTAGCCCTGCTGGGCGTCGAGATGGCAGGCAGCGCAGTTGGCCTTGGTGCGCACGTCCTTGTGCTTCCACTCCCAGGCCGGCACCTTGCGGTGCTCGCTGACCCACTTGGGCAGCTCGGTGATGCGCAACGGCGCATTGGCGCTTGACACGCCGCGCAGCAGCTTGCCGCTGTAGCGCGCGCCACCGGCATCGGCGGCGTTGGCGGTCAGGTACTCGGTGATGCGCTTGGCGATCGCCGGCTCGACACTGGCGTCGTCGCCAAAGTGGTTTTTCAGGTCGCCCATCATGCGGGTCCAGGAACTGGCAGGCAGCATCGACGGCGCGAACACCAGGTGGCAGCTGCCGCACTCTTCCTTGACCACCGCGTCGGTGACCGGCGGGTAGTAGTGGCCGCCACCGGCCTGGGCGCGTCCCAGCACCAGAGCCGAGAAACCGATAACCAGCAGGCCTAGGGCCAGTGGACGATAGGGGATGTTCATGGTTGACTCCTGTTGAGCAAATGGGTGGGCTTACTGACCCAGCATGAAAGTCAGCCAGTCGCCTTTTTCCTTGGCGCTGCATTCGCGCCCCAGCACTTCGTTGCAGTTGCGCTTGAACCATTTCTCGACCTTGGCCGGATCGGTGTAGCGCGCGGGGGTGACCGACACCGCCATGGCGTCAATCGCCTTGCCCGACAGGTTGCGACCAGCGCCGCGCGTGTCCTGGCCGTGGCAACTGGTGCAGCTCGGCGTATCGGGCTTGCCGCCGCCAAAGGCTTGCGTGTGCAGCGTCTTGCCGCGCTCGGCCGAGAAACCAGCGAACGCTGGGTCGGCCGCCTTGGCGGCGCTGGCATACTGGCTGAGCTGGTCCTCGCGCGGACCGGCGTTGGCGGCACCCGGCAGGGTCAGTGCCAGCGAGGTGGCAAGCAGGGTGGTGATGAGGTTTCGGTGCATGAGTGACTCCTTTTGAGACCGGTATGAGGGGTACTATGCGCAGGGTCAACTGAACCTGAGGTGAATCCGCCGTTCATCCTGCGTTCATCCTGGCGCGTCTATAAAGTCGTGATGCAAAGCCAAATCCTCACCCTCTCATGGCGCACGCTGCGTGGGCTGCTGTGCGCGGCCTGCCTGGCCTGGGCCAGCGCGGGCGGCATCGCTGGCGAGAGCCACGACCGAGCCCGCAAGGCGCTGGAGGCGGGCGAGGTGCTGCCGCTGCGCACCATCCTGGAGCGGGTGGAGCGCGAGCACCCGGGGCAGGTGATCGACGTGGAGCTGGAGCGTGACCACGAACGCGGCGCAGCGGGTGGCGGCGGCCGCTGGATTTACGAAATCAAACTGCTGCGCACCAACGGCGCCTTGGTCAAACTCAAACTCGATGCGCGCGACGGCACGCTGATTACCAAAACGGCGCGGGACCGGCGCCACGACGCAGCGCCGCCACCACTCACACCTGCGGCCTCACCCAAAACCCCACCCGCTTCCGAGGCCCGCTGATGCGCATTCTGGTTGTTGAAGACGAACCCACGCTGCAAGCGCAACTGGCCGAAGGCACCCGCGCCGCCGGCTACGTGGTAGACCTGGCCAGCAACGGCGTGGACGCGCACTTCATGGGCGACACCGAGTCCTACGACGCGGTGGTGCTGGACCTGGGGCTGCCGCAAATGGACGGCATCTCGGTACTGCGCAAGTGGCGTGCCGCCGGGCGGGCCATGCCGGTGCTGATCCTCACCGCACGCGATGGCTGGCACGAAAAAGTGGCCGGCATCGACGCCGGCGCCGACGACTACCTGACCAAGCCCTTTCACATGGAGGAACTGCTGGCCCGCCTGCGCGCGCTGATCCGCCGCGCCGGTGGCCATGCCAGTGCCGAGCTGGTGTGCGGAGCGCTCACGCTGGACACCCGCAACAGCCGCGCCACGGTAGCAGGCAAGGCCCTGGCGCTGACCAGCCACGAGTACCGCGTGCTGGCCTACCTGATGCACCACCGCGACCAGATCATCTCGCGCAACGACCTGGTCGAGCACATCTACGCCCAGGACTTTGACCGTGACTCCAACACCGTGGAGGTCTTCATCGGCCGGCTGCGCAAAAAGCTGCCACCCGGCCTGATCGAAACCGTGCGCGGTCTGGGCTACCGCCTGACCACCCCACCATCACCCACACCACCATGACGCTATCGGCCCTGCGAGCCTCGCTGCGGCTGCGCCTGCTCGTGGGCACGCTGTTCTGGATTGCCGCCACCGTCCTGGTCGCCGGCTGGGGCCTGAGCAGCCTGTTTCGCCAACATGTATCCAACCAGTTTCATGCCGAGCTGCGCACGCACCTGGATCAACTCACCGCCCAACTCACACTGGACGCGCAGGGCCAGCCGCAGCTCGCCTTGCCACTGAGCGATCCGCGCCTGAGCCGGCCCTATTCGGGCACTTACTGGCAGATCGATCTGGTTGGCACCAGCAATGGCGCCAGCGCCGCGCCCGAGCCTGGGCAACTGCGCTCGCGCTCGTTGTGGGACCATGTGTTGGCCGTGCCGCCTGACGCGCCGGCCGACGGCGAGACCCACCAGCACCGTGTGGCGGGACCGCAAGGCAAGACGTTGGGCATGGTAGAGCGCACGGTGCGCATCGACGACCCCACCAACGGCAGCGCGCGCACGCTGCGCCTGATCGCCGCCGCCGACGAGCGCTTCATGGAGGCGCCGGTGGCCAGTCTCAACGGCACACTGTGGCTGGCGCTGGGCGTGCTGGCGGCTGGCCTGATCGTGGCCGCGCTGGTGCAGGTGTTGGTCGGGCTGGCGCCGCTGCGCAGTCTGCGCAGCGCACTGGGCAAGGTGCACAGCGGCGAGACGCAGCAGCTCGAAGGCAGCTTTCCCGGCGAGATCATGCCGCTGATCCACGACTTCAACACCGTGCTGGCCCGCAACGCCGAGGTGGTGCAGCGCGCCCGCACCCACGCCGGCAACCTGGCGCATGCGCTCAAGACGCCCTTGAGCGTGCTGGCCAATGCAGCCGATGCCGCCATCGCCGCGCCAGGCAAGGAAGCGCAAGCCAGCGAGCTGGCGCGCCTGGTGGCCGAGCAGGTGGGCATCGCCCGCAAACAGGTGGACTACCACCTGGCGCGCGCCCAAGCCGCCGCCACCAGCCGCGTGCCCGGCGCCAAGACCGCCCTGCAACCGGTGGTGGAGGGCCTGGTGCGGGTGATGCGCCGCGTGCACGCGGAGCGGCAACTGTCGATCACCGTGGCGGCATTCCCCGCGTCGCTGAGTTTTCGGGGTGAAGCGCAAGACCTGCAGGAGATGCTGGGCAACCTGCTGGACAACGCCTGCAAGTGGGCCACGCAACACGTCGAGCTGAGCGCGCGCACCGAGGCCAGCAGCTTGACCATCGTGATCGACGACGACGGCCCGGGCCTGGCCGCCGAACAACGCCACGCGGTGATTCAGCGCGGCGTGCGCGCCGACCAGCAGGTGCCCGGCTCGGGCCTGGGACTGTCCATCGTCGACGACCTGGCGCGCCTGTATGGCGGCCAGCTTGCGCTGGGCGAGTCGCCCCTGGGCGGCCTGCGCGCCGCGCTGACACTGCCGGGTACTTCATCAGACAGGACGTGAAGGGCGGCGTTTGCGCGTGCGATATTGGCTGCCCGTGCGCTCAGCCTAAAATGGTAGTACCTATCACCAACAGGTATCAACCATGTCAAGCGCCGCACTCGAAAAGTCACGCACCGCGAACATGACCGTGAAGCTGGAGGGCAGCGAGCGCGACCGGCTCAAGACCTTGGCCGCCGCCAAGAAACGCACGCCACACTACATCATGCGTGAAGCAATCCAAAAGTACCTGGATGAGGAAGAGGCCGAGCAGCGTTTCATCGCAGCGGGCGAGGCGTCTTTGAAGCACTACCAAAAAACCGGGCTGCACATCACGCTGGATGAACTGCGAACCTGGGCCAAAGATGTGAAGAAACATCCCAATGCGCCCATGCCCGAATGCCACACATAAGGCTTACAGCGCGAGCGCGCGCCGACCTGGAACGCTTGCACGCGTTTCTTGCGAAGGTCGACCCAGCCATTGCGCAACGGGCGATCAATACCATCATTGATTCGTTCTCCACACTGGAGAAGATGCCCTTGGTAGGCAGCCCCGTCGTGGATCGAAAGGGGCTGCGAAAGCTGGTTATCGATTTCGGCGACACCGGCTACACCGCGCTGTACAGCCTGAGCGAGAGGACCGACACCCTGCAGGTGTTGGCCATCAAGCATCAGAAGGAAAACGACTACAAGTAACCGGGGTCTGCCGCCTCAGGTACCGATCTTGCCGCCGTCGTTCTTGGTGATCACGATGGTGGCTGAGCGGGGGCGCTTGCCGGCGCCGTAACCGGCGCTGCTGGGCCACTGGCTGGTGTACTTGGCGGGGTCGGCAATGTCGGCCAGGGCCGTGGTCTCGCCGGGGTGCTGGATGTTGATGAACACCGCCTTGCCATCGGGCGTCTCGCACAGGCCGGTGATCTCGCAGGCCTTGGGGCCAACCAAGAAGCGCTTGAGGGTGGAGGGGGTGGGTGTCTTGCCCACATAGGTGTCCACCGCCAGCGTGCTGCCGTCGGCCTTGGTGTAGCTCAGCGTCTTCTTGGCGCCGTCGCCCACCTGGCCGGGCAGGGCGGCCAGCATCATGCAGTTGGTGACATCGGTGTAGGCGCCGTCGTCGGTCTGAATCCACATGATGCCGGTGGCCGGGCTGAACACCAGGCCGTCGGGGCTGGAGAAGTCTTGATCGGCGGTGAGGTTGGACAGGTTGACCTTGCTGCCGTCGGCATCACTCTGCGCGCCCAGGGCGTACAGGTCCCAGGTAAAGCTGGTGGCGGCGGAGCCGGCGGCGGCTTCCTTGATGCGGATGAGGTGGCCGTTGGGGTTGCCCTTTTGCTCGCTGGTGCCCTTCAGGTCGGTGTAGGCGCGTGGGTTGGCGCTGTCGGGTGCCAGTTGGCTGCTGCCGGTGGGGTCGACGCGGCGGTTGCTGTTGTTGGTCAGTGAGTAGTAGATTTCGCCATTGGCGGGGTTGACCGAGCACCACTCGGGGCGGTCCATCTTGGTGGCGCCCACGGCGTCGGCGGCCAGGCGGGTGTTGACACACACGTCGGCCTGGTCGGCAAAGGCATAGCCGGTGTAGCCCGCCACGGTGGGGTTGCCCATGCTCAGCTCCAGCCACTGGCCGCTGCCGTCGGCGTTGAACTTGGCCACGTACATCTTGCCGTTGTCCAGGTACTTGTCGCCGGTGGCGATCACGTCGGTGCTGTTGGCATCTAACGCGTCCCAGTTGGCGGTGCTCACATATTTGTAGATGTACTCGTTGCGCGCGTCGTCACCCATGTAGACGGCCAGCGGCTTGCCCGCCACCGGCAGGCCAAAGGCGCCGCTCTCATGCGCATAGCGGCCCATGCCGGTGCGCTTCTTGGCGGCGCGGGTCTTGTTGTAGGGGTCGATCTCGACCATGTAGCCCATGCCATTCATCTCGTTGCGGTAGTCGTCGCTGCCAGTGCTGCTGGTGCCCGTCTTGCTGATGTTCCAGCGCGCGTATTTGTCGTCGGCACCACCGGTCTCCCAGCCGTGGCGCGAGGCTGCTCCCTGGCTGCGGCCATAACGCTTGAGCGAAGTGACGCTTTTGTCGGCACGCGCGGCGTCGTCGGTGGCGTTGCGGTAGAAGTAGCCGACCCAGTTTTCTTCACCGGTCACAAAGCTGCCCCAGGGCGTCTTGCCGGTGCCGCAGTTGTTAAGCGTGCCGCGTGTCTTGGTGCCGGTGCTGGCGTATTTGGTCACCATCAAGGCGTTGCCACGTGCCGGGCCGGCGATCTCGATCTCGCTCAAGGCCGTCAGGCGGAAGTTGAAGGCCGATGCTTGCACCGTGCCCCAGGTGTTGCCCGTCTTCTTGATCTCGACCACCGACACGCCGTGGATGGCGGTCTCTTTGTCCACCTCGGCGGCCGGGCGCGGCAGTGTGGTGGTGCCGCCGTTGGCGTGCAGAAAGTGGGAGCTGAGCTTTTCGTCCGTGGTGGCCTCGTGGTTGATGGCCAGCAGGCCGCGGTCCACCGCGCTGCGCGAGGGCTTGCCATCGGCATCCAGGCCAAACCACTCCATGCCGTCGTGGTGGTCACCCGCGCGCTTGTCAAAGTCGGCATCGGTGCCGTCGTTCTTGTAGGCGGCCGTGCCCGCGCGTCAGCGGGTCGCCCAGCGCGTAGATGACGCTGGCGGTGTAGCCAGCGGGCACGGTCACCACGTCGGTCAGGTTCTTGGCCACTGCCGTGAAGCCCAGCAAGATGGCGGCCGGTGCCGCCTCGGCGTCACCACCACCACAAGCGGACAGGCCCAGGCCACCCAACATGGCGGTGCCCACCGCGCCCACGCTGCCGCGCAACAAGCTGCGCCGGCCCAGGCGGGCCTGCAGCACTGAGTCGAAACTGGGGTTGGCGCTGGTGTTGGAGTCTTCGTCGTTGAAATCGATGCGGTCTGTCTTCATGGTGGGTTCCTGAATGAGCTTGCGGGCAAGCGGTTGAGCGAACCTCAGACCTTAAAGACGGTGCGTGACAGAGGCGTGAAACTAATGTGATGGTTTGGTGACGGGGGCTTGGGGGCCACGAACCTTGATCGACGTGGCGGCAATGGGCCAGGCGCGGAATTCCATGAACAACTGGTATCGGGTGGACTGGAGTAGGTTAAGAACCGCCGCATTTTTTTATTGCCTTGAGGCAGAAGCAGTCGTTGGCTTTTTGGCTGTGAATGACTCTTTAAGGGCAACCTAAGTCATTTGCGTGCAGATGCCTGAGTGGCAGTATCTACGTAAATTGCTCATTGAGCGCCATTGGCCTTGAACGGCAGCTTCTCCCCCTGAACTAGTCGCTCGACTGCTGCACGAACGGCCGATTTCTTGTGCTACGACCGTGTCTTCAGACCCTCAGCCGTCCTTCACCATGCCGACCTGAGTGGAAGCACTCCAACGCCAGCTGCCATCGGCGTTTGCAGTTCCAATCTACGGTTTCAGCTGCAAAACTGCCGTTGACTGGACTCAGCGCGCCACTCTGGCGGGCGAGGTCAAAGGGTAAATATGACCTTTGGGTTGAGCTACTGTCTGCAAGTAGCAACGCGCGCCGGCAACAGTCAATTGCACCGTTTCTCCAGTAGTCCAACGATGAATAAATGAGCATTCTAGTCCGTGGACTGATAGTCATCATCGATGGCATTCTTGCGTATGGATACTCAAGACCTGACTAAACTGGGCGATCGAATAAGGGAGCAGCGCAAGAAGCTCGGGCTCACGCAAGAAGACTTGGCCCCACAAGGCTGAAATAGACCGCTCATACATTGGTGGCGTTGAGCGCGGAGAACGGAACCTGACTCTGAAAGTCCTATGCGCGATTTGTGTAGCACTTGAATGCGACATTGCAGCGCTGACGAAGGGCATTCCTGGGGTGCCGCGATGAAATGGCTTCGCACCCTTGTGCTTTTGATAAGGGCGAAGTGATTTCGTCCGACGACTGACCACTGTCCACCAGCTATGTTCGGGCTATTTCCAGCATCGATCATCCTGCCGGGACCGGGACCCTCAAACTACGAGAGAAGGTCAAGAAACCAAATGGACAGTGGGCACGTAACGGTGTGGGCTTCTTGCGCACGCGCTTCCTTGAGTCTATGCGCGACGCTGAGGGCTGGCTCGCTGAAGGTGACGTTTTCCTTTCCCGCGACCGACAGCAACCGCCTATCAAGCTGTATCCGTCGCTTGAACCCTATCGCGAGCCGATCACGTCGGACTTTGGCGGCTTCGACTTCATGACGACTGCGCCGAACGGAACGCGTATCGCCATCGAGTGGGAAACTGGCAATATCTCGTCTTCACATCGCAGCATGAACAAGCTAGCGATTGCGTTGAGCAACGGTATTGTTGAAGTCGGCGTGCTGATCGTCCCAAGCCGCAAACTGTATGAACACCTCACGGACCGCATCGGCAATATCGGCGAATTGTCCGGCTATCTGTCGATGTGGAAGGATTGAAGGCTGTTGTGCCGCACGGCCTTCTTGCGATTACCGTAGTTGAGCACGATGAGTTAACCACGGACCCGGAAGTTTCCCTACCTGAAGGTCGGCCGCGACGGGCGCGCGAAGAAAGGCCGCACTAAGTCGAAACGAAGAGGTCTTCCTGGTAGCCTTTGGTTCTGGACACGCGCACTGAACCTGCGGATCGATGAGTTCCGCGTTCAATCTATAGTTGGGCGAAATCGGATTGCCTGACTTGCGGCGACGCTCAATATCGGCGCGCGTAAACAGCGTGTTCTTGTTGGCGTGGATCTGTGCGAGGTGTTCGCGGTCGCCGTCGAGAGCGTCAAACCGCTCAAGGATAGATGCGCAATCAAGCTCTGACCCAATCCAGCGACGGCCTGTCAGCTCTGCTGCGATGTAGGTCGTGCCGGACCCGCCAAATGGATCTAGCACAAGAGATCCGGGGTCACTTGCCATGGACACGACCCGATCCATGAGCTTGAGCGCCAAAGCATTTGCATCCCGCTTCTTGTACTTGGCGTGTCGCACAGGCGGAATGTCGGTCCACACGTCTGACAAATTTACCCCATTGGGTTCATCTTGTCCTTGTAGCCGCCGTAGTCGCGCAGCTCGCCGCCGCAATGGCGACAACAAGGCACAGGCTGGCGGTCAGGGTGAAAAACCGTGGGTTTGTCCCCCTTGATGAAATACAGCAGAGCGTAGTGCGACGGGTATAGGCGCTTTTGAATCGGCAGCGAATATTTGATATCAACTGAAATCCAGTGGCGGAAAGTCAACCTGTCGTTGAGGTACGCCCCAAGAGGCAAATTCCACTTAGGCAAGTTCCACAAAAAGAGCGCGCCTCCCGGCTTGAGTACGCGCATCATTTCATCGAGCCATGCGCGGCACCAGTCCAGATACTCATGGCTCGCTCGGTCGTCATCAATGTTGGAGGTGTACTTCTTGCCAAGGTTGAACGGCGGATCTGCAAATGCCAGATCGACACTTGCCTCTTCAACGCCGCGCATCACTTCAAGGCAGTCACCCTGATAGAGCTTGCCAAGTCCAGTTTCCAAAATGGGTATCATAGTCATCATTTTGCCATGGACACGCCAGCTTGACAACGGCTATTGGCGGGTGAGGTTCTCATTGCTCCTGTCACGGGATCGCCCTGAGTGCATCGACCTCTCCCAGCAGAATATTGAGGTCGAGACCAGATCCGCGTGGCTGGGTCCGTACTCAAGAGCCTTGACGTTGTAGCAGGAGAGCAGATCGTGCTTCGCGTAGTGGTTGTGCGAGCCTTCCAGCAGGAGCGCGTAGTGAGGCCGATTGGGTGATGCCGTGATCTTCACGTCTTCGAGCAACAGAAGCACGTCAGGATCATCGAGGCCGCAACCTATGAATATGCATGTGTTTGTTAGCAGTAAGCCCTTGAGAATGCTGTAAAACGCGCCATGATTTTCTTTCGCCGCGTGATACTGTGACTTCGTGAAGATCATCTTCTGTAGTTCGTCGATACTTCCGTGCGCCTTAATGATGAGCCGAGTATCTGACCTCAATTCATCACCAAAAGATGTGCTGTAGTACGGAATAACTTTGAATCCCTCGGTCGAGGCACGAAGGCAAAGTTTCTCGTAAATTTTATCAAAGTTCGTCGTTATTACTAGACGCAAATCAAGGTCGAAAATGACTTGATGTAGATCGCTCGGCTCGAACGTGGCGTCATTAAAATTTTCATTCAGAAGATTTTGATAATCCGCCGGATCGGCCTCACTTGCAATTGCCTGCAACGCCAAAAGCAGCTTGTTTTGTGCAATTAACTCAGTGACTATCGCTTTGTTCGCCGGTGGCGTGACCAGCGATGACGCCTGAGTAAGAAATGCCTTCCATTCCTTCGGGCGATGCCCGGTTGCATTTTTTGACGAGGCCGCAACGCCAGCACCTAAAAAGAAGATGCATCGCCTCCGAACGATTTCATGAATCAATGTTTTTGGCCAATTAATCATGCGCGCTCCAAGTTGTGCAGGAGCTTGTCGCTGATGCCGGACATCAGCGTCGAGAACGACTTCACTTGCGCGTATTGATTGCCTATCACACCATCCGCGTTTACCAGCGAATGGATTGGTGACTTGGCGGCCTGAGCCATCGGAACCAAGCTATACAGGTACGGAATATGGCCCAGTTCTAGGTCACCGCCCCCGATTGAAGTCGGTGTAAAAAGGGCCATCGCCTCCCTTACCGTATCGGGGATCTGTTGCATTATTTCGTCGTAGGACTTCACCGGCCTCGGCCCGGTCTTGAATTGCCGAGTGACGTATTGTTGAACCGAATAGCCTAGGAACCGATGTTTGGTGTTTGTGTCCGTCACGATCTTGAAAGTCTGGAAGACAGCGGGATTGTCAGACATGCCATCCGCAACAGATCGCATGTACTGGAGATCCCAGGCCGTAATCCACTGCGATATGTTGCGCATGCCCAGCAGACTAAAAATGTCGCACCCGAATGGCGTCAATATGAAATCACAGGCAAGAATCACGGATCTATTCAAAGCGCCCAGAGACGGTCCGACATCAAAGACGACAATATCGTACCGATCCTTTACAGTCTCAAGAAGCTGGTGGCACCAGTTCGTGATGCGGTATCCACGTATTTGGCGGCCCTGCAAATCCGACCACGCATCGCTCAACTGATCCTCGACGATTGACATGCGAGGGTGTCCAGGAATGAGGTCCGTCTTGAATCTATTACCTGTTCCAAGCAGCGGCTCAGCTGGCAACGCGATTTCGGCGTCGCCTTGTTCGAAGGGCTGCAGATTGCATATTTCAGCCCATCGTGGACGGCGTTTCAGGCTGAACGTGGACGCGATTTCAGCGTGATCGTGGACGGCATTTCAAATTGATCGTGGACGCTGTTTCAGCGTCATCGTGGACGATTTTTGTGGGGGGATGCACGTAAGTGATTTCTTGAACCCGGCATAGGCTCGGCGCTTTTTGCGAAGCACAGAGCCAATGCCAACGAACAGAATCACCATGCGTCAAATCCGAGAGACATTGCGCCTGCACTTGTGCGCAGGACTGAGCTTCAGTGAGGTGGGCCGCTCCCTCAAGATATCCAAGAGTGCAGCGGCCAAGTACGCCTCCTTGGCCCGCGCCGCCAATGTCGATTGGGCGGTGGCTCAAACCCTCACTAATGAAGAACTGGAGGCCAGGTTATACCGTCCGGCCCTGCCGCGCAGCAGCCACCAGTTGACGCCCGACTTCGCCCTTGTTCATCAAGAACTCAAACGCGCCGGTGTAACCCTGCAGCTTCTGTGGGAGGAATACGCCAAGGACAACACACTGGCCTACAAGTACACCAGCTTTTGCATCAAGTACCGCCAATGGGCTTGTGGGCTCAAGCGCTCCATGCGCCAAACCCACATTGCTGGGGAGAAGCTGTTTGTCGATTACGCCGGTCAGACCGTACCGATCATTGATGCCGGCACCGGTGAGATCACCAAGGCGCAGATCTTCGTGGCCACCTTCGGCGCCTCCAACTACACCTATGCCTGTGCCACCGCGCGTCAGACCACCGCCGACTGGATCGGCGCCCAGGTGCAGGCGCTGGAGTTCTTCGGCGGCGTGCCACGTCTGATCGTGCCCGACCAGGCCCGCGCACTGATCAAGAACCCCGACACTTACGACCCCCAGCCCAACCGGCTCTACGACGAATTCGCCACCCACTACGGGTGCGCCTTGTTGGCCGCACGACCAGCGCATCCCCGGGACAAGCCCAAGGTGGAGAACGCCGTGCTGGTGGTGGAGCGCTGGATTCTGGCCCGGCTGCGCAATCGCAAGTTCTTCAGTCTGGTGGAGCTCAACCAGGCCATTGCCCTGCTACTGGTCGATCTGAACCAGCGTGCCTTCAAGAAGTTGCCCGGCAACCGGCGCAGCGCCTTTGAGCAACTCGACCTGCCAGCCCTGCAGCCGCTGCCGGCCAAACGCTTTGAGATCTGTCGCTGGAAGTCGGCCAAGGTCAACATCGACTACCACGTCGAATTCGAGGGTCACTACTACAGTGTTCCGCACGCGCTGGTGCGCACCACCGTCGAATTACGGGTCACTGCCACGTTGGTCGAATGCTTCTCTTCCAACCAGCGTGTGGCCTGCCATGCCTTGAGCCACCTACGCGGCAAGCACACCACCACGCCGGATCACATGCCAGCCTCCCACCGGGCGCACCTGGAATGGACGCCGCAAAAAGCTCATCGACTGGGGATTGCGCATTGGCGTCAGTACCGCTGCCGTGGTGACCTGGCAGTTGGAGCACCGCCCGCATCCTGAACAGGGCTACCGGGCATGCTTGGGGATGCAACGTCTGGCGCGCCAGTTCACGCCGGTGCGACTGGAGGCGGCCTGCACCAGGGCGCTGGCGATTCGTTCGCCCAACCTCAGGAGCGTGACCAACATCCTCAAGAGTGGACTCGACCGCCAGCAAAGTCTGCCGACCACCAAGCCGGGCGCATTGCCCGCGCACGAGAACATCCGTGGCCCGGACTACTTCCACTGAACCCGTCGCCACCAGATTCACCAACGACTTCCCCCACCAACTCAGAAGGAAACAAGCACTTATGAACGAACACACACTTACCCAATTACGTGACCTGCGCCTGGACGGCATGGTGCGCGCCATCGAGGAACAAGCCACCAGTGCCGCGGCTACCAAGCTGGGGTTTGATGCGCGCTTCTCCATGTTGGTACAAGCTGAGACCGCCTGGCGTGACGATCGGCGCGTGCAGCGTTTGCTCAAGGCGGCCAAACTCAAAGTCAGCAGCGCCTGCGTGGAAGATGTCAATTGGCGTGCCAGTCGTGCGCTGGATCGGGAACTGGTGGCCGCTTTGGCCGGTGGTGATTGGATCCGCAATGCCCAGAATCTGTTGATTACGGGTGCCACCGGTTGCGGTAAGACCTGGTTGGCCTGTGCGCTGGCGCATCAGGCGGCAAGGTCAGGGTTCTCGGTGCTGTATGTGCGCGCCGGGCGGCTCTTTGATGAATTGCATGTGGCCCATGGCGATGGCAGCTTTGCACGGCGCCTGGCGCAACTGGCCAAGCTGGACGTCTTGGTGATTGACGACTTTGCCATTTCTCCGATGGGAGCATCTGAACGCAATGATCTGCTCGAAGTTCTTGATGACCGGATCGGAAGCAAGTCAACTCTGATGACAAGTCAACTGCCGGTCAAAGCCTGGCATGCCTATCTGGATGATCCGACATTGGCCGATGCCATTCTGGACCGCATCGTGCACAGCAGTCATCGCATCGCACTCAAGGGTGCCACGCTGCGCGATCCGGGCAAAGACCAATGATCGCCACCATCGCCGCGCAAAAGACGACTTACCCACCGCGCCGGTCGGTACGTCGCAAGCGCCGCCCGCCGCCGTGGATAAGTCTGCACCCGAGAGATCAAACCACTCGCTTCGCGATCGCCGTCCTGAGACACCCCTGGTGCTTGAGATACATTTAACCCCTCGCTTGCGCGCATCCCCTGCGCGTCCACGATGGCGCTGAAACGCCGTCCACGATCAGCCTGAAACAGGCGTCCACGATCGCTGAAATGCGCAGCAGATAGTGATATAGCGTCTTTGTCGGGTTCGTACCTGAAAGATAGATGGCCTCGCAGCGATCATCATCCAATATTGCCTGTGTCGCATTACATTGCGGGTCAGCGTCTACAAGCAGAACCCGTTTTCCTTTGTGCATGTTGAGATAGGAAACCAGATTGCACGCCAAGGTGGTCTTGCCAACCCCGCCCTTGTTGTTGAAAAAAGCAATTGATTTCATTGTGGTATATCCCTTAAGCCTCAAATAGTTTGCGCATCCACGTTGGTCTGGCGAGTGCTCCGTGAGCCAAGTCCTTCCCGATTGACGCAAGCTTAACGTCCGCAGCTGCCAGGTCCTGGCGCGTCAGGCACAGGTCTGTTCCTCATTCGTCGCGCTGTCGCGACATGGCTAACACGAGCAGGACCAGGCAGCTGTTGCAAGCGCTCGTCTACACGTGCAAAAAATGTGAGCTGACAGCCGCAGTCTACATTCGTCCGCCGTAGCCAAGTGACCCAGTTCCGTCTTGACCGGCCACCCGCGCCGGTGGCTCGAAGGACCGTTCATAGCACGAAGCACCAATTCGCCGTCGCGAGCAGCAGACATGCGCAGTTGGATCGCGGACTGAGAGACCGCTAGGCCGGTCAGAAGACTGCTCTACCTTCGAAATTGGTCATGGCTTCTGGCGCGTCGTCAGACGCGCCAATGTCGGCATCGACTCCCAAAACGTGAACCCGGCCATCAGTTGCGAATGTGGGCTAGCGCCCCATTCCAGCCGTCCAGGACGCCACGTCAGTTTCCGATCATTAAGTGTCCGCTTCGGAGCGGCGAGTTCGAGCAAGTGCAATTCGGCAATGTCTCGAATGCTGTCCGACGCCACCGATCAGGCGTCAACCGTGACAGCCTCGCCCCCGCCAATCCCCACCACGTCCTGTCACGATCACGAGATAGTTGCCGGCCCCGGGTGTCGCGACAACCAGCGCGCCGTCAGGCGACCAGAACGCGGTGCGGCCTGCGGACAGGTACGCCCCGGATGTTGGTCCACCATGGTTCGCCATCAGCACGCCAAATCTGTGCCGCGCGGCATAGCGCTGAAGGTTTGCCGCATCAACCGCGTAGCCAGCTTCCGAGACGAGAACACTGGCCAGAGAGGGCAGGGCGCCCGACGCCGCTGCCGCACTGGCGTGATGCGCGTGCGCCGTGTCGGCGCAAATGGCCAGCGAATAGCTCTCGGAGCCCAATGGATGGCGCCAGGCTCCAATCTCGCCCGGCGCGGCGAAGACTTCCTCACCGGCGTGTAGGTACTGCTTGCGGTAAACCGATGTCGTTCCGTCCGGCAAGAACGTGATGGCGCCAATGTGTGGGCGCGCCGAGTGGCTGGCCAGCGGTGCGCCAACGATGACGGTCATTTGGGTGCGGGCGGCAAGTTCAAGAATGGGCAGCAGGACCGCGTCGCTCGGCTTCAGGGTACAGGCGCCAAGCAGCTGCAATTCATACCCGCAAAGTGACAGCTCGGGGAACAACAGCAAGTCCACGCCGCTGGCCGCTGCGGCGTTGATGAACTGGCAATGCATGGCGACGTTGGCGGCAACGTCGCCCGCGACGAAGCGGACTGCGCTGCGGCGACTTGGATGGATGACATGAATTGAATCTTTGCGGTAGTTGCCGTGACAGGGCTCAGCCATTGGGTGAGTCTGCAGGTGCCTTCAACCCATCTTCGCGCTGCGCCCGCGCGGCGAGGTAGGCTTTTGCGTCATCCCACCGCCCGATATGCCTGCTGTGGATCGTTCGGCTCCTGCGGATTGGTCATCGTCAGTCGCCCTGCTCGCATCAGGGGGCGCAGGTAGTGCTGGCGAATGGTTTCCGGGCGACGGCGCAGCAGGTCTGACAACTCTTCAGTCCGCCATGACCGAAACTGGCATAAGGCAATTACCAAAGTGCGGACTTCTTCGGGTGGGTGCCTCTGCCCGATAGCTCCCACACTGGCGGCCAGTTCCCCTGGCAAACCGTTCAAAAGCTCACGGCGGCGAGCTTCGTCAAACACCGGCTCCAAGGGGTCACTCAATAAGCTGGCGGGGTTACTTAATAGGCCCGAAGGCTTACTCAATAAGCCGTCGGGGTTACTGGATAAGGCTTCCGGCTTGGTAGATAAGCCGCTATCCAGTAACCTCACAGTCGGTACATAGTAAGTGGCCGAGCCGCGCCCCTTTTGGGCCAACAGCCCGGCGTCACGCAGGCGGCGCAGGGCTTGGCTGGCGGTCAGGGTGTCCACCTTGGTCAGCTCGCGGTAGGTGCCGTTGTTGATGGCGCCGGCCTCGCGCACCACGATCAGGGCTTTGGCTTCGTCCTCGCTCAGGTGCAGGTCTTTGAACTGGGCCAGCCAGGCAATGTCTTCCGCGCCCAGAAAGTGGTGGAAGAAGTAGCGGGCCACAAACTGGTCGTTGCCCCGGTCGGACTCAAACAAGGGTGGCGTCAGGCCCGCCTGCTCCATGCTTTCGCGCATGACGCGGATGCCGCTGCCCTTGGTTTCGGCCAGCCGGGTGTCGTACAGGGCGGCGGCAATCTTGGGGTTGCGCGGCTGGGAGCCGGGTTCGCCCAGATGGTCGGGCGACTTGAGCGAGAAGCCGGGGTTGCGAATTTCCAGCCGGTTGGCGTAGCGGATGATCTGCACCGGGCTGTGGCTGCGGTAGCTGCGGTGCATCAGCGCGTTGACCAGCGCCTCGCGAATCACCCGCAGGGGGATGGCGGGTGTGTCGCGCCGTTGCAGGTCGCCTTCTTCCAGCGCAAAGCCCTTGGGCAGGTCGTCCAGAATGGCGGCCTGGGCGCGGCGCACCAAACGCAACAGTGGGTCGCGCAGGTCGATGGTGTCAAAGCGCCGGTCGGGGTGCGGCACCCACTCGCGGCCGGGCACGCGGATGTAGTCCACCCGCATCATGGGGAAGCAGCGGCGCAGCGCCACCGGCTTGCCAAACAGCATGAGGCCGGCCACGGTGGGCTGCCAAGCTGCTGGGTTGGGGCCTTGCGGGTTGCGGCGGATACAGCCCAGTGATTGCAGCAGGTCTTCATCGCTCCAGCGCAGTTCTTCGGCATCGGGGTTGGCCTCGGCGCGGGACTGGCGGTAGTCGGCAATGGCTTCGGGTTGCAAGTCAGCCATGGTGGCATCGGCTACCAGCGTGGAGTCAAAGCTTTCGGTTTGGCGGCCTTGGTAGAAGACGGCCAGGTCGTCGTCGGTGCAATGCTGGTCTGTGCTGCTGATGCGGCGCAGCGCGCCTTTGGGCAGGCCTTGGGCCTTGAAGAAGATGGGTTTGTCTTGCGGCTGCGCCTCGGGCACATGAACCACCAGCACGGTCTTACCGTGGATAGTCTCGGAGCTGATCTCCACGCGCACCGGTTGGTTGAATGTGTTGCGGCATTGGGTGGCAATCTCGGCGCCCAGCTTTTCTGGTTGTTCAATGCCCTCCACTTCATAGGCGGGGAACAGTGCCTGGTCTTTTCCAGAATGGATTTGCCAGCTTCGGAGGCGCGCTTGGCTTCTATGTGCTCGTTTTCGTCGAGCAGATTGAGGCTTTCCAGCAGTTCAAAGGCCGTCACGCGGTGACCTCGTGCGGCAGGGCTGCGATGGGCCAAATGAAGTTGGATAGTTCGTGGCTTTTGCGCATGCTTGGATTCTCACACTAGTTTGGGACGTATACGGGCGGCGGTAACTGCATCGACAGTCTCGTTGAGCCGGACTGAAACGGGGAAGTTGTGCTGCAATTCGCTATCGTTTTGGTAGCTGCTTACGCATATTCCACGATGGCTAGTGGCCTGTTTTAGCCCGCCCCCCGCGAGAGCAAGTCACCACAACATCGACACCGGTGCCGCATGCAGCTTTTCGTCAAACGGGGTGACGCGGTCGTGGTCGTGCAGCACCAGGCCCTGCACAAACTTGTCCCCCACAGCGGCTTGCAACTGGCGCAGGCCCCGCAGGTCTGGCGGGCGCACGGTGGCAGAGGCTTTCACTTCGATGCCGATGACGCGGCCTTGCCGGTCTTCCAGAACTAAGTCCACCTCGTCTTGCTCCTTGGTGCGAAAGTGCGATACGCGCAAGCGCTTGTCGGACCAGGTGCAGAGCTTGAGCACTTCAGACACCACAAAGTTTTCCAGCAAGGGGCCCCAGTGCGTGCGTTCAGCGGCGCGGTCTTTTTGCAGCTGGCTGACGTCGGTACCCCGCAGCGCAGCGAGCAGGCCGGTGTCCAAAAAGTGCAGCTTGGGCGTTTTGGTCAGACGGCTGACGGCGTTGTGCGACCAGGGCGGCAGCATTCGCACGAGAAACAGCCGCTCCAAAATGCCCACGTATTTTTGCGCGGTCGGCACACTCAGGCCCAAGGCGGCGCCGTAGCTGCTGTGGTTGACCAACTGCCCGGCATGGGCAGCCAGCACGTCCAGCAGGCGCGGCAGGCGGTCGAGCTGGTCGATGTTGGCAATGTCGCGCACGTCGCGGTCCAGAATGAGCGCCACGTAGTCTTGCAGCCAGGCTTGGCGGCGGCTGGCGCTGGTGCGGCGCAAGGCCTCGGGGTAGCCGCCTTTGAGCACGATGTCCAGCAGGGCATCGCCCACCACGGGGTTGCCCACTGCGGGCGGGCCCGCGCCGTCGAACAGCCTGTCCAGCAAATTGCCCGGCGTGCCAGCCAGCTCGGCCTGGGCAAAGGGCAGCAGGGTGATGACCTCCAGCCGCCCGGCCAAGGAGTCAGCCACCAGCGGCATGGCCATGAGGTTGGTGGAGCCGGTCAGCAGGAAGCGCCCCGGTGCCTGGTCTTTGTCCACGCTTTCCTTGATAGCCAGCAGCAGGTCTGGCGCGCGCTGCACTTCGTCGATCACGGCCTGCTTCAAGCCACGCACGAACCCGGCCGGGTCCGAGCGCGCCGCCGCCAGTGTGGCGGGGTCGTCCAGCGTGATGTAGGGGCGCTCAGGCGTGGCGTACTGCCTGGCCAGCGTGGTCTTGCCCGCCTGCCGTGGCCCAACAATCAGCACCACGCGGGTGTCTTGCAGGGCGATGGCAATCTTGGCCTGCACATGACGGCTGATTGCGGGGGTGCCTGGGGGCGGAATATTGGTGCGCATACGTTGGGATCATTGCATGATGAACTCCGACTAATTAGAACTTAAAAACTGACTATTTCAAAATGAAACAATGGCTGAGTTAAATTGTTGCGCGATTCGTGCATGCGTTACTGTCCCTCTGCTGGTGCTGTAGACACAGGCCGTCACTCAGACAGACATTGCTGTTTGCGCCTTCTCAACAAAGAATTATTGGCCTATTTGGCCCTCAAAGTTGCGGCGAGGGCGGTGGGGTGGGCGCAGACAATCAGACCGACCTGGTTTGGCGACGGCGGGCGGTGAAGCCCATCAGTCCTAGCCCAACCAGCATCATGGACAAGCCACCAGGCTCGGGGACCGCACTGACGGTGACGGCTGAAACGTCAAAACGCAAGTTGTCCAAGGTGGTGACGGTGCCCGCCCCCGAGCAGCCTCTCACGCCAGGGCAGCTCGAACCCAGGTCCCAGCGAAACCCGAAGTAGATGTCGTCACCGTTGGCCGAAAAGTCCAGACCGGTGCCTCCGCTCAAGGTCACCCAGTTATCGGTATTCAACAATGACCAGGTCGCCGCTTTCGCCGGATCGAAACCGGCATCCACCGCGACGCTGCTGAACGCGACACTGTAGATATTGCCCGCCTGCCGCAGCACCGGTCGTACAAATCCGGAATTGCCGCTGGCGAATCCAGCAGCGAAGCTGCGAAACAGATCAAAACTCACGTCAATACGCTCAATGGCGCCATCGGCTGCAAGGTCCCAGGCGAACGGTTCATAGATGGCAGCCAGAACATTGCTGGCTTCGTAGGTGCCTGTTGAAGCCGGGAGGGCGCAACTCTGGCAGTCAGGTAGGAATGGGTGAAAAACCGACGCGGTCATGGCGCCATTGTTGGCAGTGACCGTCTCCCTACCGTCGCACTACGGCCTTTTGGACAGGCCTACGCCATGCTCGTGATGTCGGCCGACAAGGGCGCGCGCTGCGCGCGATGTGTCGCTGGCGGACGGCTGAACGCTTGCCAAACACCGCCCCAGGCAGGCGTCTGGCTGCGTGCGCCGGTCAATATCCGTCTTTGATCGGATCCACAACTTTGGGCGCGTCGTCGGGCGGGTTCGCCTTCTTGGCGTCTGCCTTGGGCTTGGCTTCGCTGGCTTGGACTGGAGCGGCCGGATTGGCTTCCTTGCGCCCGCACGCGACGAGGCTGGTCGCCAACAGAGTCAACAGAACCATCTGCAGGGGTGTGCGCTTCATGAAATTCCAAACTGGGCCATCGGTGCATCTGAGCCGTCGGGTCCGAGGCCGATCACCTTGGCCATGCTAACTCTGAAGCCATCTCCCGCGCAAGCGGCTGCGGCCCGACACGGCGCCCATGCGTGTCCAATGGGCGTTGTGGCATGAATCGACATTGAGTTCAACCGACCTCACTTCTCGCCCCCCCTTCAGGTTGCCAGATGCACTGGTGGTTATCGGGACGCTTCGCAACAAAGAAGGATGCGTAAGTACGCCCAGGTGAAGACGGTTTTCCTGGAGAACTACTCGGCACAAGCCCCTGGCATGTCGCAAGAACAGTACTGGGCTTGGCGCAGCAAGCGCTATGGTTTTGCCAGCGTGCTGTGCTGTGCGGCGACGGCGACACGGGCCTTGCGATCGTCTTCAATTTGGATGGTGGTGGTCGACCTGCAGCGGCCTCCTGGTGGACAGGAAATAGTGGCACTTTGGTGCTACATGTGCCTGCCAGCAGCTCAACCTGGAATCCTTGCGCTCATCGGTGGCGCGCTGGATTTGGACCGGCTGTGTCGCTGGCAGTCGGCGCTGTTCCCGGGGGGGTACATCAGGCATCAGGCGCATCGCCACGGGGCGCGTGCGCGATCACGCCGATGCCATGCAGATCGTCAGCGGGCCGGTTGGGCGCGACGTGGTGCGCTACGAGGCGCTGCCCTCTGCGCAGGTGGTTGCGCACATGGATCGATTCTTGGCGTGGTTCGAGCGCACGCGGCCCACTGGCGGCGCCATCGCTGCGGCCACGGTGAATGGCATTGCACGGGCGGCGCTGGTGCACCTGTGGTTTGAGTCCATCCACCTGGTTGAAGACGGCAATGGCCGCCTGGGTCGTGCATTGGCAGACATGGCTCTGGCCCAGAACCTGCACGCACAAGACCCGCAGGCCAGCCAGGCCGTGGTGCGGGATGCCACGGATAAGGCGCAGTGCCGGTGGCGGGCGGCCCAAAGTCAACCCAATGAGCGCCAACGCAAGGTGCTGGCGCGCTTGCTGGAAGCAGGGCATGTGGGCTCGGGCGGCGGCTTTGTGTGAGCAGCCGGCGCCCAAGCCCTGACACATTAGCGCAGCGCCACGCGGTAGGCCGTGCGCTTGCCAAACAGTACGCGCGTCTCTGTGATGGGCAACTCCGGCACGGCCTCGCGCAGGCTGTCGGTCACCCAGATTTCGCCGCCCTTGGCGGTGTCCTCGCCCAGCTTGGAGGCGGCGTTGACTTCCGCACCCCACACATCGCGGTCGTCAATACACAGCACCGTGCCATAACCCAGGCCAATACACACCTCTATGCGCTCTTCTGGCGCGCGTTGCGGGGTGTTGGCCGCACGGGTGGCCTGCACCATGGCGCGGGCACAGGCCAGGGCTTGTGCGGGGGAATCGAACAACACCAGCAGCGAGTCGCCTTCGTGCTTGAGGCAGTGCCCGCCGTGCGCGGCAATCAGGGGCTGGAACAGGGTTTCTGATTCCTGGATGAGCTGCAGAAAATGCACGATGCCAAAGGCCTCTACCAAGCGCGAGAAGCCCACCAGGTCGGTGAACATCACGGCCCGGGTGTGGCCAAAGCGGGCAAAGATTTCGGCGTCGACGGCGGCGGCGTCCACCGCGCCTTGGCGGCGCCGCGCCAGGAGTGTGGCAAGTTCGGTGGCATCGGTCATGCCCGGCATTCTTGCACTGTGGCGGGGCACGATCCAGCCGCTGTGCCAAAAAAATGCGGCGCAGCGCCAACGCCGCCGCGTCAGCGCACCTGGGCTGCAACCACCGCCCGGGTGGCTTCGTCTGCAGCAAACACATGCTCCACCCGCAAAGAGGCCAGGGTGATGTCCTGCGGCGTACCAAAGGTGGAGAACATGCTGAAAAACGCCAGCTCGCCGTAGGCGGTGGCAAAGCGCGTGGTGAGCACGGGCGCCATCTGACGCGGCCAGGGTGCCAGCGCGCGTTTGCCCAGCCGGGCCTGCATGTGCTGGGCCAGTTGCTCCACACGGGGCAGTATTTCGGGCACCACGCTGGCGTCGTCGCGCAAGTGGGCCAGCAGGGCGGGGGCCACTTCCTCCAGGTTGGTGATGTGGCGCGTCATGCCCTGTGGGTGCAGCATGGCGTCGAGCATGCTGACCGGCTGGCCCGGTGGCAGCTCAGCCATCCAGGGCATGAGGGTGGTGGCCATCCACTGCGCGCCGCGGTTCATCTGCAACACATTCCAGGCGGCGTCCATCACCATGGCGGGCAGAGGGTCGTGGGCTTGCAGCAAGCGGCCCAGCGCCTCGCGCACCGGGGCCAGCACGGCGTCTGACAGCTCGCTGCCACGGTACACGGGTGCAAAGCCTGCTTGCTGCAACGCCACGTTGCGCAGCGCCAGGGGTGCTTGCAACTCGTGCAGCCAAGTCAGCAGCAGTTCGCGGCTGGGCTGGGCGCGGCCACTTTCCACAAAGCTCACATGGCGCTGGCTCACGCCCATGCGCAGGGCCAGCTCCAACTGACTCAGGCGCTTGGACTTGCGCGCGGTTTGAAGGGTTTCGCGCAGGCTGGTAGGGGGCGTGTCCATGGGGCGATTGAATCACAGGCGTTTGGCGCCGCAATTACCTGGCACGTAATTGCGGCGATTCTCGACCTTGCACACACTGAGCAGGACTGCAGTTCACCTTTTTTCAAACCACCGCTACTGAAAGGAACCCCCATGAACAAGCCCTTGCTCACCATCGTTCTCATCGTCTTTGGTGCCCTCACGGTGTACACCCTGGCGCATTACGGCGGGCTGTTCGCCTGGCTGGCGTTTTACACGCGCGACCCGGCCAGTTGGCAGATCTTTGCAGACCTGGTGATCACCATGTGCTTGCTGTTGGTCTTTGTCCGGCGCGATGCCCAGGCCAACGGTCGACCGTTTGTGCCGTGGGCGGTTTTCTGCCTTGCGGTGGGGTCGTTTGGGCCGCTGTTGTACTACATCACCGCCAAGAAGCAGGCCGCGCAATGAGCGCGCAGGCGAGCGAATGGCTGGCTCGCGCGGTGTTTGCCAACGGCAGCGCGCCTTCGGGACATGACGTACCATCCTCACGGTTGCATTTTGCGGCTTGCTCGGGCCCCCACCGGGCCTATCGGAGAGAGTTATGTTCAGTCACGTGATACTGGGTGTCAACGACATCGAGGCTTCCAAGAAGTTCTACGACGCCCTGCTGGGAACCTTGGGTATCAAACCCGGCATCTACAACCACAACGGGGTGTGCACGCGTTACTTCTACCGCAGCGCCGGCGTCAGCTTTGGCATCACCACACCCCTCAACGGCGAGCCGGCGACCCACGGCAACGGCAGCACCATTGGTTTCAACATGCAGACACCCGAGCAGGCGGATGCTTTCCATGCAGCCGGCGTTGCCAACGGCGGCACCACCTGCGAAGACCCGCCGGGCTGGCGCGACGGCGTGGTGGGCAAGCTCTACCTGGCCTATGTGCGCGACCCCGACGGCAACAAGCTCTGCGCGCTGCACCGGCCGGCCAAGTAGAGCGCCATTGCACTGGACCCCTGATTGCCCGACGCGCGGGACAAGGTGCTGGGCAAGCGCTAAAGCGCTAGGCAGTGCGACAAGCCCGGGGTTTTGTTTTTTTTTCCCCCCCCCCCAACCCGGCGATTCCTTTTGCTTTTTAAAAGTCGAAAACCCTTTGGGCGGGCCCTTTTCCCTGGGGGTGGGTTGTTTTTGGGTGGGGGGGGTCCGCTCCCACCCCCGGGGCCCCCCCGGGGCCCCCCCGGCCCGGCCCCTCAAATTTATTATAAAAAACAAAAAACCCCACCCCCACGCCCCGGCCCCGGGGGCCCGGGGGCGGGGGGGGGGGGGGGGGGGGCGGGCCCCCTTTTGGGGGCCGGGGGGGGGGGGGGGGGGGGGGGGGGGGGGGGGGGGGGCGGGGGGGCCCCCCGGGGGGCGGGGGCGCGGGGGGGGGGCCGCTTTTTTTGCCCTTTTTTTTTACTCCGCCGGCCCCGGGTTCCCTCGTCTTTCGGCGGGCGCCGCCGCCGGGGCCTCTCGGGGGCGGGGGGGGGGGGGCGGGGGGCGCGGGGGGGGGGGGGGGGGGCCGGGGGGGCGGGGGCCCCTCCCCCCGGCCCCGCGGGGCGGGGGGGGGGGGCCGCCGGCGGGGCGCCCTCCCCCGGGGGGGGGAGGGGAACCCCCCCCCGCAGCAGCCCCGCCCCCTTTTCCGCCCCCCGCGGCGGGGGGGCCCGGCCCCGGGGGCGGGGGGGGGGGGGGGGGGGGGCGGGGGGCCGGGGCGGGTGGGGGTTTGGGGGGGGGGGGGGCCGGGTTGCGCTTTTTTTTTGGGGGGGGGGGGGGGGGCGGGGGGGGGGCGGCCGGCCTCCGCTTCGGCGGCTTTTCCGCCCCCGCCCGCGCCGGGTTTGGGGGGTGGGGGTCCGGGGGCCGGGGGGGGGGTTTTCGGGCCGGCCCCCGTCCCCGGGTTTTTTTTGGGGGGGTCTTCCCCTTTTGCCCTTGGGTTTGGGCCGCCCCCCCGCGGGGGGGGGGTTTTTCTTGGCGGGGGGGGCGGTTGGTTGGTTTCTTCCTTTGGGGGGGGGGGGGCGCCGGCCCCGCCCTTGCCTTGCCCCGGGGGCGGGGGGGGGGCGGGGGGGGGGGGGGCGGGCGGGGCGGGGGCGGGCGCCACCCCCCGGGGGGGGGGGCCGGGGGGGGTGGCCGCCCCGCGGGGCGGCGGCTTTCCGCCGGGCCCCCCCCCGCCCGCCCCGCCGGGGTTGGGCTTTTGGGGGGGGGGGGTTTGGGGGGGGTTTTTGGGGGGGGGGGCGCGGGGGGGGGGGGGGCCCGGGGGGGGGGGGGGGGGCCTCCTTTTCGCCTGGGGGCGGTTTTCCCGCCCTTGGGGGGAACCTTTTTGGGGGGCCGGGGGGGGTGGGGGGAGGGGGGGGGTTCGGAAGGGGGGGGGGGGGGGGACCTGCTCGGGCCCCCGGGCGGTTTTCGGAAGGGGGGGGGGGGGGGGGGGGGGGGGGGGGGGGGTTGGGGCCCCGCGGCCGGGGGGGGCGGGCGGCGCCCCGGAGAGGGGGGGGGGGGGGGGCCCCGGGGCCCCGGGGGGGGGGGGCCCGCCCGCCCCCCGGGGGGGGGGGGTTTTTGTTCTTTCCCCCGGGGGGGCCCCGGGGGGGGGGCGCCCTGGGCTTGGGGGGGGGGGGGGGGGTTGGGGGGGGGGGGGGTTGTTTTCGGCCGGGCCCCGGGGTCGGGGGGCGGGGGGGGGGGGGGGGGGGGGCCCTAGGCCAAAGCGTGGATCGATTTCAGGTTGCGGGGCAGCAGATCGGGCGCGGATGGGCCGCCTCACTGCAGCGCAGCGCATCGTCAACAAAGCCACTTCCGAGGTCTGCCCATGACCCACGCCGTATCCCGTCTGCGCACCGCGCGGCTGGCGCGCAGTGCCAAGCCCTTCCTGGCGCGGGGTGGTGCGCGGGGGCGGCGCTGCGCGGGCTGTCGGCTGATTCCCAGCCACTGCATGTGTGCCCTTCGCCCGATGGTGCCCACGCGCGCCGGGGTGTGCCTGATCATGTGCGACACCGAGCCGCTCAAGCCCAGCAACACCGGCTGGCTGATTGCCGATGTGGTGGCCGACACGGCCGCCTTTGGCTGGGCGCGCACCGAGGTGGACCCTGCGCTGCTGGCGCTGCTGGCCGACCCGCAGTGGCAGCCCTATCTGGTCTTCCCCGGCGAGTTTGTGGCGGCCGAGCGGGTGGTCACGCAGTTGATCGGGGGCAGCGACCCGCATAACGGTGGAGCGTGGGGGCCACAATTCCACGCCGGGCCGCCCAAGGGGGGGGGTTGGGGGGGGGGGAGCCCCGGCGACCCGCGTAACGGTGGAGCGTGGGGGCCAGCCTCCAGGCGCCCCTTGTTTGTGCTGCTGGACGCCACCTGGCCCGAGGCGCGCAAGATGTTCCGCAAGAGCCCCTATCTGGACCACCTGCCGGTGCTGAGCCTGCAGCCCGAGCAACTGTCGCGCTACCGCTTGCGCCGTTCGCGGCGCGACAACCACATTTGCACCTCGGAAGTGGCGGCGCTGTGTATGGACCTGGCCGGTGAGTCCCTTGCCGCGCAAACGCTGGAGGCCTACCTGGACGTGTTCACCCACCACTACCTGCAGGCCCGCAACCAGTTGCCGGTGAACCTGGAGGACGCCGCGCACTTGCGGTTGCAGGCCTTACTTCTTCCTCGACACTTTTAGCGGGCGTGCCGCTTGCGGCGCCAGATAGTTCTGGCCCGACACCACCGGCCTGCCGGTTTGAAGCTCCAACTGTTTGCGCGCCTGCTTGGCGATACCGCCGCCTGCTTTGGCGGCCGTGGTGTTGTCTGCCATGCCGGTTGCGGCCGTGGTTTCTGGGCGATGGTCGGCCGGGGCGGGGGGGGTGAGTTCGCGCCCTCGCCATCTGGTCGCCGGGGCGCCGGCTTTGAGCGACTGGTGCAGGGTCGGCCTCGCATTTCTGCTACGCTGCGCTCGTAGCCCACTTTGGCGAGCCAGAGTTTGATGGGTTCGGCTTTGGGGCTGGGGATGGATTGCACGATACGCAGCAACGTGGCGGCTTTGGCGCAATCGGTTTCGCGTTGCTTACCGTCCGCGGCGGTGAGTTTGAACTGTACGATTTCGTCGTACGGTTGCTCGGAACCCGCCTCCTGAGCCAACTTGCGCTTGAGGTCTGACCAGTAGCGCTTGGCACTTTTGCTCTCGGTCAGCACCTGCACCACATCCACCACCGAAAACCACCACGCCTCGGTGTCCTCGTCAAACACACGGCGGATGGGT
The DNA here is from genome assembly GCA_016718405.1 of Candidatus Rhodoferax odensensis. Lineage (GTDB taxonomy): Bacteria > Pseudomonadota > Gammaproteobacteria > Burkholderiales > Burkholderiaceae_C > Rhodoferax_D > Rhodoferax_D odensensis. The sequence goes on from JADKDJ010000003.1 coordinate 169,052, forward strand.
TGACCGTCAAAGTCGGTCGGCAATATCTTCATGACCTGATCCCTGCAAGTGGATATACTGTATTTTTGCACAGTATCGCGACACCAGCAACCATGCCCCTCACCCTGGACACCCTGCGCCGCTACGCCGTGGCGCGCACCCTGTTTGCGCCCACCACGCTTGCCAGGGCCATCACCAAACTGGGCTATGTGCAGGCCGACCCGATCCGCGCTCCGGCACGGGCGCAAGACCTGACGCTGCGCCACCGGGTCAAGGGCTACTGCGCGGGCGACTTGGAGCGGCGCTACGCCAAGCTGGACATTGAAGAAGACTTCTTCGTCAACTACGGCTTTTTGCCGCGCGCCACGCAGGCGCTGATGCACCCGCGCACCCCCCGCACGGCGCTGACCCCGGCGCGGCGCAAGCAGATGGACGCGGTGCTGGAGTTTGTGCAGGCGCACGGCGTGGTGCACCCGCGCGCGGTGGACGCGCACTTTGCGCACGGCAAGTCGCGCAACTGGTTTGGCGGCTCCAGCAATGCCAGCACGCAGTTGCTCGACGACATGCATTACCGTGGCTTGCTGCGTATTGCCGCTCGCGCCAGTGGCGTGCGCACCTATGCCGCGAGAGTGGCCGCCGAAGACGCGCCGGACCCCCAGCAGGCCATGGATGCATTGGTGGACGTGATCGTGCACAAGTACGCGCCGCTGCCCGAACGATCTTTGAGCGAACTGATCAGCCACCTGCGCGGTGGCGCCCCGCAATGGGCGCATTTTCGACGCGATGCACTGGCGCGTGCCAAGCAACGCCTGGCCAGCGCCACGGTAGACGGACAGACCTTCTACTGGCCCACCGACGAAAACCCGGCGTCACTCCGCCACGTGCCAGATGACGCGGTGCGCCTGCTGGCCCCGTTTGACCCGCTGGTGTGGGACCGCCGCCGCTTCGAGCACCTGTGGGGCTGGGCCTACCGCTTTGAGGCCTACACGCCCGCCCCCAAACGTGTGCGCGGCTACTATGCATTGCCGCTGTTGTGGCGTGAGCAGGTGATTGGCTGGGGCAATGTGTCGGTGACCGATGGGCAGTTGCAGGCCGAGCTGGGTTACGTGGCCGGCAAACCGCCGCGCGACGCCGCGTACCAGCGCGCGCTGGCCGAGGAACTGGACCGGTTGCGGGGGTTTTTACGTCTACCCACGACAATCTGACGATTTGCGAGCAGTCCATGCCCCAAGACCTACCCCCACGGCCCGAGCCCACCATCACCCCGGAGATGTGCGAAGCTTGTGCCGGTGTGCAGCAGCACTGGCGCCGCGCCAAGGGTCACCCCGAGCTGATGCAGGGCACACACCGCACGGTGGCGCACAAGCACGGTTCGGTGACCATCACCAAGTACCGCTGCGAGCGCTGCGGCACGGTCTGGGAGTACGAGAACAACAAGGTCAACCACCATGCGGGTTGGTCGGTGTTGGGGCGGTAGTTCGGTCTGGACTCTGCCCGTGGATCGGGCCCCCTAAGGCCAGGTCCCTGGCACCTTCGTGACGGGCGGTGCGCGTGTTTGCTTCTAAGCTTGTGCGGACACATCACCGCCACCCGACTTACAGGAGACACGCATGAACGAACTCTTTTCACTCAAGGGCCGCACGGCTCTCATCACTGGCGGCTCACGTGGCATCGGCCGCATGATCGCCGAGGGTTTTCTTAAACAAGGCGCCAAGGTCTACATCAGCGCGCGCAAAACCGCCGCCTGCGACCAGACCGCCACTGAGTTGTCGGCACTGGGGCCATGCGTCTCGCTGCCGGCAGATGTATCGACGCTGGAGGGCGCCCGCGCGCTGGTGGCAGCCTACTCGGCGCACGAGAGCCAGCTCGACATCCTGGTCAACAACGCGGGAGCGGCCTGGGGCGCAACCTTCGACGAGTTTCCCGAGAACGGCTGGGACAAGGTGGTGGACTTGAATCTGAAAGCCCCGTTTTTCCTGACCCAGGCGCTGCATGGTCACCTGCACAAGGCCGGCCAGAGCCACGTGGCAAAGGTGATAAACATCGCCTCCATCGACGGCGTCTCGGTCAATCCGCAGGAGACGTACTCCTACGCGGCCAGCAAGGCCGGCCTGATCCACCTGACGCGCCGCATGGCGCTGCGCCTGGTCAAGGACAACATCGTCGTCACGGCGATTGCACCGGGCGCTTTTGCCTCGGAGATGAACAAGGACGCGCGCGACCACGAGGCGGAGGTCTCAGCTCGCATTCCGGCTGGGCGCATCGGCACGTCCGAGGACATGGCTGGCGCCGCCATCTTTCTGGCTTCGCGAGCGGGGGACTATGTGGTGGGCTCGACGCTGGTGGTGGATGGCGGGGTCACACACGCGCGGGGGTAGACGGGGCATTGCCGTCCGATGTCTGAAGTCTTAGATCACGTTTGACCCTGGCTATAGCAGTCGGAAGGACGCTACCGCTGCGCGCAATGTGTCAATCGGGCTGGCTCCAACGGTCGATGGCCACACTGGGTACTATGGACGTCCCACACCCGCTGCAATGCCACCTCCCACCATGAAAACCCGCCTCACACGCGCCGAAGTCCCGATCGAGCTGACCTGGAACCTCGACGAGCTGTTTGCCTCCCCCGCCGACTGGGAGGCTGCGCTGGAAGATGTGGACACGGCACGCGCCGATGTCTCTGCCTACCAGGGCCGGCTGGGCACCAATGCCGCCACCTTGCTGGCGTGTCTGGACACCATGGAAGCGATCCAGCAGCGCTTCATCCGCGTCATGACGTTTGCCCACCTGCGCAATGCGCAAGACGGCACCAACCCCCACAGCCAAGCGGCAATAGCGCGCGTGGCCGCCCTTAGCGCGCGGCTGAGCGCCAGTTTGGCGTTTGTGGAGTCGGAAGTGCTGCAACTGCCAGACGGCGTGGTGGAGCAGTTCCTGGCAGCCGAGCCCGGCCTGGCGGCGCACAAGATTTACTTGCAGGACTTGCTGGAACTGCGGCCACACCGGCTCGGCGCCGATACCGAACAGGTGCTGGCCTCGCTGGGCGAAGTGATGGGCGCGCCCTCCATGATCTACCACCGTTCCAAAGCCAGCGACATCCAGTTTGCGCCGTTCACCGACGCCGCCGGCGCGGTCTACCCCAACTCCTTCAACGCGTATGAGTCCACTTATGAATCGCATGAGGACTGCAGTGTGCGCCGCGGCGCCTGGCAGTCGTTCAGCGCGGGGCTGAAAGCCTACAACAACACCTATGCGGCCACCTTCGCCACCGAAGTCAAGAAGAACGTGGTGTTGGCCCGCTTGCGCCACTACCCCAGCACCGAAGCGTTTCTGTTGCAGGCCCACAAGGTTCCCGTCACGCTGTACACCAACATCCTGCAGATCATCCAAGCTGAGCTGGCGCCGCACATGCGCCGTTACGCCCGGCTACGCCAGCACGTGCTGGGCCTGGACAAGCTGCTGTATTGCGACATCAAGGCGCCGCTGGACCCCGCGTTCAACCCCCGCGTGACCTACGACGAAGCCTGCGAGCTGATCCTTGATGCACTGGCGCCGATGGGGCCGGAGTACTGTGCCTTCACGCGCACCGCGCTTAAGGAACGCTGGGTGGACCGGGCCGACAACGTGGGCAAATCATCGGGGGCGTTTTGTGCCTCGCCGTATGGCGTACACCCCTACATCCTGATCACCTGGGCCGACTCAATGCGCAATGTGTTCACGCTGGCGCATGAGCTGGGCCACGGCGGGCACTTTGGCCTGGCGATGAAGCACCAGCGATTGGTCAACACCCGCCCGGCCATGCCCTTTGTGGAGGCGCCGTCGATCATGAACGAGATGCTGCTGGCGCACCACGTCCTGAGCCAGAGCAGCGATCCGCGCATGCGCCGCTCCATCATCATGCAGGTGCTGGGCACCTTCCACCACAACTTCGTCACGCACCTGCTGGAGGCCGAACTGCAGCGCCAAATTTACGCACTGGCGGAATCGGGCCAGGCCATCACGGCGTCGGTGCTGAACCAGCGCACCGGCGCTATCCTGAGCGCGTTTTGGGGTGACACGGTGGAGATGGACGAGGGCGCGCGCATGACCTGGATGCGTCAGCCCCACTACTACATGGGCCTGTATCCCTACACCTACTCGGTTGGCCTGGTCGCGTCGACTGCGATGGCCCGCCTGGTCCAGGACGAGGGGCAACCGGCGGTAGAACGCTGGCTCAACGTGCTCAAGGCCGGCGGCACGATGAAGCCGCTGGAGCTGATGCAGGCCGCCGGCATCGACATGCGTTCGCCAGCGCCAATTCATGACGCCGTGGCCTATGTGGGCAGCTTGATCGACGAGCTTGAGCTGGCCTTTGCGGCTTGAACGCGGTGGATAGCCAGCACCACCAGAACCCGCCCATCGCGGTCAAGTCCAGACGGCATTGAAAGTCGGCACTACCGCCCGCATGTACATGAACAATTGACACCCCACCAACGATCCCCAGGAACACCATGACCGCGCCTTCCGATCTCCCCATCACCCGAAAGTGGCCCGCGCAGTATCCCGATCGACTGCAGCTCTATTCGCTGCCCACACCCAACGGCGTCAAGGTGTCGATCATGCTTGAAGAACTGGGCCTGCCTTACGAGCCGCATCTGGTCGACTTCGAATCCAACGATCAGATGTCGCCTGAGTTTTTGTCACTCAACCCCAACAACAAGATCCCGGCGATCATCGACCCCGATGGTCCGGGTGGCAAACCGCTGGCGTTGTTCGAGTCCGGCGCGATTCTGTTGTACCTGGCGGAGAAAACGGCTCAGTTGATCCCGCAGGATGCCGCGCAGCGTTATGAGACGATTCAGTGGCTGATGTGGCAAATGGGGGGTGTTGGCCCCATGTTCGGACAAGTTGGTTTCTTCAAGGTGTTTGCTGGCAAGGACTTCGAGGACAAGCGGCCGCTGGGTCGCTACGTGGCTGAGAGCAAGCGTCTGCTGGGCGTGCTGAACCAACGCCTGGCCACACGCACCTGGATCATGGGCGACAGCTACACCATTGCCGATATCGCAGTGCTGCCCTGGGTGCGCAACCTGATTGAGCGCTACCAGGCCGGCGACATGGTGGGCATGCAAGACTTCCCACATGTGACCCGCGCCCTGGCGGCGTTCGTGGCACGACCAGCGGTGGCACGCGGGCTGCTAGTCCCCAAACGCTCCTGATTCAATAGCAGTCCTGGTACAAACGCGCGCGCCTTGGGCCGCCGTGCGGCAATAGCGCACGCAGGACCCACACCGCCAGGCCCAGGCGCCGGCCGATTCGCAGCAGCGTCACGCGCCACCCATCGCCCCTTACGCCAAGGGCAGATAAATGTCCGACAGCAGTTGATCCGGTGCCGTGTCGCGCGGATTGTTCAGGTATTCCTCAAACACCGGGCTGTTGGCCGCCTCGTAGCCCGATTGCACCAGCCAGTGCCCATACAACCATTGGTAGGCGGCGCGCATGGTGGCGTAGGGGCCTTGGTGGCGCAGCACGGCGCAGCGGCCACCCCCCAAGGTGAAGGGCTCCAGCGGTGGCTGCGGCACGGCGCCAGGCGGCAGGCTGAGACCGGCACGCGAATGCAACTGCGCCTCGGGCACGGCAAAAGGATCGTCGTCGTAGACGGCCATCCAGCGCATGCCGGGCCGTGCCAGGCCTTGTGCGGCCATGCGGGTGAAGGCCACTTCAAAGGCCCGCCCCACCTGCATGTACGGGCCACGGTGCGCGATACCGGCCAGTTGCACGGCGGGCACGTGGCGCACCTCCACTGTGTAGGTGGTCACCACCGCCACGCCATGGCGCTGCGCCTGGCGAAACGCCACGTGGGCGCCTTCGGTGCGGTAGCGCGTGGGGCTCATCCCGTAGGCCGTGGAGAAGGCTCGGGTAAAGGACTGCGCGTTGGGGTAGCCGCATTTGCGCGCCACCTGCTCGACCGCCAGCAAGGTGTTGGCCAAGTAGCCGCTGGCCCGCGCCAGACGCAGGCGCCGCACAGTGGCGGCAATGGTCTCCCCGTACAAGGCTTGGTACACCCGATGCCAATGGAAGGGCGACAGATGCGCCACCTCGGCCAGCCGGTTCAGGTCCAGCTCCTCAGCCAGGTGGTCGTGGATGTAGGCGGTGACGCGGCTCAGGCGCTCCTGGTAATCGGTCCAGCTATGGCTTTTGTTCATGCAGGCATGGTGGCAGGGAAGAGGCCAATGGAGATCGTGATGTTGCCATTGGCATGGTACTGCTCGTATTCGGCGATGAAGGTCTTGGCCAGGTCGCTGCGTTGCCAGATGGTTTGCCAGGCGGCGCCGACCAGGTCGAAGCGGCCTGTCTCCACGCCAAACACGGCGCGCTGCGATGCGGGCACCACCACGCGCACCATGCCCGCTGGCACCGGTGCGTCCGCCGCCACAGCCGCACCAATGACCAGTGAATACAAGCCGGTATTGTTGCGGCCCGCGTGCTCGAAGTGCGTGTAGACGGCCAACACATCGTCGTTGCGCTTGACCGGGAGGCTGGCCAGCACGGCCTCTTGCGTGAAACGCTGCCAGTGCGGCGGAATGGTCTGCGCGGCCACGCTGTTGGAGGTGCGCAGCTCGATGCCCACCACGGTGATGGCGTTAGGCAGTGTTGCGACATGTTGGGGAAATTGGGGAGTGGTCATGGGGCGATTACTCATGGGGTTGAACATGGCATGGAGTCTAGAAACATGGGCATGACAAATCTTGCGGAGTTGAAGTGGCTATGGCTGCAATGGTTGACACGCCAGCCCTGGTTTTGGAGAAGGTAGAAACTGCTGACGATCAGCGCTTGCGTTGGTTGCGCTCGGCCTGTTGATACGACCGCTCAAACGGCGAAGCAGGCACATCGTCTTCCGTGTCACAGGGCAAACCCACTTCAAGGAGCAGCAGCATGAGCAAGTTCAAACCCATCCCGACCGGCTTTCACACCATCACGCCCTACCTCTCGGTGACGGATGCCGATGCGGCCATCAAGTTCTACCAACAGGTATTCGGTGCCGAGGAGGTCGGGCGCATCACCATGGGGGGCGACACCGTCGGGCACGCGGAATTGCAGATCGGCGATTCCAAGCTCATGCTGGCACAGGAGATGCCGGACTGGGGCAACAAGAGTCCCCAGACACTTGGCGGCTCTCCGGTCACCATCGCCCTGTACGTGGCCGATGTGGACGCCACCTTCCAACGCGCCCTGGACGCAGGTGCGACGGTGGTCGAGGCAGTCAAGGACCAGTTCTATGGCGACCGGGCCGGTTCTCTGACCGACCCCTTCGGGCACAAGTGGCACCTGCTGAGCCACATTGAAGACGTCAGCTTTGACGAGATGCAAAGGCGCTGCGACGCGATGATGACGGCAGGCAGTTGAGCGCCGCGTCAGCTTGGTCCGGTGATTGTGAGCAGTTGGTGCCTTGCGCTGCGGATCACCCACCAAGGCGCAGGGCATGAAATCGCTGTGTTACTGGGCGTACCACGTGAGGACGGGCACGGCACGCTGATCAGCTTCCGATCACGCCACCATCTTTTTTGCGGATCGCCACGTTGGACGAACGCGGCCGCCCACCCAGCGTGTAGTCGGGCCAGTTGGAGTACTTGGCCGGTTCCTTCGGATCGCTGCGGTCGGACGGTGTCTCGCCGGGGTGCTGCACGCTGATGAACAACGTGGTGCCATCCGGCGTGAAGGTGACGCCGGTGATTTCGCAGTTGGTCGGCCCGGTCAGAAAGCGCCGGGTTTCCCCAGTGGCCGGATCGCAGGCCAGCATCTGGTTGTTGCCGATTCCCTTGAACTCACCTTTGTACATCTGGGTGGCATGGGCATCGGTCTGGATCCACAGCAGGCCGCGCTGGTCAAAGGCCAGACCGTCCGGACAACCATAGATGTCGCCCTTGATATTGCCTTTGGCCTCGGGTCGCTCATTGGCCGGATCGCCGGCCAACACCAGCAGATTCCACTGGAAACCGACACCATCAAAGTCACCTTGGTCCTTCCAGCGGATGATCTGGCCCATGGTGTTGTTGGCACGCGGGTTGGCCGCGTCCACGCCGGGCTGGTTGGCTTGACCCCGCGCGGTGTTGTTGGTGAGCGTGCAGTAGACCCATCCATTGGTCGGGTCAATCGCCAGCCACTCGGGGCGGTCCATTTTGGTGGCGCCCAGCACATCGCTGGCTTGGCGCGCCTTGATCACAACCTCTCCCTGATCGGCAAAACCGTTGGTGGCCGTCAGCGGCCCCTGCCCGTGCACCAACGGCAACCAGCGGCCGGTGCCATCGGCGTCAAATCGCGCCACAAACAAGGTGCCATGGTCGAGCAGGTCCTTGTTGGCCTGCGCCTTGGTCAAGCCGCCACCGGCCTCACGGATCTTGTCGCGGCTGACAAATTTGTAGATGTATTCAAAGCGCGCGTCTTCGCCGGAATAGACCACCGCCCGGCCATCCCGGGTGACGCCGACCCAGGCGCCTTCGTGGGCAGCGCGGCCCAGTGCGGTGCGTTTCACCGGCGTGCTGGTGGGGTCCATCGGATCGACCTCCACCACCCAGCCAAAGCGGTTGAACTCGTTGGGGTTCTGGCGCAAGTCAAAACGGGGGTCGAACTTTTCCCACTGGTAAGAGCCGTCCTTGCGCGCACCCCAGCGGCGCTGGTGCGGCGTCGGGGCGTCGCCGGCGCCAAAATAGAACGCCCAGTTCTCCTCACCCGACAAATAGGTGCCCCAAGGCGTCTGACTCGACGCGCAATTGTTCAGGGTGCCCAGCACACTGCGGCCAGCCGGGTCCGCGGCGGTGCGCATCAAGGCGTGCCCGGCGGCCGGACCGCCGATGGCAAAGGGCGTGTCCATCGTGAAGCGCCGCGCAAAACGCGATGGACGCACCATCGCCCAGCCACCGTCCTTGAGTTCCACCTCGTACACCGACAAGCCATGCGCGTTTTGGGACTTCTTGACCTTCTCGGCATCCATGTTGGCGAAGCCGCCCACGTGCAGCAGCCCGTCGTCGGTGTACTCATGGTTCAGCGCAATCAAACCACGGCGCGAGCCATCCAGCGGGAAGTATTGAAGCCCGTCGTGGTGCATGCCCAGCTGCACCGCCTGATCGGCAGCCGAGTTGGAGGCGTCGATCTTGAAGGCCGGCATGTTGCCGGCGATGCCGATCGGCTCACCCCACGGCGCAATCGGCGTGGCGACATAACCCTCGGGCACGACCAGCTTGTCTCCCATCCCAATTGGCAAGCCCTTGAAACCCATCTTTGGCCGACCCGCACCGGTGGCTGCACAGGCGGTCAGCGAAGCGCCCAGTGGTGCCATGACGGCCGCCAGCGATGCCGCCGCGCCACCTTTGAGCAGCGTTCGCCGCGCGGCGTTGATGACGTCATGGATGCTGGGGTTGGAAGAACGGTTGCTGTCTTCCATGGTGTCAAAGTCTTTGGCCATGTGATCTCCTGAAAACTTGCGGGTCGGGTCGAAATTCGATTCTGACACGGCAACAGGCGGCCTTCGGGCGCACCAAAATAAAACGCCCCGTCCGGGGCGTTTGCTTAGAGGACGTTCCCGCGCAGGAACCTATAGGACGCCTAGCTGCGACGGCGTCGAATTGCTGCCAAGCCAGCAAGGCCCAATCCCAGCAAGGCCAAGGAGCCAGGTTCCGGTACCGCAAATGCCTCGTACATCTGGGCAGTTGAAAACACATAGCGAGGGTTGGCTTGAACATCAATATTGGTGTTCCAGCCGATTGCATCGAACAGCGCCAGATCCAAAGCCTCAACCGAATCAATCAAGCCGTTGCAGATATAGGGGTTCATGATGCCACGGAAGTCGACGCAAGGCGTACCAGGCTCCTTCCAATGCGAAGCTTGCCACCCGTCTCCATAGTCCGCACCAGTAGAGAAGTAACCGTCTTGATAGGGAGTTGCACCGCCATCAATCGAGAAATAGCTGCCGGTACCAAATGTCCAGTCAAGCACACCTGGGGCGCTGTAACGGAACATGTCGGCGCCGTAGCCCCACCAATATTCGTCCGTCTGAAACCCCCCGCCAACACTGTAGTTGAAATCATCTGCCCCGCTGATAAACCCGAGCGCATGTCCCATTTCATGCACCGCAACCCCGATGAAGTCGTACGTTCCTGCCGAAATACCATCCGTCGGATTGAAGTCAAATGCAAAATCGCTCGAAAACTTAATCGTGGCGTCAACTAGAGATTCATACCCACCGATCAGAGCCTTAAGATTGGCGGTTGACAGCGCAATCGTCTGGCTGATAGCAGTGTTATCCGGTGCAACGCGTGAGCCGATAGCCGCGACACCATCGGTTGAAGCCGGTGCGAAGTACTCGGGAACCTTCACCGTCAGACTGCCGGTGCTGCTGAGCCCGGGCCTGTTGGTGAAAGCGGTTGCGTCAAGCGAGCTGTTTCCGGTCGTACCCAGCCAAGAATAATATGTCGAAACTGGTACATACGTCGCCAAAGTGCTACCGGTGCTCCCGAGAATGCCCGGGCCTAGCGATGAGTAACCGACATTGAAATTCAGCACGACGTTGTTGTTCGTCAATACGCTTTCCCAATATTTGGCGGCAATCTTGAAGCCTTGTTCAGCTTGTGTTCCAGTGACACCACCGATATCGATCAGGTTGATGGTGGGCCCCGCCAATGCTGGCGCCGTGGTGCCGATCATCAGCATTGAGGCTACGGCTACCTTCGTCAACGATTTCTTAAACATCAACCAATTCTCCATATGAGGGTTTATCTGTAGTACCAAAAGGCACGTGCCTTGAATAAGCAAGTTTTGAACCATGCCCGTGAGCGTGTTGATTCATAACGAAATTACTGCCGCGAGGGACAAGACGCACAGCAGCGCTGTCAACCAAACCGACATCGGGTTACTACGAATACGGTAGCGTCCCAGCAAGATGGGGAGCCCCCGACACGCAATGGGAATCGCGCAACATCGGTCAGCAAAACAAAACGCGCCCGAAGGCGCGCTTGTCAGGCCGGCACGAGTCGCCTACTTGGCGACCACGCGCACCATTTCCAGGCACTTGTTGGAGTAGCCCCACTCGTTGTCGTACCAGCTCACCAGCTTGATGAAGGTCCCGTCCAAGGCAATGCTGGCGTCGGCATCAAAGATCGAAGTGCGGGTATCGCCACGGAAGTCGGTGGCCACTACCTTGTGATCGGTGTAGCCCAGGATGCCCTTCAAGGCGCCTTCGGACTGGGCCTTGATTTCGGCGCAAATGTCCTTGAGCGTGGCATCCTTGTTCAGCTCCACCGTGAGGTCCACCACCGACACGTCGGACGTGGGCACACGGAACGACATGCCGGTGAGCTTCTTGTTCAGCTCGGGAATCACCACGCCCACCGCCTTGGCCGCGCCGGTGCTGCTCGGGATGATGTTTTCCAGAATGCCGCGCCCGCCGCGCCAGTCTTTGTTGCTCGGGCCGTCCACGGTCTTTTGCGTGGCGGTGGCGGCGTGCACGGTGGTCATCAGACCACGCTTGATGCCCCATTTGTCATGGACCACCTTGGCCAAAGGGGCCAGACAGTTGGTGGTGCAGGAGGCGTTGGAGATGATGGCCTGGCCGGCGTAGGTCTTGTCGTTGACCCCGAACACGAACATCGGGGTGTCATCCTTGCTTGGCGCGGACATGATGACCTTCTTGGCACCGGCAGCCAGGTGCTTCTCGGCGCTGGCCTTGTCCAGGAACAGACCCGTGGACTCGATCACGATGTCGGCACCGACCTCGTTCCACTTCAGGTTGGCCGGATCGCGCTCCTGCGTCAAGCGAATCTTCTTGCCATTGACGACAAGCGTGTTGCCTTCGACCGAAACGTCACCCTTGAAGCGGCCATGCACCGAGTCGTACTGGAGCATGTAGGCCAGGTAGTCCGGCTCCAGCAGGTCATTGATGCCAACGACTTCAATGTCGCTGAAGTTCTGCAAGGCCGAGCGCAACACGTTGCGGCCGATACGGCCAAAGCCGTTGATACCAATCTTGATCGTCATTTGCTACTTCTCCAATGGTTGAAACTAAAACCTGATGAGCCCACGGCGGCGCGATTACTTGCGCAGAACCTTCTCGACGGTGTCCGCCAAATTCTCCGGCGTGAAACCAAACAGCTTGAACAGCACCGGCGCCGGAGCCGACTCGCCGTAGGTGTCGATGCCGACGACCGCGGCGCAGCCATACTTCCACCAGCCGTCGGTCACACCCATCTCCACCGCGATGCGTGGCAAACCAGGCGGCAACACGGCGCGTTTGTAGGCTTCGTCTTGCTTGTCAAACGTGGTGGTGCTCGGCATGGATACGACCCGAGCAGCTATCTTTTTGGAAGCAAGCAACTCTTGCGCCTTAAGCGCCAACTGCACTTCGGAGCCGGTGGCGATGATGACCGCTTGGGCCTTCTTCTTGAGGCCCACTTCGCTGGGCTCGGCCAGCACGTAAGCGCCTTTGCTGATGTCAGAAAGGTCAGCCTTGGGCGCGTAGCTGATGTTCTGGCGGCTAAGCAACAAGGCGGTTGGCTTGGTCTTGTTCTGCAGCGCCACGGTCCAGGCCACGGCGGTCTCGGCGGTATCACCGGGACGCCAGACGTCCAGGTTGGGGATCAGGCGAAGGCTGGCGGCGTGCTCGATCGACTGGTGCGTGGGGCCGTCTTCGCCCAGTCCAATTGAGTCGTGCGTGAAGACGTGCACCACGCGCAACTTCATCAGCGCGGCCATGCGAATGGCGTTGCGGCTGTAGTCGCTAAAGGTCAGGAACGTGCCTCCATAGGGGATGAAGCCGCCGTGCAGGGCAATACCGTTCATGACAGCGGCCATGCCGAACTCGCGCACGCCGTAGTTGATGTGCCGCCCGCCATTACCCTCCCCGCTCAGCGCCGCAAAGCGCAAGTTTGGCGTGCTCGTGGTATTGGTAAGGTTGGAGCCGGTCAGGTCAGCCGAGCCGCCCAGCATCTCGGGCAGTGCTGCGGTAAAGGCTTCCAGCGCCAGCTGCGAGGCCTTGCGCGAGGCCACCGTCTCAGCCTTGGTGTGGGCCGCCACGGCAGTGTCCACCGCCACTTGAGAAAAGCCATTGGGCAAGTCGCCCTTCATGCGGCGCAGCAACTCTTTGGCCAGCTCGGGGTAGGCTGCCTTGTAGGCCGTGAACTTGTCGTTCCAGGCTTGTTCGGACGCGGCGCCAGCGGTCTTGGCGTCCCAGGCGGCGTAGATGTCCTTGGGCACCACGAAGGGCGCGTGCGACCAGCCCAGTGCCTCACGTGTGAGCTTGATCTCTTCGGCACCCAACGGCTCGCCGTGCGCCTTGGCGGTATTGGCGCGGTTGGGGCTGCCTTTGCCAATGATGGTCTTGCAGATGATCAGCGTCGGGCGCTCGGTGGACTTCTTGGCCTCGGCCAGGGTGCTGGCTACCAACTCGGCGTCGTGGCCGTTGATTGGGCCCAGCACGTTCCAACCACAGGCGACAAAGCGCAGCGCGGTGTTGTCAATGAACCAGGGCGTGACGTGGCCGTCGATCGAGATGCCGTTGTCGTCGTACAGCGCGATCAGCTTATTGAGCTTCCAGGCGCCAGCCAGCGCCACCGCTTCGTGGCTGATGCCTTCCATCAGGCAACCGTCGCCCATGAACACGTAGGTATGGTGATTGACGACATCGTGCTGGACCTCGCCGTCCACGCGGTTGAACTCCTTGGCCAACAGCTTCTCGGCCAGCGCCATGCCCACCGCGTTGGTGATGCCCTGTCCCAGCGGGCCGGTGGTGGTCTCAATACCCGGCGTGACGCCGACTTCGGGGTGACCAGCGGTCTTGCTGTGCAACTGGCGGAAGTTCTTGAGCTCGCTCATCGGCAGTTTGTAGCCGGTGAGGTGCAGCAGCGCATAGATCAGCATCGAGCCATGGCCATTGGAGAGCACGAAACGATCACGGTCGAGCCACTTGGGATTGGCCGGGTTGTGCTTGAGGTGCTTGGTCCATAGCCCCACCGCCATGTCGGCCATGCCCATGGGTGCGCCGGGATGGCCGGAGTTGGCCTGCTGCACGGCATCGATCGCCAGCGCACGGATGGCGTTGGCCATGTCGGCTTGGGTCGCGGTGTTGAGAGTCGGTGTGTCAGCCATCGGTGCCAAGTCCATTGTGTTTGCGTTAGGGGAAACCCGACATTTTACCGGGCGCGACGCCTTCGCGAATTTGTGGTGCACGTAGGCGAGCAGCCGCCCTGGCTTGCGTATAGTCTGCCCCATGCACGGACTGCACCTCACCGCCGACCTCTATCACTGCCAGTGCGAGCCCGCGTGGTTGATTGACGCGGCCGCCCTGGGCCAACGCTGCGTCGCCGCGGTTGAGACAGCCGGCCTGCAGGCGGTGGGGCAGCTGTTCCATACCTTCCCGCCCACCGATCGCGGTCCGTCGGGCGTTACAGCCACGGTGCTGCTGGCCGAATCGCACCTGTGCGTGCATACCTGGCCCGAGCAAGGCGCGGTGACGCTTGATGTGTACGTGTGCAACTTTGGCGGTGATCATTCGGCCAAGGCGCAGGCCTTGATGGAGACCCTCCTGGCGCTGTTCGCGCCGCAGCGGGTGCAGCGCAAGCAATTGCAGCGCGGCTCGATCGAGGCCTGAACGCGGGTGAGACAGGCTCCGAGCATTTTCCGATTGTTATAATATTGTTATTATATTTCTGGAGCCAATCATGCTGACAACCTTGCGTCAAATCGGCAACTCTCGGGGCGTATTGATCCCGGTTGCTTTTCTCGCATCGTGCCAGATCGAAGATCAGGTGGACATGCAATTGCAGGATGGCCAGATTGTGATCAAGCCCGTTAAGCGCAAACTCCGCGATGGCTGGTTTGGGTCGCCCTTGTCGGAGGCCGCGCTGGCCCAGGAGGCTGCGCAGGCGCACGTCTGGGACACCGTGCCCCTTGCGGATGAGGGTGAGTGGGTATGGTGAGCCGGATCATTGCGCGCGGCGATGTTTACTGGGTAAACCTCGATCCCACCATCGGCAGTGAAATTCAAAAGACACGCCCTGCGCTGGTCGTATCGCCCAACGACATGAACGCCGCTTTGCCTCGGGTCATCATCGCGCCCATCACCAGCGCCGGGCAGCCCATGGGTTGTCGCCCTGAGTTGACTTTTCAACGAAAAAAGGCACGTATCCTGCTCGACCAAATTCGCAGCGTAGACAAAGCAAGGCTAGGCAAGAAGATGGGCAAGGTCGATGAAAAGACTTGGCATCCCGTACTGCTGGAGATGCTGGCTTGACCTCCCCATGAACGCAGCGCCAGTGAAGGCCATGATCATGGCGGCGGGTCGCGGCGAGCGCATGCGCCCGCTGACCGACAGCACGCCCAAACCCTTGCTGCAGGTGCGCGGCAAGCCTTTGATGCAGTGGCCCATGGAAGCCCTGGCGCGTGGTGGGTTCAGGCAAGTGGTGGTCAACACCGCCTGGCTTGGCGAGCGGATTGTCGACAAGTTCGGCGATTCATTCGAGCCAGGTGGTTCATCGCCGTTGCCTGGTCCGCCATTGAAGTCAGAACCTGTAACGATTGCCTATTCGCATGAAGGACGCGACTTTGGTCAAGCACTGGAGACCGCCGGCGGGGTTGTGCGCGCCCTGCCCATGCTGGGCGAAGTGTTCTGGCTGATGGCCGGCGACATCCATGCGCCCGACTTTCGCTTTACCCAAGCTGCGGTCAACGACTTCATTGCCAGCGGCAAGCTCGCGCACCTCTGGCTGGTGCCCAACCCTGAGCACAATCCAAAAGGCGATTTTGGTTTGTCCCCCAATGGCCTGGCGCTCAATGAGGCGCCACACAAGTACACCTATTCCACCATCGGCCTGTACCGCGCCGCGTTATTTGCGCCGCCCTTCTGTGACATCCCGGCCGGCAACCCACATGGCGTCAAGGCAGCGCTGGCGCCGCTACTGCGTGCCGCCATGGACCAGAGCGAGGTGAGCGCGGAGCTGTACCGGGGTGCCTGGACGGATGTGGGGACGCCGCAGCGGTTGCTTGATCTCAACACTTCCAAGCAATCGGCCTGGCCGCTCAGGTCACTTTGACGGGTGCCTGGCGAGCCGAAGTCCCGCCGCTCAAGCGCCCCAGCTTCTCGCTTGGGAGGTGGTGACAATAGAGCCATGCAACACCCCAACGAAAAAGAACTCCAGACCTTCTTCCAGCAGCACGGCGTGCGCGACGTCGAGTGTATCTTCCCCGACATCTCCGGCTACCCGCGTGGCAAGCTGATGCCGGCCAGTGCCTTTGCCGCCGGCGCAGAGTTGCGCATTGCGCAAGCGATTCCGATGCAGGCGGTCACGGGTGACTACTCGTACGACCCGATATTCCCCGACGCGGACCCCGATGTACGGCTGGTACCTGACTACAGCACGCTCAAGCTGTCGCCATGGTCGAGCGGGCCACGCGCGGTGGCCATTCATGACTGCGTAGAACTGAGCGGCGAGCCCTGCGTCTTCGCGGCGCGCTCGCTGCTCAAGACCGTTCTGGCGCGCTACGCCAAGCAGGGGCTGACGCCGGTGGTGGCGCCCGAGATCGAGTTCTACCTGACCGCCCCCTGTTCCGACCCCAACCAGGCGCTGCAATCCCCCCCGGCACGCGGCGGGCGAGCCGAAGTGGGTCAGTCGGCCTTCAGCATGAACATGCTCAACGAGCTCAGCGCCTTCTGGGATGCCTTCCGCGCGGCGCTGGATGTCCTGGGTGTGCGCGCCGACACCTGGATCCACGAGGTCGGCCCGACGCAATTTGAAATCAACTTGCTGCACGGTGACCCGCTGGCGGTGGCCGACCAGGCTTTCCTGTTCAAGTACGCGGCCAAGGAGATCGCCATCCAGCATGGGCTCAACGCAGTCTTCATGGCCAAACCGATCGCCGGCGCGTCGGGCAGTTCCATGCATCTGCACCAGAGTGTGGTGGACAGCAGCGGGCGCAACATCTTCAGCCAGGACGATGGGGCGGAAAGCGTGGCCTTTCGGCATTTCTTAGGTGGGCTGCAGACCTATATGCCGGATCTGATGCTGGTGTTTGCCCCCTTCGTCAATTCCTACCGGCGCTTCGTCAAAGGCAGCCAGGCGCCGGTAAACCTGCACTGGGGCTACGACAACCGCACCACCGGTTTGCGCATTCCCGTGAGCGGCCCAGCTGCGCGGCGGGTAGAAAACCGCATCGCCGGTGCCGATGCCAACCCCTACTTGGCTATCGCGGCGTCATTGGCCGCTGGTCTGGCCGGTATGGATGAACACCTGACCCCCACGGAGCCGCTGGCGGCCAGTGCCAGTGCCTACGATGAAGCCCACGCCCTGGCACGCAGCTTCCTGCCAGCGCATGAGCAGATGGCCCGCAGCACGTCGAGCCGGCGCCTCTTGGGCGACGCATTCGTCACCGGATACACCGCCGTCAAGGCAGTTGAGTACGAGAGCTATCTGCACGAAGTCAGTACCTGGGAGCGGCGCTTCTTGTTGCCGCAGGTGTGACACCGGATCGACCAGGTGGGTGTGTTGACAATTACCCAAGGCCTGACCGTCGAGGGAACCTCCTTCTAACCATGATCGCGGCCCCGGCGAGGGCCGGTCTGGTCGAGTCGAGCCAGCTACTGAGATTGATCCGAAAACTGAAACAGTATCTTCAGTTTTCCAACGATTCTCTTTTGTTCGTCGTTCACTGACACTTGCTCCAGTGACGGCGCATAGGTCGTCAACATCAGCCTCCTTCCCGCACTTGACACCTAATGAGCCGCGCCTATTCCGACATCGCTTTTACCCCCACCGTACGCGCCATGCAGAGCCGCATGGGAAGCCGTTCCGGCTATGAAGGTTTGGATCACGCCGACGACCGGCGCGACCGACTGACCCAGCGAGAAGCTGAGTTCATCG
Source organism: Candidatus Rhodoferax odensensis (assembly GCA_016718405.1). Lineage (GTDB taxonomy): Bacteria > Pseudomonadota > Gammaproteobacteria > Burkholderiales > Burkholderiaceae_C > Rhodoferax_D > Rhodoferax_D odensensis. The sequence goes on from JADKDJ010000003.1 coordinate 186,904, forward strand.
CGGCGCGCGACGGCTTCTATCAGGCCTCCGTCAGCGAAACCGGCTGGCCCTATGTCCAGTTCCGTGGCGGACCGCCCGGGTTTCTGAAGATGCTCGATGAGAAGACCCTTGGCTACGCCGACTTTCGTGGCAACGTGCAGTACATCAGCGTAGGAAACCTGCAGGGCAACGACCGGGTCTCGATCATCCTGATGGACTACGCCAACCAACGCCGTCTGAAAATTCTCGGCCGAGTGCGCTTCGTCAGCGAAAGCGAGGGCCCGACGCTGATGGCGCGACTGGAGTTGCCTGACTACCGAGCCCGGGTCGAGCGCGTCGTGCTGATCACGGTCGAGGCCTATGACTGGAACTGCCCGCAGCACATCACGCCTCGCTTCACTGAGGCAGAGAGCCGCGAGCGCGTGGCACCCCTTCATGCCGAGATCGCTGCGCTAAAACATGCTCTGGCGCTGGCCCGCAAGGCGCCTGTGTCGACCGCCGGCCCGGAATAGCGGCTCTAATGTGCATTGGTGTCTCGCGCGCTCACCGTGCAGAACTGATCCTCGATCTCTCGGAGTCCTCCATGAACACTTTGTCAGTCGATGTTGCCATCATTGGCGCCGGCACCGCCGGCATGTCGGCCTACCGGGCCGCGCTGGCGCACACGCCCGGCGTACTCGTGGTCGAAGGTGGGCCCTACGGCACCACCTGCGCCCGGGTCGGCTGCATGCCAAGCAAACTGTTGATCGCGGCCGCCGAAGCGGCACACGCGGCAAGCCATGCCGGTGCATTTGGTGTCAATGCCGGGCCGGTCCAGATCGACGGTGCCGCGGTGATGAAACGGGTGCGTGACGAACGTGACCGCTTTGTTGGGTTTGTCACCGATACCGTCGAGCACTGGCCCGACGCCCACCGGCTGCGTGGTCATGCCCGCTTTGTGAATCAGCACACTTTGCAGGTCGACGACCACACCCTGGTGTCGGCCCGACGGATTGTCATTGCCACCGGTTCCAGCGCCAACGTGCCGACGACATGGCGTGCTGCAGCCGGCGACAGACTGCTCATCAACGACGACGTATTTGCCTGGCAGACCTTGCCCAAGTCGGTGGCCGTGCTCGGCGCCGGTGTGATCGCGTTGGAACTGGCGCAGGCCCTGCATCGGCTGGGTGTGCGGGTGCGCCTCTATGGCCGCAGCGGGCGACTGGGTCCGCTGACTGACCCCGCACTGCAAGCCCTCACCTGCAAAGTTTTCGCGCAGGAGCTGGCGTTGCAAATGAACGCCAAAGACCTGCAACTGCGCCGCGACGGAGACGCGGTGCTGGTGCACGTGGGCGACGACGTGCAGCGCTTCGAGTGGGTCTTGGCGGCCAGCGGACGCCAGCCCAATCTGCAAGGACTCGACTTGGCGCGGACCAACTTGCCGCTTGGCCCCCAAGGCGTGCCGCTGTTCGACCCGCACACGGGCCAAATTGGTGACAGCACGGTCTTCATCGCTGGTGACGTGAATGGCGAACGCGAAATTCTGCACGAAGCGGCCGACGAAGGGCGCATCGCCGGCGACAACGCCGGGCGTTTTCCCCACGTGCACCGCCACCCGCGCCGCGCACCCCTGGCCGTGGTCTTCTCCGATCCGCAAATCATGACGGCCGGACACAGCCACGCGGCTTTGACGCAAGCGGGGACCGATTTTGCATCCGGTACGGTCTCGTTCGAAGACCAGGGACGCAGCCGCGTGATACGAAAGAACAAGGGTGCCTTGCACGTGTACGGCGAGCGAGGCAGCGGCAGGTTTGTTGGCGCCGAAATGCTGGGCCCGGCAGCCGAGCACCTGGGGCATTTGCTAGCCTGGTCGATACAACGTGGCGACACGGTGCAGCAGATGCTGGACAGCCCGTTCTACCACCCGGTCATTGAGGAAGGCTTGCGCACCGCCTTGCGTGATCTACACAAGGCCTTGCAGACGCGTGCCTGACTACTGCGCGGCGGGTGTCGGCAGCCTCGGCGCGGCTGGCGCCGCACAGCCTTGCGCTTGGCCCAGCCCTTTGAGAAAGGCCCTGCGCACCGTGCCGGCGGCAATCGAGGCGGCCACTTCGCGTGCATAACGCTCCGCACCGGTGAGTTTGCGAACCCACCCCCGGAACGGGATCACTCCCTCGGCCGCGCTGCGCAAGGCGCCTACTGCGGCATTGCCCACCACGTCGGCGCCACGTTCCGCAAGGCCAGCGTCTGACGCCAGCACCGGGGCATCCAAATCGGGGCCCAAGGCGTCATCCAGCGCCTGCACATTGGCGGCAAATACTTCGCAGCTTGCCTTGAGTGGCACCGCATACGGCGCTTTTTTCGCGTCGATCAGCACAGCAGGAATCTCGGCGCGTACCAAGTTGAGATCGCTCAATGGCGTAGTGGCCGCGTCTGCAAATTGCGTGCTGCCCGCGCTATGCGGCGCATCGGTCTGCGGCGCAGTGGCGGTAGCAGCGCCCGGCGCACTGTCGGCCACGGTTGAACGGGTGACGGTGGTTTCGGCTGGATCGCTTGGCTCGGCCGTCGCACAGGCAGCCAGTGTCCCGACGCAGATCAATAGGGCAAGAATTCTCATAGACATGAAGGCTAACAGCACAGCGCACGAGATCGTCTGTCTCGCAATCCTACGCTTTGATCGGTGCAATCGGCAACTCGTCGCAAGTAGCGTGTGCTCATGCCGGACCACTCTTACAGTTCCTTCCATCGACCAAGCCGGTCCCCGCCAAGGAGCAAGACATGCACGCAATCACACCAACCAAGACCAAGCTCGCCAGCCTGGCGCTTGCCACCTTCATCGCACTCACACTGCAGGCGATGATTGTGTGGAAATTCGAGCAAGTGGCATCCGCGGCGTCGCAGATGGCTGCGACCACACTCAGCCCCCACGACGCCTCGTCGTTCGAGATCTGAAACCGCTACGGCGAAGCCCGCGATGCCCCACCCCACCACACCCTGCGGTTTGGCTTGGCTCTGCTCATAACGCTGAGCGCCTCGCTTGGTCATGCACAATCGCCATCCATCGAGGCGCCCAATGTCGTGACCATCACACCCGCACTGGTGACCGCCGGGCAACCCTCAGCCGAGTCTTTGGCGGGCTTGTCCGCGCAGGGCTTCGAAGCGGTGGTCTACCTGGCGCCGCCTACCGTATCGGACGCCGTACGCGATGAAGCGGCCATTGTCGGGCGACAGGGCCTGGTATTTGTCAACATTCCGATCAAGTTTGACAACCCTAGCGCCAAAGACTTTGAGACCTTCGCCGCCGTGCTCGGGGCGCTCTCAGGTCGCAAGATACTGGTGCATTGCCAGGTCAATTTGCGGGCGTCCAGCATGGTGTTTTTGTACCGTGCCATCACCGCCAAGGAAGACCCGGCTGCGGCCTACCAGGCGGTGGCTCAGGTTTGGGCACCCCATGGCGCGTGGAAACAACTGATCCAGACGCAGCTGCAACAACACGGTGTCCATTTTCAACCGTTCTAGGCGACCCATGCCCGATTCAACCTCGTACACACGGCGAAACCGGCCACGCCAGGAGCCGCATATGCAGCGTTATGGGGGCTGGCGCGATCCTATCGTGATCTCAGCTTCAATGCCTGCGTCGCGTGAGCTGCGTGCCGCAGTTTGCGGTGCTGTGCAATGCCTTGGCGCCGGGTGCGCCTAGCAAGGCGCACTTCAACCGCACGAGCATGGCAATACCGACTCTCTGGGCCGGTGTGTCCGGTTAATCTGTTCGCGGCGCGACCAGTTGTCGGCGGTCACGACCGCGCACCACCGAAGCCGACACGCTGGCTGAGGTCATCGCAACGCTGGATTGGCGCGCAAGCGCTCAATGGCCAGGTCCAGAAACGCCCGCACTCGCTGCGAGCCGTGGCGGCCTTCACGGTGCACCACATGCACGGGCAAAGCTGGCGGCTCGAACTCACTCAGTACGGTGGTCAGCGTGCCTGCGCGGAGTTGTTCAGCCACCTGGTAGGACAGCAGTTGAGTCAAGCCAAATCCGTCCACGGCCGCAGCCAAGGCGGCGTCGTTCGTCGTGGTGGTCAATCGGGGCTGGAGCTTGACGGTACGCGTCGCACCGTTCTCGATCAAGCGCCACTCGGGTGTGGGGGTCACGCCACTGGCCGAGACAATGCAGTGCCGGAGCAGGTCGTCCGGCACCTCGGGGGTGGCATGCTGCGCCAGATAGCTGGGAGCGGCGCAGATCACGCGGCGCACCTGCCCGACCCGGACCGCCTGCATCGATGAGTCGGGCAACTCGCCAATACGCACCGCCACGTCGACGCCCTCATCGAGCATGCTGACAATCCGGTCCAGGAATAGGCACGAGGCACTGACCTCCGGGTAGCGTGACAGGTACTCGGTGACGATCGGGGTTACATGTTTGCCACCGAACAGGACCGGCGCGGTCAGTGTGAGCCGTCCACGCGGGGCACTGTGCATACCCGCAACCGACTCATCGGCGTCCGCCAGTTCCGCCAGGATGCGGCGACAGTCCTGGACGTAACGCTCGCCCGCATCCGTGACGCGCACGATGCGAGTGGTGCGGGTGAGCAGTCGCACCCCCAGTTGGGTCTCCAGATCGTTGATGGCCCGCGTCACGGCCGGCGGTGAAATGTTGAGTTTGCGTGCAGCGCCAGCAAAGCCCTGCATGTCGACCACCGCGACAAAGACCGTGATGAGGTGAAATCTGTCCATATTATTCCAGTGTTGGCAATAGTGAAATCATTATGACGGTGATTCCTCTTGTTGGGTGACGCCAAAACAGTTCAACCATTCGCTCTGTACCGAGCGATTTCCGGTGCATCCAACCCACTTACCATGAAGGAACTTAAGCATGTCGCGCATCAGCATCCCCTCTAGTGAGCAAACTCTTGACGCCTCCAAACCCCTGCTGTCAGCCGTCCAGAAGCAACTCGGCGTCGTGCCCAACTTGATGAAGCTGGCGGGCCACAGTCCGGCCGCCCTGGAAGGCTACCTGTCACTCAACGGCGCCCTGGCCAAGGGCAAGCTCGACGCCAAGTTGCGCGAACGCCTGGCTTTGGCGGTGGCCGAGTACAACGGCTGCGACTACTGCCTGTCGGCTCACGACTACCTGGCGCGCAATGTCGCCAAGCTTGGAGGTGACGAGATTGACGCCGCGCGAGCCGGTCGTTCAGACGACGCTCGTGCCAACGCAGCCTTGCGTTTTGCGCTGCAGGTGGCCTCGACCCGTGGCCGCGTGTCCGACGCCGACTTGGCCGCTCTGAGCCTAGCGGGCTTCGATGAGGCCAGCACGATCGAAATCGTGGCCACGGTGGCGCTCAATGTGCTCACCAACTACATCAATAACGTGGCCCAAACCGACATCGACTTCCCGGCGGTCAATGCCAAGCTGGCGGCATAAGCCGCACCCGACCCCACCTGACCCTGTCGGATGTGGGGCGGTAGGCACTCCCTGCGATCCGGGCTCAACGGGTCACAACACCTATGTCCAGAAGTCGGCCGGCACGTTGACAAACCACTCCGTCTTTGCCGTAAGACCCGACAGATCGCGCACCACCACTCCTTGAATCGCGTTGCGGGTGACAAAATTGCCATAGGGTCTGCCCGGTCGACTGATGATGTTGCGCACCGCCAAGCTGTCAGGTGGGCCAACCTTGACCTCACCAAACGAAACGCTCGACGCATTGCTGCGCACCACCGGTTTGCCGCCAACCCAGCGGATCATCACGTTGTGGGCCACCGACCACTTGAACCAGCGCAAGGGAATGAACTGCGTGCCCAGGCGAAAGGTCAAGACCGTGACGTAGTGGCGGCGGTCGATCACGTGGAACAGGAAGTTCGGCTTGTTGGTCTGCAGGTTGCCCAAGCGCAGCGGGCAACGCGCGGCCGGGTGATCGCCGGTCTTGGCCTTCCAGATGCCATTGACAACGATGCGGTCGGCCGAGGTCCATGGGTCGAGGTTGTCTTCGCTGTCGAGGCATACCCTGGGTGAGACCGTGGGTGCGACATCGACCACCACGCTGCCATGGTTGCGCTTCTCACCGGCGTAAAAGAACTGCACGGTCTCCACTTCCTGGGTTTGCAGGAAGCCCATCTCCTCATCGCCGGCACTTCCCTTCTTGTCCTGACCGGGTGCACTGGCACTGGCGCGCCAGGCATGCCGGATGGTTTCGGCATCGCGCGTGAGCGCATAGCCGTGGGTCAGGTGAAACACGGCGCGCTTGGGGTCGCCAAATGGCTCGAAGGCAACCCCGGGCGTCACGCCGGTTCGATCCACCGTCAGCGTCGCCTGCTGCGCATCTACTCCGATCATGCTTGGTCCCCTGTCTTATCGGTTCAAGCGCGCCGCGCCGTTGTGGCCGAGAAGGGCCGCGAGCCACTGGGGCCGAACAACTGTTCAGCCAGGGCCGCGTTTTCGGCCGCCGCGCTGTAGCTGGCGTGCGCCAGCAGCAGCTCGTCCATGCGCGCAAGGGTCTTGCGCCCGGCAATACCATCCGTCACCAAGGCGTTGTCGCGCTGGAACTTTTTGAGCACCTGCGCGGTTTCATCGCCGTAGATGCCATCCGGCGCTTTGGCGCCAAACGCGGTGGAGCGCGGCATCGGGTAACCCAGGTCGACCAAGCCCCGCTGCATCGCGGCGACCCCCTCGTTGGAGGCGCCGTAGCCAATCGAAGGAGCATTGTTGGCCGCTTGTTGCAGCCTTGGGCTGCTAGCCAGTTGGGGAGAGATGAGTGCCATGGTGCGAGCGGACCTCTGTGCATGCGGCATTCGCTTGCCAGCACACCTAGAACGAACCGCGGCCTAGAACTTGAAAAGCCTGGCCAGATGCGTAGCGCAACACGCGCGGCGTGGCCCGAGCGGCGCGCGCCGAACCCAAAACCCCACCGCGGGCAGGGATTAGTTAAATCAAACGTTTGATTTAACTAGGCTAGAATCCCGATCCATGACGCCGGCCACCACCCGTTCCGACCCCCCCACGCCCGTGAAGACGCTGCGCAGCGATGGTATTGAGGCCCGCAATCGCCTGCTTGACGCGGCCTTGGCGCTGTTCGCTGAAAAGGGCTACGCCAAGACCTCGACCCGCGAGATCGCCTTGGCAGCGCAGATCAACATCGCCTCCATCAGCTACTACTTTGGCGACAAGGCTGGCCTGTACAAGGCGGTATTTACCGACCCACGCAGCAACCCCAGCGTGTCGCCCGACCAGATCGACGATGCCAATCGGCCGCTGGAATGGGCGCTGGGCAATCTGATGCGCAGTTTTGTGGAACCTCTCAAGCAGGGCCACCTGGTTCAGCAGTGCATGAAGCTGCACTTGCGCGAGATGCTGGAACCGACCGGCGTCTGGCAGGAGGAAGTGGACTGCAGCATCAAGCCCGCGCATCAGGCCTTGGTCGTTGCACTGTGCCGTCACTTGGGTCTTGCGGCACCGGATGACGACATCCACCGCCTGGCCCTGTCGATTGCCGGCCTGGGCGTCATGCTGCAAGTCTGCACGGACGTCACCACTTCGGTGCGGCCCGGTCTGATCGCCTCGCACGCCGCGCTCGATGTCTATTGCGAACGGCTGGTCGGCTACGCCATGGCGCTCACCGACGCTGAAGCGGTGCGTCGCGCGTTGCCCATCAGACCTGCTGCCGCGAAAAAGGCAACAGCCACGCCATCCAAAAGGCCCCCGACTCTTGCGCCATCCCCGGCCAGACGTTCCAGGCACAAAACAACACCAACATGATGATTTCGCACGCCGTTCGTACGCTGGCCCCAGTGGCCACCGCGCTGGCACTGTCCGCCTGCGCCAGTTTCATGCCCCCCACCCACGTAGAGCGGGTGGTCCCTGCGCAATGGCACGCGCCGCTGCCGCACCAAGGCACGGTCGGGTCTCTGACCCAATGGTGGCAGCAGCAAGGCGACCCGCTGTTGGTGGAGCTGATCGCCGCCGCACAAGCCGTCAGCCCAACCATTGCGCAAGCCCTGGCACGCGTAGAGGCGGCCCGCGCGCAGCAGGCCCTAGCCCACTCCGCGCTGGTGCCCAACCTCAGTACCCAGATATGGGGTAGCCGCGGCGTGAGCCAGCCCGGCCTGCCAGCCACCACCACACAACAAGCTGGCCTACAAGCCCAATGGGAAATCGACTTGGTCGGCGCCAACCGCGCGGTCAGCCGCGCCGCCTTGGCCAACGTGGAGGGAAGCCAGGCCCAGTGGCATGACGCGCGCGTATCGGTGGCGGCCGAGGTGGCCAATCTGTACTACAGCCTGTCGAGCTGCACGCGCCAACTGGCGCTCGCGCAGCGCGACGCGGCCTCGCGCCAGGAGACTGCGCGACTGACCGACATCAACACCAAGGCAGGCTTCTTGGCCCCTGCCGTTGCCGCCATGGCACGCGCCAGTGCGGCCGACGGCAACGCCCGCTTGACGCAACAACGCGCCCTGTGCGAGCTCGATGCCAAGGCGATGGTCGCGTTGACTGCCGTGGCTGAGCCAGAGTTGAAGAAGAAACTGGCTGCAGCACTTACCACACCTGTGCAGGCAGCTCCTGTTTCCGTAGCAAGCGTGCCCGCCCAGACGATTGCCCAGCGCCCCGATGTATTTGCCGCCGAGCGCGATGTGATGGTTGCCAGCGCCCAAGTGGGTGCCGCCAAGGCGCAGCGCCTGCCGCGCCTGAGCCTGGCGGGTTCGATTGCGGGCACGCGCCTGCGCACCGACGGCGTCAACACGGATGGCACCACCTGGTCCTTTGGCCCCTTGGCTTTAAGCCTGCCGCTGTTTGACGGCGGCCAACGCGCGGCGGCGGTCACCTCGTCCGAGGCCAACTACCGCGCCGTGGTGACGGCTTACCAAGGCAAGGTGCGCCAAGCCGTGCGCGAAGTGGAAGAAGCTCTGGTCACCCTGCACAGCACCGAGGCGCGCAGCAAAGACGCCAAGGTGTCCACCCAGGGCTATGCCGAGTCACTGGCCGCGACCCAGTCCCGCTTTGGCCAGGGCCTGGCCAGCCTGGTGGAATTGGAGGACGCGCGGCGCAGCGCGCTGGCCTCTGAGTCCGCCCAGCTCGGCCTGGAGCTCGAGCGCAACCGCGCGTGGGTAGCGCTGTACCGCGCAGTGGGCGGCGGCTTTGAACCCGACCCCGCTGGGCAGACCACCACGCGCTGAGGCAGCGCGCGCCCTGCGCCCTGGCCCCACCAACATCCGATCCATCCTGCACGCTTTTTGATTTTTGATGCGACGCGAGACCACCACCATGAACCTCCAATCAACGCCAATCATTGCCCGCAAGCTACCCGTCAAACCGCTGACCTTGGGCCTCATCACCAGCGGCGTGATCACGCTGGCCGCGCTGGGCCTGTTTGTCTCGCGCAGCCAAGCTGCGGATGCCACCAAACCCGGCGCAACCGCCAAGCCTGCACTCAGCGTCTCCTTGACCCAGGCCAGGCAAAACATGCTCGGCGTCAAACTGGCCGCCAACGGCGGCGTGGCCGCTTGGCAGGAAGCCAGCATCGGCGCCGAAGCCAACGGCCTGCGGGTGGCCGAACTGCACGCCAATGTGGGCGACAGCGTCAAGCGCGGCCAGTTGTTGGCCAGCTTTGCGGCCGAGAGCGTGCAAGCCGATGTGGCACTGGCCCGCGCCGCCGTGGCGGAGGCCCAGGCCAATGCCCTGGAGGCAGCCGCCAACGCCGACCGCGCACGCGCCGTGCAGGGCAGCGGCGCCATCAGCGCCCAGCAGATCAACCAGTACCTGACGCAGGAACAGACCGCCAAGGCGCGTGTCGCCTCGGCCCAAGCGCAACTCGATGCACAGTTGCTGCGCCTGAAAAACACGCAACTCGTGGCGCCCGATAGCGGGATCATCTCGGCCCGCATGGCGACCGTGGGCTCGGTCGTGGGTGCCGGCGCAGAGATGTTCAAACTGATTCGCCAAGGCCGCCTGGAATGGCGTGGCGAGGTCATCTCCGCCGAGCTGGACCGCATCACACCCGGCACCCTTGTGCTGGTCACCGCACCCAGCGGCGCTCAACTCAAGGGCAAGGTGCGCATGCTGGCACCCACGGTTGATGCGGTCACCCGCAACGGCATGGTCTTCGTCGACTTGCCCACCCCGGTGTCGGGTGTGGCAGCCAGTTTCAAGCCTGGCATGTTTGCGCGTGGCGAGTTCGAGCTGGGAAGCTCAGGCGCACTCACGGTGCCGCAAACAGCCGTGGTGGTGCGCGATGGTTTCAGTTACGTCTCCCGCGTGGGCGCCGACAACCGCGTCAGCCAACTCAGGGTGCAGACTGGGCGCGTGGTGGGCGACCAAGTTGAGATAAAGAGTGGCATCCAGCCCGAAGACAAACTGGTGGCCAGCGGGGGTGGGTTCTTGAGCGACGGCGATCTGGTCAAGGTGGTCGACGCCACCAAGCCGCCAGTCGCAACGCCAAGCAGCGCCCCGGCAGCGGCAAGACCGACCTCGGCAACCAGCAAATAGGAAGCAACTCGTATGAACGTATCTGCTTGGTCGATCAAGAACCCCATCCCGGCAGTGATGCTGTTTGTGCTGCTGACGCTGGCGGGCATCATGTCCTTCAAGGCCATGAAGGTGCAGCAGTTCCCGGACCTGGAGCTGCCCACGGTCACCGTATCAGCCAGCCTGCCCGGTGCTGCGCCGGCGCAGCTCGAAACCGAAGTGGCCCGCAAGCTCGAAAACGCCATTGCACCGCTGCAGGGTCTGAAAAACATCTACACCAATGTGCAGGATGGCAGCGTCACGGTGACGGCCGAGTTCCGCCTGGAAAAGCCCACGCAGGAAGCGGTGGACGACGTGCGCAGTGCCGTGCAACAAGTGCGCAGCGACTTGCCCAGCGACTTGCGTGACCCCATTGTCAGCAAGATGAACCTGTCAGGCTCGCCCATACTGGCCTTCACGCTGCGCTCCGGCCGCATGGACGACGAGGCCCTGAGCTGGTTTGTGGACAACACCATCTCGCGTGCGCTATTGGGTGTGCGTGGCGTGGGCTCGGTGGCCCGCGTCGGCGGCGTGACGCGGGAGGTGCAGGTGGCGCTGGACCCCCTCAAACTGCAGGCCCTGGGTGCCACCGCAGCCGATATCTCGCGGCAGCTCAAACAAGTGCAGCTTGATGCCGCCGGAGGCCGTGCCGACCTGGGTGGCTCCGAGCAGCCCATGCGCACACTGGCTACCGTGGCAACCGTGGACGAACTGGCGCGCCTGGAGCTCAGTTTGTCCAGCGGCAAGCGCGTGCGCCTCGATGAGATTGCCACGGTTCAAGACACGGTGGCCGAGCAACGCAGCTTTGCCACGCTCAACGGTAAACCGGTGGTGGGTTTTGAGATCACCCGCAGCAAGGGCGCCAGTGAGGTGGAAGTGGGTTCGGCGGTGCACAAGGCGCTGGCCGAGCTGAAGGCGCAACACCCCGATCTGGAACTGACCCAGGCCTTTGACTTTGTGACCCCGGTGCAGGAGGAGTTCGACGCCTCCATGACCATGCTGTACGAAGGCGCTGTGCTGGCGGTGATCGTGGTCTGGTTCTTTTTGCGCAGCTGGCGCGCCACGCTGGTGTCGGCCGTGGCGCTGCCGCTGTCGGCGATTCCCGCTTTCATTGGCATGCACTACATGGGCTTCACCACCAATGTGGTGACCTTGCTGGCGCTGTCCCTGGTCATCGGTATCTTGGTGGACGACGCGATTGTGGAAGTGGAGAACATCGAGCGCCACCTGCGCATGGGCAAGACACCCTACCAGGCGGCGATGGAAGCGGCAGATGAAATCGGCCTGGCCGTGATCGCCACCACCTTTGCGCTGATCGCGGTGTTCCTGCCCACCGCGTTCATGGATGGCGTGGTCGGCAAGTTCTTCAAGCAGTTTGGCTGGACCGCCGTGTTTGCGGTGTTCGCATCCCTGATGGTCGCCCGGGTGCTCACGCCCATGATGGCGGCCTATATCTTGAAGCCGTCCACCCACGAGCACGAGGAGCCGATGTGGATGCCGCTGTACCTGAAGATCACGCGCTGGACGCTGCACCACCGCTGGATCACCATGTTTGCGGCGATTGGCTTCTTTATCGGCTCGCTGATGCTGGTTCCGCTGATTCCCAGTGGCTTCATTCCGCCCGATGACAACTCGCAAACTCAGGTCTACCTGGAGCTGCCGCCCGGTACCACCTTGGCACAAACCAAAGTCGCGGCCGAGCAGGCGCGCGCGATGATCGGCAAGGTGGCGCACGTGAAAAGCGTCTACTCCACCGCTGGCGGTGGCACGGTCGGTTCGGACCCTTTCGCCGGTGGCGCCAGCACCGAAGTACGCAAGGCCACGCTCACCGTGCTGCTCGAAGAACGCGGCAAACGCCCCCGCAAGCAGGTGATCGAGAGCGAGATGCGCACCGCCTTGTCCGAGCTGCCGGGTGCGCGCTTCAAGGTTGGCCTGGGTGGCTCGGGCGAAAAATACCAGCTCGCACTCAAGGGCGACGACCCCGTGGCCCTGGCGCAGGCCGCGGCGGCAGTGGAGAAGGACTTGCGCAAGATCCCTGGCCTGGGCAACATTTCTTCGAGCGCCAGCCTGACGCGCGCCGAGGTCGCGATTCGTCCCGACTTCGCTCGCGCCGCCGACCTGGGCGTGACCAGCGCCGCGATTGCCGAGACCCTGCGCATCGCCACCGTGGGTGACTACGAATCGGCGCTGCCCAAGCTCAACCTGAGCCAGCGCCAGGTGCCCATCGTCGTCAAGCTCGCCACCGACTCGCGCCAGGACCTGGAGTTGCTGGGGCGCCTGATGGTGCCCGGCGTCAAGGGCCCGGTGATGCTGAGCCAGGTGGCCAGCTTCGAGATGTCGGGCGGCCCGGCAGTGGTGAGCCGCCTGAACCGGGTGCGCAATGTCAACTTCGAGGTGGAGTTATCGGGCGTGCCGTTGGGCGAGCTGACCGATGCCGTGGCCAAACTGCCCAGTATTCAGAACCTGCCCGCCGGTGTGCAGCAACTCGAGATCGGCGACGCCGAAGTGCAGGCGGAGATGGTGGCCGGCTTTGGCATGGCCATGATGACCGGTGTGCTGTGCATCTACATCGTGCTGGTGCTCTTGTTCAAGGATTTCCTGCACCCGATCTCCATCCTGCCCTCGGTCATCTTGTCTTTTGGCGGTGCGTTTCTCGGTCTGCTGGTTAGCGGCAAGATGCTGTCGATGCCGTCTTTCATCGGTCTGGTGATGCTGATCGGGGTGTCGACCAAGAACTCCATTTTGCTGGTGGACTACGCCATCATGGCGCGCCGTGACTTTGGCATGATGCGCTTCGAGGCCTTGCTCGACGCCTGCCACAAACGCGCGCGCCCGATCATCATGACCACCATCGCCATGGTGGCGGGCATGATGCCACTGGTGATAGGCCTAGGCGACGCCGACAACAGCTTTCGCGCACCCATGGCGGCGGCGGTGATTGGCGGCCTGATCACGTCCACCATCCTGAGCCTGCTGGTGACACCGAGCTTCTTCTCGATCGTGGATGACATCGAACACGTCGTCGGTCGCACCAAGCGGCGTTTGCTGCGGCAAAAGGACAACTCGGCAGCAGTACCGGTGGTGGCCCCAGAGCTTCCTTGAGCCCCATGACCCAGACTGGGGGCGAGATTGAACGATCCCCACACGGCGCGGGCTTTGCCCGGGCGGGCCGGTCCAACTGCAGTCTCCAGCTTGAAATACGTCGACGCGCGGTCTATGGTTACGACGTGGGGCTTGAACCCAAGCTAGAGAGAAAGGTCTGGGCTATGTCTGGTTACCCTGTCGTTGAACAAGACGGTTACTGCGCATCCGTGTCCACAGAAAAAGAGCCCACCCACCGCTGGCGGGCTTGGGTGTCCTTGGAGCGCGACGGCGAGGCAGACCACGCGATGGCGAGCCTGGCGGCCGCGCACCGCGTGCCCAATGACTACCCCAGCGAAGAGAGGGCCTTGGCCGCTGGCTACGAGTATGCCCGTGAGCTGATTGCCAAGGGACAGGCGCTGCGCTGAGCGTCCAGCGACGCACTGCGTCACTCGTGACGATAACTGAAGGTCTCAAACAAGCCCACTACACGCTCTAGCAGTTCAGGGCCGACCAAGCCTGTTGTGGCAGCCCTGGCCAACGTGACTTCGGTGCACCCGACTGCGCGAAACTGCTGCACCGCGTAGTGGCGCACGCCCATGTTGCTCAGGCTTTGAGCCAGCGCGAAGATGTCCGCTTCGGTGTGCAACTGCGGATGCACCGTGGTACGAAACTCGTGCGCGACGCCGCTGGCCAGCACCAGTTCGGCACTGGCCAAGGCGTGGCGGGCGCTGTCGGTGATGCGGGTGACGGCGTCGTACGCTTCAAACCCGGCCTTGATGTCCATGCCCACCCAGTCGACCAGCGGCAGCACCTCGGCCAGGCGACGCGGGTAAGTGCCAGCGGTATGCAGCCCAACACCGAAGCCCAGCGAGCGCACCTCTCGCATGGCCTGCGCCAAGGCCGCGTCGATGGTGGGTTCGCCGCCACTGAAGACCACTGCATCGAGCAGCCCCACGCGGCGGCGCAGGCGCGCCAGAACTTGCTCCCAGGTCAGGGCATCGGCGCCGGTACGCGTTTGCAGATGGGGGTTGTGGCAGTAGCCGCAACGCCAGGGGCAGCCCTGCACAAACACCACGGCGGCGAGTTTGCCGGGATAGTCGGTAGCACTGAAGGGCGTTACGCCGCCTACCTTCAGCGACTTCGCCGGGTACTCAGCGTCTTCGCGCCAAGGCGCTGGCGCGGGTTCAGGCGGCCAAGGTCGGTCGGCAGCTGCGTTCGGTGAAGTAAGTACGCTCATGGAACTCGCCCTTCTTGCCCGTGTTGAAGGACGCCATCGGGCGGTGGTAGCCCATGACGCGCGTCCACACCTCGCAGCGTTGGCGTTCGTCGTCACGCAGAACGACGGGAGCCGCCTCAGTGGCGCGGCTTATTTCTTGTGTTTCGATCATGGTGTGGTCTCCTAGATGGTTGTGTCAACGGTTTGCAAGAGTCTTCAATCTGCTTAGGTTGAGGGCAGCGCTTGCGCGTTGCGAGTTGCTGCGGTTTTCTCGGCAATCAGATCGGCATCACACTTGGGGCAGAAGTCATGGCGGCCGCCCAGGTAACCGTGTTTGGGGCAGATCGAGAAGGTGGGCGTGACGGTGATGTAGGGCAGCCGGAAGCGCGACAGCGCGCGCTTGACCAGTTGGCGGCAAGCCTCGGCGCTGGAGAGCGGCTCGGTCATGTACAGGTGCAGCACGGTGCCGCCGGTGTATTTGCGTTGCAGGTCGTCTTGCATTTCCAACGCCTCGAACGGGTCGTCGGTGTAGCCCACCGGCAACTGGCTGGAATTGGTGTAGTAGGGCATCTCTTGGGTACCCGCTTGCAGGATCTCGGGAAAGCGCTTGGCGTCTTCCTTGGCAAAGCGGTAGGTGGTGCCTTCGGCTGGCGTGGCTTCCAGGTTGTACATGTGGCCGGTCTGGTCCTGGAATTCGAGCATGCGGGCGCGCACATGGTCGAGCAGGCGAATCGCAAAGGCATGGCCCCATTCGGTGCTGATGTCCTCCCGGTCCTGTGTGAAGTTGCGGATCATCTCGTTGATGCCGTTCACGCCCAGCGTGGAGAAGTGGTTGCGTAGCGTGCCCAGGTAACGCTTGGTATACGGAAACAGGCCGTTATCCATGTGGCGCTGGATCACCTTGCGTTTGATCTCCAGGCTGTCGCGGCCGAGTTCCAGCAGGGTGTCGAGCTCTTTCAACATGGCGGCTTCATCACCCATGTGCAGGTAGCCCAGGCGCGCGCAGTTGATGGTGACCACACCCAGCGAGCCGGTCTGCTCGGCCGAGCCGAACAGGCCGTTGCCGCGTTTGAGCAGCTCGCGCAAATCGAGTTGCAGGCGACAGCACATGGAGCGGATCTGGTTGGGCTTGAGTTCCGAATTGATGAAGTTCTGGAAGTAGGGCAGTCCATACTTGGCGGTCATCTCGAACAGCAACTCGGCATTCGGGCTGTGCCAGTCGAAGTCCTGCGTCATGTTGTAGGTGGGAATCGGGAAGGTGAACACACGCCCCTTGGCGTCGCCGGCCATCATCACTTCGATGTAGGCGCGGTTGATCATGTCCATCTCGGCCTGGCAGTCGCCGTAGGTAAAGTCGACCTCCTTGCCTGCTATCAGGGGCACCTGCTCGCGCAGGTCTTCGGGGCAGACCCAGTCAAAGGTCAGGTTGGTAAAGGGCGTCTGCGTGCCCCAGCGCGAGGGCACGTTGAGGTTGTAGATCAGCTCCTGCAGACACTGGCGCACGTGCGCGTAGTCGAGCTTGTCTTGCTTGATGAAGGGCGCCATGTAGGTGTCGAACGAACTGAAAGCCTGCGCGCCGGCCCATTCGTTTTGCAGCGTGCCCAGGAAGTTGACAATCTGCCCGACGGCACTGCTCATGTGCTTGGGCGGACCACTCTCCACCTTGCCCGGCACACCGTTGAGCCCCTCATTGAGCAGGGTACGCAGCGACCAACCGGCGCAGTAGCCCGCCAGCATGTCCAGATCATGGATGTGGATGGCCGCACTGCGGTGCGCCGCGCCGACTTCGGGCGGGTACACATGGTTGAGCCAGTAGTTGGCGATGACCTTGCCCGACACGTTGAGGATCAGGCCCCCAAGTGAGTAGCCCTGGTTGGCATTGGCGTTGACGCGCCAATCCAACTGCTGCAGGTACTCGTTCATGCTGGACTCGACGTCCACCAGCGTCTTGCGGTCGCTGCGCAGCTTCTTGTGCTGCTCGCGGTAGACGATGTAGGCGCGCAAGGTCTTGGGGTAGCCAGCGTCAAACAGAGCCGCTTCCACCGCGTCCTGAATCTGCTCGATGTGCGGCGTCACATGACCTTGTACCTTGATCTTGGGTACCACCAGGTACTGCGTCAGGCGCCTGGCTTCGGCATGGTCGAACTCCGCCGTGACCTGTGCCGCCCGGTTCAGCGCGTCGGCGATTTTTGATGCGTCAAACGGCTTGATGCCGCCCTCGCGTTTGATGATATGGGTGATTACCGACGCAATTTGTGAACTCATCCGTTGTCCCCTCGTACACCATAGGTAGTGCGGGAGAGGATGCTAAACCACTACAGGTAGTGCACACAACGGGAGTTACGCTTGTTTACCGATCATCATTGATCTGGATCAGAGGATTGCCTTGCACGCTCAATTCGCAGCAGTGTTTACCTAGGGTTTGCCCGCAGTGCGGGGCTGGCAGTCGCCTTTGCAGCTCAAAGCTCAGCGGTGGAGGCTGGCGGCCTGGTGACCCTGGGTGAAGGCTTCTTCAAACACCGAGTAGCCGGCCCAATCGCTATGCGCAAAACACAAGCGGCCCAACTGCTGCGGCACACGGCTGGCCGGTCCCTCGGTGCCGGGCGTGGGAATCGCCATGGCATGCCCGTAGCGTGTGATGTCGATGCGCGTCGTCTTGCCCGGAAGGTCGGGATGAGCGGTGGACAGCTCCGCCAGGATCTCGTCGCGCCATTGCGCCCATGTGCGCTCCTGCAAGTAGCGCCGCCCATCGGGGTGGTCTCCCAAGGCACGGTAACAGGTCAGCACGGTCGCGCCGGGCACCGGCCGGAGGTTTTGGTGCTGCGCGTCCACGTAACCCAGGCCCGCAGCGCCGTAAATCACGTTGTCCCAACTCGGGGCCGCGCCTGGCCGATCGTGCAGCGGTGTGTCGAGGTGCAGATTGGCCACCAGCCACGGTGCATAGCGGATGTTGTTTGCCCGCAAGCGCAGGGCCTCAGGCGCCCCGCGCACCACACGAGCCGCCACAAAAACTGGCAATGCCACGATGCAACGCGATGCCCGCCAACGCTCCAGGCGACCGCTGTGCACATTGATCGCGTCCACCTCGACGCCATGTTTGACCACCTCGATTCGAACAACCACCTGTTGCGTTCGTAGGCGCTCGCCCAGCGGCGCGGCCAGGCGCTGCGTCAGCCAGCCATTTCCCTCGGGCCAGGTCAGCACACCGTCGTGATCGCCGGCCTCGGCGCCAGGCGCCGTGAAGCCATGGCGGCTGGCAAAGTAGTGGATGCCGGCCCAGGCCGATACCAAGCTCAAGCCAGCGCCGTAGTCGTCGCGGCAGCAGTAGTCCAGGTACCAGCGCAAGTGCGAATCGCTTAACCCATGCTGTTCCAGATAAGCTATGAAAGTAATAGCATTCAACGCCCTATGAACGGGACTTTCAGGCGATTTTGATGCAGGAATAGTCCACTTGGCGCTGGCCCGTGCCTGCTCCACCAGCAGCGCAAACTTGCGGTATTGCGCCAGGGTTTGCGCTCCCACGCCGTGCACCGGCAGCAGCCCCTCTTGCCAGGCACCTTCAAAGAACAAGCGCTCTTGCGGGCTGTGGCACAGGTGTCGCTCGTCGTAGCGCCAGCGGCCCGACACGCGCCGACGCAATCCAAGTTCCTCCAGCAAGTCTTGCACCTCGGGCGCGTCGTCGCTGGGCACTGGCAGGTAGTGCGCGCCGAGCGGGCACGCGATGCCCGCCACGCTGCCCGCGCGACTGTTGCCGCCAGCGCTGTCCTCCAACTCCAGCAAGGCAAAGTCCTGCATGCCGTGCAAACGCAGCGCGCGCGCGGCGGCCAAACCGGCCACGCCAGCGCCCACAATCAGCACTCTGGTCTGGTGGTAGGTACTTGGCTGGGTGGCGACCTGCGGCTCGCGCAGCAGGTGCCCACGCTGCGGGTTGACGCCCACAAAGCCACCTTCAATCTGCCGCGGTGCCTGACAACCAAGCAGCGGCAGCGTTGCCGCGCCGACGAAGTGACGCCGCGTGATCAATGCGGCACCTTGCCCCATTCCTGCTCGTAGGTGGTCACCAGCACCTGGTTGGACAGACGGTTGACCTCGGTCGGCACGCGCGCCATGTCCAGCGGAAAGTCAAACAGCAGGGGCAAACCCGCAGCGGTGAGAAAGCGCATACCGCTCGGCATGGCGGTGGGCAGGTTGTACGGCCGACGGCTGGCCACCACAAAGCCCCACTCGCCAAAGCTTGGCACATGCGCGTGGTAGGGCGTGGCGGTGAGTCCGACCGATTCAATGGTGCTCACCACGGTCCAGAAGCTCTTGCGCGCCACCAGCGGCGAGGTGGTCTGGATCACGGCATAGCCACTGGCCGACAGTCGCTGGTCGAGCAGGGCATAGAACGAATTGGTGTAGAGCTTACCGATCGAAAAGTTGGTCGGGTCCGGGAAGTCGACGATCAGCACATCGAAGGTCTCGCGAGTCGTCTCCAGCCACTGAAACGCATCAGTGTTGACAACCTTCACCTTGGGGGACTTCAAGGCATGACCATTGAGTGGCGCCAGCGCCGGATGCTCAGAGAACAGGCGCGTCATGGCCGGGTCGAGTTCAACCAGCGTGACGCTCTCCACGCCTGGGTACTTGAGCACTTCACGCACCGCCATGCCGTCCCCTCCGCCCAGCACCGCCACCCGCTTCGGGCTAGCACCGGTAGCTGAGAAGGCAGACATGACCGGGTGCACCAGAGCCTCGTGGTAACGGTATTCGTCGCGCTGCGAAAACTGCAAATTGCCGTTGAGGAACAAGCGATAGCCTGCCCTGGCCTCGCCCGCCCCGTAGGTCACGACAATGCGCTGGTACGGACTGGTAGCGGTGAACACCACGCGGTCCTGGTAGAACTTGTCTTCGGCCCAGGTGGTGATGTGGTCTGCCCCGACAAAGCCGGCCGCCAGCACGGCGAGCGTGCCAAGAGCGGCCACCGCATGCGACTTCAAGCGGCGCAGCTCATGGCGGAACAACCACAGCGCCCACAGCGCCACCAGCGCGTTCATCAGTCCAAAAAAGAGCCCGGTGCGAATCAGCCCAAGCTGCGGCACCAACACGAGCGGGAAGGCCACCGCCACGGCCAGCGCGCCCAGGTAGTCGAAGGTCAGCACCTGCGACACCAGATCCTTCAACGCCACGTTGCGCTTGAGAATGCGCATGACCAGGGGAATCTCCAGCCCGACCAGGGTGCCGACCAGCACAACCAGACCGTAGAGCAGGAAACGAAACGAACCCGGCAAGTGGGCGTTGGCGACGAACAGCAGGGCCGGCAATGCACCGCCGGCCAGCGCCACCAACAGCTCGATGCGCAGGAAGTGCGCGGGCAGTTGCCGCTCAAAGAAACGTGACAGGTAAGACCCCAGCCCCATGGCAAACAAATAGCTGCCAATGACGGTGGAGAACTGTAAGACCGAGTCACCCAGCAGGTAAGACGCCAATGCGGCGGCGGCCAGCTCGTAGACCAAGCCGCAGGCGGCCACCACGAAGACGCTGGCCAGCAGGGCCACTTCAACGGCAGGGGGCGTTGTCGTGGTGGGGGGGGTCTCCTCCTTCACAAGTCACTTTCGGTAGGGTCGCGCCGCGGCCACGCGACCGCACAGGGGCTGCAAGGCACGCCCGCTTTCGTTGGCCGGGGCAGGTCGCGCCCGCCACACAGGCTCAGTGGATCGCCGCCGCGACGATGATACAAATGCCCAGTGAGATGGCGGCAACGACCACTCCCAGCGCCTTGTTCTGCCGTTCGACGATTTCAACCCACAGGTCGTAGGGCGTCAATTTGTCGACCACCCAGAAACACAAGCCGAAAATGCCGACACCGATCAGGGCGTAGAGCGCGGAGCCGATAAGGGCAGCCGGTTTGATCCATTCCATGGAAATCTCCTTACGAAAAAAGCACCTTACTTGGGGACCCAACGGCAACCGCGCATTGGCTCGTCAACAGTCCCACGCTCACTTGTGCCCCCCACCGCTGGAGGACCCTCCGAATGACCCCCCCGAACTGCGAGAGCTGCTTGAGGACGAGCAATTCTCGACCTTCGGATCGCAGCTGGAGCAACGGCCGATCACGAACAGAAACAACAAGATGATCAGGAAGATCACGATGATGGTGCCGCAGCCGATACCGGAAATCGTCTTGGCATCACTGCGCTTGAGCAGGTCTTTCTTGCCCTCGAGCTTGAAAGCCTTGGCCACCTCGTCGCTGGCAATCTTGGCGCCACTGGACCAGGTGACTTCGGTGGGCGTCTGCTCCAGAGACAACATATTGTCGCCTGCGACAAAGTCGCGGTTGGATGTCTTTTGCCCGCGCGTGACCTGCCAGTAGAACTCTCCCGCAACGTAATTGGTTTCGGCGTTGTAGGTTTCCTTGAGCTGGTACTTGGTACCCAGGTAGGTCGCGCTTTGGCCATTGGACGCCATCACCGGTGCGCCGGTGGTCGGCTTCACCACACTCCATCCCTCGGTTGAATCCACCAGGAAGATGAAGCCCCGCTTCTGGTTGAAAAGCAGGTACTCGTCCCAACCAAAATGTTCGTCGGGGTCGCTGGGCTCGTGGCCCATTCGATGCTGGAAACCAACCACCTGCCACTGCGTGCCTTGCAGGGCGCCGATGGTGCCAAGAGGTATCAAAGGCTGAACCGGCTCATCCTGAATGGCTGCCTTGAGCTCCGCACCAACGCCCTGCGACAGGTCCATCAGGCTGCTACAAGAGCGGCAAGTGACACTCTTGCTTTGCGCCAGCGTCACTTCAACCTGCGCACCGCAGTTGGGGCACGCGAACTGCCGACCCTTCTCATCCTTGGCCGACTCGTCCTTCAAGCCGGACAGCTTGAGGTCTTCGAGTTGGACCGAGCGCCCCATCGCCAACTGGGGCGGTTGGGTACCGTAGTCGATGCTGAGCACCTCGCCATCCGCGCTGCGCAGCTCGACCATCGAGAACGGCGTGCCCAGCGCCGGCAAATGCGGCAGCTCCCCTTGCGCCGACAGCAAGGACACCGTTGCATTGGAGGCAACGCTAAAGGACTTTCCGTTAAGCGTTGTGGTGCCACCAACCTTGAAGACCGAGGCGTCCGGCATCGCGCGCTGGATCGCCTGCGGCACGGTAAACACGTAGGCGCCGTTGTCTTCACTTAGATAGGCGTTGCTGCCATCGGGCAGGATCGCGACCCACTCGGTCCAGGTTCCCTCGCCATACTTGTACTGCAGGCGACCAATCAGCGTGAAGGGCTTCTTGTTCCACGTGCCACTGGCCATCAACTGCAGCGGACTGTGGTCATCGAACAGCTCCGCCATCTTGCCCACGCGAGCCAGCTTTTCGCCACTGCGCACCACGGTGCTCTGGCAAAAGCCGCATACCGCATGTGTCGACTGCGCGCTGCGAAATTCAACCGGCGCGCCGCATCCCGGACAGGGTGCCCGGTAGGCGCGCTGGGGGCTATCGGTCGCCACGATCGGCCGATTTCGCAGGTGATGGTGGTGGCAGGCTCAGGTCAGACCAGTTTCTTGAGCAACTCTGCTTTCTTCGTGTCGAACTCTTCCTGCGTCAGGATGCCCTTGGCCTTGAGTTCGCCCAGCTTCTCCAGTGTGGCCATGATGTCGTCGGGTTTGACGGTGGCCGCCTGGGCCGCAACGGCGGCTGCCTGGTTGACTCCGCCCTGCAGTCCGGCCGACAGGTTCTGCGCCATCACCTGGCCCAGTGCCACCCCGGCACCCAGCCCCATGGCGCTGCCGGCAATGCCGCCGCCATCCCCGCCGCCTTCGGCAAACTTCGGGATAGCCTGCGCAGTCTGGTATTGCATGAACTTGCCCATGTCGTTGCCAACCATGCCCATACCGATCTTCTGATCCATGATCTTTTGCAGCTCTTCGGGCAGCGAGACGTTTTGTACCGTCATGCCTTCAAGCTTCAAGCCGATCTTGGCAAACTCCGGCGCCAATTGGTCGGACAGGGCCTTGGCAAACGTCAGTTGGTTAGATGCCAGATCCAGGAACGGAATGCCGCTGGAGGCAATCGCGTTGCTGATGTTCTGCAACACCAGCCCACGCAACTGGCCATCGAGATCGCCCACGCCATAACTGTCGCGCGTGCCCGAGATTTCGGTGTGAAACAGCTTGGGGTCGGCAACACGGAAACTGAAGTTGCCGAAGGCGCGCAGGCGCACTGCACCAAAGTCCTTGTCGCGAATCGTGATGGGCTGGGGCGTGCCCCACTTCTGGTCAACCTGCTGGCGCGTACTGAAAAAGTAAACGTCGCTCTTGAACGGGGACTCAAACAGTTTGTCCCAGTTCTTCAGATAGGTGAGGACCGGGATGGTCTGGGTGGTGAGCTTGTGCGTGCCGGGCCCAAACACGTCGGCAATCTTGCCTTCGTTGACAAAGACCGCCATCTGCGACTCGCGGACCGTCAGTGAGGCGCCGTACTGGATCTCCATGTCCGCCATGGGGAAGCGCCAGGCCAGCGTGCCGTCTGAGTCTTCGGTCCACTGAATGATGTCAATGAACTGTTTCTTGATGAAGTCCATCAGTCCCATGTGCTACTCCTGGAGGTGTAAAGGAAATTGGATGATACCCGTTGCCGCGCGGTGCAGGGAGTGCAGTTTCGCACAGGATGAGCGCAATTGAGATGCGGTGGCGGCCCCCGCAAACACGCACGCGAATGGCGCCCCGGTCAGGTTGGTTTGGCCACCATCAGATAGAACACCAACAGCATGGCGGCAAAGGCCGGGTAACCCAGGGCCTGCCACCAGCGGGCGTAGGTCCAATAGAGCGCAGGCAGCTCGGTGTGGGCGCGTTGCGCGGCTTGCGCCAGCGCCACCATGCGCAGTTGCAGCCACAGTACCGGCAGCCAACAGGCACCCGCCAACGCAAACAGCACCAACGACCACACCAGCCAGGGTGAACCAAGCGACCAGCCGCCCCAATGCGCCAACAGCAAGCCAGTGGCCGGCTGCAGCAAGACCGTTGGGGTGGTAAACCACCAGTCCGCCCGCACCACCAGCCGCCCGACCACCGCAATCGCGGCAACGTCACGGCTGCGGTTGGCAAAGAACAGGTAATAGGCCGAGCCAAAGCCGGTGCCCACCAGCAGCACGCTGGACAAAATGTGCAGCCATTTGACGGTGAGGTACAGACTCATGGTGTTTGCCTGGCCAACAACACCAGCATGACCACCAAGGGCAGGTTCTTGGTCAACGGGCCCAGCGGGTGCAACCAAAGTTCGGGCAGCAGTGCGGTCGCCACCAGTGTCATCAGCAGCGTGGCCGCCAACGCGGCCAGGTAGGTCAGGCGCGCGGGCTTGAAGCACATCGCCAAGCCGAGCAAGGCGTCCAGGCTGGCGCCAACCCAAACCAGCGCGGCGATGGTAAGGGGGTCGCGCAAACCAGCACTGTGCAGCAAGGCCGTGCTTTGCCCGTCGCGCTCCCAGATACTGACCACAGCCGACGTCAGCCATACCCACACCAGACTACAGCGCAGCAGTTCAGTGCTGAATCGGTCCAAGCTCACTGGAGAACCTTCGCCCTGACGGGCTGCGGTGCGAGCTTGCTTGAGGCGGCTCGGCGCGGCATTCATGCGATGACCCTTGGGTTGTTTGGCTCGGCCTGTGCTGTCTCATCACGGATGTCGGTCACCATGCCCCAGCGGGCGAGTTCGGGCTCGAACTCTGACAGCGCAAGCAGGCCCACGGCGGTCATGGCACCGTGCGGCAAGTTGCCAGCGCCAGCCAGCCGTCGTGCCAACAAGATGGCGGCCATGCACGGAATCTGCGGGCCATGATCGTGGTCGGCAGCGATGTGCCAGGCGCGGCGCACCAAGTGCCCCGTCGCATCGAGCCCCTGCACCCGCAGCACCATGCCGCCCAAGTGCGAGCCCAAAAGGTCCAGTATGGGCGCAAGGGTGTGCAGTGGTCCCGCCAACATCGCGGGCCGCGCCAACAATCCCCATGCCCGCAACCGCGCCAGCAGCGCAAAGACGCGCTGGGTCAGCCCCACTTCCAATCCTGCGCGAAACATCACCTCCTGGCGCACGTGGTAGTGCGCGGGGAACAACTCCAGGTCGGGGATGTCGCACAGCGCGCCACGGCGCGGGCGCAGGCGCGCAAAGTGCACCCAGGTCGGCGCAGCCCACCCCCGCAGCGCTTGCCACTGGCCTTGGCGCAAGACCTGGATCGGCTCGCCACAGTAGTTCAGCACGGCGGCCAATGTCGCCCGTCCGCGCGGGGCGGTTTGTGCTGGCGCAATGCAGATGTCGATGCTGTCAATGCGCTGCCAACGAGCACAAAGCTGATCGACCACCGCCGAGGACAAGGCTGGTACCGTGCTGGCGCCACTGACGGCGCTGCGCTGCGCGTCGCGAAACGCTGCGTCCATGGCCGGTGCAAAGTCGCACACAAAGCGACGGCCATCGGCCAGATCAATGTAGTGTGCGCCGGCTGCTGCGGCGGCATGAGCCACGCCATAGTCTTGCTGCTGGAACGGCCCTGCGGTGTGGATCACCAATTGCACGCCAAGCTGGCGCAGTTGGCGCGCCAGCTCAGGCGCCGAAAGGTCAAGCCCCAAGCCCTGGGCGCGGCCGCCGAGTTGTGCCGCCAAGGCTTGCGCACGCTGAGCGTCGCGCCCGGCTATCAGCAGTTCGATGTTGATCTCACCAGCCAGCGCGCGGGCAATGCGCTGGCCGAAGTTGCCGTAGCCACCCAAGATCAAGGTTCTCAAGCGCTCTCCACTGGGTGATCGGACATTGGGAAAGACTGTCAGACGCTTAAACCACGTTGATTTCACGCAGCGGCTGGTGCGCCAGCACGCGGCGCCAGCCGAACGCGGACAAGTCGAGGGTGCGGTACTGACCAAAGCAGACCAGCTCGGCCAACGCCCGTCCGACCGCAGGCGCGTGCTGCAGTCCGTGGCCGCTAAAGCCATTGGCAAACAGCATATTGTCCAGCTCGGGGTGGGCGCCCAAAATCACGTTGTGGTCCAGGGTGTTGACGTCGTAGTGCCCGGCCCAGGCGTTGTGCAGACGCAGCGCCTCAAAGCCCGGCACGCGCGCGGCCAGCGTGGGCCACAGCAGTTCGTCGAACAGCTCGTGCCGCACCTCGAAGTCCAGACACGGTGGGTCCTGCTCGGGCGGTGGTGACACCCCGCAAATGAAGCCCTTGCCCTCGGGCCGAAACCACACCCCGCTGGGGTCGATCACCAGCGGGCAGCCAGGAGCCGTCTCGCTGGAAGTAAAGTAGAACACGCAGCGCTTGCGGGCCTGCACTGGCAGCGTCAGCCCCGCGCACTGCGCCAAGGCCGTGGCACCGGTGCCCGCAGCGTTGATAAGCATGCCGCAACGCACCGTGCTGCCATCGGCCAGTTGTACCGACTGCACCGCCTGGGCGCCGCGCTGTACCCCCACCACCTTGGCCTGAAGGTAACGGGCACCGAGCGCGATGGCCTTGCGCCGCAGGGCGTGCATCAGCGCATGCGCGTCGAGCCAACCTTCGCCCGACTGGCCCAGCGAGGCCAGACTGAGGTCCGTGCTGTTGATCCACGCAAAACGCTGCTGCAACTGAGCGGGGCTGAGCATGGCCACGTCCACCGCCAAGCTGCGCTGCAAAGCGTGGTTGGCCTCAAGAATGGCCTGCCCGGCCTGCGTGGCCAAGAACAGGTAACCGCCTTCATGAAACCCAAGCTCGGGTGAGAGGCCATCAACCGCCAGAAGCTGCGCGGCCTGGCGCACGAAGTCTGTGCCAAACTGCGACATACGAATGTTCTCGGGCGTGGAGAACTGGTGGCGAATGGAAGCCGCTGACCGCGTGGTGGCGCAGTGTTGGTAACTGGGGTCTTGCTCCAGCACAAGTACCGATCCCTGAAAGTCGCGCTGGGCTGCCAGAAAGTACGCCGCCGCGCTGCCGACAACGGCACCCCCCACGATCACGACATCGGCGCTGTAAGAAGTCGGGCTGTTCATTCGAGGTGATGGGTGCGGCTGTGGTCCCCATCATAGAAGCTTGCTTGACGGCCAACACCACATGCCTTGGGTGACGGCGCACGGTACACCGGCGCCGGTGGGCGCACACCACCCGGTGCGATACCGATCGTGCGCTGCACCACGCGCCGGACGCCCTGCGTGTCCTGTCGTGGCGCTTACGTCCACCTACGCACATTCACGTACTAGGGTTTTCCCGTGCAGGGGTCTACAATCCGACACCCAATCGAAGCTGGCGGGCTGGTCCTTCGACCATACTGATCACAGCAGGAGACAACCATGCCCGAGATAAGCACCAACAACGACGAGAAGCGCGCCGAACTGCGCCGCGCCGCGCTGGAGTACCACGAGTTTCCCACCCCCGGCAAGATCGCCATCGCTGCCACCAAACAGCTGGTCAATCAGCACGACCTGGCGCTGGCCTATTCGCCAGGAGTGGCCGCGCCATGCGAGGAAATCGTCAAAGACCCCAATAACGCGTTCAAGTACACCAGCCGGGGCAACCTGGTCGCGGTCATCACCAATGGCACGGCGGTGTTGGGTCTGGGCGACATCGGGCCGCTGGCGGCCAAGCCGGTGATGGAAGGCAAGGGCGTGCTGTTCAAGAAGTTCGCCGGCATTGACGTGTTCGACATTGAGATCAACGAGAAGCACGATCTGGACAAGCTGGTCGACATCATCGCCTCTCTGGAGCCGACCTTTGGCGGCATCAACCTGGAAGACATCAAGGCGCCCGACTGCTTTTACGTCGAGCGCAAATTGCGCGAGCGCATGAACATTCCGGTTTTTCACGACGACCAGCACGGCACCGCGATTGTGGTGGGTGCCGCCATGCTCAACGGCCTCAAGGTTGTGGGCAAAGACCCCAAGAAGATCAAACTGGTGACTTCTGGCGCCGGTGCCGCTGCCTTGGCTTGCCTGGGCTTGCTGGTCAAGCTGGGCATTCCCCGTGAGAACATTTTTGTCACCGATCTGGCGGGCGTCGTTTACGAGGGGCGCACCGAGCTGATGGACGAGGACAAGATTGTCTTTGCTCAGAAGACCTCGGCACGGACGCTGCGCGAGGTGATCGAAGGCGCCGACGTGTTCCTTGGACTGTCGGCTGGCGGAGTACTCAAAGCCGACATGGTCAAGACGATGGCACCCAAGCCACTGATCTTTGCGCTGGCCAACCCGACGCCTGAAATCCTGCCCGAAGAAGTCAAAGCCGTGCGCGACGACGCTGTGATGGCCACCGGACGTTCGGACTACCCGAATCAGGTCAACAACGTCCTGTGTTTTCCCTACATTTTTCGCGGTGCGCTGGACGCCGGCGCCTCGACCATCACGCTGGAGATGGAAATCGCGGCAGTGCACGCCATTGCCGAGCTGGCGCAGGCCGAGCAAAGTGAAGTTGTCGCGGCGGCCTACTCGGGGGAACAACTGGCTTTTGGCGCGGAGTACCTGATTCCCAAGCCGTTTGACCCGCGGCTGATGATGAAGATCGCCCCGGCGGTAGCCAAAGCGGCGGCGGACAGCGGCGTGGCTCTGCGGCCCATTGGCGATCTGCAAGCCTACCGTGACAAGTTGCAGACTTTTGTCTACGCCTCCGGCACCACCATGAAGCCGATCTTCACAGCGGCCAAGAAGGCGCTCAAGAAACGCGTGGCGTACGCCGAGGGCGAGGAAGAGCGCGTGCTGCGCGCAGCCCAGATCGTGGTTGATGAGGGTCTGGCACGCCCAACCTTGGTCGGACGCCCAACCGTGATTGCGCAGCGCATTGAGAAGTTTGGCCTGCGCCTGAAGGAAGAACTCGACTACGACGTGGTCAACGTTGAGCAGGACCACCGTTACCGGCAGTTCTGGCAAACCTACCACCGTATGACCGAACGCAAGGGCATGACGGCCCAGGTCGCCAAGATCGAGATGCGCCGCCGCCTGACGCTGATCAGCGCCATGCTGCTGCACAACGGTGATGTGGACGGCATGATTTGTGGCACCTGGGGTACCACCGCTCTACATCTGCAGTACATTGAGCAGGTGATCGGCAAGCGGCCGGGGGTGCACACCTACGCCTGCATGAACGGACTGATGCTGCCTAACCGGCAGGTATTCCTGGTCGACACCCACGTGAACTACGACCCGACTGCGCCCGAGCTGGCCGACATTGCCGTCATGGCAGCCGAGGAAATGATGCGCTTCGGTATTCGTCCCAAAGCGGCTCTGTTGTCACATTCGAACTTCGGCAGCAGCAACCAGCCCAGCGCCGTCAAGATGCGCCAGACCCTGGAGCTGCTGCAACAACAAGCGCCGTGGCTGGAAGTCGACGGCGAGATGCATGGCGACGTCGCGCTCGATGGCGACGCGCGTGCCCAGTTGATGCCTCGCAGCACCCTCGCCGGTGACGCCAATTTGCTGGTGTTACCCAATATCGACGCAGCCAACATTGCCTACAACCTGCTGAAAACCGCAGCGGGCGGCAACATCGCCATCGGCCCAGTGCTGCTGGGAGCGGCCAAACCGGTGCATATCCTGACCGCCAGCACAACCGTCCGACGAATCGTCAATATGACGGCGTTGACGGTCGCTGACGCAAACGCCACCAGGTGAGCATATTTCGGAGAGCAAGCGCAAACTTTAATCGCGGCAAACCTGTTTGGAATTGCCTAAATTTTGGGCAAGCCCTTGCGTTTTCCGTCCAAATACGCGACACTACTCTGCTTGAAATTTCCGGGTTAACCCGGAGTGTTTTAGGAAATGATTGTCATGTCGTGCGCGCGGGAGAACAAGGTCACAGGCCTGAAGTTAGTGCTTACCGGCTTACTGCTTGCCGTTGCGTCAATCCTGTTCCCGGTGCATGCCAAGGAGTCGAGCAGTTCCACGGTGGCATTGACCGATTTGCCCGTGCAGGGACAACAAACCTACGCCCTGATTTTGCGGGGCGGTCCGTTCGAATTTGAAAAAGATGGGGTGGTGTTCGGCAATCGGGAACGTTTGCTGCCCAACCACAAACGAGGTTATTACAGAGAGTACACCGTCAAAACACCGGGGTCGCGCAATCGCGGTCAGCGGCGCATCGTCTGCGGCGGCGTACCCCGCACACCTGACACCTGTTACTACACCGCAGATCACTACGCGAGCTTCCGCAAGATTCTGCCCTGATTTTTTGCATCACTATGGAAAGAGAAGCGGGAATGGATATGCCACTTCGAACCGTTAGAACCAATATCGTCCAGTCGATCCGCGCCTTCCGGGTGCAGGAGCTGCAGGACGCCGCCCAAAGCCTGGGTCAACATTTTCTGTACGCCAATTTGGCCAATGCGCAGACCAAGCAGGACGTGCTCGACTTGATTGGTCAGCAGTTCATGCTGCCAACGCAAGGCGGCAAGAATTTCGACGCCTTGTATGACAGCATCACCGACCCGCTGCACAAGTCGGGTCCGCAGCCTGGCTTTGTTGCCGTGCTGGAACACATCCCGGCCAACGCCAAGTTTGACAAGGAGGCGCGCGAGCAATTGCTCGACATCTTCCGGGATGCGGCTGACTATTGGGCCGACCGGAAGATACCGTTTCGGTGCTTCTATTCTTTTCTGTAGCCCGTTCTGCACAAACCAGCCAAGCAGAACGGGCGAACGAGGCAAAGAGCGATATCGGCAACGCAGCTGCCATGTCAGGGATTGAACTAACCAGCGATAGTGGCGAAAAGATGCCTACCGACAAGCTGTTGGATGTGTCGCCCTTGGCACTGCGTATGAGCAGCCCTTTCAATGCAGGGTACTGGTTGACTGCAGCCTGATCGCTTGGCGCGCAACTGGCGCAACGCGGCCCATCGCGAGATCACCAATCAGCGATGGGGCCCGAGCTCTGCAGCTAGCTGTACAAACTGCGCGACCGGCACTTCTTCGGCGCGACGCTGCACGTCAAAGCTCCCGTCATAGGCGCGTTGCGACAACCATTGCCCAAGAGTGTGGCGCATCAATTTCCGACGCTGGCTGAACGCCACCTGCACGATTTCACTCAACACCTCGATATGGATCGGCTGCACAACTTCGCGCGGCACCATCCGAACCACCGCGCTGTCGACCCTAGGCGCAGGGCTGAAACTCTCGGGCGGCACGAACAGTACGTTCTCCATGGCGTAGCGGTACTGCAGCATGACGCTCAGGCGTCCGTAGGCTGAGCTTGCCGGCATGGCCACCATCCGGTCGATGACTTCCTTTTGCAGCATGAAATGCTGATCCTCGATCAGATCCACATAGCGCAGCAGGTGGAACAGGATCGGCGTCGAGATGTTGTAGGGCAGATTCCCAACCACACGCAATCGCTCGGATAAATTGGCGCCGAGTTGCTTGACGCCCGAGGCAGGCAGCAACTGCGCGAAGTCGACCTTGAGAACATCGGCTTCAATGACCGTCAGCTGTGCATTGGCGCGCAGGCGCTGCGCCAAGTCACGGTCCAATTCGATCACCGTCAGGTGCCCGAGCCGCTCGACCAGTGGCTGCGTCAGTGCTGAGAGGCCGGGCCCGATCTCGACCATCAGTTGGCCGGGACGTGGCGCGATGGACGAGACAATGGCATCGATGATCCCGCCATCGGTCAGGAAGTGCTGGCCAAAGCGCTTGCGGGCAATGTGCTTCACGTCAACTCCCGCCAGTGCAGTGGTCGCCAACGGTCCGCACCGCGGCGCGCACCCTGCCAACACCGGGCACCGTCACTGCGGCGGCTCACGCCGATCGACATAGGCTTTGCCGCGCACATCCTGTGCCCAGGTGACATAAGTCTCGTCGATCTTCTTCTCCCGCAGCATGCCGCGCACCAACTCGCGCTGCTCACGTTCGGTCAGGGTTGCATTGCGCCGCTCGGTCAGCTGAATGATGTGCACACCAAAGCGTGAGATGAAGGGTTCGCTGATCTCGGCGACGCCAAGCCGGTTCATGACTTCTTCAAACTCCGGCACAAACTGGCCCGGATTGGCCCAGCCCAGATCACCCCCCTGGGCACCGCTGCCGTCCTGAGAATGCTCTCGCGCCATGGTCGCAAAATCTGCCTTGCCAGCCATGATGCGCGTGCGGATCTCAAGCAGCTTCGCCAAGGCCTCCTTTTCAGTGAACTTGGGCGTCACCAGCAGCAAGATGTGCCGCGCCTGCGTCTGGGTGATGATGGTGGCGGGCATGCCCACCACACGGCGCTCAAGCACTTTGAGGACGTGAAACCCGGCACCTGAGCGCACGACACCCGAGATACCCCCCACCGGCAAGCCCTGCGTTGCCTCAACGAACAGGGGTGGATAGCGCTCGGCCGTGCGCAAGCCAAACTGACCACCGCTGACACGATCGGGTGAGTCGGACAGCTCGCGCGCCAACAGCGCAAAGTCCTCGCCGGCACGTGCCCGACTCAGTACGCGCTCGGCTTTGGCTTGAAGTGCGGCCACTTGATCGGCGCTGGCACCGTCGGGAACCTTGACCAGGACTTGCGCCAAGTTGAACTGCTGCGCAGCAGGGTCCTTGTCGTTTAGCCGCTCGGCGATGTATTGATCGATCTCGAGATCGGATATGCGAACCCGCGCGTCGACGTCGCGCTCGCGCAGGCGAGTCAAATAGAGCTGGTCACGCAGCTCACGACGAAACTGAGTCACACTGGTCCCACTGGCCGCCAATTGACGCCGCAGGCCGGCCACGCTGAGCTGGTTTTGTTGCGCCACGGTTTGCTCGGCCTGGTCCACCGACGAGTCGTCGACCCGCATGCCGGTATCGACTGCGTGCTGGAGTTGTGCCCTTTCGTCGATCAAACGCTCAAGCACCTGCCGCTTGAGTTCGCCCATATCTGGCGCTTTGGGGTCTTGCTCCATCTGCGCGCGCAGGCGCATCGCCCGCACATGCACCTCATTGTTGGTGATCGGCTCTGAATTCACCACCGCGACAATGAAGTCGGCGGGTCTCTGCTGTGTCGGCGCCACGACTGCCGGCGTGACTGTTCGATTCGCCGACGGGCGCAGGCCTTGCGCCTGCGTGCCCGGAACCAACAGGGCGGAAAGGGTGGCCACGCTCAAGGCCAGTGCGCGATAGGTCATGCTGGAAGTCAATCGTAATTGCTGAAACGGCTGGGGCTCTCGACGGGGTCCCGCAGGAATTGGTAACGCGGAATATTCTCTTTCAAGGTCTTCAGGGGATTGGCCCCCAGGCGGGAGAATCCGACAAACTCAAGCTGGAACATGACTCGTTGGTTGGCCGACGAAGTGCTGGTCTGCAAGCGCTCAAACACCAGGCGACCGAGCCAACAACCGGCATCGTACTCAAAACCGATCACAGAATCGACCAGCTTGCGTTCGGCCAGACTGTAGTTGAGCCGTCCCACGCTGTACCACCGGCCTTCGCCCTGACCGCGCCCGGCACCCAGCTCCTGCCCTCGGTCACCCCACAAATCGTTGATCGGCCACTGCCACCCGATGTCAATTTGCTCACTGGCATCGCGCTGAAAGCGGTACGCCGCACTGATGACCCGGTAGTTCCCTGGACTGTATCGACCGCCCAGCGTGGCGCGAACCGATTGCCGCGTCTTGGGGTTGAATTGTACGGTTGAGTCAAAGGACCAACGCGGATCCCAATTGAGCGAGGCACCCACCAGGATATCGCTCAAGCGCTCCGACACCGTGGCGCTGTTGGGCAGGGTGACGAGTTGGTCCTTGAAACGCAGGCGCTGAGCCACGCCAAAGCGCACCAACTCGGCACCGCTGGCGATATCGTGCAGGCGTGAGCTCACGCCCAGAGTCAGCAGGTTGCTGTCCGAGATGCGGTCCTGACCGACGAAGGCGTTTTCCAGGTAGATGCTGGTGAAGTTGAAATCGCTGGCCGCTGAATCGTAGTTGGGCAGCAGACTTTGATCGCGGTACGGCGTGTTGACATACAGGGCACGCGGCTCCAGTGTCTGGCGCACGCTGCGCCCAAAGAAGCTGGTGTCGCGCTCATATATCTGGCCAGCGTCCAAGCTCACCGTGGGCAACACTCGGCGTGCCGCGCGCTCACCATTGGTCAGCGGCGTGTCGAACTGGTAGCTGGTCGCGTGCAACTGCAGTTTGGGCGTGATGAAGCCAAGCGAACTGATCCACGGTCGACTGAGCTGAAGCAGCGCGAATTGTCGCTGGCCATTCGGCTGCAGGGTCATCAGTGGGTCAGAGCGAAAACGCGTGTAGTCCGCTTCGAGCGTGTAATCGAAACCACCCACATTGACGCGCCCGTAGCGCATGGTCAGCTGGGGCAAGCGGTCGTAGGGTGGCGTGATGGGCGCATCAGTGTCTTGCAGCGTTTGCCACTTCAGCGTGCGCAGATTGACCGACAGATTGTCGCGCGACCAGTTCAGCCCCAGGTCATTGGGCAGCAGTCGTTGCGCCAAGGCGGGGTTGGTGCGCGTGAAATCACGCCAATACTGGTCATCGCTGACCCGATTGAAGTTGATGCTGAGCCCAACCGGCCCAATGGCCGCAATACGGCTATCGGGTGTTCCCTGGTGGGTGTACGACAAGCCCCAGCGCGTAGCGTCGCGCAGCCGGTCCGCGGGCATCACGTCGGCGCGAACCTGACCGCTGTAACTCGGCTCCAGATACCTGAATCCGGCACCCAGGTTGATGCCGCGTTTGCTCATGACCACCGGCCAAAAGGTGGCATCCCGATTGGGCGCAATGTTCCAGTAGTACGGGACGGTAAGCTCTGCGCCGTTGACGTTGTCCAGACCAATCAACGGCGGCAGGACACCCGACTTGCGCTGGTCGGTCAAGGGGAAACTCAACGCCGGGATCGGCAGAATCGGCACACCCTTAAAGCTCAGCGTCGCGTTTTCGGCATAACCCACCTGCTCGGCATTGTCGATCTGCAAGGTCGCGGCGCGCAGAATCCAGTCTGGCATCCAACTCGGGCCAGGCAGGCGCCGACAGGTGGTGTATGTGGCGTCCTGCACAATCGCGTGCTTGTCGTCCACAAACTCGATGCGGCTGGCCTCGCCGTGCGCATCATTTTGCAAAAAGCGGTAACGCGGCGCTGTGAAGAAGCCCTTGAACTGGTTCACCTTGAGTTCAAGCTCGGGGCCTTCGTACACATTTCCGGCACGGTTGATGCGCACCTGGCCACGTGCTTTGGCCAGATCATCCGGCGCGTAGTATTCCAGCCGATCGGCCCGAATCACCATATCCCCACGACGCAACACGGCGTTTCCCTCGATCACGGTTTCCAGGTCCGCGCGCCCGAACAGCAAGTCGCCCTCGACAAACGTGGGCAGAGCGCCGCCCACTGGCGGCGTAATCCTGTTCTGCAACGATGGGCTCGCGCGCAACACCATGGGGGCTTGCTCCGCCAGCGCCTGGGCCCGGGTCAAGCCAGCCTGAAGGCCAAAGCAGGCCACCGCACCAAGAGAGGCCCAATGGGCCAGCGGTCGGCGCGGTTTGAATGGCCCGGATTTCGGGTTGAGGATTGTTGGGCGCATCAGGCGTAACAGGTGGCAGGCGAAGAGTGTGCAGCCGCCAGACGCCGCCGCTTAGATTTGTAGAATGGATTATCCATGAGCCACTCCAACCCCCATGTCCCCTTGGCCCCGGCTGACGTTCTCACCACGGTGCAGTGGGCTGATCCGTCGCGCGCGGTGGACTTTCAATCCTGGCTGACGCCGCTGGCCCAGCGCCACGATCTGTTGGCCGACACGCTGCGCTTGGCCAGCGCCGATGCCAGCTTTCGTCGCTATTTGCGCATCGACTCCGGGCACGGCAGCCGTATCATCATGGACGCCCCGCCCGATCTGGAGGACTGCGCTCCTTTTGTCAAAGTCGCCCAGCTGATGCGCCAGGCGGGCGTGTTGGTGCCCGAGGTACTGGACTGGGACGCGCAGCATGGCTTCCTGCTGTTGACGGACCTGGGCCAGCACACCCTGCTGCAGACCATCAACCGTGAGCAGCCGCAAGCCAACCTCGAACGCTACCTGCAGGCGATTGAAGCCCTGATTGCCTGGCAGTTGGCCTCGCAACCCAACGTGCTGGCGCCCTACGATGAAGCCTTGCTGCGCCGTGAGTTGACGCTGTTTCCCGATTGGTACATCAGCCGCCATCGCGGTGTCACGCTCGACCCGCGACAACAGCAAACACTGCAAGCAAGCTTTGACCTGATCGTGGCGCAGAACCTGGCTTGGCCCAGTGTCTACGTGCACCGCGACTTCATGCCCCGAAACCTGATGATGGGTGACGCCGGCCTGGGTGTACTCGACTTTCAGGATGCGGTCTACGGACCAATCACCTACGACATTGCAAGCCTGATGCGCGACGCGTTCCTGAGCTGGGAGGAGGACTTTGTACTCGACGTGACCGTGCGCTATTGGGAACGAGCGCGCACGGCGGGTCTGCCGGTGGGAACCGACTTTGGCGAGTTCTACCGTGGTGTGGAATGGATGGGTCTGCAACGCCACCTTAAAGTGGCAGGCATCTTCGCCCGGTTGACACTGCGCGATGGCAAACCCCAGTATCTGGCCGATGCACCGCGCTTTATCGCCTATATCCGCGCCACGGCTGGGCGCTACCGCGAACTCAAGCCGCTATTGCGTCTGATCGACCAGATCGAGGGCATCGAGCCCGTCAGCGCCTACGCGTTCGGCCGCGTGTGATGCCACGCTTCTTCTGCCCCTTGCCGATGGAACCCGGCGCACTGCTGGACCTGCCGGCCAACGCCGCGCGCCATGTGCAGGTGTTGCGCCTGCAGCCCCGCGACACCATCACCCTGTTTGACGGCGGCCCCGACCATGGCGGCCGAGGCGGTGAGTTTGGGGCCAGCGTCGAACACATGGGGCGCAGCGACGTGCGCGTGCGCATCGGCCAGCACCAGGCCCTTGAGCGTGAGCCGGTGCTGTGCATTCAACTCGTGGTGGGAAT
Organism: Candidatus Rhodoferax odensensis; assembly: GCA_016718405.1. Lineage (GTDB taxonomy): Bacteria > Pseudomonadota > Gammaproteobacteria > Burkholderiales > Burkholderiaceae_C > Rhodoferax_D > Rhodoferax_D odensensis. Next base: position 223,528 of record JADKDJ010000003.1, read on the forward strand.
GCCCGCCAATGAGCGCATGGACTGGCTGGTGGAGAAGGCCGCCGAGCTAGGCGTGGCCAGCATCCAGCCGCTGATGGCCGAACGCAGCGTGCTGCGCCTGTCTGGCGAGCGCGCCCAGAAAAAGCGCGCCCATTGGCAAAGCATCACGGTCGCCGCCTGCGAGCAAAGCGGCCGCAATCGGGTGCCGCTGATTCACGAGGTGCTCGGCTTTGATGCCTGGGCCAAGGGACTGCCTGCCACCTCCGAGGACCGTCGCATGCTGCTGTCATTGCGTGTCGAGGCCATGCCGCTTCGGGAAGTGTGCGCGCCGTTGGAGACACGTCGGACCATCACCTTCCTGTCCGGCCCGGAAGGTGGACTGAGCGTCGCGGAGGAAGATCGCGCCATGGCCTTGGGTTTCCTGCCGGCAAGCCTGGGCCTGAGCACCTTGCGCGCCGAAACCGCGCCGCTGGCGGCACTGGCAGCGATGCTGATTTGAGGCGCCGGGGGCGTGGCCTGCGTCCCACGCCTACCCGCTAACCGGCAGCACGATATCCACCTGCGCGCCGCCCGTTGGGGCCTGCGACAGCGTCAGCTCGCCCTGGTGGCTGGCCACCAGATCCTTGACTACCGCCAGCCCGATGCCGTGACCGGGTACTTGTTCATCCAGGCGCACGCGGCGTTGCAGCACCGAGTTCAGATCACCAAAGCCCGGTCCGTCGTCGATCACGCGAATGCACAGGCCCTGGGCTTCGCGCCAGACCCGCACCGAGACCTGCCCACGTGCCCACTTGGCGGCGTTGTCCAGCACGTTGCCCAGCATCTCGAAGGCATCGCCTTCATCGAGCCGCCAGCTCAAATCCGCCGGGCAATCGATCTCGAAGTGGAGCGCCTTGTCGGCGTAAACCTTGGCCAGCGAATCGCGGATGCGGCCGAGCACCGGCGCGATCACAAGCAACGGTGCAAAGCGCGCCGCACCGCTGGCGCCGGCGCGGCCCAACTGGTGTTGCACGATGCCGTCCATACGGCTGACCTGTTGCGCCACAGCCGCAGGCAACTGCTCGGGCTCGGTCAGGGACGAGCGCAACACCGCCAGAGGTGTCTTGAGACTGTGGGCCAGATCATCCAGCGCCTCCTTGTAACGCGTCTGGCGCGAACGCGCTTGGTCGATCAAGACGTTCAAATTGTTCGTCAACCCCGCAATCTCGCTCGGGTAGCGGCCTTCCACGCTGGTCTGCTCACCTTGTTCGATGCGCCTCAGTTCCTGCGCAACGCGGCGCAGCGGCGCCAGGCCCCAGCCCAGCAGCAGCGTTTGCGCCAGCAACAACAACAAGCCTGCGCCACCCAGCCAGCCCCATAAGGTGCGGCCGAAGGCGCCCAGCTCGCGGTCAAATTCGCGCTGGTCCTCCAGCACCGAGAACACCAGGGCGCTTGAGCGGTCCTGCTCGGTCCAGGTCACGCCGTAGGTCGCGGCCAGAAACCGCCCGGAGGCATCCGACAGGCTGTCATAACGCCACTGGCCGGCGCTCTGCTGGCGCACGAAGGGGGGATTCAGACCCAGGGTGGAGCCCGACTGCCACTCCTCGCTCTTGCTGAGGTTGGCGATATTGGCGTACAGGCCCGACGCCGGCAAGCTCAAGCGTGGCTCGGCCAAGGCCGCCGGCATCACCAGGGAGCCCTTGCCGTCAAGTTCGGCACCGGCCATCAAAAGGTAAACCGTGGTCTGCAACCGGGCAAAGCGCACCGCGCGCACGCTGTCGGCGTGGGCACGCTGCACCGCCAGGCCGGCGCCGGCCAGAAAGGCCAGCAGCACCAGCGCGGCGCCAAGCACCAGGCGAGCGCGGATGGATCGATCAGGCCTCATCCCAGCACAAATCGATAACCCCTGCCGCGCACCGTCTCGATTGCTTTGAGCTGGCCATCGGGGTCGATCTTGCGCCGCAAGCGCCCCATCAGGACCTCCAGCACATTGCTGTCGCGGTCTTCGTCATGCGGATAAAGGTAGTCGGACAACTCCTGCTTGCTGACCACCCGCGCGCGCTCGCGCACCAGCAGCTCCAGCATGCGGTATTCGAAGGTGGTGAGTTCCAGCACCTCACCACCGAGCCGCACGTTTTGCGCCGAGAAATCGATCGCCAGCGGACCCAAGGTCAGCACGTCAGAGGCGGCCTTGAGTGAGCGTCGCAGCAAGGCCTTGACGCGGGCCGCCAGCTCCGGGTACTCGAACGGTTTGACCAGGTAGTCGTCGGCGCCGGATTCCAGCCCTTTGACTTTGTCTTGCCAGCTGCCACGCGCAGTGAGGATCAGGATCGGCAGCGTGCGCCCCTCGGCGCGCAAGGTTTGCACCACCGTCAAGCCACTGACCTTGGGCAGACCCAGATCGACGATGGCAAGGTCCACCGGATACTCGCGCGCCTGAAACAGACCGTCTTCGCCCTCGGCCGCCACGTCCACGCGATAGCCATCGGCTTGCAGTTGGCGCTGCAGCCCAATGCGCAAAATGGCGTCGTCTTCAACCAGAAGCAAGCGCATGGCGGCCCAGCAGGCGAAACCGGGCTACAAGGCGCGCCCGCTGGCCACGTCGATCAGGATCACGCGCACTTCACCGCGCGGTGTCACCACCTTGACGCGCCAGACCGCGCGCCCGCCACGCTCAGCGCGCTCCACCGAGAGCACACGGGCACCACTGACACGCTGCGCGATGGCGGCCGCGTCATCGCGACTGGTGTCAGCCCACGCGGGCACGGCCAGCGCGATCAGGACAGCGCAAAACAAGGCAGATAGTCGTTTCATGTCAGTGCGATAAGGCGAGACTGGTGTGCAGTCAAGTGGACAATGTTACTACCGCTCGATCGGCTCTACGGAAACACGTACTGTCAAGGTATTGCCGGGGTTTTCACGGGTGACGGTGCTGTAGTGCTGGCCGCGGTACTCGTAGTTGACCCGATAACCTGTGATGCGGGTTTGCGTGTCGTAGACGGTGCGGCAGCGCTTGACTTCCCGCGCGGCGGGCTCGTAGTAGTGCTCCCGGCGATCCCGGTTGTCCAGCCGATCGCCAGCAATGGCGCCCACTACAGCACCCAGCGCCGTGGCGGCCTCCCGACCATGACCCTTGCCGACCTGGTTACCAATGATGCCTCCGGCCACACCACCCACGATGGCGCCACCGTAGCTGCGCTCGCTATCCACGCGCTGGGTCTCGGTCACCCAGTGGCTGCTGCACTCGTTGCGCGGCACGTTGATGTTTTCATATTGGGGATCGACGCTGCGCACGCGGGCCTGATCGGTGAAGCTCTGGGCTTGGGCGCCCAGCAGGGCGGTGGCGAACAGGCTGGCAATGACAAGACGTTTCATGAAGGGCTCCTAGGGGTTGGTATGGAAGGCAGTGTGCGCGAGCGCGCATGAACCCAAGCTGAACAAACGGCAAATAGTTTGCAGGCGCAGCGCCCATGCGTTGACGTTTGCACCATCGGCGTCGAGTAGGTCCTGTGCAAAGTGTCAGCCATAGGGGATACTTGACGGCAATTGTTCACCCTCTCCTTTTTGCCTGCTATGGTCTACACGAAGCTAGCGAGACGCCCACTCCAGCCTGTTCAAGCCGCGACATGGCACGCACTTCTTGTCGCCGCAGCGGTCCTTGCCGGGTGCGGCGGTGGCAGCGAGGGTGGGACAGACCCTGCACCGATTCCAGCGCCAACCCCACCTACACCCACGGAGCTAGCGCGCATAAATGCTGCCACCCAAACGGCCACTTCAAACCCAGCCTGCGGCAGTAGCGCAATGCCAGAGGGTTTCTATTGGGAAATCGGCGACCGCAACGGGGCTCGGTCTTCAGGCACGGTCAGTGGCTCCAATACCCCAACTGCGTCACAAGTAATACCCATTGCATCGTCGTCGAAGTGGGTCTACTCGACCTACGTGCTCCAGAAGTCGGGCAGTGTGCGCTTGGCCGATGTGCCGTTTCTGAGCTTTACCAGCGGCTACGTGTTTCCCCCCCTGAAGGCCGCCAAAGAAGTCGTGTGCGGGCTGACCGAAACCGTTGGGCAGTGCGCGGCAGACGTGATTCAGTCGCCCGCGGCGAGCGGCAACTTCTATTACAGCGCTGGGCACTTTCAGTATCACGCGGCAAACATCATGGGGCTTGGGTCCTTAGGGGCGCTTTCGCTGACCACCGAGATTGCCTCGCAAATAGGCGCCTTTGACTTTGCTTACTTGCAGACCAATCTGGCCGGCGGACTCAACGCCAGCGCCAACGGCTATGGCGCTTTTCTGCGTCGCATGTTGCGTGGCGACTACCTGATGTCGTCGCAGCTTGGCAGCCACAAGGTTTGTGGCTCAGCCGCCTGTGCGGCCGGCTTGGTGCTGTCACCGGCGCCGTCCAATGAAGCCTGGAATTACTCGCTTGGGCACTGGGTCGAGGATGATCCCACACTCGGCGACCACGCCTTCAGCAGCGCCGGCGCGCTGGGTTTCTATCCGTGGATAGACAGCAGCAAGACCTGGTACGGTGTGCTGGCGCGGCGCGCCTCGGCTCCTGGGGGCAACCAGGGCGTTGTGTCGTTGAACTGCGGTCGGCTGATCCGGCAAGCATGGGTCACAGGTGTTACGGTGACCGACACTACGCCCACGCCGCCGCGCTGAATCGCATCGCTGGGGCGGCTGTCACTGGCCCGAACCGTAATCCACCGGTTCTCTAAAGTGCTCCATCATCAGCCGGTAGAACCAGAACGCTTCGTCGGAGCGCATCAACTCGCCTAGGCGTCCGGGAGGTATTCCGGTTACGCGCCGCACCTCGCGGCCCATGTGGGATTGGTCGGCAAAGCCTGCCTGCGCCGCCAGCGCGGCCAGGTCCAGCGCTGCGTCTGGTGGCTGCTCGGATGCATGGGCCATGGCCCGCTCGGTGCGCACGAACAGTTGCAAATCGCGGTAACTCTGCCCAGTCCAGTCCCTGAATCGACGCTGCGCCCGCCGAATACCAGCGCCCGATTTTGAGAAGGCGGCCCGCACCGCCAGCGACTGCACCCAGCCGTGCAGGTTCGGCAGCGCCCGCGCGTCGTGCAGGTTGCGCCACAAGGGCTGCAACATGGCCTCGATTTGACTAAACGGCTCGTCGCTGTCGCGCATTCCGACATCGAGCAATCTGGCCAATAGCGGGCCTGAGGCCAGTGCGTCCAGTGGCACGATCTTGTCCACCAGCTCCTCAACGTTGATGCCCAGCAAAGCCGACAAGGCCTCCGGATAGAAACTGACCGACAGCGCATGCACCGCCCCCGGCGACCAACTGGCCGACGGCTTTCGGTGCGGGCCTGCAAGCACAACACGCGGCAACGCTGACGCCAAAGACGGGGCCGACGAGGCTGAGGTCGGCTGCTGCACCATGTGCAAGTCCCCCTGAAAGGTCCACGAGATCATGGGCAGGGGTGAGGCAGGGTAGTAGTTGAACCGCTGCGCGTCGGTGAACTGCAAACCTCTCGTGTCACGCTCCACCCCCAGATAAATGCAAGCGCCCAAGGCAGGGCGCGGCAGGTGCAAGCGTGCGTGCATCGACATTTGTATCGGCATAGTTGTTGTCGAGTCCGTTCTATACCGGGGGCCTGATATTGGAGACACTGGGCCGCATTCGATCACTCTGCTTTCGACTATTCATGACCAAGACCATCTTACAAGGACGCCTGTCTCACCGCTTGCGAAGCCTCGCCCGCCTGATCGGCACCTCTGTCGGTGTGATGGCCCGTCGTGCGGTGGGCAGACCCCTGGTGCCGCAGTGGAGCCCGACTTTCGAGATCGGTACGCTGTTCTTCCGCCATCAGTTCAACCATGCCTTGTCGCTGCCCGACATCACAGAGAGCCGCGCCTACTTCGACAGCCTGTACACCGTTGTTGAAGTCAACCTACCAGTGGAGGTACGCACCAACGGCCCAGGTGAGCCCCGTGGCGACTGGTTCATCCCGATCGACCACCAGAGTCCACTCACACTGCTGTACTTTCATGGGGGTGGCTATGCGTTTTATGGTGCGGTCTCGCGCCACTTCATCGCGATGCTGGCGCACCTGCTTCAAGTGCCGATCTTCGCACCGGACTACCGGCTAACACACGAGCACCCCCACCCGGCACAGATCGACGATGGCATAGCGGCCTACCGGTACCTGCTGGCCGGTGGCGTTGCCGCCGATCGTGTGGTGGTGGGCGGTGATTCGGCGGGCGGGCACCTGGCCCTGATGCTGGTGGCCAAGCTGCAGGCATTGCATCTGCCCCAGCCCTCACTGACGATTGCGCTGAGCCCGTGGACCGACATCGGCAGGCGTGGCGAAAGCCAGTTTGGCAACGACCAGTACGACATGGTGCAGGGCTACCAAACCCTGCTCTATGGCCAGTGGCTCAAGGCCACAACAGCTTACGGCGATGCGGAGCTCTCGCCCATCCACCAAAGCTACCGCAACGTGGCCCCCATCTACCTGCAGGCCGGTGGCAAGGAGATCCTGGTGGACATGATCCGCGACTTCGCGCACAGCCTGCAGGCCCAAGGTGCGCCAGTTCGATTGGACGTCTGGCAGCACATGACGCATGAGTTTCATGCCTACGGCGACACCTTGGAGCAGAGCCGGCAGGCCATTGACTGCCTGCGCACGGCGATCGCGTGGGCAACCGAAGGCGCGGGCGCAAGGCCATTTCTGCTGATTGCGCAGACAGAGGTCGACGCCCTGCAATAGGCCGTCACCGTGTCACTGCAGAGGTTTTGGCCTTTGTCGTCGGGCGAACTGTTGCGGTCCTTGGCGACAGGTACTGTCATCGTGCAGACAAGCTGATCACTTCTGCCGACGCCACGTGAACGCGTGTTTGGTAACCGAGGCGCTGTTATCGGATGCGCGGTGTGGCCAGCAGTTGCTCGGGCAGGGTGAAATAAGCTGCGGTGGTGCCGAGCTGCTGCCGTGCGTGGTCGAGTTCATGTCGCGCCACCGTCCGCAAGTGCACTTCATCAGGGCCGTCGAGCAAGTGCATGGCCCGGCCCCAGGTCCAGAAGTAGGCCAGTGGCGTGTCGTTGGACAGACCCATGGCGCCAAACACCTGAATGGCTCGGGTGACCACGCGGGTTTGCAGCCGCGCCGCCACCACTTTGATCGCCGACACGTCAACCCGGCTCTGCGCCGATGCCCCCTGATCGAGCTGCCATGCGGCCCGCAGCACCAAAAGCCGCGCCTGATCAATCTCCAGGCGGCTCTCGGCGATCCACTCCTGCACATTGGCAAAGTCGGACAGGTGTTTGCCAAAGGCCTCGCGCTCCAGCGTGCGCTCGCACATCATGGCGAGTGCCAGCTCGCATTGGCCAATGGTGCGCATGCAGTGGTGGATGCGCCCTGGCCCCAGGCGCGCCTGCGCCATGGCAAATCCCTCACCAGCTTTGCCCAGCAGATGGTCCAGAGGCAGGCGTACATCCCGAAAGGTGATCTCGCAATGCCCTTCTGGCGAATGGTGCTGCATGATGGGAATGTTGCGCACCACGGTCACGCCCGGCGTGTCCAAGGGCACCAGCAGCATGCTGTGCTGGGCGTGTTTGTCCGCCGCGTCATCGCCGCTGCGGCACATCACAATCAACAGCTTGCAGTCGGGATGGGCGGCGCCGGTGGCGAACCACTTGCGGCCATTGATCACCCAACTGTCGCCCTGCTGCACCGCACGGGTTTGCAGGTTAGTGGGGTCACTCGACGCTACGTCGGGCTCGGACATGGCGAAGGCCGAGCGTATCTCGCCTTGCAGCAGGGGCTGCAGCCAGCGCCGGTTCTGCTCGGGACTGGCAAACAGGTGCAGCAACTCCATGTTGCCGGTGTCGGGCGCGCTGCAGTTGAAGACTTCAGACGCCCAAGGCAGGCGACCCATCGCCTCGGCCAGCGGCGCGTAGGCCAGGTTGCTCAAGCGGGTGCCGGGCTCGTCATCGCGCAAGGTCGGCAGGAACAGGTTCCACAAGCCTTCCGACTTGGCCAGCGCCTTCAAGTCCGCCATGAAGGGCGGCGGAAACTGCCCCTGCGCCACCGATTGATGCCAGGCGGCGTTGTGGGGCAACACGTAGCGGTCCATGAATGCTTCCAGGCGCGCTCGCAAGGCCAACACTGGGGCAGGGTAGTCAAAGTCCATGGCCGGTACTCCATCGACGGCGGCACGCGGGACAACAAATGGTCCGCGCGGCCGAATCCGTCACAAGCCCAGAGTCTGCCAAAGCAAATTGACTTTGGCTGTCACCTCGGTGCGCAGGGGCAGTGTACGCCCCGACTCCCGATGGGTTTCACCTGGCCATTTGTTGGCCGCGAGGGGGCTGGCCTTGATCCTGAATTCAGTCCGTTCCCGGTGTCAGAAGATGGCTCGGCTTCAAGCCCGCGCCAGCGGCAGCGTGCGCCAGCGCTGGCCGCTCAGCCGCGCCCAGGCGTTGGCGACCGCCGGGGCCACCAGCGGCAGCGCGATCTCACCGACGCCGCGCGGCTCGCCCTGGGTCGGATCGATGAAGCGGCATTCGATTGGTGGCAGGTCGGGCAGGCGCAAGGGCGCATAGTCGGCCAGCGTCGCCTGCACCGGCCGGCCATCGACGAAGTCGAGCGCTTCGGACCAGGCCATCGACCAGCCCATCAGCGCGGCGCCCTCGATCTGGCATCGCGCCAACGTCGGGTTGACGATGCGCCCGGCATCGACCACGAAGTGCAGCCGCTCGATGTGCGGCCGACCGCCGCCGTCGCGTCCGACACTGGCACGCAACGCAATGTGCGAGCCACGCAGGCTCATGAAGGCATGGCCTGCGGCGCGGCCGGGTGGCGGTGCTGGCAGCTCGCCCAGCGCTGACAGCACGCGCCGCGCGCGCGGGTCGGTCAGCATCGCCAGCCGGTAGGCCAGCGGCTCCTGTGCGGCCAGCGCCGCAGCCTCGTCGACCAGGGTCTCGATCGCAAACAAGTTGAAGCCGGCGCCAACGCCGCGCAGGAAGCCGCAGGCCACCGGCAGCGGGCGGTGGATCGATTCGATGCGCTGCTGCGGTATGTCGTAGCCATGCTCCTGACCATCAACCAGGGTCTGGTCGAAGCCTTCCTTGGCAAAGCGCTCCGGGAACATGCGTGCGGTGGTGGCGCTGCCCACCGTGCGGTGCAGCCAGGTGGCGATGCGGCCACGCTCGTCGAGCGTGGCTTCGAGGTGCTGCGCCGCGATGCTGCGAACCTGGCCGTGCGCGATGTCGTCGCCAACAAAGCGCAACACCTGCACCGGTTCCTTGAGCTTGAGCGCCAGCCAGGCAGCGGCGCCGGCGGCGTCGTTGTCCACACGCCGGCCGAACGCACCGCCAACCAGCGTCGACTGCACGCTGAACACCGGTGGTGGCCGCTTGGCGGTTTGCGCGGCACGCCGCATGTCCAGGCTCGGCGCCTGCGTCGAGCTGAGCAGTTCAGCGCCCTGATTCAGCCAGGCCGGCGTGGCCTGGGCGTTGATCGGCTCCAGCGCGGCATGCGTGACATGTCGGCTCATCACCAAGGACTGCAGGTGCCGCGCGTCCACAGCTGGCGCCGCGCTGGCTCCACCGGTCTGACGCACGATGTAAGCGTCTGCTGCACCGTTGCGGGCCACCTCGGCGAAGCGCGCCAGCGCGCGTTCGCTGTCATAGGGCTCGGCCGGCGCGGTCCAGCGCGCACGCAGCGCCTGGCGGCCACGCAGCGCCGACCAGGTGTCGCGCGCCAGCACCGCCAGCGGCGCCGATTCGCCCGGCAGCGCCAGCACGTGCTCGACGCCAGGCACGGCGCGTGCCGCGTCGGCACCGGCATCGACCAGGGTTGCGCCGATACGCTCCGGCGCCAGCAACACCGCCACCAGCGCGCCCGCGCTGCGCGCGTCCACGCCGTAGATCGCGCGGCCGGCCAGCTTGTCGGCCAAATCCAGACGCGGCAGCGCACGACCGACCAGCCGGGATGGCGCCGGCGCCAAGCTTGGCAAACTGTCCAGCAGCCCTGGCAGCGTCGCGTGTGATGCGAGATCGGCATAGGCCAATCGGCGCCCGTCGGCGTGCAGCAGTTGGCCGGACTCGGTGCTGACCTGCGCTGCGGCGCAGTTCCAGCGCTGCATGGCGTTCCACACCAGCACGGCGCGCGCCTGCGCGCCAGCGGCGCGCAACACCGGCCAGAAGGCGCGGGTCGCGGCGCTGTCGGCGGTGACCAGGCGCAGGGCAAAGTGCGGGTTGCCGTAGGCATCATCGTAGGGTGCCGGCAGTACACGAATGCCGCGCCAATCGGCGTCCAGCGCGTCGGCCAGCACCTGGGCCAGCGCGGTGCTGCTGCCCTGGCCCATCTCGATGGCCGGATTGATGAGTGTGATCAAGCCATCGGTCTCGAAGCGCACGAAGGCATTGACGCGCGCGACACCGCCGCCGGTGGCGCGGCTGATAGGCAGGCCGAACAATACCGCCGCGCTGCCGGCCACGACGCTGACGAGCAGCGCGCGGCGGTTGAGCCTGATGCGGTTCATGACGCCGTCCCCGTGCCAGCGGCCAGCGCCGAATGCACCGCGGACACCACGCGCGGCCCACTGCCGCAGCGGCACAAGTGACCGGCCAGGGCCGTGGCGACAGCCTCGGGCGTTGGCGCCTTGGCGTGCCCGAGCAGCGCGGCTGCGGTCATCGCCTGGCCGGGTTGACAGTAGCCGCACTGCAGGGCCTGGTGCTCGGTCCAGGCGGTCAGTAGGCGCTGGCGCATCGGCTCGGGCAGGCCTTCGATGGTGGTGACGCTGCGACCGGCCACCGCTGACAGTGGCAACTGGCAGGCCCGCGCCGGGGCGCCGTCCAGGTGCACGGTGCAGGCGCCGCAGACGCCTTGCAGGCAACCTGGCTTGGTGCCCAGCAGTTGCAGCCGCTCGCGCAGCGCCCACAGCAGCGGCATCTGCGCGTCGGCCTGGACCTGCACGCGGCGGCCATTGAGTTCAAAGTTGACGGAGGTGATCATTCGAAGCCCCGTGGTTTATTGGGCCGGGTAGCGCGCGGCAACATCGAAGTCGACCGCCACCGTCTTGGCACGCACCTGCTCGAACTCGCCCTCGGGCAGCAGCCAGCGCACGCTCATCACGGTCGGCAAGCGCAGGGTGCCAAACTGGCGGTAGTCACCGCGCTCCATCACCCAGCGCGCCGACACCCAGCGGCTTGGCACCTCGCCGGTAAAACGCAGCATGCGGTCGTCACTCTGGCAGCGCGTCAGCGCGCCTTCCGGGCTGAAGCTGCACACCATGCTGGCGTTGAGCTCACCGTCGCGCACGTTGGCCCGAGCCTGCGAGTCATCCACCGCCTCCCAGCGCAGGTGGCGCCCGGGCAACAGCATGGTCGGCGACTGGGTCGCCTCGGCGAAGAACCGGATCATGTAAGTGCGGTTGATGTCGGCATGGCGTTCGTCGACCAGCACGCGGCCGTCGCTGCGCACGCCCCAGACGTGGGTATCGCCGCGCGCATAGAGGTCGCGCACGTCGATGCGTGTATCCGGTCCTTGCTGCCAGGTGCTGTCCCAGACATAACCGAGGCCTTGCATCGACAGCGCCATGTACTGCTCGCCGCGCGTGGCCATCCACGGTGTGGCGCGCGTGACACCTTGCGCGCTGCCACTCATCGGCAGGCGCACCTCGCCCTCGAAGCGAAAGCGTGCAAAACGCGCGCGGGGCGCCCGGTCGGCCCCGGTGTAGGCAAGGTAGCGTCGCACCGGCGCGGGCAGCGCCTGCAGGGCGCCCGCATCGACTGCCGGCTCAGCCTGGGCGAGAGCGATCAGGTCGTCGATCTCGCGGTCAACACGCTCGCGCATCGCCGGCTGGCTGACGCCGGCCAGCGCGGGGGCGATGGCGCTTGACAACAACAAAGAGCAAAGGGCGGGGCGCAGCCCGGGCAACAGCGTCATGGTTGGCTTTCGGTTGGTAAAGAAACTCTAGTACCGATCGGTACTTGAATGAGCCGTATAGTACCATGCGGTACTGGAGCGACATTTCTTGGCATTTCGCCGTGTGCGCGTTTTGTTTCATTGACCAGACTGAGGACCGATGCGTGGACCCTTTCACGGAACCCGCCGAAGAAGCACCCGCGCGCCGGCGCGAAGAGATCCTGGACGCCGCACTGGCGCTGCTGGAAGAACACGGCTACCGCGACACCACGATGCTGCAGGTGGCCACGCGCGTGCGCGCTTCGAAGAACACGCTGTACCAGCACTTCCCGACCAAGCAGGCACTGTTCGCCAGCCTGGTGGCGCGCGCTGCGGCGACGATGAACGCCGAGATCATCGCCGCACTGCAGGGCGACGCGCCCCTGCGGCCGACGCTGGAAGCCTTCGGCGGGCACTTGCTGCGGCTGCTGACCAGTCGCCAATCGTTGGCGATCAACCGGGCGGCGATCGCCGAGGCGCGGGTGGCACCCGAGTTGGCCCAAGCGCTGGCCGCCAACGGCCGCGAAAACACCGCGCCGCTGGTCGCGCGCTACCTAGCGCGGCAGGTCGCCGCCGGCACGCTGCAAGATGTGGCGCTGCCCGAGGCGATCGAGACCTTCATCGGCCTGCTGCTCGGCGACCTGCAGATGCGGCTGTTGTGGGGCGTTGCCCACGCGCCTGACGAGGCAACCATCCAACGGCGGGCACAGTGCGCTACGGAGCGTTTCGTGCGCTTGTTCGGCGCTTAGTCAGTTGGGGTCAGAGCACGTTTGCTTCGCAAAGTGGTCTGACCCGCAAGGCTTCAAGTTTGGTTTCACGCCGGCGGTGGCAGGAGCTTGCCGAGCGGATGTCTCTCACAATCCCAGGCTCTGCCAGACGTGGTCCATCCGCTCGGTCACCTCCGGCGTCATTTGCAGGGTGCGCCCCCACTCCCGTTGGGTCTCCCCCGGCCACTTGTTGGTGGCGTCCAGCCCCATCTTGCTGCCCAGGCCGCTCACCGGCGAAGCAAAGTCCAGGTAGTCAATGGGGGTGTGGTCGACCAGCATCGTGTCGCGCGTTGGGTCCATGCGGGTGGTGATGGCCCAGATCACCTCTTGCCAGTTGCGCGCGTCGACGTCGTCGTCCACCACCACGATGAACTTGGTGTACATGAACTGGCGCAGAAAGCCCCAGATGCCAAACATCACGCGGCGCGCATGGCCAGGGTAGGCCTTTTTGATGCTGACTACCGCCATGCGGTAACTGCAGCCCTCGGGCGGCAGGTAGAAGTCGATGATCTCGGGGTACTGCCGCTGCAACAACGGGATGAACACTTCGTTCAAGGCCAGCCCGAGCATCGACGGCTCATCGGGCGGCTTGCCGGTGTAGGTGGAGTGGTAGATCGGGTCGCGGCGCATCGTGATGCGGTCGATGGTGAGCACCGGGAACCACTCCTGCTCGTTGTAGTAGCCGGTGTGGTCGCCGTAGGGCCCTTCCAGGGCGTGCTCGTAGCCACTGCTGTGGCCAGGGTCGGGGCGAATGTTGCCTTCCAACACGATCTCGGCGTGCGCCGGCACGCGCAGTTCGCTGCCCAGCGCCTTGACCAATTCGGTACGGCTACCGCGCAGCAGTCCGGCGAACTGGTACTCGGACAAACTGTCCGGCACCGGCGTGACCGCGCCCAAAATAGTGGCCGGGTCAGCCCCGATAGCCACGCACACCGGGTAGGGCTGGCCGGGATTGGCCGCGCAATGCTCCCGAAAGTCCAGCGCGCCGCCGCGATGCGGCAACCAGCGCATGATGACCTTGTTGGGTGCGAGCACCTGCTGGCGGTACACGCCCAGGTTTTGCCTCGGCTTGTTCGGACCGCGGGTGATGACCAAGCCCCAGGTGATCAACGGCGCCACGTCACCAGGCCAGCAATGCTGAATGGGCAGACGAGCCAGATCGACTTCGGCGCCGTCCCACACCAGCTCTTGACAGGGCGCTTGGCGCAGCTCCTTCGGTGCCATGTGCCACAGCGTGCGCACCATGGACTTCATGCCCATCATGTCCTTGAAGCCCTTGGGTGCTTCCGGCTCCTTGAGCGCCGCCAGGGCAGCGCCGAACTGGCGCAGTGCGCTGATGTCGCTGACCCCATGGCCAGCGCCACGCGCCGGGTGGTGCCAAACAGGTTTCCCAACACCGGCATGGCATAACCGGTGGGCTGCTCGAACAGTAGGGCGGGGCCACCCGCATGCAGCGCACGCTGACACAGCGCGGTCATCTCAAGATGCGGCGATACGGCAACCGCGACGCGCTTGAGTTCACCCAAACCCTCGAGGCGGGTGACAAAAGCACGCAGATCGGCGTCGGCCATGGTGCTAGGCCTTGGTACCGGGGGTCGAAAAAGTGCTGGCTTCGAGCAAGTCGGCGCGCACTTGCTCAAACACCTGTTGTGCCTGAGTCGGATCAAAGTCGGCGTGGTACTGTTTTTTGACACCGGCGTGCTGGAGCTGGTAGTAGCGGTCCGCGCTCACGCCGTGGCGCGCCAGACAGCTTTTGACACAGGCCAGGGCGCAACCGTCCAGTGCCACGATCGCCCGCCCAGAGGTGGCGGTGCGCACCAGGCTGGGAACATCGCCGCCGACCCCGGCGATGCACGACATCTCTGCTACGCCCTGGCGATCGAGCTGCACCGCGACATGGTTCGCCAATTGCGCAGCACTGGAGCAACCCGAGCAGGCGTAGACGAGGGCTAGGTTGGCTTTACGGCGAGTCATGATGCTGGAGGCTATCCGGGGGGCGGGAGCGTTACGGGGCAGTCGCCGGTGCCGCACGCTCAACTCGAAAGGACAGCGTCATTGCGAACGCAGTGAAGCAATCCATGGACTGCCGCGCTGCGCTCGCAGTGACGCTATCAGGTTCTTGGACCATGTGCGGTATCGGGCCGGATTCGGGAGGCTCGCAATGACGGTGTCCTTTGATCATGTCGGGAGGGGGAAAGCCTATCAAGCTCAACGGTGCGCCAGGCGATGACGCATGCGCGCCAGCACGTGGGAGGGCTTGAGGCTCTCCAGATCGAGCACCGGCAGTTCGATCGCGTCGATGGTGTTCTTCACCAGCAAGCCCAGCTCGGTATCACCCTCCATGGCCAGGCGGCGGCTGAAAAACAGGGTATCGGGGTCTTCCTGGCGGCGAGCCAATAGCACAAAGTCATAGGCGCTGGCGCTGATGGTCAGGTCTGCTTCGCCTTTGTTCTGGCTGGCAACGAAACGGTTGGAGCGCCACGCAAAGTCAAACGCCCACTGCGCATCGGTCACGCGCAGGCGCAGCTTGCGCCCCACGAGTAACTGCATCACGTCGGGGCTGAGTTGGCGCGACAGCGCGACGTTGAGCGCCGTCACAAAAAGCAGTGAGCCGGGATAGGCGGGCAGCTTGCCCAGCAGGTCGCCGACCGGGCGCGGCAGCAAATAGGGGCTTGGTTTCATGGTCGCTCTCTGGTGATTCGAGGTTGATCGTGGGAGGGGACAGCACGGCGACGCGCCGACGCTCAGGCAGGCTGTGCCGCCAGCATCTCCAGGCCAGGCTTGCCGTACCAGTAGCCGTTGCAGGGCTGATCGGGCATCAAGGTAGCCATGTCTTGCAGGGCCTGCTCGCCGCTGCACTGTCCGGCCAGCACGGCACCAAACAGCCGCACCACCTCGCCGGTGTGCTGCCACTGCGGACTGATGCGCAGCACGTCCACCCCGAGTTCGCGCAGGCTCGGCACTTCAGCGACCAGGTTGTAGACCTTGGCCGATTGGGTTTGCGTGCCATTGAGCACCAAGAAGCCCTCGGCCTCGCGGGTACGCATCAGCAGGCCATCGCCATGCGCGAGACAACTGAACTGGCAATCGTCCTTGGGCAGGTTGCGGTGCCGCGCCGTGAAGCAGCGCGCCGAGAAAGCCAAGGGCATGCGGCCGTAGGCAAACACTTCGGTTTGCAGGCCGACCGGCCGGCCCTGTTGCAACAGCGCCAGATCGCTGCGCCCCATCTCCAGCGGAATAACCCAGCGCGACAGCCCCAGACCAGCCATCCATTGCAATGTGGGCACGTTATAGATGTTGAGGTGCGGGCCACCGACAAACGGGCCTTTGCCCTCCATGCACTTGACCGCACCCATGTCGTTGGCCTCCACCATGAAGTCACCGTTGGCGGTGATGCGGTGCAGCGTGCTGACATCCGAGCCGGATTCGATCAGCACCTGGGTGCTCAGCACAACCTCTTTGCCGGCGGCGCGCAGCCTCTGGGCCACCTCCAACCAGTCGGCCAGTCGCAACTCATGGCGGCGCGAACACACGGTTTCACCCAGGTACACGATGTCCACCGGCATGGCGGCCACCGACTCATAGAACTTGAACACGGCGTCACGCTGCCAGTAGTACAGCAGGGGGCCCAGGGCGAGTTTCACAGTGCGCTCTCCATATCTAGTCAGTTGGGGTCACAGCACATGTGCTTCGCAAAGTGGCCTGACCCGCAAGGTTTCGGGTTGCGGCGTCACTTCCAGGGCCGGTGGTAGGCGCCCAGGGTGTGCTGCTGGCCCTCGGCGACCTTGTCCAGATCGTTCATCCAGGCCGGTTTGGCGGAGTAGCGGTGCGGGTTGTCACGGCAGTTGTCAATCGCTTCGCGCCACACTTTGGTGACCTGCGCCACATAGGCCGGGCTGCGCTGGCGGCCCTCGATCTTGATGGCGCGCACGCCCATCTTCATCAACTTGGGCAACAGCTCCAGCGTGTTAAGGCTGGTGGGCTCCTCAATGGCGTAGTAGTTATGATCGTCGCCCACGTCGAAGCGGCCTTTGCACAGCGTCGGGTAGCCGGCATTTTCACCGGGTGCATAACGGTCGATCAGCACGCCGTTCAAGCGCGACTCGCGCCCTTGCGGCGTTTCCTGCCAACGTACCGCTTTCGGCGGCGAACACACACCGTTGGTGTTGGGCGCCTCACCGGTGACGTAACTTGACAGGGCGCAGCGGCCCTCGACCATCACGCACAGGCTGCCAAAACCAAACACCTCGATTTCAACCGGCGTCTTCTCCAGCACCTGCTCAACTTGCGTCAGAGACAGCACGCGCGGCAGCACCGCGCGCGCAATGCCAAAGTGCTGGTGATAAAAATTGATCGCCTCGTAATTGGTGGCCGAGCCTTGCACCGACAGGTGCAGCCGCAGCTCGGGGTAACGTGTCATGGCGTAGTGCATCAGGCCGGGGTCGGCCAGGATCACGGCGTCAACCCCACTTTGCGCGGCGCGGTCGATGGCGCCTTGCCAGACCTGCGGACTGGCGGCCTGGGGGTAGGTGTTGAGCGCCAGCAGCACCTTGCGGCCGCGTTCGTGGGCGTAGCGGATGCCGTTGGCGATGGCGGCCTCGTCAAAGTTCAGACCGGCAAAGTTACGGGCATTGGTGGCATCGCGAAAGCCGAGGTAGACGCAGTCGGCGCCGTGATCGACGGCGGCCTTGAGTGCGGGCAAGCTACCCGCCGGGCAGACAAGCTCCATCGACGCAGCGGACCTGCCCGGTGCACTGGGTGGGGAGTTGTCCATGTTGGTGCTCATCTTGATTTGGTGGTTCTGTCAACGCATCAGGCCAGCGACGCCGGACCGGCCCGCGCCGGTCGTCCGTTCAACAAGCGGCACCTGACAATAGTGCCGACGCTGCGCTCGGTGTAGGCTTGGCACACAAACGAGGCCGGGCGACCGCGTCTGAGCTAGCCATTTGCCGAGCAAGGGTAGCCGATGGCGCGGCAGCGATACCTGATCTTGAATCCAAGGGAACGCCGGTTTGTCGTGGTTTGGGGGAAAGAGGGGGAACCCAACCAAAGACCAAACAAAAAAAAAAAAAAAAAAAAAAAAACCCCGGGGTCGGCATGGTATCCTCGCAGCCGATTTCTTCAGTTTGTCGGGCATGCCATTTTGAGCCGACATTCCCGGGTAGTCGGCACTCCACGACGGGCGGGTTGTTCAGCCAAGCGAGCGGCCATCCGTCAACAAAGCACCGCATGAACCGCAACCTTTGGCTCCTGACAATATGCCAGGGGCTTTTCCTGACCAACAACGTCACCTTCATCGCCATCAATGGGCTGGTGGGCTTCAGTCTGGCCCCACTCGGTTGGATGGCGACCCTGCCGGTGATGGGCTACGTCATTGGCGGCGCACTTTCGACGCCCCTGGTGGCCCGGACCCAGCAACACTTCGGTCGCAAGGCCTCGTTCAAAATGGGGCTGGGGGTGGCATTCGCGTCGGCCATTTTGTGCGCCTATGCCGCTGTCACCCGTGACTTCTGGCTGTTGTGCGCGGCCACCGTGGTGGCGGGCTACTACAACGCCAACGCCAACCTATACCGTTTCGCCGCCGCTGAGCTCGCCGCCAAGGATTGGCGCGAGAAGGCCGTCTCACTGGTCATGGCAGGCGGATTGATCGGTGCGGTGCTGGGGCCCAACTTGGCGCAGTACACGCGCGGCTTGACGGCGGTTCCCTTCACTGGCGCCTACTTGGCGCTGGCTGGCATTGCAGTGCTGTCCTACCTGGCGATGATGCCGATTGCGTTCGAACCACACCAGCCGCCCCAGGCCACGCCGGGCGGGCGGCCTCTGTCGGTGCTGATGCGCCAACCGGTCTTTATCGTTGCCGCCACCGCTGGTGCTCTGAGCTTCGGCGTCATGAACCTGTTGATGGCAGCCACGCCGATTGCCATGCAGCAGTGTGGCCTGCCGTTCTCGGACGCCGCATTCGTGTTGGAGTGGCACGTCATCGGCATGTTCGCACCGGGCTTCTTCACCGGCCACCTGATCAAGCGCTTTGGCGCGCTTTTGATCATGGCACTGGGCGCGCTTCTGTATGCCCTGTGCATTGCCGTGGCCCTATCGGGAACGGATTTGCACCAGTTCTGGCTAGCCCTGCTGCTGCTGGGCGTTGGCTGGAATTTTCTGTTTACCGGCAGCACCACCCTGTCGCTGCAAACCTACTCGTCCGAAGAGAAGGACCGAGCCCAGGGGGCGCTCAACTTCTTCGTGTTTGCGACGCTGGCAGTGAGTTCGCTGGCCTCCGGGGTGTTGGTCACCACCAGCGGGTGGGACTGGCTCAATTACGGCTCGATCGCACCGGTGGCGGTCATCTTTGCCGCCCTGGCGTGGCTGGCGCTGCATCGCCATCGGCCGCGCCCGGTGTAGTCTCAGCGGACGCGACAGGCCGCAGGTTCTAGCTAGAAATGGGCGTCGAGCCAATGCTTGAGCGCCGCAAACACCGGGCTGGCATCAAGCTCATTAAAGATCTCGTGGTACAGCGACTCGAAGCACTGCGTGCTGACACACTGCCTGGGCGCCTGCGCCTCAAAGGCCCGGCTGCCGGCCGGATTGACCAGACGATCCGCCCCGGCATACATCAGCAGCGTTGGCACATGCCAGCGCGGCGCCGTGGCGACCGTGGCCGGACCGTTGTCGGCGATAAAACGAGCCAAGCGACCGCTAACACGGTCGTGCACCAGCCGGTCGTTCTGGTAGGCCTTGACGACCGCCGGATCGTGGGAAATCAGATCGACGTTTAGCCCATTGCCGACGCGCAGGTTGGGCGCAATACGCGGTACCACGGCCAGCAACAGCTTTTGCAGCGGGCTCAGGCCCGGATCCAGCGCCGGAGACGACAGCACCAGCCCCTGCACGGGGCGCAGCTCCAACGACACGAAGCGCGCCGCGACCAGGCCACCCATGCTGTGTCCGAGCAGAATCAGCGGGCTTGCCGGCTGCATGCGCGAACGTGTGCTGTCGACAATGTCGGCCAGATCATCGAGCAGTCGGTTGTCGCTTGGCAAGCCGCCGCGTGGTCCGCCAGACTCGCCATGACCATATTGGTCATAGCCGCGCACGGCAAAACCCCAGTCGTTCAAATGGTGCGCCACGTGCTCGTAGCGCCCCGCGTGTTCACCCAGGCCGTGCACCAGAATCACCACGCCACGCAGCGCACGCCCTTGATCCAGGGGCCAATCCTGAATGGCTACGTTGTCACCGTCACGGGCTACGAAGGTTGAAAGCGTGGAAGGAGCGGACATGGTCAAGCGCGGGAAGATAAGGGAGCGGTTGAAGGCAATGACAGACCGATATTAGCCCACAGGTGCCTGCTGGCGCACGCCGGGCACTGCGCTCGGCGCCGGCTGCATGCGCCAGGGCCTCAGCGGCTAGAAGGACTCCCAATCCTCACTCTCACCGCGGCGTTGTGCGTGTGACCCGGTGGCGGCACTCTGGACTGCTGGTGCCGCCGCAGGCAAGGCCGCGCGCGGTGGCGCCGCGTCGGCCAACGCGCGCAATTTTGGGGGCGCGACGCGGCGCGGCGGCGGCGCAAGCGCCGCCTTGGTCGGCCGCGGCGCCGTAGCTGTTGCTGCTGCCGCTAAGGACTGCCCCAGTTTGAAGACCGCCACCGCCTGCGCCAGCTTCTGCGACTGATCACTCATGCTTTGCGCGGCGGCGGCCGACTGCTCAACCAGCGCTGCGTTTTGCTGCGTCATCTGGTCAAGTTGGCCGATTGCCTGATTCACCTCATTGATACCTTGCGACTGTTCCGCCGAGGCCGCCGAGATCTCGCCGATGATGTCGCCCACGCGCTGTACCGAGCTGACAATCTCGGTCATGGTGCTGCCCGCGTCTTTCACCAAACGCGAGCCCGACTCGACCCGCTCGACCGAGGCGCCAATCAAAGCCTTGATCTCCTTGGCCGCCTCGGCGCTGCGCTGCGCCAGGCTGCGTACTTCACTGGCCACCACAGCAAAGCCGCGCCCTTGTTCGCCAGCGCGCGCGGCTTCGACCGCAGCATTAAGCGCCAGGATGTTGGTCTGAAACGCAATGCCATCAATCACGCTGATGATGTCGGCAATCTTCTTGGAGCTGTGCGTGATGTCGTCCATGGTGGCCACCACCTGCCCAACCACGGTGCCGCCGCGTGCCGCCACTTCGGCCGCCGAGGCCGCCAGTTGGTTGGCTTGGCGCGCCGCATCCGCCGACTGCTTGACGGTGCCCGTGAGCTGATCCATGCTCGACGCCGTGCGCTGCAGGTTGCTGGCGGTCTGCTCGGTGCGCGTGCTCAGGTCCTGGTTGCCGCTGGCGATCTCGGCGCTGGCGGTGCCGATGCTGTCAACCGCCTGGCGCACTTGCGCCAATGCCTGCAAGTAGCGCCGACGCATGCCCTCAACTTCTGACACCAAGACACCGATTTCATCGTTCTGACCAGAGACAAACGCCTGTGTCAAATCGCCCTGCGCGACGGTTCCCACCGCAGTGGTGAGGGCGCGCAATGGCGTGCTGACGTAACGCTGCACGAGCCAATAGAGCCCGCCCCCCAGCAGCACAGTGGCCAAGGCCAGCAAACCCCATTGCATAAGCATGGTGCGCCAATGCGACTGCATCGCCTCGCGGCCCGACACCTCCGCCACCACCCACCACTTGGCGGCGTCGGCCTTGCGCAGCACCGCCCACTGGTCGCCCTGACTGGCCGCAAACAGCGTTTGAGCGCTGGCCAGATAGCCCTTGTTGGCCGAGCCCAGATTGGCCAGAAACTTGTCGGCGCCGGGGTAGGCATCGAGCACCTTTTTGCCCTTGGCGCTGGGATGCGCGACAAATACGGCGTCAGCCAGGCTGGATCTCGGATCGATCACGTAAACGCCGCCGGTGTCATAGAAGCGCGCCTCGCTGACCAGCTTTTCGAGGGATGCCTGAAAGCCCGACAAGTCAAACCCAATAAACAAGATGCTGACCACTTTGCCCGATGCGTCTTTGACGGGTTGGTACAGCGTCATGTAGGGCTTGCCAAACAGCATCGCACGCCCAACATGGACCTTGCCTGCGGCCACGGCGGCATAGGCGGGCCGGGGGCCGGGGCCGGGGGGGTCGGGGGTTTCCCCGGGAGAGGGGGGGAATTTAATCCTCGCACGGGCAAACCGGGCCCCCGCCCGCGATCAGCGTTGAGGGCCACGCCAAAACTGGTGAGCTTGCCGCTGGCCTCGTCGAGCACCGGTGCCGGGTCAAAGGACTCCTTGAATGGGCCAAAGGCGCGCTCCACCAAGGCGCGCGCCGTGGCGTCAAACGCATCGATCGAGTTGGCCACCGATTGCGCCTTTTCAGCCACCGAAGCCACGATGCGCTCGCGCGACTGTCGCTCGGCAATCACACTCATGGCCATGCTGATCAGCAGCAACACCGCAGCCAGCATGCCAACAGAGGCCAACACCAGGCGTTGGGCGACAGAACGGTAGTTGCGGCGAGCTTGTTCCATACGACGCTCTTTTCTAGGTAGTTGTTTAAACGCGCAGTCCGCGAACCCTCGGGCGCACTCACAATTCCATCACAGGTCTGATGTTGTCATTGCAGTATACGGATGGGAGCGGTCTTGTACAGGGGCTCAATGCCAACCAGGTCGGTCTGCACCCCGGGCCGTGGGTGCCAGCCGGCGCACGGGGGGGCCAGCCGGGGGTGGCGACACGTAGGCCGGAAAACCCACCTCCAGCCAGCTCAGCATGCAGTCTGTCTGCGCGGCGGTGACAACTGTGAACTTGGACGAGGCGACCACATAGTCAAACATGGCATTGCGCCCCGGGCGGCGAGTTCACCAGCACGACTGGGCCCCGACAGCCAAAGCGTTGGACCGATTGGCTTCGACTGTCGCGTGCATCACGTCCTTGCCGGTGGTCAAGGGTCCAATGGCGGCGCCGCTGATCGCAATTTGTCCGCGCAACAATTTCTGGTCGGCGACATCGCGAATCATCACGGCAAAGGAAATCGCGCTGCCCACCGAAAAGCCCATCAGCCACTTGCTGGCCGTGGTGATCGGGCAGTTGGCGCCGAGGTCGCTCAAAATCTGCTTGATCTGGCTGTAGACCTCGGTGTCGGTGGCGGCGCCAGGTGCGCCGCCGCCCCAGCTCAGGGCGATGAAAGCCACACCCTTGTCGGCCATGGCGGTGTGCCAGTCGGTCCACTCAGCCTCGGCGTAGCCGCCGGTGCCATGCAGATCAATCACAACAACCGGTGTTGTCGCTGTGTAGAACGCTGCGGGTATTGAGACCGAATAGTAACGCGCTCCAATCGCAACCAGCTTGCCGCCGGCGGCGAGTAAGGCGCTACGTTGCGCAACACCAGGCCCTGAAACAGTGGGGATGCCGATCGGACTGGGGTCGGTCGCCATGTAGGCCTCGCAGGTTGCACGCGTCTGGGCCAGCGCTGGCACTGCGCACAAGGCGCAGCCGACGGTCACGGCCATCATCCACAGTTTGCTCGCGCGCATAACCCCTCCTCACGGACTGAGCCCCCACCACAAAGGCGATGCGTCCCATTGTGCGCAGGCCGTACGCCTCGGTCAAGCGTTTACCAAATCTGTCTCAACCAAGTCAGCGCCCGACGCTCTGTGCGTCTTTCAGAATCGCATCCACTTCAGCGCCATAGACGGCTTTGGCGCGCGGGTAGACCGACTGCATCGCCAGCCTGAAGGCGGCTCGGTCGGGTCGCGTCACGGTGGCGCCGGCCGCGCGCATCGCCTGCAGGTGAGCCTCGTCGGCATCCCTGACCAGCTTGCGGGAGACGGCGCTGGCGTCGCGCGCGGCGCGCACGAATTGCTCGCGCTCGGCCTCGCGCAGGGTCTGCCACAGCGCTTCCGACACTACAAAGGGCAGGGGGCTGTAGACATGCTCGGTCAGCACGATATGGGGCGCGACCTCATGAAAACGCAGCGCCCGGATCGTGTCGATCGGGTTCTCCTGCCCATCCACCCGACCCTGCGCCATGGCAGCGTACACCTCGGTGACGGGCAACACGACCGGCTCGAAACCAACCGACTCCATGATCCACTTGATCATGTCGTTGGGAAACACCCGCATCTTTTTGCCCTTCGCATCGGCGGGGCCGTTGAAAGCGAAACGGGTAGTGAAGCTGCGAAAGCCCGCCTCCCACGTGGCCAGATGCCGCAGCCCTTTGGTCGGCAGCTTGTCGAATTGCCGACGCATCCAGGGCGCCTCATCGTAGAAGCGCCAGCCCTGCTCGTAGCCCTCGACCAAATAGGGCAAGGCGGTGAGATTGAGTTCGGGCACCAAGGTTGCAAAACTGCCGGTGGCGCTGGTAGTGAAGTCGAGCTTGCCCTCGCTGACCGCCTTGATGCTCTGCGGATCATTGCCAAGCTGCCCCGAGTGGAACACCAACACCCGAAAATGCCCACCGCTGTACTCCTCCACCTTGGCGGCAAAGCGCTCGGCCGCCTGGTGGCGCGCTCCCGACGGCGTGTCGGTATGGTTGAGCTTTAACACGCGCTGGCCCTGGTGGCTCTGGGACCAACTGTACTGGGCAAAGCTCGCTATCGCAACAATAGCAATCAAACGACGAAACATGATCATGGGCCGCACCTTGTGTTACTGCCGGATGCGACCATCCACACCCACCAGCGACAGGTCCACGTAACGCGAGCCTTCGCGCTGGCCAGGGCCGAAGTCGACCAAGAAGCCGCCCAGGTCATAGCGGCGCATGCTCTCGAGGCCGCGCACCAGCTCCCGCCGCCCGGGGTCGCGGCCGGCGCGGCGCAGGCCTTCGGCCACCACTCGCGCCACAATGTAGCCCTCCAGCGAGGCGAAGTTGGCGCGCGCGGCGTCAATACCGAGCACTTTGATGCGTTTCTGAAACGCCATCGCAATCGGTGCCGTGGCTTTGTACGGATTGGGTACCGCCTGGGCAATGGCCACACCCGCGGCCAGTGGTCCCAATTGGGCCATGAGCTGCTCGGCATCCAGGGTCGAGGTGGCAAACACAAACGCGGAGAGCTTGCGTTCGCGCAGACCCTTGATCAGTGCCGCCGCCACCGGTGTGTTGGCCACGACCAGCACCGCCTGCGGCTGAGTCGCGACGGTTTGGTCCACCACAGCGTCCACTTTGAGGTCATTCTTGGCTTGAGCGACCACCAGTGCGGCTTTCAAGTCACGCAAGGCCAAGGCGGCCGTCACGTCCGCCACCGCTTCACGCCCAAAGTCGGCGTCCTCGTACAGCACGGCGATGCGCGTCGAGCCCATGGTCTTGAGTTGCTCCAGAATGCGCAGCACTTCATCACGATACGAAGCGCGCAAATGAAACAGGGCCGGATTCCTGCGCAAAGCCAAAGCGCCCGAGCGCACACCCACCACGGGCAGGCCGCTGGTCTCCAACAACTGCTTGGCGCCCAACGCCTGCACATTCTCCGCGCCCCACATGCCAATGAGCGCCACCGGGTTGTGCTGCCCCAACAGGTCGTCGACATGACGCACCGTTTCGCTGCTGCGATAGCCGTCGTCACGCGACAGCAGCCGCAAGCGCTGACCGCCAATACCACCAGCGGCATTGATTTCGTCAAACGCGATCACTGCGCCCAAGTTGAAGTCGCGCCCACTGACCGCCAGGGGACCACCAAAGGGCGCGACCTGACCGACCACGATGTCTTTGGCCTGGATACTGGACGCCCAGCACAGCGCCAACGCCAGCCCTGCGGCGCGAAGAAAGCGGTTAAGTGGGTACATGCGGCGCTCCGTGTGACAAGGCGGCGCCATGGGCCAGCGACAGGCGACGGTAGGTACGCACCGTTTTGGCCTGCACCCAAGGGGCAGTCAGCTCATTGAAGGCCAGAAAGTGCGGGGCGGCCAAGTGCCGTCCAAAATCGGCCTCGCTGTCGTAGGCCTCGTAGAGGAAGACTTCCGTGGCGTCAGACCCGCATTGGCACACGTCGAACTGCCGACAGCCAGGCTCGTCCTGCAGCGAAGTGCTGGCGTTGGCCAGCATCGCCGCCATGAACTCGTCAACATGACTGGGCTTGATGCAGAACAATACGGTGACGACAAACATGATCAGTTCCAGCTCGCCAACCAACGCGGTAGCCACAGGGAGAGTTGCGGCACGTAGGTGATCAAAATCACGATGCTGAAGGTGGCACCCATCATCAGCCACAGGTGCCGCGTGATCTCTCCAATACTCGCCCTGGCCAATTTGGCGGCCACAAACAAGGTACCCCCCACCGGCGGGGTGTACAGCGCAATCGCCAGGTTGGCCGTCATGATCACGCCCATGTGCACCAGGTCCATTTTGAAGGCCATGGCCAGCGGGAGGAACAGCGGCGCGGCCATCAGCAGGGCGGGCAACGGTTCGATGAAGATGCCCAACAGCACCAGTGCAACATTGAGCATCAGCAAGAACACCCATGGCACGTGCGCCACCGACCCAACCCAGGTGGCGAGCTGCTGCGCCACTTGCTCAGCGGTGATCAGCCAAGCCAGCGCGCCGGTGGCACCAATCACCAACATCACCGTGGCGCTGGTCATGAAGGCTTTGAGCAACAGGTGTGGCAGATCCCGATAGGTGAGGTCTTTGTACAGAAACATCGAAACGATCAATCCGTACACCACCGCCACCGCCGCGGCCTCAGTTGGCGTGAAGTAGCCCGACCAGATGCCCCCGACGATGAACACCGGCATCAGCAAGGCCGGGCCGGCACTGACACCGGCCCTCCAGATTGCCCCCAGCGAGGCCGGTTTGCCACCCATGTCTACACCGGTGGAGCGGCCGTGCCACATGCACACGGCGATCAGCGCGCCGGCCGACAGCAGGGCCGGTATCAACCCGGCCATGGACAGGGTGCGCATCGACACACCCGAGACAAAGGCATACACCAGAAACGGAATCGACAGCGGCATCAGCAAGGCCAGGGTGCCCGACACCGCCACCAGCGCCGCGGCAAAACCACGTGAGTAGCCGCGCGCCAACATCGCCGGTATGACCAGCGAGCCAATGGCGGCCGTGTCCGCGATCGCCGAACCCGACACACCGCCAAACAACAGGCACGAGATGACCGTGACCACCCCCAGCCCGCCAGGCAACCAACCAAACAGCACATTGGCAAACTCGACGATGCGTTTGCCCACACCGCCCTGCGCCAGCAACTCGCCCGTGAAGACAAACAGTGGCACCGCGATCAGGATGAAGGGCTCCACCCCACCAATGAACGACAGAAAAACGCTCTCCATCGGGTACTGCATGCCATAGGCCACCATGACCCCTGCGGTGGTGGCCAGTAGCGCGAACATCAGCGGGATTCCCGCCAGGGCGAGCGCGAAGAAGGTGCCAAAAATGACGAGAGACAACATGGTGGGGCCGATGAATCAGTCTTGTGGGTAACGTTGGGCGCGTGGCACGCCACGCAGGATTTGCAGAAGATCCCAGGCAATGAAGGCGAACATGAGGCCGCAGCCCAGTGGCAAAGGCAGGTATTGCCATGACATCGGCCACTCCAGCGTGGTCAGCAAGTTGTCCCGGCCGCCGGCCACGATGCGCGCGCCGTAAAAGCACACCACCGCCAGCACCACCAGGCAGATGCTCTGCACTGCGGCGTCGGCCCAGCGCCGCCTGGGTTCGTCGAGCTTGTCCAGGAACTCGTTGATCGACATGTGCGCGCCGCGCTGCGCCGCAGCGGCACCTCCCAGGAAGGTGACCCACACCATCAACAGCTCGCCGAGCTCGGTCATCCATGCCAGGTCCTTGCCAAAAGCATGGATCACCACATTGGCAAACACCAAGGTGATGAGCACCGTGCCCATGGCAATGACGGTCCAGTCCACCAGGCGTCCGAGCCAGCGCACCGGTGCTGCCACGGGGGCCAAGGCCACTGCGGCAGCGGTCGCATCGACGGGTGAGTCATGTGATGGCGTGTTCATCGCAGTCAGCCCCCCTCACGCATCACTTGACGGCTTTGCGTACCGCGGCGGCTTCGGCCAGTACCGCATCGACGTCCGCCCCGTATTTCTCGCGAGCTTTGGCATAGACCGGATCGACCGCTTTGCGAAACGCCTCGGTGTCGGGCTTGCGGTTGATCTTGGCGCCCTTGGCGGCCATGTCGGCCAGCAGCTTTTCGTCGTTGTCCTTGATCATGGTGCGCTGGAATGGCGCGACTTCCTTGGCGGCACGCTCCACGGCCTGTTGATCGGCTGGCGTCAGCTTTTGCCAGGTCTTCTCGGAGATGGCCATCGGTATCGGGCTGTAGACGTGGTTGGTCAATGTCACGTGGGGTGCGACTTCGTAGAATTTGTTCGACGCGATGGTGTCGATCGGGTTTTCTTGCCCCGCAACGGCGCCCTGCTGAATGGCCAGGTAAACCTCGGGCAGGGGCATGATCTGGATGCCAAAGCCCATCGCTTCGAGCTGCCAGCGCATCATCTCGTTGGGGAAGGTGCGCAGCTTCTTGCCACGCGCATCGGCGGGGCCGTTGAGCGGGTCTTTGGTGGTCATGCTGCGAAAACCGGCCTCCCAGGTCGCCAGGAAGCGAAAGCCCTTGGCGGGCGCCTTGTCAAACTGGGCCTTGAGCCACTTGGACTCGTCGTAGAACTTCCAGCCTTGGGCGTAGTTGTCGATGATGAAGGGCATCATCGTGAGGTTCAAAGTCGGTACAAAGGACGCGTAGGAGCCGGTGGAAGAGACCGTGAAGTCGATACCACCGAGCGTCAGCTGCTCGATGTTCTTGGGGTCGTTACCCAATTGGCTGCAGCAAAATACTTGCACTTTGTAGCGCCCTTGGGTGTACTCCTCCACTTTCCTGGCAAACAACTGCGCTGCGGCTTGGCGCGCACCTTGCTGCTGATCGGTGTGGCTGAACTTGAGGATGGTCTGCGCTTGCGCGCCAACGGTGAGCATCAGACCAGCGACCGCGGTCAATGCGAAACGTTGCAGAGGGTTGGAAGTGTTCATGGTGTCTCCTGGTGGTTGCTTGGGGAAGGTTGAAATGCCCTTTGCATCGGGCTGCGGTGAAACTTGCTCGGGTCAGGCGTGAAGTCATCAATGACGATGCGCTGGCCGCTGGCGTGCGATGCGTAAACGGCTTCTTGAATCAGCAAGTTGCGCAGGTAGTCGCCAGCGGTGTTCTCGGTCGGGGTGGCGTCGTGCCAGCTTCGCAGCACGTGGCGCTGCAGCAAGCCGCAGGCACCACCGCCAAAGCTGACGCTGGAGCCGCGCTCGTAGATGTGCTCTGTCTCGCCACCGTGATGCGGCTTCCACCACAGACGGGCCTCGCCGTCCAGACGCAACACACCGTGCGCGCCTTCGAGCCACATCTCGCCCATGGTGCGCCGCGGATTCTCGGCCACATGATCGTTGAGGCGGTTGGCGTCGAGCAGTCCCGCTGCGCCACTGGCGAACTCAAAGGTGATCAAGGCGGCGTCTTCGCCCTGGATCACCGGATTGAGCTGACGCAAACGGGCGTACACCGCCTGTACCTCGCCCATCAGGAAACGAAACGTGTCAATGAAGTGGATCGCCGTCTCCACCACCAACAGGCGTGGCATGGTCTGGAAGTAGGGCTGGCGATCGAGGTAGGCTCGCGGCCCTTGTCCGTCGCCCGGACGCAGGCGAAAGCTCACGCCATGCAAGGCGCCGAGTTGCCCCGCATCAATCAACCGTTTGGCTTCGCGAAACCAGGGCATGAAGCGAAAGTTTTCGTGAACGACCAGGGGTACACCGGCCAAGCGCGCCCGTTCAGTCAGCGCCACGGCCTGCGTGTAGTTCACGCCGAAAGGCTTTTGACAAATCGCCGGCAGGGCGCGCGCCAATACCGTCGTTAGCACCGCGGCGTGACTCGATGGCGGAGTGACCACGTCGACCAGGTCGGGCTGAGTCGCGTCGAGCATCTGCGCAACATCCGTAAAGGTCCGCGCAATGTCAAAGCGCTCGGCCAACAGGGCGGATTTGCTGGTATCCGGGTCACACAAGCCCACTACCTGGGCGTCTGGCAACTGCGCCCAACCTTCCAAATGGAACTGGCTGAAGAAGCCCGCACCCACCACCGCAACGCGGCGAGGCTGGTTGGCCCTGGCGTTGATGTGGCTCATGTCACGCTGGCGAGTTAAGTGCCGCCACGACGGCGTCGACAATACTCGCCGTACCGTGGCTGCCGCCCATCTCGAACGGGCGGATCTGGCCCTGTGCGAAGACACTCTGCACCGCTTGGTCGATCAGCGTGGCGGCGTCGCTCAGTCGCGCGTCGGCATGGCGCTCGGCCAACCAGTCGAGCATCATGGCAGCCGACAGAATCATGGCGGTGGGATTGGCCTTGCCCTGGCCAACAATGTCCGGCGCGGTGCCGTGGGCGGGTTGGAACAGACCATGCCGGTCACCGATGTCACCCGATGGCGCCATGCCCATACCACCCACCAGCGCGGCGATCAGGTCGGACAGAATGTCGCCGAACATGTTCTCCGTCACCATCACGTCGTAGCTCCAGGGCTTCATCACCAGATTGAGGGCCATGGCGTCGATATAGACGCTGTCGGCCTGCACGCCCGGAAACCGACTGGCTATGTCCTCGAAGAGCGTGCGCCAGAACGCCATGGATGCAAAGACGTTGGCTTTGTCGACGCTGGTAACCCGACCCGGGCGACCTTTTGCGGCGGCACGGCGTTGGGCCAGTTTGAAGGCAAACTCACAGATGCGGGTGGTGCCCTTGCGCGTGATCTGCATGGTGTCGTAGACCTCGCTCGGGGCACTTGGGTCGCCGCGCACGTCGCCACGGCCACGGGCGTAGAACAGGCCCTCCGTGCTTTCGCGCACCAGCACCATGTCAATCTCGGCCGCCTTTGGGTTCGACAGCGGCGTCGGCAATCCCCGGAAGGTGCGGATCGGGCGCACGCCGGCATACAGGTCGAAATGAAAGCGCAAGTCGAGTTGCGGAATGATCTCGGTACCGTCCTTGCCGCGTACGTGGGGTAAGCCCATGGCGCCAAACAAGATGGCGTGCGCCTGATCGCAGGTCTTCAAGGTGGGCTCGGGTAACGCCACACCGCTGTCGAGGTAGTGCTGGGCCCCGGCCAACTGGTAGTCCAGAGCCAGAGTGAGTCCAACACGCGCTTGCACGGCGCGCAGCACGTGCTCGGCCGCGCGCATGACTTCAACGCCGATCCCGTCGCCGGGCAAGACTGCAATGTGGTAGCTGGTGGTCATACTGAGTGAGAAGAAGAAAGAGGGGAGAAGCTGCGCTGCCTACATTTGCTGCAGTCGGAAGCGCTCAAAGATGCCCAGCAGTTCGCGGCTGGCGCGCTGGCGGTGCTCGCGGTTGACCGCGCTGGCACCGGCCACGTCACCGGCGGCCAGTCGCTCAACCAGCGCCATGTGTTCATGCGTCGAGTTGACTGGCTTGGGTCGCAGCCGCAGGGTGAACATGCGTGCCCGGTGGGCGCGGTCCCAGTGGCTCATCACCGCTTGCGCCAGCAATTTGTTGCCCGCCATGTGCACCAAGCGCTCGTGAAACAGTTCGTCTGCGGCGGCCCAGGCATCCAGATCGTCCTGTGCCAGTGCCTTTTCCATAGCCTTGGTGGCGGTGATCAGGGGCTTGAGTTCGGCTTGGCCGGGCTTGCGCGCGGCCAGGGTTTCAGCGGCCATGCATTCGAGTGCGGTCAACACGTCATAGATCTCGCGCATGTCGGTCGGCGACACCGGCAGCACCCTCATGCCGCGCCGAGGAATGACCTCGACCAAGCCCTCTTTACCTAGCCGGATCAACGCCTCGCGCACCGGCGTGCGGCTCATGCCCAACTGTTCGGCGATCTGCTGCTCCATAGCCTGGTAGCCCGGTGCCCATTGGTTATCCAGAATGCGCCGACGCATGCCCTGGTAGGCCGCGTCGACCAGGCTGGTGCCTTCATTGGGGGCGGTGTTGTGGGGTGCCATGTCGGAGTGACCTCAGTAGTTCCAGTGGGCCGGCGGATGGCCCGCTACGGGCATGTTCAACACCGGCAAGGACTCGTCGAGCAGACAGCCCAGAATGCCGCTGCGCAAATCCGGCCCGGCAAAGGCCAGGCTGGAAATGTTCTTGAGCACGCGGCTCTTCACGCCATCGAGGTGTGGTCGGCCCATCTCATTGGCCTGGTAGGCTTGCTCGACCCAATCCAGATGCGTCGCTTCGGCGTCCTCCAGCCAGAGCGTCTGACTACCGTCGCGGGCAACGCGTATGACCCGGTTGCTGACGATGCTCACCACCCAGACGTCGCCCTGCACGTCAAACGCCAGCCCATCGGGGAAGGTGCCGGCGCCGAACTCGGTGACCACTTGCTTGGGTCCCAGCGAGCCGTCGCTTCGCACGGCGAAACGCGACAAGCGCCGGGTAAAGGTCTCGTTGACATACAGCCATTGACCGCTAGGGTCGAGCGCGCATTCGTTGGTGTAGCCCAGGCCGTCGGCCACAATGCGGGCGCCCTTGGCATCGACCATCACAACGAAGCCGTCGTTGCAGGTCTTGCGGTAGCCCAGCGCGCGCGGCGCCAGGCGGGTGCTGACGGTGATCCAGGTACGGCCGTGGGCATCTTCGACGACGTAATTGGTCGGGGGCAGGTCGACGCCGTCAACTTGGCGCAGAAAGGGTTCGGTGCGGCCATCGCGGTGCAGCCGAAACACGCCGCCTTGTTCGGCGCCGAGGTGCGTGAGCAGGAAGCTGCCGTCCCGGCACAGGGCAATGCCATTGGGCTTGAGTGGCTCGCCGTCCAGCGGCTGGCCCAGATACAGCCGCTGCGAGCCGTCAGGTAGCAGGTGCGCCACGCCACCGCGCCAATCGGCGGTGAACACATCGCCACGCGCCGTGGCCAGCACGCATTCGGGGCGCACCAACCCGGCACCGATCCAGCGCGCGGCGTCCAACGCCTGGGCGTCCTGGGCTTGGGCCCTCAGTGCCGCTGCAACGCGGTCGGCAGTAACTTGCGAAAGGATGGGTGCCGGGGTTGCCATTGGATGGAAGAGGGAAGAGGAAGCGTCTGGAGTTTTTACGTATGCGTTAATGTATACGTTAAGGTGGGAAATCGTATAAGGGTTTACCCGCTTACCGGGTAAGTGGAGGGCTGGGCGTGTCTCACTGCGAGCGCCCGGTTGGGCGCATCGCGGTGGTGATTGGCAGGCGGTCAGCGCGTGAGCGCGGCGTGCCTCAAGCCGCTACCAGACGCAGCCAAACTGCTGCGCCAGCGCGCTCAGGTCGGCTGCAGTCAGATCGGTGACGGTTGGCCCGGCCAGGGTCCGCAAACGCGCGGTTTCTTCCAGCTCTTCAAGCGTCGCCATGGCCGCCGCTGGCGACTGGTGCCACACATTGGGGCCAAGGCGCGTCAGCATAACCGCACGCAGCAACACGCCCTGCTGCGCATAGCGCATGATGGTCTGGCCAACCAGTGTCGCCACGGCAGGGTCGCCCGGCCGGTGGTAGGGCACCAGCGGGACATGACCTACCTTCATCACAAAATAGGGGGTGATCGGCCCCAACAACTCTGCGCCCAAGGCGGTGGACACCGGCGCGCCGGACAAGGTCAGCGCCACGCAGTGGCTGCTGTGGGTGTGGATGACGCACCGAACTGCGGGATCGAATGCCGCCGTAGCCCTGTATATCTGGGTGTGCAACGCTATTGTCTTGCTAGCACGGTCACCTGCCGTCTGAGCACCCGCGGCGTCCAATCGTGCCAATCGGGCCGGCTCAAGCTGACCCAGGCACGCATCAGTGGGTGTGATCAGGTAACCGTCGTCCAGCCGCACGCTGATGTTGCCCGCCGTGGCGTGTACATAGCCACGGTCGAACAGGCTCTTGCCAACACGGCAGATCTCGTCACGAGCCTGTACTTCAATCGGGCTCATACACACACCGGGCTTGACGCCAGTTGACCGAAGGCCTTGGTGAAGAAGTCGTCTGTTCCGAAGTTGCCCGACTTGAGTGCGATGTGCAAACCCTGCGACCGCGCCAACTCGGTTGACGCATGGCACCACGGCACACCAGGATCAATCTGCGGACCAATGCGCATCTGCTCGATAGCCAAGGCCTGCACACAGGCGCCAGAGGTTTCGCCGCCGGCCACCACCAGTTGACGCACACCCCTTTGCACCAGTCCCCTGGCAATGGCCGCCAGCGTGCGCTCCACCATGGCACCAGCCTGCTCAACCCCCAGTTGACTCTGCACCGCCTTGACCGCGTTGGCATCGGCCGTGGCATACAGCAGCACCGGGCCACTGGTCAGCAGGGGCTCGGCCCAGTCCAGTGCCTGCGCTGCCACGTCCTCGCCGGCGGCGATGCGTAGCGGGTCTATCGTCAACGCCGGGCGACCACTGCGGATGAAATCGAGCACCTGCCGGTTACTGGCCAGTGAGCAGCTGCCACACACCACGGCCTGCAAGCCGGTCGCTTTGGGCAAGGCACTGGCTTGGGTCGACGGTTTCAAACCATGGTTGGCCGGCAAGCCGATCGCCAAGCCCGAGCCGCCGGTCAGCAGTGGCAGCTCGGCCAGGGCCGGGGTTAGACTCAGCAAGTCTTGGTTTGACACCGCATCGAGCACCGCCACCCCAACCCCCTGTGCACGCAGCGCAGCGATGCGCTGCTGCACCGCCTGGCTGCCACCCGCCACGACGGTGTGGTCGATCAGACCGACGGGCCGCTGACACTGCGCCTGTAGTACCCGCACCAGGTTCGGATCGGTCATGGGCGTGAGCGGGTGGTTTTGCATGCCTGACTCGTTGAGCAACACGTCACCCACAAACAGGTAACCCTTGAATACGGTTCTCCCGTTGTCCGGAAAGGCCGGGGTGGCCACCGTCAGTTGGGTCTGCAGCGCGTCCATCAGGGCCTCGGTGACCGGCCCGATGTTGCCGCGCACATCTCCCGCAAACAGGCTGTCAAAGGTCGAGCAATACTTAAAGTAGAACTGGCGCGCGCCCAAAGTCTGCAACCACGCCAGTGCCTGCAAAGACTGCTGCACCGCCAGCGCGGGCGCCACCGTGCGCGACTTCAGTGCCACCACCACGGCGTCGACTTCGACATCCACCACACCGGCGGGAACACCAATGGTCTGCAGCACCCGCATACCTGCGCGCACCAGGTTGTTGGCCAGATCGGTGGCACCGGTAAAGTCATCGGCGATGCAGCCAAGCTTGATCGGCTGGATGGGGGCGGGCGGTAAAGGTGTCATGGCGTCGGGACTAGAGGCTTGGTCGGGTTGGCAGGTACTCGAAAGACCTGGCAAGAGATGGGTTGGGGCTCTTCAAATTGGTAGGGTTATCATACAACTTTGCACCTTTCTGCCGCTGACTAAGCCGTCTCGAACAGGCGCTGCCGGGCCAAACCGCCTACTGTTTCGGTTTGAGTGTGGCGCGCGCGGGCTTGACCAATGGCCTCGCCAGCCGCTCGCCTTCACAGCGCCAAAACGCTGGATCGGCACTTTCGATGCGGGCAATGGCGTTGTCCATGTGTCGGGCTGCGGCTCGGCGGGCGCGGTTCGCGTCACTGGCCTCAATCGCCACCACGATGGCTTGATGCTCAGCCTGTACTTGCGCCGAGAAATCAGCACGCCGCGCCTCATTGGCGCGCGTGACCTGAGTGGCGCCATGCAGGTACTGCGACAGGTAGTCCAGGGTGCTGATCAGGAACGGGTTGCCCGCCGCCGCCGCGATACAGCGGTGCAACTGCACGTCCTGCGCCACGCCGTCACCGCCGTCCTTGACGGCTCGGTCCAGCGCCGCCACGGCCTGCTTGATCAACTTGAGGTCGGCCGCCTTGCGTCGCTGCGCGGCCAGCGCGGCCACCTCGGACTCCAGCGCTCGGCGCAACTCCACCATCTGGATCACCGCCTCGCGCGAGGCCGCGTGGCGCGCGTCAAACCGCAAGCTCGCCAGCGGCACCGTAGCGCAGACGTACACGCCACTGCCTTGGCGCGCCTCGACCAGCCCTTGCGACTGCAAACGCGACACCGCCTCCCGCACCACGGTGCGGCTGACCTGAAACTGCTCGGCAAGTACAGCCTGCGTCGGCAACTTGGCGGCAGGTGCAAAACGCCCACTGGCAACTTCAGCCGCCAATTGATGCGCTACCTGATCAGACAGGGAGCGGGTGCCGGAAACGGGGGCAAAGCGGATGGGCATGTCAAGGGTCAATGCGAACCACGCAAGCATACCGGGCGTACCGGTGCGGGTGAATTCATTCTCATCCCCAACCCAACAGCCGCACGACCAAGCCCAGCAAGGCGCTCGCGGCGAGCACCGTCATCACACCTTGCTTGAATCGAAGCAAAGCCACGGTCGCCGCCAAAGTCAGGGTCAACGCGGCGAAATCGAGGTTGGAAAAAGTCAGCCCGGCGGCTTGCACCTTGAGTGCAATGTGACTCAGGAAGAACAGCGCCAGGCTGGCGATCACACCCACGACCGCCGCTGTGATGGCGGTCAGCGGCGCCGTGAAATGCAACTGGCCACGGGTGGACTCCACCAGCGGACCGCCAGCCAGGATAAATAGGAAGGAGGGCAGAAAGGTGAACCAGGTCACCAGCACCGCCGCGAGCGTGGCGCCCAGCAACATGCTGTCCGGACCGAGCACCTGTTTGGTCCAGCCACCCACAAACGCCACAAAAGTCACCACCATGATCAGCGGACCTGGCGTGCTTTCGCCCAGCGCCAGGCCGTCCATCATCTGGGCCGCCGTCAGCCAGGTGAACTGCTCAACTGCACCCTGGTAGACGTAGGGCAGCACGGCGTAGGCGCCACCAAAGGTCAACAGCGCTGCCTTGGTGAAGAACCAGCTCATCTGGGTGAGCGCTCCGCCCCAGCCCTGCCAGACCACAAGAGTCACGACAGGCACCAGCCACAACAGCGCACCGGCGCCCAGCACCTGCACCAAACGCCACTTGCTAAAGCGTGCGTGGGCCGGGGTTGGTGTGGCGTCGTCGATGACACAGGGACCGCCAGGCGTGGCGGAGGCTTTGGCGGCGGCGTGCCCGCCACCGGTCGAGAACTGCTTGAGCCCGACGCGCTGACCCAGCCAGCCAGTGAGCGCCGCTGC
This sequence comes from Candidatus Rhodoferax odensensis, assembly GCA_016718405.1. Taxonomy (GTDB): domain Bacteria; phylum Pseudomonadota; class Gammaproteobacteria; order Burkholderiales; family Burkholderiaceae_C; genus Rhodoferax_D; species Rhodoferax_D odensensis. The sequence continues at coordinate 260,220 of JADKDJ010000003.1, forward strand.
CAATACGAGCCAGGGAAAGGGCACTCTGAACACCGCGAGGGCCACGAAACTGCTGACCGCGATGGTCCACAACAGCGGCGCCTGAGCGGGTTGCTTGAGCGTTCTTGAGCCAATGCGGTGCACGGCTTGAAGCACAATCGCCGCCACGGCGGGCTTGATGCCATACAGCAAGCCGGCCACCCACGGCACGTTGCCAAACATCACATAGACCCAGCTCAGCGCGATCAAGATGAACAGCGAAGGCAATACAAACAAGGTGCCCGCCACCACGCCACCCCAGGTGCGGTGCAGCAGCCAGCCAATGTAGATGGCCAGCTGCTGCGCCTCGGGGCCGGGCAGCAGCATGCAGTAGTTCAGCGCGTGCAGAAAACGCCGCTCCGATATCCAGCGCTTTTGCTCGACCAGCTCGCGGTGCATGATGGCTATCTGCCCGGCCGGGCCGCCAAAGCTGATGAAGCCCAGTCGCAACCAGAACCGAAACGCCAGGGCAAACGACACACTCATGGTCTCAGGAACACCTTCGTGCTGCGCACTGCGGTGCGAGCTTGGCTTGAAGCGGCCCGGCGCGGCGCTCATGCCTGTGCCTTCTGGCTTGCCGGTCCAGCGCTCCAGGTGTGCTTCTCATCCTGACCACGCACGGCGTTCTGGCACCAGGCGTAGAGCGCGTCGTACAGCGGCATCATGGCGTCGAGCATGCGGTGGTCGTCAGACTCGACACGCGACATGCCGAGCGACAGGGCGACCAGACCACCAGACTGCGGCGTCAGGTCCAGGCGGTCGGTGTCGGCGCCGCGCACGATCTGCGCCAGGCGCGCCAGGGCGGGGTCGCCACCCAGCCGATAGGCCTGTACAAAGGCGTCGAAACTGCACAGCTCCCCGTCGTGGGTGAAGCGTGTTGGCGCCACATGGTCGGCCACGTCGTAGGCGGTGGCCTGCTCGCGCAGCGCGATGCTGGCCACTTGATCAGTGGGCACGTACAGAAATTGGGCCTGGGCATCAACAAAGCGCCGAATCAACCACGGGCAGGCGATACGGTCGACGCGTGGACGCGCACGCGTCACCCAGCGTGTGTGGCTGCCCGCCGGCTTGGCGACGACCGGCAGGCCTTGCTCGCGCCAGGCCTCGATGCCACCCTCCAGATACATCGCCTCGACACCTTGCTCGCGCAAGGCTTGCATGTTGCTGACCCCGACTTCATGGCCGTGGATGCAATAGACCACGACTGAAGCACAAGGTGGCAATACGCGCGCCCATTGCGCCACTTCCAGCGGGTCGCGGCGTAAGGCGCCATGCAGGGTGTAGGCGGACCCGGCGAAGGCCTGATTTTTGCGAACGTCGACCAGCAGCGGTGGGCTCACGCCATCGAGCGCGCGCGCAAGCACAGAGGGAGAAACGGAAAAAGAAGACGGTTTTGTGGTGTCCATGAAAAGTCCTTGAGAGGCGCAGCACTTGGACGGGACACCGTCTTGAGGCTCGGATGAGCCCGATGCCGGGGGGCTGACAACACCCCGACGAACAGGAATATAGCACCAATCAACCCGACCAGCATCGGCCCTGCGGGACGCTTGCCGAGCGATTGGGACCCAGCCCGATTTGTCGCGTGGGAGGCTATCAGCGTCGGCATAAGCTGCCATGATGTGGACCATGCAGACCGAAACCCCCGATCCCCAAAGTCTTGAACCCACCGCGATGATCGACAGCGATCACCCGACCGTACAGGCCTTCGCACTTACGCACGCGACGGGGGCCAGCAACCGCGAGCGTGCCGTCGCCTTGTTTTATGCAGTGCGTGACGGATTTCGCTACGACCCCTATCGCGTCAACCTCGCCCCTGACGGCATGCGTGCCAGCGCGGTGATCGCAGCAGGGCACGGCTGGTGTGCCAATAAGGCGGTGTTGCTCGCCGCCGCCTGCCGTGCAGCGGCAATCCCGGCCCGCCTGGGCTTTGCCGATGTGCGCAACCACCTGTCGACCGAACGCTTGCGCCAAATGATGAAAACCGAAGTTTTTGCCTGGCATGGCTACACCGACATCTGGCTCGACGGCGCCTGGCGCAAAGCCACACCGGCGTTCAACCGCTCACTGTGCGACAAGTTTGGCCTGTTGCCGCTGGAATTTGACGGCGTGCACGATTCCATCTACCACCCGTTTGACAAGAGCGGCCAGCGCCATATGGAATATGTGCGCCAACGAGGCGTCTTCAACGACTTGCCTCTGGAGGCCATCGCTGCGACCTTCCGGGACCTCTACCCAACCGTCGCACCCGACGCTGGCCAACCGAGCGACGGATCTGGCGCCGACTTTCTGGCAGATGTCGAGCAGGAGACCCGACAAGTTGACGGGAAAGGGGGGGGGGGTTCGTGGGGGTGTCGGGGGGGGGGGGGGGGCGCCAACAGCAAAGGGCGGGGGGGGGGGGGGGGGGGGGGGGGGGGGGGGGGGGGGGGGCCGGGGGGGGGGGGGGGGGGGGGGGGGGGGGGGGGGGGGGGGGGGGGGGGGGGGGGGGGGGGGGGGGGGGGGGGGGGGGGGGGGGGGGGGGGGGGGGGGGGGGGGGGGGGGGGGGGGGGGGGGGGGGGGGGGGGGGGGGGGAGGAGGGGGGGGGGGGGGGGGGGGGGGGGGGGGGGGGGGGGGGGGGGGGGGGGGGGGGGGGGGGGGGGGGGGGGGGGGGGGAAAAAAATGTGGGGGGGGGGGGGGGGGGGGGGGGGGGGGGGGGGGGGGGGGGGGGGTTTGGGTGGGGGGGGGGGGGGGGGGGGGGGGGGGGGGGGGGGGTGGGGGGGGTTGGGGGGGGGGGGGGGGGGGGGGGGGGGGGGCGAGCAGGGATGCCCGCGGCAAGAGGCACGAAGCTTCGGTCAGGCCGCTCAGCGCGATAGCTTGAACACCGAGGTGCCCGCCATAAGGTTAGGTGCGGTTCGCACCACGCGACCAGCCTGCAGCCCGAAGCTATCCTGAATTGTGAGCCCGTTGCGCTCGGCCAGCACCCGAAAGTCAGCGTGGGTGCCGACCCGAATGTTGGGTGTGTCGTACCACTGGTAAGGCAGCCTCTTGGTCACCGGCATGCGACCCCTAAACACGCTCAGGCGGTTGGGCCAGTGTGCAAAGTTGGGAAACGCCACCACGCCAATACGCCCAACCCGCACGGTCTCGCGCAGCATCACTTCGGCATTGCGCAGGTGCTGCAGTGTGTCGATCTGCAGCACCACGTCAAACGAGGCGTCGTCGAACATCGACAACCCTTCGTCCAGGTTGAGCTGAATGACGTTGACGCCACGACGCACACAGGCCAGGACATTGGTGTCGTCGATCTCAATGCCGTATCCGCTGCAGCCGCGCGTGTCCGCCAGGTGCTGCAGCATGGCGCCATCGCCGCAGCCCAGGTCAAGCACCCGTGAGCCAGTGGGCACCAGGTTGGCAATAGCCTGCTGGGTCGCGATGTCGCTCATAGCGCACCCCCGGCTGCCGCCTTGGTCGGCACCGCGTGACTGTGAGCATCCTGCCAGATGCTATCGAAGTAGGAGCGAACAATTCCCATGTAACGAGGATCATCGAGCAGAAATGCATCATGCCCGTGGGGCGCATCGATCTCCGCGTAGCTGATGTCGCGCCGGTTGTCGAGCAGGGCCTTGACGATTTCTCGACTGCGCTTGGGACTGAAACGCCAATCGGTGGTGAAGCTCACCAGCAGAAACTTGGCTTGCGCGCGCGCCAGTGCCAGTGAGAGATTGCCACCAAAGGCGCGCGCCGGGTCAAAGTAGTCCAGCGCGCGGGTGATCAGCAAATAGGTGTTGGCGTCAAAGTACTCGGCGAACTTGTCGCCCTGGTATCGCAGGTAACTTTCGATCTGGAACTCCACCTCCTGGGTCGAGAAACGGTAAGGCGCCGAGGGTGCGTCACGCGCGGGCGGGCCGCCAGAGGGCACGAGGGGAGCGATGGCATCGCGCAGCTGGCGACCAAACTTCTCGTTCATCACATCGTCACTGAGGTAAGTGATGTGGCCAATCATGCGGGCGATGCGCAAGCCACGTTTGGGCACGACGCCGTGCTGGTAGAAGTGCCCCGCGTGGAAGTCGGGATCGGTGACGATGGCCCGGCGCGCTACCTCGTTGAAAGCGATGTTCTCGGCCGTCAGGTTGGGCGCGCTGGCAACCACCACCGCGTACCGCACCCGCGTGGGGTGTTGCAGCGTCCACGACAGCGCCTGCATGCCCCCGAGCGAGCCGCCCATCACCGCCGCCAGTGTCTCGATCCCCAGGGCATCGAGCAAGCGTGCCTGGGCGTTGACCCAGTCTTCCACCGTCATCACCGGAAAGTCGGCGCCATAGACGCGTCCGGTCGCCGGGTCGGTGTGCATCGGTCCGGTCGAGCCAAAGCAGGAGCCCAGGTTGTTGACGCCGATGACAAAGAACTTGTTGGTATCCACCGGCTTGCCCGGCCCGATCATGTTGTCCCACCAGCCTTCTGACTTTTCCTGGCCGGCATAGCACCCCGCAACGTGGTGCGAGGCGTTGAGCGCGTGGCAAATCAACACGGCGTTTGACTTTGCCGCGTTGAGCGTGCCGTAGGTCTCGTAGCTCAGGGCATAGTCGCCCAGCGATCGGCCGCTCTGCAAGGGCAGGGCACTGGCGAAGCGCATGGACTGGGGCGTGGCAACGAACGGCATGGTCAAAAAGCAAAAAACCCGGTAACGCTAAACGCGGGACCGGGTGACCTGTGGGGTGGCGGGGACCGTTTTTAGCTGTATTTCGAAGCTCCAAGGCTTCGGCGCCCGCAATCTTGGGAATCAAATCGGCGCAAGCGGTTAGTATAAATCGAAGCGCCATGCGCATTGAATTCGATCCCGAGGAGGAGACCAAATGTCAGAGTTTTATGGGTCCGACGCCTACGCGCCCCGCGAAGTCGCGCAACGCGTGGAAAGCGTGGGCGTCAGCAAGGCACGTCTGGCGACGCTGCCCCTTTTGATGCTGGGCATGCTGGCCGGTGCCTTCATCGGCCTGGGCGCGATGTTCTTCACGTTAGTCAAGTCGGACCCGTCGCTGGGCTTTGCGCTCAGTTCGGTTCTCGGCGGCCTGGTGTTCTCCATGGGCCTGCTGTTGGTAGTGGTGGCGGGTGCGGAACTGTTCACCGGCAACAACCTGCTGGTGATGGCTTGGGCCGACGGCAAGATCACCACCGTAGACGTGCTGCGCAATTGGGTGTTGGTGTGCGTGGCCAACTTCCTCGGCGCCGTGGGTCTGGCGGTGCTGGTCTTTGCCAGCGGCCACACCGACCTGAACGGCGGTGCCGTCGGTCAGCAGGTGGTGAAGATCGCGCTGGCCAAACAGAACCTCAGTTGGGATCAAGCCTTCTTTCGCGGCGTGCTGTGCAACGTTCTGGTGTGCATGGCGGTCTGGATGACGATGGCCGGACGTAGTGTCACTGACAAAGCGGTGGCCATCGTGTTGCCAATCACGGCCTTTGTGGCAGGGGGATTCGAACACAGCATCGCCAACATGTATTTCATGCCCCTGGCCATGCTGATTCAGCAGTTCGGACCGCCCACGCCGGGCGCGGCGCAGGTGACTTGGCTGGGCACAATGCAAAACCTGCTGCCCGTAATCTGCGGCAATCTGGTCGGTGGCAGCGTTCTGGTCGGGCTGACTTACCACCTGGTTTATCGACGTGGCGAGCGGACCGGGCCGGCCGACACGCCACCTGCTACGCCAACAGCGCCCAAAGACCCAAACCGAGAAAAATGAGTGCCGAGCTCAGGTGCACGATGCGGATCGGCACCAGTCGGGTAACACGTTCACCCAGCCAGACTACTGGCGCGTTGGCCAGCAGCATCCCCAGCGTGGTGCCGGCCACCACCCAGGCATAGGCGCCGTACTGCGCGGCCAGCATGACCGTGGCGATCTGTGTCTTGTCGCCCATCTCCGCCAGAAAGAAGGCGATGACCGTAGTTCCGAACACACCCAAGCGAGGACCGGCGCCACTGTCTTGATCGTCCAACTTGTCCGGGATCAGCATCCAGACAGCCATGGCGATGAAAGAGCCCCCCAGCACCCAGCGCAAAACAGCTGGCCCCACGAGCGTGGTAACCCAAACACCCACGGCTCCAGCCATGGCATGGTTGGCAACGGTGGCCACCAGTATGCCCGCCACGATCGGCAAGGGTTTACGAAAACGCAGCGCCAGAATAAGCGCCAGCAGTTGTGTCTTGTCGCCCATTTCGGCCAGCGCCACGATACCGGTTGAGACCAGAAAGGCTTCCATCGGTCGATCCTAACTGAGCCACTTACCGACCCTTCGCGCGCCATCGGCCCAAACCAGGCACTGCACACAAATGGACATGCTGGCGCGCTATTTGCTTTACTCTGGTGCGTTTTGTCGATTTCTCGAATCTACGCACCAATTCAAGGCAAATTACTCCAAAGAGGTTCTCATGGAAGCACTAAAACAGGGCGCCGACACCTTGTTCATCCTTCTCGGCGCAGTCATGGTGCTGGCCATGCACGCCGGTTTCGCGTTTCTGGAGCTCGGAACAGTCCGACGCAAAAACCAGGTCAATGCGCTGGTCAAGATCTTGGTGGACTTTTCGGTCTCCACCGTGGTCTATTTCATCATCGGCTACGGCGTTGCGTACGGCACCAGCTTCTTCGTGGGGGCCGAGCAACTGGCAGCCAAGAACGGTTATGAACTGGTCAAGTTCTTCTTCCTGCTGACTTTTGCGGCAGCCATTCCGGCGATCATTTCTGGCGGCATCGCAGAGCGGGCCAAGTTCTGGCCGCAGTTGATTGCGACGGCGGTGATTGTCGGATTCGTTTACCCCTTCTTCGAGGGCATTGTGTGGAACCAGCACTTTGGCGTGCAGGCCTGGATCAAGACGCTGACGGGCGAAGAGTTTCACGACTTCGCCGGTAGTGTGGTGGTCCATGCGGTGGGCGGATGGATTGCTTTACCGGCAGTCATCCTGCTGGGCGCGCGCAGCAATCGCTACCGCAAGGACGGCGCCATATCGGCCCATCCGCCATCGAGCATTCCCTTTCTGGCACTGGGCGCCTGGGTCCTGACTGTTGGCTGGTTTGGCTTCAACGTGATGAGCGCACAAACGCTGGACAAAATCTCCGGCCTGGTGGCAGTCAATTCACTCATGGCCATGGTTGGCGGCACTTTGGTGGCCCTGCTGGCGGGCAAGAACGATCCTGGCTTTGTGCACAACGGCCCGCTGGCCGGGCTGGTCGCGGTGTGTGCCGGCTCTGATTTGATGCATCCGCTGGGCGCCTTGGTGGTGGGCGGCATTGCTGGTGGCATATTCGTGGTGATGTTCACGCTCACGCAGAACAAATGGAAGATTGACGACGTGCTGGGCGTTTGGCCTTTACATGGGCTATGTGGCACGTGGGGCGGCATCGCCGCAGGGCTGTTTGGCAGCAAGGCCTTGGGCGGGCTGGGCGGCATCAGCTTGGGTGGCCAGTTGATCGGCACGGCCATGGGCGTGACCTGGGCACTGATCGGCGGGCTTGTGATCTACAGCGTCCTCAAAGCCAGCATGGGCTTGCGGCTCAGCCAGGAAGAAGAATACGACGGTGCGGATCTGTCAATCCACAAGATCACTGCCACGCCCGAGCGCGAGGTCAACTGGTAACCGCAACGCTGCGCACACCCAGCAGCAGGCCGGTTGTCGCCGCCTTCGGCAGCCAGGTGTTGAAGTCGAGCATGGGCGCCGCGTCCAGCGCGGTCGCCAGCGAGGCGCCTGCGCCGAGCGCTGCCAGAAACACCGCCTCGCCCGTGAGAGCCTCTCGCACACAGGCACGAAGCCCTTCACGCCAGACCACGGCTGACTCGGCCACTGCGGCACGTAGGCGTCTGCCCGCCTCGTCAAGACTGGGCGTCCCATCCCGGTGCGCGCCCAGAATGCTGACTACTGGCCAGGGACTCTGCAAGACCTGACAGCCGGGCACCAAGTCGAGAGTCAAACGCGCCGGGTCAAACGTCATCAGCATGGGAAAGCTGGCGGTGTCGGCGGTTTGATCGGCGGCGTGGAATGCCAGATGCAGGGCCCACTCGACGGCGGCCACATCAGGCAGATAGGGCTCATCGGCAAGCTGCTCGCTGTCCTTCACAAAAACGTCCAGGCCACCGCCCCATTGAGCCAGGTCACCGTAGCGCGGCGGTTGCGCATGCCAGAACGCACGCGCCAAGTCCCCAAAACTCGCGGCGCCCAGCAATTCACGCATCACCGGGTAGGCCGCCGCCAACGCGCGCTCGGCCATGTCGTGCCCATTGGCCTGGTAGGCCATGAGGCCCCTGCGGAAATCGCCCTCCACCCATGCCGCCAGGTCACTTGCCGCAGACCCGGTGGGCCACGCAAACAAGGCTTTGAGCAAGGCCTGCTGCTGGCCGGACAGCGCGCTCACGGCATTGTTCGTCATACGGTCTGTCCTATTTCCCTGGCACGAGCTGCCTCGTCCAGCAGCACATCCAGGGCAGGGATGTTGTTGTCCCACTCGATCAAGGTTGGGGTCACGCCAAACCGCGCCAGCGCATGTCGATACAGCCGCCAGACCACTTCAGACACGCGACTGCCGTGGTCGTCGATCACGATGTCGCCATATTGGTCATTGACATGGCAATGACCAGCCAGATGGATCTCACCGACCGCCTCAGCCGGGATCGCGTCGAGCCATCGGCGGCAATGCAGTTCCGGATCATCGTTTGCACCGGTGCGGTGACCGTTGAGTGCATTGACGTAGATGTTGTTCACATCCACCAGCAAGCCGCAACCACTTCGGCGAGCCAGCTCGGCGAGGAACACGGGCTCGGCCATCGCTGGGTCATGCGGGTCGTTCTTCCAATTCAGGTACGCCGTGGCATTCTCGACCAGCAGACGACGCTGCAAACGGTCCTGGACCTGCTGCACGTTGGCGCACAGCAGGTTCAGCGCTGTCGCGGTGTAGGGCAGGGGCAGCAAATCGGAGCCGTGAATGGTGCTCCCCGCGTAGTCCCCGCGCGCAAAGCATGCGTGATCGCTGACCCATGTCGGCTCTATTCGCTGCACCAGACGCGCCAGTTGGTCCAAGTGCCAGGGGTCCAGCCCAGTGACGGCGCCCAGCGACAAGCCGACCCCATGCAGGCTGATGGGGTAGTGTTGTCGCGCCCGCTGCAGCACGGTCAGGTTGGCACCACCATCGCCAAAAAAGTTCTCGGAGTGAACCTCCAGAAAGTCGACGCTGGCCAATCGTTCAATCAACTCTGCGTAGTGAGGGTGCCGCCAGCCAATACCAACCACCGGCGCTCGGGCGCGGAGCATGCCGCCCTGCGGCTCGGGCGTTGCAGAAGCGGCGATGATCGTCACGGACTTGTGGGGGTCAGGTCTTCTTCGAGGCTTCGGCTTGCGCTTTGGCCTCATCCATCGACAGTCCATTCATCTGTTTGCAGGTACCTTTTGCGACGTACTTCCACTCGCCTTTGTCCATGTCCACTTTGGCCTGACCGGCGCAAGAATGGGCGCCCGAAATGCTGGCGCAATCGTTCTGACCTGCCTTGGAGATACCGAAGCACTTCTCCTTTTCAGCAGCTTGGGCAGGTCCTGCGACAAAGGTCAGTGACATCAGCGAAGCTGCGGCAGCAGCAATCATTGCACGTTGATTCATGTGGAATACTCCTGAAAAAGTGACTTGAATGGGTGCCAGAGTCGGCCCCGCCAAGGTTGCGCACGCGCTGTCTTGGCATGGGTTTAGTCATGTGAGGCGGGCTATCCTTACACTGCAGTGAGCATGCCCAACGTGGTGCGGGTCGAAATACCGTTTAACAGCAGAATCTAAAATTGGCATCAGACAGAGAAAAATGGGCCGTTCGCCCCAACCCGCGGCGCCGGTTGCAGTCTTGCGCACAATGACTAACCCATCAGGAGCACACCCATCACCGCCGCGACCACGTTGACCTTTGAACAGCAGCTCATAGACTGCCGCCAGTACCTGCTTCGGTTTGCTCGCTTGCAGTTGCGCAACGACACCTGGGCCGAGGATGCCGTGTCCGAGACGGTTCTGGCAGCGCTGGCCAAACCGCAGGCGTTTGCCAACCGATCCCAACTCAAGACCTGGCTGGTTGGCATCCTCAAGCACAAAGTGATTGATGCCCTGCGGCACCACCGTCGCGAAGTCAGCGGCCTGTTGACCACGGAAGACGACAACACGGATCCGCTGGACTACCTCAGCTTCAAGACGGACGGGCATTTTGCGCAGGTACCCGCCGACTGGGGCAACCCGGAACAGCAGATAAGCAGCCGCCAGTTCTTCGAGGTGCTGGACGCCTGCGCCAACAAACTCCCCCCGACGCAAGGGCGCCTGTTTCTGATGCGCGAATGGATGGAGCTCTCCAGCGACGAGATATGTAAGGAGTTGGACTTGACCCCGACGAACTTGTACGTTCAGTTACACCGAGCGCGTCTGCGCCTGCGGGAATGCCTTGAACTGAACTGGTTTGCCAACGCCAAAGCCACATGATGCCCCTTCGACACACCTGCAAGGAAGTTGCCGCCCTGTTGATCGCCCGCGAGGACCGGGCGTTGCCGCTGTCGCAGCGCTTGGGCATGCGCCTGCACCTGGCGATGTGCGCCGGTTGCACGGGTTTTGAACGGCAAATCCTCACCATGCACAATGTCATGAAGCAATGGCGCAACTACGAGGCGAGCGACGACCCGGCATCCGGCAAACCCTAAGCGACCAGCCTTGGCGCGGTAGGCCAATTCGCACCGATTAGCGTCGATTCCGAGCCAATTGCCGAAATATTTGTGGAATCCTGAGAGTTCAAGCATAATGGTCGCGTATCGCTGTTAAATGGCGGTATTAGCTTGCGGTGTTTAGTCAGTTTCGCGTCTGCTTTAAGTCTTCATTGGTTTGTTGATTGCGGGTTAATAGCGGTTATTGGACTCCATCGCGTTTTGAGTCTTTTTGAGGAGTCCTTCCATGGGCAACAAACTTTACGTGGGCAATCTGCCCTATTCTTTCCGTGACGAAGATCTGCAGCAGACGTTCGCACCTCACGGTACCGTCACCAGCGCCAAAGTCATGATGGAGCGCGATACAGGTCGCTCCAAGGGATTTGGCTTTGTTGAAATGGGCAGCGATGCCGAAGCGCAAGCCGCAATCAACGGCGTCAATGGCCAACAATTTGGTGGTCGCGGCCTGGTCGTCAACGAAGCTCGTCCGATGGAAGCTCGCCCCCCACGCAGTGGTGGTGGCTTCGGTGGCGGCGGTGGTGGTGGTGGCTTCGGTGGCGGTAGCCGCAGTGGCGGCGGCGGCGGCGGTGGTTACGGCGGCGGCGGCGGTAGCCGCAGTGGCGGCGGTGGTGGTTACGGCGGTGGCCGCAGCAGCTACTAAGCAGTCGGCTGGCTAACCCCCTGCAACGAGAGGCTCCGCAAGGAGCCTTTTTCCATGGTGCCGGCGATTCCCGCTGCGCACCGCACAGCGCAACTCAGCTTGCGGAGCCGCGCGATTTTCTGGCTCGTCCTGCAAATGCCCGATCAAACAGCCAATTGGGCAGAATCCGCAACAGCTTGGCCAACCATCCCATTTGCCACGGGATCACGCGATAACTGGCTTGCGCCTCGATTGCAGCGAAAGCGCGGTCGGCAAAACGCTCGGCCGGCATCAGGAAAGGCATGCTGTAGGTATTGTGGCGAGTCAGTGGTGTATCAATGTAACCCGGCAAGATTGTCACAACTTTGACCCCGCTGCCCCTGAGTTCGAGCCGAAGGCACTCGCAATAGCTGATCAACGCCGCCTTGCTGGGACAATTGGCGCCGTGTCCGGCAAATCCTCGCACGCCATTGACACTGCCGATCCCCACCAAAGTGCCGGCGCCGCGGCGGCACATCGGTTCAACAAACGCGTGGAACGTTGCGGCGGTGCCAATGTTGTTGGTTGCAAAGGTCGCCGACATCACATCCAGATCAGCGCGCTCACGCGTGTCCACTCCAATGCTGATGCCGGCACACGCCAGCACCACGTCGGGTACGCCCTGTGTGGTCAAACATGCCTGCGCGGCGGAGACGATGCTGTCAGTGACCGCGACATCGGCGCGGTAGACCCGGTAACGGTCGCAGGCCAAGCCGCGCGACGATGCCCACGCCTCAATATCTGCGGTGCGCCGTGCGACTAGCGCGAGCGCGTAACCAGCCTGGTAGAAGCGCCAAGCCAAAGCCTGCCCGAGGCCGCTGGATGCACCGGTGATGAACAACAGTTTGGTCATCGGACAAGCGCTAGTCGTCTAGTTCCTGCGACCAGCGCTCAAGAAGCTGCGCACTCGGCCAGTGAGCGCAATCACGCGATCGACGTTGTCGTAATCCATCGCATCGGCCGTGAAGCGATCGCTGCCCGATGTAAGCTGAATTGGCAGGTGCGACTTGACGCGTTCGCTGTCGATAAAGGCATGCAGAAATTCACCCTGGTACGTCAGTTCTGGCATGACTGCGCCCGCCGTGTCCACCGAAGACTGCCTGACAACGCGGGCTTTGCCGCTGAGCTCAATCTCGGAGATGTCCCCATTGACCAATGCTCGCTGGGCAATGGCGGTGGTCAATCGACCGTTGGGGTTGAAAGTGCGGATTCGAACCGCATCGATTTCAAGCGTGTCGGTGTCGGGGTAGTGACGGGCCTGGGTCCCCAGCACTTCCGTCTTGAGGCGTCCGGAATCGTCAAAGGTGCGCACTGAAAAATTCTGCATGACGTAGTCAGGCTCGTGCCGCGCGGGCCCAGGCGCCGAGGCCGGCACCAGCGCGGGGGTACTGCGAACCAGCCAGTACGTGCTGAGCGCCAAGACTCCCATCAAAACGACTGGAATGTACAGTGACAGGCGGGCCCAGGCTGAGCGAAATAGGGTGCTCACCGAAGGGCGTCCTCTAGCAGGTCGGCGTAACGACCGCTGGCAACCAGCAGCAGATCACAAAACGCACGCGCGGCGCCCATGCCACCATGCTCTGCGGTAACGTGATCAGCGAGCGCCTTGACTTCGGCATGCGCGTTGGCTGGCGCACAGGAGAAGGCGCATTGGCGCATCACGCCCAAGTCGGGCCAATCGTCGCCCATGGCTGCCGCCTGCGCCCAGTCTAGCCCGAGCTCCTGCAAGGTCTGGAGCGCCGCTGGCGCTTTGTTCTCGGTTCCAAAATGGGTGTGCACCACGCCCAGCGCAGCAAGTCGGCTGCGCAGCGCCAAGGAGTCACGCCCAGTAATGACCACTGGGACAATTTCGGCACGCTGCAAGAGCTTCAAACCATGCCCATCGAGCGTATTGAAACGCTTGAGCGTCTCACCCAGTTCGGAGAAGTAGAGTCCACCGTCCGTCAAGACGCCGTCGACATCAAAGAAGGCCACGCGGATGCCCTGTGCCTTCAGCAACAAGGCCGCGGGGAAAGCCATAACTGGCTTCATCAGATGACCTTGGCTCGCATCAAGTCGTTGATATTGAGTGCGCCGCCCAATCTGCCCTGGGCATCAACCACCAGCACACTGGTGATTCGTTGCTGCTCCATCAGCTCGGCAGCCTCCACCGCCAATGCATGAGCCGGGATCGTGCGCGGCTGGCGATGCATGACCTGCTGCGCACGCATGCCCCGCAGGTCAAGCCCCTGTTCAATCAGCCGGCGCAAGTCTCCGTCGGTGAAGATGCCTACGACGCTGTCCTGCGCGTCGACGATGGCCGTCGCGCCGAGTCCCTTGGAACTCATTTCCCGCATCAACTCGCTGAAGCTCGCGTCGAGCCCAACTTTGGGTACGGCATCACCCACACGCATGACGTCGCTGACATGCGTCAACAACTTGCGCCCAAGTGTCCCGCCCGGGTGCGAGCGCGCGAAGTCCTCGGCCTTGAACCCTCGCGCGTCCAGCAGCGCCACCGCCAGCGAATCGCCCAGCGCCAGCTGGGCAGTCGTGCTTGCGGTAGGGGCCAAATTGAGCGGACAAGCCTCCTTGTCGACGCCACAGTTCAGAAACAGGTCGGCGTGACGGGCCAGGGTTGACTCGGGGTTACCGGTCATCGCAACCAACGGCGCGCCCAAACGCTTGAGCACCGGCAATATCGAGGTCAACTCATCGATCTCGCCACTGTTGGAGATCGCCAGGACGACATCAGTTGCGGTAATCATGCCAAGGTCGCCGTGGCTGGCCTCACCGGTGTTGACGAACATCGCAGGGGTTCCGGTGGAGGCCAGTGTGGCGGCAATCTTGCGCCCTATGTGGCCACTCTTGCCCATGCCCATGACCACAACGCGGCCGGTCACGTCCAGCATCAACCCGACCACGCTGGCAAACGACTCGCCAACGTGCTTTTTGAGCCCCAACACGGCCGCAGCTTCAATGTCCAGGGTTTCCATGGCCAGTCGAATAGCTTGCTGTGCCGCTGGCGAGGGGTTCCTGACAGGTTCGCGTTTCATGCCAGCATTTTATAGATGCACTGGCAGTTGTTAGGATGCTGGGATGTCACCGCTGGAACTTACGCTGCTGTACCTGCTGGCTGCCGTGCTCGGCGTCGTGGCGTGCCGTTACCTCAAGTTGCCGCCGATGCTGGGTTATCTGGCCGTTGGGGTCCTGATTGGTCCCAATGCACTGGCGGTCGCCAGGGATGCGGACGCCGTTCGTCATCTCGGCGAGTTTGGCGTGGTATTCCTGATGTTCGTGATCGGGCTGGAGTTCAACCTATCCAAGCTCAGGGCGATGCGCCGCCACGTCTTTGGTCTGGGGCTGTTCCAGGTGACCGTGACCATGCTGGGCGCGATCGCGATCATGTTGTTGGTCGGGGTGATCGCCCCCAAACAGTGGGGCATGAGTTGGCAAACCTTGGTCGCCCTGTCGGGCGCCTTGGCCATGAGCAGCACCGCCATCGTCGTGAAATTGATGACGGAGCGGCTGGAAATAGAGTCTGAACACGGCAAACGCGTGATGGGCGTGCTGCTGTTCCAGGACTTGGCCGTCGTGCCGCTGTTGGTGCTGATCCCTGCCTTGGGCGCATCTGCCGAACAACTGATGACAACCCTCGCAGTGGCCGGGCTAAAGGCCGCCCTATTGGTCTTCCTGCTGCTGGCGGGAGGGCAGCGCATCATGCGCTGGTGGTTAACGCTGATCGCCCGCCGCAAAAGCGAAGAGCTGTTCGTGCTGAATCTGTTACTGATCACGCTGGGCTTGGCCTGGTTGACTGAACTGGCTGGCCTGAGCCTGGCTCTGGGTTCGTTCATTGCCGGGATGCTGATTTCCGAGACCGAATACAAACACCAGGTGGAAACCGACATCCGTCCTTTTCACGACGTTCTGCTGGGTCTTTTCTTCATCAGCATCGGAATGATGCTGGACTGGCGGCTGGTACTGGAACGCTGGCCATTGGTGCTGCTGTTGATTACGTTACCGGTGTTGTTCAAGGCTGCGGTGGTGACAGTCCTTGCGCGGGGGCTGGGTGCGACCTCGGGGGTGTCGTTGCGCACCGGCCTTTACCTGGCCCAAGCGGGCGAGTTTGGCTTTGTGCTGCTGACCTTGGCAAACAAGAACGCCCTGATTTCGGCGGAGCTGCTTAACCCGATCCTGGCGAGTATGGTCTTGTCGATGCTCAGCACGCCTTTCATCATTATGTACAGCAACACTATCGTGATGAAACTGGTGTCCAGCGAGTGGTTGCAGCAATCGCTGCAAATGACCACGATCGCGCGCAAGTCGATCAACGCCAACAAGCACGTCATCATTTGCGGCTATGGCCGATGCGGCCAGAATCTGGCACGTATGCTCGAGCGCGAGGGTATTCCCTACATGGCGCTCGACCTGGATCCGGACCGGGTGCGCCAGGCAGCGGCTGCGGGCGACTCGGTGGTCTTTGGGGATGCAGCGCGGCTGCAGGCGCTGATAGCCGCCGGTCTGGCTCGCGCCAGCGCGGTGGTGATCACCTACCTGGAACTGCCAGGCGCCATGAAGGTGCTGGCCAACACGCGTGCGCACGCCCCTCAGGTGCCGGTGATTGTGCGTACGCAGGATGACCATGACCTTGACGCGCTGCGTAACGCCGGCGCGACGGAGGTGGTACCAGAGGCGATCGAAGGTTCCCTGATGCTTGCCAGCCACGCGCTTGCCTTGGTGGGTGTACCGATGCGTCGTGTGATTCGCATGGTTCAGGACCAGCGCGACGCGCGCTACAACCTCTTGCGCGGCTACTTTCACGGCGCCGATGATGACTCGCTTGATGAGCTCAAGTTGGAGCGTCTGTGCACGGTCACACTGCCGCTCGGGGCGTCGTCCATCGGAAAACCTTTGGGTCATCTCGCCTTGCACGCGTTGCAAGTGCAGGTGATCAGTCTGCGCCGAAACGCCGGCAAAGCGGTTGATTTGGCACTGGACCCAACACTTGAAGACGGCGACACCCTGGTGTTGTCAGGCAAAGCCGAGACCCTGGCCATTGCGGAACAAAAGCTATTGAAGGGTTAACGTTCGTCGGCCGACCAGGCGCACTCATGGCGCAACGAGGCACAATCGTCGCATCGCTTCACTTTGGGCAAGTCATGCAAGGCCGCAGCATCAACCAATACCTTCGGGACCACATCCGTACCGTGCCAGACTGGCCCGCGCCCGGTGTTCAATTCCGTGACATCACACCCTTGCTTCAGAATGCCAAGGTGTTTCGGGTTCTGATTGATGCTTTTGTGCACCGTTACATGGATCCAGCCAAGCGACCCGATGTCGTGGCTGGTCTGGACGCACGGGGCTTCATTCTGGGTTCCGTGGTTGCCTATGTGCTCAATGTTGGTTTTGTGCCGATTCGCAAGAAGGGCAAGCTGCCGTTTACGACGGTAGAGGAAACCTACGAGCTGGAGTATGGCAGTGCCACCGTGGAGCTGCACACCGATGCCGTCAAGGCGGGCGATCGGGTGCTACTGATTGACGATTTGATCGCCACCGGTGGAACCATGATGGCGGGTAAGAAGCTCCTGGAGAAACTGGGCGCCCATGTGATGGAGGGCGCAGCCATCGTCGATCTGCCAGAACTCGGCGGCTCGGCCAAACTCCAAGCCGCCGGGCTCCCCCTGTTCACCCTGATCGACTTCGACGGACACTGAGCGCTTGCCAGGCCGATGTCCTGGCGGCAACGGTGAAACCCGTCAGTTGAGGTCGCCGTATTGCGTCCCGCTCAGCGGCGAGGACCGATCCTCACCCTCAACCAGCTCGGTGTCTTCAAACTCAACCGGCGGGGCGGGGTTGCGCCGACCCGACTTGACTAAAGTCCCACTGGGCGCCAAAGGGACCGGGCGGGAGGCTGTAGACAAAGCGCGCTTGAAAGCCTCCACCTCGTCGGCCTGCAAGGGTTCAAACTGCGGGATACGCGACCCTGCCGGCCTGGGGCTCGCGGTTGCAGTCGGTGGCTTGATCGGCACCACGCGGTTACCACTCGAGGGTGTTGGTCGAGGCTTGGTTAAACCGGTTGTGACGTGTTCATTTACGCGCCAATAGACCGCCGTTACTTCGATGTTGTGGCGGACTTTGGCGCCCTGGGCTATCAACGCTTCGATTTCGGCCAGTCGATGGGTATCCCCGGCTGACTGATTGGCCAAATCCATCATCACCAAGTATTGCTGGCCGCGTGGGTCCAGGGACAGCACCTTGAACTTGTAACTCGCCGCCAGCACGCCCGCGCGTGTCATAGATTCCCGCACCACGCCATACAACAACTCACGCCGCTCCAGGCGCTCAGTCTTGCGGTTGGCCGCATTGGCCGCAGACGCCGGGGACGCCTTGGCCTTGGTTCGTGCCGAAGGCATGATCGGGACAGTGGCATCGACATGACCCAGGCCAGAACTGCCGTCGGAGTCGGGATCGACCTTGGGATTCTTCTTTGCAAACCAGCTAAACAACGACATAGTGCACTTTCAAAGTCAGTCGCAGCAATTAGAGCGGTTTCCGATCAAAAAGGCGGTGAAGAAGTGTAACGCCGTCGCTTTGGCATGCAAATTGACGTTGACACCGGCAACACCGTCAGGCTGTCAGGTCACGGCGATCCGTTTGCGGCTGCTCAGCATGCGCTTGCTAACCAGCGCACCCAAAGCGAGCGTCAGCGCCAGAGCGCAGGCCGGCTGGCGGTTGGACAGCTCGGCAAATCGCAACGGGGTCAAACTCCAGAGCTTGCAGTCGGTTGCCGCCTGCACCGTCGCGTTGCGGGGCAGGTGCGTGAAGAAACCTCCCTCGCCAAGCGCCGCGCCCGCACCGACAATCGCCAAGCGCACCCGATCATCAGCGTCCTGGAAATGCACGCTCAAGCTGCCAGCCTCGACGAAGTACAGGGTCCGGTCCAGCGCGCCTTGCGAGATCAGGATCTGACCCTGCCCAAGCGTGAAGTACTGAAGGAACGGGGCCAGCGTAGCCCAATGCGATGGCGTCATGGACTGGCTGAACGCGTCCTCGCCTTGGTTGTTTGAACAGGCTGAGACTAGGCCTTTGATGTCCTGCTTGCTGGAGACCTGAAGATTTGCACTCATGGTACGCGCACCTTAGCTATTATTGTGTGACAACGCAACGGGTGTTATTGCCTACTTTCGACGGCAATACGCCCTTCACTTCCCTATACAAAAGCGTGAAAAGATCACCCCAAGCAGATCATCGGAGGTGAATTCCCCGGTGATTTCGCCCAGTGCATTTTGTCCCAGTCGGAGTTCTTCCGCCAGCAACTCTGTCGACGGGGTGTCGCCATGCAGGTGAGCTGATGCCTCGCGCAGATGGGCATCCAGTCGACTCAATGCCTGCAAATGACGTTCGCGCGCCATATATACCCCTTCGGCAGCGGGTTGCCACCCCGCCACTGCGAGCAGCCGTTTGCGCAGGCTCTGCATACCTTGGCCGGTCTTCGTGGATAGCGCCAAACCATCGCCCGACGGCCAAACGCTGTCAAGGTCAGCCTTGCTCCAGACCTCAATACGCGGTACCTGCGGCGGCAATTTATCGGCCAGCGCCGCATCGTGCGCTGCGTAGACGGCGTCTTGGCTGCGAGTTAGATCATGCATGAATACGATGACGTCGGCGCCACCAATTTCTTGCCAGGCTTTTTGAACACCAATCTGCTCGATCTCGTCATGACTGTCGCGCAGGCCAGCCGTATCCACAATATGGATGGGAACGCCGTCAATCTGGATGGTTTGCTGTATCTTGTCTCGCGTCGTTCCTGGGATGGGTGTCACGATAGCTAACTCGGCGCCGGCCAGGGCGTTGAGCAGAGATGACTTGCCGACGTTGGGCTGACCGGCAATGACGACCTTGATACCTTCGCGCAGCAAAGCGCCTTGCTGCGCCTTCTGACGTATCGTGTGCGTGGCTTGCTGCAGTGCGGCAAGCTGGCCCTGCGCATCGGCTTGGCGCAGGAAATCGATCTCTTCCTCGGGGAAGTCCAGCGTGGCTTCAACCAGCATCCGCAGTCTGACGAGGCCATCAAGCAAGTCCTTGACCTCCCTGGAAAAAGCGCCGGAGAGCGATCTGCTGGCGCTGCGCGCCGCGGCTTCGGTGCTGGCATCGATCAGGTCCGCGATCGCTTCGGCCTGAGGCAAATCGATCTTGTTGTTAAGGAACGCGCGCTGCGAGAATTCCCCCGGGTCCGCAACCCGCAAACCGGACAGATTGGCCTGACCAGTAGCGGGGTCTGGCTCTGCACTGGCCTCAATACAGCGCGCCAGCAGGAGTTGGAGCACTATCGGGCCCCCATGCGCCTGCAATTCCAACACATCCTCACCGGTAAAGGAGTGCGGAGCGGGAAAGTAGATCGCTAGTCCATGGTCGATCGGGACGCCGGCGCGATCGAGGAACGGCCCGTAACGGGCCTGCCTGGGCGTAAGGGCCCGGCCACACAGCATCCGAATCAATGGCGCCAGATTGCCGGCGCTGATGCGAACGATTCCGACTGCCCCGCGACCTGGCGCCGTGGCAATGGCGACGATGGGATCGCGTGGACGGGTCAGCACGGCCGGATGGCTGTAAGGCCTACCGCAGCAATGGGCCTTGGCTGCCTCAGAACTTGGGCAGGTTGAACTGCGGCGGCACGCCCATGCGTGTGTTGATGACCCACTGCTGGGCAATCGACAACACGTTGTTGGTGATCCAATACAGGACCAATCCCGCCGGGAAGAAGAAGAACATCACGCTGAAGATCAGCGGCATGAACCACATCATCTTGGCTTGCATCGGGTCCGGTGGCTGCGGATTGAGTGCGGTCTGCAACAAGGTCGTCGCCGTCATGACCAAGGGCAGGATGTAGTAAGGGTCAGGTGATGACAGGTCGTGGATCCACAACGCCCATGGTGCGTTGCGCATTTCAACACTGGACAGCAAGACCCAGTACAGGGCAATGAACACGGGTATCTGGATCATGATCGGAAAACAGCCACCCATGGGGTTGACTTTCTCCTCCCGGTAGATCCGCATCATCTCTTGCTGCATTTGTTGCGGATTGTCTTTCAGACGCTCGCGCAATTCGACAATTCGTGGATTGACAGCCTTCATTTTGGCCATGCTGGCGTACGCCTTGGCGTTGAGCCAGTAGAAGGCCGCCTTGAGCAGAACAACCAGCGCGACAATGGACCAACCCCAGTTGAGCAGGATGCTGTGCAATTTGTCGAGCAACCAGTACAAGGGCTTGGCAAGGATTGTGAGCCAGCCGTAGTCCTTGACCAGCTCCAGGCCCGGCGCGAGCGCTTCGAGCTCCTTTTCTACCTGAGGCCCGACAAAGAACTTGTACTCTACGGACCTGCTGGTGTTGGGCGCGATTGAGTCAAGCGGCGTGATCATTCCAACCGCATACAGGTTTGTCTCGATCTTGCGCATGAAGAGGTCGCGCTTGATGCCATCCCCGAGTAGCCAGGCGCTGGCAAAGTAGTGCTGCACCATGGCCACATAGCCGTTGCTCGCGGTCTTCTCGATGTCGACCTTGTTCTTCTCAATATCGCTGAATTCGGCCTTTTGGTACTTCTTGGCCTCGGTATAGACCACCGGCCCGGTGAAGGTGAAGTAGAACGACGACTCACCTTCAGGCTTGTTACCGTCACGCACCAGTTGCAAATACAGTTGCGGCGAAACTGCCGCCGGGCCGGTATTGATAACCTCGTGCCTGACGTTGATGGCATAGGAGCCACGGCTGAGTAAATACGTCTTGACCAGTTTCACGCCGCCGACCTCGGGCGATTCGAACCTTACCGTCAGTTCGTTTGTACCGTCCTTGAGGGTGCGCTCGCCCGGCAGCACCTTCATGGCGGTCTTGTGTGTTGGGAGTGCTCCAGCTGCATTGCCTGATATAAGACCAGATTGGGCGAAGTAGACCCGGTCTTTGCTTTCATCAAGCAAGACTACGTTCTTGGATTTGTCCGCCATGTCGGCATGGCGAACGAATTCGGTCTTGACTACGGAGCCGCCTTCGGTGTCGAATGTGACTTTGAACACGTCGGTGCCGACCGTCACGCGTTCACGCGGAGCGAGCGGTTCTGAGTTGGCCGCGGCGGATGGCAACACTGGCATTGCCGCGCTGGCGGCAACGACCGTCGCGGCGGGTGGCACAGAAGTGACTGGCCCGCTTGCTGCAGGCAAAGGGCCAGCTGTCTTTGCTGGCGCCGTGGAAGAGGCGGGAAAGAACGTCGCCTTGTGCCCGTTATAAACCTGCCATTGATCCCACAGCATGACCATGGAAAAACCAAATATCACCCACAAGATGCTGCGGCGAATGTCGTTCATGAGGACTTCTCAGTAGTCGAAGAGGAAATAAGCTGCGTGAACAGGCGTGGCTTCTCGATCGGAACCGGATCGTTACCGCCAGTACACCACGGGTGGCAGCGAGCAAGCCGCGCCACCGTGAGGTAACTGCCACTCAATGCACCGTGCAATTGAAGGGCGTCCAGCGCGTAGGCTGAACAGGTGGGCTCAAAGCGGCAAGCCGAGCCTAACCAGGGACTCAGCAAAAAGCGGTAGGCCTTGACCATCGCTATCAAACCGCGACGGATCATGAAGTGCTGGCCTTGGTAAATAGCTGCTGCAACTCGAGCCTGACTGCGATCTTCAAGTCGGTTGAAGTGGCGCTCTTGTATCGTGACCGGTCAAACGTACGACGCAGCCTGACCAGGTGGGCAGATTGCGGCAGGTGTGGCTCAAAGCTGGAGCCGATCTCAAATACTTGTCGCTTGATTGTGTTGCGGGTGACGGCTCGCTTCGCCCACCGCTTGGGCACCATGGCGCCCAGCCACATGCCGGCAACGTCAAACAGCGCCTTGGAAGGCGCCGAGCCGCCGGTTGGGCTCATGGATGATGGAGTCAAAGGACCAACCAATGGAGCGCGATGCATGGCAAAGTGGGTTGTCCGCGCGACAATCTCGCCAGCCAGAACCGCTTGAAACTGGCCGCGGGTTTTCAGACGTTGCACTCTTGGGCGTAACCTGAACGACGTTTCGGTTGCGCAGCAAAAGTCTGTCGAACTCAGACCGCCAGGCGCTTGCGCCCTTTGGCACGGCGGGCATTGATGACCGCGCGGCCGCCACGAGTTTTCATGCGGACCAGGAAGCCGTGGGTGCGGGCGCGGCGAATCTTGGACGGTTGGTACGTGCGTTTCATTTGGGTATCCTAATGGGCTCTGTTCCAGCCCAACGCTCCAAAAAAGCGATTGAGCCACTTACTTAACTCCCCTGACGCAGTCGGGGGAACCTTCGATTATCGCAGGTTTTTTGCTGCATCGGCAATATCTTGGCTCATCGCTGAACTGTCTTTGCGCGACCGATCCGGGGTTGGATCGGCTTGTGGATAAAGTCTTGATAATCTACAATGCGAAGGCGTTTGTAAAGTTAACTATCCACAGCAGCTGATCGCCACAATGACAGAGGGAAGATTCAATAGCCCCAGCGGTTCAAAGGACTGGGGTGTCGGACAGAGTCTGTGGCAGAGTTGTGTTGATCAACTCGCCCAGGAACTGCCCGAGCAGCAATTCAATACCTGGATCAAGCCCTTGGTGGCTGAAGTCAGCGACGATCTGTCCAAGGTCACCATACTGGTCGCCAACCGCTTCAAACTGGACTGGATCCGGGCTCAGTATAGCCACCGGATAACCAGTCTTTTGGAGGTTATGTCTGGCCAACCTGTTCAATTGGAGTTAGCACTCGCTCTGCGTGATATTCCTTCCAGGCAAGAGTTTTCAAAAGTTGCGATGGAAGGAACCTTGGCGGAGGAGCCAATTGAAGTAGGTGAGGACAAGTCTCCAGGCGTTCCCAAAAACAGACTCAACACAGCGCTAACTTTTGAAAGTCTGGTTGAGGGAAGCGCCAACCGTATGGCCCGTGCCGCAGCCATGCACGTGGCCGGAATGCCAGGGCATCTCTACAACCCTCTGTTCATCTATGGTGGTGTGGGCCTAGGCAAGACGCACTTGATGCACGCTGTCGGTAACAAACTGCTGCTTGACCGCCCCGGGGCTAAAGTTCTCTACATCCACGCAGAGCAGTTTGTATCGGATGTGGTCAAGGCGTACCAGCGAAAGACATTCGAAGAATTCAAGGACAAGTACCACTCTCTGGACTTGTTGTTGATCGACGATGTCCAGTTCTTTGCCAATAAAGAACGCACCCAGGAAGAATTCTTCAACGCATTTGAAGCCCTGCTGGCCAAGAAATCACACATCGTGATGACCAGCGACACCTATCCAAAGGGTTTGTCGGACATTCATGAACGTCTGGTATCCCGATTTGATTCGGGTCTGACCGTTGCCATCGAGCCACCTGAATTGGAGATGCGGGTTGCCATCTTGATCAACAAGGCACAAGTTGAGGGTGCCGACATGCCCGAAGAAGTAGCCTTCTTCGTCGCCAAGAATGTTCGCTCCAACGTGCGAGAACTCGAAGGAGCATTGCGCAAAATCCTGGCCTATTCACGGTTCAATCAAAAGGACATCTCGATTCAACTCGCACGCGAGGCGCTGCGCGATTTATTGTCAATACAAAATCGGCAAATTTCGGTCGAGAACATCCAGAAAACCGTGGCGGACTATTACAAAATAAAGATCGCCGACATGTACTCCAAAAAGCGTCCCGCCAGCATTGCCCGCCCGCGTCAGATTGCCATGTACCTTGCCAAGGAGTTGACTCAGAAGAGCTTGCCAGAAATCGGCGAGCTTTTTGGGGGACGCGATCACACGACCGTGCTGCACGCGGTTCGAAAGATCGGCGGGGAACGACAGCAAATGACTGAACTCAACCAGCAACTTCACGTGCTGGAACAAACGCTCAAAGGCTGACCGAAAGCATCTCCATCATGAACACGTTTACGCAAAGGATAAGTCTGGGGACAGTTCTGGCACAAGCCACCAGTTATCCACTGCGCGCGATCACAACAGATAGTTGTTCATTTCAGCGGTACATCACAAAAGCGCAGCTGCCAACAGGCTTCAAACACCGCCAAGTACTTGATAAAAAAAGAGAAAATTGAGCTATCCACAGATGGAGGCCGCCTCTATCTACTACTACTATATTGAATTAGACATATAAATGAAGAGGTTGACATGATCGTCCTGAAGGCAACACAAGACAAAGTTCTAGCCGTGCTTCAGTCGGTGGCAGGGATTGTCGAGCGTCGACATACCTTGCCCATACTGGCCAATGTGCTGATTCGCAAGACGGGATCGTCCATCCAGTTCACGACCAGTGATCTGGAGATTCAGATTCGCACCACGGCTGATCTGGATGGCGACGCGGGCAGCTTCACAACAACGGTGGGTGCCCGCAAGTTGATCGATATATTGCGTACCATGCCGGTGGATCAGACCGTTTCGCTGGAATCAAGCGCTAGCAAACTGATCTTGAAGGGTGGCAAGAGCAAGTTCACGCTGCAGACCATGGCCGCGGAGGATTTCCCTTTGGTGCAAGAGTCGGCGAGCTTTGGCCCGGTGTTCAGCGTGCCGCAACGAACCCTGAAAGATCTGTTGAGTCAGGTTTCTTTCGCCATGGCGGTGCATGACATTCGTTACTACCTCAACGGCATTTTGTTTGTTGCCGAAGGCAAGCAACTGAGCCTGGTCGCAACGGACGGGCATCGTTTGGCGTTTGCTTCGGCCACGCTTGATGTTGAGGTGCCTCGTCAGGAAGTCATCTTGCCGCGCAAGACCGTGATTGAAATGCAGCGACTGTTAAGTGACGCCGAGGGTGCCATCGACATGCAGTTTGCCAACAACCAGGCCAAGTTTGTTTTTGGCGGCATGGAATTCGTAACGAAATTGGTTGA
Source organism: Candidatus Rhodoferax odensensis (assembly GCA_016718405.1). GTDB lineage: Bacteria > Pseudomonadota > Gammaproteobacteria > Burkholderiales > Burkholderiaceae_C > Rhodoferax_D > Rhodoferax_D odensensis. The sequence goes on from JADKDJ010000003.1 coordinate 285,446, forward strand.
GGGAAAATTCCCCGATTACAACCGGGTGATTCCAAAGAATCACAAGAACATCATCACGCTGGGTCGCGCAACCTTGCTGGCGACCTTGCAGCGGACCGCAATTCTGACCAGTGACAAGTTCAAGGGAGTCCGTTTGAACATTGATCCTGGAACTTTGCGTGTGGCCTCCAACAACGCCGAGCAGGAGGAGGCGATGGATGAGCTTGATATTGACTATGGTGGCGACAGTATCGAGATTGGGTTCAACGTGACCTATCTCATTGATGCTTTGGCCAACATGGACCAGGAGATGGTTCGACTGGAGTTGTCAGACGGAAACAGCTCGGCATTGTTCACTATCCCCGATAACGCTACCTTCAAGTACGTGGTGATGCCGATGCGAATTTAGTGCCAGAAGATCTAGTTTTGTAGCAATACAAACCAGACCCGCCATGAACAAATCGTTCATCGCGGGTTTGGTCATTCAGAGTTTGACGATTTATTGAAATGTTGTGGATAGATTCGGTCTCAACCGGTCAGATTTCCACTTGAAAAGAAGCCAGCCATGACCGAAGAAAACAAGCTTGTTCCGACCTCAACCTCTGCGGACGAAGCCGTTCATACGGGAGAAGGGACCAGCAGCGACAGCTCAAACTTTCAGCCGGCCATCGACACCAATCAGGTTGGTGCTACCGAAGCCTATGGAGAAGGGTCGATTCAGATCCTCGAAGGTCTGGAAGCAGTACGCAAGCGTCCGGGCATGTACATTGGCGACACATCGGATGGCACAGGCTTGCATCATCTGGTGTTTGAGGTTGTAGACAACTCGATTGACGAGTCCTTGGCCGGGCATTGCGACGACATTGTGGTAACCATTCATTCCGACAACTCGGTCAGCGTGGTGGACAACGGTCGGGGCATTCCGACTGGCGTCAAGATGGATGACAAGCACGAACCCAAGCGCTCAGCGGCCGAAATTGCGCTGACCGAACTGCACGCTGGCGGCAAGTTCAACCAGAACAGCTACAAGGTTTCCGGCGGCTTGCATGGTGTGGGCGTGAGTTGCGTCAACGCCTTGTCCAAGATGCTGCGCCTGACAGTGCGACGCGACGGCAAGGTGCATGTGCTGGAATTCAGCAAAGGCTTCGTGCAAAACCGTCTGACTGAATTGGTCGAAGGTGTCGAAGTTTCTCCAATGAAGATCATCGGAGAAACGGAGAAGCGGGGTACCGAGGTTCACTTCTTGCCGGATACCGAGATCTTCCAGCAAAACAGTGATTTTCACTACGAGATTCTGAGCAAGCGTCTGCGTGAACTCAGTTTTTTGAACAACGGTGTGCGCATCCGCCTCAAGGACGAACGCTCTGGCAAAGAGGATGACTTCGCTGGCGCCGGGGGCGTGCAGGGTTTTGTTGGCTTCATCAACAAGGGTAAGACTGTCCTTCATCCCAACATCTTTCATGCCATGGGCGATCGTCAGAGCGACCAAAATACCAATATTGGTGTCGAAGTGGCGATGCAGTGGAACAGTGGCTATAACGAGCAAGTTCTCTGTTTCACCAACAACATCCCCCAACGCGATGGGGGCACGCATTTGACCGGCCTGCGCGCGGCCATGACCCGCGTCATCAACAAGTATATTGATGACACTGAACTGGCCAAGAAGGCCAAAGTCGAAGTGACGGGTGATGACATGCGCGAAGGCCTGTGCTGTGTACTCAGCGTCAAGGTGCCCGAGCCGAAGTTCAGCAGCCAGACCAAGGATAAACTGGTCAGCTCCGAAGTTCGTGGTCCGGTTGAGGACATTGTCAGCAAACTGCTCTACGATTACCTTCAGGAGCGCCCGGCTGATGCCAAGATCATCGTTGGCAAAATCATAGAGGCCGCACGTGCGCGCGAAGCTGCTCGCAAGGCACGCGACATGACCCGCCGTAAGGGCGTGCTCGATGGCATGGGATTACCCGGGAAGCTGGCCGATTGCCAAGAGAAAGATCCGGCCATGTGCGAGATCTACATCGTTGAGGGTGATTCGGCCGGCGGCTCGGCCAAACAGGGTCGCGACCGCAAATTCCAAGCCATTCTTCCCTTGCGCGGCAAGATCTTGAATGTGGAGAAGGCGCGATACGAAAAGCTGCTAACCAGCAACGAAATTCTGACCTTGATCACTGCGTTGGGTACCGGCATTGGCAAGGCGGGAGGCAGCACCGGCAACGATGATTTCAACGTAGCCAAGTTGCGCTATCACCGCATCATCATCATGACCGATGCCGACGTTGACGGTGCCCACATTCGTACCTTGCTGCTGACATTTTTCTACCGGCAAATGCCTGAGCTGGTGGAGCGTGGTCACATCTACATTGCTCAGCCCCCCTTGTACAAAGTCAAGGCTGGTAAAGAGGAGCTGTACTTGAAAGACGCCAGCGCGTTGGACACGTTCCTGTTGCGCATCGCCTTGGTTGGAGCTGCCGTGCACACGGGTGGTGAGCACGGCAGTGTACTGAGCGGGGACACTTTGGCGGAACTGGCGCGCAAGCACCAGGTGGCACAGGCGGTGATTGCTCGCCTGCGTAATTTTATGGATGCCGAGGCTTTGCGTTCGGTGGCTGACGGCGTGGTTCTGAATCTCGATACGGTTGCCGATGCCGAGCGCAGCGCGATGGCGTTACAGGCGCGGTTGCCGGATGCTGAAGTCGCGGGCGAGTTCGACGTGCGCACGGACAAGCCTATTCTGCGCATCAGCCGGCGCCATCATGGCAATGTGAAGAGCAGCGTCTTGACTCAGGACTTTGTGCATGGGGCTGACTATGCCGCGCTGGCGGAAGCCGCCAACACCTTTCGAGGTCTGTTGGGCGAAGGTGCCAAGGTGGTGCGCGGCGAAGGCGAGCGGCAGAAGGAAGAGCGCGTCAGCGACTTTCGCGAAGCCATGGCCTGGTTGATTGCGCAAGCCGAACACGCCACGTCGCGTCAGCGCTATAAAGGTCTGGGTGAAATGAACCCCGAGCAACTGTGGGAAACCACCATGGACCCCGCTGTACGTCGTTTGTTGCGGGTTCAGATTGACGACGCGATTGAAGCCGACCGAGTGTTCACGATGCTGATGGGTGACGAAGTCGAGCCACGGCGCGACTTTATTGAAACCAACGCCTTGCGCGCCGGCAACATCGACGTGTAGGAGTCGATGACGCTTCTATGAGCCGATTTGCTGGGGATGTGCCAGTACTGGAACGTCCGTTCAGCTACTGATGTAGCTGGTCAGTTGTGAAATGGTCAGTTCGTGGTCCGCAATGATGTCGTCCATGATGTCGCGTATCGAGATCATCCCCAGAATGTGTTGACCGTCGACAACCGGCAGGTGACGGATCTTTTTTTGGCTCATTAAGGTCATGCAATCGCGGGTACGGGTCTGCGGCCCAACCGTGATGAGCTCACGCGTCATGATGTCGGCAACGAGTGTGGTCTTGGAATTGCGACCCTGCAACGCCACTTTGCGGCTGTAGTCGCGCTCGGACATCACGCCAACCAGCTTGCCCTGGTCCATGACTAACATTGCCCCAACTTCGTACTTGGCAAGCTGTTGCAAGGCTTCAAACACGGTGATAGACGGCGCCAGTTGGTAGATCGTGCTGTTGCGTTTCTTGAGCAATTCTTGGACGGGCTTCATGCAGGCTCCACGAGGTTAATGGACGGAATCAGTACCGTTCAGTGTAGCCATACTGCTGCGAATAGCCAACGAAAATGAGGGTGTCGAAGGTGCTCGCTGCCAGCCGCCGGTTTCAGGGCGGGGCCGTGGCGTCGTTGGCGCCACCAAGCACACGCGTGACGTCGCGCGGGTCCATGCCGTACATATCGGAAAACTCCTCGACCGACTTGCCGCTGGCCGCGAAAGCCAGGCGCAGCGCCTCGTGCCTGGCGTGCTGCTGGTCGCGTTCGGCGAAGGCCTCGCTCAGCAGGGCATTGGTTTCGTCGCCAGTGGTCGGGACGAGAGCCAGGTACTCCTGGCGCGACAAACCCGAACGGTCGAATGCTGCCAACAGTCGGGCGCGGAACTTTGGCCGAAGATCGTCTTTGGAGCGAAGCTGCTTGCGGCGAAACAGCTCCAATAGCGCCAGACAAGTGTGCTCGGGTGCCACGTCCTGCACCGCAACGCCTTGCAAGTCGTGACGCTTCAAACCAGCGGCAATACATTGCAGGTACGCGTTGGAGCGCGTGTGCACGCTCAGGGCCAGCTTGAGGCTGTCGCGCTGAAACTTGTCAGGGTGAAGGGCAAGAAGGTCCTGAAAAATGCCGAGCTTGAGTGGCAGGAACTGGGCGCCAAACAAGTGAGGGTAAAGCGCAAACAGCTGTTCCAGCACTGGTTGCGCGTTTTGAGTGCGCGCAACTTTGCCAGATGGCGGAGTGCTGGGAACGGGCGTGCTGCTTGTTGTGGGGGGCTCGGATAGGGTCACGGTCATGGCACCAAAAGAATCAATCTACCGACGATTGTCAACCAAGCGCGCTGAGGGTCCGACGGTGGATATCCGGAAGTACACCTGCATGTCCAAATTGTTTGAATGACGCAGTTAAACAGGTTGAACGAATTTGACGGGTTGATCCCTAAACTGCGGAGCGTGTCCGACGCAGTCCTAGACCCTCAGCGCTACTCCACGACCGCCATTGCTTTGCACTGGCTGTCGGCCCTTGCCGTCCTGGGCCTATTGATGGTGGGGTGGTACATGGCCGATTTACCCCTGTCACCGCTGCGCCTGAAGCTGTTTAACTGGCACAAATGGGCGGGAGTGTCGGTGTTGGGCCTGACGCTGCTGCGGCTGCTGTGGCGCTGGACGCATCGCCCGCCGGCCCTGCCCGCCGAATTGCTGGGCCAGACGCCGACGTGGCAACTCCGTCTGGCTGGGGCCACCCACGCAGCGCTGTACGGGCTGCTGCTGCTGGTACCGTTGATTGGCTGGGCCCGCAGTTCGGCCGCCGGTTTCTCGATCGTCTTGTTTGGTGTTCTGCCCTTGCCCGACCTGTTGCCCAAGGACACGGCGCTGGCGGAGTTGGTGAAACCGTGGCACGCCGTCAGCGCCTATTCGCTGTGTGCCTTGATTGCCTTGCATGTGGCGGCCGCCCTGAAGCACCAATTCGTTGACAAAGATGGCCTGATGCGGCGCATGTGGCCAGCCAGCCCGGCGCGCCGTGTCGAGCAAGCGCACCTGCCATGAACCCTAAGCTGGAGAACCCTGTGAAACTGTTGACCGCTGCCAGCGTTTTATGTCTGACCCTGTGTGCCAATGCGGCGATGGCGCAGCAAGAACTATTGCCAGCGCAGAGCGAGATCGTTTTCGTCAGCAAGCAGATGGGTGTGCCGGTCGAGGGGCGATTTCGAAAGTTTGACGCGCAGATCAGCTTTGATCCGGCCAAGCCCGAGCGTAGCAAGATTGTATTTTCCGTTGATCTGGGCAGCGCCTGGCTGGGTGCGCCCGAGGTCGATGCCGAGCTACCCAAGCCGGTCTGGTTCAACGTAGCAAAGTTTCCCCAGGCCAGTTTCAGCGCCACAGCCGTGCGACGGGCTGGACCCGGCAAGTTCGAGATGCAGGGACCTTTGTCGATCAAAGGTGCTTCCCAGACGATCCTGGTGCCGGTGCAACTCAGCCAGACCGGCACGGTGACCACGGCTGTGGGGAGTTTCACGCTCAAACGCCTGGCCTTTCGCATCGGCGACAACGAGTGGGCCGACACGTCGATGGTGGCCGACGAGGTGCAGGTGCGCTTCAAGCTCGCGCTCAACGGCGTAGCCAAGCTCTGATCGGCGTGCCTTCCCAACCCACTTTCCACGACTCTTTCGTCTTGTTTTCTGTTCCTTAGGAGACTTTCATGCGATTCCTGACCTCTGCCTTGCCCACTTTGGCGATCTCACTGGCCGCCATGGCCCCGGCCATGGCCGGCACCTATTCGGTGGATCCGACCCACACCAATGCCACCTTCGAGGCCAGCCATTACGGCACTTCCACCAATCGGGGGCGCTTTGGCAAAGTCGAAGGAACGGTTCAGTTTGACCGGCAGGCCAGGACCGGCTCGGTGAACGTCAACATTGACGTGACCGGCTTGACGACGGGCACCACCGCGTTCGACAAACACCTGCACAGTCCAGATTTCTTCAACGTGGCGGTGCATCCCGTGGCCAAGTTTTCTGGCGACAGGCTCAGTTTCAACGGCGACAAGGTTGTCGAGGTGAGCGGCGTGCTGACCATGTTGGGCAAGACCAATCCGGTAACTTTGAAGGCCAACCAGTTCAACTGTTACACCAATTCCATGCTCAAGCGAGAGGTGTGTGGTGGCGACTTCGAAGCCACCATTGACCGAACCCAGTGGGGTATGGACTTCGGTGTGAGTTTCGGCATTCCCAAGTCTGTGCGTATCGTGATTCAGGTTGAAGCCATCGCCCAGTAGGGTCTTTGGTATCGCGGGCGGTCGTGGTGGCTGCCCGGGTGGGCCTTGCAGCGCTGGGGTACGTGCACGCTGCGTCCAGGCGTGTAGAGTTCAGTCCCATGAGACTAGCTTTTCGAATCCTCGTGGTGATCCTGGTCGCGACGGCCGTCTTCCTGGTAGCCGGCCTGATTGGGACCTGGGCACCGGACCGCCCGGTAGAGCGGCTCGCGCCACGCTGGGCCAGCGCGCCATCGCAGTTCCTCGACGTGCAGGGTATGAAAGTACACCTTCGTGATGAGGGTCCGCGCGATGATCCTCTTCCTATCGTGCTACTGCACGGCACCTCGGCCAGCCTGCATACCTGGGAAGGCTGGGCGACTGCGCTGCGCGGTCAGCGGCGCGTCATTCGGTTTGACCTAGCCGGCTTTGGTCTGACCGGCCCGAGTCCGAAGAACAACTATTCGATCGAAAGCTACGTGGCTTTTGTAACCGCGGTGCTGGATCGGGTGGGCGTACAGCGTTTTGTTCTGGCGGGCAACTCACTGGGTGGGCAGATTGCGCTGGAGACCGCGTATGCCTTGCCGCAACGCGTTGACAAGCTGGTGCTGGTGGATTCCGCCGGGTACGCGTTCACGCCCGAGTCGATTCCGATGGGCTTTCGAATCGCGCGCGTGCCGGGCTTGCGTGGCTTGGTGGAGTTGGTGTTGCCACGCGGCGTGGTGCAAGACAGCCTGCGCAACGTCTATGGCGACCCGACCAAGGTGAGCGCCGAGCTGGTGGATCGCTACTACGAGCTGACCCTGCGCGCGGGCAATCGCCGTGCCCTGGCCAATCGGTTTCAGCAAATGTTGGCTAGCGACAGCGCGCGCATCAAGGCCCTGAAACAGCCCACGCTGATTCTGTGGGGGGGCAAAGATCGTCTGATTCCCCCCGAGAATGGCCGGGAGTTTGCACGAGACATTGCCGGTTCGCGCCTGGTGGTCTTTGATGATTTGGGGCATGTCCCGCAGGAAGAGGACGCCGAGCGTACAGTGGCGGAGTTCAGGCGATTTCTTGGGTTGAGCGGGCCCGGTACTTGATTTGAGGGTTGAATGTGCTCCTCATTAAATCCCTGTAACGAGTAACAGCTATCTAATTTATAGCAAGGTGTGTGAGGTGAACAAAAAGCCGTTCGAAATCGCGCGGGAAACGCTCAAGCAGTTAACGGCGCGCAAGCTGGCACCCACGCCGGCCAATTACCAGTCGGTCTACAGTGAGGTAGCGGGCGTTCCGACCCTGCCTCCGTTTCCGGCCGATCGCCTGCGGGAAATTGCGCAGGCCCTGCCGGCCAAGACGCCTGGGCAGCAACGGCATCGCGCATTGCTGGAATCCGCCGTGGGCCAGATGAACTGGGACGGTGTGAAGAGCGCCCTGCTCGCTTATGCCGGGTTTACGCCGCCGGCTGGCCCGCCGGATGCCGCGATGGCCCTCGCGCCAGCTGCCGCGGTGGGGTCAGCGGCGCTCGTCCCGGGGGTGGCTGCGCCGTCGGCGATATCGGCCCCGGCGTTGACGGCCGAGTTCTTTGAGCAGATTGCGCGACTGCTTGACTACGCACGTCCGGCACTGGGGAGTGACGATGAGCGCTTCAACCAGCAAACGCAAGAAGTGCTCAAGATGTTGCGGCAACCCGGCGCGGATGCGGTCGTGGTCAAGCGCTTACTGGCCGATTTTGGTCACCGCTTGTCGTTTGCGGCCGAGGAGCAGGTCGAGGTGCGGGCTGGCCTACTCAAGTTGTTGCACCTGATCTTCGAGAACATTGGCGAACTGAGTTTGGAAGACCAGTGGCTCAAGGGTCAGATCGAATCGCTCAAGGTGGCGTCGCTTCCGCCCCTGACCTTGCGCCGCCTCGATGAGGTTGAACGCTTGTTGCGCGACGTGATTTTTAAGCAGGCCGAGGCCAAGGGGCGCGAGCTGCAGGCGCACGAAGAAATGCGGCAGATGCTGGCCGCGTTTGTGGCGCGCCTGTCGCAGATGACCGAGTCCACCAGCACGTTTCACAGCAAGCTCGACGAGAGCGCGCGATTGATCGAGCAAGCCAAGTCGCTGACCGATGTGGCGCCGGTGTTGAAGGAGGTGGTGGGCGCCACGCGCTCGATGGCGCAGGACACCCTGAGCGCGCGCGACGAGTTGCGCGGCATGCGGGAGAAGGCGCTGACCACCGAGGCGGAGATCGCCAAGCTGCACCAGGAGCTCGACCGTGTCAGCATTCAGGCTCGCCACGATTCCTTGACCGGCGCGCTCAACCGAAAGGGCCTGGATGAGGCGCTGGTGCGCGAACTGTCGGTGCTGCGGCGCAAAGAGACGCCGCTGTGCATGGCGCTGCTCGATATCGACAACTTCAAGAAGATCAACGACCAGTTGGGTCACCAAAGCGGCGACGCGGCTCTGGTCCATCTGGCGACCGTGGCGCGCGAAGTGATGCGACCGCAGGACACACTGGCGCGTTACGGCGGCGAGGAGTTTGTGCTGCTGTTGCCCGATACCGCGCTGGACAAGGGCGTGGAGGCCATGACGCGTTTGCAGCGTGAGCTGACCAAGCGTTTTTTTATGTCGGGCGCCGAGAAGGTGCTGATCACCTTCAGCGCCGGCGTGGCCCAGGTCGCGGCCGACGAGACGGGACCCGATGCGATTAAACGCGCGGACCAGGCGATGTACCTGGCCAAGCGGGCGGGCAAGAACCGGGTGCTGGCGGCATAGTGGGTTGCCAAGCCGACGATGGCGTGGCGCGCCGTGATTTTTTGGAGTTGAACTTTTTTCCGGAAGTGCTTGACCATGACGTATCTGGTGTTGGGTTTGGTGATGTTTCTGGGCGTGCACTCGGTGCGCATCGTGGCCGATGGTTGGCGCAGCCGAGCGTTGCAGCGGCTCGGCGAAGGCGGTTGGAAGGGGCTCTACTCCCTTGCGTCCTTGCTCGGGTTTGCGCTGATCATCTGGGGCTTTGGCCTGGCGCGCCAACAGCCGGTGCTGCTCTGGAGCCCGCCGGTGGCGATGCGTCATGTGGCGTCCCTGTTGACGCTGATCTCGTTCGTCCTGCTGGCGGCTACCTATGTGCCCGGCAATGGCATCAAGGCGCGCCTGCATCATCCGATGGTGCTGGGTGTCAAGACATGGGCGCTGGCCCATCTGCTGGCCAACGGCAATTTGGCGCATGTCCTGCTGTTTGGCTCGTTTCTAGTATGGGCGGCGTTGAGCTTTTCCGCGGCGCGCCGGCGTGACCGAGCCGCAGCCACGCGGTACGCCGCAGGGCGAACCGGCGCCACGTTGCTGACCTTGGCTATCGGGCTTGGTGCCTGGGTGGTTTTTGCGCTGTTGCTGCACGGCCTGCTCATCGGTGTGCGGCCGTTTGGCTAAGCTGAGACATTGCGGGACAGACCGGAGCGCAGCGACGCTCTGTCCTCAACTGATCAAGGGTGTTTTTGCGGGACAGACTTCCAGCTGTGACCTCAACGATGGTCGGATGTCGGGGCCTCGGGGCCTATTTGGCAATCAGCCACTGGATCACGAACTTGGCGGCAAAACCGACCATTCCGAACGCCAGGCCCAGAAACAGCACAAACGTCCCAAAGCGTCCAGCTTTGGATTCCCACGCCAGTTGACCAATGATGAACAACATGTAGAGCATGAAGCCGCCCACGCCAAAGGACAGGCCGAAGGCGGCGATTTGCTCCTCGGAGTAGCCAAACATCAGGGTCGACCCGGTAGCACGGCCTGGGTTGCCGCCGCGTCGCGCGAGGGGAGCGTGGCGCGGTCCACCAAGTCGCAGTAGGCGTGCCAACTGGCGTGACCCAGCACCGGCATCACCACGATCAGGCCCAGCATTGCAGTCAGAAACCCGATCAGGGTCAGCGCCATGATGATGGCTGCCCACAAGGCCATCGGCAGCGGGTTCGCCAGCACCGCGCGCCGGCTTGTCAGCACCGCTTGCAGCAGCGTGACCTGTCGGTCCAGCAGCAGTTGCATGGCCACGGCGGTGGAGGCGAACATCGGCGCGGCGAGCATGCCACCCATCATCAGCCAGAGCTCAAACAGGTAGCCTTCCTTGGCCAATACCACGTGCTGCGCGAACGCCAGTGGCGTGCTGATCGGTACCGGCGCCAGCAAGGTGATCAATGCCGCCGAGGTGACCACCCAGCCCGTGCCGGCCAGGGCCAGCAAAGCGCCAAACTGAACCATGCACCAATAGTCGTTGCCCCACTTGCTGCCGTGTTCGCGTTGCCAAGCCAGCCAGGTCTGCACCACCACGCGGGCATTGGCCGGCTCGCCCAGCATCAAGGCGCGACTGAGCGCGTAGAGGCTGGTGGCCAGCACCGGCGCCATTAACAGAAAACCCGAGAACGCCCCGGCCAGCAGCCAGAATCGCTGGTGCGCCACCGTCAGCAGTGCCGCGCCGAACATCGCCAGAGCCAGCCCGTGCAGCACGCTGATCCAGCCACAGCGGCGCATGTCGCCCCAGCCCAGGGTCAACCAGTGCAGTGGCCGGTCAATTGGCAGGGTGTGCACCGCGCCGAGGATGGGGCGACTGGTTTGAGCGGGGGTTGCAGGTGGCATGGGCGTGATCGGGCGGTGCAAAGTGGACACAGCTTAGCGCGATTGGCGGCGGGTGTCGGCAAGAGCGATGGCAGACACCTCGCATAATGAGCCTACTGTCTCAACTTGGAACTCAGCCATGCCGCGCCCGATACTCGACGAGTCTCACATTCACCCAGCCATTCGCGAGCGCGTGGCCGGCCACGAACAGGGCATTGTGCAAGACGTGCAGGCGGCCCTGGTCAAGCATCAGGTGGTAGTGGTCGGCATGGGCATGAACCCGTTCCCAAAAAAGGCGCGCCGCGCGCTGGACGCGGCCGGGGTTGCGTACCACTACCTCGAATACGGCAACTACCTGAACACCTGGCGCCGCCGCAATGCCCTTAAGCTGTGGACCGGTTGGCCCACGTTTCCGATGGTGTTTGTCAAGGGTACATTGGTGGGCGGCGCTTCGGAGTTGGCCAGGCTGATCAACAGCGGCGAGCTGAAGAAGATGCTGGCCTGAGGCCCTGGTGAGCCGATACTGAGCCAGTGCGGGGTCCGCCTGCGAGCGCCGTGGCTGGCGCCGCGGAGCAGTGTCATGTAGCGAGGACTAACCTTTGTGGCCACCATGGCGGCCACCACGGCCAGGGCCGTGCGCGGCGTGGGCGTCGAACACACCCTTCTGGTAGGGCGTCAGGACGGCGTAGAACGTCTTGATGGCGTCGGCACGTTTGTCCATTGCGGCGTCGCGCTCGGCGCGCATGGCGCGCATCTTGTCGATGCGCTCGGGCGTGGTCAGCTTGTCCATCTCGGCACGCATCTCCATGCGGCGCTTCATGGCATCGGGTGCCGGCTTCATGGCATTGGTGAAGTTGGTCCAGGCGCCTTCCTGGTCGGCCGTGATCTTCAGTTTTGCCTTGAGCTTGGCGTGATGGCCTTCCATCATGGCTTGCATTTTGGCGGGGTCGCGGTCGCCCATGCGGTGCTCGCCACCGCGTTGCATCATCATGCCGTCGTGTTGCATGGCGCCGCCCGGGCCCATGTGTTGTGCGACCGCGGCTGCGCCGGTGCTGGCCAATAGGGTGGCCAGCAAGAGTGGTTTCAGTGTCGATTTCATGAGTGTGCCTTTCAGTGGGTCGGCCTGACGATGGAATCAAAGTCAGGATGAACAGAAGTATGGGCAGCTCGTGTATCGCGCGGATTGCGCGACGATAAGACTTTGTAAAGTTGGCATCGTCCCCGTGCTGGCGTGGTGTTGCAAGCACAATAGGCGCTTCCTTGTCGGGCCGGCCACTCGAGTGGCTACCGACCCAACTCCGAGTCAACCTGTGGGAAAGAGTAGCCGTGTTCAAAAACATGATTGTGTATCGCCTGGCTGCGGATTGGACCGCGACCTTGGCGCAAGTCGAGGCGAGCCTGGATTCAGCGCGATTCGCCGAATGCGGCCCCAGCCAGGAGCGTTCGCTCGGCTGGGTCGAGCCGCGTGGCGAAGCCCATGGGCCGCTGGTCGAAGCGGTGGGTGGTCAATGGGTGCTCAAGATGATGATTGAAACCAAGGCGGTGCCCGCTGCCGTGCTCAACCGTAAAGTCATGGATCAGGTCGCCCACATCGAAGCGACCACGGGACGCAAGCCGGGCAAGAAAGAGAAGCGCGATATCAAGGAAGAGCTCAAGCTGACCCTGTTGCCGATGGCATTTTCAAAGCAAGTCGCCGTCACTGTATGGATCGACCCGACGGCGCGCCTGTTGGTGCTAGATGCCGGCAGTCAGGCCCGGGCGGATGAAGTGGTCACGGCCCTGGTGAAATCGATCGATGGCTTTGCGCCAACTCTCCTCAACACCGTGACGTCCCCGGCGGTGGCCATGTCCGAGTGGTTGGTGACTCAGGAGCCACCGGCAGGGTTCAGCGTCGACCGCGAGTGTGAGCTCAAGGCTACCGACGAGTCCAAGGCGGTCGTGCGGTATGCGCGTCACCCCTTGGACAATGATGAGGTGGTGGCCCACGTGCGGGGCGGCAAGCAGGCGTCCAGACTGGCGCTGACGTGGGACAGCCGGGTGTCGTTCATGTTGAGCGAAAGCCTGCAGCTCAAGAAGATCGCCTTCCTCGATGTCGTGATGGACGGCAAGGGTGATCGCAAGAATGAAGGATTTGACACGGACGTTGCGTTGACCACAGGCGAGCTGCGCCGGCTGATACCCGATCTGGTGGCGGCGCTGGGTGGCGAAGCGCCGCTGGCTTGATACCACGCGCTACACAGCGACTGAGTGTTGTAGAGGGCGCCGACTGTCAGTCGGGTCAGATTAGTCGCGCACGCGTCCCTGGGCGTCAATCACGCCCAGTTGCACCATCTTGGAGGCAACCCGGTCGCCGGCGAAGTGAACGCGAAAATCGCCGACGCTGACGTCCGCCATGCTGTCAAAGGCTTTTTTCAGTTTGGCGCGGGTTGGGTCCTTACCGGCAGCGCGCAGACCTGCCACAAAAATTCGGGCGGCGGTGTAGCCCTCCAGCAGGTACACATTGGATTTGCCCAATTTGGCCGCCGCCATATCAGCCTGCAACTCGCGCACCACCGCCACTTTAAGGTTGTCGCTTTTTGGCACGACGCGCGTCACCACCACCCCAGCGCCAACCGGCCCCAGCAGGTCTGCCAGCAAGCTCTCGCCGGTGTTGGAAAAACCATAGACAGGTCCGCGGAATCCCTTGTCGCGCAGGGTGCGAATCGCGCTGGCCGCACCCTTTGGATCGCTGATCACCAGCACCGACTGGGGCTGGACCTGCAGCGCTTTGTCCACACTACCCAGTGGGGCCTTGAGCAGCAAGTCTGCGCCAAGGCTGGTCATGGTGCGTTCGGCCGACTCCAGAGCCGCCATCGACTCGCCGTCATCGGAGTGCAGGATCACCAGTTTGCGCGCGCCGAGCGTTTCCGCGTGTCGGGTTATCGCGGCGGCCTCTTCCGAGTATCCGGGACGCAGCGAGTAGACATTGGGGTACATTGCACCGCGAAACTCATCGGCTGCGGCCATCGGCGCGAACAACAACACGTCGCTGTTCTTCAATGCCGGGTAGGCAGCGGTAAGCTGCGGCGAACCGTAGTAGCCAAACAACGACAACACGCCCTGGGCCAGCAGTTTCTTGGTGTTTTCCAGCGTCTTGGCGGGCGTACCGGCATCGTCCAGCGTGACCAGATTGATGGTGCGGCCATGGACACCGCCTTCGGCATTGACGCGGTCGAAATGCAGTTTGGCGCCTTGGGCAAATGCCTGCCCGAGCGAAGAGGCCGGACCGGACAAAGCCACCGATTGGCCCAGCACGATGGTGCTCTTGCTAACGCCATCTTGCGCGCTTGCGACGTGGCTCAGGGCCAGCAGGTACAAAGCCAGCACAGCGCCGAACATTGATTGTTTGGGTTTCAAGGCATACCTCGTGGCGGTTTCACAGGCGCATCGCCCGTGGCACGCACTATAGACCTTTGTCGTGCGCCGTGCCGCCAGGTGGTTTGGGTCAGTCGGTTCTGATGGTGGGCAGTGTCAATGTCGCCAGCGCGCCGTGACCCGGCGCATTGACGAGTTCGATCCGCCCATGGTGCAAGGCGGCGATTTCCTTTACGAAAGGCAGCCCCAGGCCAGTGCTCTTTTTCTTGGAGTGGGGGCGCGCCAACGAGTAGAACTTCTCGAACACCTTGTCCTGGGCGTAATCAGGGATGCCGGGGCCGTGGTCGCGCACGCCAATGCAGGCGCTGCGCGGGTCGCAGCGCAGCGTTACCAGTACCTCGCTGCCCTCCGGTGCGAAGTCGAGGGCATTGTCAATCAGATTGCCGACAGCGCGGCGCAACAAAAAAGCGTCCCCTTCGACGTTGGCGTCTACCGGCGCCTCCAGACGAAGCTGAATCCGCCGCGCCACGGCGGTGGTTTGGGCGCTGTCAACAGCGTCGTGCAGCAGTGGGGTGAGGGCAAGCGCCGCAGTCTGGTCCAGTACGCGGCGCGACTCCAGGGCGGTGAGTTCCATCATGCGGTCCACCATTTCCTGGATGCGCTGAGTCTCGCGCACGATGTTGGCCACAAAGCGCTGTTGCTGCTCGGGCGACATGGGTTCTTGCAGCAGTTCGGCCGCGCCCCGAATAGCCGATAGCGGACCCTTGACCTCGTGTGTCAGCGTCTGTACATAGTCGGCCACATAGTTGCGCCCGGCCAGTGCGTCGCGCATTTCGTCGTACGCTGCGGACATGACCGAGAGGGCACGCCGCAGCAGGCTTGGCAGGTTCACGCCGCGTTGCTTGCGCACAAAGGCGATGTAGTCACCAATCAGGCCGAACGGGCGCACCAGCCAGACTGAGACGATCACCGCCAGCACCAGCACCGCCAGCGCAGATATCAGGCCGGTGACCAGTGTTTTCTCGCGCGCGGCGGAGACAAACTGGCCAAAGCTCTGGACCGGTTTGCCCACGGTGACACTGCCGATGATCTCGCCGTTGCCGCCGTTGTTAGCGCGTATCGGGGCGCTGGCATACATCACCGAGGTGAGGGGCTCGCCTTCGATGTCGGGGGTGGTGCGGGCGCCGTACTCGCCACGCAGGGCCAGCTTGACGTCGCGCCAACGCGAGTAATCGCCGTAGTGGTCGTGGCCGAGTGAGTGAAAGACGACTTGGCCCTGGCGGTCGGTCACATAGGCGCGCATTTCAACGCGTGTCTTGTTCACACCGAAGATGCGTGCCGAGAACTGCTTGGCGTAGAGCGACCGAAACAGTGGACCCAGGCGTTCGGTATTGACGACACCGTCTTGGGAGTCCTGCTCGATCAGGGTGGCCATGGTGTAGGCCGATTCAACCAGTGACTCCTCGGCCGACTCGCGATAGCGCGGGTCGAGGTCGATTACCACGTGATACAGCAAGAACGCGATGCCGGCGGCATAGATCAGCAAAATGCCGACAAAGATGCGGTTGCGTTTGCTCATCGGGCCATTTGCCGGGTGATCAAGGCGAGCTTGGCAGGTTTTCGTTCAATGCGTAGCCGGTGCCCCGCAGGGTGCGGATGGGCTCGACATGAGGTGCCACACCCTTGAGCTTGGCGCGAAGGGTCTTGATGTGCGCATCCACCGTGCGGTCCAGGCTCTCGGTGGCGCTATCCCACACCAGCTCAAGCAGTTCGTCACGGCTGAAGACCCGGCCGGGCCGTTGCACCAGCAGGCGCAGCAGGCCGAACTCGTAGCGTGAGAGATCAAGTGCGCGGCCGTAGTAACGGATTTGGTGCCGGTCACGGTCGATCACGAAAGGCAAAGGCGGTGTTGGCGCGGACACCTGCAGATTGGTTGGCGCGTGAACCTGTGCGGTGCGACGCAAAATGGTGCGTACACGTGCGACCAGCTCACGCGGCGAGAAAGGTTTGGCAATGTAGTCGTCAGCCCCGAGCTCCAGGCCCACGACACGGTCGATCTCGTCGCTGCGGGCGGTCAGAAACAACATCGGAACCGTGGTCCCGCCGGGCAAGGCCAGCAGTCGCTTGAACAGCTCAAAGCCGTTCAGGTCGGGCAGACCGACGTCCAGAATCGCCAGCGCAGGTGGCTGCAGGGTGAACTGGCGCATGGCCTCGGCCGCGGTACTGCACCACACCGGCGTGAAGCCGTCGCAGTTCAACACATACTGCACGGTATCGGCGATACCGGGCTCATCCTCCACCAACAAAATGCGCGGCTTGTTGTCCATGCCCGCGATGGTAACGCGGGGTCCACGGGTCAACGCCCGGGCGAGCCCTTTTTCGTCAGGCCTTGGTCTTCATGGCGCAGGTACTGAAACCCAGCAGCGCATAGGGTGGGCACCAACCGATGGCGCCAGTGGCCAGGGGCACGATGCCCAGCCAGCCCCACCAGCCGACCGTGCCAGTGGCTGCCAGTCCTAGCAATACCAGACCGATGAGGATGCGGGCAATGCGGTCGAAGCCGCCAACGTTGAGTTTCATGTGAGTCCTTGAAAATGTGTTTCAACGCCTGTATTGGGCGCCCTTGTCCGGCCTTGCGTATGTGACTTAGGTCACTTAGACCTTGCCCTCACGTCGCCAGCGTGGCAGACAGTTCACGCAGGGCGGCGCTGTTGGTGATCTGAATCTGCTCGCGCCCCAAGGCGACCCAGCCCTCGCGCTCGAAACGGCGCAGCAGCCGTGTGACGATCTCGCGCACCGTGCCCAACTCATCGGCAAGGGTTTGATGGGTGATGGCCAACAGTTGGCCGTGCCCCAGCAGGGCAGCGGCCAGACGCCGGTCAAGCTTGTGAAAGGCGACCGCGTCGATCAGGCTGGTGAGATCGGCCATGCGTTCGGCAAACAAGCCGAGCACCTCGTCGCGAAACGCCGCTGTCTCCAGCCAGCGTTTGAAGATGTCGGGCGCAACTAACAGCACTGTGCTGGCTTTGGTGGTGATGCCGTGGGCCGACAGCGGCTGGGTGCGAAACAGGCACGCTGAGGACACCAGGCACAGCTCGCCTGGCACCACCCGGTACAACTCGAGTGAGCGACCGTCGCCGGAACTGCGCGAGACCTTGACCTCACCCGTCAGTACCAGGGGAAAGCCTTGGCAAGGGGTGTTCTCACTGAACAAGATGGTGCCGGCCGGCACCGACAGTGGCGTCACAGCAGGGGACAGCTCGGCCAATGTGGGGCGCACGTTGACCAACGCGGGGTAGAGAGTGGTGGGCGTTGGGGAGGCGCATGAGTTCATGGTGGAAAAAGGGCGTTGGTCAATATGATTAAGGCTACAGTGCTACCAAAAAGCTAGCAGCAATGGCCCGCCAGATCATCCAGAATGGGGCAGTCCGGCCGCTCGTCACCGTGACAGTGATCGAGCAAACTCGCCAGCGAGCGTTGCATGGCTTGCATCGCCTCAATCCGTTGAGCCAGCTCGTCAAGGTGGCGTTGGGCAATACGCTTGACGTTGGCGCTGGCGCGTTTTCGGTTGTGCCACAGACCCACCAGTTCGGCGATTTCCGCCATGGAGAACCCCAGGTCGCGCCCGCGCTTGATGAACTGCAGGGTGTGCACGTCGGCCTCGGTGTATTGGCGGTAGCCGCTGTCGGTGCGCGCTACCCGCGGCAGCAGCCCTAGCGACTCGTAGTGCCGCACCATCTTGGCCGAGATGCCCGAGCGCCGTGCAGCACTGCCGATGTTGACCGGCCAACTGGTCGAGGTCATGACAACGGGATCAGGGCGTGACCGCGTAGCCCTCTTCGGCGATGGCCCGGGCCAGCGCTTCGCGGGGCTGCTGGGACTGCACGTCCACCGTGTTTTGACTGCGGTCGATCGTCACTTCGGCTTGCGGGTCAAGTTGTTGGATGGCGCGTGTGACGGCCTTTTCGCAGTGACCGCAGGTCATGCCGGTGACTTGGAAGGTTTGGTTCATGGTGTTCTCCTGAAGCTTTGCGGGACAGGCCTTCAGCTCTGTCCTCGGTGGATCGTCGAATGTGGCGTATTTGCCGGATCAGTCCGGCAAGCATATCCTGAACCTTGCCATCGTGGGAAGGTCAAGCTCGGGCCCAAGACCCTTGTACCGACACGACCGTTGCGGGCCAGGGCTTGACCCTGCCATCGTGGAAAGGTTCAGAATCGACCACATGAACACCACCACCACGCCCAACGCGACCCTGGACCTCGGTATTGGTGGCATGACCTGCGCCTCGTGCGTGATGCGCGTGGAGAAAGCCCTGAAGAAGGTGCCCGGTGTGCAGGAGGCCAGTGTCAATCTGGCCACCGAGTCCGCGCGGGTGCACTATGAGCCTTCGGAGCAGACTGAGGCCCGCCTGCGCCGCGCCGTGCGCGATGCTGGCTACGAGCCACGTGCGCCCGGCGCGCTGGAGTTGCCGCAGGACACCTCGCCCTGGGCCGGTTTTGCCCCGGTCGCCTTGGGCCTGGCGCTGTCGGCGCCGCTGGTGCTTCCCATGCTGGGTGACCTGTTCGGCTTGCACTGGATGCTGCCAGCCTGGCTGCAGTTCCTGCTGGCCACGCCCGTGCAGTTCATTTTGGGGGCCCGTTTCTATGTTGGGGGCTGGCATGCGCTCAAGGCACGCAGCGGAAACATGGATCTGCTGGTGTCCATCGGCACCACGGCGGGCTGGGCCCTGTCTGTGTGGCTATGGTGGCGCGCCGAGCCAGGCGCCATGGTGCATCTGTACTTCGAAGCGTCCGCGGTGGTGGTGACGCTGGTGTTGTTGGGTAAGTGGCTGGAGGCGCGTGCCAAGCGCCAAACCACAGCGGCGATCCGCGCGCTGCACGGGCTGCGACCAGACGTGGCGCATCTGGTGGGGACCGATGGTGAGGTCGACGTGCCGGTGGCCGAGGTGCTGCTGGCGGACCGGCTGGTGGTGCGGCCGGGTGAACGTTTTCCGGTGGACGGCACGTTGCTGGAGGGGCATACGCAGGTGGACGAGTCGATGCTGACTGGTGAACCGCTGCCGGTGGCCAAGGATGTCGGCGCGCGGTTGACGGGTGGCTCGATCAATGGCGAAGGGCGGGTGCTGATGCAGGTTAGCGCGGTCGGCAGTGAGACGGTGCTGGCACGCATCATTCGTCTGGTGGAGGATGCGCAGGCGGCAAAGGCGCCGATCCAGCGCCTGGTGGATCAGGTTTCGGCGGTGTTTGTCCCGATAGTTCTGGTGATCGCCCTGATCACACTGCTGGCGTGGTGGTGGACTGGGCACCCATTCGAGGCGGCCGTGATCCATGCCGTGGCGGTGCTGGTGATTGCTTGTCCCTGCGCGCTGGGGCTGGCCACCCCGGCCGCCATCATGGCCGGTACGGGTGTGGCGGCCAAGCATGGGATTTTGATCAAGGATGCGCAGGCGCTGGAGCTGGCGCACAAGGTCGATGTGGTGGCCCTCGACAAGACCGGCACGCTTACGCTGGGCCGGCCGCGCCTGACGGCGTTTCGGTTGGCGGGGGAGTCCGATGCGCAGGCGGCGACTGGTTCCCCGCGGAGCGATGCCGTGCTGGCAGTGGCTGCCAGCCTGCAAAGCGGCAGCGAGCACCCGCTGGCGCGGGCAGTGCAGGCGGCGGCGGCGGTGCGTGGCCTGACAGTGACCGCGCCGCACAACCTGCGCGCCGTGCCGGGGCGGGGTAGCGAGGGTGAACTGGGGGCGAGCCGTTATGTGATCGGCAGCCTGCGCTGGATGGCGGAGTTGGGCGTGAACATGGGCCCGCTGGCCACCCAAGTCGAAGCCCTGCAGGGCCAAGGCGCCACGCTGTCGGCCATGGCCGAGCACACGCCGCAGGGTTTGCAGCTGCTGGCACTGATGGCCTTTGGGGACGAGGCCAAGCCGGGCGCGGCGCAGGCGCTGGCGCGCTTGCGTGCGCGTGGCATCAAGACCGTGATGATTTCGGGTGACAACCGCGGCGCGGCCGAAGCCATGGCGCGCACCCTGGGTTTGCATCCGCAGGACGGCGAGGTGCTGTCCGAAGTGTTGCCTGGCGACAAGGCCGCCATGGTGATCAAGCTCGGGGAGGGCGGCCACACGGTGGCAATGGTGGGTGACGGTGTCAACGACGCACCCGCCCTGGCCGCCGCCGATGTCGGAATTGCCATGGGCAACGGTACCGATGTGGCGATGCACGCCGCTGGCATCACGCTGATGCGGGGCGACGTGGCCTTGGTGGTGGCGGCGCTGGATATTTCCCACCGAACGGTAGCCAAAATTCGGCAAAACCTGTTTTGGGCTTTTGCCTATAACGTGGCCGGCATCCCGCTGGCGGCGTTGGGCTACCTTAACCCCGTGGTGGCTGGCGCGGCCATGGCCATGAGTTCGGTCAGCGTGATGAGCAACGCCCTGTTGCTCAGGCGCTGGAAAGCGTTACAGTGAAGCCCTGCGCGCCGCGGTTGGCCGCGCGTTGGCAAGTGCCCAGAACCGACCCGGAGCCCAGCCATGGTGCATGAGAGTTTGCGCATCATCAACGAGGAACACGCCGCCCTGGCCGCAATGCTGCGCTCAACCGTGGCGCTGGTTGAGCACGGCCCTGGCGAAAACCCGGAGAACTTCTTTCAGGTGCTGCCGCTTATATCGACGAATTTCCGGGGGCCCCCGCCCCCCCCGGGGGGGGGCGCCCCTGCCCCCCCCCCCGGGGGCGCGCCGGGCCCCACACGCGCGCCCGGCGGGGGGGCCGGGGGGGGGCCACCCCCGCCGCGGCGGCGCGGCGCGCGCGCGCCGGCGCCCCCGGCCGGCCGCCGGGGGACTGCGGGGGGCGCCGCGGCGCGCCGCCCGGGCGGGGGCCGCCCAGCACCCCGGGGTGTCCCGGGGGCGCGCGCGGCGGGGGGGGCCGCAGCCCGGCCCCGGCCCGCGCGGGCCGGGGCGGGGCGGGGGGGGGGGGGGGGGGGCCGGGCCCGCCCTCCGGGCCCCGCCCCCGGGCGGGCCCCGGCCCGGCCGGGCTTGGCTCGCTCATTCAGCCGGTTCGTCTTGAATTCGCCGGCGCCGCTTGGCTCAGCTGCGGGCTGATTTCCAGGAGTGCGCATGACCAGACCCATTCGACGTATTGCCATCAACACCGGCGGAGGCGACGCGCCCGGACTCAACGCGGTGATCCGCGCGGCCGTGACCGCTGCCGTCAACCGGGGCTGGGACTGCGTCGGCATTCGTGATGGCTTCAATGGCATTTTGACCCCCGAGCGGTACCCGCTGGGCGGTGTGGTGCCACTGACCCGTGATCGCGTGCGCGGCATTTCGCACCTCGGTGGCACGATACTGGGGACCACCAACAAGGGCAACCCGTTTCACTTCCCCTCCCCCCGCAGTGACGGCACAGTGCAGGACATCGATCGTTCCGACGAAATCGTGGCTTACTTTGAGCGCCACAACATTGATGCGCTGGTATCAGTAGGGGGCGACGGCTCGCTGACCATTGCCAACGACCTGCACCGCAAAGGTTTGCGCGTGGTGGGCGTGCCCAAGACCATAGACAACGATCTGGACAAGACCTACACCACGTTTGGCTTTGATACGGCGGTGTCGTTTGCCACGGAATGCCTGGACCGATTGCACAGCACGGCCGAGAGTCACCAGCGCGTCATGGTGGTGGAGGTGATGGGCCGCTATGCGGGCTGGATTGCGCTGCATGCGGGTATCTCCGGCGGGGCGCACGCGATTCTGATTCCCGAGATCGCCTTCGACATCGAGAAAGTGGCGGCCAAGGTGCGCGAGCGTGACGCCGAAGGGCGGCTGTATTGCCTGGTGGTGGTGGCGGAAGGCGCGCAGCCCAAGCGGGGGCAGCGCGCTGTGCTGGCCAGCGCTGAAGCCGGCCATGCGGAGCGCCTGGGCGGCATGGGTGAACATGTTGCAACCGAGCTGGCTCGCCTGACACAGAAGGACGCTCGGGTGGTGGTGCTGGGTCACTTGCTGCGCGGCGGCAGCCCGACTTCCTTCGACCGCTTGGCTGCCTTGCGCTTTGGCACTGCCGCTGTGCGTGCACTGGAAGAGGGCCTGTCCGGCGTGATGGTGGCGCTGGCTTTTCCCAACGTGAACTACGTCAGCTTGGAGGAAGTGGCCGGCCGCATGAAGGCGGTGCCACCCGACAGCGATACGCTGCAGACCGGGCGCGATCTGGGCATCAGTTTCGGGGATTGATGGGGCCGGCGTTCACTGACCTGCCCCCCAAAAACCGTACCAGCCATTTTCCAAGAAGTCCATCTACCTGAAGGATGGTGGCGTGTCCCAGGCGATGGAACGTCCTTGCATATTCGTCACGTCTTGACGAATATGCAAGGACTGGTTGAGGGGAGAATTTGCCGTCAATCGAGCGTTCGACGCGCATTGAGGCGGTACCCGCCGGCGCGGTCAACACTTATGCCGTGACGCGGCCGGCTCGAACGACACGGAGACACTTTGACCCGCGAAGGCGTTGCAACGAAAGCGCTTGGCGCCAGCTCTGGCCAGCATCAGCGCCGCGCGTAGTGAGATTCTCGGGCGTCTCGCTGACGGCCCTGTGCGCGCTACTTCAGCAAACCCTCCGTGCGCATCGCGGCCTGCACCGCCGGGCGCTCGGCTACGCGGGCGCGCAGGGCAGCGAGATTG
The DNA here is from genome assembly GCA_016718405.1 of Candidatus Rhodoferax odensensis. GTDB lineage: Bacteria > Pseudomonadota > Gammaproteobacteria > Burkholderiales > Burkholderiaceae_C > Rhodoferax_D > Rhodoferax_D odensensis. The sequence goes on from JADKDJ010000003.1 coordinate 308,416, forward strand.
GCCAGACCGCCAATGTCCACACCGACCAGTTTGGCCCAGTTGGTGACGGTGAACAGGTAGGCGTCAGCGACGCTGAAGTGCTGGCCCATCAGATAAGGCTTGCTAGCGAGTTCGCCGTCGACCCAGGTCAGGCGCGAGATGATCCGGTCCTTGGCTAGCTGCTTGGCTTCGTCGGGCATGCCGGGCGTGAACAGGGGCGAAAAATTCTTGTGCACTTCGGTGCCGATGAAGGTCAACCACTCCTGCAGTTGGTAGCGCTCAAAGCTGCCGTTGGCGGGGGCCAACTGCTTGTCAGGTACCTGGTCGGCAATGTATTGCACGATCGCGGGGCCTTCGCGCAGGCGCTGGCCGTTGTCGAGTTCGAGCACCGGGACGTAACCCAGCGGGTTGATGGTGTAGAAGTCGGTGCCATCGGGGAGCTGGTGGGTCTTGGTGGGCGTGCGGATGGCTTCGAAAGCCAAGCCGGATTCCTGCAGGGCGATGTGCGGCGACAGCGAGCAGGCACCGGGGGAGTAGTAGAGCTTCATGGCACGAATCCTGTGTTGGAGGTGTGGGCTGGCCGGTTTCGGCGGGCCCGGGCTGTGATGCTACTGCGACGCGGCGTCGAGCGCCTCGGGCCAACGCAATGGCCACAAGCTCAGTGGGCGTGGCGAAACGGCTGGGGATGCACCATTCACTCAATGGGTGCTATAAATACAATAGCTAAAAAGAACCACCCGCTGGCGCTGGAAGCCCTATTTGGTCAAGAAATGCAGCATCTTGGTGGCAAACTTGCCGTAGGGCGGCCACAGGTACTGGATGCTGCTGAAGGAGGCTTGGTAGAACACCGGGCGCATCTTGGAGAAGGTGACAAAGCCCTCGTGGCCGTGGTAGTGGCCCATGCCGCTCTCGCCCACCCCGCCAAAGGGTAGGTCATGCTGGCCGACGTGGAAGAGACCGTCGTTGACCGATACGCCGCCTGACATGACGCGGTCCAGCAGCATCTGAACCTGATCGGCGTCGTTGCTGAAGGGGTAGATCGCCAGTGGGCGCGGGCGGCTGTTGATGTAGTTGATCGGCTCGTCGAGGTGGGTGTATTCGATGATCGGCAGGATCGGGCCGAAGATCTCGCGCTGGCGCAATGCGCAGTCTTGTGGGGCACCTAGTACCAGGTGCGGCGCTATCTTGCGCGTGGCTGCGTCCCACTTGGGGCCTGGGATCAGTTGGACCAGCGTGGCGCCACGGGCCTCGGCTTCGTCCAGCGCGGCGGTCAGTCGCTCGAAGGAGCGCTGATCGATGATGGACGTCAGGTCGGGCGTGTCGAGCTGCGGGTAGCGTTGGACCACGATGCGCTGGGCTTCCCGCACGAATTCCTCGGCTTTGCCCTTGGGCAAGAACAGGTAGTCCACGGTGGTGCAAATTTGCCCGGCGTTGAACAGCTTCACGAACAACAGGCGCTCGGCTGCCTTGCGCAGCGGGAAGTCGTCACACACGATGGCGGGCGCCTTGCCCCCGAGTTCCAAAGTGACCGGGCATAGGTTCTGGGCTGCCGCGGCCATGACGGCACGACCGGTCTGCCCCGATCCGGTGAACAGCAGATGGTCGAATTTGAGCTGGGCAAACTCGATGCCGACGCCGCCAGTTTCGTCAAAAAAAGCCAGCTTCTCTTTCGGAAAGTAGGCTGGTATTTTGTCGATTAACAGCTGGGCCAGATGGCGCGAGTTTTCACTCATCTTGACCATCGCGCGGTTGCCGGCGGCGAAGATGTAAATCAGGCCCAGAAAGCTCAGGTTGATCGGGAAGTTCCACGGCACGATGCTGCCCACCACGCCCAGCGGTTGAGGAATCACCCGGTTGCGCGCACCCAGGAAGTTGCGCCAATCCACGGCACGGCGTTGCGGCTTCATCCAGCCCTTGAGGTGGCGCAGTGTGTGGTTGACACCGTCGATGACCGGAAAGATCTCGGCAAACAGCGTTTCGTGGTCGGAGCGGTTGCCGTAGTCTGCATTGACCGCCTCTACCAGAGCGGGTTTGTTCTCACGGATGAAGCGCTGTAGCTGCAGCAGGTCTGCTCGGCGTTCGGCCAAGGTCGGAACCGGGTCGGCCAGGTACGCGGCGCGTTGCAGATCGAGCGTGGCTTGCAGAGTCTGGCGGATCGCGTCCTGGGGCGTGACGCTGTGCAGGGGAAGGGCTGACATGGGGAATCCTGTCTGACTGAAGGCGACAGCCGCAGGATGCGGTGTGGTCGGTGCGTCAGCATACCGCCAAGCCCCGTGGCCGGGAATAGGAGCAGCCTCCAATGCGCTCAATGCAAGCTGCTTTGACCCAGTGCCGGCGCGCGTGAACGCTTGTCTGTCGACCATGGTGCGCTGGTGCGAGCCGGCGTGAGTGCCGGGCAGCTCGCGAGTTCATGGTCGAGATAACGTTCGCTGGGTTGGAGCAAGTGCTGGTAGAGCTCTTCAAACAAGCGGCGTGCCTGGTGGGTGAGCGCCTCGTCGCGATGTTGGTCAGGGGTCAGCGTGGGCTGGCGTTGCAGGATGCGGCGGAATTCATGCACCAGCAGAATGCGCACGAGGAAGGCCTCGTGATCCGTCAACGTTGAGCATGCGTTTTGTAACGGTGAGAAGCGCTCGATAAAGCGCCGCCAAGCTTGCTCCAGTCGGCCGGGGCAGCAGCGGCTGGCCCGCAGTGTGTGCAGTGGACGCTTGGATAGGGTGCTGTCAAGGTCGGCTTGCATCACGCAGACGTGATCGCAGGCGCGGTTCGAGCGCAGGATGTCCTGGAGGCAGGACCGGTCCGCCCTCGTATGGGCGTACACGCCGTCCGCCAGTTCACCATACCCGTTCCACACGAGTTCGCGCTGCAGTTGCTGCCGTGCGCTGGCCTTGAGGTCGGCGCTGATCATGAGCAGGGTGCTGCCCGGTGCGGTGTCCGCCCTGACGTCATCGCCGTAGATGCGCCGCTGTGCGTGGCGCACTCGCAACGCGCCGTTCGGTGTCAGGCGGTAGTGGCTGCGGCGACCCTCGCGGGCTGCGAGCAGCCAATCATCAGCCACCAAGCGGTAGACGCTGGTGCGCACCAAGCGCGACGACAGCCCAAACGGGCTGGCCAGTCTGATCAGGCTACTTAACCAAATCGGTTGGGCGCGCATGGCGATGGCGTCGCCAAACAGCGTCATCACGAGCGAGCTGCCTTTGATGTGCAGCGCGCGGCGCAGCACGTCCACCGTCGGGGACGACACTGGGTCTGCGTGAGCCTGACGCATGGGAGTCAAACGTGATACACGATTGCCGATTGTTTGAAGCGCATTATGGTACTACTATACAGGAATTAAACACTACTGCGAATAGCCATGCACGGATTGATGGAATGTCGACTGCACCCGTGGGTGCGTCGGCGCGCTGACCCGGAGTCGTCCTGGCGTTGGATCGCGGCCTTTGTGCTGACCCTGTTGTTAGGCTCGGCGTTGCCGCGAGGCGCGTGGGCACAGACTGAAGGGGTGACCGACGCGGAGGTGGTCATCGGCCAGTCCTGCCAGTTGAGCGGACCGCTCGCGGCCTTGTCCGGCGAGGTGCGCCAGGGCGCCAAGCTGTACTTCGATCATGTCAACAGCACCGGCGGCGTCAATGGCCGCAAGATTCGGTTGGTCACGCTTGACGACGCCTACGATCCCAAGAAGGCTGCCGACAACACGCGTGAACTGCTTGACAAGCACCAGGTGTTGGCGCTGTTCCAGTACGCCGGCACTCCGCCCTCCTTGGCGGCGGTGCCGATCGCGGAAGAAAAACGCGTTCCCTTCATTGCGCCGTTTACCGGCAGTGACGCGTTGCGCGTCAAGTTCAGCCGTTATGTGTTCAACATCAAGGCCAGCTACAGCGATGAACTCACCGCCATGGTGCGCCAGCTCGCGGCGGTGGGCATCGATCGGGTTGCCGTGGTCTACCTGAACAACGCGTTTGGTACGGGTGGTCTGGCCGCGGTCGAGAAGTCGGCCGGTGAGCATCGCGTGACGCTGCTGGCAAAGGTGCCGCTGGAGGTCGATGGTTCGAAGATGGCGGCTGCGGTGGAACAGGCGGCCAAGGGGCAACCGCAGGCGATCATCGTGGTGAGTGCTGGCAAGCCGAGCATTGACTTTGTGGACGCCTATCTCAAGGCGGGGCATCACTCCACTTTTTACATGCTCTCGGTGATCAGCAACACGCAACTGGTGCAGGTGCTGCAGGAGCGGGCGCGTGGCATCGTCATCACCCAGGTGGTGCCGCCGCCCTGGAACAAGTCAGCCGGTGTGGCACGCGAGTTGCAGGCGCGTGCCGGCGAAGCCGGCTTGCAGGAGCTGACCTTCAGCCAGATGGAGGGCTTCATCTCGGCCAAGTTCCTGGTCGAAGGGCTCAGGCGCGCTGGCAAGGGTGTCAATCGTGAGAGTTTGATTCGCGCCCTGGAAGACCTCAGGAAGCATGATCTTGGCGGCTATCTGGTGGAACTATCCCCCACCAAACACAGCTCGGGCAAATTCGTTGACCTGATGATTCTGGGGGCCGACGGTAAGTTCCGGCGCTGATTTGCTCTGGACACAGTTGTCTTGCCGCGACGCGGGAGAAGCGGCAATCCTCGGACGTGATTTCTACTTCGCCTTGGCGCGCGACTTGATCGGAGTCGGCGTCTTGGCAGAGGTGGGCGTGCGTCGCGTTGCCGGGCTTGCCTGTCTGGTGCGAACTGGGCTGGCCGGTTTGGCCCGTGGCTTGCGTTGAACCGCTTTGACGGCGCTAGCGCGTTTGGCCAGCGCCAGGGTGCGTACGCGCTCAATGTCGGCATCGGAAAACACACCGTTGACGCCGGAAATGGCGGCCAGTTTCATGCCGTGCTTGAGGCCCAGCCGGTAGATCTCGCGCACCTTCTCCCACTCGATGTTGCGACCCACCGTGTAGTTCTCGAAGCGACCATCCAGTGCCAGCACAATGGTCTCCGCCAGGCAGGCGTAGGCAATATTGGGCGGCAAGCCGATGTTCTTCATCTCCACCTTGCCGGGCAGCAAAATCTCGCCGGACTCGATTACCAGCACGTCCGGGCGCTTGGCCACTTCTGCGGCGGGCAGGTCCAGCGGGCGCGCCACGTCGGTGATGACGCAGCCGGGCTTGACTTGCATGATGTCGAGCACTTTTTTACCCGCGCCGGACGTGGCGGTGACGATCATGTCCATCGCGCCAATGTCCTTGTCGGCGTGGGCGGATAGAAACAGCCGAGCGTCGGGGTTTTCTTTAAGGATCGATTCCTTCAGGGCCAGCAGTTTGGCGGTTTCGGGCGAGACCATGTAGACCTCATGTGCCACCGTCGCCAGCAGTCGCGCGCAGACCGAACCAATCGCACCGGTAGCACCGACTACCATGGCTTTGAACGCAACTTTCTGGCCCTTCTTAGGCGGTGGCAGCAGGCGCATGCGCAGCATCGCATCGTGTGCTGCCCACAAGGCACCCGAAGCGCTGTAGCTGTTGCCGGTGGTGATGGGCAGGGGCGCACGCTTGGCGACGGTCAGGCCGGCGTCGCCAACCACCTTGGTGAAGGCGCCCAGGCCCATGATTTGTGCGCCCAGGCGTTTGGCCATGGCCGCGGCGTCCAGCAGACGCCGGTAGGTGAACTCCGGGCTGTGCGCCATGATCTCCTTGGGCGTGCCACCCACCGAGATCAGCCAGCCCTCGGCCTCCACTCCGGTGGGCGACTTGATGCCACTGACCTTGGAGTAGACGAACGGTGGCGCATAAGCCATCGCCTTTTCCAGCGAGTTCATGAACACCGGCGGCGAAACTTGCGACAGCAATTCGATCGGTTTGACTTTCTTGAAGTACTCCTGCGACAGGGGGTGGATCACAAACGCGAAACGGTTCACTCGCTTGAAGCCATTCGGATACAGGATGCGAGGCGCCAGCCCCAGGTCGGTGATGATTTCAAGGTAGTCGTCTTCGAGCAGGTCCTGCGCCGGTTTACCAGTGGCGGCCAGAATCATGGCGTCCAGCAGGTTAGGCCCCAGCACGTGGTCGAACAGGTAGGGCGCGCCGTCGATCACCATGTGCACGCCCTTGTCCTTGAACTGGGCCAGACGTTCGTCGTTGACGGTCGAGGTGATGATGGTCTTGCCAGCCAGTTCTTCGATGCTGAACTCGTCGAGGTCGTGCACATCGGCCACGATCACGGTGGCCTTTTGCATCGCGCGGCGCAGCACGAAGTTGGTCCAGTCCTTGACCGGTGCGCTGGCCATCACGCTGGGCGAAGTCCAGTCGGTGACGTAGTGGGCACCATTGGCGTACAGCTCGAGCGCGTCGAGCGAACTCAGCAGTTTGGGCACGCCGAGCTGGCGGACCGGGTCGGCAAACTGCAGGTTCTGGCTGTACTCCAGCAGCGATGCGGCCAACTTGAAGTTGGTGATGCCTGAGAAGAACAATACCCGCGCATTGTTGAAGTAGTTGCCCAGCTTGGTCTGCACATGGCGGATCGCCCACTCCTGCAAGATGTCGTTGAGCCGTGCGCCGGTGGTGACCGGTACGCGTTTGACGATCTCCATCAGCTGCTTGCTGTCCTTGTCGACATAGCGTTTGGCACCGACGCTGTAGCTGTCCTTGAGTACGCCCAGGCCGATGGCATCGGCGTGGCGTTCCCAGTGTTTCAGTAGCTTGGTGGCCTTGGCGGTGCTGCCATCGGTGCCAACCCGTTTCAGCTGGAAGGGTTGGCCCATGAAGGAGGCCTTGATTTCAAAATCTTGATTGCTGTGACCCAGGCTGATGCTGACGACGTGTTTCATGCGTTGATCGGTATTGATGTTGAAGCACCGAGGCAGGGACGGTGTGACCCTTGACCAACTTTATAGCTGCAGTTCGAGTGCCTGTTTGTCATATGTCAAGAAGGTCGGCGCGCGGCTGGTTCGGTGATGTGCTACGGCGGTGACAGCCGGTGTCCGGCCCACAGGACCTGATCCAGCACCGCTTGCACGCCTTGGCGCTGCGCCGTATCAACAAGTTCGTCGTGGTCGTCGAAAGCGGCACCCGCCTTACCCAGCGCGTACTGTCTGGGTGCCACCCAGCACTGCAAGTTGCGAAGCAGGGGACAGAGGTGCTCGAGTGATCGCAGGCCACCGAGGGCGCCGGGTGAGGCGCTGAGCAGGCCAACGACTTTGCCCGAGAACGGTTTGAGCCCGTCGGACCATAGGGCATCGCCCATGACCGGGCTGGAGGCCCAGTCGATGGTGTTCTTCAGCAGGGCCGTGTAGCTGGCGTTGTACTCGGGCGAGCAGATGATCCAGGCGGGGTGCTCGGTCAGGATCGCTTTGAGACGCAACACATCTTGGGGCGTGCCACCCGCTTCGAGATCGGCGTTGTAGAGCGGGATGTCGAGCTCACCGAGTTCAAGCAGTGTGACTTCGGCGCCGGCTTCGCTTGCCCGCGCCGCGGCAAACCGGGCCAGGCGGCGGTTGTAGGAGTTCAGGCGCGTGCTGCCTGCAAAAATCAGTAGTTTCATGGCTGCATTGTCGCGGCCACGCACACCGCTGCGTGTGGCCGGGGTCTTTATTGATTGTCGCCGCGGGAAGCGGCGCATAGCCTGGCGCTGCGCGCAGTCTGCGCCAAATCCGCACTGATGAGGTTTTTTGTCTGCGCGGGTAAAATTGAACGCTCCCCTCTGATTTGGCGCGTTGACTGTGCGCCACCCATCCCATGTTGTACCCCCAAGAGTTCGATGTCATCGTTGTCGGTGGCGGCCATGCCGGCACCGAGGCGGCGCTGGCCAGTGCGCGCATGGGCTGCAAAACCCTGCTGCTGACGCACAACATCGAGACCCTGGGACAGATGAGTTGTAACCCGTCCATCGGTGGAATTGGCAAAGGGCATCTTGTCAAGGAGGTGGATGCAATGGGGGGCGCCATGGCGCAGGCCACGGACGAGGGGGGTATTCAGTTTCGCATCCTCAATTCCAGCAAGGGGCCGGCCGTGCGGGCCACGCGCGCGCAGGCGGACCGGGTCTTGTACAAAGCGGCGATCAGACGGCGGCTGGAGAATCAACCCAATTTGTGGCTGTTTCAGCAAGCGGTCGACGATCTGATGGTTGAAGGCGATCGTGTGGTGGGCGCGGTGACGCAGCTCGGAATCCGGTTCCGGTCCCGCACGGTGGTGCTGACCGCCGGTACCTTTCTCGACGGCAAGATTCACGTTGGCTTGAACAACTACCCGGCGGGGCGCGCCGGCGATCCTCCTGCGCTGAGCTTGAGCGCTCGCCTGAAGGAGCTGAACTTGCCTCAGGGCCGGCTCAAGACCGGCACACCACCACGCCTGGATGGGCGCAGCATTGATTTCTCCAAGTGCGTCGAGCAGCCGGGTGATGGCATGCCCGGTGGCATGAGCGCGCGAATGCCGGTGTTCAGCTTCATGGGGCGTGCCGAGCAGCACCCACAGCAGATGGCGTGCTGGGTAACGCACACCAACGCCCGTACACACGAGATCATTCGCAGCGGTTTTGACCGCAGCCCGATGTTCACGGGCAGGATTGAAGGGGTCGGCCCGCGTTATTGCCCCAGCGTGGAAGACAAGGTCAACCGCTTTGCCGATAAGGACAGCCACCAGATTTTTCTGGAGCCCGAGGGCCTGACGACCAATGAGTATTACCCCAACGGCATCAGCACCAGCTTGCCGTTTGATGTGCAGTACGACTTGGTGCGCTCGATGGCCGGCCTTGAAAACGCACATATCCTGCGACCTGGATATGCGATCGAGTACGACTACTTCGATCCGACGCAGCTCACGAGCAGCTTTGAGACTCGTGCCATCAGGGGACTGTTCTTTGCAGGGCAGATCAATGGCACGACCGGCTACGAAGAGGCCGCCGCGCAAGGTCTGTTTGCTGGCATCAACGCTGCGCTGCAAGCCGGCGCCCGGACCGGCTGGGCCGAGGAAACCTGGACGCCGTCGCGTGATCAGGCCTATCTTGGCGTACTGGTGGATGACCTGATTACCAAGGGCGTCAGTGAGCCCTACCGCATGTTTACCAGCCGTGCCGAGTTTCGCTTGCAGTTGCGGGAAGACAATGCCGACCTGCGTCTGACCGAAGTGGCGCGCAAGCTGGGTTTGGTGGACGAGGTGCGCTGGGCTGCTTTCTGCCGTAAGCGCGATGCTGTTTCACGTGAAACAGAGCGTTTACGTTCTATTTGGGTAAGTCCCAAGAACTTGGCTGAAGCCGAGTCTGAGCGCGTACTGGGCAAGGCGATCGATCATGAGTACAACCTGGCCGATTTGCTAAGGAGGCCGGGTGTGAGTTATGCCCAGCTCATGTCGCTGGAGGCGGGCAAGTACGCCGAGCCAGACCTGATGCGAAGCGTCTTGAGTGGGGCCGACGTGGCCGAGACGGGCGAGACAAGCGACGCCCTGGCTGTGATCGAGCAAGTGGAGATCATGGCCAAGTACTCAGGGTATATCGATCGGCAACGCGACGAAGTCGACCGTGCCGCGCACTACGAGCGCCTGCGCCTGCCGCCTGAATTGGACTACATGCAGGTCTCAGCGCTCAGTATTGAAGCCAGACAAAAGCTTAACAAACACAGGCCGCAAACCTTGGGCCTGGCGTCGCGCATTTCTGGCATCACGCCGGCCACCATTTCACTGCTGTTGGTGCACCTGAAGAAAAGTAGCTTCAAAGAGTTCGCAGCGCTGGGGCGGGCGGCAGCATCAGGGGGCGGCGAGCCGGATGCGTGAGCTGGAGGCGCCACTGCGGGAGGGGCTTCGGAGTATGGGTCTGGTCCTGCACGACCAGCAGGTGCGGGCCCTGCTCGACTACCTGGATCTGATCGCGAAATGGACCAAGGTTTACAACCTGACTGCGGTTCGCGATCCGGTTGAAATGCTGACGCACCATTTGCTCGACAGCCTGGCGGTTATCGAGCCTTTGCGTCGGATGTTGACAAGCATGCACGCCGGGCAGGGCGACGCCACTCTGGGCCGCCATCGCCTGCTGGACGTGGGCTCGGGTGCCGGACTTCCGGGTGTGGTGATTGCGATCTGTTGCCCGGAGCTGGCAGTCGATTGCGTCGACACGGTGGGCAAGAAGGCCGCCTTTATTCAGCAGGTTGCGGCGAGCCTGAGGCTGCCCAATCTGCGTGGCATACACGCGCGCGTGGAGAGCTTGAAGGACCAGTATCAGGTGGTCAGCTCGCGCGCCTTTGCATCGTTGGCGGATTTCACCCAATGGTCGCAGGCGGCCTTGTCGGAGCAGGGGGTTTGGCTGGCGATGAAGGGCAAACACCCGGCTGAGGAGGTTGCGGCGTTACCGGTCTGCGTTGAAGTGTTTCACGTGGAACCGTTGACGGTGCCGGGGCTGGCGGCGGAACGATGCATAGTGTGGATGCGGGCTCGTCGGGCCTAGGCCCGGTTCTTTGAGATCGCTCCCTTTTCGGGTGGCGGATCGGCTGTGGTGGTGGATGGGTTGGGGTTTGCGTTTTGCTCCGTGTCCCCCTGCTTTCGGCATCCTCCTTTACCTACGCAAAACGCAAACCCCAACCCATCTGCGGATGTTGCCTGCACGCATCCAAAACGCCGGTACGACGAGTTTTGGTGATTTGCATCGCTGCAAGACTTCGGTGGGCTGACCTACTGGGATTCGCTGGCCCAGTAACCAAGATCCTCCCGGAATTGATCACACAAGCCAATGCGGCAATCCATGTCGGCGCGGCAGTCGACATCGATTGCCGCGCTTCGCTCGCAATGACGCCGAGTTCGGTTGTGGTTAGTGGAGCACTCAATAGGCTGACTTCCAACGCCGCAGGCTGGAGTGGCCATTGGGGTTTTACGCAGGTCAAGGAGGAGGCCGCAGGCCGGGGGGCACGGAGTCAAGCCCCAATGGCCACTCCAGGCCGGGTCGAGTCACCAGCTGAGTCAATCCAAACGAGAACCCAAGCGAGCAAGTCCCGGGTCAAACGCAAGGCCGCGTAACGTAAACTCACCCCTCCCTCCCCAAAGGAAAATCCCATGCTTGGCGTTACCGACTACGGCACGTTTGTTGTCACCGTGATTGTCTTTTTGCTAATTCCCGGCCCTGGCAACCTGGCGTTGATCACCTCCACAAGCAAGGGTGGCATCGGCGGTGGACTGGGCGCTACGTTGGGCGTCATCCTGGGAGACCAGGTCCTGATGTGGTCGGCCGTGGCTGGCGTGGCGGCTTTGCTGGCCGCGTATCCGGATGCCTTCGCTGCGGTGCAGTGGCTGGGCGCCGGCTACCTTGCGTGGCTGGGCCTCAAGATGGTCTTGGCCAAGCCCGGCGCGGCGCCGGTGCTCAACATCACCGCCGGCCACTATCTGCGTCAGGCGCTGACGATCACTTTGCTCAACCCGAAGGCTATTCTGTTTTATATGGCCTTCTTCCCGTTATTCGTGGACCCAGCGCGCCAGCAGGGCTTGCTGACTTATGGCTTCATGGCCGCGACGATTGCTGCCATCACCTTCCTGTATGGTCTGTGCTCGGTGTTGCTGACGTTCTTCCTGGCCGAGCGGATCCGTGCCAGCCCTAGCGCATCACGTGCGCTTGAAAAAGTCGCCGGAGTGCTTCTGATAGGCTTTGGCGTCAAGCTGGCGGTTTCGCGCTGAGCCTCATGCCGCGTTGTTTCACGTGAAACTTTGATACAAATCTCCCGTCCCTTATCTATTCACTCAACACCTCATGGCCAAATTATTCTGTATTGCCAATCAAAAGGGCGGCGTTGGCAAGACGACAACCACGGTCAATCTGGCGGCTGGGCTGGCCAAAGTCGGCCAGCGGGTGCTGATGGTGGATCTTGACCCCCAAGGCAATGCCACCATGGGTTCCGGGGTCGACAAGCGCAAGCTTGAGCTGACGGTCTACGACGTACTGCTCGAATCGGCATCGGTGCGCGAGGCGCGCACCACCAGTCCGAAGTTGATCGAAGCCGGTTGTGGTTACGACATTCTCGGCGCGAACCGCGAGCTCGCGGGTGCCGAAGTGGAATTGGTCGACGTCGAGCGGCGCGAGAAGCGATTGAAACTGGCCATGGCAGAGGTGGACCTGGACTATGACTTCATCCTGATCGACTGCCCGCCGTCTTTGTCGATGCTGACGCTTAACGGTTTGTGCTGCGCGCACGGGGTGATTGTGCCGATGCAGTGCGAGTACTTTGCGCTGGAGGGGCTGACCGATCTGGTCAACACCATCAAGCAGGTGCACGCCAATTTGAACAAGGACTTGGCAATCATCGGGTTGCTGCGCGTCATGTTTGACCCTCGCATCACTTTGCAACAGCAGGTCAGTGATCAGCTCAAGTCGCATTTCGGCGACAAAGTGTTCAACGCTGTGATTCCGCGCAACGTTCGCCTGGCCGAGGCGCCCAGTTACGGCGTGCCTGGCGTGGTGTTCGACCCCGCATCCAAAGGCGCCCAGGCTTTCATTGCGTTTGCCCAGGAGATGGTCGAGCGTATCGCGCGAATGGCGCCTGGAGCCAACAGGATCTAGAAGGAAATGGCGCTTGCGTGACCAGTCAGCCGCGCGATGATCAGCCAAGAAAAGCCACAAGTGAGTGTTCAAGACGTTTTGATTCTGCCCGGTTGGCAGGACTCCGGTCCAGGCCACTGGCAAACCCGCTGGGAGGCCACGCACGGCTATCTGTCGGGTGCAGCAGCACGACTGGATGCGCCCGCTGCGCGGCGACTGGATTGCGCGGCTCGAAGATGTATTGCTTGTCCGGCAGAACCAGGGACACGGGCCCGCGTTGCTGGCCGCGCACAGCCTGGGCTGTTTGCTGGCGGCGGCCTGGGCGGCATGTTCGCGCCATACTCACCTGGTTCAAGGTGCCCTGCTGGTCGCACCTCCGGACGCCGAACGCGAGGATGTACGCCAAATGCTGCCGAGCTGGGCACCCGTGCCGATGCGCCGCTTGCCGTTCAAGACCGCTGTGATCGCCAGCACCGACGATCCATTTTGCGGTTTGGAGCGAGCGCGGTCCTTTGCCATGGCTTGGGGTGCTGATTTCATCGACGCGGGACCGCGCGGCCACCTCAATGCCGAAAGTGGCCTGGGCGATTGGTCACAGGGGCACCAGGTTTTGCTACGTCTCAGCGCTGGCACCACCACCTACAAGGAAAACTAAATGGTCACCAAAAAACCCAAGGGCCTTGGCCGCGGACTTGAAGCCCTGCTTGGACCCAAGGTCAGCGATGATGTCGCGGCAGGTGCCGGCTCCGATGGCGCCAGCCCCGGTTTGCCAGCCTCGTTGCGGCTGGTTGACATGGTGCCCGGACAGTACCAGCCGCGCACCCGTATGGACGAGGGCGCCTTGTACGAATTGGCCGAGTCGATCAAGGCGCAGGGCATCATGCAGCCGATCTTGGTGCGCCAGCTCAAGGACGGCGCCAATCAAGGCAAATACGAGATCATCGCGGGTGAGCGACGCTTCCGTGCCGCTCGCCTGGCCGGACTCGACAGTGTGCCGGTGCTGGTGCGTGATGTGCCCAATGAGGCCGCTGCGGCCATGGCGCTGATCGAAAACATCCAGCGCGAGGATCTCAATCCACTGGAGGAAGCTCAGGGATTGCAGCGTCTAATCAAAGAGTTTGGACTCACTCACGAGCAGGCAGCGCAGGCCGTGGGCCGCTCGCGCAGTGCCGCCAGCAACCTGCTGCGGCTGCTCAATCTGGCCGAACCGGTGCAGACCATGTTGATGGCCGGTGACCTGGACATGGGACATGCCCGCGCGTTGCTGGCGCTGGACCGCGCCAGCCAGATCACGGCGGGCAGTCAGATTGCTGCGAAGAAGATGTCCGTGCGCGAGGCCGAGAGCTTGGTCAAGAAATTGAGCGCCGAGTTCACCTTGACCGCCAGCAAACCCAAGAAAGAAAAGTCGCGCGACTTGAAGCGGGTTGAAGAAGAGCTCTCCGATCTACTCACGGCCCAGGTCGAAGTGCGCATCAAGAAGCGGGTCAAGCGCTCGGGTCGGGTGGAAGAGATGGGCGAACTGAGCATTCAGTTTGGTTCGCTCGACGAGCTCAACGGACTGATCGATAAACTCACGCGCGGCGCGCAACGTTGACCCCTTGACGATGCTGCACATGCTCTGGCCACTGCCTGCGCTATTGGCGTGGGCCGGCGCCTGGGGATTCTTCCTCGGCGGTGCACAGTTCGGACTCAGCCCAACTGCAGCCCTGGTCGGCGCCAGTACGCTGGGTGTTGCGCTCACGCGGCTGGGGGACAACTGGTGGCGTCGAGTGCTGATTGGGTTGGGGTTTCCGCTGTCGCTGGCGATATCGGGTCTGGCCAGTGTTCCTGCCTGGATCTGGCTGGTGCCCTTGGCCTTGTTGCTGCTGATCTATCCACTCAACGCGTGGCGCGATGCGCCACTGTTTCCCACACCTTCGCACGCATTGTCAGAGTTACCGCGTTACGCGCCCCTGCCCGACGGGGCGCTGGTGCTCGATGCAGGCTGCGGTTTGGGCGACGGTCTGATTGCCTTGCGGCAAGCCTATCCGCCATCCCGTTTCTATGGCCTGGAGTGGAGTTGGCCTTTGCGAACAATCTGCGCCATGCGCTGCCCTTGGGCGCATGTGCGCAAAGGCGATATATGGCGCGCGGACTGGCGCCCGTATGAGATGGTTTACCTGTTTCAGCGACCCGAGAGCATGTCAAGAGCCACCAAGAAGGCACTGCAGCAACTCCAGCCAGGCGCTTGGCTGGTCAGCCTTGAGTTCGAGGCACCTACGTTGCGCCCGCATGCTGTGCTGAACGCGCCCGATGGACGGCCAATCTGGATCTATCGGGCACCGTTTCACACCAAGGAGCCTGCGGCGGCCGCCTGACTGCGTAAACTCGACCACTCGCCGGCGCAAGCCGTAATATCGGGTGTTATCGCATGGCCCTCAAATTGGAACTCGCAAGATCATGAGTCAAGACAAAGCATCCGCCCCCGCCACTTCGGCTGGAGCATCAGTGCAGGACGTGGTCATCTTTGCGATGGCCAGTCTGGCAGAGACACGTGAGTCCCAGTCGCGCAACCACATCCTGCGGGTTCAGCATTACCTCAAGGTCCTGGCGGAGGCGCTCAAGCACCATCCCCGCTTTGCGGCGGCACTGACGCCCGAGCGGGTAGCTGCTCTGTACCAGTCAGCGCCGCTGAACGACATGGGCACGATTGGTATTCCGGACCGGATTCTGCTCAAACCAGCTAGCCTGACTGTTGCCGAGTTCGAGATCATGAAAACTCACACCACGCTGGGCTACGAGGCGCTGCTACACGCCGAGAAGACGCTCGGACGGGATATTGAATTTCTCAGAACGGCGAAGGAGTTGACGCTCTCGCATCAGGAAAAATGGGACGGGACCGGCTACCCCAACGGGCTTAGCGGCGATCAGATTCCCGTCAGCGCGCGACTGATGGCCATTGCGGATGTGTACGACGCCCTCACCAACGACCGGGTGTACAAGGCTGGCGTCTCGCACGAGAAGGCCGTACAGGTCATCTTCCAGGGGCGCGCCAGCCATTTCGACCCGGACATGGTGGATGCCTTCATCGAAATCCAGGACGAGTTCCGCCTGATCGCGCAATGTTACGCCGACAGCGCGGCTGACATGGAAAAGAAAATCGACTACCTGGCCAATGCAATTGCGGAGGATGCGGGGGGGTGACCGTCGGTTGTTGACCTCCCGAGATGCAGTTCATCGGAAACTCAAATCGGTCCCGCTCGATTTGCGAGACCATGCGCCACGCCCCTCAAGATAAAGCGGCAGCGTTGCAGCCGGTGCGGTGCCAGCACCATGTAGATTGCAAAACGGATCAGTAGACGCGACGAGAAGTGCAGTTTCCAGGACCAGGGAACGGTCGCGCGTCGGCACAGCAGGATCGCGTTGCGGTAGGCATAGTAGTGCCGCAGCGGACTGTGCAGCGGGATCACCCAACGCCAGAGGCGAAGACCACTGTCACCCAGGCTATGCGTCATGCATGCCGCGCCAATCCCGTATAGGCGATAGCCCAAGGAGGACGCCCGAAAACACCAGTCCCAATCCACGCCATCGATAAACAGGCCTTCGTCCATCGGGCCAATAGCGTCAAGGGCCGTGACGGCAATCAGGCTGCCGGAGGAAATCAGCACGCTGGCTTCGACCGTCTCGAGTGCATTGCGTGGATAGACCTTCACCGATCCCCAGCGCGTGTACCGCAGGAAAGGTGCTGGCATTCCCGACGTTTCATCCCGGTATTGGGGGCCAACTGCGGCCAGTCGAACGCCTGTACTGCTCAGGCTCTGGTGCGCGCGCAGCAAGGCCGCGACACAACCCGGTTCAAGGCAACTGTCATGGTCAAGCAGCAACACGTAGTCATGCTTGCGGTCCCTGGCCAGCTGGACACCGGCGTTGTGTGCGGCGGCGATGCCGCGGTTCTGCTCGAACTCGATCAGGTCGTAATCAATGCGCGCCCTCAGAGTTCGCAGATATTGCACTGTCTCGCCAGACGATCCGTTGTCGACCACTACCACGCGGTTCACCTGCCCGGCGACCGATTCCAGCAAGGCAAGCAAGCGCGCGTGGTCGGGTTGGTAGCTGACAATCACGGCCAACACGCTGGCGGATTTGACGACTGGTGGGGATGATGGCATCACAAGGCAGCAACGTCCACCAGACAGTCGTAGAACGTGGGGCCGTGTCCCAAGTCGGTCAGATTCTGGCTGGTGACCTCGTTGACGTTGGTGCCAGCCAATCCAAACTTGCGCCACCACACGCCCAGGCCGTTGACCACGGATGGGCGCGCGCGCTGCGAGATGGCGAGTTTGCAGCGGTACTCGCCGCGCTGGTTGAACACACGCACAATCTGCCCGTCTGTCAGGCCCCGTGCAACAGCATCGGTCGCGTGCATCTCCAGCAGCGGCGCGCCCTCGCTGTCGCGCAGACTCGTGACGTTGACGAAGCTGGAGTTGAGGAAATTTCTGGCCGGTGGCGAGATCATGGCCAGTGGGTAGACCGGGTCGCTGCCCAGCGTTTCATGATTCGGTACATGGTTGGGCAAACCATCTTGACCGGCGGCGGCCAGGCGTTCGCTGAAGAACTCGCACTTTCCGGATGGCGTCGGGAAGTTGCCTTGCGCAAACGGCGCCTCAGGAAGCTCCAGGGTGGCGAAACCCCGCTCCAACAATTGCTCAAAATCCACCGTCTGGCCATAGGCGGCGCGACACAGCGCCAAGTCATCTTGCTCGAAACAGTCGTCCGCAAAACCCATGTGACGGGCCAACTCGCGGAAAACTTCGGTGTTTGGTTTGCATTGGCCCAGCGGCGCGATGGCGGGCCGGTTCAGCAACACATCGGTGTGGCCATAGCTCAGGTGCACATCCCAGTGCTCCAGCTGGGTGGTGGCCGGCAGCAGGTAATCGGCGTAGTCGGCCGTATCGGTCTGGAAATGATCCAGCACCACGGTAAACAGGTCCTCGCGTGCAAAGCCTTGCACCACCTTGGCCGACTCCGGCGCCACCGCCACGGGGTTGCTGTTGTACACCACCAGGGCCTCAATCGCCGGGCCGAATTGCGGTGAAGCGGGGCGCAGCAAGTCATCACCAATCGTCACCATGTTGAGTGTGCGGGGTTTCTTGCCGACCAGCAAGTCTGGACGCTGCAGGGCCGCGCGGTCGACCGGAAAACGACCGGAGCTCGACAACAGCACACCACCGGCTCGATGGCGCCAGGCACCAATCAGTGCGGGCAGCGATGCGACCAGGCGCACCGCGTTGCCACCGCCGTGCACGCGCTGCATGCCGTAGTTCATGCGGATCGCCGCCGGTTCGCGGCTCTTCGCACACGCGCCATAATCGCGCGCCAGCTCACGCACCTGCTCGCTGTGCAGGCCGCAGATCTCGGCGACCCGTTCGGGTGGCCACTGTAGGGCGCGTTCGCGCAGGGCGTCCCAGCCCAGGGTGTAGCGGTCTAGGTAGTCGTGGTCCAACCAGTCGTTGCGAATCAGCTCGTGCATCAGCCCCAACGCCAGGGCGCCATCGGTGCCCGGCAACAGGGCAAGGTGTTGGTGGCATTTGTCAGCGGTTTCGCTCCTGCGCGGGTCGATGCAAATCAGCTTGGCGCCCTGGCGCTTGGCCTCTTGGGCGTAGCGCCAGAAATGCAAGTTGCTGGTGATGGAGTTGCTGCCCCAGATCAGAATCAGTTTGGCCTGTGCGAAGAACTCCACCCCCATGCCAACCTTGCCGCCCAACGTATGAGTCAGACCCTCGCCACCCGCCGTGGAACAGATGGTGCGCTCCAGCAGCGACGCGCCCAGGCGGTGGAAGAAGCGCGCGGACATGCTGTCACCTTGCACCAGGCCCATCGTTCCGGCATAGCTGTAGGGCAGGATAGCCTGCGGTGCGCGTGCCGCGATAGCGCTCAGCCTGGCGGCAATGTCCTGTAAAGCGTGCTCCCAGGTTACCGGTTCAAACTGCCCGGCGCCCTTGGCGCCGACGCGTTTGAGCGGCTGCAGGATGCGCTCGGGATGGTAGGTGCGTTCTGGATAGCGCGAGACCTTGGTGCACAACGTGCCGCCGGTGTGCGCATGGTCTGGATTGCCTTGGACCTTGACGGCAATTCCGTTCTCGACCGTGGTCAACAGGGCGCAAGTGTCGGGGCAATCATGGGGACATGCGCCTCGAACTTGGATAGGCGAAGGGTGCGCGGCAAGAACAGACATCAGCGGGCTCGATCAAGTGACACGGTGGTGGCGAGTTTAAGCCGCGCCGCCACATGCAGCTGGCGGCGATGCGACGCTGCAGCCCGGCAGCTTTCTCGGACTCGGCATAAACTGTACCGTTGAAACCAGACGGGACGGGTCTTTGACACTGTTCCCAGGTGATAAGGACGTCTATGAACTTAGTTGATTCCATCGTCGCGCAAGCGTCCGCCGTGGCAGCGATCCGGCGTGACATTCATGCGCACCCCGAGCTGTGTTTTGAGGAGGTTCGGACCGCTGACGTGGTGGCCAAGAAGCTGACTGAATGGGGTATTCCGATTCACCGTGGCTTGGGTACCACCGGCGTGGTGGGCATTGTCAAGGCCGGCAGCTCGGGCCGGGCCATTGGTTTACGTGCCGACATGGATGCGCTGCCGATGCAGGAATTCAATACCTTCGGGCACGCCAGCCGTCACCCCGGCAAGATGCACGCGTGTGGCCACGATGGCCACACTGCCATGCTGCTGGCCGCCGCCCAACATTTGGCTAGCCACCGGGATTTCGACGGCACCGTTTACCTGATCTTCCAGCCGGCCGAAGAAGGCGGCGGCGGTGCACGCGAGATGATTAAAGAGGGCTTGTTTGAGCAATTCCCGATGGAAGCGGTGTTTGGCATGCACAACTGGCCTGGCGCAGAAGTCGGCAAGTTTGCCGTCAGTGCCGGGCCGGTGATGGCATCGAGCAATGAGTTCAAGATCACCATCCGAGGCAAGGGCGGGCACGCCGCGATGCCGCACAACGGCATCGACCCGGTGACGATCGCCTGCCAGATGGTGCAGGCGTTTCAGGCCATCGTCAGCCGCAACAAGAAGCCGGTGGACGCTGGCGTGATATCGGTCACCATGATCCATGCCGGTGAGGCTACCAACGTGATCCCGGACAGCTGTGAGCTGCAGGGGACCGTGCGTACGTTCTCGGTAGCGGTGCTGGACATGATCGAGCAGCGCATGCAGCAGGTGGCCCAGCACACCTGTGCCGCGTTCGATGCGCAGTGCGAGTTTGAGTTCTCACGCAACTACCCACCGACCATCAACTCGGCCCCGGAGGTTGAGTTTGCGCGGCGCGTGATGACCAGCATCGTGGGTGAACAGAATGTGGGGGCCCAGGAGCCGACCATGGGCGCGGAGGACTTTGCCTACATGCTGCAGGCCCGGCCAGGCTGCTACGTCTTCATCGCCAATGGCGACGGTGCACACCGCGAGATGGGCCATGGCGGCGGGCCCTGCATGCTGCACAACCCAAGCTACGACTTCAACGATGCCCTGATCCCGTTAGGCGCCACCTACTGGGTGCGCCTCGCTGAGGCCTGGCTTCAACCGGCGCGAGGCGGGGGTGCGGCATGAACGGCGTGTCGCAGAGTTTTGCGCCGTCTTATGCGCAGGCCAGGCGCAAGTTCCTGGAGGCGGCGGCGACAGCCGGTGTGGCGGTTCGCTCCTATGCGCATCCGCTGCAAGGCAGCGAGGGCGAGGACCTGGCGCTGGACGTGGCGTTGGATGGCGCGGTCGACGCGGACCGCCTGTTGATCGTCAGCAGCGCCTGCCATGGCGTCGAGGGTTTTTGTGGCAGCGGGGTGCAGGTTTACGCACTGCATGACCAGGCTTGGCGCGACCACGCCCGTGCCAACGGGGTAGCGGTGCTGTACCTGCATGCACTCAACCCGCATGGCTTCTCGCATCGGCGGCGCGTGACGAACGAGAACGTCGATCTGAACCGCAATTTTCAGGACTTCTCCGGGCCATTGCCCGCGAATGAAGCATACCGGGCCTTGCATTCGCTGCTGGTACCGGCCGACTGGCCCCCTGATGCGGCCAATGCCAGTGCGGTGGCCGACTTCCTTGCCCAGCGTGGCATGGCCGCTTTCCAGGCGGCAGTGTCGCGCGGGCAGCATGAGTTTGCCGATGGCTTGTTCTTTGGCGGGACGACGCCGACCTGGAGTAATCGCACGGTGCGACAAGTGCTGCGTGACCATGTGACTCGTGCACGCCGGGTGGCCTGGATCGACCTGCACACTGGGCTGGGTCCCAGCGGGCTTGGCGAGCGCATCTATGCCGGCCGGGACGATCCCCAAGCGATGCAGCGGGCGCGCCAATGGTGGGATGGAGGTGGCGCGACGCCCGTCACCTCGATTTACGACGGCTCGTCCAGTTCCGCCTTTCTGACTGGTCTGATGTGGATGGCGATCTACCAGGAGTGCCCGCAAGCCGAGTACACCGGCATTGCCATGGAGTACGGGACCGAGCCGATGGAGCAGGTCATGTTCGCGCTGCGCGGTGACCACTGGTTGCACAATCATCCCGATGCTCCGGTCGCGCTGGCCAGCCAGATTCGCCAGCAGATGATGCAGGCGTTCTATACTGACACCGAGGTCTGGCAGGCACAGGTGGTCAGTCAGGCCCGGCAGTCGATGTTCCAGGCCGCGGTGGGCTTGAACACGCCGTCGCCGTCAGCATGACATTTGGAGGTGACGCAGATGACCCAATGGAGTGAACTCAGGCCTCGAGAGAGATCCCCGACGCTGGATTTTGCGACCCAGCGCAACACCGCGCACGGACGCCGCTATTGCTTTGTCCAGCAGGACTTCGAAATCGAAGACCCGACCATCGACACAACGGGTCGCTACCGCGTCTCGCCCAAGGACTATGGGTTCTCGATTCGCGGCTTTTCGGGAGGGCGCACGGCCTGGGCCCGAGATTTCGCCAACGGCACGATGCTGGTGATGCATGGTGATGGCCTGACCCACGTGCTGTCGCAGCGCGTGCCGGCGCGAATCGTGTTTGTCGGTCTGGACGGCCAAGTGCTGCAGGACACTGCCATGGAAGAGCACCAGAGCGATGCGGATTCGGATCAAGTCACCGTGCGACTGGTCGTCAGCGCCACCGTGGCGCTGCGCGGCGAAAGTCCGGAATCGGCGCGCGCCCAATTGACCGAATTGATTGAGCGCGCCGTGCTTAATGGCCCGTTGTCCGAGTCGTCGCCAGCGAGGGTCACCCATTGCGTGTTTGAGTTGAGTACCGTGCACGCCACCGACACGACGGGTCGCGCGGACACCGATTTTTCGCGACTCCTGGACTTTTAAGAACCTGCGGCGCGCAATTTCAGGTCGCAAACCGTCGCGCCGCCATCTCCGCCAAGCCGTCAAAGATCAGGTTGTCAGCCAGCTCAAACGGCACCGACATGCTGGGGGCCATTTTCCACCCTGCGCCGCCGGTCATGACGCAGTGCGGCTCACAGCCGCAGTGGGCGCGCACATGCTGGACCATGCGTTCAACCGCGCCGGCGATCGCATAGGTGCCGCCACTGGTCAAGGCGTCGCTGGTATTGGTTGGAAACTCGCGCACTTCGCCAGTGGGAACATGCAGCCCAGCGGTGCCCGACTCCAAAGCCCGCAACATGATGCCGTGGCCGGGCAGAATCAGACCCCCCAGAAACCGTCCGGTGGCGTCAATCGCCTCAACGGTGACAGCCGTGCCCACCATGACGACCACCATTGGGCGTGCCGGTCCTTGTGCCAACGCGCGGTGCCAGGCCCCGATCATGGCGACCCACCGGTCCGCGCCGAGCCGGGTTGGAAAATCATAGCCATTGGTCAGCCCGGCCTCGGTGACACTGGGCACTACCCATTGCGGAGCGACGTCCCAGATCTCCATTTGCTCCTCGACGCGGCGCTTGACGGCTTCACCCGCCACGGCACAACCCAGCATTCGCTGCGGCGCCGGTAAGGCCGCCCACGGTCCCTCGGCCAGCTTGTCCACATGCTCCAGGAACTCGGCGCCGTGGTCCAGCACGGCCGCATGGCGGTGGGGGGATTGATAAAGCGCCCACTTCAAGCGGGTGTTGCCCACGTCGATTGCCAGGAAGGTCATGGCGGGATTATCGCCAACGGCATGTGGTGAGCGCGTGTTCAAGTCGGTCAATCCTGGCGCCACGGCAGGCCCAGCCGTCGCCAGCCACCCAGATGGCCCCGCTGGGCCCGCTCGTCGGGGTCGCCTTCAAACCCCTCAAGCACGTTGTAGGCGCGCAGGCCAAGCACGGTGGCGCGTCGGGCAGCTGCGACGGAGCGAATGCCGCTGCGGCATAGCAGCAGCACCTTCTGGTTGGGCGCCACGATCGCAGTCAGTGCCTGGTCAAAGCCCGGATTGAGCGCCATGCCCGGCCACTGCTTCCACGCCACTACCGCAGCACCCGGCACGTAGCCGACCCAGGCGCGCTCGGCGTCGGTGCGGATGTCGACCAATATCGCTTCGCCCGACTGCCACCAGTGCCAGGCGAGCTCAGGTGTCACGTCGCCGGCATAACCAGGCGCTGTGAGCACCCGCATGCGTGGAGGGTCGTTGTCGGGCGCCGACGACGGTGCGCGCTGCGTGTCGGTGGCGGGATCGGCAGGTGATGGCATGGTGACGAAGTGGGTAAACAGATCGGTTGAAGCTGGGGCCAGCACCGTCAGGCGCGATGCTTGAATGTCCCGAGAGCTCTCAGCTGCGCATTATGGACAAGCTCGGCGCTTGTGGTGTGGCGCTGGCAGTTGATACAAAAAAGGCCTGGTCGGCTATGATTGACGTTTACGTAAACGTCAATTGACCTGGCGTCCGCCTTCGCCCGCAGGTGTCTTGTCGTGTTGCCCCAGTTGCTGATGAAAGAGACCACACCATGACCGACTTGTCCGCCGAGTTCAAAGCCCTCGCCAGCTACCGCCCCGCGCACAAGGTGCGCTTCGTCACAGCGGCCAGCTTGTTCGATGGGCACGACGCCGCCATCAACATCATGCGCCGCATCCTGCAGGGCATGGGCGCCGAGGTAATTCACCTCGGGCACAACCGCAGCGTGGACGAAGTGGTGACCGCCGCGCTGCAAGAAGACGTGCAGGGCATTGCCATCAGTTCCTACCAGGGCGGGCACGTTGAATACTTCAAGTACATGATTGACCTGCTCAAGAGCCGCGGCGGCGCGCACATCAAGGTCTTTGGCGGCGGCGGTGGCGTGATCGTGCCCTCTGAAATCAGCGATTTGCAGGCCTATGGCGTAACCCGTATCTACAGCCCCGAAGACGGCCAGCGCATGGGCCTGGGTGGCATGATCGGCGAGATGGTGATGCGTTGTGACCATGACCTGTCGAGCTACGCACCAACGTCGGTGCCGGTCATTCAAGGGCATGGCGACGCCAATTGGCGCGCGTTGGCGCAACTCATCACCGCGCTGGAAGGCCAGCGTGATGCGCAAGGCGCAGAATCACCGGCCTTGGCGACCTTGGTGCAAGACATTCGCAAGTTGGCTGCGTCCGTGAGGACGCCGGTGCTGGGCATCACGGGCACGGGTGGCGCCGGCAAATCGTCGTTGACCGACGAGCTGATTCGCCGCCTGCGCCTGGACCAGGACGACCGCCTGCGCGTGGCGGTCATCAGCATCGACCCGTCAAGGCGCAAGAGCGGCGGCGCCCTGTTGGGCGACCGCATCCGCATGAACGCCATTGGCCCCTGGAAGACCCGCCGAGCGCCCAGCGACCCAAGCGCGAGCGCCGATGCCGCGCCCACTGCTGATTCAGGCGCTCGCGTCTTCATGCGCAGCCTGGCAACTCGGGACTTTGGTTCCGAAATCAGCGCCGCCTTGCCCGACGTGATTGCAGCCTGCAAGGTGGCGGGCTTTGACTTGATCGTGGTGGAAACCTCGGGTATTGGCCAGGGCGACGCCGCCATCGTGCCGCACGTGGACATTCCGATGTACGTCATGACGCCGGAATTTGGCGCGGCCAGTCAGTTAGAGAAGATCGACATGCTGGACTTTGCCGAATTCGTGGCGATCAACAAGTTTGACCGCAAGGGCGCGGTGGACGCGTTGCGCGACGTGGCCAAGCAGGTGCAGCGCAACCGCGAGGCTTTTACGACACCCCCGGAGCAGATGCGGGTGTTTGGCACCATGGCGGCGCGTTTTAATGACGATGGCGTCACCGCCTTGTACCAAGCGCTCAAAGAGCGCCTGGCCGCGCTGGGCCTGGACTTGCGCGACGGTCGCTTGCCGCTGGTGGCGGTGCGCCACAGCACCAATCAGACTCCCATCGTCCCGGCCGCGCGCGTGCGCTACCTGGCCGAGATCAGCGACACTGTGCGCGCCTACAAGGCGCGTGCACGCGGCCAAGCACGCCTGGCGCGCGAGTTGCAGCAACTGCGCGAGACCGCGCGCATGCTGCACGAGGACGATGCCGAACGCGACGGCGCCAAGAACACCGTGTTGCGCTTGGCAGAGCAACGCGCGCAGCGGCTCGATGGCGCCGCGCACAAGCTGCTGGCGCAATGGCCAGAGATGCAGAAAGCGTACGCCGGCGACGAGTACGTGGTGAAAATCCGCGACAAGGAGTTGCGCACCGCGCTGACCACCAAGTCCTTGAGCGGCACCACCATTCGCAAAGTGGCGCTGCCGCAGTTCGAAGACCACGGCGAAATTCTCAAGTGGCTGATGCTGGACAACGTGCCCGGCAGCTACCCCTACACTGCGGGTACCTTCGCCTTCAAGCGCGAGGGCGAAGACCCCACGCGTATGTTTGCCGGGGAGGGTGATCCGTTTCGCACCAATCGGCGCTTCAAGCTGCTGTCCAGTGGTGTGCCGGCCAAGCGTCTGTCCACCGCGTTCGACTCGGTCACGCTGTACGGCAACGACCCCGACCCGCGCCCGGACATCTATGGCAAGGTGGGCAACAGCGGGGTCTCGATTGCCACGCTGGACGACATGAAGGTGTTGTACGGCGGCTTCGATCTGTGCAGCCCCAGCACCAGCGTGAGCATGACCATCAACGGCCCGGCACCGTCGATTCTGGCGATGTTCATGAACACCGCCATCGACCAAAACATCGACAAATTCAAGGCCGACAACGGACGCGACCCGACCGATACCGAAATCGAGAAGATCCGCGAGTGGGTGCAAGAGAATGTGCGGGGCACGGTGCAGGCCGACATTCTGAAAGAAGACCAGGGCCAGAACACCTGCATCTTTTCCACAGAGTTCTCCCTCAAAGTCATGGGCGACATCGCCGAATACTTCGTACACAACCGGGTGCGCAACTTCTACTCGGTGAGCATCAGCGGATATCACATTGCCAGGCTGGCGCCAACCCGATCAGCCAACTGGCCTTCACGCTCAGCAATGGCTTCACGCTGGTGGAGGCCTACCTGGCGCGTGGCATGCACATTGATGACTTCGCGCCGAACCTGAGCTTCTTCTTCAGCAACGGCATGGACCCCGAGTACACCGTGATGGGCCGGGTGGCACGGCGCATCTGGGCGGTGGCGATGAAAGAGAAGTACGGTGCCAACGAGCGCAGTCAAAAGCTCAAGTACCACATTCAGACGAGTGGGCGCAGCCTGCACGCGCAGGAGATCCAGTTCAACGACATCCGCACCACGCTGCAAGCCCTGATTGCCATCTACGACAACTGCAACAGCCTGCACACCAACGCCTTCGACGAGGCGATCACCACCCCCACCGAAGACAGCGTGCGCCGCGCCATGGCAATCCAGCTCATCATCAACCGCGAGTGGGGCCTGGCCAAAAACGAGAACCCGAATCAGGGTGCCTTCATCATAGAAGAACTCACCGAACTGGTGGAGGAAGCCGTGTTATCCGAGTTCACGGCAATAGCGGATCGCGGTGGCGTGCTCGGCGCCATGGAAACCGGCTACCAGCGCGGCAAGATTCAGGACGAGAGCATGACTTACGAGATGCTCAAGCACACCGGCGAGTTGCCCATCATCGGCGTCAACACCTTCCGCAACCCGCATGGCGACGCGGTGCTGGACAAGCTGGAACTGGCGCGTTCCACCGACGAAGAGAAGCAGAGCCAACTGCAGCGCCTGCAAGACTTCCACACCCGTCACGCGGCGCAGTCACCCAAGCAGCTCAAGCGCTTGCAGCAGGCGGTGATTGACAACAAGAACGTGTTTGAGGTGCTGATGGACGCCGTGCGCGTGTGCTCGCTGGGTCAGATCACCAACGCGCTGTTTGAGGTGGGCGGGCAGTATCGGCGCAATATGTAGCCAGCCTCCACACCGCGGCATGGGCCAAGGTATTTTGAGGCGATACTCGACCGGCAGTCTCCGTGGAGCCTTTAGCCAGGGTTCCAGCTTGGGAGTCAACGAATCAGCCGCCTTTTGCAGCAGCAAAGAAGTTCGTGGGGCGGTGTGTAACAGGAGCACTCAAACTGGCGTGTTGTTGACAGGTTCGATCTTCGCAGCGCCCTTCTCATAAAATGTGCAGAGCTGGACAGCGGTTGCCCCACCAGCTAGGTGTTTGAAACTACTCTAACCCAAAGCGAAAGATCGATATGAAATACGCTTCGCGCATAGGTCGTTCCGTTGCCAGCACCGGCTTCGTAAGCTTGTTGGCATTTTCGGCTGTTGGACACTGTCAGGAAGCCCGTACGGGCACGATCAAGGCGGTTATTGGCACGGTGTCTGTAGTGCGGGGTGAATCGCGGCAGCCAGTGCGTGCTGGCGACGCGGTGCTCGAACGGGATCAAATCGCCACGGGGCCCAACTCGGCAACCGCGTTTGCCTTGCGTGATGGAACCTTTGTCTCGATTGGGGCCAACAGCGCGCTGAATGTGACCAGCTTTCAGTTTGAGCCAACCAAGCAGGAAGGCAGGATGGATATTGGGCTGCTCAGCGGCACCATGCGATTCATCACGGGCTTGCTGGGAAAACGGGATCGTGATCGCATTCGGATTACCACACCAACGGCCACTGTTGGAATTCGTGGGACCGACTTCATTCTGGAGGCCGAATGAAGTTTTTGAGAATCGCGCCTGCTCTGATTCTGCTGGCCACGCTCGCGGCTTGCGCTCCCGTTGGCCGCATCATTTTGCTGCCTGAACCAGGGGGCAAGTCCGGCGCCGTGGAGGTCAAAACAAAAGCTGGCACTGCAGTGCTGTCACAACCCTACCAAACCGCAAGCTTCAATCAAAACGGTGATCTCACAAGCGGAGAAACCAACGCGACGACAGTCGCCGAGCAGTACAAGTTGTTGCTTTCGCAGCAACCGCCGGCAGTGTCCCGTTTCACGCTTCGCTTTGCGGAAGGCTCCCGTTTGACAAACGAATCTGAGGTCCAACTCGAGCAGATTCTTGCGGAGGCTGCAAAGCGCCCAGGATCAGAAATTTTTGTTACTGGCCATACCGACAGCGTTGGCACTGTTGAAGCCAACGACGCGTTGTCGTTGCAACGCGCGCGATTGATTCGTGACAGCCTCATAAAAAGCGGATTCAAGCCCGAGCTTATCGTCGCCATCGGTCGCGGCGAACGTGAACTGCTGGTACCCACTGTCGACGAAACCGAAGAACCGAGAAATCGGCGAGCGGAAGTCGTCGTGCAGTAGTCTCACCTGCTAAACAGACGTTGAACTGTTGCTCGTCTTGGCAGCGACTGCAGTCCAGGGGCTTCGGCCGAACCGCGCAGTGAGGACAGGCTCGACGGCTGGAGCAAGCGCGGGGAGTCATTCGCCCGCGCCGCCATTTGTGGCCTGCTGGACTTTGCAGATCCACTCTACGAAGGCAAGCATCTGCAGGTCGACTCGGGTGCTGCGGCCAGCTACGCGGTCGACGAGAACGTGATGCGTCGGCAAGGCAACACGCAGGAAGAACAGAGCCAACTCAAGCGGCTGGCCGACTTCTGCGCCACCAACCTATGCTGCAGAGTCCGCCGCCGCCCAAAGGCAGCAGCAGTTGGCGATCATGGACAACAAAAGCGTGTTTGAAGGGCTAGTGGACGCGGTGCGCGTGTGCTTACTGGGCCAGATCACCAACGCCTTTGCCGAGGTGGGCGGGCTGTATTGGCGCAACACGTGCGCAACGGGACCCGGCCGTCGGCAGTAAGCCGGAACCTTTCAGCCAGGGTCCCAGCTTGTGGGATCAACGAATCAGCCGCCTTTTTTGCAGCGCTTGCCGGGGTTCTTCTTGCTGCGCGTGGCGGGGCCGCGCTCCAGGCTGCGGCGCTGGCCTTTGCCGGTGGTGAAGCACACGCCACTGGGGGCGACGGGCTTGGCAGCGCAACGATCACTTTCGGTTCGGATTTTCTTGGCCATGGTGAATTCCAGATAGAGAGGTTAGACAAACCCGATATTAGGCCACAGTCGCCGCGCCAACTAAGCCCCGAACTGTCCGGCACTGCACGAAAGTCAGTGTCCCACTAGAATGGCTCTTCCCGCCGCCGCCCCGGGGCGGGACCCATCTACCACCCTAGCAATGACGTCCGACACCACAAGTGCGGCGCGACGATCCTGGCTGACTCGACTGGCGTCCTGGCTGACGCTGGCACCAACTGATCTGCTGCGCGAGCGCGCCTACCGCCGACTCTGGTCATCCATTTTGATCAGCTCCTTTGGCGCCCAAGTCACGATGCTGGCGTTGCCTTTGACCGCGGCGGTGTTGCTGCACGCCACGCCCACGCAGATGGGGCTGCTGACCTTCATGGAGCTGGCGCCCTTTGTGCTCTTGTCATTGCCCTCCGGTGTGTGGCTGGATAGGGTGCGCAAGCTGCCGGTGTACGTCGTCGGCGAAGGCTTGATTGCGCTGGTCTTGGCCAGTGTGCCACTGGCCTGGAAATTCGACTTCCTGAGCATGGGTTTCCTGTACGTGGTGGCCTTCGCCATTGGCTGTGTGTTCGTCACCGCCGGCACGGCGGCGCAGATTGTGTTGACCCAGGTGGTGCCACGCGAACGGCTGGTGGAGGCCCATGCCAAGAATGCGCTGGCCTCATCCGGGGCCGAGGTGGCCGGACCCGGCGTGGCGGGGGCGCTCATCAAGCTGGTGGGCGCGCCGCTGGCGCTGTTGGCCGACGCCGCCTTGCTGCTGCTCAGCGTGTCGATTCTGCGCGGCATTCGGGTGAACGAGGTGCGGCCGGTCAACGCCGAGGCGCACTTCTGGCGCGACCTCAAGGAAGGTGTGCATTTTGTGGCGCGCCAACCCCTGTTGGTGGCGCTGGCCACGGCGGTCGGTTTATGGCAGGCCTGCCACCATGCGGCCATGGTGGTGCAAATCTTGTTTGCCACCCGGGTCTTGGGCCTCAATGAACACCAGATCGGCTTGTGTTACGTGGGCATGGGTCTGGGCACGGTGGTGGCCAGTACGCTGGGCAACCGCATCTCGCGCCATGTGGGGCCGGGCCCGTGCCTGGTGTTGGGTTTCGCGGTGTGTGGACTGGGCTGGCTGCAACTGGCCTGGATGCCGGCCAACGTCTGGGGCGTGGTGTCGTTCGTGCTGATGCTGCTGTGTTTCAGCGCCGGCGCGGTGCTGATCTTCATCAACTTTCTGGCGCTGCGACAGGCCGTCACACCCGAGCCTTTGTTGGGCCGCATGACCAGCACCATGCGCTGGCTGATCCTCATTCCGGCTGGCCCGGGCGCCTTGTTGGGTGGCTACCTGGGGGAGCACTTGGGCTTGCGCTACGCCTTGGCCACCGGCGGTGTCGGGGCGCTGCTATTGGCCGCCTGGGCCTGGCGCCACCCGGTCATCCGCAACGTGCGCACGCTGCCCAAACTTGACACCCCGACCGCGCTGGCGGCGTAGCGCCAGCGAGCCCGGCCCGCGCAGCTCGTACCCTGCCGCTTGCCGTAACCCTTCAGGACCCGAGGTAGCGCTGCTCCAGGTGACGGCGGTAATGACTCACCTGCAGCGTCTGGCCGGTGGCGCGCGTCATCAGCTCGGAAATTTCCCACCGGCTGGCCTGACTCCAGATGTTGGTGTCGAGCCAGTTCATCACGGCAGACAGGTCGCCCGCAGCAATTCTCTGGTCCAGATCGGGGGTCTGTTGCCGGATGGTGGCGAAGTACTGCGCCGCGTACATGGCGCCCAGTGTGTAGCTGGGAAAGTAGCCAATCAAGCCCATTGGCCAATGGATGTCTTGCATGCAGCCGTCTTGGTAGTTGCCACGCGTGTCCACGCCCAGACTGGCCCGCATTTTCTCGTCCCACAGCGCGGGGATGTCTTCGACCTCGATGTCGCCTTCGATCAAGGCGCGCTCAATTTCGTAACGCAGAATGACATGGGCTGGGTAGCTCAGCTCATCGGCATCGACCCGAATCAAGCCGGGCCGCACGCGGGTGCACAAGCGCGCCAGATTGTCGGCTTGCAGCGCCGCCTGCTCGCCCAGGTGTTGGCGTACCAGCGGTGCGATCAGCGACAGGAAGGCGGGGCCGCGACCCAACTGCATCTCAAATGACAAGCTTTGACTTTCATGCACGCCCATCGTGCGCGCTCGCCCGATCGGCAGGTGAACCAGCTCACGCGGCAAGCGCTGCTCGTAGCGGGCGTGGCCGGTCTCATGAATGATGCCCATGAGACTCGGTAGAAAGTTGTCTTCGCGGTAGCGCGTGGTGATGCGCACATCTTCCGGTACGCCGGCGCAAAAGGGATGGGTCGAGAGGTCCAACCGACCGGCATCGAAGTCAAAGCCCAGTAGTTTCATCACGTCCAGGCCCAGTGCACGCTGCGACTCGATCGCAAACGGCCCCGCTGGTTGGAGCACCGTCTCGTCGGCTTGCTTGTCCATGACTTGTTGAACCAGCCCTGGCAGCCAGCTTTTGACGTCGGCAAAGATGCGGTCGAGCTCGTCACAACGCATGCCGGGTTCGTGCTTGTTCATCAGGGCTTCATAGCGCGAGGTACCAAAGTGGTCGGACAGCAAGGTGGCCTCCTGACGGGCCAGATCGATCACGCGACGCAGATTTGGTAGCAGTGCGCTCCAGTCGTTGGCCGGGCGCTGGCTGCGCCAGGCGTGCTCACAACGCGAGCCTGCCAGGCTTTGCGCCTCGACCAGTTGTGACGGCAGCAGATTCGACAGCGCCCACTGACGTCGCATCTCACGAACCGAGGCGCGTTCCATGTTACTGAGGGGCGCTTGCTCGGCGGCATCGAGCAAGCTTGCCAGGGCGGCGTCCGTGATGATCTGATGGGTCAGCACACCTACCTCGGCCAGAGCCTGACTGCGTGCCTCGTTGCCCTTGAGCGGCATCATGGCCGACTGGTCCCAGGAGGCGATTGCCGCAAGGTGATGAAAGTGGTGCAGCTTGGTGAAAACCGCCAGCAGTTGCGAATAGGCTGAAAGGCTCATGGCGTCGATCCGGTCGGAGGGAGCGCACATGATGCCAGCGATTGCGCGACATGGTGGCTGCCGCGGGGCTCAATCAGCTGCGACGGTAATATTCACCAGGGCGCAATCAGCGCCTGAACGTGGGCCAACCCACCGCCATGGCCGGCGAGCCTATGCTGTTGTCAATTGGGAAAGACCTCGTCCTCGTCGTCCAGGTCGTCGTTGAGGGCGGCGCGCGCTGCCGTTGGCAGCTTGGCAAAAGGAATCAGGGGTTTGTCCAGCGGGTGGAGTTTGTGACGGGTGAGCCCACGCAATTGGGTCGAGCGCTCCATGGTACGCAGTACCAGCTCGGGCTCCATCATCAAGCTGAAGGTGTTGAGGGCGTGTGCCGTGGTTCTCATGGTGTGGTTCTCCTGAAACCTTGCGGGACAGACCTTGAGCGCTGTCCTCAACGGATTGCCGGATGTCGGCTGGTCACGCCAGACCCTGGCGCTTGGGAGAACTATAGTTTGCTGGGGCAAAAATGTTGAGTCGGCATATGGCGCAAGTCGCTGTAGGACTTTGCCCGACAAACTGACCCTGTGCGCGATCAGGCATCTTGCTCGACCAACCGGACTTTGACACTCTTGCCTTTGATGCGCCCGGCGTTGAGTTTTTGCAGCGCTGCCTGGGCGATGTCGCGGTTCACCGCGACGAAGGTCGTGAACTCGGTGACGTTGATCTTGCCAATCTGCTCACGGCTGTAGCCGGCGTCGGCGGTCAGGGCGCCCAGCACATCGCCGGGGCGGATCTTCTCTTTGCGCCCACCCAGTATCTGCAGCGTCACCATCGGCGGCAGTAGCGGCTCGGTGCTGCTTGGGGTCAGTTCATCGAGCTTGTGCCAGACCGACTCGCGCGCCTGATACTGCTCGATCTTGCCGACTGAACCCATTTCGGGCAAGCTCGCCAGGCTCAAGGCCAGGCCCGACTGACCGGCCCGGCCGGTGCGGCCGACGCGGTGTACATGCACTTCCGGGTCTGGCGTGATGTCAACGTTGATCACGGCTTCGAGCTCCTTGATGTCCAGTCCACGCGAAGCCACGTCGGTGGCTACCAGGACCGAGCAACTGCGGTTGGCAAACTGGGCCAGTACCGCATCGCGTTCGCGTTGCTCCAGTTCACCGTACAGCGCCAGCGCAGCAAAGCCCTGTTGGCGCAGGTAAGCCAGCAGATCCTTGCATTGTTGCTTGGTGTTGCAGAAGGCCAGTGTGCTGACCGGACGAAAGTGGTTGAGCATCAGCGCCACGGCCTGCAGCCGGTTGGTGCGCGTGACTTCGTAGAAACGCTGCTCGATCAGGCTCTCGCTGTGCTGGGCTTCAATCCTGACCTGAACCGGATTGCGCATGAAGGCACTGGCAAGCTTCTCGATGCCGGGTGGATAGGTGGCCGAAAACAGCAGTGTCTGCCGCGCTGGCGGACATTGCTTGGCGACGGTGGTGATGTCGTCGAAGAAGCCCATGTCGAGCATGCGATCAGCCTCATCGAGCACCAACGTGTTGAGCGCCTCCAGCGTGAGGTAGCCACGCGCCAAATGATCCATGATGCGCCCCGGCGTGCCCACCACAATGTGGGCCCCATGCTCCAATGACGCCCGTTGCCCGCGCAAGGCCACGCCTCCGCACAGCGTCACGACTTTGACGTTGTCTTGCGCGCGCGCCAGGCGCCGGATTTCCACGGCGACCTGGTCGGCCAGTTCGCGGGTCGGACATAGCACCAGGGTTTGGACCGCAAAACGGCGCGGGTTCAGGCGTTGCAGCGCGGCCAAGGCAAAGGCGGCGGTCTTGCCACTGCCGGTCTTGGCCTGTGCGATCAGGTCCTGGCCCGACAGCGCCGCAGGCAGGCAGGCCGCCTGGATCGGCGTCATGCTCAGGTAGCCCAATTGCGTCAGGTTCGCCAGGGTGGGTGGGTCCAGCGAGAGTGTGCTGAAAGCCGGACCACTCGCGACGGGGGCCGTGGCCGGGGTGTTCGGTGCTGGGGCGGATGCTTTGGTCATGTAGCGATTATCGACACGCTGACTCGGCACCGCGGTGCCGGGGCTTCTAGAATGGCCGGAACAGCCAACATCCTGAGGACCGAGCTATAGGTCTGTCCCGCAAAGCATCGCGAAACACTTCATGACCCAACTTCACATTTCCAGCAGCTTTGATTCCGGCGCCATCGAGGTGCTGAGCGTGACCGACCCCGGCGACATCCGGCTT
This sequence comes from Candidatus Rhodoferax odensensis, assembly GCA_016718405.1. Lineage (GTDB taxonomy): Bacteria > Pseudomonadota > Gammaproteobacteria > Burkholderiales > Burkholderiaceae_C > Rhodoferax_D > Rhodoferax_D odensensis. The sequence goes on from JADKDJ010000003.1 coordinate 342,420, forward strand.
AATATTCGGGCCGACAATGCAAGCGAATTCGCGCAATGGTTTCACTTTTGCCTGCATGGCGCGGCACGACTGCCTGTCACCATGCGGTTTCTCAATGCGGGTCAGTGCGCCTACCCCAAGGGATGGGTTGACTACCGGGTCGTCGCCAGCTATGACCGCCAGCACTGGTTTCGCATCAGCACGGATTTTGACGGGCAGATCATGGTGGCGACACTGACGCCCGAAACGGATTGCGTTTACTTCGCCTATTTCGAGCCCTATTCTCACGAGCGCCACCTTGACTTGATCGGCTCCGCGGCGGCGTCTGAGCACGTGCAAGTGCGCCGGCTGGGTGCTACCCTGGACGGGCGTGACATGACCCTGTTGCGGATCACCGACGAGCAGGCCGTGGCGCTCGTGCCACAACGACGCAAGGTCTGGTTGATCGCCCGCCAGCATCCCGGCGAAACAATGGCGCAATGGTTCATTGAAGGCTTGCTGGAGCGCCTGCTGGACGTGGACGATCCGGTTGCCAAAGTGCTGCTGGCCAAATGCGTGTTCTACGTGGTGCCCAACATGAACCCCGACGGCGCCGTGCGCGGCAACCTGCGCACCAACGTGGCGGGCGCCAATCTGAACCGCGAGTGGCAGGCGCCGAGCATGGACAGGTCGCCCGAGGTCTTTCTGGTACGCCAGGCCATGCAGGAAGTGGGAGTGGACCTGAACCTCGATGTCCATGGCGACGAGGGACTGCCCTACAACTTTGTCGCCGGAACCGAGGGCAACCCTGGCTACAGCGCGCGAATCGAGGCGCTCGAGAATGCATTCAAGGCCAGCTGGCTCGCGACCTGCCCAGATTTCCAGGTGCAGCACGGCTACCAGCGCGACGCCCCGGGCAGCGCCAATCCGACCCTGGCCACACACTGGGTCGGCCAGAATTTTGATTGCCTGGCCTATACCATCGAGATGCCTTTCAAGGACAACGCGGATCTGCCCGATGCGCTGTGCGGCTGGAGTGGCGAGCGCTCGCGCAAGCTGGGAGCCAGCGTGCTGCTGCCCATTCTTGCCGTGGCGGACGTACTACGCTGAGCTTGCGCTCACTGTGCCGCCCACTGCGGCGCTGTGCTTCAGCGATGGCGGGCCCTACGCATAGTAAGCGGCGACGTAGTCTTCGAACGGACCTTGCGGCGCCGCCTCAATCTGCGTCTGCTGCGCGAGCGAGTCGCGCACACTTTGCTCGAGCTGGGTCAGCGTCTGGGCCGCGATCGGCTCGGCCAGCAAGCTCGCCTTGTGTTGCCTGGACAGGTCCATAGCGTAGGCATAGAAGCTGCCCTGTCGACGCACGCCCGCCAGCACCTGTGCCGAGGGCGTGAGTTCGGGCTGGTCAATGCGCAGGCGCAGAGTTTGCAGTGTCTGGCTGTAGCGCTGATTGCCGTAGGCGGCGTCGAGCATGGCGGCAAACGGTGCCATGTCGTCGAACAACTCGTGCGCCAGCGGGCGAAACGCTTGCTCGCGGTTGTGTACCAGCAATTGCAGGTCGTTCTGGCGGCCCCGGCTGACCACACGGCGCTTGTTTTCGGCATTTTCGGCCTGTTCGCGCTCACTGATGGGTGGGCTTTCGCGAAACAGGCACATCAGTAGCAACACATCGGCAAAGGGGCCTTGCTCAGGTGCAATGCCAATCGCCTCCATCGGGTTCAGGTCATACAGGCGCATTTCGACATACTCGACACCTTCGCTGCGCAGCGCCTTGGCTGGCCGCTGGCCGGTGCGGCTGACGCGCTTGGGGCGCATGGCGGCGTAGAACTCGTTTTCGATCTGCAGCAGATTGGCGTTGAGCTGCTTCCACTGCCCGTCATGTTGCACGCCCAGTTCCTGATAGAAGGGATCGGGTGTGCGGATGGCGCGCTCCAGCGCGTCGGTATAGTCAGCCAGTGAGTTGAAACTCACCTGCAGATTGGCCTGGGCGCGGTTCTGGTAGCCCAGATCGCTCATGCGCAGACTGGTGGCGTGCGGGTAGTACAGGGTGCCCGAACCGAGTTCCTGCAGGTCGGACTTGCGCCCTTGCAAGAAGGACTTGCAGATGGCGGGCGAGGCGCCAAACAGGTAGGGCGCCAGCCAGCCGTAGCGCAGAAAATTCCGAATCAAGTCGAAGTAGCGCTCGCTGATGAAGTCCTTTAGTGGCCCGTGGTTGTTGCAGCAATCCTGCAGGGCCAGCCAGAACTCCTGTGGCAGCGACCAGTTGTAATGCACGCCGGCAATGGTCTGCATCTGTCGGCCATAGCGCAGGCCCAATCCTTCGCGGTACACATGCTTGAAACGCGCGGCGTTGGAATTGCCGTAGTCGGCCAGGGCGATGTCGGTGTCCTGGCCCAATACGCAGGGCATGGAGCTGGCCCACATCAACTCGTCACCCAACTGGCGCGCCGTGTAGCGATGGATATCGCGCAGGAATGCCAGCGCAAAATCCGGGTCCTGCGAGGGTGGCGTGATGAATTCGAGCAGTGCCTCCGCGTAATCGGTGGTGATCCAGGGATGGGTGAGCTTGGCACCCAGCGTACGTGGATGAAGCGTCCGTGCCAGCTTGCCGCTCGGGTCTACGCGCAGGCACTCCTTTTCGTAACCGCGCGTGATGCCTTGCAACACTTGCGCCTGGGCGCGGCTGGAGAACTGGCTGACCGCATCGCAGCAGGTGAACTTCAACATGACTAAGACTTTCTTGGGATTGACCCGAATACTATGCCAGCCGCAAGGGGTGGGATGCCAGTTGTGGCGCGCTCAAGCACGCCACCGCAGGTGGGGCCGATCCCGCCACTTGCAAGGCACGGGGCGGCCGCCGCTTCAACGGCTCGTTTGCTCTTGGATGAGGCGCTTGGCAGCTGCCTGTTTGCACCTGTCAGGTCGGATCGAGTGGGGCCGGGCGCGTGATCGACTCGGCCGTATCGGGCCGGCCGAACAGGAAGCCTTGCGAGGCGTGGCAGCCATTCTGGGCCAGAAACTCGCGTTGTGCCTCGGTTTCAACGCCCTCTGCGATCACGGCCAGGCCCAGGCTGCGTGCCAGGGCGACAATGGTTCGAGCGATGGCGGCATCGTTCGGGTCGGTTAGCACATCGCGAATGAATGACTGGTCGATCTTGAGCTGATCGAGCGGCAGGCGCTTGAGGTAGGCCAACGACGAATAGCCCGTGCCGAAGTCGTCCAGCGAAAAACGCACACCCGGGGTCTTGAGTGCGGTCATCTTGGCGATAACGTCGTCGAGGTTGTCGACCAAAAGACTCTCGGTCAGTTCAAGTTTGAGCTTGCGCGGATCGGCCCCGGTCTCCTCGAGAACTGTCAGCACCTGCATCACGAAGTCGGGATGGCGGAACTGGTGCGCGCTGACATTGACCGCAACCGTGAAATGGGCGGTCTCTGGGCGCTCGCCCCAGGCCACCAACTGGGTGCAGGCGGTCTGCAGCACCCACTGGCCCAGCGGCAGGATTAAGCCAGTCTCCTCCGCCAGCGGAATGAATTCGGCCGGCTGCACCAGGCCGCGTCGAGGGTGTTGCCATCGCACCAAGGCCTCAAATCCCGTGACACCACCGGGCCCGTCGACCTGGGGCTGGTAATAAAGCACCAGTTGGCAGCGCTGCAGACCCTCGCGCAGGTCGCTTTCCAGTGTCGCGCGTTCAGTCGCAAAGGCCTGCATTTCCGGGTCAAAGAAGCGCAGTGTGTTTCGCCCAGCCGCCTTAGCTTGGTACATGGCCAGATCGGTTTGTTTGAGCAACTCTTCGACTGTGCTGTTATGTGCATAGAACAACGTCGCGCCGATGCTGGGCGTGCTCTGGCAGGACTTTCCGGCCACCAGGTAACTACGGTTGAGCGCGGCCAGAATGGCCGTTCCCATGGCTTCTGTCTGCGACAGGGCCTCCTGGGCGATCTCGCTCAAGTCTTCCAGCATCACGGCAAATTCGTCCCCGCCCACCCGCGCCACGGTATCGCCCTCGCGGATGCAATGGCTTAATCGTTGGCCAACCAGTTGCAACAGCAGATCGCCGACATCGTGGCCCAGCGTGTCGTTGAGGTTGCGAAAGTTATCCAGATCAATCAGCAGCAACGCGCCATGACGCCGGTTGCGCGCGCTTGCCGCGAACGCCTGCTCCAGGCGGTCTAACAGCAGTCGACGGTTGGGCAGTTCCGTCAGCGGGTCGCTATAAGCCAGTAATCTGATTTGCTCCTCTGCCTCCTTGTGCTGGGTAATGTCATTGAAGGCTGCTACGTAGTTCGTGACCTCGCCACGTTCACCCAGGACCGCCGAGATGGCCAGCCACTCGGGGTAGTTCTCGCCGTTCTTGCGCCGGTTCCAGAGTTCGCCCTGCCAGTATCCGGTGCGGTTGAGCGTCGCCCACATCGAGTCGTAAAACGCCGCGTCCTGCAGGCCGGACTTGAGCAACAGCGGGGTCTGGCCCACCGCCTCCTCGGCGCTGTAGCCGGTAATGCGCGTGAAGGCCTGATTGACCTGCAGGATCACCTGGTTGGCATCGGCCACGAACATGGCTTCGCGTGACTCGAAAGCGATGGCGGCAACACGCAAGCTCGCCTCGGTTTTCTTGCGTAGCGTGATTTCACGCGCCACCGTCATGACCGCACTCTGGCCGTCCACCATGATCGCCGCACCGGCTGACTCGACTTGAATCTGTTCACCGTCAAGCGCCTGAAAGCTCAGCTCATGCAGCGGAACTGATCCAACGTCACCGCGTTCAAGTGCGGCGGTGCGCTTCTCAACAATGCCGGAGTCGTGTTCGGCCACCAGATCACGCCAGGCTTTTCCAATCAGGGCATCGGGGTCCGCAGCGTGGAACAAGGTGGCCGCAGCTTCGTTGGCAAACAGTATCTTGCCGCTTCTGTGCACGAAGATGGCCTCGGGCGAAAGCTGGAATAGGGATCGGTAGTGGGCCTCGCGCTCAGCCAGTTGGGCGGTGCGCTGCGCCACGCGTTGCTCCAGCTGATCGTGGGCGGCGCGCAAGCGTTCCTGTTCCTGAGTCAGCAGCAAGGTGGCACGCCGGTCCCGGCGCAGCAGCAGTGCACCCATCAATCCCAGCAACAAGGCGGGCAAAACCAGCGCCGGCAACAGGTAGCTGTTGCGCAGGTAACTCCATGGGCTGGTGTCGGCAGGGCGTGCCATCACTAGGCGCCACTCATCATTGCCAACGGCGGCCGTGTGGGTGATCAGGGTTTGCTCGCCGACCAGCATTTCGCCCGCGCCCTCCAGCGTGAGCTGCGAGTCGAGCGCCGCATAGGTCGGATTCACGCCGGACTTGAGCAGTCCGCTGGCGAACACAAGTCGGCGATTCCTGTCAAACAGGGCCGCAGAATAGGCACTTTCGTCGTGGCCGGGCACCAGCGCCGCCCACTGCTGCGCCAAGGGCTCGAACTTGAGCGCTACCCCCAGCGCGCCGTCATACTTGCCGCTGGCCGAGGGCAGGGCTATGGCCACCGACACCGCCTGCTGGCCCGAGATCGGGTCGGTTTGCACCAATGCGCCGGAGCGTTTTTGACTGTCATGTGTCACCCGCAACGCGGCCATCTCCTGGGTCGCCCCCGGGTCCCGCAGGTACGGGCTCTTGGATGACGCAAAGACCTTGCCAAGATGGTCGATGGCGACAAAATCCAGCGCCTCCGGGTAGCGCTTGAACAGGCCCGGAAAATAATCGCGACAGTGGGTGGCATCGCGGTCCTGGACGCAGCGCGATTCCGCGATTGCACCGAGGGCGGTTTCGTAACCGGCCAGTTGATTGCGGATGTCCAGTGCGGTGCGGTGTGCCCGCGCAGCGAGATCGCGCGCCAGGGCTTCCTTCGTTTGTTGGTAGTCCTTGTTGCTGATGACGCCGCCATACACCAGCGCCAGCGCAACGATGGCCATGAGCGAAGGCAGCAGCCCTCGTCGTAGAGGCAGAGCGGGGCTGTTCATGGTTGCCGCAGTCTACGAGCTTTTGCGCCAATGCATTGAAGCGGCGCCAACGCGCTACTCTGTGCCAGCCGGGCCGGGTAGTGCCGCATGCTCATCAGGCCGCTGTCAGCCAGGTGCACACAAGGCTCGGGCAAACCCGGTGATGGCGTCGAATTACGTGGGGCCTGGCCGCCATGTCACAGATGCTTTGAGTGGTTTGGTCAGCGCTAACCCGACGGGAAAGCCGACAACGAGTGAATTGCTATGGAATATATAGCATTTTGCGGTCCTTGCAACCAGAACTTCGACACGACGTGAAAGGTTGCGCGAATCAGACGCCTGCCCTGTCGCACAATGCGGCCTATGCCTCATCTTCCAGAATTCATCGCCCCCACCCGATTTACCGATCCCGTCGCCGCGTTGGCACAGGCGCGCCTGATCTATGACGCCAGTCTGACGCATCTGCGCCAGGCGATGCAACGCTTCGTCGCGGGCGAGCCGCTGCACGATGGCGCAACTGGCGCCGATGATGCGCCGCAGCGCGTGCGAGCCTGTTATCCGTTTGTGCGGCTGCAGACCGACACCGTGCAGCGCATGACTTCGGCCTACAGTGCTCACCTCAGTTACGGCTTTGTGGCCGGGCAAGGCCGCTTCGAGACGACGCTGACGCGCCCCGATCTGTACGCTGACTACTACCTTGAGCAGTTCACACTGCTGCTGCAGAATCACCGGGGTGAGCTGGAGGTTGGCACCAGTTCGCAGCCCATACCCGTGCACTTCTCCTTCGCCGAGCACGACCACATTGAAGGCAGCCTGAGCCCTCAGCGCAGGCAGTTGATGCGCGATGTGTTCGATTTGCCCGACCTTGGCGCAATGGACGACGGCATCGCCAACGGCACCCACGAACCGGCACCAGGCGAGCCGCACCCTCTGGCGCTGTTCACCGCGCCGAGGGTGGATTACTCCCTGCACCGTTTGCGCCACTACACCGGCACTGCGCCGGAGCACTTCCAAAACTTCGTGCTGTTTACCAACTACCAGTTCTATATCGATGAATTCGTTCGACTGGGGCACGCGGCGATGAAGGACCCCCACAGTGATTACATCGCGTTTGTCGAACCCGGCAACGTGGTGACCCGCCGTGTCGGGACGGATGCTGCTGCTGGCGACGAGTGGGGCGCCACGCCGCCACGGCTGCCGCAGATGCCTGCCTACCATCTGGTGCGCGGCGACCGCGCCGGCATCACCATGGTCAATATGGGCGTTGGGCCGGCCAACGCCAAGACCATCACGGATCACATTGCAGTGCTTCGACCGCATGCCTGGATCATGCTCGGGCACTGCGCAGGTCTGCGCAACAGCCAACAGTTGGGCGACTACGTACTGGCGCACGGCTACGTGCGGGAGGATCATGTGCTGGACGAAGAGCTTCCGCTGTGGGTGCCGATCCCGGCCTTGGCCGAGATCCAGGTTGCCTTGGAGGCGGCCGTGCGTGATGTGACCCAGATGAGTGGCGCCGAACTCAAGCGCATCATGCGTACCGGTACCGTGGCGTCCACCGACAATCGCAATTGGGAATTGTTGCCCGACAATGGGCCGCAGCGCCGCTTCAGTCAAAGCCGCGCCGTCGCGCTGGACATGGAAAGCGCCACCATTGCGGCCAATGGTTTCCGGTTTCGCGTGCCCTATGGCACGCTGCTGTGTGTCAGTGACAAGCCGCTGCATGGCGAAATCAAACTGCCGGGTATGGCCAACCACTTCTACCGTGAACGGGTCGACCAGCACCTGCGCATTGGCATTCGTGCGGTGGAGCTCTTGCGCGTGCAAGGCGTGGACCAGTTGCACAGCCGCAAGCTGCGCAGCTTCGCTGAGGTGGCATTTCAGTAAGCGAGCGGCTGGACGTGTCCACGCAGGCACGGCCGTTTTGATCGCAAGTACCAGGAGCTGACCGTCATGAATAACGATTTACCTCCCAGCCACGCCGATGCGCCCGCCCAGTGGAGCCCCAATTTTGGCTACCTGCCGCAGGGCATCAAGGACTGGCCCACGGACCGGCCGATGCGCATTGCGGTGCTGGGCGACTTCAGCGCCTCCGTCGTGCACTCACCCGCACTGACCGGCCCAGCACTGGCGCAGGCCGCGCGGCCATTTGCGGTGGAGTTCGACAGCGTCGACGCGCTGCTGGCGCGCCTGGCGCCCCGGCTTCACTTGCCGCTGGGTCCCAACGGGACCACGGTCGAGATTGGTTTCAACACCATGGAGGACTTCCATCCCGACGCCTTGTTCGACCGGCTGGAAATCTTCCGGGTTTTGGCCAGTTTACGCAGCCGATTGCTGTCGCCAAGCAGTTTTGCCGGTGCCGCAGCGGAGTTGATGCACATCGTGGTGCCGGCGCCTGAGTTGGCAGGCACCGGGTCGGGGGCCAAGGCCCAGGCACAAGCCGGTCGTACGGCCAGCGGCGTGGTGCTGCCCAGTGACGCGCGGCTGAGTGATTTTGCACGTCTGGTCGGCGGCCCTGCCGCGGCGGAGCGCGTGGTCGATAGTCCGATTGATGCGCTGCTGCGCCACGTGGTCGCACCCCATGTGCAGCCTGCGGCCGACCCGCGTCGTGACGAGCTGGTGGCCAGCGTCGACGCGTGCCTGGCCGACTTGATGCGCAGTGTGTTGCACCACCCGCAGTTTCAGGCGCTGGAGTCGCTCTGGCGTGGGCTCGACTTTATGCTGCGCCGTATCGAGACTGGCGCCGATCTCTCTGTGCATGTGATGGATGTTTCCGCTCTGGCGTTTGCCGCCGATCTGGTGGCATCGGACGACCTTAGTGCCAGCGCCTTGTATCAGCTGTTGGTGGAGCGACCTCTTGGCGATGTCGACGGTGGTTACAGCTGGGTGTTGGGCTGCTACCAGTTTGATGCAACGCCGGCTCATGCTGAGTTGCTGGGCCGCATCGCTGGCATAGCCCAGTGTGCTGACTGTGTGTTCATCAGTGGCGTCCAGGCGGCACCCTTTGCCGTTTCCGCAAGCAGCGAGGCGGCGCCGCACCCCCTGACCGCGTATGCCTGGCAGGCGTTGCGCGCGCTCGGCGCGGCCGATCACCTGGCCCTGGTAGCGCCGCACTTCATGCTGCGCTACCCCTATGGCCGTCGCAGTGACCCGATTGAGCGATTTGCGTTTGAGGAGTTCAACGAACACGAGGGCTTGCGTGCGCTTCTATGGGGTCATGCAGGCTGGTTGCTCGCCAGTGTGCTGGCACGACCCGATGCACAGGACCATGATGCCGTGGTTGACGAACTGCCGTTTCACTTCGCGCTGGATCGCCACGGAGATCAAGTGGCGCTGCCCTGCACGGACCTGTGGGTCGGTAGTGACGCCGCGACGCGTATGGCGCAGCAGGGGCTTGTCGGCGTGGTGGGGCGGCGTGGTCTGCCACAGGTTACCTTGGCGCCACTGCAGACACTGGCTGGGCAGACCCTGCAGGGCAAGCGTCAGTGGCGCCGAGGTCAGCCTTTTGGTACCGCTGCGAGTCCGCGCGGGGCTTTGTCGGCGGTGCTGGAGGCCGAGTTCGACAAGTTGCTGGCGGTTCGAGCTGCGCCAGCCGATTCGGGGTTGGCACGAGATCCCGGCCTGGATGCACTCATTGCCGGGTCGGGCGGCTAAGCGGAGTCCAGGCAGATCGGCACCCAGCCACGCGCAGCCCATTGTGCGTGGGTCAACGGTTCGCTGGGTTGTTGCTGTCGGCGGCGCGTTTGAAGCGTTGTTCCTGCTCCACGCAAAAGGCCGTGCCCGCCAAGTCCGCACGTTGGCAGGCGCGGTGCAAACACATGGGTTTCGCAAACACGCCTTCGTTGGCGCAGAGCTTCTCCGCAGTCACGGTTGGTTTGGGTGGCGCTGGCGGTGGTATCGTGGGCGCTGCCGCAACCGGCGCGGGTGCGGGGGGGGGTGGCGCAACCGGCACCAGCACTTCCAACTTGCTGGGGGCGCCGCAGCGCGTCGTGTTGTTATGGGTTTAGCAGGCTTGATAGGGTTTGCGGTGCCGGGCGCTAATGCTGAGGCGCCATCACTTGGCGCGCCAGGCTGATTGGCCAATACCGGCGCTGGCGCGGAGGTCACTGCCGAGGCTTGCGCCAAGGCCGCGCTTGGAGTCACTGCGGAAGCCGCGCCGGCCGACGCCGGCGCATTGTCCAGCACCGCGCCAGGGGCGGAAGCCGCCGCCGTGCTGACGGTGGCGGGCTCGGGCGGACCGGGCATCGCGGGGGTGCTGGCCGCAGGCATCGACTGGGCCGTAACCGGCAGGCTGGACGTCCGCCAATTCCATGCGACGCCGGCCAGCAGCACCGCACCCAGGCTGGACCACAGCAACAAGGCTCCGTAGGAGCGCTTTCGCTGTGCCGAATGGTCGTCAGACTCCAGTCCCATCGGCTCGGTTTTGGCGTGGAGTTCGTCGCGTTGCGAATCGGTGGCCGGCAGGCGCGCAGTCTGCGGCATGCTGCGCGGGTGGGCGCGTCGTTCTGATCGCAAGGACTGAAGCTCCGGCGCGGGCTGCGGCGTGTCAAGCGACGCCAGCACAGTCGGTGAATCCTCGTCCTCATCGTCGGCGTCGCGCTTGGCAACGGTCGATCGAACCAGTTGCGTTGGCGCATAGTGCGCGGCGGATTCGTTGGGCGTGGTTGACTCCGACGCAGTGGGCGTGCTGGGCAACTGTAGGACGTCACCTGGCGGCAAGCAGTTTGGCCCGAGCTCGGCGCGCCAATCAAAGGAGGACATTCCGTTGGGCGTGCTCAGCATCAATGCCTTGGCAAATTCCTGCACCGACTGTGGGCGGTCATGCGGGCGGATATTCAGACCCCAGGCAATGCCGGCCACGAACTCGGTGGAGTAGCGTTGCCCAAACTCAGCCGCGACGGTCCGTGCGACGCTGGCAAAGGGCGGCATGCTGTCATTGATGACACGAATGGTCGCGGGCATGGGCGGCTCGTTGCACAACATGCCATGCACGACGGCGGACAGGGAGTACAGATCCGTCCACGGACCCTGGAGCATGTCCTTGACATCGGCGTACTGCTCGATCGGCGCGAAGTTGACTTTCAGCACTGCCGTGTGCTGCTTGGAGCGGTCACTGATGGCCAGTCGTGCCGCCCCCAAGTCCAGCAGCACCGGCGGACCGATGTCTTGCAGAAAGATGTTATCGGGTGAGACGTCGCGGTGCAGCGCCTTGCCGCGGTGCAGGACTTTGAGTGCACCCAACACCGACCACAGGACTTTGCGCAACCACGCCTCGGACGGCGGTGTGCGCATGCGCATGCGCGCCTGCTTGAGCGTCATGCCGCGGTACAGCGGCATGACCATATAAGCGGTATTGTTGGCTTCCCAGAAGCGAAACACCTTGACCAGTGAAGGATGTTCGAACTTGGCCAGCATGCGCGCCTCGCCAACGAAGGATTCCAAACCGGTGCGAAAGGTCTCCTGATCGCTGGAAGTTCGTACCGAGATGTTCAGCACATCGGCCGAGCGGCTGGCCAGGGCCGTGGGCATGTACTCTTTGATGGCCACGTCTCGCTGCAGCGAATGGTCGTAAGCCCGGTACACCATGCCAAACCCACCCACGCCGATCAAACCCAGAATCTCGAACTCGCCCAGCCGGGTACCGGGTGCCAGGGCGTCTACGTGGGTGACGTCTGGTGCAGCAACGCGAATGGGTAAGTCAATCATCAGCCCTTCAAGCGAAAGCACGGCTGTCGACGGCAGTCAAACCGCGTCAATCGTGTGATGTCAGATTCTATTGCAGTAGTTTCACCCTGATTCTGAATCAAGAGGTAAGAACTTTGTCACAATTTCGCACATTCTGAGACTTTGTGGGACAGACCTTCAGCTCTGTCCCCAACTGATCGTCGGATGTTGGCTGTTCACTTTGTGGGATAGATTTTCAGGCCCGCGCGGCATCTTTCTGCGCGGCCTTGATCATGTCTGCGGCCTTCTCCGCGATCATGATCACTGGCGCGTTGGTGTTGCCCGCGACGACGCTGGGCATGATCGACGCGTCGACCACTCGCAAACCCTGCAAGCCGTGCACGCGCAGTTGTGAATCCACCACATCCAATGGACCGTGTCCCATGCGACAACTGCCAACGGGGTGGTAAATCGTATCGCAGTGGTCGCGAATGAAGGCTTCGATCTGGTCCGGCGTAACAGCACTCGCCGAGTTGGGTAATTCCCTGCCGCCAAGTCCGGCCAGTGCCGGTTGCGACAGGATATTTCGCGTCAGCGAAAAGCCGCGGATCAGGCGATCGAGGTCATCACGGTCACCTAAGAAGTTGGGATCGATCAATGGTGCGGCCAGCGGGTCCTTGCTCACCAGTCGAACGCTGCCCCGACTTCGGGGGCGTAGCAGACAGATGTGGCAGGAGTACCCGTGTCCAAAGGTCGTGGTGCGGCCGTGATTGACCAATTTGCCAATCACGAAGTGCAGTTGCAGATCTGCCAGAGGCTGGTCTGGCGAACTCTTGATGAAGCCACCGGCCTCGGCAAAGTTGGTGGTCAGCATGCCCGTGCGATGACGGCGCCACTCGAAGATGCCCTGAATGGCACGCACCATGCCACTGAGTGACAGGCCAAACAGGTCCTTCAGATGCGGTGCGTCGACGACCAGCACCACGTCAGGGTGGTCGTGCAGGTTCTGGCCCACCCCGGGCAGATCGTGCTGGGTGGCGATGCCCTGCTCGAGCAGGTGCGCATGCGGCCCGATGCCCGAGAGCATCAACAATTGTGGCGACTGCAGCGCCCCCGCGCACAGCAGGACTTCGCGCGTGGCCCTCAGTTGCTTGAGCTGACCGCCCTGTTGAAACTCCACGCCGACGGCTCGTTTGTGCTCCATCAGGATACGCGTCGCCTGGCTGTTGGTGAACACATGCAGGTTGGCCCTGTCACGGTTGGGCGCCAGGTAGGCCTTGGCAGCGCTGAAGCGTTCCCCGTTCTTGTGGGTTACCTGGTACATCCCCACCCCCTCCTGCTCGGGGCCGTTGAAATCGGGGTTCAATGGGAAGCCTGCCTGCGTTGCGGCCGTGACGAACACCGGACCAAAACGGTTCGGACTGCGCAAGTCCATCACGTTAAGCGGCCCAGCGACGCCATGAAACGCGTCGGCGCCCCGCTCGTTGTGCTCCGCCCGCTTGAAATAGGGCAACACGTCGTCAAAGCTCCAGCCAGGGTTGCCTTCGGCGGCCCATTGATCGTAGTCCTGCCGATGGCCGCGAACGTAGATCATGGCGTTGACGGAACTGGAGCCACCAAGCACTTTGCCCCTGGGCTGGTAGCCGCTGCGGCCATTGAGACCGCTTTGCGCCACGGTGTCAAACTTCCAGTTGGCCTGGCCGGTCTGGGCCAGCAGCGCCAGGCCGGCTGGGCAATGAATCAGCACGCTGCTATCGGGCGGACCGGCCTCAAGGAGGGCCACGTTGACCTGGGGGTCTTCAGTCAGCCTGGCCGCCAGCACACAGCCGGCTGAGCCGCCACCAACAATGATGTAGTCAAACATACCTTGCCCGCCTTCCGCTGCCAAGAAGGCCCGATGGTATCAAGCCAGCAAACAGGAGGATTGGGACTGGGCGGTGATGGCGCGCGGCTCGGGTGACTCCAGCGCGCAGCGCGCCTGCGCCTTGGGACATCGCGTGCGAAATACGCAGCCCGATGGCGGGTTGATCGGAGAAGGCAGATCACCCATCAGTAACTGGATGATCTTGTTGCGTTCGATCTTGGGGTCCGGGATCGGGATGGCCGACAGCAACGCTTCGGTGTAGGGATGAGTCGGGTGGTCGTAGAGCGCGTGTTTTTCGGACAGCTCCATCTCCTTGCCGAGGTAGAGAACCAGAATCCGGTCGCTGATGTGTTTGACCACCGCCAGGTCATGCGCAATGAAGATCAGCGAAAGCCCCTTCTTGCGCTGCAAGTCCTTGAGCAGGTTGATGATCTGCGCCTGGATCGACACATCCAGGGCCGAGACCGGCTCGTCGCAGATGATCAGTTTGGGCTCCAGAATCAGCGCGCGCGCGATGCCGATGCGTTGGCACTGGCCGCCCGAGAATTCATGCGGGTAGCGGTTGATCTGCTGCGCCGTCAGGCCAACTTCGGTCATGACGGCACGCACTTTTTCGAGAACCTGTGCCGGCGTCAATTCCGGCCGGTGAATGCGCAGCGGCTCGCCGATGATCTGCGCAATCGTCATGCGCGGATTGAGCGAGGCCAGTGGGTCCTGAAAGATCATCTGAATGTCTTTGCGCACCGCGAGCCATTGCTGAGCGTCGGCCTGGTGCATCGCCTGCCCCTGCCACACGATCTCACCGGCGGTGGCCGGGATCAGGTTGAGGATGCCGCGCGCCAGGGTCGATTTGCCGCAGCCTGACTCTCCGACGATGCCCAGCGTTTCGCCCTGGACCAGGTCGAACGACACGCCGTCGACCGCTTTGAGGATCTTCCTGGGCTCCCAGGCCCAGGCCTTGTCGCTCTTGACCTTGAAGTGCACTTTGAGGCCGCGCACCGAGAGGATGGGTTTGACCTCAGACATGGCTCAGCTCCTGCGTGGCGGCTTGGGTGAGCTCGTTGATGGGTCGGTGGCAGGCGCGCATAAGGTCGGTTTGAAGGGTCGAGCCCGCCAGTGGCGGCAGTTCAGTACCGCAGCGCTCGGTGGCGTACTGGCAACGCGGCGAAAACGGGCAGCCTTTGGGCAGGTTGTTCATGTTGGGCGGATTGCCGGGAATGCTGAGCAGCTGCGCGCTATCGCTATTGAGGCGCGGCAGGGCACCAAGCAGTCCAATGGTGTAGGGGTGGGAGGGTCGGTAGAAGATGTCGTCGGCGGGTGCGTACTCCATGACGCGACCGCCATACATCACCATGACGCGGTCGCAGATGCCAGCCACCACACCCAGATCGTGGGTGATCATCACGATGGCCGTTCCGAAGTCGCGCTGTAAGTCGCGCAGCAGCGCCAGAATTTGCGCCTGCACCGTCACGTCCAAGGCGGTGGTGGGCTCGTCGGCGATCAAAACCTCCGGCTCGCATAAGAGCGCCATGGCGATCATCACGCGTTGACGCATGCCACCGGAGAACTCATGGGGGTACATGTCGATGCGCCGCGCCGCATCCGGAATCTTGACTGCTTCGAGCAACTCGATGGCGCGCGTCTTGGCCTGCCTTCGACCCATGGCCTTGTGCAGCTCCAACACCTCGGTCATTTGGCGCTCCACCGTCAGGTAGGGGTTGAGCGAGGTCATCGGGTCCTGAAAAATCATCGCCACCCGGTTGCCGCGAATCCGGTTGAGTTGCTGCGCCGGCATGCTCAGCAGGTCTTGCCCTTGGTAGAGCACCTGGCCGGCGGCGCTGCCATTCTTGGCCAACAGGCCCATCATGGCCAGCACGGTTTGCGACTTGCCTGAGCCGGACTCGCCCACGATACCCAGGGTTTCGCCGCGACCGAGCTCGAAGTTCAGTTGGTTGACGGCATAAACCGGACCATCGTTGGTCTGGAATCGCACGTCCAGGTTCTTGACCTGCAGGAGGGTTGGTGTGTTGGACATGGTTCAACGATCCTTCGGGTCCAGCGCGTCGCGCATGCCGTCGCCAATAAAGTTCGCGCAATAGAGCGTTATCGACAGGGCACCGGCGGGAAAAAGTATCAGCCAGGGCGAGGCGCCCATCACATTGGCGCCGTCGTGGATCAGCACGCCCCAACTGGTCATCGGCTCCTGTACCCCCAGGCCCAGGAAGGACAGCACCGATTCGGTCAGTATTACGCCCGGCACGGTGATCGAGGTGTAGATCACCACGATGCCCAGCAAATTGGGCACCACGTGCTGAAAAATGATGCGCCAGGTCGGCACGCCGATGGCGCGCGCCGCCTCGACGAATTCCTTGGACTTGATCGACAGCGTCTGCCCGCGCACCACACGCGCCATGTCCATCCAGGAAAAGGCCGAAATAGTCAATACCACCAGGTAGAACTCGCGCCCCAGAATGGTCACCATCAGGATGGCGATCAGCAGGTAGGGAATGGCGTAGAGCATGTCGACCACGCGCATCATGAAAGCGTCCACCTTGCCGCCCATGAACCCGGCGGTGGCGCCCCAAAGAATTCCCATCGAGACCGACACCAGCGTGGCCAGCAGGCCCACCACCAGTGAGATGCGCCCACCGATGAGCGTGCGCACCAGCAGGTCACGGCCCAGTTCGTCGGTACCGAACAGGTGCCAGGCGGTAAAGGTCGGCGGGATGCCCATCAGGTTCCAGTCGGTGTCCTCATACGAATGGGGCAGCACCATCGGGCCGAGCACACACAGCAGTGTGATGATCGACAACAGCACCAGGCTGACCACCGCAGCGCGGTTGCGCATGAAACGGATGCGCGCGTCCATCCACGGGCTTCGCCCGGGCAAGGGCACCGTAGTGGCGGCTTCGATGCTCTGCGCGAGAGCGGTTTGGTTGGCGTTCATGATTAGTACCGGATCTTGGGGTCGAGCAAGGCGTAGGCCAGGTCGACCAGCAAGTTAAGGGTTACCGCCAATACCGTGACCAGAATCACCAGGCCCAGCACCAGGGTGTAGTCACGGTTGGCGGCGCCATTGACGATCAGCTTGCCCAGTCCGGGCAGCGAGAACCAGGTCTCGGTCACCACGGCCGCCGTGATCGACGAAATTGCCAAGGGGCCCAGCACCGACACCACCGGCAGCAAGGCCGGGCGCATGGCATGGCGCAGGATCACGGTGCGCAGCGGCATGCCCTTGGCGCGTGCCGTGCGGATGAAGTTGGAGTTCAGCACTTCAATCAGGCTGCCGCGCATCACCCGCCCGATGGTGGACACGTTGATGAAGGTCAGCAGCGCAATCGGCAGCACCATGTAGCGCACTTCGAAATCGTTCCAGCCGCCTGACGGCGCCCACTGCAGCCAGATCGCGAAAATCAGCACCAGCACCGGTCCGATCACAAAGGAGGGAAACGCGCTGCCAATGTTGCCGATCAACATGACAAAGTGATCGACGTGGCTGTTTTGGCGCAGCGCCGCCAACACGCCCAACGCCGTGCCGATCAGCATTGAGATCAGCATCGCGGTGCCGCCAATGACCAGCGATACTGGCAAGGCCTTGGCTACCAGATCGTTGACTGACCAATCGGCGTAGCGAAACGACGCGCCCAGGTCGCCGTGCAACAGACTGTTGAGGTAGTACAGGTACTGTTGCCACAGCGGCATGTCGAGGTGGTACTTGGCCTGCAAATTGGCCAGCACGGCAGCGGAGACTTTGCGCTCGGTGTCGAATGGCCCGCCCGGTGTGGCGTGCAGCATGAAGTAGCAGACGGTGATGACCGCCAGGACCGTGGGCACGGTGGCGAAGATACGGCGAAGGGTGTAGGACCACATGAGGCTTGACTCCGGATGTCCCCTGCGCTTCGCCCAAGAAAGGGTTTGGGTCAGCGCAGTTGGATGAGGCTATGCATGGACGACGCCGCGCAGAGGGCGCGGCGTCGTGCTTCTTCGGTCGGGCGCGCGCGCGACTAGTGTTTGATGATGTAGAAGTCTTTGCTGCGGAAGTGGTCCATCGGGTTGGCTTCGTCGTAGCCACCCACATAGGATTTCACCAACCGCGGCAAGGTGTACTGCACCAGCGGAATCATGGGGTAGTCGTCCATGATCATCTTGGCCGCCTCGGTCAACAGGGCCTTGCGCTTGGCCGGGTCCATTGACTGGTTGCCCTGGTCGATAAGCGCCTGCGCCTTGCGGTTGCAGTTCTTGTTGTCGTTCGAATCCGAGTCACATTGCACCAGGGTCAGAAAGGTGGTGACGTCGTTGTAGTCGGCGACCCAACCATGGCGCGCAATCTGGTAATCGCCGTCATGACGTTTCTTGAGCAGCACCTTGAACTCCAGGTTGTCCATTTCGGTGTCCAGCCCCAGCTTGGTCTTCCACTCGGAGGCCGTGAAGATCGCCATCTTCTTGTGGTATTCGCTGGTGTTGTAGGTGAACTTGATCTTGGTGCCCGGCTTAATGCCGGCCTCGGCCAGCAGTTTTTTTGCTTCGGCCACGCGTTTGTCCATCGGCCAGGTGGACCAATCGTAGGCCGTCACGTCAGCGCCGAAAATGCCCTTGACCACCACGCCATAGGCGGGCACCTGTCCGTCCGCGGTGACCTTCTTGGCCAGAATGTCGCGGTCGATCACCATCGAGAGTGCCTTGCGCACCCGCACGTCCTTCATGACCGGGTCGTTGTTGTTGATGGCGTAGAAACGCAGGCCCAGCATCGGCCCGTTCTTGATTTCCTTGGGGTTGGACGCTTTCAGTGGCTCATAGGTGCCGGGCGGCAACTGGTATACGTAGTCGTTCTCGCCGGACTGAAACAGCTTCACATCGGCATTGCCATCTTCAACCGGCAGGAAGGTAACCTTGTTGAGTACCACCGCGCCAGCGTCCCAGTATTTTGGGTTCTTTTCAATCACCACTTTGCTGTTGACCTGCCAGTCCTTGAGCACGTAGGCGCCATTGCCAACCAACTTGCCGGGCTTGGTCCAATCCTTGCCATGCTTCTCGACCACAGCCTTATTGACCGGTCCGAACTGGGTGTTGGACATCAGGTCTGGCAAGAAGGCCACCGGGCCGGAGGTCTTGATCTCCAGGCGCTGCTTGTCGAGCGCCTTGATGCCCAGCGCTGTGCCGGGCTTGGTGCCCTTGGCGACGTCCATGCCGTTGAGGATGAAGGTGCCAAAGGTCGTGGCCAGGGTGGATGCGGTCTTGGGGTCCATGAAGCGACGCCAGGCGTAGACAAAGTCGTCCGCAGTCACCGGGTCGCCATTTGACCAGAGGGCGTTTTTGCGCAACGTGAAGACCCAGGTGACCGGATCGACTTGTTTCCAGGATTCGGCTGCACCGGGCACCACTTTGCCGCTGGTATTGGTGGCGGTGAGGCCCTCGAACAGGTCGCGCGCGATCTGGTTGGCGCCCACCGACTCGGCCACCGCGGGGTCCAGTGATTCGGGCTCGGAGCCGTTGTTGCGGACGATTTCTTGCTTGGCGTGCAATACCGTGCCAGGGGGCACGGTCGCCGCCTGGCTGGCGGCGCCATAACAAAGGGTCACGGCCAGGGCCATGGCGTGAAGTGCGCGTGCGGTGCTCATTAAGGGAGGTCTCCTCAGTCTTGAATGGTGATGACATCTGTGGCGCGCCACCTCGTGGGTCAGCGCGGCTGCGAACCTGTTCTGCAATTTCGGGTTGGTGAAAAATGCGTAAAACGGGCCACATTATCCGCTGACAGCCCTTGGCGGCCATCCGCGCAGACCCTCACTGCGACCTGCGTCTGTGTTGCCCTCGGGTCAGCTTGGTGTGCCGAGCATCAATTAAATTGCACACCATTGAATTGTGTAATACAATAATGCCATGTCACAACCGCTCGCGCCGCTCGTCAATCCAGCCTTGTTGCTGGACAACCAGTTGTGTTTTGCGCTGTATTCGACCTCGCTGGCGATGACCAAGCTTTACCAGCCGCTGCTCAAGGCGCTGGGCCTGACTTATCCCCAGTACCTGGTGATGCTGGTGCTGTGGGAGTCTGATGGCATCAGTGTGTCCGAACTCGGCGAGCGCCTGTTCCTGGATTCCGGCACCTTGACACCCTTGCTCAAGCGGCTCCAGTACGCTGGGCTGTTGCAACGGCAACGAAGCGCGGCCGATGAGCGGCGTGTCCAGATTGTGCTTAGCCCCGCCGGACAAGCCCTTCGCGACCGGGCCAAGCTCGTGCCGCAGTGCGTGCTCAAGGCGGTCGATTGCCCGCTGCCGGAACTGACTGATCTGACGCGTCAGATGCAGCAGTTACGCGCCAAATTGCTCGTTTGACACTGCCCAACGCAACCGTTTGGCAAGCCGTCCGCAACTCGTTTACCAACCCGCTTCCAACAGCGAAGCATTCATCCCCGAAGGAAACAACATGGTCACCAAAGTCGAAACCGTCATCTACAAAGCCCACGCCACAGCCACCGGCGGGCGCGATGGCACCGTCAAATCCTCCGACGGTCTGCTTGATCTCAAGTTGAGCGTGCCGCGCGAAATGGGCGGCGCCGGTGGCGGCGTCAACCCCGAACAGCTGTTCGCCGCCGGTTACAGCGCCTGCTTCATCGGCGCCATGAAATTCGTAGCAGGCCTGCAAAAAGTGGCGATGCCAGCGGATGCGTCGATTAACGCAACGGTCGGAATTGGCAAGATTCCTGCTGGTTTTGGCATTGAAGTGCAGATGGTGGTCAGCCTGCCCGGCATGGACCGCGACGTCGCGCAAGCCCTTGTCAACAAGGCCCACGAAGTCTGTCCCTATTCGAACGCCACGCGCGGCAACATCGAGGTCAACATCACGTTATCCTGATACCCTGCGCAAACCAGCATGGTTGGCCGATCAACTTGGCCATTGACCGCCGCAAACTTGTCGTCAGTCAGCTCGTGCATGATGGGTGCAATGCATTAAGGACATCGCGATGAAGTGGGCCCTGCTGTCGGACATACATGCCAACCTACAGGCGATGGACGCCTGCATGGCGCATGCCCACGCTCAGGGTGTCCAGCGCTTTGCCTTGTTGGGCGACCTGGTCGGCTACGGTGCCAATCCCGGTGCAGTGGTCGACAAGGCCATGGCGCTAGCCGAACAGGGGGCCTTGTTGGTCAAAGGCAACCATGACGACATGGCCGTGGCACCTCCGGAATCGAACCGAACCGTGGGCGATGCATCGGCCGCCTGGACCCATGATCGGCTAAGTGTCTCGCAGCGCCGCTTTCTGGCCGCTCTGCCGATGACCTGCCAAGATGGCCCGATGCTGATGGTTCACGCCAGCGTTGACGCGCCACACCGTTGGCGCTACGTCTACGACCAGCAGGTGGCCACCCTGAGCCTGGATGCAGCATCAGAGCAGCCAGAGGTGCGCTATGTGTTTGGTGGACACGTTCACTTTCAGACGTTGTACTACCGAGGCGCCAGCGCCGGTCTGATGAAATTCACGCCAACGCCGGGCGTGCCGGTGCCAGTGGCGCGCCATCGCTTGTGGTTGGCCACCGTAGGATCGGTTGGGCAACCCCGCGACGGCAATCCCCTGGCGATGTACGCCATGATGGATACCGCCAAGTCCCAACTGACGTTTCATCGTGTGGCCTATGACCATGCTGCCGCCGCGGCCGCGATCTTGCGCACCGAGCTGCCGGCCTTCTTTGCCGATCGGCTGGAGTTGGGCCGATGAAACTGATGGAGCCGGGGACCTTGCTCGACGGCTTCCTGGTCGAGGACTGCGTCCATTCAGGTGGCATGGCCCATATTTACCGTGTGCGTTATGCCGAAGGGGCTCGCGATCCGGGTTTCCCAATGGCGATGAAGGTCCCTCGCATGACCGCCGGCGACGGCGCCGAGAACATCGTCAGCTTCGAGGTGGAACACCAGATCATGCAAGTGGTCAGTGGCCCCCACGTGCCGCGCTTTGTCGCGGCTGGTGACCTGACCAACGTGCCGTACCTGGTCATGGAGTTCGTGGCCGGCGAGACCTTGCAGCAGCGCCTCGATCAGGCGCCGCGCGCTGACGCGAACGAGGTGGCCAGGCTGGGTGCCGCCATGGCGCGGGCGGCCCATAACCTGCACAAGCAAAACGTGGTGCATCTCGACCTGAAACCGGCCAACGTACTGATCACGCCACAAGGCAAGGCGGTGCTGCTTGACTTTGGCCTGTCCTACCACGCGCATTACCCGGACTTGCTGGCGGAGGAGTTGCGCAAGGCGGTCGGCTCGCCGGTCTGGATCGCGCCCGAGCAAGTCGTGGGTGTACGTGGCGATCCGCGCAGCGACATCTTTGCCATTGGGGTCATGCTCTATGAACTGGCCACCGGTGGGCTGCCCTTCGGGAACCCGCAGACCGCGGCGGGCCTGCGCCAGCGCCTGTGGATGGACCCTGCGCCGCCGCGCAAACTGTGCCCCGAATTGCCCGAGTGGCTGCAAGAAGTGGTGCTGCGCTGCCTGGAGCCAGAGGCCGCCAATCGCTACGCCTCGGCGGCGCATCTGGCCTTCGATCTGAGTCACCCGGACCAGGTCACCGTCACCGAGCGGGGCCGCAAGATCCGTGGCACCGGTTTTCGTGTGCACTTCAAGCGTTGGCTCAAGGCTGCGGGTATGCATTACCAGCCCAGTCCCCTGACGGCGCAACAACTCGACGATGTTCCGATTCTGATGGTGGCCCTGCCGCACAAGGATGTCACCGACGCCACGCTGTATTCGCTGCGCCAGGCGGTTGAGCGCTCGCTGGGATTGCGCCCTGGCGCTCGGCTGGCCTGCGTGACCGTCATCTCGCCGGGTGAGACCAGTGCCACCCGCAGCGAACTTAGTGAGACCAACGTTCACCGGCGCTACCTGACCCAGATGCGCCAATGGGCACAAGCACTGGACCTGAGCACCCACCAGACTTCCTACCATGTGCTGGAGGCGACTGACGTCGCGCAGGCCCTGCTGCGCTACGCCGAAGGCAACCACGTCAGCGTCATCGTCATGGGTGCGGCAACGCACGGCCTGCAAATGCAACGCTTTGTGGCGACAGTCCCGATCAAGGTCGCCATGGAGGCGCCGTGCACCGTGATTCTGGTCAAGCAGTCGCTGCCCTTTGAGCGGCTTGACCAAGCGGACGTGGAGTCCGTGCCCGAAGCCATGCGTGCCTAGACCTGCATCACCATTGGTTGATGAGTCGCAGCGACAATGTCGCAATGACCGTTAGCAAACACCCCTTTGAGACTCTCACGCCAGACCGGGTGATGGACGCCCTGGCCAGCGTTGGCTTGTACGGCGATGGACGACTGATGGCGCTGAGCTCCTACGAAAACCGGGTCTACCAGGCGCACCTGGAGGATGGCCAAGCGGTGGTGGTCAAGTTCTACCGGCCTCAGCGCTGGAGTGATGAGCAGATTTTGGAGGAGCACAGTTTCTCGGCCGAACTGATGGCGGCGGAGGTGCCGGTGGTGGGGCCACTGACTTTGCTGGGCAGCACGCTCAACCATTTCGGCGGTTTCGCCTTCAGCGTCAGCCCGCGCCGGGGCGGGCGCGCGCCCGAGCTCGATGACCCAGACGTGCTGGAGTGGGTGGGGCGCTTTCTGGCACGCATCCATGCCGTCGGCGCACAGCGCCCCTTTGCAAGCCGCCCCGCGCTGGATCTGCCAAGCTTTGGCATAGAGTCGCGTGAGTGGTTGCTTGCCAACGATCAGGTGCCACTGGACGTGCAGACCCTGTGGGCCAAGACCAGCCAGGACGCTATCGATAGCGTAGCGTCATATCAATATTTCACGGGCACTACAGCACAGTTTGATGCCGAAAGCGAACCAATCCAGACGATTCGTCTGCATGGCGACTGCCATCCCGGCAACATCCTGTGGACTCCTTTGGACGCCCCCGCTGGCGCGTTGCCGGGACCACACTTCGTCGACCTGGACGACGCCCGCAGCGGCCCAGCGGTGCAGGACTTGTGGATGCTGCTCAGCGGCGACCGCCCGCAGCGCACACGCCAGCTCGGTGCCCTGGTGGATGGCTACGAGCAGTTTCGCGACTTCGACCGGCGGGAACTGGCGCTGATCGAGCCCCTGCGCACCTTGCGCCTGATCCACTACAGCGCCTGGTTGGCCCGGCGCTGGGCCGACCCCACCTTTCCGATCAACTTTCCGTGGTTCGGCTCCAGCGACTACTGGAAAGGCCAGGTGCAGATGCTGCAGGACCAGATTGAGGCGATGCAGGAGGAGCCGCTGGTGGTGTGAGAGGGGGAAGGGTTCACGCGGTTGACAGTCACGCCAGCGTTGTTGATACTGGTACTCGACATCCAGAATTGCAACCCCGCCAAGGAGACTGATGATGCGCACCCCCGTTTTTGCCCGTTCGTTGCTGGCTACCGTGCTGTTGAGCGCTTGCGCCAGCGCTGCCTGGAGCCAGGAAGTTGTCCTGAAAGTGGCGCACTTCCTGCCGCCGGGCTCCACCGCGCACGCCAAGTTCATCACCCCCTGGTGCGACAAGATCACCAAGGAATCGGCTGGCAAGCTCAAGTGCCAGATTTACCCGGCCATGCAGTTGGGCGGCACACCGCCCCAATTGATTGACCAGGCGCGCGATGGCATCGCCGACATTGTGTGGACGCTGCCGGGCTATAGCGCCGGGCGCTTTCCCGCCATCGAGGTATTTGAGCTGCCCTTCATGACCAAGACCGCCGAGGGTGCCAGCCGGGCCATCTGGGAGTATGCCGTTGTCAACAAGCTGGCGCAAAGCGAGTTCAAAGACGTGCACCCGATCCTCTTCCACGTACACGACGAAGGCCATTTGCACCTGGTCAAGGGCCCGATCAAGAGCATGGCCGATTTCAAGGGGCTGAAGCTGCGCGCGCCCACCCGCCAGACCAACAAGTTCCTGGCCGCCCTGGGCGCCACGCCGGTGGGTATGCCGGTGCCACAGGTGTCGGACGCGCTGTCCAAGGGCGTGATTGACGGCGCCATGTTGCCCTGGGAGGTAGTGCCGGCGGTCAAGGTGCAAGAGCTGGTCAAGTACCACAGCGAGGGCGACCCCAAGTCACGCGCCCTGTACACCACAGCCTTCATCTTTGCCATGAACAAGGCCAGATACGACAGCCTGGCGCCGGAACTCAAGAAGGTGATCGACGCCAACGGCGGCGCCGAAACCTCGGCCTGGGTCGGCAAGGTCTGGGACCAGTCCGCCGTGGGCGCACGCAAACTGGCGGCCGACCGGGGCAACCAGTTCAACACTGTCGGCGCGGATGAACTCAAGAAGTGGGAGCAGATCGGGCAGACCGTGGTGGACTCCTGGGTCAGCGAGGTCTCTGCCAAGGGCCATGACGGCAAAGCATTGCTCAACAGTGCACGTGCGTTGATCCAGAAGCACGACATGCAGTAGCGCGTCCGGCGCCCACGCCGGCAAGGTGCGGGCGCCCCAGGGTTTTTCTCCAAATTTCTTCGCACGGTGGCGCGACAAGCAGGGACAATGCAGGGAAGCACTCAATTCTTGCAAAGGAGTACCAGTTGGCTGAATCTCTTGGCACCCCGCTACCCCCGCCGCCCGATGCCATCGGACGCTGGTTGTTCCATGTGTCGCGCGGTTTTGCGGCGGTCGGCGGATTGATCCTGGTGGGCATCGCGCTGATGTCGGTGGCCAGCATTGCCAGCCGGTTTCTCACCTCCAAGGGCCTGCAGGGAGATTTTGAGTTGGTGCAACTGGGTTGTGCGGTGGCCGTGGCGGCCTTCCTGCCGTGGGGCCAGATGCGCGGCAGCCATGTGATGGTGGATTTCTTCACCGAGGGGGCTGGTCCGCGCACCAAACACGTGTTGGACGCGCTGGGCGCCTTGCTGTTGGCGATTTGCGCCGCCGTGGTCGCCTGGCGCATGGTGATCGGCACGCTGGAGCTGCGCGCCAGCCAAGAGAGCTCCATGCTGCTGGGCGTGCCGACGTGGTACGCCACCCTGTTGATGACACCCTCGTTTGTTCTGCTGGCGCTCACCGCCCTGTACGGCGCCAGGGGCAAATGGCAAGGGCGTGCCCAATGAGTGGAACCGCCATCGGCGCCAGCTTCTTTGTCGTCATGCTGGTGCTGCTTGCCATGCGGGTGCCCATCGGTATCTCCATGTTTCTCACCGGCGTGGCGGGCTACGTCACCATGGCTGGCTGGGGTCCGCTGCTGAGCTACCTCAAGACGGTCGCCTATGGCCGATTTTCGGTGTACGACCTGTCGGTGGTGCCGCTGTTTCTGTTGATGGGCACGTTTGCGTCGCGCGGGGGCCTGTCCAAGGCTTTGTTCAGCGCGGCCGGTTCGCTGATTGGCCACTGGCGCGGCGGCGTGGCGATGGCGGCGGTGGGCGCTTGTGCCGGTTTTGGGGCCATCTGTGGATCGTCCCTGGCCACGGCCGCCACCATGGGACAGGTGGCGCTGCCGGAGCTGCGGCGGCTGAACTACTCACCCGCCCTGGCCACCGCCACCTTGGCCGCTGGCGGCACGCTGGGCATCCTGATTCCGCCGTCGATCGTGTTGGTGATCTACGCCATTCTGGCGGAGCAGAACATTGCCAAGCTGTTCACCGCCGCCTTTGTGCCGGGCATCATCGCGGCGCTGGGTTACATGATTGCCATCGGCATTTACGTCCGTCTGTACCCTGGATCGGGTCCGGCCGGTGAGCGGCGCACTGGGGGCCAGCGCCTGCGCGCCCTGATCGACGTGTGGCCAGTGCTGCTGATCTTCATGCTGGTGATTGGCGGTATTTATGGTGGCGTGTTCACGCCAACCGAGGCCGCCGCCGTGGGCACGCTGGGCACCGGCGTGATCGCCGTCTCCAAGGGCATGCGCCTGGACGGCTTGATGGACTGCCTGTATGCCACGGCCGAGTCCACCGCCATGATCTTCCTGATTCTGCTGGGGGCCGATGTACTCAATGTGTTTCTGGCGTTGTCGCAAATGCCGGCCGAGCTGGCCACCTGGGTGCAGGGCTCGGGTCTGCCGCCGACGCTGGTGTTGCTGGCCATCATCCTGATATACGTCTTCCTGGGCTGCGTCATGGACAGCCTGTCGATGATCCTGCTGACCATTCCCATCTTCTTCCCGATCATCATGGGGCTGGACTATTGGGGCCTCAATCCCACTGACAAGGCCATCTGGTTTGGCATTCTGGCGCTGATGGTGGTGGAGATCGGGCTGATCACGCCGCCGGTGGGCATGAATGTCTACATCATCAACAGCATGGCGCGCGACGTGCCGATGTCGGTCACTTTCCGGGGCATCGTGCCGTTTCTGATCTCGGACGCGGTGCGGGTGGTGTTGCTGGCATGCTTCCCCGTGCTGAGCTTGTTTCTGGTGCGCTGGATGGGTTGAGCATGACACGCCCACGCACCATGAATGCGGCCCAGACCCTGCTGGAGGCCGGCGCGGACCAGGCCATTGCCCTTGAGTGCGGTGATGAGCGGCTGAGCTACGCGGCCCTGCGCCAGCGCGTGCGCCGCGCCGCCGGGGCATGGACTGCGCTGGGGCTGCAGGTCGGCGAACGGGTGGTGGTGATGGCGCCCGACAGCATCGAGTGGGTGGTGGCCTACCTGGGGGTGATCTGGGCCGGTGGTGTGGCCATCGGGGTCAACCCTCGCCTGAGCATGGCTGAGCTGGGCCCGATTCTGGAAGAAAGCGACGTGCGCTTCGTCTGGCATGAGGCCGATAGCACGGCCAATCTGGCAAGCCTGGTGGCCGGTATGGTGCAAGCGCCTACCCTGGTGGCCGATGACTTGGACGATCCGCGTTGGTCACGCGCCGTTGAGCAGGCCAGTGAGCGTGAACCGCTGCTGCAAGACGCTGACGCGTCGGCGCTGTGGATCGGTACGTCCGGCACGACGGGTGCCTCCAAGGGCGTCATTCACGCGCATCGGGTGGCGTTGCAGCCGCACTCTTTCGCAGCCGGCGTGATGGGGCTCACGGCTGCGGACCGGCTGTACGCCAGTTCCAAGCTGTTCTTTGCCTACGCGCTGGGCAACAGCCTGTTGGCCGGTTTGCGTGCGGGGGCCACGGTGATTCTGGACCGTCAGTGGCCAGAGCCCGAGCGTGTGCTGTCGATGGTGCTGCGACATCGCCCGACGATTGTGTTCTGCGTGCCCACGCTGTACAGCCGAATGCTGCAAAACCGCGTGGCGCAGCAATTCGCCGGGCTGGGGGTGCGGCACTTTGTCTCGGCCGGTGAGTCGTTGCCGGGCGCGGTGCGCAGTGCCTGGCGCGCAGCAAGCGGGGTGGACATCGTCAGTGGCTACGGCACCTCCGAGACGCTGTGCCTGATGCTCTACAGCCAGAATGACCAGGGCCTGCTGCAGCCCACGCCCGGCACCGAGGTGCGCTACGCGCCCGACGCCGACCCGGCCTTGCCGCAACGCATCTGGCTGCGCAGTGGAACCGTGGCACTGGGTTACTGGAAGCGCCCCGAGGCGCAGGCCGATGGCTTTGACGATGGCTGGTACTGCCCGGGCGACATGTTTCTGCGTCGAGAAGGCGGTGCGCTGGAGTTTGCTGGACGCAACGACGACCTGCTAAAGATCAGCGGCCGCTGGGTCAGCACGCTGTGGGTAGAGCAGGCGCTGAGCCAGGCAGCGGGGGCGAGTGTGCTGCAGCTTGCCGTCATCGGTGTTCCGACGGAAGAGGGCCTGACAGCCTTGTCTTTGCTGGTGCAAGCCGCAGCGGGCCAGCAGCACATGGCGGCGAAGTGCATCGACACGGGCATGGCAGCATTGCCCCCCTACCGGCGACCGCAATGGGTGCATTGGGTGCCGGCCTTGCCCTTGACGGCGACCGGCAAACTGCAGCGCGCGCGCCTTCGCGCGATGCACCACGAGGCATTGCTGAAGCGCTGACGCCGGCCCCCTGTTAGAGATGGGCGCAACCCTCGCCATCGCGAGGGGCGTCCGCGCAAACCCCGGTCATCCGCGGACCCGGTCGAGCTGGCTTACTTGCCGTTGATGCCCAGCAGTTCCACTTCAAACAACAAAGTGGCATTGGGCGGAATCACGCCACCGGCGCCGCGCTCACCGTAGGCGATGGCGGCCGGGCAGGTCAGCTTGGCTTTGCCGCCGATCTTCATGCGCTGCACGCCTTCGGTCCAGCACTTGATGACGCCGCTCAAGGGGAACTCGATCGCCTCATTGCGCTTGTAGGAGCTGTCGAACTCCCGTCCATCGGGGAAGGTGCCGCGGTAATGGACCTTGACCTTGTCACTGGCGGTGGGGCTGGCGCCGCTGCCGTCTTTGAGGGAGCGGTAGACCAAGCCACTGGCAGTGACTACCGCGCCTTCTTCCTTGGCGGCGGCAGCCGCCACCGGGTCGGCTGCCCAAGCCAGGCTTAGGGTGGACAGAGCTGCGGCGAGCGTGGCGATGCGTAGAACGGTTTTCATGCGAGATGTCGTCGAGAGTTGAATCAGGGCACTGATTGTCGCAGCATGGCCGTCCTTGCTGGCGAGGACGGGTTGCTGACGAAGGCCGGGCCGGGCTGCGATCGTGGGGGCCGCGGCTGAGATAGGGGCCCCAGACGAACAGAAGTCAGGAAAATGGGCTAAGGTGATGGAATTGAGCCAAAGGAGTGAGTCGATGTTCTGTCAACGATTGGTTGTGGTGGCCGCCTTGGTCGCGTCTACCTGGGCTGCGGCGCAGGAAGGTGTTGGTGACAAGCAAGTGCTGGTTGGGCAGTTTGCCGCCTTCAGCGGGCCAGCTGCGCAATTGGGCCAACGCATGCAAGTGGGAATTGCGGCCTACTTTGCGGCGGTCAACGCGCAGGGTGGTGTTCACGGGCGACAACTGAAGTTGGTGACGCGCGATGACGGCTACGAGCCGGTCAAGGCGGCGGCGGCGGTCAAGGCGCTGATTAACGAGGACAAGGTGTTTGCCCTGATCGGCTCGGTGGGAACCCCGACCGGATTGGCGGCCGTACCAGTCCTGACCGAAGCCATAGTGCCGCTGGTGGGGATGTTTACCGGGGCGCAGGCTTTGCGCGAGCCGTTCAATCGGCAGGTGTTTCATGTGCGTGCGAGCTACTACGACGAGACTGAACGCATGGTGCAGCACCTCACCAGCATGGGTGTCAAAAAGATCGCGGTGTTCTATCAGAATGACGCTTATGGTCAAGCCGGCCTGGAAGGCGTGACGCGGGCGTTGGTCAAGCGGCAGCTCAAGCCCACGGTCACCAGTACCGTCGAACGCAACAGCGTTGATGTAACCAAGGCGCTGGACGATATTCTCAAAGTGGAACCCGAAGCCGTGGTTCAGATCAGTGCCTACAAGTCCTGCGCCGCCTTCATCAAGCAGGCACGCGCCAAAGGCTACGGGGGGCAGTTCTTCAATGTCAGCTTTGTTGGCTCCAAAGCCCTGGCCGATGAACTCGGCAGCGTCGGCCAGGGTGTCGTGATTTCGCAGGTGGTCCCCTTCCCGTATACACCTTCTTCCGCGATCGCGCGTGAGTACCAGCAGCACATGACGGAGTCCGGCCAAAAGGATTTTGACTTCTCCAGCATGGAGGGCTACCTGACCGCGCGTGTCTTTGTTGAAGGATTGCGTCGGGCAGGCAAGACGCCTACACGCGAGGCGCTGATCAGCGCCCTGGAAAGCATCAAGAGCCTGAACCTGGGTGGTTTCACCATTGGCTACAGTAGCCAGAACCACCAGGGCTCAAGCTACACCGACCTCACCATCATCGGACGCGACGGCAAGTTTGTGCGCTGACCCGGCCAGGGCGCCTGCGCTTAGCTCAGGTGCTTTCCGACAATGCCCGCCAGCTCGAACATCGTGACCTGGGGTTTGCCAAACACCGGCAGCAGCTTGGCGTCGGCGTTAATGGCGCGCTTGTTGGCGGCATCCTGCAGGCCGTTGGCCTTGATGTAGTCCCATAGTTTTTTGATGACCTCGGTGCGCGCAACCGCAGCGGCACCAATCACGGCGGCCAGCTCGGCGCTGGGCAGCTTGCCGTTGGCGGCCGTGGTCTTGCGCGGCGTCTTTTGCTTGACGTCTATGGTGGCGGGCTTCGGCGTTGTCTTCTTGGCAGGAGCCTTGCTTGCGACAGCACCCGTAGAAGTTGCACGGGTGGCGGCCTTCTTTGCCGGTAGTGCCGTCTTGGCAGCGGTCTTGGCCGCCGTCTTGCGTGGCGGAAACTTCGATGGTGCAAACTCGAAATTGACCTTACCGGCTTCGGCGTCCCACGCCAACATGGCTTTGAAGGCGCGTCGGGTGCGCATGGACACGAACTTGTCCAGC
This sequence comes from Candidatus Rhodoferax odensensis, assembly GCA_016718405.1. Lineage (GTDB taxonomy): Bacteria > Pseudomonadota > Gammaproteobacteria > Burkholderiales > Burkholderiaceae_C > Rhodoferax_D > Rhodoferax_D odensensis. Next base: position 373,107 of record JADKDJ010000003.1, read on the forward strand.
AAGTCGGTCTTGCCGGTTTCCAGCAGCTTGTGCATCTGCGTGCGCTCAATCGGCTGCTGCAAGATGATTTGGCCGGTCTTGAAGTCGCAACTGGGCGTGGGCTGGGCGTGGGTGGGCACCGACTTGTCGCACACGTAGTTCTTGCCGTGCTCATACACCATGCCACCAGCGGCGGCACCACACTTAGGGCACGGGCCCAGCGTCTGCTGACCCGAGAAGTCGACCAACTCGCCGCTGTCTTCCCCCTTCTTGTCGTCGCCAAAGTCGAATTCGAGTTTGTAGTTCTTGGCCTCGTCGTCGTACTTGATGACCATCTCCGCCACGAAGGGCCAGCCCGCCTTGGAGCGGAAACCCTCAAGTGGGCCAATATGTTTGTCGCGCAGGAATTGCTCTACTTCGGCCAGTTCGAAGGTGCGCCCCGCGGGCGACTTGCCAAACGAGAAGCCGCAGCCTTCGCTGTTGCCGTCCTGGCCGTTGCAGGTGTAGCGGCGGTAGTTTTCCTTGACGACACCGCCGCAGTTGGGGCAGCGGCTGCTCAGCGTGGCGTAGTCGCCGGGGATGGTGTCGCGGTCGTATTCCTTGGCCTTCTTCACCATGCGCTCGGTCATGGCGGCGATCTCGGCCATGAAGGTGGCACGCTTGAGTTTGCCGTGCTCCATCTGGTTGAGCTTGTATTCCCATTCGCCAGTCAGTTCGGCCTTGGTCAGCTCCTGTACGTCCAGGCCGCGCAGCAAGGTCATCAACTGGAACGCCTTGGCGGTGGGGATCAACTCGCGGCCCTCCCGCAGCATGTACTTCTCGGCAATCAGACCTTCGATGATGGACGAGCGCGTGGCCGGCGTGCCCAGGCCTTTCTCCTGCATGGCTTCACGCAATTCGTCGTCTTCCACAGTTTTGCCGGCGCCTTCCATGGCGCCCAGCAGTGTGGCTTCGGAGTAGCGTGCCGGGGGTTTGGTCTTGAGGCCCTTGGGCTCGACCGGGTTGCCCACGACCTGCTCGCCAGGCTGCACCGGCACCAGGTTCTGGCCTTTGTCACCATCCTTGGCGTCGGCCACTTCGTCGGCTGCTTCCTTGCCGTAAATGGCCAGCCAGCCCGGCTTGACCAGCACCTTGCCTTCGGTCTTGAAGGAATGCTTGACGCCCGGAACAGCGCAGCACGCGAAGCGGCACAGTGGTGATGCGGGTGGTGACCTGGTATTCGGCACTGGGGTAGAACACCGCCATGAAGCGGCGCACCACCAGGTCGTACACCTTCTGCTCGGCTTCCGACAGGCCGTGCGGCGCTTGCAGCGTGGGGATGATGGCAAAGTGGTCGGAGACCTTGGCGTTGTCGAAAATGCGCTTGCTCGGCTTGACGTACTGGCCCTTGACGGCAGTGGCGGCAAACGGCGCCAGATGCTTCATGCCGCTGTCGGCCAGCATCTCGAAGGTGTTCTTCACCACTGCCACGTAGTCTTCGGGCAGGTGGCGCGAATCGGTACGCGGGTAGGTCAGGGCCTTGTGGCGCTCATACAGGCTTTGCGCGATGGACAGCGTGGTCTTGGCCGAAAAGCCAAACTTGCCGTTGGCTTCGCGCTGCAAGCTGGTGAGGTCAAACAGCAATGGCGAAGCTTGCGTGGTGGGCCGGCTCTCCTCGGAAACGCTGGCCTGCTGGCCGCGCGCGGCGGCGGCAATGGCCTCAGCCTCGCGCTGGGTCCAGAGTCGGTCTGCCTTCTTCTCCGCATCGTCGGCGTCCTTCTTCCACTTGGGGTCAAACCACTTGGCTGGGTATTGGCCCGCCTCGGCGGTAAACGTGGCGTGGATTTCCCAGTAGTCGCGGCTGATGAACTTGCGTATCTGCTCCTCGCGCTCGACCACTACGCTCAAAGTGGGCGTCTGTACCCGTCCGACGGTGGTGAGAAAGAAGCCGCCATCGCGCGAGTTGAACGCGGTCATGGCGCGCGTGCCGTTGATGCCCACCAGCCAATCCGCCTCAGAGCGGCAGCGCGCGGCGTCGGCCAAGGGCTGCATTTGCGAGTCACTGCGCAGATGGGCAAAGCCGTCGCGAATGGCTTGCGGCGTCATCGACTGCAACCACAGGCGGTTGACCGGTTTTCCGAGTGGTTTGGCGCCGCCCGCATATTGCTCGATCAGGCGAAAGATCAACTCGCCCTCGCGGCCTGCGTCGCAGGCGTTGATGAGTTGGCCCACGTCCTTGCGTTTGGCCAGTTTGACCACGGCGTTGAGCCGCGTTTTGGTCTTGTCCACCGGCTTCAAGTCGAAGTGCGGCGGAATCACCGGCAAGTGGGCAAAGCTCCACTTGCCGCGTTTGACATCAAATTCCTCGGGCGCCTGGATTTCCACCAGGTGGCCCACGGCGCTGGAAACCACATAGGCGTCGCTCTCGAAATACTCGTCATGTTTCTCGAACTTGTTGCCCAGCGGCGTGAGCGCACGCACGATATCCTGGGCCACGGAAGGCTTCTCGGCAATGACCAGTGTTTTATTGGGAGCGGTGTTCTTGGTGAAATCTGTGGTTTTCATCTGACTACAATCGGCTTTCTCGCGCGCGGGCGCACGCACATACACGTGAGCGCACACGCGCGCCCATACGAGTTCACCATACCAAATTTTTTAGCACCGTGTCCATGTCAATGCCATCAACCAGTCGACGTCGAATCCAAACCCGCCGCTCTGGCGTCCACGGCAAGGGCGTTTTTGCGGTGCAAGATATCGCAGAAGGCGAGACCATCATTGAGTACGTGGGGGAGGTCGTCAGTTGGCCTGAGGCGCAGGCGCGCCATCCCCACGATCCCAGCGATCCCAATCACACTTTTTACTTTCATATCGACGAATCACGCGTGATCGATGCCAAGGTGGGCGGCAATTCGTCGCGCTGGATCAACCATTCGTGCGACCCGAACTGCGAGGCCGATGAGCGCGAGGGTCGCGTGTTCATCAAGGCGCTGCGCAATATTGCCGCTGGCGAGGAACTGCACTACGACTACGGCCTGATCATCGATGAGCGTTATACGGCCAAGCTCAAGGCCGAGTACCCATGCTGGTGTGGCAGTCGGCGCTGCCGCGGCACCTTGCTGGCGCCCAAACGCACGAGAAAGTGAACACTTCCGTGTTGGCTGTCGCGGCCCCCGGGCATTCCCGGTTGGACGCGTCGCGTGCTGCGCGACGGGGAGAAGTGTGACATGGCGGTGCAATGGCCGACCGAAGCCATCTGCGAGGCACTCGAGCCGCTGCTGCCGGGTTTCTCGGTCGAGGTTCTGCCCGAGATCGATTCCACCAATACGGAGTTGATGCGCCGCGCTCGTGCTGGACGGCTGGAGCCGGTGCTGCTGGTGGCAGAGCATCAAACCGCGGGGCGCGGCCGAATGGGGCGTCAGTGGACGAGTGGCGCCGGGCGCAGCGTCGGGGCTGCTTTGCCAGCGCTCACATTTTCAATCGGTCTGGCCTTGTCGCCCACGGATTGGTCCGGTTTGTCGCTGGCGGTGGGAGTAGGCATGGCGAACAGTCTGCACCCAGACGTGCAATTGAAGTGGCCCAATGATGTGTGGTGGCGTGACCGCAAATTGGCCGGCATTCTGATTGAGACGGCGAGTTTTGGGCAGGGTCGTTACGCAGTGATCGGCGTGGGTCTGAACGTGGCCGAGCCGCGGTCAGGCGACTTCTCGGTCGCGCCCGCCTGGTTGGCGGAAGTCATTCCCGGCATGACCGCCCAGGCGGTGCTGGGCATGCTGGCAGCCCCCCTGGCGCAGACGGTGAAGGCTTTCGAGGCAAGCGGTTTTGGCTCGTTCAAGGATCGTTTCAACCGCCGCGACGCTCTGGCTGGCATGGCAGTCACGCTAAGCGATGGCATGGCAGGCACAGCCCACGGCGTCGATGAACGTGGCGCGTTGCTGGTGCATACTGCGCAGGGCTTGAGACGGGTGAGCAGTTCAGAAGTCAGTGTGCGGCCCTTGCGTGCGCCCGGCTACGAAAACACTTGACCCGATCGGCTCAACGATGCGTTGCTGTTCATGTTGCGATTGACGGTTCTGTTCCTGTTGTTGATCAATGGTCTGTACTATGCGTGGTCGCAGGGGTTGCTGCGCGCGTACGGCTACGCCCCGGTCGAGCAGCGCGAGCCACAGCGGCTGGCGCAGCAGGTCCGCCCGGAGGCGTGGCGGTTGCTCACGTCCGAGGAGTTGCGCCGGGTTGAGTCGGTCGCGCGCGGCCCTGCCAAACCTGCAGAGTGCCTGTTGGCCGGTCTGTTTGACGACGAACGCAGTGCAGCCTTGCGAACAGCACTGGAACGAGCGCTGCCGGTGGGTTCGTGGACGCTGGAGCGTTCCAGCGAGCCTGGGCGTTGGATCATCTATATGGGCAAGTTTCCCAGCGCAGATGCGGCCAGCAAGAAGCGCACCGAACTGGCCTCGCTCAACCTCAAGCCAGAGCCGATTGGCGACCCCAAGCTGGAGCCTGGCTTGTCTCTTGGCGCCTTTGACGGGGCCACGGATGCCAATGCCGCGCTGTCGGAGCTGGTCAAGCGCGGCGTGCGAACCGCAAAGGTGTTGCAAGTTCGCGAGCCGACGCAAGGCAATGCGCTGCGCTTGGCGTCGGTCGATGACGGTTTGCGCGCTCGGCTTGACGAGATCAAACCGGCGTTGGGAGACAAGTCGCTACGACCGTGCCCCTAACGCGCTCAAGTCCCCATGGTCTGCATCGACCTTGAAGTGAACATTGAACCGCGCGCCTGGCGGCGTATGGCCGGGTTTGGCATCTTCGACACTAACAACCGCTCGATGGTGCTGGGCAATTTCGATAACAATGGGCAAGCCCAGCCCCGAGCCGTCTACCTCGTTGCCCAGAGCGCGGTAGAACGGCTGAAAAATCAGCTCGCGTTCGGCTTGCGAAATGCCTGGCCCGGAGTCTTCGACCTGCAACACGAGTGTGCTGCTGAACGGATCGGCGAGTACACGCGCGGTGATGACACCGGGGCTTGATGGGCTGGAGGGGGTGTAGTTGATGGCGTTGTCCACCAGGTTGCGAATCAGCTCTTTGAGCAGGGTCGGGTTGCCGCTGAGCTGTCCGCCGACGGTGCCGGGCAGGGCGCCCTCGTAGCCCAGGTCGATGTGCTTTTCGATCGCGCGCGGTACGCTGTCTTGCACCACATCCATCGTCAACGCGGCCAGATCGCAAGGCTGGCGGCTCATCGCCGCGCCGCTGCTTTCGGCCCGGGCCAGGGCCAGGAGCTGGTTGACAGTGTGCGTTGCACGAATACTAGAGCGCCCAATTTGGCGCAGCGACTGCTTGAGTTCGTCGGTATTCGCGCCTTCGCGTTGCGCCAGATCTGCCTGCATGCGCAAGCCCGCCAAGGGTGTCTTGAGTTGGTGGGCGGCGTCCGCCAGGAAGCGCTTTTGTGTGGCGATCGACTCTTTCAGGCGCATCAGCAGGTCGTTGACCGACGCCACCAGGGGTGCCACTTCCAGCGGCACCACTTCGGCCTCGATCGGGCTCAAATCATCGGGTTTGCGCGCGCGGATGCGCTCTTCCAGTTCATTGAGCGGTTTGATGGCTTGGACCAGGGCCAGCCAAACCAGCAGCACGGCCAGCGGCAAAATCACGAACTGCGGCAGCATCACGCCTTTGGTGATCTCCGTGGCGAGGATCGAGCGCTTGTCGAGTGTCTCGGCCACCTGTATCAGAGCCGGTTTGGCATCGGGCAGTTCCAGTCGGACCCACATATAGGCCACTTTGACAGGTTCGCCCCGAACTTCGTCATCGCGCAAGCGGATTTCGCCAACCACCACTTTTTCTTCGTCGGGCGGTGGTGGCAGGTCCCGTTCGCCACTGAGGAACTCGCCTCGCAGTCCGAGTACTTGGTAGTACACGGTGTCGCTGTCGTCGGCGCGTAGCAGCTCGCGCGCGGGCAGAGGCAGGTTGAACTGCACCTTGTTGTGTTTGACGGCCAGGAATTGCGCCAGCGCCGCCACGTTGTACTCAAGGGCGCGATCAAAGGGCTTGCCGGCAATACCCTGTGCCACCAGCCACGTCAGCACCAGACTGACAGGCCACAGCAGCAGCAGCGGCGTGAGCATCCAATCCAGAATCTCCCCGAACAGGGAGCGTTGCTCGCGCTGGAAGAGTTTCAAAGGGTCAACCTGGGATCTTCTCGAGGCAATAGCCCAGCCCGCGCACGGTGGCGATGCGAATCGGCCCCTTCTCGATCTTCTTGCGCAAGCGGTGGATGTAGACCTCGATGGCGTTGTTGCTGACTTCCTCGCCCCATTCGCACAGGCGCTCGACCAACTGGTCCTTGCTGACCAGGCGCCCGGCGCGCTGCAGCAGTACTTCGAGCAAGCCAAGTTCACGCGCGGACAGGTCCACCATGGCACCATCAATAGTCGCGACGCGTCCGGACTGGTCATAGACCAGCGGGCCGTGTTTGATCATGCTGCTGGCCGATCCCATGCCGCGCCTGCTCAGGGCCCGTACTCGGGCTTCCAGTTCCTGCAGGCTGAAGGGTTTGGCCATGTAGTCGTCGGCGCCATAGTCCAGGCCTTTGACGCGTTCGTCCACACTGTCGGCCGCGGTCAGGATCAGAACCGGTAACGATGAGCCACGTGCGCGCAGTTTCCTGAGCACCTCCAGGCCGTGCATCTTGGGCAGGCCAAGGTCCAGGATCAGCAGGTCGAACTCGGTGTTGGTCATCAGGGCTGCGTCGGCTTCAGTGCCATTGGCAACGTGGTCCACCGCAGCGCCAGAACTGCGCAATGAACGCATCAGGCCATCGGCCAGTACCTGATCATCTTCGGCAATCAGAATTCGCATGTCTGTCTCCTGGGTTGGGTCGAGTTTTGCCCCGCGTCTGTGGCGATTCTAGGCGTCCGGCCAAGAACTGTGAGTCGGCGCAACATCGTGCACCGGCTCACGCGACGTAGGCCTCCAGGCCCAAGGTGATCACGGTGACGACTTCCAGGCCAATGCCCTGGCGCATTTCGTCCTCCGCCTGAGTCACCGCCCGTTCAAAGGCGCCAAGCCACGCCTGGCCGGTGGCAGTGAACTCGATGGTCTGTGCCCGTGCGTCCAACCGGTCAGGTGAACGATGCACCAGTCCCCAGGCCTCGCACTGGTCAACCAGCTTGCCCATGGCCTGCTTGGAGACGCCCGCGCGCTTGGCCAGGTCAGTCAGGCGCGCGCCGCGCAGCGGCAGATGGCGCGTGATCTGGACGTGCGCAGCCGTGAGTTGTCCCCTGGCCGCCAGGTTGGATAGCGCCAGCGGCACCGTTTCGTCGTGGGACATCAGCTTGAGTACGCGCGCCTCGAATCGTTTGAGCGAGCGGCTCATCAAGTCGCCGACGTGGGTCTGGCGCCAGTGGTCGGATGAATCAGCGTGACATTGGGACAAGGATTAGATAGTAAATCAAATTGACTAAAAAAATCACCCAAGCGCTGGGAAATTGTGGATAAACTACTGTTTAAGCATCCAGCCTGTCTTTAATAGCAGACTTCGGTGCCAACCGAACCATTGATTTTTAAGGAGATTTTCATGGACGCACCCGTCAAGAACCTTAGCGCCGCCGCCAGTGAGAAAGCCAAGGCGCTGCAAGTCGCGCTGGCCCAGATCGAGAAGCAGTTTGGCAAGGGCACCATCATGCGTCTGGGCGAGGGCGAGGTGATTGAGGACATTCAGGTGGTCTCCACTGGCTCCTTGGGGCTGGACATTGCGCTGGGTGTGGGTGGCCTGCCGCGCGGTAGGGTGGTCGAAATTTACGGGCCGGAGTCGTCCGGCAAGACCACGTTGACGCTGCAGGTGATTGCCGAAATGCAAAAAATTGGCGGCCAATGCGCTTTTGTGGATGCCGAGCACGCGCTGGACATCCAGTATGCGCAAAAGCTGGGCGTCAACCTGCAAGATCTGCTCATCAGCCAACCTGACACTGGCGAGCAGGCACTGGAGATTGTCGACAGCCTGGTGCGCTCCGGTGCCGTGGATCTGATCGTGGTGGACTCGGTTGCTGCCCTGACACCCAAGGCCGAATTGGAAGGTGAAATGGGCGACAGCCTGCCGGGCTTGCAAGCGCGCCTGATGAGCCAGGCCCTGCGCAAGCTCACCGCCCACATCAAGAAGACCAACTGCATGGTGATCTTCATCAACCAGATCCGCATGAAGATCGGCGTGATGTTCGGCAGCCCGGAGACCACCACCGGCGGCAATGCCCTGAAGTTCTACGCCTCGGTGCGCCTGGACATTCGCCGCACGGGCACCATCAAGAAGGGGGAGGACGCGATTGGCAACGAAACCAAGGTCAAGGTGGTCAAGAACAAGGTCGCGCCTCCATTCAAGACCGCTGAGTTCGATATCCTGTTTGGGGAGGGCATCAGCCGCCACGGCGAGATCATCGACATGGGTGTGAACGCCCGCATCCTGGAAAAGTCGGGCGCCTGGTATGCCTACAACGGCGAGAAGATCGGCCAGGGCCGTGACAATGCCCGCGAGTTCCTGCGCGAGAACCCGCAGCTCTCGCATGAGATCGAGAACAAGGTTCGTGAGTCGCTTGGGATTCCATTGTTGGCAAGCGCCGTCGCCAATGAAGTGGCGCCGGCCAAGGGCAAGAAGGGCGATTGAGTCCAAGTGGCAGCATTACGGCCGCGACTTGATCGGTCGTAGCTGGCGCGGCCTCGGTCATGGCGGCACCACCACCGACACTCAAGAGCCGCGCCCTGCGGCTGCTGTCAGCGCGCGAACATTCGCGTGCCGAACTGCAGCGCAAGCTCGGACCCTTCGAGCAGGCTGCGGGAACGCTGGCCGTTGTACTGGATGAATTGCAAGCCAAGGGGTTCATCAGTGAGCAGCGTGTGTTGGAGTCGATTGTTCATCGACGCTCTGCCAAGTTCGGCACCTCACGTATTCGTCAGGAGCTGCAGGCCAGGGGACTGGCGCCTGAAGCGGTCGCCCAAGCAGTGGATCAACTGCGCCAGAGCGATCTGGCGCGCGCGCGCGAGGTCTGGCGGCTGAAGTTTGGCACGGCCCCGCGCGATGCGGCTGAACGCGCCAAGCAAATGCGCTTTCTCGCCGGCCGAGGTTTTGACGGCGACACCATTCGGCGCGTGGTGTCGCATACCGATGACGATTGACGGCGCTGCTCGCCGCGCGCAGACCACGAGCGCGCGCTAGAGCCCGAGCATCAATTGCAGGTTCTGCACCGCCGCACCGCTGGCGCCTTTGCCCAGATTGTCAAGCCGTGCAACCAGTACCGCATGGCGAAAGGAGTCGTCCGGGTCGTGGTTGGCAAAAACCCGCAGTTCCATCTTGTTGGTGTCTCTCAGGGCGACCGCGTCAATTTTTCCGTCGGGCCCGGCCGGCTCCACTGTGACGGAGGCGCTGCCGGCATAGTGTCGCTGGAGTGCATCGTGCAGGTCTTGTGCCGACGGTTTGCCCGGCAACAGGTCCAGATGCAAGGGCAGTTGCACCAGCATCCCCTGCCGAAAGTTACCCACCGATGGGATGAACAATGGACGACGGCTCAAACCGGTGTAGCACATGATCTCCGCGATGTGCTTGTGTTTGAGGCCAAGGCCATAGGTTTCGAAGGCTGGCGCGTGTCCTTGCTCGTAGGCCTCAATCATGCTGCGCCCGCCACCCGAGTAACCACTGATCGAGGGCAAGCACAGCGCGAAATCCGCTGGTATCAGCCCAGCATCGACCAGCGGCCGGATCAACGCAATCGCGCCGGTTGCGTAGCAGCCCGGGTTGGCGACACGCCGCGCCTGGGCGATGGCTTGCTGCTGGGTAGCGCATAACTCCGCAAAACCATAGATCCAACCCGGCTTGGTGCGGTGCGCGGTAGAGGCATCAATGATCTTGGGCGACCGGCCACCGGACTGTCGCTCGATTTCGTCGATCATGGACACCGATGCCACCGCTGCATCGTCGTGCAGGCAAAGCACCACCAGATCGACCGCCGCCATGACGTCGCGCTTGGCATCCGGGTCCTTGCGCAGTTCTGGCGCGATGCTCACCACTTCGACTTCAGCCATCAGCGCCAGGCGGTCGCGGATCTGCAGCCCGGTGGTTCCCGCTTCGCCGTCGATGAATACCTTGTACATGGTCTGTCCCGTCCGGTTGCGCCTGTAAGTTAGACAAAAGATTGGTGCGTTGCAACATGATACATTTGTCGGCTGCGTTGTCCAGTACCAGCCGCAAACGCGTGCACGGCGTTGCGGCCGGATCATCAGTAGCCATTCCTGAGAGAGCCCTCATGAAGATTCACGAGTACCAAGGCAAGGAAATCTTGCGCCAATTTGGTGTGCCAGTGCCGCGCGGCATTGCAGCCTTCACTGTTCAAGAGGCCGTCGAAGCGGCACAAAAACTGGGCGGCCCGGTCTGGGTGGTCAAGGCGCAGATTCATGCCGGAGGCCGTGGCAAGGGCGGTGGCGTGAAGCTGGCGCGCTCGATCGATGACGTGCGCAAGCTCGCAGGTGAAATTTTGGGCATGCAGCTTGTCACCCATCAGACTGGCCCGGTCGGTCAGAAGGTTCGCCGTTTGCTGATCGAAGACGGCGCTGACATCAAGAAGGAATACTACGTCTCGGCCGTGACCGACCGCGCTTCGCAACGCGTCGCCTTCATGGCATCGAGCGAAGGTGGCATGGATATCGAGGAAGTGGCGCACGCCACGCCCGAGAAGATCATCAAGGTGTTCGTGGACCCGGCCAGTGGTCTGACTGCCGCGCAGGCCGCCGAATTGGCCAACGGCATTGGCGTACCGCCGGGCTCGACCGCCCAGGCGGTCGACGTGTTCCAGAAGCTCTACAAAGTCTACATGGACACCGACGCCAGTCTGGTCGAGATCAACCCGCTGATTCTGGAAGGCAACGGCAACATCAAGGCGCTGGACGCCAAGTTCAACTTCGATGCCAATGCCTTGTTCCGGCACCCCGAAATCGTGGCCTACCGCGATCTGGACGAGGAAGACCCGGCCGAAGTGGAAGCCAGCAAGTTCGACCTGGCCTACATCAGCCTGGACGGCAATATTGGCTGCCTGGTCAACGGTGCCGGCTTGGCCATGGCCACCATGGACACCATCAAGCTCTTCGGCGCGGAACCGGCCAACTTCCTGGACGTGGGCGGCGGCGCCACCCCCGAGAAGGTGACCGAGGCGTTCAAGATCATGCTCCGGAACCCCGGGCTTAAGGCAATTCTGGTGAACATCTTTGGCGGCATCATGAAGTGCGACACCATTGCTACCGGCGTCATCACTGCCTGCAAGGCTGTCAACTTGAACGTGCCGCTGGTGGTGCGCATGAAGGGCACCAATGAAGACATGGGCAAGCAGATGTTGGCCGATTCGGGCCTGCCCATCATCAGTGCCGACACCATGGCCGAAGCTGCCCAAAAAGTGGTCGCTGCGGTCAACGCCTAATTCGCGCCAGCAGGAAAACATCATGTCCATTCTCATCAACAAAGACACCAAGGTCATCACCCAGGGCATCACTGGCAAGACCGGCCAGTTCCACACCGAAAAGTGCCAGGAGTACGCCAACGGCAAGAACTGCTTCGTCGCCGGCGTCAACCCCAAGAAGGCGGGCGAGAAGATCTTTGATATTCCGATCTACGCCTCGGTGAAGGAGGCTGCGGGTCAGACCGGCGCCACCGTGTCCGTGATCTACGTGGCCCCCAGCGGGCGCGGCTGCCGCCATTTGGGAAGCCGTCGAGGCTGACCTGGATTTGGCGATCTGCATCACCGAAGGCATCCCGGTGCGCGACATGCTCGAAGTGCGCAACAAGATGAAGGCCAAGGAGGCTGCGGGCGGCAAGAAGACGCTGCTGCTTGGCCCCAACTGCCCGGGCCTCATCACACCGGACGAAATCAAGATCGGCATCATGCCCGGACACATTCATCGCAAGGGCCGCATTGGCGTGGTCAGCCGCTCCGGCACGCTGACTTATGAAGCGGTGGCGCAGTTGACCGAAATCGGCCTGGGTCAATCCAGCGCGGTAGGCATCGGCGGCGACCCGATCAATGGCCTCAAGCACATTGACGTGATGCGACTGTTCAATGAGGACCCCGATACCGATGCCGTCATCATGATCGGCGAAATCGGCGGCCCGGACGAAGCCGAGGCCGCGCGTTGGTGCCAGGCCAACATGAAGAAACCCATCGTTGGCTTTATCGCCGGCGTGACCGCGCCAGCGGGCAAGCGCATGGGCCATGCCGGCGCCCTGATCTCGGGCGGCGCAGACACGGCCGATGCGAAGCTGGCGGTGATGGAGGAGTGTGGTTTCAAGGTCACTCGCAATCCGTCGGAGATGGCAAAGCTGCTTAAAGCGCTGCTGTAAGACATGGAGCAGGCGAGGTTCCTGCCTTGAACGCTGCAGTGCAGGATGCGTCGCCAACCTAAGAGCAACGGGGGCGCAACAGTCTCAACTGGCGATGTCCCGGCCGTTATGGTGGTCGATTGATCGGTACACTCTCGGTCACAAGTTGGAGGCGCTCAAAGCGACAAGCTTTGGGCGCTTTTTGTTTTTACTGCTTCGGGGAAAACGCAGATGGAAATGCTGCAAAGCGCAGACTTTTGGATCGCCGTTGGTCAGATCATCATGATCGACATCCTGCTCGGTGGCGACAACGCGGTGGTGATCGCGTTGGCTTGCCGGCAATTGCCGCCGCATCAGCGCACTAAAGGCGTGCTGTGGGGTACCGCTGGCGCGATTGTGTTGCGGGTCATCTTGATCGCTTTTGCCTTGACGCTGCTCCAAGTGCCCTACTTGAAGCTGATTGGCGCGGCGTTGCTGATCTGGATCGGGGTCAAGCTGCTGGTGCCTCAGGATGAGGACGAACATGCGAACATCCAGGGCAGTGACAAGCTTTGGGCGGCTGTCAAGACGGTCATCGTGGCGGATCTGGTCATGAGCATCGACAACGTCATCGCCATCGCCGGCGCGGCGACTGGCGCGGGCACGTCCCATCAGTTGCCACTCGTGATCTTCGGTCTGCTGGTCAGCATCCCCATCATCATTGGGGGCAGCCAACTGGTTCTCAAGCTGATGGACCGGTTTCCGATCATCATCACCATTGGTGGCATGCTGCTGGGTTGGATCGCAGGCACCATGGCCCAGACCGACCCGGCGGTGGTGCAGTGGGTTCCGCAAACCAAGCTCTGGGGCTACGGACTGGGGGCAGCGGGCGCTTTGTTGGTGTTCGCCATGGGTAAGGCACTGGCGAGTCGGGCAGCCGCGCCCACTGAGGAGGTCGGCCGCTGAGCGACCGAGCCCTGCGTGTGCCGATGCAGAAGTGGGAAAAAAAGACATTGACCTGTGAACAAGTCCCTTGTCGCGATGTGCGTGGTCTGCTAACGTCGCAGCTTCATAGCAATTCTCGAACCGTGCCGCGCCGTGTGCAGGGCTGCACGGCGGTGGTTGTCCACAACCAAGTTTGTATCCGGGGCGAAGGCGGCAGTGGCAGTTTCTCCATCATTCAAGAAAAATCAGTTTTGGCGTGCCGATTGGTTTGCGGGTCTGCTGATTGTGTTCGCGGTCTTGGCGCTGCACGCGTTCACGGACGTCTTCGCCACGCTGGAGCGGCGCTTCTACGACTTCGCCAGCACCAGCACGTCGCGCCAGCCGTCTGACCGAATCGCGGTCATCGCGATTGACGACCAGAGCATTGCCAACATCGGCCGCTGGCCTTGGCCCCGCGACGTTCACGCCAATCTCATCGACCAGTTGGCGGCCGCCAAAGCCAAGACCATCGTTCATTCGGTGTTTTTCTTCGAGCCGCAGGTCGATCGGGGCTTGACCTTTATCCGCCAGATGAAGGCCGTGCTGAGCAAACCAAGCGACCCCGCACAGGCTGTCGGCCCGCTTGAAGAGCAGTTGCTGAAGGTCGTCACCGACGCGGAGAAAGCCCTCGATACCGACGCGCTGCTGGCCAACAGCATAAAGAACGCGGGTAATGTGCTGATTCCGTCTTTCTTTGTGCCGGGCGATCCGGTAGGTAATGCCGATGGCGCGCTGCCGACCTTTGCGCTGAAAAGTGCACTGGACGAGAACAAGGGCTACTCGGTTGCGGTGACGCGATCGCAGCAACCCATCGATGCAATCGGCGCAGCGGCGGCGGGCGTTGGGCACCTCAACCCGTTTCCGGACAGTGACGGTGCGGTCCGCTCCGAGGCGTTGTTGGTCAATTACTACGGCAAGGCGGTACCCTCACTGTCTTTGCTTGCAGCGATAAAGACCCTCAATCTGGCGCCTGCGGATGTCAAGCTCAATGCACCCGAGTCGGTGCAAATTGGCAAGCTGCGTATCAGGACTGACGAAACCGCCGTCATGCTGCCGCAGTTCTACAAGAGTCGCGATGGCAAGCCTGCGTTTCCCGTCGACTCGTTCTACGACGTTCTCACCGGCAAGATACCGGTCGCCAAGTACGCGGGCAAGATTGTCATCATCGGAGCAACGGCCGCTGGTGTCGGTACGCATTTTCCGGTGCCTGGTAATCCGGGCCTGACTCCCGCCGAGACGATGGCGCACGTCACATCCAGCATCTTGAGCGAGCATTTCATTGTGCAGCCTGCTTGGGTGGGCCTGGGCCTGATCGCGATCTTCCTTTTCATCCTGGCTTACTTGCTGATCGGTTTGCCGCGGCTGTCCGCTGGGTCGGCCGCGGTTGTCACCTTGTTGCTGTTTGCAACCTTGCTGGGTACCGAGTTCGGGTTGCTGTCGGGGGCGGCCGTGTGGCTCAAGCTGGTCTTTCCCGCAAGCTTGCTGGTGATAGGCCACCTGGGTGTGACCACCAAGCGGTTCTTGATGACCGAAGCCGGAAAGGTCAAGGCAGATGAAGAGTCCGCCGAGACCAACCGGATGATGGGCCTGGCTTTGCAGGGACAGGGCCAGCTCGACATGGCGTTTGACCGATTTCGCCGGGTACCCATGGATGAGCCGGTGATGGGAAACCTCTATAACCTCGCGCTGGATTTTGAGCGCAAGCGCCAGTTCAACAAGGCGCAGGCGGTGTACGAACACATGGCCGCCTTCAACAAAGACTACAAGGACCTGAAAACCAAGCTCAATCGTGTCAAGAATTTGTCTGAAACGGTCATGCTCGGAGGCGGGTCTGCGCACGCTGGGGGCACCATGTTGCTCGACGGCGGGGCGGTCGCCAAGCCGATGCTGGGCCGCTATCAGATCGACAAAGAGCTTGGAAAAGGTGCCATGGGTGTTGTGTACCTTGGCAAGGATCCCAAGATCGGCCGCGTGGTGGCAATCAAGACGATGGCCTTGAGCGAAGAGTTTGACGGCGATGAACTGGTCGATGCCCGCGAGCGCTTCTTCCGCGAAGCAGAGACGGCAGGGCGCCTGCAACATCAGAACATCGTGACCATATTCGACGCGGGTGAAGAGCACGATCTGGCCTACATCGCCATGGAGTTTCTCAAGGGCAAGGATCTGGTGGACTATTGCCGGGAAGGGCATCTGCTTGCGGTACCCCGGGTGCTGTCGATCGTGGCCCGCGTGGCCGAAGCGCTGGCCTACGCGCATCGCCAAAACGTTGTGCATCGAGACATCAAGCCAGCCAATATCATGTACGAGGCGGACAGTGACACCGTCAAGGTCACCGATTTTGGTATCGCCCGAATCACGGATTCGAGCAAGACCAAAACCGGATTGGTGCTGGGAACACCCAGCTTCATGTCGCCCGAGCAACTCGCGGGCAAGAAAGTCGACGGACGCTCCGACCTCTATTCACTGGCGGTGATGTTGTTTCAAATGCTCACCGGGGTGCTGCCGTTCCGTGGCGACTCAATGGCGGAGTTGATGTACAAAATCGCCAACGACCCGGCGCCTGACATTCGGACTTTGCGCAAGGACCTGCCGGAGAAGCTGGCCAAGTTGGTTGCCCTGTCGTTGAGCAAGCGACCCGAGGCACGGTACCAGAGCGGCGATCAGTTTGCAGCGGATCTGCGGGGCGTCATGGCGGCGTTTCGTGAGTTACCGGCCAGTGCGCCGTTGCCGGAAGTAGCAAGCCCAGATGCATCGAGGCTTGCCGCACAAGGTAAGGCGGCGGCCTACGCGGCCACAGTGCCTGGTCTGGGCATGGATATGATGAGGCCCACGGACCGGCGCAACGAAAGGGCTGCCGGGTTTGCCGCCACCGTACCGGGGTTTGCGGCTGGGCCGGTCAAGGCAACTGAGCCACGCGGTGCTGATCCCAAGCCCGCAGGACCCAGGCGCGGCGGTACGGATATTGAGATTTAGCCCAAGAAAATGATCTTTACCTTTTTTGCCAAGACTGATCCGGGTCGAGCCAGGGACAATAACGAGGACGCCGTTGCCTTTGATGAGAACGTGCGCCTGGGTGTTCTGGCCGATGGCATGGGTGGGTACAACGCCGGCGAGATCGCCAGCGGGATGGCTACTGCCTTCATCAAGTCCGAGCTGAGCCGCTGGCTGGCCGAGGCTGGGAAGTCTGCCAGTGTTCGTGAAATCAGGCGGGCGATGGAGATCTGTGTTGACAACGCCAACCTCTCCATTTTCAATGCTGCGAATTCCAACCCGCATTACGCCGGGATGGGCACTACGCTGGTAGTAAGCGTCTTTCAGGACGGCCGGTTGTTGTTGGGGCACATTGGCGATTCGCGCTGCTACCGGTATCGTGGCGGTGAGCTGGTTCAGATTACCAAGGACCATTCTTTGCTGCAGGAGCAGATTGATGCGGGTTTGTTGACGCCCGCCCAGGCCGTGCTTTCCGCCAACAAGAATCTGGTTACCCGCGCCCTGGGCGTCGAGGATGGTGTCATGTTGGAGCTCAATGAGCACCAGGTCGAGGTCGGCGATCTTTACTTGATGTGCTCGGACGGGCTGTCTGACATGATTGACGACGCCACCATCGCCCGAATCATCGAGGGCGAGGAAACGCTGGAGCAACGCTGCGAGCTGTTGGTTGGCGCCGCCAACGACAACGGTGGGCGGGACAATATTACAGTTATGGCTGTGCAAGTTACAGCGGAGTCCGAAAAGCGCGGTTTAATATCCAGATTGCTTGGAAAGTAGTAATCTGGTGCAATTCTCAAAATCTAATTACAGGAACAGGAGCCGGTCATGCCGAAAATGATCGTATCGATCGACGGAGTGGTTATCAAGGAAGTCCAGTTGACAAAGGACCGGACCACCTTGGGGCGACGCCCGTATAACGATATCGTGATTGACAATCTGGCGGTCAGTGGAGAGCATGCGGTTCTGCAGATGAACGGCAATGAGGTGCATCTGGAAGACCTCAACAGCACCAACGGCACCTACGTCAACGGCAAGGCCATCAAGAAGCAACTGTTGCAAAGTGGCGACAGTATTGAGGTAGGCAAGTACCGCATCAAGTACGAGACCGATTCTGCGCCGGGTTACGAAAAGACCATGATTTTCAAGCCGGGCGCCGGGGATGGGGCCGATTTCGAGCGCACGCCCATCCGAGTTCCAATCCAGTCTGTCGGGTGACTCCACCGGCTTGGCTGTTGTTCAGGCCGCCATCAAGGTCCTGTCAGGCGCCGCAGCGGGCCGCGAAGTGCCCTTGACCAAAGTGGTCACCACCATCGGCAAGCCCGGTGTGGCGGTGGCCGCTATCACACGCCGCCAGCAAGCATTCGTGGTGCACCATGTCGAAGGCGTGGCCAAGCCCACGCTCAATGGATCGCCGGTAGGGACCGATCCGGTATCACTGAAGAATGGTGACGTCATTGAGTTGGCCGGCACCCAGATGCAGTTCATCCATAGCTAGAGCGAACCTCTAAGCCTGCTTGTCATGAACAGGCGATTTGGCAGGAGGGCGTGATGGAACCCCTTCTGAAGCACTGGCGCCGCATTGCGGTGACCTTGCTGCCGGTGGTGTTTGCCCTGCTGCATGCGGCAGGCGCGGTGAGGCTGGATGTGCTCCAGAATCTGGAGGACATCATTTATGACGCCCGCTTGCGTGCCACCATGCCGGGCACCCTGGACGAGCGAATTGTCATCGTCGACCTTGACGAGAAGAGCCTTGCTGAAGTGGGGCGTTGGCCGTGGAGCCGCTATAAGCTTGCCGCGTTGACCGATGAGCTTTTTGATCGGCAGCAAATCGCATTGCTTGGATTCGACGTTGTCTTCGCAGAGCCGGATGACAGTTCCGGCTTGAAACAGCTTACGGCTTTGGCGCAGAACGAGCTCCGTGAGTTTCCTGCTTTTTCCGAGAAACTCAATGCTCTGCGAGGGTCACTCGACTACGATGCGACGTTTGCCAACGCGCTGAGCAAGCGCCCGGTTGTGTTGGGTTATTACGTAACCAGTGATCGTGAGGGTCGAACCTCCGGCGTATTGCCACCGCCCGTCATGCGGCAGGACGTGCTGCTGGGTCGCGCACCCGTCTTTACGTCGTTCAACGGATTTGGGGCCAATATTGAATCGTTGGCCCGAGCGGCACCCGTGGCGGGGTTTTTCAACACGATCGCAGAAGCTGATGGAGTGGTTCGGTCCATTCCGCTCGTGGCGCAGGTCAAGGACCAGTTCTATGAGTCTTTGTCGTTGGCCATGTTTCGCATGCTGGCGGGCTCACCGAGCGTGAGCGCCGAGTTTTCGAAAGAGCGCTACCTCAGCCGCAGCGAACACGGTCTTGAGAGTATCTTGCTCAGCCAGGCTGGAAAGGTCCACGCCATTGCGGTCGATAAGCGTGGCGCCATATTGATCCCGTACCGCGGGCCCGGAGGAATCCAGGGCGGCTCGTTTCGATATGTCTCCGCGGCTGACGTCCTGGCGCGGCGCATTCCGGAGGGAAGTCTGAAAGGCAAAGTCGTGCTGTTGGGTACCACCGCTCCAGGACTGCTGGACTTGCGCACCACACCGGTGGGGCAGGCCTATCCCGGTGTGGAGGCAAACGCAAACGTGCTGTCGGGCTTACTCGACAACCGGGTGTTCGTGGCTCCAGACTACGCCGTGGGCTATGAAATTGCGGTCTTGTTGATGGCTGGCCTGTTGTTGGCTCTGACGCTTCCGTTGGTCTCGGCACCCAGAGCGGTGGTGATCAGCGTGGCTGTTGTCTTGGCGGTGATCGGGTTGAACTATTGGTTGTACAGTGCCCACCGGCTGGTGTTACCTCTGGCCTCGTCCCTGGCGATGGCCGCTACCGCCTTTGCTCTGAACATGAGCTATGGCTATTTTGTTGAGAGTCGGTCCAAGCGCGAGTTGGCCCATTTGTTCGGTACCTACGTGCCGCCCGAGCTGGTTGATGAGATGGTGAAGGACCCTGACCGCTATAGCATGGCGGCTCGCAGCAAGGAACTGACGGTCCTGTTTTGTGACATGCGCGGATTCACCAAGTTGTCCGAGAACCTGGAGCCGACCCAGGTGCAGGCCCTGCTGAACGATGTATTCAGTCGTCTGACTCAGGTCATTCGCAGCAATCGGGGCACGATCGACAAGTACATGGGCGACTGTGTCATGGCCTTTTGGGGTGCGCCCGTCGAAACGTCCGACCATCCCTACCTGGCGGTGAAGACGGCGCTGGAGATCGCCCAAGCCATCGATGCACTAAACCAGGACCATCGCGCCAGGGGTCTGCCCGAAGTGGGTGTTGGGGTGGGAGTCAATACGGGCATCATGTGTGTCGGAGACATGGGATCTGACATTCGCCGGGCGTACACCGTTATCGGTGATGCGGTAAACCTCGGCTCCCGGCTGGAGGGCTTGTCGCGCATCTACGGGGTGGATACCGTGGTCAGCGAAGCCACACGCAAACTGGTGCCGCAGTTTGCCTGGATGGAGTTGGACAAGGTTCGCGTCAAGGGCAAAGAGCAGGCAGTTGCCATTTTCTCTCCGATTGCGCGGGTGGACGAGCTGTCGGCCGAGCT
This sequence comes from Candidatus Rhodoferax odensensis, assembly GCA_016718405.1. Taxonomy (GTDB): domain Bacteria; phylum Pseudomonadota; class Gammaproteobacteria; order Burkholderiales; family Burkholderiaceae_C; genus Rhodoferax_D; species Rhodoferax_D odensensis. Next base: position 392,949 of record JADKDJ010000003.1, read on the forward strand.
GGGTCAGGAAGTCAAGACCTGGACGTCCTTTCTGAAGGCCTATCGGGCCCAGGATTGGGAGCAGTCAGACCTCCTGATGCTCAATCTATTACGCATGAACGCCAAAAAGTACCTCTATCAGCTCTATTCTGAGCGCGTCGCCTCTATGCGTTTGCTGCCCTTTGATCCAAAATGGGATGGCGCAACGAATTTTGAAACGAAGTAGGAGCGGCGATGAAAGTACGTGTGCTTGGCTGCTCCGGCGCAATCGCAAAGGATTGCCGGACAACCTCGTTTCTGATTGATGACGACGTCTTGGTGGACGCTGGCACTGGCGTGGGGGATCTGACTCTGGAGGAGATGCGCAGCATCAACCATGTCATTCTGACCCATTCTCATCTTGACCATATCGCCGCCCTGCCGTTGATGGTCGACACGATCGGTGGCAGCCGCCCCACGCCGTTGCAGATTCATGCTTTGGCCGGTACGATCGAAGCGTTGAAGGTGCATGTATTCAATGATGTCATCTGGCCCGACTTCAGCCGCATTCCCATGCCGGAGGCCCCGTTTGTCAGTTTTCATGAACACCAGGTGGGCCAGACCTTGCACCTTGCCGACAAGCTTATTGAGGTCCTGCCGGCGGTTCACACCGTGCCTGCCTGTGGTTACGCCATCACGACTGGTAGAGGGTGTTGGGTCTTCTCGGGCGATACGGAGCGCAATCCAGCGTTCTGGCGCAGAATCAACCAGTTGGACGTGTCAATGCTGGTCATCGAGACGGCATTTAGCAATCGTGAGAGTGACTTGGCCAAGCGCAGCCTTCACCTGTCGCCAATGGTCCTGGCCGACGAGCTGGACTTGATTGCCAAGGACAAGCGCTTCCCCATCTACATCACGCATACCAAGCCTGCCGAAACTGAAATGATCATGGCCGAGATACAGCGCTTCGACCAGACCGGCGTGACAGGACCCAACGTCACGCACGACATTCGTTGGCTGCGTGCCGGCCAGGAGTTCCTGTTGTGAGTGCGGTGCTGAAACCTGGCGCCTCCGAGCGCAGCTCCGAGCAGGCGTTCTTTGAGTCGCAAAAGCTACCGGCGGACAAGCGCGGCCTGACATTCGAGGCGCTGTTCTACAAGCAGTTGCAGCAGGTTACGGCGCGCATTCACGACACCGAGAACCTTGACCAGATCATGCTCGACGTGAGCGCAGACATCTGCAAGTTGCTCAATGCGGACCGACTGACGCTGTACGCGGTCAGCGAGGATCGTTCCTCGATAGTCTCGAAGATCAAGACCGGTCTCAACAGCAGCCGGGATTTGAAACTACCCATCTCCCCTCAAAGTATTGCCGGTTACGCCGCGTTCAGCCGCGAGTTGGTTAACCTGAACGACGTCTATGACGAAGAAACGTTGCGACGGGTCCACCCGGCACTGACCTTTTTGAAAGAGGTCGACAAACGTTCCGGTTACCGTACGCGCCAAATGCTGGCCGCACCCATCGTCGACGGCGCCGTCCTGTATGGTGTGCTGCAAGTCATCAACAACAAGAACGACCAGCCATTCAGTGGCTTGGAAGTGGAAGGCGTAACCCAGTTATGCAAGACACTGGCCACCGCCATCCGCCAGCGCGTCCAGAAGGCTGAGGACGGGGCACGCAGCAAAGCCACCAAATACGATGGTCTTATCGCAGACGGCGTCATGAGTGCGGCTGAGTTGCAGCAGTGCCTGCAAGAAGCCCGAACCGAAGGCAGCGCGGTCGAGCACGTCCTGATGGCGCACTACAAGGTGCGCCCAGCGCAGATTGGTCCGTCCTTGGCCAAGTTCTTTGGGGTTCCGTATGAGCCCTTCAACAGTGGGCGCATTCGATCGGAAATGCTGCACGGCCCGCTTAAGCGTGATTTCCTGGAGGAGCAGGGCTGGATTCCGCTTGAAGATTCGCCCGAAGGCTTGGTGGTCATGTGTGTGGACCCCGAGGCGGTGCGTGGTTCCAGAGTGGTTCCGCAGGTGTTCCAGCGCATGAGCAAGTTTGCATACAGAGTGACCACGCAGACCGAGTTTCAGGAAACGCTGGCGCAGCTCTTTGGCGCGGGCGTGGAGGGCGGCTCCATTGACCAACTGCTGGCCGACATGGACTCGCCGATTGAGGACCTGATCAACGATGATTCCCTTGAATCGGCCGCTGCAGACAACGAACTGGTCAAGTTCGTCAACAAGGTGATCATCGACGCGTACAACCAGAAGGTGTCCGACATCCACATTGAGCCGATGCCGGGCAAATTGAAGACCGGCATTCGCTTCCGCATTGACGGCACCTTGATGCCCTATATCGAAGTGCCGGCTCACTTTCGTCAGGCGATGGTGACGCGCTTGAAGATCATGTGCGATCTGGACATCTCCGAGCGCCGCAAGCCGCAGGACGGCAAGATCAAGTTCAAGAAGTACGGCCCGCTGGATATCGAGCTGCGTGTTGCCACCATTCCTTCGGCCGGCGGCGTCGAGGACGTGGTGATGCGCATACTGGCGGCTGGCGAACCCATTCCCTTGGACAAGCTGGGCCTGACGCCGCACAACAAAGAGCGGGTGATCCGAACGGTGGAAAAACCCTACGGCTTGTTCTACGTCTGTGGCCCCACCGGCTCCGGCAAGACCACAACGCTGCACTCCATCCTGAAGCACCTGAATACGCCAGACACCAAAATCTGGACCGCGGAGGATCCGGTGGAAATCACCCAGAAGGGTTTGCGGCAAGTGCAGATCAACCGCAAAGCGGGCATTGACTTCGCGTTGGTGATGCGGGCCTTTTTGCGCGCCGACCCAGACATCATCATGGTTGGCGAGTCGCGCGACAAAGAGACCGTGGCGATGGGTGTTGAGGCGTCGCTGACCGGTCACCTAGTGTTTTCCACCCTGCACACCAATTCGGCGCCCGAATCGATCACCCGTTTGCTCGACATGGGCATGGACCCGTTCAACTTCGCCGACGCCTTGCTGGGCATCTTGGCGCAGCGGCTGGCAAAAAGGCTGTGCGATTGCAAGGAGGGTTATGTCCCGGCTAACACCGAGTTGCGTCGTTTTGCGGTTGAGTATGCCGAAGAGTTGCGGCATTCATCGGCCTGGAAGGCCGATTACGACGGTGAGATGCAAAACCTGGTGGACGGTTGGGCCAGCACGTACGGCGACGGTGGCCAGCTCAAGTTTTACCGGGCCGTGGGTTGCGATAAATGTAACAAGACCGGCTACAAGGGGCGTGTCGGCTTGCATGAGCTATTGATTGCCGACGACCCGATCAAGAAGCTGATCCAGGAGCGTGCCCGAGTGGCCGAAGTATTTGCAGCAGCGGTGGAGGGCGGCATGCGAACGCTGAAGATGGACGGCATGGAGAAGATCATGATGGGGCTGACAGACATCAAAATGGTTCGACAGGTTTGTATCAAGTGACACAAGTGGGATGACAAAAATGTCCCAATCACCAAATTTTCTGTGACTGAGCTCGTGCGGCCGCAGTTGTTGTGGGCTAGTTCAGGGCGATCAGTGAAATGTTGAGCGATTGAAAGTACTGGCACGGTTCATGCTCAACTGGAGCGTCCCTACCTTTTTAACCCCAGGAGATTTTCATGAAACGTTCTATGCAAAAGGGTTTTACCCTGATCGAGTTGATGATCGTCGTGGCGATCATTGGTATTTTGGCCGCCGTCGCGCTGCCTGCCTATCAGGATTACACCATCCGTTCGCGTGTTACTGAGGGTTTGAGCTTGGCGAGTTCAATCAAGTCAAACATTGCGACTGACGGTGCAACATCTGCGGCAGATTTGCTTACTGTTACTACAACCTGGAATGCTCAGGCCGGTGGTTTGGGTGCTACCAGCAAATACGTTACAAGTGTGCTCTCTGACACACTTACTGGCCTCATTACCGTCACTTACGCGGATCTCACGGGTGCCGGCACTGGTGGCCCCACACTGACTATTAGTCCTCAGATTCGCAATGTTGCTGCAACCGCCGGCCCCTCCTTGCTGTTGGCAGCTGCATTCGCAACTGTACCGCCGACTACAGGTGCCATTGATTGGCTTTGCACGTCTGCTGCAGGCACCGGTGCAGGTACTGCAAGGGCGACTGGTAATTTTGCTGTTCCTGCCACAGTAGGCACGTTGCAGGCTAAGTTTGCCCCCGCTGCGTGCCGCTAAGTATTTAATTACTAGCTGCAAAAAAAGAGCGCTTAGGCGCTCTTTTTTTTGTGAAAAACCCCTTCGCCCACCAGACCATGCCCGCATGAAACTCCCGCATCGCGTCTCTGCCACCAGCAAAGCAGCCTGCATTCACCTTCTGTGTGGCATTTACAGTACAAGGGCGGCATGCGCACTCTGTAGATGGTTTGGCAGGTGTGGATCAAATAGTGTTTGAAAACGTGACAACAATGTTGTATCAAAACCTATTGCGCCAAAGAATGCCTCGGTTTCATTCCGCTTTTGTCGAAATTGCGGCGGCTAACTGCGGCTTGAAGGCCCGAAACCTCTGGCACGAATGCTGCTAGAGTGTTGCTGTTGGTTTGTTTTCTACCAAGGAGTTTCATATGAAGCGTTCCCTGCAAAAGGGTTTTACCCTGATCGAATTGATGATCGTGGTCGCGATCATCGGTATTTTGGCCGCTGTGGCTTTGCCTGCCTATCAGGACTACACCATCCGTTCGCGTGTTACTGAGGGTTTGAGCTTGGCGAGTTCAATCAAGTCAAACATTGCGACTGACGGTACAACAGGTGCGGCAGATTTGCTTACTGTTACTACAACCTGGAATGCTCAGGCCGGTGGTTTGGGTGCTACCAGCAAATACGTTACAAGTGTGCTCTCTGACACACTTACTGGCCTCATTACCGTCACTTACGCGGATCTCACGGGTGCCGGCACTGGTGGCCCCACACTGACTATTAGTCCTCAGATTCGCAATGTTGCTGCAACCGCCGGCCCCTCCTTGCTGTTGGCAGCTGCATTCGCAACTGTACCGCCGACTATAGGTGCCACTGATTGGCTTTGCACGTCTGCTGCAGGCACCGGTGCAGGTACTGCAAGGGCGCTTGGTAATTTTGCTGTCCCTGCCACAGTAGGCACGTTGCAGGCCAAGTTTGCCCCCGCTCAGTGCCGCTAAGTATTAAATTACTAGTTGCAAAAAAAGTAGCGCTTCGGCGCTCTTTTTTTAGGGAAAGTTCCTTCATTCACCTGCCCATGCCTGCATGAAAATCCCGCATCGCGTATCTGCCGCTATCAAAGCTGGCTGCAGTCACCTGCTGTGCAGCCTGCTAGTCGCTGCGTTGGCAGGCGGGCTGGTGTTTGGTCTGTGGTACCCGTTCCCCTACCGTGAACTGTCGGGCGGCCGGGAGCTGTTTTTGCTGATCGTATCGGTGGATGTGATGTGCGGGCCCTTGCTGACCCTGGTATTGTTCAACCCTGCCAAGCCACGCGCGGAGCTGTGGCGCGATCTGGGCCTGGTGGTAATGATTCAGCTCGGCGCTCTGGGCTATGGGCTGTGGACCGTGTGGCAGGCACGTCCCTTGTTTCTGGTGCAAGAGGTCGACCGTTTCAAAGTGGTGGCGGCTCCCGATTTGCGCGGAGCTTCTACCGCTGGGCTGCCAGCCGTGCTGCAACCTGGTTGGTTCTCGGGACCGGTCACGGTGGCTATACGCGAACCCAAAGATGCAAATGAGGGGCAGACGGTACTATTTGAGTCGCTTCAGGGCGGGCGCGACTACGCCGAGCGGCCTGAGTTTTACTTGCCTTACGAGGGCACTACGGCCCTGAAGGCGCTTAGTCGCGCCAAACCGCTGGCGGTATTTTTGCAAAAGCAGCCTTCCCAGGAAACGGCTGCACGCACACTGGCCGCCCAACAAGGCGCCGACATGACCCAGTGGCTGTACCTACCCGTAATGGCCCGTCAAGACTGGGTGGCCGTACTCGACAAGCAGGGGCAGATTCAGGGGTTCTTACAGGGCGATGGGTTTTGAGCGGGTCGCACCCACGGCTGTATTATGTGAATGTGGATAACGACACTACTGGATAGTGTTCAACCAAGGGGTTTGCTATGAAACGCATGGTGCATAACGGCTTCACGCTGGTCGAAATGATGGTCGTGGTTGCGACTATTGGTATCTTGGCAGCGTTGGCGCTCCCGGCATATCAAACCTATGTCATTCGTACGCGCGTTGTGGAAGGGCTAAGTCTCGCGGAAGGCGCCCAAACTTTCGTCGCTACTGAGGGGAGGTCCAACGCGGCAGCCCTCGCAGACGTGTCGACAAGCTGGAACGCAAAAGCAGCAGGCTTTGGAGCCACCAGCAAGTATGTCTCGTCGGTACTTCTCAACACCTCAGCACCACCCACAGGCGTGATCACCGTGACCTTCAATTCCGCAAATTTGGGTGTAGGCGCCGGCAGCAATACTCTCACGCTCTCCCCGTATGTCCGAACCGCTGGCACCACCACGTTAGCCGCCGCACAACTTGCGGGAACTTCAACTTCTGGTCGGATTGTTTGGGCATGTGCGACGACGACCAACGACGTCGCGACAAGCAGTGGTTTGTCAGGCCCGGTTCTCGGAACACTGCCTGCTAAGTCCGCACCGGCGTCGTGCCGATGATTGGGGCAGGCAAATTTTGAATCGAGAATCACCCGCGGACGGCGTATCCCTGAGTACTCAGTCAATAACCACCAAGCGAGGAGTGGTGGTTTCTCGGCGTGGGGCGTTGATCGCCGTCAGCCTGACACAAAGCTCCCCGACTTCCCCCCATGCTTCTCCAGCAGTCGCACTGCTGTGATCGTCATACCCCGATCAACTGCCTTGCACATGTCATAGATGGTCAGTAGCGCAATCTGCACCGCAGTCAGCGCTTCCATTTCCACGCCAGTTGGTCCCTCCGTCTCGACGGACGCAGTGCAATGTACGCGCCCCTGCTGAGAAAGCTCATCCAGAGCTGCCTCAAATTCAATCGCAACACGCGTTAGCGCCAAAGGGTGGCATAAGGGGATCAGGTCGCTCGTTCGCTTCGCGGCCATAATGCCTGCGATACGTGCAATACCGAGTACGTCACCCTTCTTGGCACTGCCAGCCTCGATCAGGGCTAGTGTCGCGGGAAGCATTTCAATGTAACCGCCCGCGATAGCGATGCGGTGGGTGCTAGGCTTGGCGGCTACATCCACCATGTGCGCTTGGCCATGTTGATCGAAGTGAGTGAGAGGGCTCATAGATTGATCGCTTTACAGAACCTTTATGTGTTTCGGACATCATACGACCATGATCGACGCATGCTACACATTCACGCGACCTGCCCATATACGCGGGCACTTGCCTGTCGAAACGGGTCTAAATCCCCGTACATGGGATGACCGTGAACAGTCCGCGTAAACGCCCCAGCGCTGGCCCTTCAATGTCGCTTGGAGCGCGAGCAACGGCCGTCGTGCTAGCGCTGACGCAGTTCACGGTGTCTTGGGCGCAGGCCCCAAGCAGCGTTCTACCCCCCACCGCCACCACCCAATTGCCAACCCTAGGCAGCGGCGGCGAAATGAACAGCAACGCCGAGCGCCGTTTGGGAGAGCGCATCGCACGTGAGATCTATCGGGACCCGGACTACATTGACGATCCTGTGCTGGTTGACTATGTGCAAGGCATTTGGCAGCCCTTGTTGGTCGCCGCACGGGCACGGGGCGACTTATCCGAGGAACTGGACCAGCGCTTTGCCTGGGAGGTGATGCTGGGGCGCGATCGCAGCATCAATGCCTTTGCCCTGCCGGGCGGGTACCTGGGGTTGCATTTGGGCTTGGTTGGTGTCGTCAGCAGCCGGGATGAATTGGCATCGGTGTTGGCGCACGAGTTGAGCCACGTGACGCAGCGCCATATCTCGCGGATCATGACCAAGCAGAGCCAGCAGGCGCCCTGGCTGTTGGGGGCCATGATTCTCGGTGCGCTGGCCGCCTCCAAAAGCCCCGACGCCGCCAATGCGGTACTGGTCGGCAGCCAGGCCGTCGCGGCGCAGACGCAGCTCAACTTTTCGCGGGACATGGAGCGCGAGGCGGACCGGGTTGGTTATGGCATTTTGATGCAGGCGGGCTTCGCTCCACAGGCGTTTGCCACCATGTTCGACAAACTTGGCCAATCCTCACGCCTCAACGACAGTGGGGCGTTCCCTTACCTGCGCAGCCACCCCTTGACCACCGAACGACTGGCAGACATGCAGTCGCGCCAGCCACCGGGCGTGCGTGCGCCGGATGTGGCAGCCCAGTCGCCCAGCCACGCCATGCTCAGCGCGCGCGCCCGCGTGTTGTCCAACTCTTCGGTCGACGCCCTGCGCGCATGGTTGGGCCAGGCGCCCAAATCTGTGGGCGACCCAAGCCCGGTGACCGCGCAGGCGGCTGCACTTTACGGGGCAGCGTTGGCGGCCAGCAAGCTGCGCGACCCCGCATCAGCCGCGAGCCATGTGCGCCAGCTTGGCAGCTTGCCTATTACGGAGCCGGTCGCTGCTCGCCTTGTCAAGTTATTGCAGGCCGAACTGGCTTTGGCGCAAGGCGATGCGGCCGCGGCGGTTGCCCTGTTGACGAGCATCGGGCCCATCAAGGCGGAAGTGTCGGCGCCTTGGAAAACCGACCGACCATGGGTGATGTTGTCGGCGCAAGCCTGGATCGCCGCCGGGCAACCCGCGCTGGCCACCGAACGCCTGCAGCAATGGGTGCGCACCTACCCGCGCGATGCCCAGGCGTGGTCGCTCCTGTCAAGCGCGTATGGCGCGCAAGGCAAGGCCTTGCGTAGCGTGCGAGCAAGCGCCGAGGCCAGGGTAGCCGAGCTGGACTATGAGGCCGCGATGGATCGCTTCAACGCAGCGCAGGCGCTGGTTCGCGAAAGCGCTGTTCGGGCCTCGGACGCCGACCACATCGAAGCGTCGATCGTGGACATGCGCCGCCGCGAAGTGCAGTCACTTCTTAAGGAACAGGCGCTCGAGCGCTGAGTCAATGACCAGACCAAACACCGAGTAGATCAAGGAACCGAGCAGCGCCGCCCCAAAACCAGGGACGTGAAAACCATCCAATAAGCTGGCGGCCGCCCAGAACATCAAGGCGTTGATCACAAACAGAAACAAGCCGAGCGTCACCACCGTGACCGGCAGTGTCAACACCACCAATACCGGACGCACAATGGTGTTCAGCAAGCCAATCACCAGGGCTGCGATCAGCGCCGCACCAAAGCTGCTGATTTTCACGCCCTCATACAGGTAAGCCACGGCCAGTAAGGCTGCCGCGGCGAGCAGCCATTTGCTTAGTAGTCTCATGGTTTTGAAGGATACCACCGCAGCGTGAAATCCTGGCTCGCAGCCGAACCGACAGGCTTAGGGTGATCGCGTGGAATCGATGGCACTATGATGGCCAACGCGCAACCAATCCATGGCCTGCATTCACATCACCGACCTAGAGTCGGCCATCAATTTCTGGCGAGCGCATGGCCCAGTCGCGCCCACCATGGGCTCTCGCCCCCGCCGGCAGTCCTGGCCGAAGTGTACGGCCGCATGGCCTTTGCCGGGCAGTCGGAGATCGATGAGATCTTGCTGCCAGCTCAGGCGCTCGCCGCCTGGCTGACCTGGTATGACACCACGCCCGACACGCCGTGTGTTGCCATCTGCTCCACCACCCAGGGAGACGACTGGTGCAAAGGGTGTGGGCGGAGTTTTGAGGAAGTGCAGAACTGGACTAACATGCGGCCCGCGCAGAAACGCCAGACCTGGCGTCGCATTCTGGCGCAGGGTACGGCTTGGCGCTTCAATCGTTATGCCGAAAGGGCCAACGGCAAGTGGGGCCTTCTGAGTCAGGCCAAGTAGCCGCTTGCCCGGTAGTTGCCAGCCGACTACTTCCAGCGCTACGGCTCGATCTTCAACGGTTTGCGAGCCGTCGCCCAGAAAGAGGGTCCCGTCCTGAATGGTGGCCTGCAATTGCATGCTGCGCGCCGCCAGTGCACCCAATGCTTGCGACACGCCCGTGACCAGCCGAAACACACTGAGGTTTTGGGGGCGACTCAGCTTGGTCTCGATGCCGCGCCACCATATGTCTGCGGCGCTGCTGAAGCAGTACAGCACCACCTCATCAGACTTGCCACAGGCCTTGAGCAGGGGTTTGTCTTCCGGTTGGCCGACTTCGATCCACAGCCGGGTTTGACCCGTGAAGTCGCGTAACCAGACATCGGGCTCGTCCGGGTCCGACAGACCGGCGCCAAACGCCAACGTGCCATCACCCTTGCACACCGACTGCAATTTGTAGGCTTGCAAGGCCAGGGCAGCCAGGCGCACCATCATGCGTTCATCGGTTTCGCTGGGGTGGCGCGCCAGGGTCAGGTTGTGGTCGGCGTAGTAGGCGTGGTCGATGTCCGCCAGTTGCAGAGTATGGGGCATGTGGAGGTGGAGTTGCCATTTGGTGGCCAAGGCGGCAATCCACAGCGCCGATGGATTGGGCCGCAAGACGGTTCGCCGGGCAATGCGAGGGGTCAACGTGCCACCAGTACAGCACGCGCCACTTCTGCAAAACCGGCACCCCGTTCGTGCTGCGTGATGTAACGTGGGGGGTGCACCAGTTCAGCCTCAACGCGGCGGATGTTGGCGACCCCGACGCTGTTGTTAAACGCGTTGAACATGGCCTGATCATTGGTGGAATCGCCCACAAACCCCCAGCGGTCAACCTCGTGGGACAAAGTGCGGCCCCACAGTTGCGCCACGATCCACTGTGCACCGATGAGCTTGTTGTGCGCGCCCAGCCAACCGTTGATGTGTATGCTGCTGACCGATGCATTCAACCCGGCCGCGCGCATCAGTGCCACCACCGCGTCAATCTGTTCCGCTGACAGGCGGGCGAATTCGCTGTGGTCAATGGCGATGTCGGTCTCGCGGCCCGCAGAGTCCTGCGCCAAGGCCGTGCCTGGGATGGCGCGCAACACCTGTTGCGCCACGGTCTGAAGACGCTGGTAGTTGGAGCGACGCGTAGCTTGGTCTTGCAGATACAGTTTTGATAGCGCGCGAGCTCCGCCCAATGAGCCTTGCAGGCCAGTTTGACCCATGGCGAAGGCGACGGCCCCATTCTCCGCCACCATGGCGTCCAACGGCCAGGGCGGCACGCCTCGGCCGACGTCGCCCCTGGCGAAGGGCTCGCACCAGCCGATTGGCCGCCCGGTGATGGCGACCACATGCAAGCCTGCGGTCTTCAGATCGGCCAGTGCTTGCAAGGCGTCCGGTGTAATCGCACCTTCGGTCGTCAGTGTGTCATCGATGTCGGTGAAAACACCGATTAACTTGCGACGTTGTTCAAGCGGCCAAGCCGACAGCGGCCTCATTGTGATCAATTGGCCGATTGCAACGCCAAGCCGGCATGCTCTCGCAGCGGATGAAAGTGAATCTTGGGAAAACGTTCCTGGGCCAGGCGCACGTCATACGGTGATGTGCACAGATAGGCCAGCGTGTCGGCAGCGTCGCGCGCCATGCGCGCCGGGTAGGCGTTCATGAAAGTGGTCAACTCGGCTTGCGTGTCGGCAGTGATCCAACGCGCGCCGGTGTACTGGCTGCTTTCGAGCCGAATGTCGGCGTCATACTCGCCCTTGAGGCGGTGCTGCACCACTTCAAATTGCAATTGTCCGACCGCACCCAGCAGCATGTTGCCGCCCATCTCGGGGCGGAACACCTGAATGGCGCCCTCCTCGCCCAACTGCGCCAGACCTTGCTGCAGCTGCTTGGTGCGCAGCGGGTTCCGCAATACAACGGTCATGAACAGTTCTGGCGCGAAGAAAGGCAGTCCGGTGTACTGCAGGTTGATCGTGCCATCGGTGATGGTGTCGCCCAACTGCACGCCACCGTGGGTGGTAAAACCCACGATGTCTCCGGCGTAGGCTTCCTCCACGGCTTCGCGGCGCTGGCTCATGAAGGTCACCACGCTGGTCGGGCGGAGTTCCTTGCCGGTGCGCATCACCTTGAGTTTCATTCCGGGGGTGTACTTGCCCGAGGCCATGCGCACAAAGGCAATGCGGTCACGGTGCGAGGGGTCCATATTGGCCTGCACCTTGAAGACCACACCCGAGAAGGCTTCGTCGTCGGGCTGAACCTCGCGCACGACAGGCTGACGGTTGACCACGCATGAACTGGTGCGGCTTTGCGGTGATGGCGCCAAGTCGACCAGTGCGTCGAGCACCTCCATCACACCGAAGTTGTTTACCCCTGAGCCAAAAAAGACCGGGGTTTGCTTTCCGGCCAGGAAAGCGCCGTGGTCCCAGGTGGGAGAAGCACCCGTCGCCAGCTCCATGCTGCCCAGGGCGGTCTCGAACTCATGGCCAAAGCGCTGCAGCAATGCTCCTTGGTCCGACAGTGGCACGGTGTCGAAGTCCTGCGGGCGACGATCCGAGCCCGACTCGAACACGGTCATGTTGTGGGTGCGCAGGTTGATGATGCCGCCGAAGGACTTGCCCTGGCCGACCGGCCAGGTCATGGGCACACAAGGCATGCCCAGTTCGCGCTCGACCTCATCGAGGATGTCCAGTGGGTCACGCACCTCTCGGTCCATCTTGTTGACGAAGGTGATGACCGGCGTGTCGCGCTGGCGGCACACCTCGATCAGGCGGCGTGTTTGTGCTTCCACGCCGTTGGCGGCGTCAATCACCATCAGGGCAGAGTCCACTGCAGTGAGCACGCGGTAGGTGTCTTCCGAGAAGTCTTTGTGGCCAGGTGTGTCGAGCAGGTTGATGACGTGGTCGCGGTACAGCATTTGCATCACCGAGCTGGCCACTGAAATGCCGCGCTGTTTCTCGATCTCCATCCAATCGGACGTGGCGTGGCGGCTGGCCTTGCGGGCCTTGACCGAGCCGGCGATCTGGATCGCACCCGAGAACAGCAGCAGCTTCTCGGTCAGCGTGGTCTTGCCCGCGTCGGGGTGGGAGATGATGGCAAAGGTACGGCGGCGACGGGTTTCGGCGGTGTAGGACACAAGGGTTCCAGAAGATGAGTCAGAGCGGGCGCACACCCGGCTCAGAACCCGGTGAGTCCCGTCCTGCCATGTGATGCAGCGCATGCAAGCGAGCGCCCGGATATCGCGATTTTATCGGAGGCCGCGGCTGCGAGCCCTGCCGCGAGACGGGACAAGTAGACACTTTGTATAATCGAACCCATCCGAGGAGCGCTGCAGTTCATCCATCCATGAATGAGGCTCGGACCGCGTGATTGAGTTGTCGCGACTCGATCCACCGCATTAACGGCGCTCACCCACTGTATTGGTTGGTGAGCCTTGTTCCCCAAGTTTCCGGCTGTCAGTGGTTGTTCGAACCCGTATGGAACCAACCAAGGAGACTGCCATGAGCATCGTTGCCCAGCCCAAACCAGACTACATCATTGCCGACTTGGGCCTTGCCGCCTGGGGCCGCAAGGAACTCAATATCGCTCAGACCGAGATGCCTGGCTTGATGGCGATTCGCGAAGAGTTTGCCAAAAGCCAGCCGCTCAAGGGCGCGCGCATCACCGGATCGCTTCACATGACGATTCAGACCGGTGTGTTGGTTGAGACCTTGCAGGCGCTGGGCGCGCAGGTGCGCTGGGCCTCCTGCAACATCTTCTCCACGCAGGACCATGCTGCCGCCGCGTTGGTGGAACGCGGTACGCCGGTGTTTGCCTACAAGGGCGAGACGCTGGCTGACTATTGGGACTACACACACCGCATCTTCGAATTCGGCCCCAAGGGCTCCAAGACCGAAGGCCCGAACATGATCCTGGACGACGGCGGTGATGCCACGCTGCTGATGCACCTGGGTGCCAAGGCTGAGGGTGACATCAAGGTGTTGGCCAAACCGGGCAGCGAAGAAGAAGTCTGCCTGTTCAATGCGATCAAGGCCAAACTCAAGCTTGATCCCACCTGGTATAGCCGCCGCCTCAAGCACATCATTGGCGTCACCGAAGAAACCACAACCGGCGTGCACCGCTTGAACGAAATGTCGGCCAAGGGAACCCTGGCCATGCGCGCCATCAACGTCAACGACTCGGTTACCAAAAGCAAGTTCGATAACCTGTACGGCTGCCGCGAGTCGCTGGTGGATGCGATCAAGCGCGCCACGGATGTGATGATCGCTGGCAAGGTTGCCTTGGTCGCCGGCTACGGTGATGTCGGCAAGGGCTCGGCCCAGGCCCTGCGCGCCTTGTCCGCGCAAGTGTGGGTGACCGAGATCGACCCGATCAACGCCTTGCAAGCGGCGATGGAGGGTTTCAAGGTCGTCACGATGGAGTACGCCGCCGACAAGTGCGACATCTTCGTCACGGCCACTGGCAACAAGAACGTCATCACCTACCAGCACATGGCCGCCATGAAGGACCAGGCCATCGTGTGCAACATCGGGCACTTCGACAACGAGATCGACGTGGCCTCGCTTTCCAAGTGCAAGTGGGAAGAGATCAAGCCACAGGTGGATCACGTGATCTTCCCGGCCAAGGGCAAAACCCCGGCCAAACGCATCATCCTGCTGGCCAAGGGCCGTTTGGTGAACCTGGGCTGCGGCACCGGACATCCCAGTTTTGTGATGTCGTCGAGTTTTGCCAACCAGACCATTGCGCAAATTGAGTTGTTCACCAAACCCAAGGAATACAAGGTCGGCAAGGTCTACGTGTTGCCCAAACACCTTGATGAAAAGGTGGCGCGCCTGCACCTCACCAAGGTTGGCGCCATGCTGAGTGAGTTGACCGATGAGCAGGCCGCCTACATTGGCGTGAGCAAGGCCGGGCCTTACAAGGCCGACAGCTACCGCTACTGATGCGTGCTGACCAACTGCTGCTGCAGCGCGGCCTGGCCAGCTCACGCTCGCAGGCGCAGCGCCTGATTGGGGCGGGCGTGCAGTGGCGCGAGCACACGGCTCAGTCGACGAGCGCTTACCGGCGCATTGTCAAGAACAGTGACGAAGTGCCGGACGACGCGCAGATCGAGTTGCTCGACAGCAGTGAAGCGCGTTATGTCTCGCGTGGTGGGCTCAAGCTCGAAGGGGCGCTGCGTCACAGTGGCCTGCTGGTCACCGGCAAGACTTGCCTGGATCTTGGGCAGTCAACCGGGGGGTTCACCGACTGTCTGTTGCAGCAGGGTGCTGCGCGGGTGGTGGGCGTTGATGTTGGATCCGGCCAGTTGCACCCGCAGCTGCGCCAGGATGCAAGGGTGCTGGCCCTTGAAGGCGTCAACGCGCGGTACCTGGAGGCCGAGAACTTCATCGCGACCGGCGCCGACGGGCTGTCCTGTGTGGGTAATGCTGACGATTCGGTGATTGACGCGGAGGTCCGCGCCTCTGAGGTCAGCTTCGATCTGATCGTCGGTGACCTGGCGTTTATTTCGCAGACGCTGGTGATGCCCGCTTGTGTGCCCTTTCTGCGCTCTGGCGGTGCCGTCCTGATGCTGGTCAAGCCCCAATTCGAGTTGCAGCCCGGTCAGGTGGGCAAGGGTGGCATCGTCAGGGATGAAAGCCTGTACGCGGACGTGGAGCAACGTATTCGCGGATGTTATGCCGAGCTGGGCCTGATCGTGCGGGGCTGGTACGAGAGCCCGATTCTGGGGGGCGACGGAAATCGCGAGTTCTTTGTCTGTGCAGAGAAACCACAAGGGGCCAACACATGACGTCTCAGATCGACAACCTGCCCATCAGTATCGAGTTCTTCCCGCCCAAGACGCCCGATGGCATGGAGAAGTTGCGCCAGGTGCGCCAGCAGTTGTACGTCCTGAAGCCTGAATTCTGCTCGGTGACTTTCGGCGCGGGCGGGTCCACGCAAGAGGGCACCTTTGCCGCGGTGCGCGACATTCTGGCCGAGGGCGTTGACGCAGCCTCTCACTTTTCCTGCATTGGTGCGACTCGCGCTGGCGTGCGCGAGCAGCTCGTCATCCTGCGTGCCATGGGCGTGAAGCGCTTGGTCGCGCTGCGTGGCGACTTGCCCAGCGGCTACGGCACTGGCGGCGAGTTTCAGTACGCCAGCGACCTGGTGGCCTTCATTCGACACGAAACCGGAGATGACTTTCGCATCGAGGTGGCGGCCTATCCGGAGGTCCATCCGCAGGCCAAGTCGCCCGCGTCGGACTTGCAGGCGTTTGCCAGCAAGGTGCGCGCCGGGGCCAACTCGGCCATCACCCAGTATTTCTATAACGCCGATGCCTATTTCCGCTTTGTAGAAGACGCCGATGCATTGGGGCTGCAGGTGCCGGTGGTGCCGGGCATCATGCCCATCACCAGTTCGACGCAGTTGATGCGCTTCAGCGATGCCTGCGGCGCCGAGATTCCGCGCTGGATCCGCTTGCGCTTGCAGTCGTTTGGAGATGACTCGGCATCGATCAAGGCCTTCGGGCTGGATGTGGTTACCGCCCTGTGCGAGCAGCTGCGCGCCGGTGGTGCACCGGGTCTGCACTTCTACAGCATGAACCAGAGCGTCGCAACACTGGAGATCTGTCGGCGCTTGGCGCTCTAGCCGGACTCCAACACAAAGGACGCATGTTGGTCCTGCCCCAACAGTTCCACCATCTGCGGCAGCGCGTCCTTCAACAAGGCCTTGAGTGTGTGTGGCGGGTTGACCACGAAGACGCCACTGGCACTGAGGCCCGGGCGCACCACCTCGCCGGCCGCGTCCTTGCCCAGCTTGTTGGACTTGATGTTCAGACTGGCGTTGAGCCAGCTCTTGCCCGCCTTAATGGCGAGGTTCTTGAGTTTGCGCGGCAAGTCATGTGACTCCGGGCGCGGAATCAATGGGTACCAAACCACATAGGTGCCGGTGGCAAAACGCTGTAACGCCTCGCTCACCATCGCCACCACACGCGGGTAGTCGCTCTTTATTTCGTAACTCGGGTCACACAAGACCAGCGCGCGCCGCGAGGGCGGTGGCAAGAACTTCTTCAGCCCCTCGAAACCGTCCTGGTCGAACACCTCGATCTGTCGCCCGGCGTTGAGTTGACCAATGTTGGCTAGCAGAGTGCGGGCGTCGGTGGGGTGCAACTCGAACAGTTTGAGTCGGTCGTGCTCGCGCAACAGCTGGTGAATGATGAAGGGCGAGCCCGGATAGACCCGGTGGCGGCCTTTGGCGTTGAAACTGGCGACCATATCCAGGTAGGCCTGCAGTGCCGAGGCGCGCGCGGCGGGCACCGGCGCGTTTGCGCCAGCGTCACCGGTTGACCCTTTTTTGCCCGTCGCGGGGGCAGCGGCCGTCTTGGCAGTCAGGCGCAGCAGACCCTCGTCGGCCTCGCCGCTGGTTTGTGCGTAGTCACCATCCAACCGGTAGAGGCCAGCCCCTGCGTGAGTGTCCACTACCAGCAAAGCAGTGTCCTTTTGGGTCAGGTGCTGGAGGATGGCCATCAACGCCGTGTGCTTGAGTACGTCGGCATGGTTGCCGGCATGAAATGCGTGGCGGTAACTGAACATCTGCGAATGGTAACCGCAATGCCCAAAGATTTCGTATAATGGAAGGCTTCCCAGCGCACTTGTGGCTCCGCGGGGAAGCTTGAACCCCCACCTAAGAGATTCCCGTCAGAGGAACGCCGACCGTGGAAAAGAGCGACACGGAAGTTAGCCCCGTAGGTTAGCCAAACCCTCCTTTACAAGAGAAATCTCATGTCAACTTTCAGCGCAAAACCCGCTGAGGTCGTGCACGAGTGGTTTGTGATTGACGCGACCGACAAGGTCCTCGGACGAGTAGCCAGCGAAGTTGCTCTCCGTTTGCGCGGCAAACACAAGGCCATTTACACGCCTCACGTCGATACTGGTGACTTCATTGTCATCATCAACGCAGCCCAGCTGCGTGTTACCGGGGCCAAGTCCCTGGACAAGGTGTACTACCGTCACTCGGGTTACCCGGGCGGCATCAGCTCCACCAATTTCCGCGACATGCAAGCCAAGTTTCCCGGCCGCGCTTTGGAAAAAGCCGTCAAGGGCATGCTGCCCAAGGGGCCGCTGGGCTACGCCATGATCAAGAAGCTCAAGGTGTACGGTGGTGCCGAGCACCCGCACACTGCCCAGCAGCCCAAAGTGTTGGAAATCTAAGGAGCTTCAAATGATTGGTGAATGGAACAATGGCACAGGCCGTCGCAAATCCAGCGTCGCCCGCGTGTTTCTGAAAAAAGGCTCCGGCCAGATCGTGGTCAATGGCAAAGCCATTGAAAAGTTCTTCGGTCGCGCCACCTCGATCATGATTTGCAAGCAGCCCCTGATGCTGACCAACCACGCCGAGACCTTTGACGTGATGGTCAACGTGGCCGGTGGCGGCGAGTCCGGTCAGGCCGGTGCAGTGCGCCACGGCATTACCCGCGCCCTGATTGATTACGACGCAACGCTCAAGCCCGAGCTGAGCAAGGCCGGCTTTGTGACGCGTGATGCGCGCGAAGTTGAGCGCAAGAAGGTTGGCTTGCACGGCGCACGTCGCCGCAAGCAGTTCAGCAAGCGCTAACTCATCGCAACACTCGCAGCATCGAGTGTTGCCAGTCAAAAAGCCGCTCGGCCCTCAGGCCTGGCGGCTTTTTTGGTTTCAGCATCACTTGGTTACAAGTTCGCCCATGCCGATGCCGCACGTTGCGCCGTGGCTGCTAGACTTTGCCCTCCATGCGATTTCGCCTGCTCCGACGCCGTTTGACCATCAGTGCCCCGCGCATGGCCGTGCGCAGTGCGCTGCCCTGGCCGTTTCGCTGGGCAGTGCTCGCAATCGTCTTTGGGTTTTGTGCCGCGATTGGGTTGTGGGCCTTTGAGTTCGGGAAAGATATTGCTGGCCTGGACCGCGGAACCAAAGATGAGCTGGTGCAATTGCGCTCGCAGCTCGCAACCATGCACGCCGAGGTGGCCAGTTTGCAGGCGGCGCGCGATAAGGCGCAGTTGATCGCCAATACAGCCGGCACGGAATTGACAGCCGAAAAGGCCGCCCAGCAGCGACTCATTGCGCAAGCCAAGCAGCTCGAATCGGAAAACCGTACTTTGCGGGATGACCTGGGCTTTTTTGAGCGACTTATCCCCAGTTCTGGCGGGGCCGGCATGTCGATCCGGGGGCTGCAGGCCGAGGTCAAGGATGGGCGAGAGCTCAAGTGGCAGGTGCTGGTCATCCAGGCGGTCAAAAATGCGCCCGAATTCAAGGGTCGGCTTGAACTGACTTTCAATGGCGTGCAGAATGGCAAACCCTGGTCGGGGGGATTGCCAACCGGGGCGCAATCCATCACGCTGGGCCAGTACGGGCGGATGGAGGGCGCGTTTGAGCTCCCTCCCCATACTCTCGTGAAGACCGTCTCTGCCAAGGTGATGGACGGTTCAGTGACCAAAGCCACACAGACTATCAAGTTGTAAATCGAAGCGCGGAAGGTGCCACCATGTTCAACAAGAAGAAACAGCCCCCCATCAAGAGCCTGATCGCTGAAGGCAGTCAAATCGACGGCAATTTCACCTTTGGCGATGGTTTGCGGGTCGATGGCGGCATCAAGGGCAACATCTACTCGAATCCGGAATTACCCAGCATCCTGGTGATCTCAGAGACCGCCTGCGTCGTTGGCGAAATCAATGCCGACCACATCATCATCAACGGTAGCGTGACAGGCGATGTGCACGCCAAACTGATGCTTGAACTGCAGCCAAAGGCCCGCATCGTGGGCAATGTTCAATACTCGGCCCTGGAGATGCACCAGGGAGCGTTGATCGCGGGCCAGTTGCGACCCCTGGTGGAAGGCGAGGAAAAACCCGCCCTGAAGCTGGCGGCAAACAACGCCTGACACAATGGTTGACGGATTTGCTGTACTATTAACCCTATCCCATTGAATCGGAGGCCTCCATGAGTGCCGTTGCAGACGCTATCCAGACCGAAATGCCAGTGCCTATCCTGTTTACCGACAGTGCCGCCGCCAAGGTCGCGGACCTGATCGCCGAGGAAGGCAATCCCGAACTGAAGCTGCGCGTGTTTGTGCAAGGTGGTGGGTGCTCGGGCTTCCAGTACGGTTTCACCTTTGACGAAATCACCAACGAAGACGACACCACCATGACCAAGAACGGCGTGTCCCTGTTGATCGATGCCATGAGCTACCAGTACCTGGTCGGCGCCGAGATCGACTACAAGGAAGACCTGCAGGGTGCGCAGTTCGTCATCAAGAATCCCAACGCCGAGACCACTTGCGGGTGTGGCTCCAGCTTCTCAGCAAGCGGCTCGTCGGACCATTAGCCGCTGATTAGGCGGGATAGACCCCACCCAACACACGGGCGCCTCGGGCGCCCGTGACACTTTGCAGGGCGCCGGTTTCGCGCCGCATGGTTTTTCTGGCCAGCCAGGCAAACGCCGCGGCCTCAACCTGCATCGGCGGCAAGCCGCGGCTGTCTGAAGTCGCTACCAGACATGACGGCAGATTGGCCTGCAGGCGGCGCATCAGGTGTCCATTGAGTGCGCCTCCCCCGCACACAATCAGCAGCGTGCTGTCGGGTCCGTGGGTTTGAAGATCGTTGGCGCAGCAACGCGCGGTCAGCTCGGCCAGTGTGGCCTGCACATCCGCCGCGTCCAACGTGCTCCAGGCGGGCAATTGGTTGAGCAGCCAATCAAGGTTGAACAGATCCCGACCGGTGCTTTTTGGGGGTGTCTTGGCAAAATAAGGCGCGCTCAGCAGTTGCGTCAGTAGCGTCGGGTGTACCCGCCCGCTGGCCGCCCAGGCGCCGTCGGCGTCATAGGGCTGACCCCGATGACGCAGGCACCAACTGTCCAGCAGCACGTTGCCTGGGCCGCAGTCGAACCCCAGAACGGGTGATACTGGATCGGCAGCCAGCACGGTCAGGTTGGCGATCCCACCAAGATTCAGTACTGCGGCGCGCTCACCGGTTGCGCCGAAGGTCGCCTGGTGGAAAGCCGGTACCAGCGGAGCACCTTGTCCGCCGGCGGCCACATCACGGCTGCGAAAGTCGGCCACCACGTCAATCCCGGTTAGCTCGGCCAGCAAGGCTGGGTTGTTGAGTTGCAGGGTGTAGCCGATGCCATCAAACTCGCCCGGGCGATGACGCACGGTCTGCCCGTGGGCGCCGATCGCACGGACCGAGGATGGTGACAGTGCTGCGGCTTGCAGCAAGTCCGCGACGATGGCGCCGTAGACTCGCACCAAGGCATTCGCTGCCAGGGCACCGCGATGCAATTCGTCGTCGCCGCTGCGGTTCAGGGCCAGCAACTCGTTGCGCAGCTCAGTCGGGATACCGCGACTGGCATGGCCCAGCACGCGTGGTTGGGGCTGGGTGAAATCGACCAAGACGCCATCCACCCCATCCAGGGAGGTGCCCGACATCAGTCCGATGTAGAGCTCAGCCACCGGTGTTCAAAGGCGGTCGCGCAGCTACTGCGCGGAGCTGTGCAAGACCGTCGCCGCTGCGCCCAGCTGAAGCTTGGCGAACGACGCCGTCCTTTCAAACTGAGGCTTGGCCGCTGCGGGCACGGGAATGGTTTCGCTGTTCTTGGCAAGCGTCAAGGGATCCTGGTGTGCACCATTGACACGGAACTCGAAGTGCAAATGCGGCCCGGTTGCCCATCCCGTGGCACCCACCGCGCCGACGTTCTGACCTTGGCTGACGTTTTGACCCTTGCGAACGGATATGCGACTTAAATGGGCATAGACCGTGCTGTGGTTGTTGCGGTGTTTGACCATCACCACGTTGCCAAACCCGTTTTGGACACCTGCAAACTCGACTACTCCGTCACCAACGCTGCGCACGGCCGTGCCGGTGGGCGCCGCGTAATCCACGCCCAAATGCGCACGCCACTTTTGCAGAATGGGGTGAAAACGCATTTTGAAGGTACTGCTAACGCGCGAAAACTCCATTGGGGATGCCAAATAGGCGCGACGTAGGCTCTGCCCGTCCAGCGTGTAATAACCTCCCTTTGACGGTGTGCCAGTGGCCGTGGCGGTGCCGCCGTCGCCAGTGGCCATTGGGCTTTGGAACCAGACCGCCTGATAGGTCTTGCCACGGTTGACGAACTCAGCGCTCAACACGCGACCGCTGCGCATCGGCTCGCCATCGCCTTCCAGAGTCTCATACACGACCGAAAAACGGTCGCCCTTGCGCAAGGACCGGTGGAAATCGACATCACCGGCAAAAATCTCGGCGAGCTGGACTGCCACCGGGTCCGGGATCTTGGCTTCGTCGGTGGCGGCAAACAGCGAGGATTGGATCGTCCCGCTGGCCAGTCGCGTCGAGGCTGTGAGTGAGCCGGTCTCGACGCGTGACTTGAAGCCCTGCGCGCTGCGCTCGATCACGAGCCGCTTGAAGTGGCCCTCATCGTCCGCGTTCCAGCGGGCGCTCAGCTTGAACAGCGTATTGTCGTCACCCGCTTCGACCGTGACGTTGCGCCCGCCGCGACCCAGCAGCACTTGGCGCGCCAAGCCATCAGCGCGAATGAACGCGGCGGCGGCCGTGTCGTTGATGCCCAGTCTGCCGAGCAACGAATCGGCGGAGTCGGTCGACCGGGTGGTCTCGGAGCGAAACAACCTGAAGTCGTGGAATTCCAGCGCTTGCGCTTGCGGCAACACGGGCAGCGGCTCGACCGCTTCCAGCAACTGGCGCACCGGCAAATCGGAAGCGTCGGGCGCCAGGCTGGCCACGGCGAAGGCGCCTCCCGCGCCGCCCACCAGCAGGGCGACCAGCATTGCAACCAAGCGTTTGGGGTGTTGCTGAATCATTTGACCGGAGTTGACCAAGATTGAATTAGCGTCACGAGCGAGACCGTTGACCAAGAATGCTTCCCAGAAATTGACTGCCTGGCCGGGCGTGGCCGGAACAGGCGGGTGGCGCCGCGGCTTCGCCACTTAAAATTGAGCGTTACGGCGAGCCGCAAGTATAACGGCAGGCCCTGCCCCGACATCTGGAAAAACCCTTATGAATCAAGCCTTACCGACCTCCATTGTGATCACCGACCGCATCCGGGAGGCGATGGCGGTCACTCTGCGAGGTTGCGAGGAGCTGATCCCGCAGGAGGATTGGTTCAAAAAGCTGGCTCGTTCCGAGGCTACAGGAGCCCCCTTGCGGATCAAGCTGGGTCTGGATCCGACAGCACCGGACATCCACCTTGGGCACACCGTGGTGCTCAACAAATTGCGTCAGTTGCAGGACCTCGGACACACCGTGATCTTTCTGATCGGCGACTTCACTACGCTGATTGGCGACCCGTCTGGGCGCAACAGCACTCGTCCACCCCTGACGCGTGAGCAAATCGACGCCAACGCGCAGACCTACTACCGCCAGGCGTCCATGGTGCTGGATCCGGCCAGAACCGAAATTCGCTACAACAGCGAGTGGGGTGACGCGCTGGGCTCGCGCGGCATGATCCAGTTGGCGTCGCGCTACACCGTGGCACGCATGATGGAGCGCAACGACTTTCACGACCGCTTCAAGTCAGGCGCATCGATCAGCGTCCACGAATTCCTGTACCCGCTGATGCAGGGCTACGACAGCGTGGCCCTCAAGAGCGACCTGGAGTTGGGTGGAACCGATCAGAAGTTCAATTTGTTAGTGGGTCGTCACTTGCAGGCTGAATACGGACAGGAGCCGCAATGCATCTTGACCATGCCGCTGTTGGAGGGGCTCGATGGGATCGAGAAGATGTCCAAGAGCAAGAACAACTACATCGGCATCTCGGAAGACGCCAACACCATGTTTGCCAAGGTGCTGAGCATTTCTGACGTCTTGATGTGGCGCTGGTACACGCTGTTGAGCTTTCAGTCGGAGGCCGCCATTGCTGCGCTGAAGGCTGAAGTCGACGCCGGGCGCAATCCAAAAGACGCCAAAGTGGCCTTGGCCAAGGAGATTACCGCCCGCTTTCACAGCGCGGCGGCGGCGGACGCTGCCGAGCAGGATTTCATCAACCGCAGCAAGGGTGGCGTGCCAGATGAGATTGCGGAATTGACCTTGCCCTTGGGTGAAGGTGGGGCAGCGGTGGGAATTGCCGTACTGCTTAAGCTCGCCGGATTGGCCGCCTCCAGTGGCGAGGGCAATCGCCTGATCGATGGCGGTGGCGTACGGGTCGACAGCGGTGTGGTCAGCGACAAGGCTCTCAAACTCAGCGCGGGTACCTACGTGCTGCAAGTGGGCAAGCGCAAGTTTGCGCGGGTCACGCTTGGGTGACCCACGGTGCCGATGCTTGCCGCCAGGTAGCCCCCCCCGCCCGGCCCCCCCCCAAAAAACCCCCCCCCCCCCCCCCCCCCTCACTCCCTTTCCCCCCCCCCCCACGCCCCCCCCCCCCCCTTCCCTCCTCCCCTCCCCCCCCCCCCCCCCCCGGATTTCCCGGGACAAAGGCCGCCGGCCCCCCCCCCATCCCAGCCCTCCCCCCCCCCCCCCCCCCCCCCAGGGGGGCCCCCCCCCCCCCCCCCCCCCCCCCCCCTTCGCCCCACACACCAAAAGCAAAACGAAATCCCCCAAAACCTTTTTTTCCTCCGGGCCATTTTTTTCCCCCCCCCCCCCGCCCCCACCCACTCGCCCCCCCCCCCCCCCCCCCCCCCCACCCGTCCCCCCCTTCCACGCCCCCCCCCCCTTTTAAAGGAAAATTCTTCTTCCCTCCCCGGCCTTTTCCCCCCCCCTCCCCCCCCCCCTCCCCGCCTCCCCTTTACTGACACCCCGCCGCCTGCTTTGGGCATCGGTGGTAGTGGCCGTGATCACCATCACGCTCAAGACGCTCGCCTGGACCATCACCGGCTCGGTCGGCCTGCTGTCGGACGCGATGGAGTCTTTCGTGAACTTGGCCAGCGCCATCTTCGCACTGATGATGGTCACCATCGCACAGCGCCCGGCCGACGAAGACCATCCGTACGGGCATCACAAAGCCGAGTACTTCTCGTCCGGTTTTGAGGGCATTTTGATCATTGCCGCGGCGATGGGCATCATCTGGGCCGGCGGGCACCGACTGTTTGATCCGCAACCCCTGCAGGCTGTGGGTTGGGGTCTGGTCTTGTCGGTCGTGAGTTCGGCGCTCAATGGTTTACTGGCTTGGGTCATGTTCCGCGCCGCCAAGGAGCACCGGTCGATCGCGCTGGAAGCCGATGCCAAGCACCTGGTGACCGATGTCTGGACCTCGGTCGGCGTGGTCGTCGGCGTCGGCGCCGTGGCCTTGACGGGCTGGCTCTGGCTGGACGCGGTGGTCGCCATCGGTGTCGCGCTCAACATCCTTAAAGAAGGTGTTCACCTAATGTGGCGCTCGTCGCAGGGCTTGATGGACGAGGCGCTGGAGCCCGATGTATTGGCGCAGATCCAGCAGGTTTTGAACGACTTCGCCCACCACACGATCCGGTTTGACCATGTCACGACGCGCCGCTCCGGCCAACGCCGCTTTGTCGACATGCACATGCACATGCCGGCTTCGTGGTCGCTGGGGCGCGCGGCCGCTGTGCGCACCAGCGTGGAGCAAGCGCTGATGAGCGCAGTGCCGGGGCTGCGCGCCAGCATCCAGTTGCTGCCGAGTGACGTGGAGGCGCACTTTGATGACGCCAAGGATTTGATCTAAGACATCCATGCTGGCCCTGATACAACGTGTTCAAGAAGCCCGAGTGGTGGTGGATGGAGAGGCGGTTGGACAGATCGACGCTGGCCTCTTGGTCTTGGTCTGCGCCGAGCGCGGCGACGACACACAGCAGGCCGACAAGTTGTTGGCAAAGATCCTTAAGTTGCGGATCTTTGGCGACGCGCAGGGCAAGATGAACCTGAGCGTGCAGGACATGGATGGTCACGGGGCCGTGGGCGGCCTGCTGATCGTCAGCCAGTTCACGCTGGCGGCGGATACCTCCAGCGGCAATCGGCCCGGCTTCTCGGCAGCCGCGGCGCCGTCACAGGGTGAACGACTGTACGACTACTTCGTGGCCCAAGCGCGCGGTGCGCATGGCGTCGTGCAGACCGGCCGGTTTGGCGCGGACATGAAGGTGCACCTGATCAACGATGGTCCGGTGACGATTCCGATGCGCATCGCGCCGTCATGACCCGCTGACCCGGAGTCGATCAGACGGGGCCCGTCAACCCGCGTAGGGATCGTCGAACCCAAGTCTGGCCAGAATTCGTGTCTCCCGCGCTTCCATGGCCTGGGCGTCCTTCTTGCCGGTTTCGTGGTCCCAGCCTTGGGCGTGCAAGGCGCCGTGCACCAGCAGGTGGGCGTAGTGGGCTTGCAGGGATTTGCCCTGCTCCTGTGCCTCCCGTGCCACCACTGGCGCACATAAGACCAGGTCGGCGCTGACAACGGGCGCTAGGCTGTAGTCAAAGGTCAAAACGTTGGTGGCGTAGTCCTTGTGGCGGTAGTCGCGGTTGAGCGCCTGTCCCTCGGTTGCATCCACAACGCGCACGGTGATTTCGGCATCGCGCTCCAGGGCATGGCGAATCCAGCGCGTCACACTGTGGCGCGGCAGTGCCGCGCGGTGTGACGCGGCGTGATCAATTGGCCCAAACTGCAGGGACAGCGACAGGGACTTAAGCGGCATCGATCTTCCTACGCGGCGCATCGTAGGCGTCCACGATGCGCGCCACCAGCGGATGACGCACCACGTCGGCACTGGTCAGCCGCGTGATGGCAATGCCCTTGACGCGCTTGAGCACGCGCTCGGCGTCGATCAATCCGCTGGGCTGGGTCTTGGGCAGGTCAATCTGACTGACATCGCCAGTCACGACAGCCTTGGAGCCAAAACCAATGCGTGTCAGGAACATCTTCATCTGCTCAACGGTGGTGTTCTGCGCCTCGTCCAGAATCACAAACGCGTTGTTGAGGGTTCGCCCGCGCATGAAGGCCAGCGGCGCAATCTCGATGGCCTGGCGCTCAAAGGCCTTTTGCACCTGGTCAAAGCCCATCAGGTCGTACAAAGCGTCATACAAGGGGCGCAGGTAGGGGTCGATCTTCTGGCTCAGATCGCCCGGCAAAAAACCCAGTCGTTCACCCGCTTCCACGGCTGGGCGCGTGAGCACGATGCGTTGCACAGCGCTGCGTTGCAGTGCGTCAACGGCCATCGCCACGGCCAGATAAGTCTTGCCGGTGCCGGCCGGGCCAATGCCAAAGGTGATGTCGTGGCCGGCCATGTTGTCGAGGTACAGCGCCTGGTTGGGGGTGCGCGCGCGCAGGTCATTGCGCCGGGTCTGCAACACCAGGCCGTCAGCCTGGTCCATGTCGGCGTCACCGGCCAACATCAATTGCACGGTGGCGGACTCGATCGGTCGGGCCGCCATTTCGTACAAGGCCTGCAGCATTTCCATCCCGCGCTTGGCCTGTGCCTTGGGCCCATCAACTTTGAACTGCTCGTGGCGGTGCGCGATCTTGACCTGCAAGGCCACTTCGATGGTGCGCAAATGTTCGTCCATGGGGCCGCACAGGTGCGACAGGCGGGCGTTGTTATGTGGCGTGAACAGGTGTCTGAGAATCAAGTTGATAATTCCTCGCTGGAACGCTCAATGATAGGCAAGAAATGATTGGCAAGCTGACTGGCACCCTGGGCGACAAGAATCCGCCGCAAGTCCTCGTGGACTGCAACGGCGTAGGCTACGAGGTGCAGGTGCCCATGAGTACCTTCTACAACCTGCCGGGACTGGGCGAAAAGGTCAGCCTGCTGACGCACTTTGTGGTGCGCGAGGACGCACAGATTCTGTTCGGTTTTGGCTCGAGTCAGGAGCGCGAAGCGTTTCGCCAGCTGATCAAGATCTCGGGTGTGGGGCCGCGCACGGCCTTGTCCGTCCTGTCAGGCATGAGCGTGAGCGAGCTGGCACAGGCGGTCACGCTACAGGAGCCGGGCCGTCTGACTAAGGTGCCCGGCATTGGCAAGAAGACTGCGGAGCGGCTGCTGCTGGAACTCAAAGGCAAGCTGGGGGCCGACATCGGTGTGCCGGCCAACGTCACCAGCGATGCCCAGGCCGACATCCTGCACGCCTTGCTGGCGCTGGGTTACAGCGACAAAGAGGCGGCGCTGTCGCTCAAGGCGCTGCCCGCCGATGTGGGGGTAAGCGATGGCATCAAGCTCGCGCTGCGGGCTTTGGCGCGCTGACTATTGCGCTTCGCGCACCGGGCGGCCATTGAGCGGTTGGACCGGGCGTGCGTTGTTGGGAAACAGCTGAGCGAACAGCTTGAGCTGGTCCCGGCTGATGGTGGTCGGCGTTTTCAGCACCATCCACAACACCCCCTCGGTGCACGGCGGCGTCGTGAGTGAACCCAGAAACTGGTAGTAGCGCTGGTCCGTGGGTAGCAGCGCGGTCAGGTCCAGCGCGTCAGCGGGCATGCGAACGCGGTCGCCCGTGTCGAGCGGCATGTAAGTCCACACCGTGTTGATGACAGCATTGGCCGCGCCTGGCTCCAGCAGCACCGCCACCACCGCCAGTTGTCCCTCGGCGTTCTTGTGCACCAGGTGGGCCACCATGGCGAAACTCTTGAAGTTGACCCGTTCCTCACTGGGGTGATGAAAGTGCATCTGCACCAGTTTGTAGATACCGCCGCGTACGGTGATGTGATTCTCACCCAGCATGTCGACCTGTATCGTGTGCCCATTGTTGACCACGCTGGCGCCACTCGGCTGGTAATGAAACTGCAAGGGTTCGGCCGGGCCTTGCAGCGTGGCGCCGTCCTCGATGTTGATGGGCGACTGACGCTTGCCTATCGCGCAGACATTGAAGTCGGGCTTGAGTTTGCCCCAGGCTTGCGGGCCGGTGTCGCCTTCGTAGCTCCAATGGGGATTGCCGCCGTGCGCGCTGGGCTCGTGTCCTGCTGTCGCCGCCGCCCGGGCGCGTGGGCTCAGTTGCGAGGCGGGCACAGGTCGTGCGGTTCGGCGGCTGGCACTGGCAGTTGTGGTGCCGGTGTCCTCGCCCTGCGTGGCCTTGGGGGGATACTCAATCGGCCCGCGTGGGTCGACCGTGATGAACTTCTTCTCCTTGCCATTGACAACCAGTGTCAGGCGCTTGGGCGCCACACCACCGGCCACCGCGTCGCGCAACTGTTCGCCCACACTTGCCTTGGAAGTTTGTTCCTCAGCGGGTTGGCTGGTCGCCTTGGATGCAGGCTTTGCTGCGGCGCTGCTCGGTGCACTGGCACTGGAGCGGGCTGGCTCTGCCGCTCGGGTGGTGAGCGGATGCAGCAATCCCGCCAGCACCAAGGCGGCTACGGCCGGGACCACGGCGTGCCCACGCAACCCATCACGCCACGCAAGGGTGGGTCGGTCGGGACGGTGGTAAGCGGTCATGATGTGAGCGTGGGCTTTGGATGGGTCAGTGGCAGGCTCAACCCGCACCGAGCGAAGCGGGACTAAAACCTATATCGGCCGGTTTGGCCACACACTTGAACGCCGTGCCAACGCGCCGCGCTCGTAGGCCCTGAGTCAAGCCAGCGGCTATAGTCAAGCCTTGCCAGCGCCGCCGCTTGGGCGGACCCCTCTTTCAGCCCACTGACCCGCCGTGAGTATTCAAACCGACGACTTCGTCATTCCGCCCGCCAAACGCGTGGTGTCGGCGGCGCCCGCGTCGCCCGGCGAGGAGGCGATCGAGCGCGCCTTGCGTCCCAAACTGCTGGACGAGTACATCGGGCAGATGAAGGTGCGTGAGCAACTGGAGATCTTCATAGGTGCTGCGCGCAAGCGCGACGAGGCGCTGGACCACGTGTTGCTATTTGGGCCACCGGGCCTGGGCAAAACCACACTGTCCCACATCATCGCGCAAGAGCTCGGCGTGAACCTGCGCCAGACCAGCGGGCCGGTGCTGGAGAAACCCAAAGACCTGGCAGCGTTGTTGACCAACCTGGAGAAGAACGACGTTCTGTTTATCGACGAGATCCATCGGCTATCGCCCGTGGTGGAAGAAATCCTGTACCCGGCACTAGAGGACTACCAGATTGACATCATGATCGGCGAGGGCCCGGCGGCGCGCTCGATCAAGCTCGACCTGCAGCCCTTCACGCTGGTGGGGGCCACCACACGCGCCGGCATGCTGACCAACCCGCTGCGCGATCGTTTTGGCATTGTCGCCAGGCTTGAGTTCTATACGCCCGACGAGCTGGCGCGCATCGTGCGACGCAGCGCGGGCTTGCTCAAAGTCCCTACCGACGAGTCTGGTGGTTTCGAGATTGCCCGCCGTTCGCGCGGCACACCGCGCATCGCCAACCGCCTGCTGCGCCGCGTGCGCGACTTCGCCGACGTCAAGGGCGTGGGCGAGATCACCCTGGACATTGCCAACCGTGCGCTGGCCATGCTCGATGTGGACCCGCAGGGCTTTGATGTGATGGACCGCAAGTTACTCGAAGCAGTGATTCACCGCTTTGATGGTGGCCCGGTTGGCCTGGACAACATCGCTGCCAGCATTGGCGAGGAGCGCGAAACCATCGAGGATGTGATTGAGCCCTACCTGATTCAGCAGGGCTTCCTGCAGCGCACACCACGCGGGCGCATCGCCACGCTGGCGGCCTACCGGCACCTGGGAGTGGCTGCGCCAAGCAACCGTGGTGATGGCGCCGGCACCGATCTGTTTGGCGCTTGAGTGCCTTACGCGGTCTTGGTGACCATGACCGAACACTTCAGTTTGCGCGCAACGTCATAGGTAGTGCTGCCAAACAGGGCTTTCCTCAGGCCCCCGGTTCCATGTGAACCCATGATGACCAGGTCGGTGCCTTCCCGACTGGCCGCATCGAGGATGCAGTCCACTGGTTTGCCTGCTTCGACTTGGGTACTGACTTCCTTCCAGGCGCCACTTTGTGTCTTGCCCAAACTGGCAAGCCGATGGCGGCAATTCTCGATGTCCGTTTGCCGCAGCTCGGTCTGTGGCTCCACCAGTGCCAAGCCGGATTCGATGACGTGCAGCAAGGTCAGCGAGTTGTCGCTACCCGAAAAGCGCTCTTGCGACAGCTTGACGGCCTCCAGCGAAGCCTGCGAGAAATCTATGGGAACCAAAACGCGAGCAAATTTCATGTCGTCCTCGTGCCCCTGCGGGCTTGTTGTTGGTGTTGGCCATACCGAACGCTCGACCGTTCGAAACGTGGTGCAAGAGAATACATCGCATGGGGCCGGTCTGTCATGCAAAAGGCTCATCAACCCATACTTGAGCCGATCCGGTCGCACGACCAGCGTCGATGCGGCGGCGACGGGTAGGACTCGCGCTGGGCTTGATGGATGGTCGGCTGTGTTCGGAGCCGACAGATGCTCAGGCCGTTGTTTCGTCCAGCACTGCGTCGTCGTCCAGATGCGAGGTGTCCGACCAGCCAACGATCGAGAAACCTTCGCTGGACCACAGCACGCGGTTGGCAGCGGCGTTGCCCAGGTTCCAGGTGCGCGGGGCTTGCAGGTCAACGCCGGCGGCGGCGCGGTAGAGCATGTCCATCACGCCGCCGTGGGCCACCAGCACGATTTGCTCGTTCAGGTGTTGCGTGGCGATCGCCCGGGCTGTGCTGAGCACACGTTCGCGCAGGGCCAGCAGCGACTCGCCCTGGGGCGGCGCCCAATGGGGGTCGCGTTGGCGCCAGCGCCGGGCGTCCTCGGGGTGCTGTGTTTCGATGTCAGCATAGGTTAGCCCTTCAAAGGCGCCAAAGCTGCGCTCGCGCAATCCCGCGGTGGTGTGCAAGGGTGCCTGCGTGGCCTGGGCCACGGCGTGCGCGGTGTCAAAGGCGCGCTGCAAGTCACTGCTGTAAATGGCTGTGATGGGTTCGCGCACCGCCAATGCTTGCGCTAACCGCTGCGCTTGCCAACGGCCTTTGTCATTGAGGCCAATGTCCACATGCCCCTGTAGTCGGGTGGCCAGATTCCAGTCGGTTTCGCCGTGGCGCACGGCAATGATTCGGGTAACTTGCATATCGAGTCAGTTGGGGTCCGGGCACGATTGCTGCGCAAAGTGGTCTGACCCGCAAGGTTTCAACGCGCGATCTCCACGTTGACCTTGCGCGGGCCCGGCGGTGGGTTGGGAAAACCGTTCAGGGCGGCTTGCAACATGGCGGGCACGATGGCCACGTCATCCGACCAGCGCCCCTCATGTTGGGCCCGGCTCTCGTAGACGATCTGGTTGTCCGGCAGGCTGCGCATCACCACGGCGACCTCACGGCGGTAGGCCGGGACGTCGGTGTGTATCGCCACCGTGCCGACACGTCCGAACCGACCCCAGCCGTAGCCAATGAAATGATGCCGTGACACACCAAACCAGGGCGACTCCCAGACTTCCACAGTGTCCTGCTGGACCCGCACCTCGATCTGCACGCTGTACTGAGCGGCTTGATCGTCTCGGCTGAGGCCAAACAGGGACAGGACTGGAGTGGCTATGCTCTCAAGCTGGGCTTGCTGCTCGGGCTTGGCTTGCTGGGAGGGTAGTCGCTCAAACCGGTACTTGGCGGGCACCTTGATCGCTTGCGCGCTCGCGGGGGCGAAGCTCGCGACGTCGCTGTCGATCAGTCGCATGGATGAGCAGCCCGTTTGCAGCAACGCGGCGACGCAGATAACACAGCTGGCGAGTTTCATGACACCTCCTGGGGATCTGTCAATCAGGCTTCGAGACTGACGTTTTGCAGTCCAGGTAACTTTGCCACAGGGAACTCTTCCTCGTCAAACACCTTGTCGCCATCCTCACTGGCAACACCGGTAATTTGAATGTCGGCAAAGTTGTGACGGTTACGGTCCATCAAGTGTGATGGCACCACGTTCTGCAGTGCCGTGAACATGCTCTCTATGCGCCCTGGGAACTTCTTTTCCCAGTCGCGCAGCATGTTGCCGATCTGCTTGCGCTGCAGGTTCTCCTGGCTGCCGCACAGCGAGCAGGGGATGATGGGGAACTGGCGGTGCTCGGCCCAGCGGATCAGGTCTTTCTCGGCCACATAGGCCAGCGGGCGGATCACGATGTGGCCGCCGTCGTCGCTGACCAGCTTGGGCGGCATGCCCTTGAGCTTGCCGCCGAAGAACATGTTCAGGAAGAAGGTCTGCAGCATGTCGTCGCGGTGGTGGCCCAGCGCGATCTTGGTGATCTTCAACTCATCGGCCACACGGTACAGAATGCCGCGGCGCAGCCGGCTGCACAGGCTGCACATGGTCTTGCCCTCGGGCACCACTTTCTTGACGATGCTGTAGGTGTCCTGGTTCTCGATGTGGAACGGCACGCCCAGGCTTTTGAGGTACTCGGGCAGCACATGCTCCGGAAAGCCGGGCTGCTTCTGGTCCAGGTTGACCACCACCAGCTCAAAATTGATCGGCGCGCGCTGCTGCAGCTTGAGCAGGATGTCGAGTAGGGCGTGGCTGTCCTTGCCGCCCGACAGGCAGACCATCACGCGGTCGCCTTCCTCGATCATGTTGAAGTCCATGATGGCCGAGCCGACCTGCCGGCACAGGCGTTTTTCGAGCTTGTGCGTCTCGCGCTCGATCTTGAGCGTCTTCTCGCGTCCGGTTTCGGGGGTGTCGACTTCCTGGTCTATCCAGATGGCATTCATGTGTGTTTCCTTTGACCCGTCTTTCGTGTTCGGGTCAGGATTACCACTGCCCGGTCTCGATGCGAATGGCAACTTCGCAATCGTCAAAAATTTCCAGCTTGGCAATTTTCACCCGCACGCCCAGCACACCTGGCAGTTGCATCAGGCGGTTGGCCAGTTTGCCGATCAGGGTTTCGAGCAGGTTGACGTGTTCGGCGGTGCACTCTTCGATGATGATGCGGCGCACCTTGCGGTAGTCCAACACCTTATGGATGTCGTCGTCGTGCGGCAGCAGCGGTTGTGGCCCCAGGCTCAACTCGGCGTCGACCTGAATCGGCTGCGGCGCGGTCTTCTCGGACTCCAGGATGCCCAGGTTCGCGTCGAAGCGCAAACCCGTGAGCGTGAGGATTTGGGTGCCGTTTTCGGGTGACATGGTGGGGTGATGCCTACAAAAGCGAAAAGTCGCGCTCGAACTTCATCAGGTGCTGGCCACCATCGACCAGCAGCGTGGTGCCGGTGATGGAACTGTTCTCCAAAGCGAACCGGACTGTTGCCGCAACATCTTCAGCCGTCGATGATCGCCCCAGCGGCGAGAGCTGGTGCAGCGCTTCAAACTTCTCCGGCGTCAGCATGTGGCTGGTCAGCGTCAGGCCCGGCGCCACGCCCACCACGCGCAATTGCGGCGCCAGCGCCAGCGCCAGCATGGTGTTGGCTGCTTCCAGCGCGGCCTTGGACAGGGTGTAGCTGAAGAAGTCCGGATTCTGGTTCCACAGCTTCTGGTCCAGCAGGTTCACCACCACGCCGCTGGCAGGCGCCTCGCCCGCGACGGCCACGCGGTGCTGGTGCAGCGCCTGCGCCAGCACAATGGCGGCACCCGTGTTGCAGCGTAAGTGCTTGGTCAAGGACTCGAAGCCAAAACTGGCAGCCGAGTCGTGTTCGAACAGGGCCGCGTTGTTGACCACCGCGTCCACCTGGCCAAAGCGCGCGATCACGCGTGGCAGCAGACCACGCACCGCGCGTTCGTCACTCAGATCTGCGTCGAACAGGGCGCTATCGCCCGACAGTGTTGCACAATCAGCTACAGTTTGTATAGCATCATCGCGTGAATCCCGGTAGTGAACCGCCACTTGCCAGCCGGACTGTGCCAGCGCCAGCGCAATCTCGCGGCCCAGGCGCTTGGCAGCACCGGTGACGAGAACGGTGCGAGGGGCGGCGGAGCGGGGCATTCGGGGACAATTCGAGGGTGGCGACAACACCCTACAGTTTAACGGCCCCCCTGCACAGCGCGATCGCCAAGGCGATTGCCGCCGATGGCGGCTGGATCGGTTTTGACCGCTACATGGCGTTGGCGCTGTACACGCCCGGCCTGGGCTACTACGCCAACGATGGGCTTATCTTCAGCCAGATGCCGACGTCCGGTCAGGATGGCGTGCACGCCGTGGGTGGCGACTTCGTCACCGCCCCCGAGATGAGTCCGCTGTTTGGTGCGACCCTGGCCCGTCAGATCGCGCAAGCGCTGCAGGTGACGCAGACCGACGAGATTTGGGAGTTTGGCGCCGGCTCGGGGGCGCTGGCGCTGCAAGTGCTCGATGCGCTACGGGCGCAAGAGGTGCCGCTGCGGCGCTATTCGATCATGGACCTGTCGGGCACATTGCGCGCACGCCAGCAGTTCACGCTGGCCAAATACGGCGACCTGGTGCAGTGGGTGGGTGAATTGCCCGCCACGATGCAGGGCGTGGTGGTGGGCAATGAAGTGCTCGATGCGATGCCGGTCAAGCTGCTGGCTCGCCTGGCTGGGCATTGGCATGAGCGCGGCGTGGCAATCGCTTCGGACCAGGCGGGCTTCGTGTGGCAAGACCGGCCCACCGATCGGCGGCCTGCCCTGGAAATCGCAGGCGGGCACGACTATCTGACCGAAGTCCATCCCCAGGCCGAGGCCTTTGTGCGCACGCTGGCCGACAAACTGGCGGCCGGTGCCGTGTTCCTGATCGACTACGGCTTTCCCGAGGCCGAGTACTACCACCCGCAGCGCCACATGGGCACGGTGATGTGCCACCGCGCGCACCGCGCCGACCCCGATCCGCTGGCCGAGCCGGGCCTGAAGGACATCACCGCCCACGTCAATTTCACCAGCATCGCCCTGGCCGCGCAGGGCGCGGGGTTGAACGTGCTGGGCTACTGCACCCAGGCACGCTTTCTGATGAATTGCGGCCTGGTTGATCTGCTCGGGGCGGCCAGTCTGCCCGAGCGTGCCAACGCGCAGCGGCTGATCATGGAGCATGAAATGGGCGAGTTGTTCAAGGTGATTGGTCTGTGCAAGGGCGCGCCCTGGGACGCTCTCGGTTTTGTCGCGGGTGACCGCACCCATACGCTCTGACCGATGTTGCGCTGGCTGCTCGTTACCTTCTTGGCGCTGTTGCTGATCAATTGGTTGCTGCCATTCCTGGCGCGTTTTGGCGTGGGACGCCTGCCGGGGGATTTTCGTTTCAAGCTGGCCGGGCGAGAGTGCTTCGTCCCGCTGGCCTCCACCGTGTTGCTGACGCTGGTGGCCAGCTTGATCGCCAGAGCGCTGTAACGCCCACCATGCCAATGTCGCTAGGGGAACTCGGTAATCGGTTTCCCGGGCGCTTTCCAACCAGGCTGGCCCGCTGCCATGAGCGCGTCAAACGACTTGTCCTTCTTCATCGACTCCAGCGCATCGGCCCAGGCTTGCACGGTGCTTGCCGGGGTCAGCCGTGAGAACGCCAGCCAGGTTTGCACCCTGGCAAAAGGCAGGGCTTCGCGAACGCTGTCGCGCGTAAAACCCTGGCTGGTCATCAGCCCGTCTATGGAAGTGGTGGACGCCGCGAAGGCGTCAACCCGGCCCAGCATCAGCTTCTTCACATTGGAGGCGTTGTCCACCGTCCGGTCCAGATTGGTGAAGCCAGCTTGCGTCAGCATCTGGTCACGCGCGTCGTCGCGGTACACGCCGATCGACTGCAGACGCTTGGCGTCCTCGAGATCCTTCAGAACGAGCGTCGAGTCGGCTCGGACATACAGGGCGTAGATCGCTTCTGTGAACGGGCCAATCCATTGGAACTGTGCGTTGCGCGACGCGGTGCGGGCCATGATGAACAGCGCGGTATTGGCCTGGGTCTCCACCAAACGATAGCCGCGCGCCCATGGCACCAGTTCGATCGGATCGGTGTTTCCAACGCGGCGTTGTATTTCCCGTACCACCTCTACCGCCGGACCACCCAGCTCGCCGCTGGGCAGCCGGATTTGCGTTGGTGGGTTGATTTCCGTCAGCAACGTGAAGCGCTGAGCCCAGGCGTCGCAGTGGCATGCCAAAACCACGAACGACGCCAGCACCAGGCGGCAAAGGGAGTGGGCGGGGCGCAGCATAGGCTTCATGGGGCGTGACTGAACAGCATTGTGCGTCATGCATTGATGACGCGTAAAGCCCACGCTTGACTCTGGAGCCGCTTCAGGGTTTCCAATGGGCTTTTCTTCTCGAGCGACGCCATGGCCGAACACTGCTGCGAACACAATTCTCCCCCAGTCACTCAGATTCGAAACCTGTCGCGCTACCGGCGCATCCTGTGGATTGCCCTGGTGCTCAACGCGGCCATGTTCGCCGTCGAACTGATCAGCGGCTACCGCTCGGGCTCGCTGTCGCTGCAGGCTGATGCGATTGACTTCGCGGGCGACGCCATGAACTACGGCGTCTCGCTGGCCGTACTGTCTGCGGCACTGAGCTGGCGCGCCCGCGCGGCCCAGCTCAAGGCATTGAGCATGATGGCCTTTGGCTTGTTCGTTCTGGGGCGGGCAATCTGGGCTTCACTGGGCGGTGGCACGCCTGACGCGGCAACCATGGGTGTGGTGGGCGCGCTGGCGCTGACCACCAACGTTGCGGTGGCCTGGATGCTGTACGCCTTTCGCGAGGGCGATGCCAACATGCGCAGCGTCTGGCTGTGCTCGCGCAACGACGCCATCGGCAACATCGCCGTGATGGGCGCGGCGCTGGGCGTGCTGGGCACCGGCACCGCCTGGCCCGATCTGGCCGTGGCCGCCGTCATGTCATCGCTGGCGCTATGGGGCGGCTGGCAGGTGTTGCGCCAAACACGCGGTGAGTTGCTCGCCGACGCGGCTGCCAGGTCTGCCCACTGAGGGCACGAGGACGCGCAATGCCACTCAACACCGTTTGCCAGCACCTCCAGTGGCTTGGGCTCGGCCGGTAACGCACTCGTAACAGCAGGCCTTCTTTGAGGGTTAGCATGGCGCTCTCAACTGTTTCACCCTGCCCACCATGGAGCCATCCACAGCCGTCGCACTGCCCGACCGAACCACTCGACCCTGGGGCTGGTTCGAGACCTTGTCCGAGGTGCCTGGTCACAAGGTCAAGCGTATTCGGGTCTTGCCCGGCCAGCAAATCAGCCTGCAGCGACACCACCAGCGCGCCGAACACTGGGTGGTGGTGCGCGGACAGGCGCATATCTCGATCGGCGCGCGAGCCCTGGACCTGGGCGTGGGGCAGCACGTCGACATCGCCATTGGTGAGGTGCATCGCCTGGCAAACCGGTCCCAAGACCCGGTCGACATCGTCGAAGTCCAGTTTGGTCACTACCTTGGCGAGGACGACATAGAAAGGCTCGGCGATGACTATGGACGTACTTGATTCGGTGTTCGCGGGGCCGTCGGACATGACCGATCTGGGCAACCCGTTTCGCTTGGCGGTGGGCGCGCAACCGGTGGCCTGCGTCGACGTTGGGGGAACCAAAGTCGCGGTGAGCGTGGCCGATTCGCATGGTGTGCGCGGTCGCGTTGTGGCCCCCACCGTCAAGCAGGGCGCGCGCGACGCCTTGGGTCAACAGGTGTTGCAGCTGATCGAGCAAAGCTGCGCCAGCGTCGGTTTGTCCCGCGCCGAACTGGGTGCAGTGGGCGTGTCGTCGTGCGGCCCCTTCGTGCTCAACCAGGGCTGCGTGGAGCTGGCTGCGCCCAACATCTGTGGCGGCTTGGCGGGCCAGGCGCGTGGCTTGCCCAACAACTGGTCCACCGCCGTGCTGGAAGCGCCCTTGCGGCAAGTGTTTTCCAATGTGCGGGTGGAGAACGATGGTATTGGCGCGCTGCAGGCCGAGCGGCGCTGGGGTGCCCTGCAACTGGACGGCCAGCCTCTGGCCAACTGTGCCTACGTGACCTGGAGCACTGGCATCGGCATGGGCTTGTGTGTCGATGGCCACGTGCTGCGTGGCAAGAACGGCAACGCCGGGCACGCCGGCCACCTGTTTGTCAGCGACAACCAGGATGCTTTATGCGGCTGTGGCAATGTGGGCGACGTGGAAGCCCTGGTGGCGGGCAACGCCATCGCGCGACGTTTCGCCCACTTGGGTTTTGCCGATGCCGCTGCGCTGCTGACAGCCGCGCGCGCGGGTGATGCGGCCGCCGTGGCGATTGTCGATGAGCTGTGTCGTGTGATGGGCCGTACCCTCTACAACCTGGTGGTCACGCTGGACCTGCAACGCATCAGCCTGGGCGGCAGTGTGTTCTGGCACCACCGCGACTTCCTGCTGCCCAGGCTGCGTGCTCATGTGCAGGGCAAGTTGCCAGCCCTCACTGCTGGGTGCGAGCTGGTTGCCGCCGGGTTGGGCGACAAGGTGGGTGATTACGCGGCGCTGGCGCTGGTCACAAGTTGATGTGAAAGAACACCGTCATTGCGAACGCAGTGACGCAATTCATGACTTCCGGCTGCATGGATTGCCACATCGCTTCACTTCTCGCAATGACGTGCCCTGTCATCAAGTGGGGTGGGTGCGAGCCCATGTCGCTTAGAGAAGCCGCGACAATCTCCGCCCAGGAGGTGGGTGATGGAACGATCCGGGATGACGCAGCGGCGTCGAATCATGATTGCCGCCACGGCCAGTGCCATGGCCGCGGGAGCGGCCATGGTAATGCGCCCCAGCGGCGTGGTGATTGCCCACCCGCATGGCGCGCCACTGGCGGTCGACTTGGCTGACCTGCCCGAAGGCAAACTGCGCACGGTGGAGTGGCAGGACAAGCCGGTTTGGGTGCTGCGCCGCTCGGCGGCGGCCGTGGCTGCGCTGGCCGCGCACGAAGTCCGGCTGGTTGACCCTGATTCGTTGCAGTCCATCCAGCCACCCGGTTGCCAGAACCGGCAACGCTCGCTTCGCCCGGAGATCTTCGTGGCCATCGGGCTCTGTACCCATCAGGGTTGCGCACCCGGCTTGCGTGGTGAGACCGACTTCTTGTGCCCGTGTCACGCCTCCAGCTTTGATCTGGCCGGGCGCGTGTTCAAGGCCGGGCCGGCCACGGT
Source organism: Candidatus Rhodoferax odensensis (assembly GCA_016718405.1). Taxonomy (GTDB): domain Bacteria; phylum Pseudomonadota; class Gammaproteobacteria; order Burkholderiales; family Burkholderiaceae_C; genus Rhodoferax_D; species Rhodoferax_D odensensis. Next base: position 432,596 of record JADKDJ010000003.1, read on the forward strand.
CAACCTGGTGATTCCAGCCTACCGTTTTGAGGCCGACAACCGGCTGCTGATCGGGGTCGATGCCTGAGGGGCGAGCGCGCGCGCCGCCACAAAGCTCAAGCTCAACAACACGATCACGCCGGCGCCCACGACCAACTCCTTGCCGTGGTACCAGGTGCCAACATCGGCATGCAGCCAGCGCGCCAAGCCGAATCCAGCCACCGCGAAACTGATCAGGGCCACCGCCAGCCCCATCACCCGCGAGGCGATGCGGGCGTGGTGGTCGGCGCGGCGCAGCAGGCGGGCGATCCACAGACCATTGAGACCGTCCATCACCAGCATGCCGGCGGTGAAGCTCAGGCCCAGGGCCAGCGCATGGCCCACGCCGCCGTGCCGGGTGGCGGTCACCGCAAACAGCGCGGCCTGGCTGATGGTGTCAAACGACAGGGCAAATAGAGCGCCCACCGCTGCAATCGCCAGCGGGTGCGAGGTGGACTGCAGCCGTGCTAGCAGGCCGGCCTTGAGGCCCACCGGCGCCACCACTGCATCGGGCGCTGTCGTCAGCACGGCGCGCAGGTTGAGCCAGCCCAGCAGGGTCAGGAAAGTGATCGAAATCCAGGTGCCGACACTCTCCAGCCAGTGGGGTACCTGCCACTGGGTTGAGGCGGCGCCCACGCCCAGGGCGATCAGCAGCACGATGCCGCCGTGGCCCAGTGAGAACAGCGACCCGCACCAACCGGCGTGCCCAGCGCCGCGGCGCAGGTTGAAGCGCGTCAGGCCATCGATGGTGGCCAGATGGTCGGCGTCCAGGCCGTGTTTGGCGCCCAGCACAAAGACCAGCGTCAGCAGGGCCATCCAGTCAGTGGGCAATTCCATGGGAACCTCGGGTCAGGCGCGGGTTGAAGTCGGACCGGTCAAACCGGGCCCGCGAGCAACCACACAAGAACCATGCCCGCCGTCAATCTGCCGCGCTGCCCTGTGGCGGCGGCGACCGCGCCACCGCGCAGCGCGCTTAAAAGTGGATTGAACTGGTTAGTGAGCCGGTTAGTAGCTAACCTATTTCACAGGCAGCTTGAGCCGGTTAAAGACCCATCTGGTGACGCGGATACCTGTGGTTTGCGCCCTTGCCATGCAGTTGCTGCGTGTTTGGCCCGCTCCTTGCATTAACCGACTTGATCAGGCCCGGACGCGGCCTGGCAAATGGGGACATCAGACATGAGTGAAGCACACGAGATCTTTGATCTGGGTCGTCAGACCCTGCACGACGTTGAGCAGCGCCTGGGCCTGTCGCGACGCGAGTACTTGCAATTTTGCGCCACGCTGGCCGTCACCATGGGCCTGCCTAAAGGCGCTGACGCGGCGGTGGCCAAGGCCATCGAGACGTCCAAACGGCCGTCGGTGATCTGGCTGCATTTTCAGGAGTGCACCGGTTGCTCCGAGTCGCTGTTGCGCGCCGAACACCCGACGCTGGAGAAGCTGATCCTGGACGTGATCTCGCTGGATTACCACGAGACCCTGATGGCCGCTGCCGGCCACCAGGCCGAGGCCGCGCGCAAGGACGCGATGAAAGCCAACAAGGGCAAATACGTGCTGGTGGTCGAAGGGGCGATACCGACCAAGGACAACGGCAACTACTGCAAGATCGGTGGCCACAAGGCGATTGATCTGGTCAAGGAATGCGCCGCCGACGCGGCCGCCGTGATCGCCATCGGTTCCTGCGCGTCCTGGGGCGGCATGCCCTCGACTGGGCCCAATCCGACCGGCGCCTCCAGTGTGGGCGAGGTGCTGGGCAAGCCGGTGGTGACCATCCCCGGTTGCCCGCCCAATCCGTACAACTTCCTGGCCACGGTGGTGCACTTCCTGACCTTTGGCAAGCTGCCCGAGGTCGACAAGCTGGGCCGCCCCAAGTTTGCCTACTCGCGCCTGATCCACGAAAACTGCGAGCGTCGCGCCCACTTCGATGCGGGTCGCTTTGCCATGGAGTTTGGCGACGCTGGTCACCGCCAGGGCTATTGCCTTTATAAGCTCGGCTGCAAAGGCCCCGAGACCTACGCCAACTGCTCCACATTGGGCTTTGGTGATGCGGGCGAGAACAACTGGCCGGTCGGTTGCGGCCACCCCTGCATCGGCTGTACTGAAAAGGGCGTCGGCTTTACCAAGCCGATCCACCAGGTGGCCAAGATGCTCAACGTCACACCGCCGCTGCAGTACCCACGCATCGTTGAGGAGCAGGGCAAGGGCGCCACCTTCGCCTCAGCCGCGGCAGTGGCCGCGCTGGCCGCCGCCGCCGCCGGTGCTGCCGTGATGTTGACGCGCAACCTGGGTCTGTCGCACGCCGCGCAGGAGGCCGAACGCGCCAAGGAAGGCAACGCGCCGCAAGACAACGCCAAGGTGTGAGCATGGACACCCGTCGCAACTTTCTCAAGGGTGCCATTGCCAGTGGCGCCGCGGTGAGCACGGTAGCGCTGGCACCTGCTGTCGGCGCCCGCGAGACGCGGCCCCGCCCGGCAGAGGCGCTGGGCTTGCTGTACGACGCCACGCTGTGCGTGGGCTGCAAGGCCTGCGTCTCGGCCTGCAAGCAGGCCAACGAAAACCCGGCCGAGTACTCCACTGCCGATCATCTGTGGGATACCCCGCTGGACACATCGGGCTACACCTTCAACCTGATCAAGATGTACCGCAACGGCAGCATGGAGACCAAGGACGCCGAGGTCAACGGCTACGCCTTCATGAAGACCTCGTGCATGCACTGTGGTGATCCGTCCTGCGTGTCAGCTTGTCCGGTGTCAGCCATGACCAAGGACCCCGTCACGGGTGTGGTGGGTTACAACGCCGACAAGTGCATTGGTTGCCGCTACTGCGTGGCGGCGTGCCCGTTTGGCATCCCCAAATACCAATACGACTCGCCCACCGGACGCATTGGCAAGTGCGAGCTGTGCCGCCACCGGCACAAGGACGGTCAGTACTCGGCCTGCGCCGAGGTCTGCCCGACCGGCGCCACGCTGTTTGGCCGCACCGAGGATCTGCTGGCCGAAGCCAAGCGACGCGTCGCCATGAAGCCCGGCGAGGTCAACACTTTTCCGCGCGGCAGACTCAAGTCGCAGGCGGAGAAAAACGCCGCCGCCCAAGGCAAGGTGGCCCAGACCACGCCCAAATGGCGTGCCGAGCCCGACCAAAGCTACGAGACGCAGGCCGGCAAGTACGTGCAGCACATCTACGGCGACAAGGAGTATGGCGGCACCCAGGTGCTCAAGCTCTCTGGCGTCAATTTCCAGAAAGTTGGCATGCCCAACTTGCCACCCGATGCGGCGGCCGCCATGTCCGAGACGATTCAGCACACGCTGTATGGCAACCTGATCATGCCGTTTGCAGTGCTGGGCGCCATGAGCTTCATCGCCAAGCGCAACGTCAAGCCGGATGACACCGAGTCCGACAAGGAGGAAGCTTGACATGAGTGCATATCAACACGCCGCGCCAGCCCCGGTGGGCGGTCGGATGCTCAACGCCGCCACCCTGAGCTGTGGCGTGCTGGTGGCCGTGATGCTGGCGGTGCTGGCAGTGCGGTTTATGTTTGGCCTGGGCAGCGTCACCGCCCTCAACGACGGCTACCCGTGGGGTATCTGGGTGGTGGTCGATGTGGTCATCGGTTCGGCCTTTGCCTGCGGCGGTTTTTCGGTGGCCATGCTGGTCTACATCTTCAACCGCGGCGAGTACCACCCGCTGGTGCGCCCGGCGCTGCTGGCCAGCCTGTTTGGCTACACGCTGGCCGGTGTCGGCGTGATCTTCGACCTCGGTCGCCCATGGAACGTGTGGAACATGTTCTGGCCGGGTTCGGCCAATCCGGGTTCGGTGATGTTCGAGGTGGCGCTGTGCATCTCGCTCTATATCGTGGTGATGTGGATCGAGTTCTCGCCCACGTTTCTGGAACAGATGGGCAAAAACGAGACCAAGAAGAAGCTCAACAAGGCGATGTTCTTCATCATCGCGCTGGGCACCGTGCTGCCGATGATGCACCAGTCCTCGCTGGGTACCTTGCTGGTGGTGATGGGTGTACAGATCCATCCGTTGTGGCAAACAGCGATGCAGCCGGCGCTGTACCTGCTATCGGCCATTTCGATGGGCTACGCGGTCGTGTTGTTCGAGTCCTGTCTCACCTCCACCACCTACCGGCGCAAGCTTGAAACCCATCTGCTCACGCCCATGGCCAAGATCATGCTGGGGGTGTTGGCGGCCTTCTTGCTGGTGCGTTTGGGCGACCTGACCGTGCGGGGGGTCTGGGGCCACGCTTTCACCGCCTCCATCGCAGCCGTGTCGTTCTGGCTGGAGCTGGTCTGCTTCATTGCACCACTGATCCTGATTGGCGCCGAGTCCAACCGGCGCAACCCGGCCAAGCTGTTTTTGGCCGGTGTGTTGCTCATGACCGGCGGCGCGCTGATGCGCATCAATGGCTTCCTGATCGGCTACGACACCGGCCCGGGCTTCAGCTACTTCCCGACTCTGCCCGAGGTGCTGGTCACCGTCGGCATATTCGCCCTGGAGGTCCTGGGCTACATCATCATCACCCGACGCTTCCCGGTGCTGCCCCGGGAGGGCGCGCAGGTGGCCCGTTAAATCAATAAGAGTGGAGACAGCACATGTCCAAGCGCATCACGATTGACCCCATTACCCGCATCGAGGGCCACCTGCGGATCGACGTTGACGTCGATGGCGGCAAGGTCCAGAAAGCCTGGTCCTCCGGCCAGATGTGGCGTGGGGTCGAGCTCATTCTGCTCGGGCGCGACCCGCGCGACGCCTGGGCGATCACCCAGCGCATCTGCGGCGTCTGCACCACGGTGCACGCCATCACTTCGGTGCGCGCGGTCGAAAACGCACTCAAGATGGAGATTCCGCTCAATGCCCAGTACATCCGCAACCTGATCATCCTGGCGCACTCGGTGCACGACTTCATTGTGCACTTCTACCATCTGTCGGCGCTCGATTGGGTCGACGTCACCTCGGCGCTCAAGGCCGACCCCGACAAGGCGGCGCTGCTGGGCGAGAGCCTGTCGAGCTGGCACCTCAACAACAAACACGAGATGCGCCGTGTGCACGAACGCCTCAAGCACTTCGTGAACGGCGGGCAACTGGGCATCTTCACCAATGGCTACTGGGGTCACCCGGCCATGAAACTGTCGCCCGAGGTCAACTTGATGGCGGTGGCGCACTACCTTCAAGCGCTGGAAGTGCAACGCAAGGCCAACAAGATCGTCTCCATCCTGGGCTCCAAAACGCCGCACATCCAGAACGTCGCCGTCGGCGGCGTGGCCAACCCGCTGGCGACCGACTCCCAGGCGGTGCTGACGGTGGAGCGCCTGATGGCCATCAAGGGCTGGATCGACGAGTTGTCGGACTTTGTCAAGAACGTCTACCTGGTCGATGTGGCCGCCGTTGGCGCCTTCTATCCGGAGTGGACGCAGATCGGCAAGGGCATCACCAACTATTTGTCGGTACCCGACATCCCGCTCGACAGCAAGGGCACCAAGTTTGCCTTTCCAGGTGGCTTCATCGAGGGCGGCGACCTTGGCAAGTACAAACCCATTTCGTCGTTCAACGACGACTACTGGACCAAGGGCGTCGAGGAGTCGGTCAAGCACTCCTGGTACGACTACGAGAAGGCCGGCGCGCTGCACCCCTACAAGGGCGAGACCAAACCCAACTACACCGACTTCAAGGACGACGCCAAATACTCCTGGATGAAGTCGCCCACCTTCTACGGCAAGACGGCGCAAGTGGGCCCGCTGGCGCGCGTACTCAATGGTCTGGCGGCCAAGCACGAGGCCACCACCAAGTACGCCACCGCCGCGCTCGATACCGTCTCCGCGCTGGCCAAGACCAAGATCGGCCTGGATGCCATGCACTCCACCATTGGCCGCCACGCCGCCCGCGCCATCTCCTGCTGCGTCAACGTGGACCTGCTGTCCGAGCAGTGGACCGCCTTGCTCACCAACATGGGCAAAGGCGATTTGTCCACCTTCAACAGGCCGGTGTTCCCCAAGGACGAGGTCATGGGCGTGGGCTTCCACGAGGCGCCACGCGGTGCGCTGTCGCACTGGGTGGTGATCGACAACGGCAAGATCAAGAACTACCAGTGCGTGGTGCCATCCACCTGGAACGCCTGCCCGCGCAACGAGAAGGACGAGCCCGGCCCGTACGAGGCTTCGCTGCTGGCCACACCGATTGCCGACGCGGAAAAGCCCTTGGAAGTGCTGCGCACCATACACTCGTTTGACCCGTGCATCGCCTGCGCCATACACCTGACGGATACCGAGAGCAATGCCGCGATCACGGTCAAGGCAGTGTGAACCAGTATGGGGGACGTCCGACGATCGGTTGCCGACAGAACGTCGCCAAGCGCCGGTCTGTCCCGAGAACTTTTACACTTACAGAGTCGGGCTGCCCGGCCCTGTTCCTTTTTTGGGGTACCGCCTTATGCGCGCTGTGGTTCTGGGTATCGGCAACACCATCCTCACTGACGAGGCGGCGGGTGTGCGTGCCGCCATGGCGCTGGAGGGCGCCTACCAGATGCCCGACAACGTGCAAGTGATCGACGGCGGCACCTCGGGCATGGAGATGATCGAAGACCTGTCCGACCTCGACTTGCTGATCGTCATCGACGTGGTCAAGACCGGCGCCGAGCCGGGTGCCGTCGTGAAGATCTCGGGCGAGCAAATACCGGTGTTCTTCCGCCGCAAACTCTCGCCGCACCAGATTGCCCTGCCCGATGTGCTGGCCAGCCTGGAGCTGCTGGGCACCATGCCGAAGGAGATCGTGGTGCTGGGCGTGGAGCCGGTCTCGCTGGAATTGGGTATGGAGATGACGCCCACGGTAGCCGACAAGATTGGTACCCTGGTGGACATGGCGGTGGCCGAGCTGGCCGCGCGCGGCTATCAGCTGTCGCCCCAGCCGGCTACGGCGCATTGAGAGCCTGCCATGTGTCTGGCTGCCCCTTCGCGCGTGATTGAAGTCCGTGACGGCATGGCCTTGACCGAGTGCTTCGGGCAGACGCGCGAGGTCAGCTTATTGTTGCTGGAAGACCAAGACGTGGCCGTGGGGGACTACCTGCTGATCCAGGCTGGTGGTTTCGCGTTCGAACGGGTCGAGACCCAGCGCGCCGAGGAGGCACTGGCGCTGATGCAGCAACTGATGGCGCACGGCGACGACGCGCGCAGCTGGGGAGAGCCAGCGTGATCACTGCGTCACCCTCGCCATCACCCGCGCAAGGCGCGTTTCGAATTCACACGCACAACCCTGCTGAGCTGGTGGAGCAGACCTACTTCCGGGTGTTTCAGCAACGCATGGCCGATGTGCCCATCCTCAATCCGGCGCTGTCGGTCGAGGCGATCGACTTCCAACGCTGGCAAGGACACTGGCTGGGCATCGTGGTGACGCCCTGGTGCATGAGTGTGTTGCTGGTACCTGGTGGCACGGACAACTGGGTCTGGACCGGCGAGAACAAGCGCCGTTTTGTCAGGTTTCCGGCTGGTGAGTTTGCCTTTCTGGGCAGCGAGGAGGCCGAGCTGGGCGAGTTCCAGAGCTGTTCGTTATTCTCGCCAATGGGCAAGTTCACCAGCCAGATCGAAGCGGCGATGACGGCGCGCGCGTCCATGGTGGCTTTGCTGACGGCACCCCCACCGGTCGAGGCAAGGGCTGCGGAGTCATCGGCGATGCAAGCGAAATCCTCCGTCGCGCAAAAGGTGCCCGTCACGCCGCCAGTCGCCGGCGACCGGCCCGCCTTGTCGCGGCGCGGCTTTTTCTCGCTGCGCGCGCGCTGAGGGGCCGGGCCATGCACGAGATGTCGCTCGCCGAAGGGATGCTGCAATTGATCGAAGACGCCGCGCGCGCACAATCGTTCACCAAGGTCAGCGTGGTGCGACTGGAAATCGGGCAACTCTCTGGCGTGGAGCCCGAGGCGATGCGTTTTTGTTTCGACGCCGTCACGCGCGACGGCGTGGCGCAGGGCGCACAACTGGAAATCATCGAACTGCCCGGCACCGGCTGGTGCATGGCCTGCGCGAAGTCGGTGCCCATGAAGGAAGTGTTTGGCGAGTGTCCCGAGTGTGGTGGTTTCCAGATGCAGGTGACTGGCGGCACCGAGATGCGGGTGAAAGATCTGGAAGTGACGTAAGCGTGCATCAAGCGAGGCGTTCTACATTGTTGAGAATGACACTACTCATGACACCGTTTCGGCATCCTTCTACATCGCGTGGACGGGAGCGATCCAAGTCAAGAACCCAGGGCTTGGTTTGTGGGGGGCGAGGGCGCTGGGTTGGGCGGCTACGCGAATGTCCCCCGGCCTGCGGCCTCCGCCTTGATTTCGCTACGCCCCCCAACCCGGCGCCCTCGCGGGCGGCGGATGGCGGTGCCCTGATGGAATACCCAAACCGCCAGCAAGATCAGGGCGATGGGGTGCTCTGTGCAGAGGCATCAAGGAGGAGGCCGCAGGCCGGGGGACAGCCGCAGCACAGAGTGCCCCGTCGGCCTGATCCCGCCAATTGGTTCGACTGAAGTGTTTGGAGATAAACCATGTGTACAACTTGCGGTTGCGCTGCGGGGGAAGTCAAGATCGACGGCGAGTCTGTCGAACATGCTCACGACCATGGTCAACACGGTAGCCATGAGCATGTACACGCCGACGGCACGCGGCACAGCCATGACCACGGCCACAGCCACGATCACTCCTGCGGCCACGATCACGACCACGCGCATCACCATCATCATGGTGAGGAAGCGGCCCACTCGCACGCACCGGGCCTCAGCCAGACCCGCATGGTGCAGATCGAGCAGGACATCTTGTCCAAGAACAATGCTTTTGCCCACGCCAATCGGCAACGCCTGGCGCAGCAGGGCATCTTTGCGCTCAACCTGGTGTCCAGTCCCGGCTCGGGCAAAACCACGCTGTTGTGCAAGACCATTCAGATGCTGGGCGCGCAAGCCGTGGCGGTGATCGAGGGCGACCAGCAGACCAGCCAGGACGCTGAGCGCATCCGCGCCACCGGTGCGCCCGCCATCCAGATCAATACCGGCAAAGGCTGCCATCTGGACGCCCACATGGTCGGGCAGGCGATGGCCAAACTGTCACTGGCCGACAACTCACTGCTGATGATCGAGAACGTGGGCAACCTGGTTTGCCCGGCCGCGTTCGATCTCGGTGAGGCGCATAAAGTGGCGGTGTTGTCGGTGACCGAGGGCGAAGACAAACCGATCAAGTATCCCGACATGTTTCGCGCTGCGAGTGTGATGCTGCTCAACAAGATCGACCTGCTGCCCTATCTGAGTTACGACCTGCAGGCCGCCATTGGTTTTGCGCGCCGTGTCAACCCGCGCATCCGCGTGATCCAGGTCTCGGCCACCACCGGGGCTGGCATGGACGAATGGCTGCAGTTCTTGCGTGACGGCATCAAGGTGGCCGGCTACAGCCGCCGGTCCGCCGGGGCGCTGGCCAATGCGCCAAGCCCTGCACCCGCAGTGCAGTTGTAGCGGTTATCGCCTTGGCGGTCATTGCGCGTCGTATCCGGGTGACCGGCATCGTCCAGGGGGTGGGTTTTCGGCCCTTTGTCTGGCGCCTGGCCCAAGACCTGTCGCTGACCGGCTGGGTGCGCAATGACGACTACGGCGTGGAAATCGCCGCCCAGGGTGGCGCCGAAGGTATTGCCGCGTTGCTGCAGCGTATTCAGGCCGAGGCGCCGGCGCTGGCGCGCATCGACACCCTGCACGCGCATGAAGTTGCGCCCGAGGGCGTGGATACCTTCAGCATTGTTGCCAGCCAACGCGGGCAGACGCGCAGTGCCCGCAGCGCCATCGGCCCCGATGTGGCGGTGTGCCCCGATTGCGTGGCCGAGCTGTTTGACCCGCGGGGCCGGCGTTGGCGTCACGCCTTCATTACCTGCACCCACTGCGGACCGCGCTACGCGGTGACCCGTGCGCTGCCCTATGACCGGCCTCAGACCAGTCTGGCACCGTTTCCCCTGTGCCCGGCGTGCGAGCGGGAATACCGATCGCCGGCGGATCGGCGCTATCACGCCGAGACCACCTGCTGCCCCGACTGCGGGCCCCGCTTGTCCTTGCGTGACATGCAAGGTAACCCGATCGTGGGCGATGCGATCGCCGGCACGCTGGCCCTGCTGCGCTCGGGGGCCATCGTGGCCATCAAGGGCTTGGGCGGTTTCCATCTTGCGTGCGACGCGCGTCAGAGCGAGGCGGTGGCCCGTCTGCGTCTGCGCAAGGACCGGGAGCAAAAACCGTTTGCCGTGATGGCGGCCAACGTCGCCAGCCTGTTACCCGTGGTGAGGATCGATGATGCCGAGCGCCTGTTGCTGCAAGGGCGCGAGCGAGCGGTGGTGCTGCTGCGCCGCCAGCCGGGTGCCGAGCAGGCTTTGCCCGGAGTCGCGCCGGGTCTGCTGTCGCTCGGTGCCATGCTGCCGACAACGCCGATTCATTTCTTGTTGTTTCACGAGGATGCCGGGCGAGTGCCTGGCACCGACTGGCTGGTCGAACCACGTGAGCTGCTGCTGGTGATGACCAGTGCCAACCCCGGCGGCGAGCCGATCGTGCGCGAGGGCGACGAGGCCATGGCCCGCCTGGTGGGCATCGCCGACGCTGTGTTGGACCATGACCGTGAAGTTGTTGCGCGTTGTGACGACAGCGTGGTGCGAACTCTGGCCGGCCAGACCCAGTTTGTGCGCCGCAGCCGGGGTTATGCACCGGCGTCGATTCGCTTGCCTTGCGCCGGCCCCGCGGTGCTGGCCTTTGGCGCGCATCAAAAGAGCAGTGTGTGCGTGACCCGTGGTGATCAGGCCTTTGTGTCGCCACACATTGGCGATCTCGACAACGCCGCCACATGCGCCTTCCAGGACGAAACCGTGCTGCGCATGGTGTCTTTGCTTGATGTCAGTCCTGGAATCGTAGCGCACGATCTGCACCCGGACTACTACAGCACGCAGGCCGCGCTGGCCTTTGCCGCCCAACATGGGCTGCCGACCGTGGCCGTGCAACACCACCACGCGCACATCGCTGCCACCTGCGCCGAGCACGGCCACCTGGGCGAGGTATTGGGCCTGGCGCTGGACGGAACTGGCCTGGGTTCTGACGGCACTGCCTGGGGCGGTGAGTTGCTGCGCGTTCACGGCGCCCGGTGTGCGCGTCTGGGCCATCTGCGGCCGTTGCCGATGCCAGGGGGCGACCGCGCTGCGCGCGAACCCTGGCGCATGGCAGCGGCAGTGCTGCATGAAGCCGGCCGCAATACCGAGATCGCCGCGCGCTTTGGGCAAGCCGGCGCGGACACACTGGCCACCATGCTGGCGCGCCGCGTCAACTGCCCGCCGAGTTCCAGCATGGGCCGGGTGTTTGACGCGGCAGCGGGCTTGCTGGGCCTGTGTTCCCACATGCACTTCGAAGCGCAGGCGGCGATGTTGGTCGAGCAGGCGGCAAGTCGCTTCATCGAAACGCTCGATTGGCCACGGCCCGTGCCAGGCGGCTGGAGCATCGATGCGCAGGGACAACTCGACCTACTGCCCTTGCTCTGTGCGCTCGATGGCGCGGTGGATGTGGAGCAAGCCGCCGCTCGCTTTCATGCCACGCTGGTGGCGGCCCTGAGCGACTGGGTGCGCCGCGCCGCCGACCGGCACAGCCTGTCGACCGTGGCCTGGGGTGGCGGCTGCTTTTTGAATGCCCTGTTGTCCACGGGCTTGCGGCAGAATCTGGAGCAACACGGCCTGACCGTGCTGGCACCCCGGCAACTGTCCCCTGGTGACGCCAGCGTCGCCATCGGCCAAGCCTGGGTGGCGATTCAATCCTTGGAGCAATGAGATGTGCCTTGCACTGCCTGTGAGAGTGGTTGAAGTCGGCGTCGGCGCCAAAGACGGTTGGGCCACGGTTGACTTGGGTGGCGTCAAGAAAGAGATTTCGCTGGCCTTGCTCGATGGTGTGCAGGTCGGGGATTACGTGATCCTGCATGTGGGCTACGCGTTGACGCGGCTCGACCCTGAGGAGGCGCAGCGCACCCTGGCCTTGTTTGCGCAGATGAACGATTCCAACGTTGCGGTGCCGATACCGTGAAATACATCGACGAATTCCGCGACGGCGATGTGGCCCGTACCCTCGCCACCAAGATCGCCGCGGCCGTGCAGCCGGGCCGCAACTACAGCTTCATGGAATTCTGCGGCGGCCACACCCATGCGATCTCGCGCTATGGCCTGTCCGACCTGCTGCCGCCCAACGTGCGCATGGTCCATGGTCCGGGTTGCCCGGTTTGTGTGTTGCCGATCGGCCGGGTGGACATGGCCATCGACCTGGTCCTCACGCAAGGCGTGATCCTGTGCACCTACGGCGACACACTGCGCGTGCCGGCCTCCAAGGGCCTGTCCTTGATGAAGGCCAAAGCGCGCGGTGGTGACATTCGCATGGTCTATTCGACGCTGGATGCGCTGCAGATCGCGCGCGACAACCCGCAGCGCGAGGTGGTGTTCTTCGCCATTGGCTTCGAGACCACCACGCCGCCCACGGCGTTGGCGATTCAGCAGGCCGACCGGGAGGGCTTGAGCAACTTCAGCGCCCTGTGTTGCCACGTGCTGACACCAGCGGCCATCAGCACCATTCTGGAGTCACCCGAGGTGCGCCAGTGGGGCACGGTGCCGATTGACGGCTTCATCGGCCCGGCGCATGTGTCCACGGTGATCGGCAGCCGGCCCTATGAGTTTTTTGCCGAGGAGTACCGCAAGCCGGTGGTGATTGCCGGCTTCGAGCCGCTGGACGTGATGCAGGCCATTTTGATGCTGGTCCGCCAGGTCAACGAGGGCCGTGCCGAGGTGGAGAACGAGTTCTCGCGTGCGGTCACGCGCGAGGGCAACGTCAAGGCGCAAGACCGGGTGGCCGAGGTGTTCGAGCTGCGCCGTGAGTTCGAGTGGCGTGGCCTGTCCATGGTGCCCTACTCGGCGCTGAAGATGCGTGCGCGCTACGCCGCTTTCGACGCGGAAAGGCGTTTCAAGCTGGCCTACCAAACCGTGCCCGACAACAAGGCTTGCGAGTGCGGCGCGATCCTGCGCGGAGTCAAACGCCCGCAAGACTGCAAGCTGTTTGGCACCGTCTGCACGCCCGAGAACCCGGTGGGCTCGTGCATGGTCAGCAGTGAGGGCGCTTGTGCCGCGCACTACAGTTACGGACGCTACAAGGACATGGTCGAATGAGCGAAGTCAAACGCGGCTATGTGAGGCCACTCGATTTGAAAAACGGCCGGGTCGACATGACCCACGGCTCGGGTGGTCGCGCCATGGTGCAACTGATCTCGGAGCTGTTTGCCAAACACCTGGGCAACGAGTACCTGGGCCAGGGCAACGACGGCGCCGTGCTGCCCGCGCCAGTGGTCGACGGCAAGCCGGGCCGGCTGGTGATGTCCACCGATTGCCATGTGGTCTCACCCCTGTTCTTTGCCGGCGGTGACATTGGTTGCCTGTCGGTGCACGGCACCGTCAATGACGTGGCGGTGATGGGCGCCACGCCGCTGTATCTGGCAGCGGGCTTCATTTTGGAAGAAGGCTTTGCTTTGGCCGATCTCGCGCGTATTGTCGAGTCGATGGCCCACGCGGCGCGCACGGCCGGTGTGCCGGTGGTCACGGGCGACACCAAAGTGGTGGAGCGGGGCAAGGGTGATGGGCTCTTCATCACCACCACCGGTGTGGGCGTGTTGCCCGATGGCGTGCAGCTTGGCGGTGCGCGTGCCCGCGCCGGCGACGTGGTGCTGGTGTCCGGCTCCATGGGCGACCATGGCGTGGCCATCATGAGCCAGCGTGAGAACCTGTCCTTCGAGGCGCCGATTGTCTCGGACACGGCAGCGCTTAACAGTCTGATTGCCACCATGCTGGCCACCGGCGCCGACATCCGCTGCCTGCGCGACCCGACGCGCGGTGGCTTGGCCGCCACCCTCAACGAGATTGCCGGCCAGTCCGGCGTCGGCATGATGCTGCATGAGAAGGCCATTCCGGTCAAACCGGTGGTGGCCGCCGCCTGTGAGTTGCTGGGACTGGACCCACTCAACGTGGCCAACGAGGGCAAGCTGATCGCCATTTGCGCCAGCGCCGACGCGCCGCGCTTGCTGGCGGCCATGCGGGCGCACCCGTTGGGCCAGGATGCCGCCGTGATCGGCGATGTCATCGCCGACGACCACCACTTTGTGCAGCTCACCACCGCCTTTGGGGGGCGGCGCATCGTGGATTGGTTGGCGGGTGATCAGTTGCCGCGTATTTGCTGAGGATTGGCGCCTACACGGCTTCACCATTGACACTATATGCAACCATACACCCCGGCCTTGCCGCTGGTCAATCGGACTCCGCCCTGTACACTTGGCGAGGTACACGGACTGCGCGGCATCCAATCCGCCGCGGTCGCCCGGGAGAGCAGCGCGCGGGCATCCCGAGGCGAGCTTTGTGCCTCCCAATCCCGCAGTTGCCTGACTTCTTGCCCTGGGAACGCTACCGGACAGCGACGACTGGGATTTCTTGCTGCAAACCCTTCCCGTTGGGCCCCCTTGGGGGCTCCCGTTCGTCGGGGGCGGAGGCGTACTACTTCCGGGCCGCGGGGGGGGGGGGGGGTTCTTGAAGGCCATCGTGACGCAGGGGCTGGCGATTTTGGGTGGCCCTGGTTTGCTTAGGCAGATGAAGGGCGGTCTGGGGCGCAGCAGCGGCGGCGGCCGGCGACCGGTTTTCCCCGGCTGATCAACCCGGCCGGGGCGAGGGCCCCCCCCGGGGGGGGGGGGGGGCCGGCCCCGCGGGCGGGGGGGGGGCCCCAAACCAACCCCCCCCCCCCCCCCCCCGGGGGGGGCCGGGGCGCCCCCCACCCCCAGGGGGAGGAAGAAAAGGGAACCCCCCCCGGAGGGGGCCACCCAATCAACGTTGCCGAAGCCATGGCAATTGGATGGAACTGGTAGCCCTGCTGGCCTAACTAATGCGTATCCTGCTCCTCACCCACGCCTTCAACAGCCTGACCCAGCGTCTGGGCGCCGAGTTGCAGCAGCGCGGCCATGAGGTGTCGATTGAGTTCGACATTGCCGACTCGGTGGCCGAGGAAGCGGTGATGCTGTTTCGCCCCGAGCTGATCGTCGCACCGTACTTGCGCCGCGCTATCCCTGAGTCGATCTGGTCGCGTCACGTCTGCCTGATCGTGCACCCTGGCATCGTGGGGGACCGCGGCCCGTCGGCCTTGGACTGGGCGATCCAGGACAGCGAGACCGAGTGGGGTGTCACGGTGCTGCAGGCTGAATGCGAGATGGACGCCGGCCCGGTCTGGGCCAGCGCCACCTTTCCCATGCGCAGCGCGAAGAAGTCCAGCCTGTACCGCAACGAGGTGACACAGGCCGCCACCAGCGCCGTGCTGCAGGCGGTGCAGCGTTTCGAGTCGGGCAGCTTCCAGCCGACCACGCTAGCTAGTCTGCCCGAGGTGCGAGGCCGCCTACGCCCGTTGATGAAGCAGGACGACCGGCATCTGGACTGGACGCGCGACCACACCGAAACGATTGTGCGCAAGGTGCATGCGGCTGACGGTTTTCCGGGCGTGGCCGACAGCCTGTTTGGCGAGCCTTGCCATTTGTTTGATGTGTGGCCTGAGGCCACCTTGCGCGGCACGCCGGGCGCGGTGATCGCCCGGCGCGAGACCGCCTTGTTGCGCGCCACAGTGGATGGCGCGGTATGGATTGGTCACGTCAAACGGCCTGGCAGCATCAAACTGCCCGCCAGCTTGGCGTTTGCGGCACAGGCGCAAGCGGTGCCGCTGGTGCCCTTGTCCGGCTGGTGGCGCGTGGACATGCCCACCTGGCAAGACATCGCTTACGCCGAGGCCGGTGCGGTCGGCTTCCTGCACTTTGAGTTCTACAACGGCGCCATGTCCACCGCGCAGTGCCAGCGTCTGCGCGAAGCGCTGGTGTGGGCCAAGCAGCGGCCGATGCGGGTGCTGGTGTTGATGGGCGGCGCGGACTTCTGGTCCAACGGCATCCACCTGAACGTGATCGAGGCGGCCAGCCTGGGGGACGGTTCGGCGGCCGACGAGTCGTGGGCCAACATCAACGCCATGAACGATCTGGCGCTGGAGTTGATCAACAGTCCCGATCAGCTCACCGTGGCCGCGCTGGGTGGCAACACCGGCGCCGGTGGCTGCTTCTTGGCACGCGCCGCCGACGAGGTGTGGGCACGCGAGGCGGTGATCCTCAACCCGCACTACAAGAACATGGGCAATCTGTACGGCTCGGAATACTGGACCTACCTGTTGCCGCGCCGCGTCGGACTGGAGGCCGCGCAGGCCATCATGCGCGACCGCCAGCCGCTGACGGCGCAGCGCGCGCTGCAGATTGGCTTTACCGATGCCTGCCTGAGCGGCGAGCTTGAGAGTTTTCGCGCCGAGGTGGCCACGCGCGCTGCGGCGCTGGCTGCGGCGCCGGAGCTTGCGGACAAGCTGACCGCTAAACGCGAGATGCGCGCGTGCGACGAAGCGACCAAACCCCTGTCCGCTTACCGCGAGGAGGAGCTGACCCATATGCGGCGCAACTTCTACGGATTCGACCCCAGTTACCACCTGGCGCGGCACCACTTCGTGCGTAAGTCGCTGGTCTCGTGGACGCCTCGGCACCTGGCCCGCCATCGCGATCTGGGGTGGATCACACCATGAGCGCCGCGCCGAGGGGGCTGCTGTGACCCAACGTGCGCCACTGTCGGTGCTGGTGGTGGACGACGAGGCGCGCTCCTTGGAGACGCTGCGTCGCACGTTGGAGGACCACTTCACGGTTTTCACCGCCGCCTCGGCCGACGACGCGCTGGCGCTGATGGAGGGCGAGTGTGTGCAGATCATCGTGTCCGACCAGCGCATGCCCGGCACCAGCGGGGTCGAGTTTTTGCGCGGCGTGCGCACGCGCTGGCCTGATACGGTGCGCTTGATTCTGTCGGGCTACACCGATGCGCAGGACATCATCGCCGGCATCAACGACGCGGGCATCTGGCAATACCTGCTCAAACCGTGGCACCCGGACCAGTTGCTGCTGACGCTGCAGAGTGCCGCCGAACTGTGGCGCTTGCAGCAGGAAAACCAGCGCCTGACGCTGGAGCTGCGCGCCAGCCCCGAGAACCTGTCGCTGCGCGTGGCCAACCTGCGCCAGAAGGCCAAGCGCTTGGCCGGTTTCGACCGCCTGACGCGCGCCGCCGACAGCCCGCTCAACGCCGTGTGCGCCATGGCCGAAAAGATTGCCGCGCACGATCTGGCGGTACTGGTCACCGGCGAATCCGGTACCGGCAAGGAGCTGCTGGCGCGCGCCATCCACTACGCCAGCGCGCGCGCCGAGCAGCCCTTCGTGGTGGAGAACTGTGGCGCCATGCCCGACACGCTGCTGGAGAGCGAGCTGTTCGGCCACAAACGGGGCGCCTTCACCGGCGCGGTCGAGTCACGCATTGGCCTGTTCCAGCAAGCTGACGGCGGCACCCTGTTTCTGGATGAAATTGGTGAGACCTCGCCGGCCTTTCAGGTCAAACTGCTGCGCGCCTTGCAGGAAGGCGAAATCCGCCCGGTGGGCAGCCCGCGACCGATCTCTGTCAACGTGCGCATCATCGCCGCCACCAATCGAGATCTGGAAGCCGAAGTTGCGGGCGGGCGCTTTCGCGAAGACCTGTACTACCGCATTGCCGGCATGACGCTCAATTTGCCGGCGCTGCGACAGCGCCCGCAAGATATTGCGCCGATCGTTGAGCAGATGCTCCAGCACAGCCCACTGTCGGGCAGAAAGATGTCACAGGATGCCTTGCGCTGCTTGCAGCAACATGCCTGGCCAGGCAACGTGCGCGAGTTACAGAACGAGGTGCAACGGGCGCTGGCGCTGGGCGATGGGCCGGTGCTGGGTGTCGAGCTGTTGTCGCCCCGTCTGCGTCAGGCCGACGCGTCAGGCGGCAATCGGGCTGGTGTGTCGGCCACTGCCGACGATGAGTCCGGCCTGCTGCGCCATCAGCTCGAACGGGTTGAAGCCCAGCTCATCCACGCCGCCATGGCGCGCCACCGCGGCAACAAGACCCGCGTCGCCGAGGAGCTGGGCCTGACGCGTGTGGGGCTGCGCATGAAGCTGGTGCGATTGGGGTTGGGGTAGGCCAGCATCAAGGTGGGATCACCGGCAGCGTCAGCACGAACTCCGCTCCACCCTGCGGCAGATTGGCCGCGCTCAACTGGCCGCTCATTTGCAGTCGCGATGTCGGCGCCTACGAACTGACTGCAACACAAGTGCAGCCTATTGACTGGGGGGTCTTATGGGGAGAATGAAAGGCGATCTGCTTTTGGTCGCAAGAAGTGATTTGCGAAGCTCTTGTCTATCGCATCCAGTCCGAACGCACGAACTGACGCAACGGCTTTGCCGACTCAAATTCGGAGATGTGTGCTGGCCAGATTGTTTAAATACAGCAGGGCACCATATTCCAGCCGGACGGGCTTTGGTGGAACATACATCAGTCGATTGACACTTCGGTGTGCAATCGCGTCTAAGAATCCGCTCAGTTCAAGGTCCCCGTCAAACCAACTGGCATATTCTTGCAAGAAATCCCGAAGAGGAATGAGAGGACAAACTGTTAAATAGTCGTTGAACGCTCGGTCATTTGCTCGGTCAACATCACACTCATGGGTGAGGACGTATACCGGCAATTCAACAGTTGAAAAGACACGGTCTTCAACATCGAAGATCGGACAACGGATGTCGTCGAAAATCAGTCCGACACCCAGTCCAACGCCAACTGTCGATCCGTAGAACTTTCCCGGCGTCAGTGGCGAGCCAGCCCAGTAGCCTGTGCGCTTCGGCCTCTGTCATTTGCTGACAAGTCGACCTTTGGCGATGAGTCGCCCAGCTCTCCTATGGTTGCCTTGCGAAGTATCAAGTCCTCAATTCGTGTGACGTTTCTCGTCGTCGTCCCATGCAATCGATCAGCCTGTACGAAGCTGCTACTCAGCAACGGGCTGGACGAGTTCAATCCGCTGACAGTTCGGTGCAATTTGACTACCACACCCGATGTCGTGGCGGCAACCTTGGCAGCCCTTGTTTGCTCAGATGCAATAACTGCGTCGACATTCAGGTATCCGGACATGGTTGCGACGAAGGGGCAATAGTAGTGGCCATCCTGCTGGCACTGATCCTTAACTCACCCATACTGCGGCTCCAAATTGCTGAGCCCGCTCCCACTCAGACACTCAAAGAACATTTGCTTATTTGCAGATGGATGTCATCAAGAAGTCGTGGTAAATCAGTCATGAATTGCGGCACATCCGAAACTGCGGCCACTGTCAGAGTGTCGACATCAAGAACGGCACCCGATCTGGCCTTTTGAGGCGGAATCTGTACAGTAGCATTCGTCATCACTTGAACTGCATGCAAGAACGGCGACCTGGGGATCTCAACTCTAAGGACGGAATTCTCAGCTTTGACAGCGTGGTTACCGATATGAATATTAATATTGAAATGGCTGAGCGCGCGCGCCATGTCGTCGTTTGTCTCAAAGAAATCTACGTACTTGATGGAGTAGCGGTCGATTGAACTGATCAACGCAGAGCTGTGAAACACAGCAACTACCTCTTCGATGGCTTTCTTGAATGCAGCCCACCCCGGATAGGCATCATGCAGCCAACACCAAGTGACCTGTCACCCACCAAATTGCAAATCTCCCCAGATAAGTTTGCTGAGGGGGAAAAATGAAGATTCGGATCAATTTCGCGAAGTTGCTGAGGCAACTGGGAAATTGGAAGGGATTCGATGTTTGAAACACCGGCCAGCTTCGAAAATAGCAAACCGGGAAGCACAGACGATCCGGGTATGTGACTACTGAACCGGATTTCAAAATCACGTCTACCAATGGTTCCTTTGCCAATTTGGCCGGAAGTCTAAGTGCGGTCATGACGGCTTAAGTTGCGGTTTGCACAGAACCATGTTGAGCTTGGGAGGTTTCGGAAGGCCAAGGAAATCACGGCTGACCATGCATTTCCCGTGCACCTTGACTTTACCACTGTGCGAGTGCGGCGGTTAGCACCTTCGGACTACGACTGGGTAGCGCGAAGGCGGTAAGCTGACCTATGTCCGCAAGCGGCCGTCAGTGCAACATTGGTGGATGAATCAGGATAACCACTGTGCGGTACGGTGAAGGAACGCACCGCCCACTCACTCGCTGAATGGGTGAGAGCCCTCTCGGGAGTGGCGCTTGCCCCGCTCCTTTCTCTGATCGGTTGCACGCTTGGCAGTAACTGCAGCCACTTGAGTCGCGTCGCTGAGGAATTGGGCCTTACGCGCAGGGCTGCGTATGAAGTTGGTGCGATTGGGGTTGGGGTAGGCCAGCATCAAGGTGGGATCACCGGCAGCGTCAGCACGAACTCCGCTCCACCCTGCGGCAGGTTGGCCGCGCTGAGTTTTCCGCCGTGTTGTTCAACGATGCCGTAGCTGATGGACAGGCCCAGCCCGGTGCCCTTGCCCACGCGCTTGGTGGTGAAAAATGGGTCGAACACGCGGGATAAATGTTCGGGCGCAATGCCGGGGCCGTTGTCGGCGAATCGCAGTTGCACGCTACTGCCGCTCACGGTCATCTCTATCCGCAGCTCCGGCGTGCGGGTGTCGTCGGAGCCAGCGGCGTCGTAGGCGTTCTGGATCAAGTTCATCATCACCTGCAGCAACTGGCCGGCGTTGCCCGACACCTGGCAATCCGGGCCGCGCGTCCAGTGCACTTCGAAGCGCGGCGCGGTGCCTTTCTTGACCCACAGAATGGCGCGCTCCACGACCTCGCTGATTTCCACCGGGGCGATCTCTTCGTGCACGGCGGTGGAAAAGCGCTTGAGGCCGTTGACGATATCCGCCGTGCGCTGCGCGCCTTCCAGCGTGCCCTCTAACAAGGACGGGAGGTCTTTGAGCAGGTGGTCGATGCGCAACTCGGCGCGCTGTGCCTGCACGTCGCTCGGCAGCTCCAGGCGGTGCAGCGCGGCCAGGTAGCTGTCCAGGCGTGTGCCGTAGCGCTGCAGTACATGCACATTGCCCAGCACAAAGCTGATCGGGTTGTTCAGCTCATGCGCCACACCCGCCACCAGGCGTCCCAGCGAGGCCATTTTTTCGGAGTGCATCAATTGCTGTTGGGCGCGCTTGAGCGCCTCGTGCGCCTCGCGCAACTGGTGGTAGGCGCGCTTGAGTTCACCTAAGGGACGCCCCACCAACACCCGGCCGACCAGCCGCCCATCGCTGTTGCGGCGGGGCGTGCAGTTCAGGTCCACCGGTACCACCTGGCCGCGCGCATCACGCAGGTTCACTTCCAGCACGGCGCCTTCGCGCGGCGTCTGCTGTTCGGTCGATTGGCGCCAGTGGGCAACGCTGGCCGCATCGGCCAGCAGCTCAACCACCGGCGTGCCGCGCAGCGACTGCTCGGTGCGCCCCACCAGCTCGCACAAGGCAGCGTTGGTTTCTTCAATCAGCCCATCTTGGTTGCAGGCAATCAGCACGTCGCTCATGGCCGAGAGCAAGCTGAAGATGAACTGTTGTGATTGTTCCAACTGGGCGTTCTTTTCCTCTAGCTCCACCTCGTCGGCGACCAGCTTGGAGTAGACCTCGTCCATCTTGTGAATCACATCCAGCCAGGTGGCCTCGTCCACGCCTTCAAGCTCTTCGGAGGGCAGGTGTTGCAGGGGTGACGGACGCGGTAAGGGCATGGCTTGATTGAATTCAATGCACCGTGCAGACCATGCACGGATCAAATGAACGCACGATGTGTTGCACCGCCACGCTGGTGCCAGGATCATCGGCCGTGGCCGCGTCCAGTGGGGCGTTCACCAGCGCCATCTCTAACGCGCCCGGCGTGCCTGCAGCGTCGCGCGGGGAGAAGTTCCAACTGGTGGGCGCGACGATCTGGTAGTGGGCGATACGACCGTTCTCGATGCGCAGCCAATGGCCCAGGGCGCCGCGCGCGGCCTCCGACAAACCCGAGCCTTGCGCATGCGTCGGCATTGCCTGCAACTGATGGTAGGGCTCGTTGGGCTGCAGTGCCATCAGCCAGTGTTCCATCATGGGCAGAATGCGCGCCAGCTCCACCAGCCGCGCCAGTACGCGGGTCAACACGGTGCCGCCGAGCAGCGCGCAGGCGTCGCGGATCAACGGCTGGCCATCGACCAATTGGCGTGCGATGGCGCCGGTCTCCACCACCTGACCGCCCAGCCGGGGTGCTTTGTTCCAGGTGTAGGCGCCGGCCTTGTCGGGGTCGGGTTGGGTCAGGCCATGGGTGGGGTGCAGGGGCTGTGCGCCCTCCGTCTGGGCGTACCAGGCGTGGCTCAGGTCCTCGCTGATCCGCGAGGCATCGAGCGCCAGGCGCTGCTGCGCGCCAGCGTCCCACACGCCTTGCGCCAGCGCGTGACCGCCATCGGGTTTGGCGTAGGCGCCATAGCTCAGGTACCGACCCGGACCAGTGCCCAGTGTGGCCAGACCGCTTTGGTCGGCGATGTCCAGGAACAGCGCCAGGTCGCTGCCCGCTGCGCGTGCACGCCAGGTTTGCAACTGTTCCAGTGTCCGCAGCGCCGCCACGTCTTCAAGCGCGGTGCCAAACAGGGTCTGCTCCAGAAAAGCGCGCATTTCGCGCAGGCGCGCCAGCAAACGCACGCGCTCGGTGGAGCCGATGGCCAGCGAGCTCCCGCCCGGCAGAATCGCGCCGGTATGCGGCCACTTGCCGCCCAATGCGCCCATCAGCTCCAGCCAGCGTGCGCGCGCCGCCAGCGCCGCGCGATTGTGCAGGCCGCTGGCGGGGCCGCCGCCCACCACGGCGGCAAAGCGCCGCTCGGCCTCGCCAAACCAACTGCGCCGGGCATACACCTCGCGCGTGAAGTCGGGCATGAAGAACACATAGAAGTGCGTCAGGTGGTCGGCCAGGTTCTCGCAGGCCAGCATCAGGTTGGTGGCGTGCACCCCGTTGGGCGGCACTAGCACGCCCGAGGCATCGGCTAGCGCCTTGGCGGCCGCCACCGATTGCGACACCGAGCAAATGCCGCAGATGCGCGGCGCGATGGTCATCGCGTCCATCGGGTCGCGGCCCTGCAGCACCACCTCGAAGCCGCGGTACATCGGCGCCTTGACGCGGGCCTCGGTCACGCGGCCATCGGCCACCTCAAGCTGCACTTCGAGGTCACCTTCGACGCGGTTGAAGGGGCCGAGGATCAGGCGGGTCATGGCATGGGGAGCGTAACGAGGTGCTTAGCGCAGGCCGGTCTTGCGTGGCACCGGCGGCAGCACCACATGGTCACTGTGGGCGTTTTGTTTGACGCGCTTGGGCGTGGCGCTTTTGGACAGCGAGGCCAGCGCCACGAACCAGGCCTTGGGCATGTCGGTGGGCAGGCCGGTGGGGATGCCTGCCACCTTGGGCGTTTGGTGGAAGGGGTGGCCGGGGTGCTGAAAACCCGGCTCGGTGCAACTGATGCAGGCATAACCACCGCGCGTGCACGAGCCGTAGCCGTTCCACAACCGCGTGTTGCAGTCGGCGTGCGCCTGCGTGCCTTTGCAGCCCATGTTTTCCATGGTGCAGCCCAGATCGGACGGCTTGGCGGCGCTGGCCTTGTACTCGTAATACTCGTTGCGGGTGCAGCCGTGGTGCACCAGTTGGTCGGCATAAAAGCGTGGCCGGCTCAAGGGGTCCAAGTCAGCCTGCGTTAATAGGCCCGCAGCCAGCGCCATCAGGCTGTCGGTCACCCAGCCGGGGTGCGTCGGACAGCCGGCGACATTGATGACGGGCAGGCCACCCCGTGCGCGAAAGTGGGCACCCAGCAGGCCGCCCTTGTGTTCGTCTTCATACTGCAGGCCGCAGGCCTCGGTCGGGTTGAAGCCCGAGGCCGTGATGCCGCCCCACGCGGCGCAACTGCCCACCGCCACCACATGCCGCGCCACGCCCGCGAGCTGGCGCACCCAGTCGATCATCGCCACCTCGGTGCCGGCCAGCACGTGAAAGCGGCCACTGCCATGCGGCCCGCGCAACATGGCGCCCTCCACGCACAGCGCATCGAGCCGCACGCGGCCGTACAGACAGTCTTGCAGCAAGCCAATGTGGTCCTCGCCACCCTTGAGCGACAAGGCCGGATGCCCCAGCAGGTTGATGCCATTGCCGCGCAGCAGGCCGGGCAGGTCCGGCGTGTCGGCGCACAACAGCGACATGCTGCAGCCCCCGCAACCGCCAGATTGCAGCCACAACACGTTGAAAGTCATGATGATTTCGCGTTCATGGAGGGTGGTAGGCCGGTGTTGGGGAGTCTATACCGGGACTGCAGCAGGGGCCAGCGGCGCGAAAGTCTATGCCTTGGAATTGGTGACTCGACCATCCCATGCCGCCACAGCACGGCGCTACTTGTCGGAAGCCGACGCGCACCGCACCGCAAAGTCAACATGGTAGTGCTCATCATGGCGCACCCAAGGGCGACCCTTCATGAACGGCAGATTCTGTTGCAGATACGGGCCGCGTGGGGTGGCGAAGAGGCGCCGCAGATAGGCGGCGTCAAAAATGACCAAGGCGATGCCAATGCCCTGCGCCTTGGCCGCTACGTGTAACTGGTACAGGTGCTCGGCCATGGCGGGGAAGTCGATTCGGTACTCGCCATAGCGGCCGTCCTGGTCGAACTCAAGGTCATAGCCCAACCGATTGGTGACGTCGGTGGGCACGGCGACCGACTGGCCCTGCGCGTTGCGCACCGGCACAAAGAAGTCCACTGACAAGCCGTTCTGGTGGGTGCGGTGCGGGCGAAAACGACCGCCTGATGGCCAACCGGTTTCGCCGTAGACGTAGCGAAGGGTGGGGTCGATTCTCTCGACGGCGGCGTAGGCGGCGACGATGGTTTGCGCCACTTTCGAATGCACATGCGTGCGACCGGCGGTAGCACCCAGCGTGCTGTAGCCAGTGAAGTTGGGTCCGCTGCCGGGCAGCTTGACGCTGCCGTCGATGCGGCCATGGCTGACGGTACCGTAACACCGGCTCTCCGGGGTGGTGGCCTGGGCGGGCAGGACGCTCCCGCAAGACAGTACCCCGGTCAGCGCAAACCGCACCGCTTGTCGGCTGACAATCGCGGCGCGGCTGCGAGGCCACAATGACCACGCCGCCTCGTGTGGCGGTTGGTCAGTGTCGCTCATGGTTGAACGCCTGGCATGCGCTTGCGCTCAGCCGTGTAGTCCCACCAGGCCCTCGGGGCTTCTCCATCCATGAAGCGCGCGATGGAGATGAACACGTCGAGCACGCAGGGGTCTTGCCGCACGCCGCTGGCACGGCACAGGTTCTCAAAGAGTACCCGCGGGTTCTGGCCAACGAGCTGATCGGGTTTGTGGATACCGATCAGCTTGAGATCGGCCGCCGTGGCGGGTCCGACGTTGGGCAGATCGGTCAGGCGATGTAATCGGTCGCGACGGACTCTGGCTGGATTCATGATCTTGGCTCTTATTGCTGATGTGAGCGTCTACAGGCACGCAGTGGCTAATGCGACGGCCCGACGCTCTTGCGGTAGAACACCACGCGCATGGACTCGCTAAAGCCCAAGGCAGTGTGCATGGCTTGGCTCTGCGTGTTGTCCAGCCGCGCATCGGACGCGAATTCGGCGCAACCCGAGTCAGCGGCCCATCGCTCAGCCTGGGCGACCAAGGCACGCGCGACGCCTTGGCGTCGCGCTGCGGGCACCACGTAGATGCCCTCCAAGTAGGCCACCGGAGATGATCGGGTGCCGTTGACGTGGTCATGCCGCAGCGAGACCTCGACAAAACCAACGGCCTGTGCGGTGGCGTCATAGTGAATGAACTGTGCGTAACGCTGCGGCGCCGCCAGGAAGGCCGCCATCTCGCTGACGTGCTGCGCCCTGGGGCAGTGGGGCCAGAGCTGTGCGCGCAGTTCGAGCCAACCTGCTTGGTCGATGGATTGGCAGGGGGTGGGTGGGGCCATGGGATCTGATGGGGCGCTGATTGCGGCATCACGCGCGGCGATATGGCGCATGGCAAGTTGAATAAAGCAGGATCAGCATGGTTGCAAAGACTGGCTTGTACAGGCGCTTGCGGGCCGTTTCAGGCCCGACAGGCCCGTTGATTGGACCTGTCACAGGGTTGTGCGGCGGCGTGCGCATTGACCCTCATCCTACGAGAAGAACGGAAAGCAACACCCTGCGCAATTCAGACCAACCATGGTTCGTTGCTGAGCCGGGTAGCTTGGAAACAGCGGGCAGGGCTCGGGTGCAGGCATCTCCATCTTGTCGGGTTTCTGTTTGGCGAGTGCACGGGCAGAGGCGGTACAGAATCTGAAGCGGCGCCTAAGCAAGGCCAGGCCGGTGAACAGGCCATGACGGCGGATGGCGCGCTGGGCAAAGGTTGAGCAGGATTCACGTCCAGTCTTGGCGCGGTGCGCGCAGCAGTACCCCTTGTGCGGGGAAACGTAGCGCTGGTATGCGCCAATGGAAGCGACAGCCAGTTCTTGAATCATGTGGGAGCCCGGTGGATGACCAGTAGGGACTGTGATTCTGACCCGCTATACGGTGCAGGCCACACACGGGTCATAGGCCGCAGCGAGGATGCGGGCGGTTTCCGTGTCGCCCGGTGGTAGTGCCGCCACCGCACGGGCCAATGCACCGTTGGGATGAAAGTTCCACTCGGTGGGCGCCAGCACGCGGTAGTCCTGCACACCACCTTGCGCGTCCAGTTGCACCCAGTGCAGCAGCAGGCCGCGTGCCATCTCGCACCAAGCCAGTGCCTGGCCGTTTGCCAAGGCCAGCGCGCCACTCGACAGCAGCGGCGCGGTGCCAGGCTGGTCGGTGTCGGGCGTGGCCGCCGCGATCTCCATCAGGTCCGACCAGCGCGCGGCCAGGCGCGTCCAGGCGGTGTGCCGTGTCGATGCTTGCATCGGATGATGACGCAGCCGTGCCCACGGTCCGGTCTCGGCGCATTGGCCCAGCCAAGTGGGTTGTTGCACAAAGTCGGGCTCACTCATCAGCGCCTGCGCAAGCTGGCGCAACTGTACGGTCTGGCGTGTTGGGTCCAGGTCCAGCAATTTCAGCAGGCGGGTCTCGGGCGCCAAGGCGCTGGCCGGTGTATGCCAGTTGGCCAGGCAGCGTGCGGGCGCCAGTTGTGTGGCCTGCGTCCGGCACCAGTTGGCCAGGGCGTCGGGATGCTGGTGTTCGCTCAACCAGCGCGGCACCGGCTGGTGCAGGACGCTGTCTTCAAGCCAGGCGCGCAGCTTGGCCAGCGTTTGCCAGCCAGTGGTGGCGTCGCCGGGTATGCGGGGGGTGGCCAGTGGCAGCGGGCAGTCGCGCAGCCAGGCCATGGTTTGCGCGGCGACCGTTGCATCGGGTTGGCGTTGCGGCCAGTCCAAGGCAATCGAGCGCAGGTGGTCTCTTGCGGTCTCGACGTACAGCAGCACAGGGGGCTGCGCTTGGTGCGGATGGGTTGTGTCATGCTGCGCGGCGGCTAACGCCAGCGCGGCCGTGCGGCGGTGCGCGTGGGCGCACAGGGTGAACACGCTAGAGAGCGTGGCGCCAATCTGCTCGCCGCGCTGACCGGCCAGCAGTTGCGCGAGCTTGCCCGCGCCGAGCACTGGCCGTTGGCCGATCACACCGGGATGCTGGCCGGGACGAAGTTGGTAGGCGCCGGCGAGGGCGTCCCACGTGTTAGCGGAGGGCTTCAAGGTTGGGTTAGGGTTTTGATTCTCACGATCCGCGGCCCTTGGAAGGCTTCGCGCGAATACGGGCTTTGGGTTGGGCTGGCTGCACTGGTGCAATGTCTGCCAACAGATCGGGCGTGGTTGGCGCGGCCAGGTAGTTGGCTTTGCTCACCACCTTCTTACCCGTCTTGGCCTCCAGTGCTTTACGAGCATTGCCTGCGATGGTGCCGCCTTGTTTGGCTGATGTGCGGTTTTCGTCAAAGCCCAGGGCGTCGCTGCGGCGGGCAATCTCGGTCGTGCTGGCTTCACCCAGCATGGTGAAGATCAGCTCCAGATCGGTCATGTGGTCGCGCAGGTTGTTACCGGTTTTAACTTGGTCCAGGTTTGAGCTGGCTGTGCTCGCTGGGTGTCACGCCAAAGGTGGCACGGGCGATTTCTGCGGTCAGGATGGAGTATTCCTTGCCTTCCGCCACGCCCCGCGCTTTCCACTCGTCGGTCAGCTCCCCGCGCACAGAGATGGAGCGCAGACGCTTTTCGATCCACGCCTGCGGGTAGCCCTTGGCTTGGTACAGCTCGCGGGCGCGGGCGTTGGCCAGTTCGGGGTTCTCAATTTCCTTCACCCGCTCGTAACCCACTTGCGCCAGCCAGCGTTTGAAGGGCTCCGCCTTGGTGACGGGATGGACTGGATGATGCGAAACAGGCCTTCGGTGTTGGCGCAGTTGACCTGCTGCGCACCGCCTGCCGTCGCGACCCGAAGGGGGGTGGCAATTTGCCCCCACCCTTTGGCCAGCTCCGGGTCACGACGGCGCAGGTCTTTGACGTAGCCCTCGGGCTGCACCGAGTCGGTGAGCACACCCACCACGTCAATAATGGCAAACCACCATTCCTCGTTGTGCCAGACCCGGCGGATGGTGGTTTCCCGGAATACCGCAATGTGATTTGCGGGTTCTGTGGCCGCTTTGGCTTTCTTATTCATAACGCTCCCTTTTTATTCACGACGTACCCACTATGGTTTTGATAGCTGCTTGCGCAAGTTCCACGAATACGAAGGGACTTCCCACTTCCTGGTAACGGCATCAAGTGCCAAGATTGGATCTGGAAGTCAATCTGTAACCTTTGGAAGGAGAAGTCCCATGAGCGAGATTACACGAGTTGGAGTGGATTTGGCAAAGAACGTCATCCAGGTTCATGCCGTTGATGCGGTTGGCAAAGTGGTCACCAACAAAGCCTTGCAGCGAGACAAATTCATACTCTGGTGCGCGATGCTGCCCGCACGCTGCCTGATAGCCATGGAGGCCAGCTCCAGCGCCCACCACTGGGCCCGCAAGCTGGTCGCCTTGGGGCAGGATGCGCACATCATTGCGGCCCATCTGGTGGAGCCCTATCGACTACAGGGCAAGAGTGGCAAGAACGACGCCAACGACGCAGCAGACAGGCCCAAACCGCGCTGCGTGAAGTTGGAGCTGCCCATTTGGGCGAAGATCAGGCCATTCTGGCGGCCCGCCATGCGCTGTACTTGCAAGCGCGAGAGAAGAACCCAGCGCGCTGGTCAGGTTACAAACGCAACTGGTCACCCATCGGAGCAGTCACTCTGAACCCCGAACGTGACTGCGTCATCCAGGCCCATTTGGGCTGCAACGATATTCAGCGGTTGGCCGCATGAATGAGGCGACAAGTAACTTGACACGCGCCGTGTCTCTGATGCCTGATTTCACTTGAATCCCTTTGTTCCCTGGTGATGCTGTGAACCGTAAATCGGGTGCCGTCGAGTATGAACGCAACCCTGATTTCAAACGCATTCTTGTTCCGGGAGAGTCTACCGCCAGTAGTGGTGCGAACGAGTGCTCATCAGATGTTCGGATCCATTGCGCAACCTTCCGGGGCCGCGAGAGGTCTTCCCGGATGGTGCAACCTAAGATTGCCGCTATTGGTACCACTACACTGGCGATCAATACTAGCGTTGTGACGAAGCACGGTTTTGCGCGCGGAGGGTGTTCACATCGGCCCGCGCGTCAAGCGAACATTTCTGGAGTAAGCATGGAACAACCAACCAACATAGCGCCTTCTTCAGGTCTGCCCCAAGCCCTGGTCAAACTTGGCGTGCTGCTGGCGCTGGGCATGTCGCTGGCAGCCTTTGTCTTGGGCATGCAGGCCAAGCACATTGGTGCGGGCAAACAGAGCATTTCGGTCAAGGGCTTGGCCGAGAAGCCGGTCAAGGCAGACAACGCCGAGTGGCGTATTGGGGTGCGCACACCAGGGGTCAGTTTTGCCGAGGCGCTGGCCAGGTTGCGCAAGGACCGGCTCACGCTCGATCAGTTCCTGGTCAGGCAGGGCTTTGACAAAAACAATCTGAAGGAATCGGTCGAGGGCGTGGAGCCCAATATGGTGGAGGAAGAGACCGCCAGCGGGCGCACCCGTCAAGTGCAAAAGGGCTTTGTCGCCAAGCAGGAGATCACCGTCCACAGCAAGGACCTGGCGAAGATCGAGGCGGCGCACAAAGCCGCCCTGCAACTGGCGGCCGACGGGCACCCGGTGTTTTACGCCAAGCCCAATTACCTGGTCTCCAACCTGGAAGACATCAAGATGTCGCTGATTGGCGCGGCTACGCAGAACGCGCAAAAGCGCGCGGAAGAGTTCGCCAAGAATGGCAACACCAAGGTGGGTGCCATGCGCTCGGCCTCGCAAGGCGCGTTCTACATCCTGCCGGTGGGCACCGAGCAGGACTCGCAAGACTATGGTGGCACCTACGACAAGAGCACCATGGACAAAGTGGCGCGGGTGGTGGTGACGATCGACTACAACCTGGAGCGCTGATGCGGCCCGCGCCGGCCGGTCCGTGGCCCGGACTAGACGTAGTTCATGCCGATCAGCACCACGGCGGCGATGAATAGGGTTTCGCCCACGATCATCAGAACCGGTTGCCAGCCCAGCTTCATCAGGTCTTCGAACGAGGTTTTGATGCCTGCCGCCGCGATCGCGGTCACCAGCATCCAGCGTGATCCGTTAGATGCCAACTGGGCCAGTTCCTTGTCAATGACGCCCACAGTGGCCAGCAAAACCAGCACCACAAAGGCCAGCAGGAAGTTAGGTACCAAAGGCACGCGGTCGCGTTCGGTTGGCAACTCGGAGTTCACATCAAAATGAACGTGAGCGCGGCCCTGCGCGTGATGACGATAGGCCAGCGAGATGAGAATCACGACCGGCATCAGCAACATCACCCGAAATAGCTTGACCACCGTGGCGACATCTCCCGCCGCTGGCCCGAGCATGGTTCCGGCGGCAACCACTTGGGCCACATCGTGAATGGTTCCACCCAAAAACACCCCGGCCAGCACATCTGACACCCCGGCGAGCTTGAGCACAAATGGATAGACCACCATGGCCAGTGTGGACAGCACGGTTACACCCACCACCATCAATAGCGTGAAGCGTTCATTCGCCTTGGTTTGAGGCAGCACCGAGGCCACCGCCAGGGCGGCCGATGCGCCGCAGATGGCAACCGCGCCGCCCGACAGCAGGCCCTCGTCGGCCGGGCGTTTAAGCCACTTTGCCATCGCCAGACCAAACAGTACCGTGCTGCCCACCGCCACCATCACCAGCACCGCCGTGGTCCAGCCCAAGGCGGCGATTTGCGTCATCGTGATGCGCGCGCCCAGCAGGGCGACGCCGAGCCGCAATACGGTGCGTCCACAAAAGGCCACGCCAGGCATGACCGACGGGCTGTGGCTCAGGAAGTGGAACGCCAGGCCGATCAGCAGGGCGTATAACAGCTGCGGGCCGCCGTAGTGCTCCGACAGATAGGTGGCGGCCAAGGCGATGGTCGCGCAGACCAGCGTGCCGGGCAAGACACGCTGCGTGTGTGCCCGCCACGTTTGCGCCAGCACGGTCACGCGTGCACTCGATTGCCGATCCGCGTAGCGAAGCTCACGCTTGAACCATGGCCAGAAGGGGAGTCAAGGTTGCAGCGGGCAGCTCGATGCCATGAAGCCGGGCCTGGGTGGCCAAGTCGTGCCGACGATAGCCGGGCACGCGCACCCCGGCGTCGGCCAGCATGGCCGACATGACGGCTTCAACCCGCTCGAAGTACACCGCTTGCCCACCCAAGGCGGCAGGGTCGATCACGATGAACACTTGTCCCAGGCGCGGCTGATTGCCTTGGTCTTCAAAGAACGAATCGGCCTCCAGTCCAAAACGCGCGCCGGTCAGCGACGTGACCAGCAGCTCCACCATCAGCGCCAACATGGCCCCTTTGCTGCCGCCGCCCAATGATCCAAAGGGCAACATCGAGCCTGCCAAGCCCGCCTGGGGATCGGTGGTGGGTTGGCCGGTCTGGTCAAGTGCCCAACCCAGGGGAATCGGCTCCCCCTTCTTTGCAGCCACCATCAGTTTGCCGCGCGCCACTTCCGACAGGGACAAATCGATCACGATGGGTGCGGCGTGTTGACGTGGAAACGCCGCCGCCAGAGGGTTGGTTCCAAAAATCGCTCGGCTGCCACCGGCGGCGGCCATCGCAGCGGGTGAATTGCCCATCGCGATGCCGACCAGGCCGGCTTGGGTGACCGCCTCCAGGTGGTCTGCGGCAACGCCAAAATGATGGCTGTTGGTGACGGCGCCAAGGGCGATGCCACTGGTGCGGGCGGCGCTCACGGCGGCCTGCACCGCCAGCGCGCAGGCTGGAAAGGCAAAACCGTTGGCGGCATCGATCAGGGTCGCGCTGGTGGTTTGCCGCACGATGCTTGGCACTGCCTGGCCATCGACCCGCCCGGCGCGCAAGTGCGCCACGTACATCGGCACCCGCGACACGCCATGCGAGGCCAGCCCCTGCGCTTCGGCAGTTACCAATGCCGTTGCGGTGGCGTCGGCTTGCAGCCGGGAGGTGCCTGCGTTTTGCAGGGCTTGACTGACCAGCGCGTGAATTTCCTGCAGCGTCATGGTTCAGCCCAAGGCGCGGTGAACTTCCGCTGCGATCAGGGTCGAGACACGTTGATTCGATTCAGCCGTGACGCCCGCCACATGTGGCGTCAACACCAGATTGGGACACCCGACCCAAGGGCTTGCCGCTGGCAGTGGCTCCAGCTCAAACACGTCAAACGCGGCGCCGCCCAAAGCCCCGGCGCGAAGTGCGTCCGCTACGGCCACTTCGTCGGCAATGTTGCCGCGCGCGGTGTTGATCACCACCGCGCCTGGCTTCATGTGTGCGATGCGCTCGCGTGAGAGTAGCCCCTGGGTGGCCTTGGTAAGGGGTACGTGCAAACTGAGCACATCAGCCTGCGCCAGCACGGGCTCCAGGCCCAGCGGGGTCACGCCCAACTGTTGCCACTGCGGGTCGTGCGCTGCCAACATCGGATCAAAGGCGACGACGTGCATGCCCAGCCCTTTGGCCAGTGTCGCGGTCAGGCGGCCAATACCACCGAAGCCGATCAGGCCCAGGCACTTGCCTGAGATTTCCCGGCCATTGGAGAGGCGACTTCGTGGCCACTGGCCTTGCGTCACGGCCGCTGTGTCGTGGTAGACGCCGCGCAACAGCATCATCGCCGTGCCAATCACGTACTCGGCCACCGCCAGCGCATTGGCCCCAGTAGCCGGGATCACCTGGATGCCGCGCGCTTCGCAGGCGGGAACATCTATGTTGTCCAGACCGACCCCCAAGCGCCCGACCACGGTGGCGCGGGTCAGTGCCGCCAGCAGTTCGCCGCGTACCTGGGTTCGGTTGCGAACGATCAAGGCATCTGCGTCGGCCACCTCACCCAGGAGCCGCGTGGCGTCGTCCACCAGCAGCGGGTCGTAGACCACCGCGTAGTGCGCCCCAAGCGACTCCACCGCCGCGGTGTCCATGAATTCGGTAATGACGATTTTCTTCATGCTGTCGGTCTTCGTGGTGGCCGGTTGTTCGGGTCAGTCTGCGTGAATGCGGCGGGCTTTGACGACTTCGCGCCAGCGCGCCATGTCGCGCTGCAAAATCGTTGCAAACTCGGCCGGGCCTAGACCGGTCACCGAGAAACCCAAAGCGCCCAGGCGCTCGGATACGTCTGGCGCGGTCACGGCGCGAATGGCCTGCTGCGCCACCTTGTCGACCACCTGCGCGGGTGTCCCGGCGGGCATCATCAGACCGGTCCAGTTCTCCAGCACCACGTCGGCCAGGCCCAGTTCGGCAAATGTCGGCACATCGGGCAGCACGGCGTGGCGCGTCAGCGAGGTGATCGCCAGGGCACGCAACTTGCCAGACTTCACCAGCGTGGAGCACTCCGGCAGGTTGGACACAATGAACTCGATTTGCCCACCCATCAGGTCGTTCAACGAGGGTGTGCCCCCCTTGTAGGGAACGTGAAGGAAGTTCAGTTTGGCGCTGCCGGCAAGCAGCTCCAGACCGAGGTGTGGCGGCGTGCCGTTGCCCGAGGAGCCGCCACTGAGCGAGCGGCCCTGGGCGCGTTCGAGAAACTCACGCAGGTTCTTGACCGGGGTGTTCGCGTTGACCACCAACACCAAGGGGCTGGTTGCCAGGTGCGCCACGGCGGTCAGGTTTTTGTCCAGGCTATACGGCAAGGCCGGGAACAAGGCCGGGTTCACCGCGTGTGTCAGCGTCACCGCCAGCCAGGTGTAGCCGTCGGCGTTTGCCTTGGCCACCAAGTCGGCACCGAGGTTGGCGTTTGCCCCCGGCTTGTTGTCCACGACGACCGACTGCTTGAGTGACTCGGTCAGCTTCTGAGCGACCATGCGCGCCATGACGTCGGTCAGGCCCCCGGCCGGAAATGGCACTACATAGCGAACCGAACGGCTCGGATACTCCGGCTGCTGCTGCGCCCGCAGCGGCCACACTGAAGTGGCCCCGACAGCGGCCATCAGGGTTGCAAAGTGACGACGGGTCTGATGCATGGTCGACCGATCAGGCGCTCTCGAACAAGCGCGTCAGCACAAACTCGCGGTGGCCGAGGGCTTCGGCTGCGGTGAACCGCCCGTTGACGGTGCGCATCATCACCTCCAGCAACTGGTCGCCTGCCTCGTCCATGGTGCGCTCGCGCTGCAACAGGCCGGAGCAATCCACATCGATGTGCTCACTCATGGTGCGTACCGTGCGGGGATTGGCGCAAATCTTGATGACCGGCACGATGGCGTTGCCGATCACATTGCCCTGGCCCGTTGGAAAAAAGTGCACCACAAAGCCCGACGCCGCACACAGCGTGACCATTTCGGCCGCGGCCGATGAGGAATCCATGAACCACAGGCCCGGATGAGACGGAACCTCGGCTTTGTCGATCACGCCATCGACCGTGCACTTCTTGCCGATCTTCTGGATGTTGCCCAGCGCCTTCTCTTCAATCGTCGTCAGGCCGCCAGCAATGTTGCCCTTGGTCGGCTGCGATTCGGACAGGTCGGTGGTCTTGTTGCGCTGGATCATGTCCTGGTAGCGGTTGAACATGCGCATGAACTCGGCGCGCACCGCGTCGTTGGCGCAGCGTGCCGCAACGATGTGCTCGCCACCGGTGATTTCGGAGGTCTCACCAAACACCAGCGTGGTGCCCAGCGCGTGCAGTGTGTCAAATGCGTTGCCCACAGTCGGATTGGCGCCGCAACCGGAGGTGGTGTCGGACTCGCCGCACTTGGTCGACACCCATAGGTCGGAGATTGGGCACTCCACGCGGTGCTGCTCGGTTGCCCGCTGCACAAACTCCTTGGCTGCTTTGGAGGCTTGCATGATGGTTTCGTGGTCACCATGACCTTCGATGCCAAAGCCCACTACCGGTTTGCCGGTCTTGGCGATGCCTTGCACCACTTTGTTGGTCCAACTGTCCTCAATGCCGATGACCACGACCGCGGCCACATTGGGGTTGCTGCCCGCGCCAATGAGGGTGGCAAAGTGCAGGTCCAGATCGGCACCAAACTGCAAGCGCCCATACGGATGGGGAATCGCCATGGTGCCCTTGATGTTGTGGGCGACGGCCTCGGCGGCGGCATTGGACAAATCATCGAGCGGCAGGATGATGACGTGATTACGCACGCCAACACGCCCGTTTTCGCGGCGAAAGCCCCAGAAGGTGGAATCTTTATTGAGCAACGGCATGGGAGTTCCTTGAGTGTGGGTTCAGGTTAGATGGCGCAGGCGCTACCAGCGTTTGGTCTTGATGTTGTGCACATGCGCGTGTTGGCCAACCTTGATCGCCGCCACCACCTTGCCAATATCGACCCCGTACTTGACGACGGTGTCACCCACCGCCATGTCCTTCATGGCGACTTTGTGCCCCAAAGGGATGTTGGCGTGACAGGGAATCTGGATGGTGCGGTCTTGGTCAAGGATCAGCGCCGTGAGCGCCTGGCCAGCCTGAACGCCTTCGGTGACGACCACAGCGACGCTGTCCTGCGGGTCATGCAATACCGAATGAATCATGGAATCTCCTGTGACGGGCGAGCCGTCGGTTGATGGCAGATTCAACTATATCATCTAGATGACTTGGCCGGTCAGTCGGGCCAGATAATCGTGCTGCTGGGTGTTGACAATCGACACGCGGTACTCAATCGGTTCCTGGGCGAAACTGGTCGCCACACGATCGATGCGCAGCACTGCGGCGCTGTCAGGCAGCCCCAGTATCTTGGCGCTTGCCGTCGGCACGGTTTGGGCGCGCAAGCGTTCGTCAGCGCCCACCACGGTCACGCCGAAGGTGGTTTGGTACAGCTCGTAGATGGTGCCCTGACGTGCGGCAAACTGGGCTTTTGTCAGGCCACCAAAGCGCGCGGCGCTGATCACAATCGTGTCGTGAATCACGGGCTGCCCCCGCAGCGAAAGCAAGTTTTCGATATGAAACACGGCGGCACCCGGGTCAAGACCGAGCAGCCGCGCCTCGGATTGCGTGGCCCGGGCGCGTACAAACGACAACAATTTGACTTGCGGGAACTCACGCGCGCCGTCGCTTCCCTCGATCTTGAAGAACTGGAACATGAAGCGTTCCTTGTCGAGCTTGCCGACAAACGTGCCGCGCCCCTGTTGCCGGACCAAAACATGCTCGGCCACCATTTCATCAACGGCGCGGCGGATAGTGCCGATGGAGACACCAAAGCGTTTGGCCAGCTCGGTCTCGCTGGGCAAGCCGCCACCGGGCGGTACCGCCCCGGAGACAATGTCAGCCACCAGCTTTTGTTTGACGTCGCGGTACAGCATCACACACCCAAGCGCCAGCCGCGCGCTAACCCGCCACCGATACTTGCGCCAGACCGGCATCCACGATCAGGTTTTGACCGGTGATGCCACTGCTCTCGTCACTGGCCAGGAACAGCGTTGGGCGGGCAACATGCGAGGAGTCAAGTCGGAACTTGAGGCACTGGAACTCGATGAACTTCTGGTCTTCCTCGGCGTTGCGCCACAGTTCATTCTGCCGCGCCGTGACGATTGCGCCAGGCACCAGGGCGTTGACTCGAATGCCCGCGTCGCCGAGCTCGCGCGCCAGGCTGCGTGTCATGCCCGAGATGGCCGCTTTGGCGCTGGTGTAACCAATCAGGTTTGGGCGCCCGCGCATCCAGCTGATGCTGCCCATATTGATGATGGAGCCGCCAAGGCCCTTGGCGCGTAGACATCTCGCTACGGTTTGCGTGGCAAACACATGGTGGCGCAGATTCAGGTTCAGACAGTTGTCCCAGTAGTCCGGAGTCAACTCGTCGAGTGAGTGGCGGTCATCCCGCCCGGCGTTGTTGACCAGCACCTGAATCGGTCCGAAGCGGGTCTGGATGCGCTCCAGCAAGCTCTGCAGCGCGGAAATGTCGCGCACGTCGCAGGCTTCGTAATACGGGGCCGGGTGGCCGGCGGCGGTGATTTGCTCGATCAACGCCGCGCCTCCGCCTTGCTGGGTGCCGCAAAACGTGACCTGCGCGCCTTGCGCGGCAAAGGCCTTGACGAGTTCAGCGCCTATGCCAGAACTGCCCCCCGAGATAAAGACCACTTTGTTGTGAAGGGACGGGTACAGCGTGAGGGACATGGGTAAGCGGGTGTGTGCAGAAACAAGCAAGGCCAGGGCCAGGGGAAATCAGGCGCGTCAAATCATAGCGCTGCGCGACGGGTTGCCCAACACATCACTGAGCAGCACGGGCAGGCCGGTATCGATGCTGCGATGCGCCGCCAGGCCAACGGCCACGCAGCGCATCCCTTCCTCCAGCGTCACTTCGGCCGCCAGCCCATTGCGAATCGCGTGCGCAAAACGTTGGTGCTCGATGTACGACGCGCCAAAGTGCTGGCCGGCGTATTTGATGTTGGTGTCCCACACGCGCCGATGCGAGACCCCGCGGCCGCTTCCCGAGGGCTCGCCCCACACTTTGCGCTGACCCCAGTCGGCACGCCGACCGTGACGCAGGACCAGCGACGGTATCAGCGATTCCAACTTGCCCTCGTCACCCACGATCACAATGTGTTCGTTGTCGGTGGAGTTCTCGGCGAACATGCACAAGTCAAGCATCGCGCGCGCACCGCTGGCGTATTCCACCACCACATAGGCGCTGTCCAGAATGTCGGGCA
The DNA here is from genome assembly GCA_016718405.1 of Candidatus Rhodoferax odensensis. Taxonomy (GTDB): domain Bacteria; phylum Pseudomonadota; class Gammaproteobacteria; order Burkholderiales; family Burkholderiaceae_C; genus Rhodoferax_D; species Rhodoferax_D odensensis. The sequence continues at coordinate 470,732 of JADKDJ010000003.1, forward strand.
CGGTTTGCCCGTTTGGGCCGGCGTAACGCTCTGCCAGGTGGTTGACGCGTTGGCCGCCGGTTGCAAAAACGCGCACAGCCTGCTCCTGCAGAATCAGCTCCATCAGGTTGAAGTAGTGGCAGCACTTCTCCACCAGGGTACCGCCAGTGTTGACGTTGAAGCGATTCCAGTCACCCACTTTGGGGTAGAACGGCTCGCGGTGCTCCCGGATGGCCACTTGATGCAAGGTGCCAATCTCGCCAGCGTGGGCGAGCCGAATCATTTCCGCCACCGGTGGCATATAGCGGTACTCCTGCGCCACCCAGACCATGCTGGCACGGCCCTTGGCACGCTGAACCAGATCAGCGCAGTCGCTCAGGGTGGTGCACAGCGGTTTTTCAATCAGCAGATGGGCGGTGGAGGGCAACGCGTGGCGCATCACCTCGGCGTGGGTGAAGTTGGGCGTGGCGATCACCACCGCGTCGCAGACATTGGCCTCAAGCAGCTCCTGGTAGTGCTCAAACACGGCGGGCACAGTGGCCGCACCCTCCAGCAGGCCTAGCGCACGTTCGCGGCTGTTGGAGTCCGGGTCGGCCAGCGCCGTCACCGTCGAATGCCCCAATGCCAGGATGTTCTCGATGTGCTCGCGGCCCATGCTGCCGCAGCCGATGATGCCGTAGCGAATTACTTGTGTCATCCCTTCAAACCTCCTTGCGTCAAGCCGCCCACTACGCGCTCCTGAAAGATCGCAATCAGAACCGCAATCGGTACGATGGCAACGATCAAGGCCGCCGAAATAATGGGCCACGGAAAACTGAACTCCCCTTGGTACATGGTGATACCCACCGGCAGGGTACGCATGCTGGCACTGGAGTTGAGTGAAAGCGCCAGCAAGAACTCATCCCAGGCATTGACAAACGCCAGAATGCCGGCCGTGAACACGCCCGGCGCGGCCAGCGGAATCACCACGTGCCACAAGGTTCCCAGGCGGGTGCAGCCGTCGATCATGGCGGCGTTCTCCAGATCCTTCGGAATGCTCTGGAAGAAGCTCACCAAGACCAGCGTGCAGACCGGCAAGTTCAGCACGATGTAGGGCAATACCAGCGCGGAGTAGGTGTTGAGCAGATTCAGCGCCCGCATGGTCTCGAACACTGGTACCAGCAAGGTCACCAGCGGGAACATGCTGGAGGCCACAATGGCGGTGAGGATCAGCTGGCGATGCTTCAGATTGAGTCGCGCGATGGCGTAGGCCGCGCAGGCCGACACCAACAGGGAACACACCGTGGCCAGACCGGCCACGATCAGGCTGTTGGCCAGATACTTGAGCAAGGGTTGGTCGGTGAACGCCTGCACATAGTTGTGCAGCGTTGGTGCCTGGGGCCACCAGGTGATGGGTTTTTGTACCAGTTCCACCTCGGCTTTGAGCGAGGTGAACAGGATCCACACAGCGGGAAAAAATCCGTTCACGACTACCATCGCCGCGGCGACCCAGCGCAGCCGTGGCGAAGACCAGAAACCGGCGCCCATGCCGGCGCGTGCGGCTGCTGTCATGCGCTGTTTCCAATGCGTTTGAGATAGACCGCCGTCACGCACATGGACAGCAGAAACATGCAAACCGCCAGCGTGGAGCCGTAACCCAGGTCGAGGTACTCGATGGTGGTCTTGTGGATCAGCATGGCCAGCGTCTCGGTGCTGTTGCCCGGACCGCCTTTGGTCATGGTGTAGGGGATGTCAAAGGTCTGCAACGCGGTGATGGTGCGAAAGATCAGCGCCACGATGATGCTGGGCATCAGCATGGGCAGCGTGATCTGGCAGAACTGCTGCCACCGGTTGGCGCCATCAACCTCCGCCGCCTCGTACAGGGATTTGGGGATCATCTGAAGCCCGGCCAGCAGGATCAGCGCCATGAATGAGCTGGTCTTCCAGATGATGGTCAGGCAGATCGCGGCAAAGGCCCAGTTGGGGCGCAGCAGCCACATCGTCGGTTCGACGCCAAAGCGACGCATCACATCATTGACCACGCCATACTCGGTGTGGAAGAACCACGCAAAGATCAGCCCGGCGAACGACAGTGGCAGCGCCCAGGGTAAAAGCAGAGCCAAGCGCACCGGCCACTGCCGTTTGAACGGCAGGTTGGCCAGCATCGCCAGACCCAGACCGACAATCAGGGCCCCGGGCACTGTGATCAAGGTGATCAGCGCGGTATTGCGGGTCGCGTTCCAGAAGTCCTTGTCACGCCAGACCTCGACATAGTTCTCGACGCCAACGAACTTGAAGGCACCGCTGCCGCCGGAGAGGCGCAAGTCGAAGAAACTGTTGTATAGCAGTTTGCCAATCGGGTAGACCACGATCAGCGCCAGCAGCACAAAGGCCGGCGCCAGCAAAATCCATCCCAAAGCCCGCTCGGACGGGTCTCGCAGTTTGGTCAGTGACAGCATGTTGCCGGTGCGACGGGCGTGCGGGTGCGCCGTGGCCTAACGCATGACCCGCTGGAGCCGAGACTCGATCTCGGCCACGCCCTCAGTCGGCGTTTTGGTTCGCGCCAGAATGGCGCTGGTGGTGGTGCGAATGGCGTCACTGACCTCGCCGTAGCGCGCGCTCATCGGCCGGGCCTGGCCCGCCACCACAACCGCCGCGGCATCCTTGAACCAAGGCACCTGTTTGACCACGTCGGCCTCGCTGTACACGCTCTGAAACGTCGGCAGCAAGGAGCCCTGGACCGCCAGGAACTTGCTGGCCGGCGCGGACGCCATGAACTGCACCAGTTTCGCCGACTCAGCCTTGTTCTTGCTGAACGCGCTCACCGCCCACTGCCAGCCACCGACACAGGTCGCGCTTTTGCCGCCCTCAACCGCTGGCAAGGGCATCACGCCGACCTTGCCTTTGACCTGGCTGTCGGGGTCATCATTGAAGCGGTCCCAGGCAAACCCCCAGTTGATGGCAAATGCCACTTGCCCGGCCTTGAATTCATTGACCGTGGCCGGTGTGGTGACTTCGGCAATGTTCTTCTTCATCACACCCTGGTCGACCAACTTGAGCCACAGCTGCATGCCTTTGGCGGCGGCCTCCTTGTCCAGCGTCAACTTGCCCGCAGCATCGTTGAAAGCCTTTCCCATGCTCCAGTAGGGCAACAGAAAGGTGCACACCGCGCCTTCAATCGGCGCCCCCTGGATCGACAGGCCCTGAAGATTGGGGTTCTTCTCGCCGTCCTGAATCCGTTTGGCGGCGGCGGCAAGTTCATCCCAGGTCTTGGGCTGCTGTATGCCGTATTTGTCCAGTAAATCCTTGCGGTAATACATGAACATGGCGTCCGCAAAGGCCGGCAAGGCGGCCACTTTGCCACCGACGACGTTGGACTGCGCGTAGACCGGCAGGTAGGGCTTCATGGCAGCGGCACCGCCTACGTAGCTGTCCAGGGGCTCCAGCCAGCCCGCGCCCATGTACTGCGCCGGATTAACAATGTCGATCAGGTAGACGTCGATGGCCGAGTCCTTGGCATTGAGCACGGTGGACAAATATTGCCGCTGTAGCTCGGAGGTGGCGCCGCCAGTCTCGATGCTGATTTTGACCGAGGGGTTGGCCTTTTGGTACTCGTCAAACAGCTTGCGCATCAGGTCGGGCCGCTGGTTCTGGCCCCCGGAGAAGACCCGCAGCGAAGTTGTTTGGGCGAGTGCACTTGAAGCCAGCGTGATGCCCAGGCAAAGGCTCAATAGCGCCAGGATTCGGGTACGTTTCATGAGGGTCTCCTTCGGGGTGTTGGCCGGTTTGGATGGGAGGGTATCTGGCACAAAAGGCTCAGCGCAGCGCCAGGCCGGACTTGGCGTCAAACAGGTGCATGTGTGCGGGCGACAGGTACACCGGCATGGTCGTCTGGGGAGCCACTGCAAAGCTAGCCGGGCAACGCGCCACCAGTTCGCCTTGGCCCACCTGAAAAGTCACCAGCGTCTCGGCACCCAGTGGCTCGGTGATCACCACCGTGGCTTGCAATTCGATGTCGCCAGTCTGCGGCGACAGGGTGATGTTCTCGGGTCGGATGCCAAAGGTCCACTGCTGCGCGGCGGCAGCTTTCTCGGCCAGCAGAGCCGACGCTTGAAACACGGCGCCACCCAAGTCAACTTGGCCGCCGTGCAGCGTGCACGGCATCAGGTTCATCGCAGGCGAGCCGGTAAACCCGGCCACAAATAAGGCCGCTGGTTTGTTGTAGATCTGATGCGGCGTGGCGTATTGCATCACGTGCCCGGCGCTCAGCACCGCAATGCGGTCGGCCAGCGTCATGGCTTCAACCTGGTCGTGGGTCACGTAGATGATGGTGGCGCCCAGGCGCTGGTGCAACTTCTTGATCTCGGTGCGCATTTCGCTGCGCAACTGGGCGTCCAGGTTCGACAGCGGCTCGTCGAACAAGAACACCTTGGGCTGGCGCACGATGGCGCGACCAATGGCCACGCGCTGACGCTGACCACCGGACAGCGCGGCGGGCCGCCGATCGAGCATGTGGTCAATGCGTAATAGCCGTGCCGCGTCCGTCACGCGGCGTTTGATTTCGTCTTCGGGCGTCTTGCGCAGGCGCAAGCCAAACGCCATGTTTTCGTACAAGGTTTTGTGCGGGTACAGCGCGTAGTCCTGAAACACCATCGCAATGTCGCGATGGCGCGGCGGCTCGTCGTTGACGCGCTTGCCATCAATCAGCACGTCGCCGCCGGTGATGCCTTCCAAACCCGCAATCATGCGCAGCAAGGTGGACTTGCCGCAGCCTGAGGGGCCCACGAACACCACGAACTCGCCGTGGCGAACCTCCAGGTCGACGCCATGAATGACCTGGGTGCTGCCGTCGTAGGACTTGATCACCTGTTTGAGTTCGACCTTGGCCATGGTGCTTCGCCGCTCAGTAGCCCTGAGCGGGCAAAACGATGTCCTGCGCGCGAATCGTCGACAGTGCGGCGGTGGCGGCACGCATTAATAGCCCCAGGTCGGAGGCGCAAGCAATGAAGTCAAACCCTGCGGCGCGATAGATCGCCACCGCTTCGGGTGTGCCGCCCACGGTGCCAACGGGTTTGCCGGCCGCGTGACAGTGTTGGACACCCTCCGCCATGAGCTTGACCACTTCGTCATGCATCAGATCCCCCACATGGCCCATGGCGCCGCTGAGGTCGCCCGGTCCAAAGAAGAGGGCATCCACACCCGGCACATGGGCAATGGCGCCGACCTGGGCCATGGCCTCGGGTGTTTCGATCTGCAACAGCACGCTGACGCCCTCGTTGGCGACTTTGAAATAGTCCTTCACGGTGCCAAAGCGCGAGCCCCGACTCATGGCGGCCATGCCGCGCACGCCGTGCGGCGGGTAGCGGGTAGCGGCGACCGCCCGGCGGGCCTCGTCGGCGTTCTGCACAAAGGGCAACATGACCGTTTGCGCACCGGCATCGAGCACGCGTTTGATCATCACCGTGTCGTTCCAAGGCACGCGGGTGATCGGCAACATCGGGGTGCCCGCCACCGCCTGCAGCAGGTGAATCACCTCCATCTGGTCCAGCGGACTGTGCTCCATGTCGACCACGGCCCAGTCAAATCCAGCCCAGCCAATGGCTTCGGCCGCCAGCGGCGAGGCCGACATGATCCAACTGCCCACCGGATAGCCCGCCGCCAGGTTCTGGCGCGCGAGCATGGCTTTGAAAGGGTTTTGCATGAAGTAGAAAGACCGCTGATGGGGTGGGTGAATGCTGGCGACTGTATGCGTGGGCGTCAAAAGATGTCCGGCTCGGGTGTCGCCGCCGTGCCTTCGAGAAAATCAAAGTCACAGCCCTCGTTGGCCTGGGTCACGTGGTCCTGGTACAAGCGCGTGAAGCCACGTTGGACGCTCTGTGCCGGAGCGCGCCAGAGCGCTCGGCGGCGCTCCAGCTCGTCGTCGGACACATGCACTTGCAGCAGGCGCTTGGCCACGTCGAGCTCGATCAGGTCACCCGTCTGCACCAGGGCCAGCGGCCCGCCGACGGCCGCCTCGGGCGCGATGTGCAGCACGCAGGTACCGTAGTGCGTGCCGCTCATGCGGGCATCGGACAAACGCAGCATGTCACGCACACCGAGTTTGAGCAACTTCGCGGGGATCGGCAGGTTGCCCCATTCGGGCATGCCCGGCGCGCCCACCGGGCCGGCGTTGCGCAGCACCAGTACGGTGTTTTCGTCGCAGTCCAAGGTTTCATCCGCCATGGCCTTGAGCATGTCGGCTTGACTGTCAAAGACCAGGGCGCGCCCGGTGTGGGTCATCAAGCGGTCGGTCGCGGCACTGGGTTTGAGCACCGCACCATCGGGGGCCAGGTTGCCGTAAAGCACGGCCAGCGCCCCTTTGGCGCTGGCCGGGTTGTGCAAGGGGCGAATGACCTCGGCATCCTGAACCTGCGCCAGCGCCAGGTTGGCGCGCAGCGTGGTGCCGGTGACGCTGAGTTCGTCCAGACTGAGCCGCGACTCGATGGTTTTCATCAGGCCGAGCAGGCCACCGGCATAGTAGAAGTCTTCCATCAGGCGTTCGCCAGTTGGAAACACGTTGACCAGCACCGCCATATCGCGGCCGATGGCGTCGAGGTCGGCCAGCGTCAGGGCGATGCCGGCGCGGCGTGCCAGGGCAATCACGTGAATGGCGGCATTGGTGGAGCCGCCCAGCGCCATCTGGACCGCCACGGCGTTTTGGAATGATCCGCGGGTCAGGATGCGCGAGGGCTTCAAATCTTCCCAGATCATCTGCACGATGCGCTTGCCACAACTGGTGGCCATGCGGGTGTGGGCCGAGTCCATGGCCGGGATGCTGCTGGCACCCGGCAGGCACAGGCCCAGCGCGTCGACCATGGAGGTCAGCGTTGAGGCTGTGCCCATCGTGTTGCAGGTTCCTGGTGAGCGTGTCATGCGCGCTTCCAGCTCAATGAGTGCCGCCGCGCTCAGCGTTCCGGCCTGGTGATCGTCCCAGAACATGCGGGTGTGCGTGCCGGCCCCGATGCAGCGCGTCACGCCGTTTTGCACATGCCGGTCGTTGAGCATCGGGCCGGCTGGGCAAAACAGCGTGGGGATGTCCATGCTGATCGCGCCCATCAGGGTGCCCGGCGTGGTCTTGTCGCAGCCCGCCAGCAGGACCACAGCATCGCAGGGCAGACTGCGCAGCAACTCCTCGACTTCCATCGCCAGGAAGTTGCGGTAGAGCATGGTGGTGGGTTTCACCAGCACCTCGCCCAGACTCATGGCAGGCAGTTCAACCGGAAAACCACCGGCCATCAGAATGCCGCGTTTGACCGACTCCGCGCGCTCGCGCAAATGCGCGTGGCAGGGCGACAGATCGCTCCAGGTATTGATGATGGCCACCATCGGGCGCTCCATCACATCTTCGCGCCGGGCGCCATACTGCTGCATCCGCTGCCGATGGGCAAAGCCGCGCATGCCGACATCGTCGAACCAGCGTCGACTGCGCAGCTCCGATAGTTGTTTCATGCTTTGGGCTCTAATGGCGGGATACATCGACTGGTGGCAAGGGCGGCCGATACGCTTGGGCTGCGGCACGCAGAGTTGGGCCGATTGCGCGGGCGAACGTGGTGTGTGGGAAGTGGCGCCGGATCTTGCATTGTTCGTCCATCAAAATGATGGTTGTCATAACCAGGGTGTTAGCGCTAACATTACCCTTTTGAATCCAATCAGTCATCATGGCAAACCCTGAGAAGCCCCCCGCTCTGCGCTCACAAGGCACGGACGAAAAGCGCCGCAAGACCCACGGTCGCGCCACCTTGGCCGATGTGGCGCGCCACGCCGGGGTTACCGCCATGACCGTGAGTCGAACCTTGCGCGAGCCGCTGCGCGTCTCGGCCAAAACCGCCGAGAAAGTGCAGTCGGCGATCAAGCAGTTGGGTTATGCGCCCAACAAGTCGGCCGGCTTGCTGGCCAGTGGCCGCTCGCGCATCGTGGCCGCGTTGGTGCCCAATATCGCCAACTCGATCTTTGCCGAGACCATCCAGGGCCTGTCCGACGCCTTGCAGGCCGACGGCCTGGAGCTGCTGCTGGCCGCCACCGGTTACAGCATGGCGCGGGAGGAAGATCAGATTCGGGCGGTATTGGGCTGGGCGCCGTCGGCGCTGGTGGTTACCGGGCGACACCACAGTGATGCATCGGTGCTGATGATGCGTCAGGCCAAGGCGCAGGGGGTGCCAGTGATCGAAATGTGGGATCAAACACCGGGGCGTGCAGAGTTCATTCAGATCGGCTTCAACCACGGCAAGGCAGGGCGGTCCATGTTCGAGCACCTGAGTCAGTGTGGCTACCAGAGAATCGTCTTTGTGGAAAGCGGTGTGGTGGGTGACTTGCGTGCGCATGAACGAAGGCATGGCTTTGTCGCAGCCGGCGCCAAGGCCGGAAAACAGATTCGCGTGGTCAAGGCGCCACAAGGAGAGCCGATGGCCGTCGGGCGCAAAGTACTGCAAGGCCTGATCGACGCGCGCGCCTTGCCCGAGGTGTTGGCCTTCTCGAACGACTACTTTGCGGCGGGCGCCTGTCTGCAGGCGCTTGAGCAGGGCATCGCCATACCGGAGCAACTGGGCATCATGGGCTTTGGCGACATGCCGATTGCCGGACAAATCATGGGTGGCCTGAGCACGCTGGCAGTGCCGCGCTACGGCATCGGGCTGAGCACGGGCCAACGCGTGTTGGCAGAGATCGCACACATCCGCAATGCCAACGGGCTGGCCACCGAGCGCACGGAGCCGAGCGCTGCCAGCCCCGTTGTTACGCCGCACCTGGTCGCGCGTCAGAGCACGCGGCCACCCGTTTCCGAGGCGGCGCGGCCCTGATTGGCCGAGGTGTCAGAAGTCGTAGCGGGCATTGAGCCCGACGTAGCGCTGGTCGTCGCGCGGCACGTAGCGGTTGATGTTGTTGCCGGAGTTCTGCAAGAATGAGGCGTAGGACTTGTTGAGCGCGTTCCTGATCAACAGCGCTACGCGCCAGCCGCCGGTATGCGCCAACCCGGCACTGAGATTGAGGATGCCGTAGGCCCCTTGAATCGCGTCGGGCGATTGCGCCAGGTCGTATTGCACTTCGCTTTGCCAGTTGTACTCCGCATTGAGATCAACCGTCATCGCATCGCTGACCGGCATGGTGTATTTGACGCGCACATTGCCTTTCCAGTCAGGCGAGAAAGGCAGTGGCTTGCCGTTGATGTTGCAGCTGATGGCCGCTGCGGGCGGGCAGGTGAAGTTACTGACGCGAGCGATGATGTTGGCCAGGCCCGCACTCACGTTGAGTTGCGGCGTCAGGCGCGCGGTGAGATCAACTTCGATCCCTTTGGTCGACACGTCACCAGCGTTGATCAAGCGCGTGACAATCACCCCGTTGACCAGATCGGGCACGTTGGCCTGGTAGTTCGCGTAGTCGGTTTTGAACAACGCCACGTTCAGCCGCAGCCGGTTGTCCATCAGGGTGGATTTAAGGCCCGCCTCAAAAGCGTTGGAGGTCTCGGGACGCAGCACGTTGTCCTGGTTCGCTCCCATGTTGAAAAATACGTTGTAGGCAGGTCCTTTGTAGCCGCGTGACAGCGTGGCGTAGGCCATCACGTCCTTGTTGATCGCGTATTGCGGCCCCAAGCGACCCGAGAAAGCCTTTTCGCTGGTCGATCCGGTCACGGTTGCGCGGGTTGCGCCCACACCAGGAACGCCGGTGGCGGTTGCAATCCGACCGTGGTAGTAGGAAAGGTCGTCGGCGGTGTAGCGCAGGCCGGCGATGCCGCGCAAGGCATCGGTGAAGTTGAAGGTGCCCTCGCCAAACACCGACAGACTGGTGTTTTCGATACCGTAGTTGGCGACACCGTTGTCCTGCGTGGTGGAGCCGGCCGAGCAAGGGATCAGTCCCGAGGGCAAAGCGGTGGCGGTGGTGCTGGCGCAGCGGGTCACGTCACGCCGATACTGTTCGTCGGTCTTGGCCTGGAGGTAGAACACGCCCGCCACATAGTCAACGAAGCCGCCCTTCGGTGAAGCAATACGCAGTTCCTGCGACTTCTGTTCGAAATCAAGATCACCGCGGTCGTGCACACCCGAAAACTGTTTGTAGACGGTGCCAAGCCGGTCCTGGTCCTGAAACTGGGTGTTTTTCCAGGCCCGAAATGCGGTGATCGAGGTCAGTTGCCCGGCGCCCTTCAAGTCCCAATCGATCTGGGCCGACAAGCCGGAGTTGGTATCGGCCACCCGGGTATGCATGTCGCTGTTGATCTGGCGATTGGTCGGACTCGCAATCACCGGTGCCACGGCAGCAGCAAACAGCGGGTTTTGCGTCACGGTGCCGGTGGCATAGGCGGTGGTGGTGGTGCCCACCGCGACCCCGGTTGGGGTGTCGTCATTGGCCTTCATGTAGTCGGCCAGGAGGGTTACTTTCAAGTCGGGATTGGGCGTGATCTCCAGCCGACCCCGCACGCCGGAGCGGTCATAACCGTTGACTTTGCTGCCATCGGCGACATTGGTCACGTTGCCGTCGAACTTTGCCGCCATGCCAGAGATGGATCCGCGCAGCACGCCCTCGGAGAGCTCGCCGGACGCACCAACCCGAATGCGGTGTTCGTTGCCTTGCATCCAGGTGAGGTCGACGTAGCGCTCTGTAGCCTTGGCCGGCGCTTTGCTGACGATGTTGATCACACCGGCGGAGGCGTTTTTGCCAAACAGCGTGCCCTGTGGCCCGCGCAGGATCTCGACGCGGTCAATATCGAGCAGGTCCATCGTGGCTTGCCCGGGGCGCGAGGTGACCACGCCGTCGAGCACCGTTGACACCGTGGGCTCGACCCCGGGCGAGGTGGAAATGGTGCCTACGCCGCGAATGAACAGCGCCGTGTCCTTGTTCGACGCATTGGTGCGGAAGTTGACGGTGGGTGTTTGTGCCGTCACCGCCCCGAGCGTGTTGACGTTGGCTTCTTCGAGCGAGCTGCCATTGATCACGCTGATGGCAATCGGCGTGCTTTGCAGCGGTTGCGGGCGCTTGGTGGCGGTGATGATCACCGTCTCCAGCGTTCCCGCATCTTTCACGGCCGCCTGCTGCGCCAAGGCAGGCAAGGCGGCGAACAGGGCCGCTGTCAGCGGCAATAGACGGCAGGACCGTGCCAACGGAGCGTGGTTTTTCATGGCTTCTCCAGGTGTGCTTTTGTCTTCAAGGGGGTTTTGCGGGCGAAAATGTTAGCGCTAACAACTGACGAACAAATGCTAGCACCGAGCGCCGTTGCCCCGGTATTCAGATAAACCCTAGCTGATGCCCGATTTCTCTTGGTTCAGTTGGTGCCCTGGCGGTGGCGCGCGCAGAAAGCGCGCCCTCAGGTCTCCAGAGTTGCCAACCACGGCGCGGCGTCACGGATTTGTAATCGCCCCACATCGGATTCGGCCCTGCACTCGCGCACCAACTGCACCGCCTGTGCCAATGGCCATTGCTCGGCAAAGCGTGTCAGCGCGCGATGCGCTTTGGTGTCTGATAGTTTGCATTCGATCAAGTGAGTCAGCGTGTCGCCCTCGCTGAGGGCGAAGTCCACTTCCGCTTCATCCTTGGTGCGGATGTAGTGCAGATCCACCGCTGCGCCGCGCGTGTCTTGCTGCCACTGCGCCTGCTTGAGCAGGTGGCAGGCCACCAGGTTTTCAAACCGGATGCCTTCATCGCCAATGACCAATCCCGTATCGAAGAAGTAGACCTTGGGCGACTGCAAGGTGGCGCGGGCAATGTTGCGGTGCCACGGTCGCACGATGAAAACAATGAACAAGGCCTCCAGAATATCGAGGTACTTGCCCAGGGTGGTCGGGGCAAGCTGCAGGTCGCGCGCGATCGAGGCAATCGACAAGGGCGAACCCACGCGCGATCGCAGCATCTCTGCAAACAGCCGCATCGCGTTGACTTCATGCAGGCGCGAAAATTCCAGCACGTCTTCACGCACCAGACCCGAAAAGTAGTCGCTGCGCCAGCGGTGGGCATCTGCATCGCTGGCAGCGAGTGCGGGCTCCGGGAAGCCGCCGCGCGCCAGCAGATGCGTCAATGCGGCGTGCGGTGTCGCGCCGGTCGCATCGCACCACTCGCGCACCGACAGCGGGTGCAAGCGCAGCCTGAAATACCGCCCGGCCAACGATTCGCCGATTTGCCGGAAGGTGTCCATGCGGGCGCTGCCCGTGACCAGCAGCGACTGGCCGGGCGCGCGGCCATCGATCACACCTTTGAGCCACGCTTTCCAGTCGCGCATCTTGTGGATTTCATCAAGTACCAGCAAGGGCGCGCTTTGGCGCCAGCTTTGCGACTGGATCACGCTGCGATGCCCCGCCACGTCGAAATTCAGGTACTGTCCGCCTGGATGTTCGCTGAGCATTTGCTGGCTCAGGGTGGTTTTACCAACCTGCCGAGCCCCGGTGAGCACCACCGTCTTCTTCATCAGGTCTTCGCGAACTCGTTGATCCAGATAACGCTTCATGCGACTATTTTATCTAATAATGGAATAAAGTCGCGACTTTTTGTCAATCTCAGCGAAGATCGCCGGGCTGTGAGCTTCAGGCTATCAGCCTGCTGGCATTGACGCGGCCGCTCACAATGGCTGCAATTCCGCCCCCCTCAGCCCCACCAACAACGCCCGGCCATCGCTGCCGACGCGGAACTCGCCGTACTTGGCCCTGGCCCAGCGTTCGGCCTCGCCTTCCTTGAAGAACCAGGCGTCGGTAACCAGCACCCAGCTTTGGTTCTTGGGCGAGAGCTCGATGCGGATCTCATCAGTCGCCAAAGGCTCGCCATGGTCCAGTCGCTGCAGCGTGGCGATGCCCCGGGCATCGCGCCGCGCCACCACCATCGGACGACGCCCGCCCGCCTGGTCGTGCCGTGTATTGGCCGCCTCGCTGGGCACGGCAAAGCGCAGCGCCATGAAGTCGCCCTGCATCAGCGAGCGCGGGTCCACCGGCGCCAGCGCCACAAAGACCGGCTGGCCATGCGCGATCAGGCTCTCTTTCTGCCAGATGCCGACGTTGGCCACAGCCAGCACCAGCAGTGCGCCCAATGCCATGCCAGCCTGCGCCTTACCAAGCGCCAGCGGATTTGACGCGGTGGGTGTCGGCGCTGACGATGTGGGTGTGCGCCGTGCCGCGACCCAGGCCAGCGCGCCCAGTGCGGCGCCGGCGCCTGCCAGCAACAGCGCCTTATCGGCCAGCGGCCAGCTCAACTGGTAGTAGAAGGCGCCGATGATCCAGGCCGCCGCCACGCCGGCCGCCGCAGCGACTCGCCAGCGCCCACCGGCAATGCAGTAGGCCAGTACCAGCAGCACCCCACCCAGTGACGGCATGAACCATGCCAGCCCCAGCAGCACCAGCGCCACACCCGCACACCAGGCTTGCCGCAAGGCGGGCCAACTGTAGGTCAGCCAGGCAGCCCCGGCCACCGCCAGGACCAGTGATCCGAGGCGCAACAGCGCCATGTCGTCCAGTCGTGACGAAGGGCTGCGGCTGAGTGCGCGCGCAACTTCACCCACCTCGCCGCCGCCCAAGCTAGCGCCCACCAAAAAGGTCATGCCGGCCCAGAAGGCCAGGCCGGCCAGGGTGACCAGTAACCAACCGACCGACAGCGACTCCCAGGCGGCGGCCACGCGGGCGTCTTCACCCCGATTGAGCACATTGCGCTGAACCCAGGCGCCCAGCAGCGCCACCGCCAGCAGCACATGCAACGCCAGCCAGACCGAGGGCCACTCCGAGCGACCCAAGAAGCTCCAACGCAGCGGTGCCACAGCAAGGCCTACCAGCAGCGCTGCGGCTGCTCCCAGTAGCACTCGCAGCCAGGGCTTGGGAACGGCCCACACCACCGCGGCCACGACCAGCGAGGCGGCCACAGCGGCCCAGCGATTCGGCAGGTCGCGAAACAGGGCATAACCCAGCAAACTGCCACCCACGATCAGCGCCGGTATTGCCAGTTGTTCGATGAAGAGTGCCAGTTTGGGCGCGCGCAGCATTGCCACCGCGCCAGCCAGGGCCAGCGTACCGACGATATAGGGGCCGGCGCCGCGCAAGGCTACGTCTCCCAGCATGGCGCCCACGACGATCAGCAGGGGCGCCGCTGCGAGCCAGGCGCCCAGCGCGGTCAGCAAAACCACCGGCCAGGGGCGGATGTCCTGCACGGGGCGGCTAGCGTTGCTGGGCAAGATGCCGGCAGCAACGGCGTCCAGGATGGTCTGGCCCAACCGATCAGGCTTCATGCTGCGTCTCCTGATGATTGGCGTAGCGGCGCGACAGGCGCAGCAACACGCTCACGGTTCCCGCCAGCAACCCTGCCGCAACCAGACCCAGCAGCAACATGGAGCCAAACCAGTTGTCGCCGTGCGAGTTGTGAAACAGGGCCCGCCCCAGGCCAATGATCAACAGTGTGTTGAGTCCGAGGCAAACGGCGCTGAGTCCGAAGATCTCAAACAGGGAGCGCGACGCCAAGCCCATGCCAGCGATTGCCAACAGCAGCAGACCGAGCCAGTACAGCGGCGCCACGCCGCTGTGGAACAAGCCGCCCAAGGCGGTGCTGGTGATCATGATGGTCGCCAGCGTCACCGTCGTGCGCAGAGCCCAGGCTCCGGCGCCACTCCAGTGTTTCAGCATCGGACTGAGAGCCACCGTCAGTGCCAAGGTGGCGCACCAGCCAGCGGCATAAACTCCCAGGTCCTGCGGCTCGACGCGCCAACGGTGCGCGGTGTGGGCGTGTATCCACAGCGATATGCCAGTGACGACAATCAGCGCCCATGGCGTCCACAACACGTCGCTGCGCGCGCTCAAGGTGAGGGGCAGCGCGAGCACGGCCCACACGGCAAACAGTTGCCAGGGGTCGGCACCAGTCTGGTAGGTCTGGCCAAAGTACGCAAACAGCGCGCCGATGGCCAGCAATGCCAACAGCCCCAGCGGCACTCGTGCCTGTGGCTTGAGTAGTGCGCCGATGCACATCACGGTGAACAGGGCCTGCAGCAGGGCGAAACGCCCGAAACGTCCCAGGGTGTCCCAGTTGGCCGCAATCCACAGGATGACCCCAAAGCCGCCCAGCGCTGCGGCCAGCACCGCCACGCCGCGCGGCAACCAGTAGCTCAGCCGCGCCGGCTCGCGGTCAAGACCAGCGAGTTGTTGCAGTTTCAGATTGTTGAGCGCATCGAGCTGATGTTGCGCTGCCAGCTCGTGCAATGCCAGGCGAAGGTCCATGCTTGTTGTGCTTTCGGTTGCTGTCGATGGTGATGGTGGAGCTATGCTGAGCGGCCGGGGCTCTACTTACCCTTGCGCCCGCGCTCGGCCTGACGCCAGTAGCCAAATTCGTCTTCGTGAACCTCGATGTCGAGCTCCATGATGCGCTGCTGCAATCGATCCTGCACGGTGGCCACGGCCTGGTTGTAAACCGAGGGGCCGATCTCCTGCAGAAAGAATTTCAGCAGCGCCGCCGCTGCGATATTGCCGATGCGCTCGCCGTGCTCGTCCTGAAAGTAGCGCTCAATAGACGCGATGGCTTGCTGGTGTGCCTCTTTGGGGAGTTCAATGCTCATGGCGGCGTGGGTGTGTGGTCGGGCTGTCGCGGTACTGTACTCGCCGCCGCGCCCAGCACCGTGCGCACAGTTGCTGGCGCGCTGTTCTCATTCGGTCACACGGCGCTACCATGGCGTGACCGGCGCGGTCGCTGTCGGACCGTCACGCGGGAAAACCCCGATAGGCGCTTCAATCAAATTAATTAACAATTAATTAATTCAAGCGGACATAGGGTCAGCCTGAATCAAACCCTGCTCAGCGGCACACCCTTTCTGCCTGAGCTGACCAATAGGAGACGGAATGCGCAAACTAACAGGACTGGCCGCTGCGGTGGCTTTGGTGGCGGCGGGTGCAACGGCGCACGCCGGTGAAGTCGAAGTGCTGCACTGGTGGACCTCCGGCGGCGAAGCCAAATCGGTGGGCGAACTCAAGAAGATTATGCAGGGCAAAGGCCACACCTGGAAAGACTTTGCAGTGGCCGGCGGCGGCGGGGACAACGCCATGACCGTGCTCAAGAGCCGCGTGGTGTCCGGCAATCCGGCTGCTGCGGCGCAGATCAAAGGTCCCGCGATCCAGGAGTGGGCCGCTGAAGGTGTGCTGGCCAACCTCGACAGCGTGGCCGCCGCCGAGAAGTGGGACAGCCTGTTGCCCAAGGTGGTGGCCGATGTCATGAAATACAAAGGCAACTATGTGGCCGCACCGGTCAATGTGCACCGTGTCAACTGGATGTGGGCCAATGCCGCCGTGCTCAAGAAAGCAGGTGTGGCGACCATGCCCAAGACCTGGGACGAGTTTTTTGTCGCGGCCGACAAGGTCAAGAAGGCCGGTCTGATCCCGGTCGCGCACGGCGGTCAGAACTGGCAGGACTTCACCACCTTTGAGTCGGTCGTGTTGGGCGTGGGTGGCGCCAAGTTCTACCAGGACGCCTTGGTCAAACTCGATCCGAAGGCTTTGAACAGCGACACCATGAAGAAGTCGCTGGAGACCTTCCGCAAGGTCAAGGGCTACACCGATGCCGCCGCACCGGGGCGCGACTGGAACCTGGCCACTGCCATGGTGATGCAAGAGAAGGCCGCCTTCCAGTTCATGGGCGATTGGGCCAAGGGCGAGTTCCTGGCGGCCGGCAAGGTGCCGGGCAAGGACTTCCTGTGCGCAGCAGCACCGGGTACCAGCACCTCCTACACCTTCAACGTGGACTCGTTTGCCATGTTCAAGCTCAAAGACGCCGCCGCCCAGAAGGCGCAGGGCGACTTGGCCGCCGCCATCATGGGCACGGAGTTCCAGGAGGTGTTCAACCTCAACAAGGGCTCGATCCCGGTTCGCCTGAACATGAAGATGGACAAGTTCGACGACTGCGCCAAGATGTCGAGCAAGGACTTCGTGGCCACCGCCAAGTCCGGTGGCCTGTTGCCCTCGGTGGCGCACGGCATGGCGATTCGCCCGGCCGCCGAAGGTGCGATCAAGGACGCGGTAAGCCAGTTCTGGAACGACGACAAAGTCACTGTCGCTGCAGCCCAGAGCAGAATAGCCGCCGCCGCGGCGATTCAGTAAACGCCGACTGAACCACTGATCGGTTTCGGCTGACGGCCGAATCCGATCACCTCCCAAGCACCCAGAAAAATCTCCCGCCAAGGCGGGGGCGGGGAGAGCCTTTCCTTGTGAACTCTCAGGCTCACCACCCGAAGACCCTTGTCGCAGACGAGAGCTGCATCGAATCACACAGAAGCTGACCATCATGAAACTGACCCAAACCTTGAAGAGCACCTCGCTCACCACCTGCGCCGCGGCCACCGCAACGCTGCTGATGGCACTGGCTCCGGCCACCAGTTCCGCCGTCGACTTTGGCGGCTACTTCCGCGCCGGCCCCGGTGCGACGTCGAAGAACGCTTCCCGTGCTTGCTACGGCTTGAGCGGCCCCGGCCTCAAATACCGCTTGGGCAATGAGTGTGACCTCTATGGCGAATTCACCTTCACCCAGGCCTTCAAGAAGGATGGGCTGGATTACAAGGTAGTGCTCATGCCCAACATCTACAACGGCGGCACCGATGACGGCGGCGCCAAGTTTGGTCTGGCCATGCTGTACGCCGAAGGCAAGGGCTTTGACCTGGCGCCGGACGCCACCTTCTGGATCGGCAAGCGCCGCGGCCGTGCCGACGTGCACATCGTCGACACCAACTTCGTCGAGATGGACGGTGTGGGCGGCGGCATCGAAGGCATTGCCGCAGGTCCCGGCAAGCTGGGTTTTGCCTACTACCGCGACGACGGCACCAGCAACAAGGCGGGCAATCGCTTCAACGTCGATTACAGCGGCATACCGGTGAATGACGGCGGCAAGTTGCGCCTGGTGGCTACCGCCGTGAACGGTACCTTCGCTGGCGGCACGGATGGTTTTGGCCTGACGCTGCAACACAACCAGGACAACTTCCTGGGTCTGGGCGGCGGCAACGTGGTGTGGCTGCAAACATCGTCCGGCAGCGCCAATCTGAATGCCAATTTTGGCAGCCTGTCGGCCCAGTCGTCCGACCGCAGCGTGCGCCTGATCGAGAGCTTCACCTGGCAGAAGGGACCGTTTGGCGGCCAGGCTCTGGCCTTCATCCAGAAGGACAAGGCGGCGGGCCTGACCACCACCTCCGCCACCATCGGTGGCCGCGCCTCCTACGCCTTCACCAAGAACTTCAAGCTGGTGTCCGAGTTGGGCGTCTCCACCAAGAAGCCTGAAAACGGCGACAAACAACGCGTGACCAAGTTCACCATCGCGCCAACTCTGGCGACAGGTCCGGACTTCTGGAACCGCCCCGAACTGCGCCTGTATGCGACCCACGCCAAATGGAACACCGCCGCCAATGTCGCCGCTGGCCCCAACGGCCTGACGGGTGTGCCAGCGAACGCGGGCAAGACATCTGGCACCAGCTACGGCCTGCAGGTCGAGTGGTGGTTCTGAGCCACTGACTGGACACAACGAGTCTCGAGGGGAAGTGCCGGGGTCAACGCAGCTCGACCTTGGCTTTAACGAGGTTCCCGCGAGGGAACCTCCTTTTTTCTGTCCGACATCAATCGACATGCCTCGCGCCCATTTCGCCCAGCCCCAACTGCAACTCCTCATGAATGCCCTTTGCCGACTGGTCCCAGCGCTGATGCAGCGCGCCACGTTCATTGCAGCGACGCTGCTGGCTCCGGTGGCCATCACGGCGGGTGAGGTTGAAGTGCTGCACTATTGGACTTCGGGTGGCGAGGCCAAGTCTGTGGCGGAGCTGCAAGTGCTGATGGCGCGCCGCGGCCATACCTGGAAAGACTTCACCGTGGCCGGTGGCGGCGGTGGCAAGGCCATGGAAGTGCTCAAGGCGCGTGTGCTGGCCGGCCAGCCGCCAGCTGCCGCGCTGATCAAGGGCCCCACCATTCAAGAGTGGGCCGAGCTGAAGGCCTTGACGCACCTCGACACCATGGCCAGCTTCGAGAAATGGGACGAGGTCTTGCCCAAGGTGGTGGCCGATGTCATGAAGCACAAAGGCCACTACGTGGCGGTGCCGGTCAACGTCCACCGGGTCAATTGGTTGTGGGCCAATACCGAGGTGTTGCGCAAGGCCGGTGTGGCGGCGGCGCCAAATAGCTATGACGCCTTCTTCGCCGCGGCAGACAGGATCAAGGCCGCAGGCTATATTGCCCTGGCCCATGGTGGGCAGGACTGGCAGGACTTCACGCTGTTCGAGTCGATCGCGCTGGGCGTAGGCGGAGCGGATTTCTACGACAAAGCCTTGGTCAAGCTCGACCGGGCAAGCCTGATCGGTGAGGACATGAGGAAAGTATTGCAAACCTTTCGACGCATGAAGCCCTATGTGGACAGCCAATCCAGCGGCCGCGACTGGAACGCCACCACGGATCTGGTCATCCGGGGTAAGGCCGGTTTTCAGTTTATGGGCGACTGGGCCAAGGGCGAGTTTCTGGCGGCCGGTCAAACACCGGGCAAAGAGTTCATTTGCCTCAGCGCGCCGGGCACCGAGCAGGCCTACACCTTCAATGTGGACTCCTTCGCCATGTTCCAGCTCAAAGGCTGGGAAGCCCAAAAAGCACAGGGCTATCTGGCTTACCTGCTGATGGGGCAAGAGTTTCAAGAAAAGTTCAACCTTCGCAAGGGTTCCATCCCGGTGCGCTTGGGGCTAGACATGGACAAGTTCGACGACTGCGCCAAACGCTCCAGCCAGGACTTTGTGCGCAGCGCCAAGACTGGCGCGTTGCTTCCCTCAGTGGCGCATGGCATGGCGGTGCCGCCCGCCGCGCAAGCCGCCTTGCGTGCGGCGGTGGCCGAATTTTGGAACAACGACACGATCACGCCTCAGCACACCCTGGCCAAACTGGCCTTGGTGGCTGCCGCCCGAGCAAAACAAGCCCTATGAAACTGAACTTCGAAACCGCCCTGCCCAAGCTGGTCTTCGCGCCTGGCTTTGTGATGGGCATGGCTTTCATCTACGGCTTCATGGTCTGGAACGGCGTGCTCTCGGTCACCGGCTCACGCATGCTGCCCAACTACAGCGAGTTTGTGGGCCTGGCACAGTACGCCCGGCTGTGGGAGTCCGAGCGCTGGTGGGTGGCGCTCAAGAACCTGGGCTTGTTCAGCCTGTTTTACGTCGGTGGCGCGATGCTGATCGGCATGGCGCTGGCGATCTTTCTCGACCAGAAGGTGCGCGCTGGAAGGCGCGCTGCGCACCATCTACCTGTACCCAATGGCGCTGTCCTTCATCGTCACTGGCACTGCCTGGAAGTGGCTGCTCAACCCCAGCCTGGGGCTGGAGAAGTTGATGCACGACCTGGGCTGGAGCAGTTTTCAGTTCGACTGGCTGGTGCAGAGCGACACCGCCATCTACTGCGTCATCATCGCCGGCATCTGGCAGTCGGCCGGCTTTGCCATGGCCTTGTTCCTGGCGGGCTTGCGCGGCATCGATGACAGCATCATCAAGGCCGCGCAAATGGACGGCGCCTCGCTGCCGCGCATCTACTGGCGCATCATCCTGCCGATTCTGCGCCCAGTGGTGTTCTCCACCATCATGGTGTTGTCGCACCTGTCCATCAAAGGCTTTGACCTGGTGATGGCGCTCACTGGCGGCGGCCCCGGCTACGCCACCGATGTGCCGGCCACCTTCATGTACGTGATGAGTTTCACGCGTGGCCAGATCGGCCTGGGCGCCGCCAGCGCCACCATGATGCTGGCCAGCGTGGCCGCCATCGTGGTGCCCTACTTGTACAGCGAACTGCGTGCCAAGCCGCATGACCGCTAAACCCCACTATCTAGTTGAGGACAGAGCTGGCTCGCTGCGCGTAGCTGCGGTCTTTCCCACAAGGACATTGATGACTACCCAATTTCTATCCCGCAGCCTGGTTTATGCCGTGTTGCTGCTGGCCGCCTTTTTCTTCCTGGCGCCCATGTACGTGATGCTGGTCACCAGCTTCAAAGACGCTGAGCAGATCCGCTCCGGCAACCTGCTCAGCCTGCCGCATTCGCTGAACTTCGAGGCCTGGTCGCTGGCCTGGTCCAGCGCCTGCACCGGTACCGACTGCCGCGGCCTCAAGCCTTTCTTCTGGAACTCGGTGATCATGGTGGTTCCTGCCGTGCTGGTCTCCACCTTGTGGGGCGCCATGAACGGCTATGTGCTGAGCCTGTGGAAGTTTCGCGGCAGCGAGGTGATGTTTGGCCTCATGCTGTTTGGCGTGTTCATGCCGTTTCAGGTGGTGCTGCTGCCCATGAGCCAGGTGCTGGGCTGGCTGGGCGTATCGAGCTCCATCGGTGGTTTGATCCTGGTGCACTGCCTGGCTGGCCTGGCCGGCACCACGCTATTCTTCCGCAACTACTACGCCTCCATTCCCAAAGAACTGGTCAATGCTGCGCGCATTGATGGCGCGGGCTTTTGGCGTATCTTCTTTCGCATCGTGGTGCCGATGTCCACCCCGATCGTGATGGTGACGCTGATCTGGCAGTTCACCAACATCTGGAACGACTTTCTGTTCGGCGTGGCCTTTAGCGGCGCCGACAGCAAACCCATCACCGTGGGCCTGAACAACATGGTCAATACGTCGAGCAGCGTCAAGAGCTACAACGTGGACATGGCCGCCGCCGTCATCGCCGGCCTGCCCACCATGCTGGTCTACGTGCTGGCTGGCCAGTACTTCGTCAAAGGGCTGACGGCCGGTGCGGTCAAGGGCTAATGAAGCAGAACTTGCCGACCTTCATCTTCCCGTCATCGCGAGGCCACAGGCCGCGGCGATCCAGGATGGATTGCCGCGTCGCTTCGCTCCTCGCAATGACGAAGCGCTGTTGATGCATTGCCCTCAGCTACCCGCCCAAAACATCCCAATCACGCCCCGCTAATCGCACGTTTCACGCATCATCATGGCCGCATCTCTTCACATCTCCGGTATCCGCAAAGTTTTTGGCAAGGTCGACAAGGCCGTCGAGGTGCTCAAGCGCATCGACATCGACGTCGCGCCAGGGGAGTTTCTGATCCTCGTTGGCCCCTCGGGATGCGGCAAGTCCACCCTGCTCAACATCATCGCCGGGCTGGAGGAACCCAGCGAGGGTGAGATCACCATCGCCGGGCGCAACGTGGTCGGCGTGCCGCCGGCGCAGCGCGACATTGCCATGGTGTTCCAGAGCTACGCCCTGTACCCGACCATGAGCGTGGCCGACAACATCGGCTTCGCACTGGAGATGCGCAAGGTGCCCAAGGCCGAACGTGACGCCGCCGTGGCGCGTGTGGCCAAGATGCTGCAGATCGAGCACCTGCTGGACCGCCGCCCGGCCCAGCTCTCGGGTGGCCAGCGCCAGCGCGTGGCGATGGGCCGCGCGCTGGCGCGCCAGCCGCAACTGTTCTTGTTTGACGAGCCCTTGAGCAACCTGGACGCCAAGCTGCGCGTCGAGATGCGTGCCGAAATCAAGCGCCTGCACAACTTGAGTGGCATCACCAGCGTCTACGTCACGCACGACCAGATCGAGGCCATGACGCTGGGCAGCCGCATCGCGGTGATGAAGGACGGCGTGCTGCAGCAGCTCGGCACGCCGGATGAAATCTACCGCCGCCCGGCCAACACCTATGTGGCCACCTTCATTGGTTCGCCCACTATGAATTTGATAGCTGGATGTTCCCATGCCACGGTTGACATGGCCACGTTTGCCATTGAAGGAGGCGTGTTGCCGCTGTCTTGCCCCTCGCCTGCGGCGGGCTCCCTGCTGGGCTTGCGCCCTGAACACATCGCCCTGGTGGGGCAGTCCGCTTGGCGCGGTCAAGTGCAGGTGGTCGAACCCACCGGCGCCGACACCTACGTGGTGGTCAAGACTGCCGCCGGCAACGTGACGGTGCGCACCTCGCCACAGACCATCGCTCGCCCCGGTGATGAAGTGGGGCTGGAGGTGGCGGCCGAGCATGTGAGCTGGTTTGACGGTGGCAGCGGCGTGCGTCTGGCATGAATGCATGTGCCATGGTCGGCTTCCAATGGGTGTGATCAATTGGTGTCACCCTTGGCATCGCGCCGCTAGAATGGTTGGCAAGAATACGGGTACCCGGTGTGAGGTGGAGACGGTGATCGCCGTGAACCCTGATACTTCTTCAACCCTGCTGGAGCGGTCGACATGCGCTTGTTTGTTCACTTTGCCGTGGCCGGTCTGCTGGCCGCGCTGTCGTCCCATGCCGCAGCCCAACTGTACAAATGCAAGGACGGCAGAGGAGAAATGGTCTTCTCGGACATGCCCTGCGCACGCGCCGGCAAGCTTGGTGAGCCGCGCCGGACCAACCTGCCCGCCGCGGCCCAAGTGGGCGACGGCAAGTTGACGCAAAGCGCTGTGACCAAGGTCATTCAGCATGCGGCCGCGCTGGTGGTCCGTTCCGACCACCAGGCTCAATGCGCGCTCGCGGCGCCAGACCTGAGCTTCACGGCGACGGACCAGAGCAGCGCCCCGCCTTTGGTGGTCTCGGGTGGACGAAGCGAACTCTGCGCCCTGCAGCGTGATGCTGCGCGCGCCCTGGAGGCGAACAAGGGGCGCGCCAGCCCCAAGCTGGACAAGCTGACCATCAGCCTGAATGCCGACAGCTCGCAGGCAAGCGCCAAGTACGACATCATCACAACGATCACTCAGCAGGGCCGGGCCGTCATGGTGCAGCGCTGTGCGCGAGAGGATCAATTCGGCGTCTACGGCCGTCAGATCTTGTATTCACGCGTCAGCTCGACTTGCCGTACGGCCGAGATCTGAGCCAGTGTCGACGCGTCGCCCGAAGCCCTCGTCATAACAATCGGCCGTTGACGGCCGCAGATCATGCGCACTGTCTCGACACCTGTTGCTCTCGACCATTCGCGGTGTTACTATCGTGACACCCCTTGGAGAGCACCGTGCCCGCAACAACTTCGCTCAAGCTGCCCGACGCATTGAAGATCACCATTGCCAAAGTCGCTGCGTTTGAGGGCAAGACAGCCCATGCAGTGATGGTGGACACCCTGCAAGCGGCCATGGAAGACGCGCTGGCACGGCACCAGTTTTATGCCGATGGTGAGGCGTCTTATCAGGACGTCATGCGTACCAACGCTGTCTTCAGCGCAGCGGATGTCAAAGCGTATGTCGTGGCCCGTGTGAAAGGTGGCAAGCCGGGCAGACCGAAGGCGCGGCCCCTGGATGCCGCCAAGCCCATGAACCCGGCCCATGATTGAGTTGGTCTATGCCGCGCAAGCACTGCGAGACCTGGAACGGCTGGTTGATTTCTTGCTGGAAACCGACCCGCAGGCTGCACAGGACACCGCTGCTCTGATCATTGAGGCGCTGGAGATTTTGGTGCAGCATCCCGAAATTGGCCGCAAAGTCCACTTTGGCCAGCGCGAGCTGGTGATTTCGCGTGGACGAACCGGCTATCTGGCGCTCTACCGGTTTTTGCCCCACATCGACCGCATCCTGATACTGGCACTGCGCCATCAGCGAGAGGCTGGATACAAGGGCCTGTAGCAAAAGTGGATCGGTGCCATAGGCCAAGTGCGGGCAGCCTTTTCTTGCTAAGCCTGCGCAGGGCGCGCGCATTGTCCGATCGATCTTCGACAAGGACAAGTTTCAGCGCCACGCCAACTGTCATTTCTCACGCCGCTTGCCGGCCGTGGGTGCGCCGGCCCGATGCAAAGCGAATGCCGCAGGCCCAACAAGGTGATGCGATCAGCCCATTGGCCGCGCAAGACGCCAGAAAGCTGGCGTGACGCGGTGCCGTGGCATGCAACAGTGCGCCAGGCCCGAAGTGAAAGAGGGCGACGGGCATGATGCTTGGAGTGTCAAGGCGCTTCGAGCGCAGGCGCAAGCTACCCGGTCACGTGATTAATCCGCCAGCGAAATGGAGCTGGTAGAGGCTGGAGTCACCTGCGCTCACGGCTTCGATCCCGCTAAAACCGCTGATGGATCCAATGCGCTGGCAGGTGTAGCGCATGGTGCCCTGTTCGAACAGCGGCGGCCCACGCAAAGGCTGTTCACTGGGCAAGGCGCGCAGCGCCTGCCGCAGAAAGGCGTAGACCGTGCCGACGTCTGTCGTCGGAACGTCCGCGGACAGGCCGCCGGCGTAGCTCATGGCCCAAATTGCGCGCCCGGCCAGGTACACCGTCTCAAGGCCGACAAAGCGATTCGTGCCAACGTAGATGTCGCGATACAGCAGATCTCCCTCGGCGAACTCGAGTTGCTTCGAGTCCGGCAGCAGCGGTGCCACGGCAGCGCCACCGCCCGTGGCAGCATAGGTGGCTTGTTTGGCCGTCACGAGGAAACGCTTGAGCGATTCAGGGCGCACGCTCATGGCGCAGCGGTGACCCGTGCTGCGGCGAACCGGCTCCAGGTTTCGGTCTCATTCGGTCGAAACGTCAGGATCTCAAACCCCGTGTTGGTCACCAGCACGGTGTGTTCCCACTGGGCGGACAGCGAGCGGTCCTTGGTGACCACGGTCCATTTGTCGGCCAGCACGCGCACGTCGGAGCCGCCGGCGTTGAGCATGGGCTCGATGGTGAAGGTCATGCCCGGCATCAGTCGCACGCCCAGGCCGCGCCGCCCGACGTGGCGCACTTCGGGCTCTTCGTGCATGGCTGCGCCAATGCCGTGGCCGCAGAAGTCCAGCACCACGCTGTAGCCGTGCTTCTGCGCGTGCGCCTGGATGGCCGCGCCGACATCGCCCAGCGTGGCGCCGGGCTTGATCTCCAGAATGCCGAGGTACAGGCTCTCCTGCGTGACGCTGGCCAGGCGTCGGGCGGCAATCGACGGGGTGCCGGCGAAGTACATGGCGCTGCTGTCCCCATGCATGCCCTCATAGGCCGCCACCACGTCAATATTCAGGCTGTCGCCGTCCTTTAGGCGTTTGTCCCCAGGCACGCCATGGCACACCACGTGGTTGACCGAAATGCAGGTCGCATGCTGGTAGCCGTGGTAGCCCACGCACGAGGGCACGCCGCCGTGGTCCACGATGTAGTCGTGGCACAGTTTGTCCAGGTGGGCAGTGCTGACGCCGGGTTGGACGTGTGCGCCGATCATTTCCAGCACGCCGCTGACGATGGCGGACGCCGCGCGCATACCCTCCAGCATTGCCGGAGTCTTCGAGTTGGTCACCATGAGCATGGGGGGCCGATCAGCGAATATGATGCGCGTTCAACCGAGTCGCGCCTCATGACCATCTTGCACAAGCCCCTGATCGTACTTGCTGTCGCCATCACCCTGCTGGTGCAGGGCTGTGGCATGAGTTCACATCCGGTAGCGCAGGCGGTGCAGGGCAAACCGACCAGCAGCGCGGACATGGAGCGCGTGCTGGACCAACCGGGCCCAGTTCAACTTGAGACCATCAACAGTGCGGATTGGGCGGTGCCGCTGGCGGGGCTGGTCAACCTCAAGAGCCCGGCCGCCATCAAGGCCGGACTGAAGGACCGGGAGGAACCGATCCAGGTGTACGCCCATGTGCTGCAGCATCCGCAACGTGGCAGTTTTCTGGTCGACACCGGGGTGTCGGCCAAGCTGATCGCGGACCCCGGCAAAGAGGGCTTGAGCTGGCTGCTGCGCCAGGGTATGCCGATCGAGAAGATGAAAATTCAGAAGAGCACCGCCGACATTCTGGCGGCGTTGCCGGGCAAGTTGTCAGGCGTTTTCTTCACCCATTTGCACATCGACCACATCTCCGGTATGCCCGACATTCCCAACGATGTACCGCTGTACATCGGTAAGTCCGAATCGACTGAGAAGAACCTGATCAACCTGTTTGTGCACGGGTCGACCAACCAGTTGCTACAGGGCAAACAGCGCTTGCAGGAGTGGCGTTTTCAGCCGGATCCGGCGCAGCAGTTCGAAGGCGTCGTCGATGTCTTTGAAGACGGCTCCGTTTTTGCGATCAGTGTTCCGGGCCACACCGCCGGCAGCGCCGCCTACCTGGTGCGTACCCCGCAGGGGCCGGTGCTGCTGACGGGCGACGCTTGCCACACGCGCTGGGGCTGGGAGCACACGGTCGAGCCAGGTGACTATACGCGCGACAACGAGCGCAACCTGAAGAACCTGATCAGTATGAAGAAATTGGTTGCGCGGCACCCCAAGATCGACGTGCGTTTTGGGCACCAACGTTGATCAACCCGTTTTATCGATCTGCTTGATCATATTGATGCCGGTCACCGTGTAGCCCAGTTGGCTGTACAGGGACTGCGCGCCAGGGTTGTGGCCAAACACGTGCAGGCCGATGCTGGTCAGCCCCAGCGTTGTCACGCGGGCCTCGAGCGCCTCGAAGGCACGCTTGGCGTGGCCCTGGCGGCGGTACTCGGACTTGACTTCCAGGTCGTAAACAAAGGCGCTGCGCAGGCCATGCTTGACCACCACCGCAAACCACAGGTAACCCACCGTTACGCCGCCCTCGCCGTCTTGTATCTCGAACAGGTAGTTGTCCGGTGTGGCAAGCCCTTGCGGCAGGGAGTCCTCGAAGTCGGCGCGTGAACGTTCACGTGCGCCCTCGACCGGCCAGCGACCCGCATCGATGTTGTCTTGCGCGTAGGCGGCAACGGCGGCGTCGAGGTACGCGGCGAACACCTCAGGGCGCATGGCGGTGAGCACAGTCATGGGACTATCGCTGCGCGACGTAGGCGATCATCGCTGCCTGGGCGGGTTGCACGGAACGCAGGAACACCGTTTGGCCCAGGTAGGTTGTGCCGTACGCGGTGCCCGTGCCGCCGCCGGGTGGCCACGGGTCCTGCACCAGAAACACAGTGCCGGTGCCATCTGGCGCGCCATCGCTGAGCACGCCACTGAAAACCACGGCGTGCGCGAAATGAGTGCCTTGGAAGGCCACCCACGCCGGTGCCTGGGTGATGGCCAAGATCAGCTGCATGGCAGGTGGGGCGCTTTGGTTGTTGATCAAACGCCAACCCAGCCCACGGATGAAGGTCTCGACGTTGGGCAGGTCCACGCGCAGGCCGCCACCGGGCTGTAGCGTCGCGTGCCCAGGGCCGACCGACTGATTGCCCAGCATGATGGTGGCTGCCGCTGACCAGCAAGACATGCCGGTTGGCTGGGCGCCAGGGGTGACGCGGTGGCGCCGTTCTGTGAGCCGGCCAAAGCTCTGCCACGTAGCGGGGCCGGCCACACCCAGCGGCGGGGCCGTGACGCGGTGTGCGCGCTGGTACGCGATCAGGGCACTCTGGGTGCGTGGCCCGAATGCGCCGTCCTCGGTGACATAGGGGTTGGCGCCGTGCTTGTTGAGCAGGCGTTGCAGAAACATGACCTCGGCGCCGCGAGACCCGATTGACAGTACTTGCATGGTGCTTCCCTTGGGTGTGACAGATCAACGCGATGGTATCGGTTAGCAGCGCGCGCGGGGCGTGCATTAATTCACGATCGGGGATCACTTCTCATGCTGACCAGGTTCAGCCCGCGCGTGGCAATTCGATCCGTACCCGCAGCCCATGCGGCTGCAGCAGTGTTGCGCTGGCCTGGCCACCATGGCGGTGCGCGATCTCGGCAACGATGGCTAGCCCCAGGCCGCAGCCGCCAGGCAGGTCGCTGGCGCGCCAGAAGCGCTCGAACACATGAGCCAGATCGTCGCTGGCCAGGCCGGGGCCGTTGTCCTCCACCTCCAGCACCGCGTGTTGCGGCTCCAGGGTGACCCGCAGTGTCACCGTGCTGCCACTGCCAGCGTACTTGACCGCGTTGTCGATCAGGTTGCTCAGGGCTTCGCGCAGCAGCAGCGTCTCGCCCGCCAGCATCAGGTGATCTTCGCCTTCGTATCCCAGATCGATCCCGGCCGCCAGCGCGCGTGGTGTCCATTCGCGCGCAACTTCGCGCGCCAGAGCAGCCACGTCAACGGGCTGCAGATTCACGTCGGCTTCATTGCGCGCCAGCGACAACAACTGGTGCACCAGGTGGGCGCTGCGTTGTGCGCCGGCCAGCACCTTGGTCAGCCGCTCCTGCATCGCCCTCGGGTCGGTCTCCCGCTGAGCCAGCTCGGTCTGGCTGATCAGTCCCGCCAGAGGCGTGCGCAGCTGGTGCGCGGCGTCATTCAAGAAGCGCTTCTCCTGGCTCAGGCTGCGCCGCACGGCGGCCAGCAACTGGTTGACGGCGCCGGCCAGCGAGTGCACCTCTTGCGGCGCCTGGGTCATCTCAATCGGGTGCAGGGCGGTCAGGCTTTGATCGCGCCGATCGCCCAACTGCGCCTGCAGCCTCTTGAGCGGGCTTAAACCCCGCGAGATGCCGCCGTAGACCAGCACCCCCAGCACGGCGCCGAGCAGCAACAAGGGCACCAGCATGTCGGCCACCAGCTCGGCCGTAATGCGCCGCTGCACCGCCAGACTCTTGGCCACTTGCACGCGCATGCGCTGCGGTGCATTGGCCTCGCCATAGTCGACTTCAAGCAGGGCAACGCGCATCGGTTTGCCCTCAACGGCCACGTTGTAGAGCAGCGGCTCGCCGGTGACCGGGATCATGCCGGGCGGTGGAGCGGGCAGTTTGCCATTGCCCAGCAGAAAGCCACCCGGAAGTGAGGACACCATGTAGCTGACGCGGTCGGTCGGGTCCTGCTCAATGATGTCTTGCGCGGCGCGCGGAAAGTCCACTACCAGGCCTGAGCCATACGGCTTGACCTGGCGCGCCAACGAGCGTACCGATTGGGTCAGCGACTGGTCGATGCCTTTCTCGGCGTAACTCAGTGCAATGCGGTAAGCCAGCATGCCACCCACCAGCCACAACACCAGTTGCGGCACCAGCAGCCACAGCAGCAACTGGCGTTTGAGGGATAGGCCGTGGCCCGGCGCCGAGTTCACTTTTGCCCCCCGGCGCTCATGGCGCGACGGGCTCCAGCATGTAGCCCAGACCGCGTACGTTGCGGATATTCAGATCGGTGTCGGCCAGCTTGCGGCGCAGGCGGTGGATGTAGACCTCCAGCGCGTTTGACCCCGCCGCCGTGGACTCGCCCGGCTCGCCTTGCCAGGCTGACAACACGTCTTCGCGGCTGACCACCTGACCGGCATTGGCTACCAACAAACTGAGCAGCATCCACTCGCGCTGGGTCAGCTCCAGCGGCTCTTCACCCAGCCAGGCCAGCGGCAGCTTGGCGTCCAGCCGCAGCCGGCCCAGGCTGTTGGTGGGCAGCTCCAGCGTGCCGCCAAAGGCCGGCAGGCGCGAGCGGCGCAGCATGCTTTGCAGGCGCGCTTGCAGTTCGGCCATGTTGAAGGGTTTGGTCAGGTAGTCATCGGCGCCGGCGTTGGAGCCCTTGCACCCGGTCGTCCACGCCGTCGCGCGCGGTGAGGATGAGTACCGGCAGCGCGGCCAAGCGCTGGCGAATCCAGCGCAACACGTCCAGGCCGTGCACCTTGGGCAGACCCAGGTCCAGAATCACCCCATCACAACGGGTGCCTTCCAGCAGTGCTTGTGCCTGCGCGCCATCGGCGGCTGGCGTCGCCGTGTGGCCAGCCAGTTTGAGCTGGGCGCACAGCGCGTCGCGCAGCAGTTCGTCGTCTTCAACAATCAGCAGATGAGCCATGCCGACAAGCATAACAAGCCCGCCTCAGGGCGGCTGCGCCGCGCCGGGCTGAGCAGCCCTGATCGCCTGCACACGTGCGGCGTGAATCAGCTTGCCGATCTGCGGTCCGGTCCCGCCACGGGCCAGCGCCTGGTCGGCAATTGCATGCGTGACCACCGCACGGGCAGCCGCCAGGGCGCTCAGCAGGCGGGGCCGTTGCGGATAGGCCTGGACGTGCAGGCCGAGTCGGCCGCGCGCGTCGCATTCGCAGGCCAGCATCACCTCTTCGAAACGCGCCGGCTGGCGCAGCGCGTCGCAACGTTCAAGCAGGCGCAGCGTGGCGACCGGGCTCAGGTCAATGCTGCGATGGATGTTGCCGTGTTCGCGTGCCACCACATCAGCCAATTCGCGGCAACTGCTGGGCACGCGCAGGCGCTCGCACACTCCCTTGAGCAGCCGTGCACTGCGCTCCTCGTGTCCCAGGTGTTTGGGCAAGACATGTGCTGGCGTGGTGCCCTTGCCCAGGTCGTGAAACAGGCAGGCGGTGCGCACCGCCAGTGACGTGTGCAGGCTCGCACTCATGTCCAGCACCAGCATCAGGTGCACGCCGGTATCCACCTCCGGGTGGTACTCCGCGCGTTGCGGCACGCCCCACAGCTTATCGACCTCTGGCAGGATACGCGCCAGCGCGCCGCAGGCACGCAAGACCTCAAACATGCGCGAGGGGCGCTGTTCCATCAGACCTTTGGCCAGCTCTTGCCAGACCCGCTCGCTGACAAGGTGGTCCACCTCGCCATCGTGCACCATGTCGCGCATCAAAGCCATGGTCTCGGGCGCTACTGTGAAGTCTGCAAACCGTGCCGCCAACCGCGCCACGCGCAGGATACGCACCGGGTCTTCGCGAAACGCCTGCGTCACATGGCGCAGCACCTTGGCGGTCAGGTCGCGGCGCCCGTTGTAGGGGTCAACAAACTCCGCGCTTTGCAGGTCAAATGTGCCTTCCAGGTCCGTCAGGTTGGCATGTATAGCTATTGAATTGATAGTGAGGTCGCGCCGCGCGAGGTCTTGCTCCAGCGTCACCTCCGGTGCGGCGTGGATGGCAAAGCCGTGGTAGCCACGCGCCGTCTTGCGCTCGGTGCGCGCCAGGGCGTACTCTTCCTTGGTGTGCGGGTGCAGGAACACCGGAAAATCGCGGCCCACCGGCAAGAAGCCCTGCGCCACCAGGGTCTCGGGCGTGGCGCCCACCACCACCCAGTCGCGGTCCTTTACCGGCAAGCCCAACAGGGCATCGCGCACCGCACCGCCAACCATGTAGATTTCCATCGCCCTCAGTGTACTGAATGGCTACAGCCAGGCTGGCTGTGCGCGACCGCTATGGTTTAGCGCTTGAGCCGGTAGGGCTCTTCAAAGTCCAGAAAGTCCTGTTCCGCCAGGGCCTCGTCGATCCATGCCTTGACCCCGGGCAGAGCGCGCAGTCGCTCGATGTAGGCGGTGACTTCGGGCGGCACTGGCAGCGCGTAGCTGCGCAGGCGCATGGCCACCGGAGCGTAGTAGGCGTCTACCACCGAGAAAGCGCCAAACAGCATCGGGCCGCCGTGTTCGGCCAGCAGGGCGCTCCACATCGCCAGGATGCGGGCCACATCGGCGCGCACACCGGCCTGGTCGCGCCAGATCAGCGCACCGATGTCGGGCAGGCTGGCCTCGATGTTCATGGGGCAGTGGCTGCGCAGCGCACCAAAGCCGCTGTGCATCTCGGCACACAGGCTGCGCGCCCGGGCGCGTGCCGCGCGGTCGGCCGGCCAGAGCTTGGCTTGGGGGTACTGCTCGGCCACGTACTCGGCAATGGCCAGGGTGTCCCACACAGCCAGGCCCTCGTCCACCAGCACCGGCACTTTGCCGGTAGGCGTGACGGCGTTGACCGTGGCCTTGAACTGCGAGCCTGGGTCGAAGGAGTCAAAACGCACTTTGACTTCCTCGAAGCGGATGTTGCCCTGCTTGAGCAGCACCCAGGGCCGCATCGACCAGGACGAGTAGTTCTTGTTGCCGACATAAAGCGTGAGCATGGGGATCTCCTGATACGTTGCGGGACAGACCGCCAGCGCTGTCCTCCGCGGTTGGAAGGACTATCGACGCGCCACCTGGCGCAGTTGCTGCAGCGTGCCGTGGTGGTGGCTGCGGCCGAGGTAGGTCGGGGCGACGGCCCACACCGATGCAGGGGCCAGACCCAGATCCGTCAGGCCGGGAAGTCCGTCATGGGCCACGTTGTCGACCTTCATCGAGTCCAGGTTGTCGCGGCTCATCAGGGGCTCGCCGGGCGCCCATTCCATCAGCCAGGCCTGCAGGCGGCCCAGCGCGTTGGGCAAGGCCAGCACCGGGCGACCACGCCCGGCGTTGACCCCGGCGGCCTGCGCGGCCAGTTGCACCAGTTGTTTGAGCGTGAGGATGTCCGGGCCGACGGCGTTGTAGGTCAGGCCGATGGTGGCGGGCTCGTTCAGGCAGCTCAGTACCGCGCCGGCCACGTCCTCCACCCACACCGGTTGAAACCGCGCTTGGGCTCCTGCCAGCGGCATGAACGGAAACACGCGTTGCAGCCGCGCAAACAGATTCAGGAACTGGTCACCGTCGCCAAAAATGACGCTCGGGCGCAGCACCGACAGCGCCAAGGCGGAGGCCTGTGCCGCGTCCTTGAGTACGGCCTCACCCCGGGCTTTGCTGCGCAAGTACAGCGAGGGGGCGGCTTCGGGCTGGCGATCATCGACACCCAGCGCGCTGATGTGAACCAGGCGCCTGACGCCGCTGGCCACACAGGCACGGGCCAGGGCCTGCGGCAACGCGACATGGGCCTTGGCAAAGCTGGCCTCATCGCCGTGCAGGATGGCGATCAGATTGACCACCGCGTCGTGCCCGGCCAGCAAGCGTTCCAGCGCGGCCGGGTCATGCACATCGGCCACCGCCACCTGCAAGCCGGGCAACATCTGGATGCGGCTGGCATTGGCGGCCCGGCGTGTGGCCACGGTGACCTGCCAGCCCTGGCGGGTGAGCTTCTCGCACAGGTGGCTGCCGACAAAACCGGTGCCACCCAACAGCAGAACCCGGCTCACGGCAACTCCTCGTTGACTTGCGCGGCGCCCGCCTCGCGCGGGCCGATCGAGCCCAGCCGTGCCGTGAGCGACTGCGGCTGCCCGGTCATCAGCGCCGCGTAGTTGGTGGTGTTGGACAGTACCTTTTTCACGTAGTCGCGGGTCTCGGTGAAGGGAACGTTCTCGGCCCAGATGGCGGCTTCCAGCACCGGGTCACCGCTTTGGCCGCGCCAGCTACGGGGTCGGCCGGGGCCGGCGTTGTAGGCGGCAGCGGCCAAGGGCATTGAGCCCGCAAAGTCGTCGAGCACCAGCTTGAGGTAGCCGGTGCCAATGGCGATGTTGGTGTCGCGGTCGTTGATCTGTTCGGGTTTGAAGTTGACCAGGCCAATCTTCTTGGCGGTCCAGCGGGCCGTGGGTGGCATCACCTGCATCAGCCCCGAGGCACCGACGCCCGAGCGCGCGTCCATGATGAAGCGGCTCTCCTGACGGATTAGCCCATACACGTAGGCCGGGTCCAGGCCGATTTGAGCCGCGCGTTTGAACACCGCGTCGCGAAACGGCATCGGAAAACGCTGCTCTGAATCAATCACCGAACGCGTGCGCTCGCTGGTGTTGATGCAGCGGTCCCACACCTCGCGCTGGCAGGCAAAGTCGGCGGCGGCCAGCAGTTCGCGGTCGTTCATGCCGCCGCGCACGTGCAGGTTGGTGCTGTAGTTCCATTCGCGTGTGCCTTCGCTGCGCAGGCCGATCACGATCGCATACAGGCCACGGTTGAGGCCGGGGTTAAGTCGGGCGGCTTCCTTTTCTTCGGGCGTCAGGGCAGGAGGTTTAGGTGCCGACGTGATGCGTTGGCCCAGCTCTTCCAGGGCGAGCTGTTCGTAGAAGCCCTTGTTGCCGGCGATGCTCTGCAACAGCGTAGTGGCGTGGGCGCGGGCGGCTTCGGTGTTGGCCAGCTTGGTCGTTGCCCGTGCGCTCCAGTAAACCCAAGTTGGGTCTTTGCGTTGGTCCTCGCTCATGGCGGCAACGGCGTCTTGCACTGCGCGCCATTGCCCGGCGCGCAATGCGGCGCGGGCCTTCCAGGCCAGGTGATCGTCATGCAGGTGTTTGTTGTCGGCGTGCTCGAAGTAGTCCAGCGCATCACTGGACAGGCGCTGCGCCGCACGCTTGCCGATCACGCCCCAGACCCAACTGCGCTCCTCGGCGGTGAGCTGGGTCTTCCAGCGCAGCTTGCCGACTTCCTTGGCGGCAGCGGCGGCGTCCACCATCGCCAGCCGTATCAGCGCCAGTGTGACCATTTCCTTGGTGGGAGGACGCAGCGCGGTGAATTTGGTGGTGAGGTATTTGGCCGGGGCGCTGTAGATAGCGTTCAGGCCCTCGGAACGGTCTTTGCCAAGCAGGGCCACCGCCTGTGCCGCCACTTTGAGGCGGTCGTTTTCGAGACCCAGGCGGGCGCGCAGCCACACGCTATGGGGCTTGAGCTTGCCGGCCTGAAGTTGCTGCTCGGCGGCGTGCGCGCAGCCGTCGTCGGCGTCCTTCTGTGCCAGCCATCCGGCCTCGATCTGCTGCGCCACGTCCGCGCCGGTCGCACTGAACTCATTGAGCAGTGCATAACAGCGCAGGCTGCGGTCGTCGTTCATGCGGTACTTGGGGTACTCCACGTTGAAGGTGGGCCACTCACGCCGCTTGCCCAGCAGCGACAGCCAGTCAGCGCGCAGGCGGTCTTCTTGGTAGCTGCCGGCGTAGCGGGCCAGGAAGTCCTGGATCTCGTTGGCTGGGGCGCCATCCAGACGCGCCGCCAGTTCCCAATAGGCAGCCCAGGGTTCCAGCGGATGCCCCTTTAGCTGGGGCAACAAGGCGCCCATACGCTTGCTGTCCGAGCGCTTGTAGGCGCGGTGCATTTCCAGGATCGTCTCGTCCGCGCTGGCCCTGGCGTTAGTGCTGGCCTGCGCCTGGACTGATGGCGCCCACGACAAACTCATTGCGCCCAGCAAGGCGAACGATGTCAAAATGAATGGAAACTGCATGTGGGGATTATGAATAATTCAATCGAGCCCCAGGGCTCGGACAAGAAAGCCCTTCGCAAGGCACTGATCGAGCAACGTTTGAACCTGCCGGATCGACTACAGCGCGCCGATCTATTGCAACGGGTCATGCGCATCTGGCTGGTGGGCCGACCCGATACCGTGATTGGCGCCTACTGGCCGATCAAGGGCGAGTTTGACCCGCTGCCGGCCTTGCACCGCTGGAAGGAAGACGGCGAGCTGCTCGACCAACCCCAGCCGCGCCGCATTGGTTTGCCGGTGGTCGACAAGGTGCACAAGACCATGACCTTTCACGCCTGGTACCCAGGCTGTCCGATGGAAGAGGATGCCTACGGTATCCCCAAGCCGAAGGACACCGAGGTGATCGTCCCGACGCTGCTGTTTGCGCCCTGCGTGGGCTACGCGGCGGGCGGCTTTCGGCTGGGCTATGGCGGCGGGTTTTATGACCGCATGCTGGCTACCTTGGCGCACCACCCCTTCACGGTTGGCCTGGGCTTTGCCCCCGGGTTCTTGCCCGATTTCGAGCCCGAGCCGCATGACGTGCCGCTGGACGCCATCCTCAACGACCACGGGGTGGTTTGGCCGATCTGACAGCCTTGCCGGGCGGCTTGGCAGCAGCCGGTTTGGACCGGGCGGGTGGTTTGATCTTGGCGGCACGAGCCTTGAGCGCACACGCCAGTGACAACCGCGCCCAGGGGGCCATCAGGGCTGGCGACTCCATCGCTTCTTCGGGTGCGCTGTAGTAGTTCATGCCCATGGGCTTGCCCTTGGCTTGGTAGATGAAGCGCGCGCAACCGGCCGCCTCGAACTGCGCGCGGCAGTCCTCGTCGGCTTTGAGCCAGAGCTTCTCGCCACCACCGAGGTCGGCCACGATGGCCAAGGTCAGGCCGTCGGTGCTGATGCCAAAACCGCCAAACATACGTTTGGCCACGCAGGGGCCGGCCGCGGCAAGCAGGTCGCAGCAGTACAGGGCGAAGTCGTTTTTGCTGGCTGACATGGGCGCAGTCTACTGGAGCTGACAGGCGCTTGCCCGTGCGGTTCGGTGGCCTTGATACCTCACCGCAATTCGAGCACTCCGCCAGCATCGGTCATCTGACCGCCTCCGAGCTCGATGGCGACCCCATTGGCCGTACGGATCACCGAGTAGCCCGTGTTGGGCAGCAGGCCCGTGATGAGGTGCGCGCTGGCCGCCGAGGCCACTGTGTAACTCAGACGGTCAAAAGCCTGGCCAGCCGCCACCGGGAACATCACAACGGAGGAGCCAACAAGTGCGCCGGCCCAGTTCGGGGAGCTGCTTGCAACCGCGCTCACCGGTGGTGGCGACACGCCTGAGCTGGTGGCTTGCAGTACGGTCAGGAAACGTGTCGTGGCGGGGTTGCCGGCCGCTTCAATGCTGAGCCTCACCTTCATGGGTTCGCCTTGCGCAACCTGACTCTCGATCGGCTCGCCCGGACTGCCGACGGCGCTGAGCGTGGCACCACCGGGGAGCAGGCTGGTGACGGTCAGTGTTTGTCCCCCGGGTGTGGTTGATGTGGCGCGGTTGCCCGCGACGGTCGCGGGGTTGGCGAGTTGCAACCACCAACGCTTGAACCGATTCAATGTGCTGGATTGTGTGCGGTCGTAAACCACCACCGCGTCCTCCTGTTTGAGCCACACGATCGATCGGCTGGCGTGCACGATGTCCGTGGCACCTTCCGAAGTGGAGTTGTACAGCCGCGTGGCGTCGCCCATCGCATACGTGAACCGAGCCTGGTCGCTGCGTGCCAGCAAACTGGGTGAGCCGCTGGCGACGTAGTTCCACTGCGAGCCGCGTTGCCACAGGTCACTCTGCCACTCACCGGAGTCCCTGGCAGGCTGGTTGTTTTGCAGGGCCAGCGTGTTGTAGAACTCTGAACTGCCGATGCCCTCGGCGATGTCCGGGTAACCGCTGCGCGCTTTGGTCAACCACTCTCCTTGGCGGTACCACTCAAAGTTGTTGCCGTCAGCGGTTTGATGGTCGATGAAGTTCCAGCCCAGTGTGTAGGTGAACCAGCTCGCTTGGGGTTCCCAACTGGTTCGGCTCAGGACCTTGTTCAAGCCGGCGGCGAAGTGTGACAGGGGCAGCGAGCCGCGCGGGTCCGACGCAGTGGCGGCTGCGGGGTCGTAGAGCATGAAGTACAGCAAGCTGTGGCGGAAGTTGTCACTGCTGGCGACCCGCGCCGCGAATGCATTGGCGCCGCCCGGTGCGGTGTGGCGCTGTGCCCAGCGAAGCGAGTTCAGTCGCGCGGCATTGCCGCGCAGGGTGTCATGAATGCCGATGGCGCCAAAGGCGTCGATGAAGTCCGGCGTGCGGTAGTTCTGGGCGTCACCGTAGGAAGCGGGCAGGTACGAGGCGCCACCGGAATCCGGGTCGGCAACCGTGTCCGGGCTCAGGGATTGGTAGTAGGCGGTGACGAAGTCGTCCCAGAACGGGTTGGCATTCATTTGGCAATGGGTGCCGCAGGTGTCGACTCCCGCAGTACGCAGCGCCAGCAGAAGCTGTGCCGCGTAGCTGGCCGTTTGTGGGCTGTACTCAAAGCCCTCGGGCAGCAGTCCGCCCAGGCTGCCGGTCCGGGTCAGGTGGTCGAACACATACAGCCAGGCGCCGGTGGCGTTGCCGAGATAGTCGCGCAGCTGGTTGCCGGGATCATCGCTTTGGTCCAGCGCGAGGGCCATCAAACCCAGGTTGCGCATGTGCGCCGTGAAGTAGTTGTTGCCCGACCAGCGTACCTGGTCCTGCGTCAGCAAGGATGGATCGTTGACCAGGCCAACTGGCTCGGGATGGTGGTAGCCGCTGGCAACGATTTCCTGTGACCAACGCAGAAAGACCGCCCGAATGGTGTGCTTGTCCTGGGTAGTCAGCACCGGATAGATCCAGTCCACCACCAGGGGGAAGGCTTCGCCGTGCCAGCGCGCACGGTTGGAGTCCGTGGTGAAGAACTCCAGATCCCGAAATGGCGGGTAGCCACAGGCGTGACTGCGCGAGTTGGCCGGCCCTTGTGCGGCCTGATCGAGGGCGGCCATCAAGAGGGTGCGTGCGCGTTGGGCATAGTCGCGTCGCGCTGCCGCGTCGCCTTCGACCAGCGACAGGAATGCGAAAAGCTCGGCGTACGATTCAGTGGGGAACTCTTCATACTCCCGAGTGCCGCAATCGCGTGCCACGTCGCCCCGGTCCATCTCTGCTTTGGCGCGTGCGGCGAGCAGCTTGAGCCCATCGCGGTAAAGCGGATTGGCGTCGGTCGCCCAACTGCGCAGGCGTGGCAGGTCTGCGCTGGTGAGCCACAAACGGGGGTGACCCGTCACGGCCGTCCCGCCTGGGTCGGGCGGTGGACAGTTGGCAGGACTGACGAGGCAGGTGAAGTCTGTCAGTTTGCCAACCGCGACAACCTGGTTGGCGGTGATCGGACCCAAGGCATAAATGTTGCCGTCGGTTCGCACGCCGAGGTAGAGGGACGTCT
This sequence comes from Candidatus Rhodoferax odensensis, assembly GCA_016718405.1. Taxonomy (GTDB): domain Bacteria; phylum Pseudomonadota; class Gammaproteobacteria; order Burkholderiales; family Burkholderiaceae_C; genus Rhodoferax_D; species Rhodoferax_D odensensis. Next base: position 509,775 of record JADKDJ010000003.1, read on the forward strand.
TCGCAGAGTAGCGAAGCTCAAAGCCGTTCAGGACGGGCGTCTGAGTTGGTGCGGACAGGAGATCGGGGTAGCTGCGTTCCACCCAGTCCAGAAAGGCGCTTGCGGTGATGGCGGAAGCCGCCGTTGCCGAGCGCTGCAGACCGCTGGCCGGCATGAGGAACTTGCTGGCAATGGGCGGGGTCTGGCCAGCAGCGGTGCGGTTCAGCCGCGCGAGCATATCGTCGTCAGGCGCAGCGCCTCCGCTACAAGCCAGTAGTGCGGACATCCACACGCCGAGTAGTAGTCGCTTTACGTGCGACATAAGTCTGCTTTCATCCGAAGTCCGGTGGTGAGAGCTATCGATCCCAAGTATCGGGCGAGCACTGAGTCGCGTCAATGGAAGGCGCCCGTCTGTGCTGTGCCTGTGCCGGCGGGCCCAATGACCAAGGCAGATCACTCTTCGTTGTGGCAGTGGCTCCGTGACGCGCAGCGGACACAACTGCTTACACAATCGGCTGCCGAACGGTCAGCGGGCCGGGTCGGGCGCGATTCAAACTACTGCGGGGGTGCTTGCGCAGTCCACGCCGGATTTCTCTGTCGCTGACCGTGCTGGTCTCCATTGGGGGCACTCCTTCGGGTGGTGCGGTGCGCGAACGCCACAACCCATCACGTTGAATCGCACCCCTGAGGTCGAGTTAGATGCGCAGTAGTGGATAATGCGAAGTTTGCTTCAGATGCCCGATCGTGGGCACTTTTAACCCCAATAGGAGGCCCCATGGCTAACGCACCCACCACCCCCAACGCCCCCACCACGCTGACCGTCGACGGCGTCGAGTACCCCGTCGCCAGCCTTACCAACAATGCCAAGGCCATGGTCAACACCATTCGCATGGCTGATCGTGAAATGCGTCGTCTTGAGGCTTCGTTGAGTCTGGCACGCATTGCACGCCAAGCCCTGGGCAACAGCCTGAAGGCCGAACTGGCGACGATCAAGAAGGCCGACGCGCCCGCTACTACCCATTGAGGTCATGGCCATGGGCGCTAAGGCGCCCATGGCGCCGCACCGCAAGCCGGGGTCTGCCATCAGCCCTCGGCTTCTTTTATGGGGATCCGACATCAACGCAAGGCTCTTTCTTGATTTCATATAGGAATCAGTTACAATTCCTTCCTATATGAATTCCGTGACCCGCATTCCGCTGACTGCCACACCCGAGCAACATGCTCGCTTGTTGGCCCTGCAAACAGCGTTTGCACAGGTCTGCAATGCGATGAGTCCGATCGTGCAGCAGACACGATGCTGGAACCGTGTCGCACTGCACCACATGGTTTACAAGACCTTGCGCGCCAAGTTTCCGGCCTTAGGCTCGCAGATGGTTTGCAATGCGATCTATTCGGTGTCGCGGACCTGTCGCTTGGTGTACCAGCATCCAACCAGTCCATTCAATCTGGCTCGCCTGGCAGGAAAGCCGTTGCCCTTGCTGCGATTCGATCAGAACTGCCCGGTCTATTTTGATAGGCACACCTTGAGCGTGAAGGCGGGCCAATTGTCGATGTACACGCTGGATGGGCGCATGCGGTTTGAGCTGGCCCTGAAGCCCGAAGACGAAGTCAAGTTTCATGACATGAAGTTGCAGGAAATCGTGTTGTCGCGCCGACGCGAAGGCCCGTTTGAGTTGACCTTCAGTTTCGTTGACGCGACGGCGATCGATCCGACCGCCGGGCAGACGGATGGGCCTGAGTTGGCTTTGGCACCGAGTGGCGCCCAGGAGAAGGCACCGAGTCCGTCAGTGCTTGCAATGGGAATGGAAATTCCTGAATACGTAATGGTCGAGGAGGCCGCATGAATCCCGCAAAACACTCTTCCGAGTTGCGCCAGGCACTGGGTGAACTTCAACCCTATTTCAAACGTGCCGCGTGGCTTAGTGTGGTTGCGAGCTTGCTGGTCTTGGCGCCATCAGCCTACATGCTGGAAGTCTACGACCGGGTCGTTAACAGCCGCAGCCACATGACGCTGGCGATGCTGACCTTGCTGGTGCTGGCGGTCTTTGTTGTCATGGAAGTTTTGGATTGGGCGCGCGGTCAACTGATGCACGAGGCTTCGGTCGCTTTGGACAAGAAGATGAGCGGACGCGTCTTCAATGCCATTTTCGAGGCCAACCTGAAGCGCCTTGCGGGCGGCACTTCGCAGCCCATGAGTGACTTCCGGACCGTTCGTGAATTCCTCAATACGCCGGTCTTGATCGCGTGCCTCGAAGCACCCGTTTCCTTGGTGTTCCTGATCCTGATCTTTGCGATGAGCCCGGTGTTGGGTTGGTCCGCAGTGGCGGCAGCCTTGGTTCAGACGCTCATCGCCTGGCTTAACCAGCGTGGCACGCAACCGCCCTTGTTGGCTGCTAACCGCAGCGCCGTGGCGGCACAGCAGTATGCCGATGGCTCGTTGCGCAACGCTCAGGTAATCGAGTCGATGGGTATGCTGCGCGATATCCATCGCCGCTGGATGGAGAAGCAGCGCGAGTTCCTGAATCTGCAAGCGCAGGCATCCGAGACTGGGGGCGCGTTTCAGGCCGCATCCAAACTTGTCCAGAACACCACCAGTTCCATGTTGTTGGGACTGGGTGCCTGGTTAATGCTGCGCAACGAATTGAATGGCGGTCCGGCGATGATGATCATTGCTTCGGTGCTGGGGGGGCGCGTCCTGGCACCGTTGGTGCAGATCGTCTCTCAGTGGCAATCCGTCGTCAATGTGCGCGACGCCTGGGGCCGCCTGGACCAGTTGTTGACCGGGTTGCCTGTGCGCGCACCGAGCATGGCCCTGCCTCCACCGCACGGTGGTCTTGCGGTTGAAGGTGTAGTGGCCGTGGCACCTGCCACCCAAGTACCGATTCTCAAAGGCGTCGCGTTTGCACTGCAACCCGGCGAAGTGCTGGCGGTTGTCGGTCCGTCAGCCTCAGGCAAAACGACCTTGGCCCGTCTGCTCGTTGGTTTGTGGCCAGCCAGCAGCGGCAAAGTGCGCCTCGATGGCGTGGATGTTTACAGTTGGGACAAAGGCGAGCTCGGCCCCCATGTTGGCTACTTGCCGCAGGGCGTTGAACTGTTCGACGGCACTCTGGCAGAAAACATTGCCCGTTTCGGAACGGTAGACAAAGCCAAGGTCGAAGCGGCGGCACGAGCCGTGGGGCTGCACGAGATGATCGTGGCCCTGCCCAAGGGCTATGACAGTCCGGTCGGCCGAGAAGGAGCTATGTTGTCCGGCGGTGCTCGTCAGCGGGTCGGTTTGGCGCGCGCAATTTATGACGACCCGGTTTTCGTGGTCCTCGATGAACCCAACTCGAGTCTGGACGAGGCGGGCGATGCGGCATTGGCCAGCGCCATCATGCAGCTCAAGTCACGCGGCACCACTTTTGTAATCATGACGCACCGCACCAGCGTGTTGGCGGTGGCCGACAAAATGCTGATCCTGCACGAAGGCCAGAACCGCGCCTTCGGACCCAAAGACGAAGTGCTGGCCGCCCTCGCCAAGGCCAATGCGCAGGCCAACCAGTCCAGCCAGAGCACGGCGGTCGTCCCCGCCGCCGCCGCCGGCGCAGCCTGAGCGAACACTCAAACAGATCCATGAAAACACCCACATTTTTTAGACGCAGTGAGTTGACCGCCACGCTGTGGACCTTTCGTCGTGAATTTCTGATGGTTGGCTTCTTCAGCATGGTAGCCAATGTGTTGATGCTCACGCCGACGCTGTACATGCTGCAGGTCTACGACCGAGTGATGATCAGCCAAAGTGAACTGACCCTGCTGGCGATGTCATTACTCACGTTGGTCTTGTTTGGCGTGATGGCTTTTGCTGAATGGATGCGTTCGCGCGTCCTGGTGCGCGCCGGCGTGCGATTGGACGAGCGCCTTGGCACGCAGGTTTTCAATGCCAGTTTCGAGGCCCACCTGAGCCAGACTGGAAGCTCGCCAGCGCGCGCTTTTGGCGACTTGATCCAGGTACGTCAGTTTCTTACCGGTAACGGCATCTTTGCCTTTTTCGACGCACCCTGGGCGCCGATCTACATGCTGGTGTTGTTTCTGCTTCACCCCTGGTTGGGTGTTCTGGGCATCGTCTTTGCGATCATTCAGGCCAGTCTTGCGTGGTTTGGACATCGACACACCCTGGCGCCCTCCGAAGCGGCCGGCGCCGCCAGCAGCGAGGCGACCAGCTTCCTGCAAAGCAAACTGCGCAACGCCGAGGTGATTGAGTCCATGGGCATGATCGGCAACCTGCGTCAGCGCTGGGCACAGCGTCACGCGGCATCGCTGGAGCAGGGTGCCGCGGCGCAAGCGCTGTCTCAGCGCGTGATGGCTTGGAGCAAGTTCATTCGCTATAGCCAGCAGTCGTTGGCGCTGGGCGCAGGCGCATTGTTGGTGATTGATGGTCAACTGTCTCCTGGCGGCATGATCGCCTCCAACGTGCTGATGACACGCGCCTTGGCGCCGATCGACCAGATCGTTAGCGGCTGGCGTGGGTTTATCGGTGCTGGCGCCGCCTTCGCGCGCCTGGAGAAGTTGTTGCTTGGTTTCCCAGCCCGCGACGCGGCCCTGTCACGGGTTGCCCCCAAGGGCCAGATTGTCTTGAACGACGTGGTGGCCACAGCGCCCGGTCGCACCAGCCCGATCCTTAAGGGCATCAACTTGTCGGTGTCTGTCGGCACGGTGTTGGTCGTACTCGGCCCGTCTGGCTCCGGCAAATCGACGCTGGCGCGGGTGTTGATGGGAATCTGGCCGGATGTGTCCGGCGAGGTCCTGCTTGACGGCTTGCCGATCAACGGCTGGGACCGAGTGGAGTTGGGCCCGCACCTGGGCTACCTGCCGCAGGACATCGAACTGTTCGAAGGTACCCTGGCCGAGAATATTGCGCGGTTTGGCGAGATCAATTCCGAGCACGTGATCGAGGCGGCCAAATGTGCCGGGTTGCACGACATGATCCTGCGCTTTCCAAAGGGCTACGACACACCGATCGGTGAGGCTGGCGGCATGCTCTCGGGCGGACAACGTCAGCGCATCGGCCTGGCCCGTGCCATCTACGGCGAGCCGGCGCTGATTGTGCTGGACGAGCCCAACGCGAATCTGGACGAAACCGGCGAAGCGGCCTTGGTCAAGACCGTTCAGAGCATGAAGGCCAAAGGGAAGACCGTGGTACTGATCACACACCGACCGGGCGTGCTGGCCGTGGCCGATCGATTGTTGTTGCTGCAGGATGGTCGAGTGCAGGCCGAAGGACCACGCGATGCTGTCCTGGGTGCCTTGCAGGCAGCCAGTCGACAGTCCAAATCGGCACCACCCGCAAACCCGGTGGCCGTTGCCGCCTAAGTTTCGTCCCCAATCATTCTTACTGCTGAGGCTGTCATGGCTACTTCAAATTTGTTTCAAGCTAACGCTGCCAATCCTGCGGCACCCACCCCGTCAAACGTCACCGATGTGATGGCCAAGCTTGAGCCCAAGGAACATGCTGGGCGGGCTGGTCGAATCGGGCTGTGGGCGTTGGGCCTCGGGTTTGGCGGGTTTCTGCTGTGGGCTGGACTGGCACCGCTCGACGAGGGGGTGCCGGCCCAGGGCATGGTGACCATCGACACCAAGAGCAAGGCCGTTCAACACCTCTCGGGTGGCATCATCAAGGAGGTGCTGGTGAGGGAGGGCCAACAGGTCAAGGAAGGCCAACTCCTGCTCAAATTGGATGAAGCCGCTGCCCGTGCCAACTACGAGTCGGCCCGGCAACGCTACATGGGCTTGCGCGCGATGGAGGGACGCCTGTCGGCCGAGCAGCGGGGCTTGGGCAAGATCACTTGGCATGCGGACCTGCGTGACGGCATGGCTGATCCGCAAATTCGGCAGATGGTACTGACACAGGAGCAGTTGTTCGAGTCGCGCCGAGCCAGTTTGCGTGCAGACCTGCAGTCGATCGAAGAGAGCATCCATGGGCAAGAAGGCTTGCTGCAAGCCTACAACGCCATGATTGGCAATCGCCGCAACACCTTGGCACTTCTGAATGAAGAGCTGAAGAACACCAGCGGCCTGGTCAAGGAAGGCTACGCTCCGCGCAATCGCCAACTCGAACTGGAGCGCATGGTCTCGGAGACCAACTCTTCGATTGCCGAACTGATTGGCAACATCACGCGTTCGCAACGCTCGATTGCCGAACTGCGTCAACGCGTCATTGCTCGCCAGCAGGAGTACCGCAAGGAGGTCGAGTCGCAAATCGCCGATGTCGGGCGCGAGGTGTCGGTGGATGTCGAAAAGTTCCGCGCCGCCAGGGACGACCTGGGCCGCATCGAGATCAAGTCGCCCGCGGCAGGACAGGTGGTTGGCTTGGCATTTCAGACCGTGGGCGGCGTGATTGGGCCGGGACAGAAACTGATGGACATCGTGCCGAGTAGTCAGTCCTTGCTGTTGGAGGCGCGGGTGGCGCCGCACATGATCGATCGGGTTCAGGCCGATCTGCCAGTCGACGTGCGCTTTTCCTCGTTCGCGCATTCACCGCAGTTGGTGGTCGAGGGCAAGGTGGTGTCGGTCTCGGCGGATTTACTGATCGACAACCACACTGGTGCCGGATACTTTTTGGCACGCGTCGCGGTTACGCCAGAAGGCATGAAAAAGCTGGGCAAACGGCAAATGCAGGCTGGCATGCCCGTAGAGGTAATCTTCATCACCGGCGAGCGATCCTTGTTGACCTACTTGCTGCACCCTTTGACCAAGCGGGTATCGGCATCCATGAAGGAGGAATGACGTGACCAATCAGACCCCAACACGCGCTAGTCGTGGCCGGGCTTGCCGCTGGTCGCTGCTCGGCGGCGCCCTGATGAGTTATTGCCTGACGGCCTGGCCACTCGACTTGTTGCAGTCTTACCAAGCGGCCCAGCGCAACGATGCGTCCTTGCGGGCCTCGCGCGCCAACGCGGAAGCGGGGCGCGAACGGCTGCCGCAGGCGCAGGCGCAGTTGCGACCAAGCGTGGCAATCAATGCCACGCACTACACCAATGAACTCGGAACCAATAACGTTGTTACCGGTGTTGTGGGGCCACTGCAGCGGTACGAGAGCAATTCGGCGAATGTCACGATTCGCCAGCCTTTGATTCGCACCTCTTTGATCGCGCAGGCTCGGCAAGCCTCAGCGCAGGTCGACGATGTCAATGCCAGTCTTCGTCGCGATGAGCAAAATTTGGCGGTACGCGTGGTGGCCGCCTATTTGGAAGTGCTGGGTACCTCTGACCAATTGGCGCTGGTGTTGGCGCAGCGGGCTTTCTACACCGCCCAACTGGACTCGGCGCGCAAGACCTTTTCCGCTGGTGCGGGTACACGCACCGATATTGACGAAGTGCAGGCGCGGCTCGACATGGTGAAGGCATTGGAGCTGGAGGCTCGCCAGAATGAGGGTTATGCCAGGCGTCAATTGCAAGCCCTGGTGGGTGAGCCGATCAACACCCTGGCTACGTTGAATGTAGCCAAGCTGGTCCTGAGCCCGCCGCAACCCGACGCGGTGGAGAGCTGGATCGAGCGGGCCGAGCAGAGCAGTCCGGAGATGCGCATGGCCCGGGCACAATTGGATGCCGCCGTGCAGGGCATCGACAAGGCAAGAGCCGGCCACCACCCGACGCTCGACGGTGTCTTGCAGTGGTCTCGCAGTGATCGCGACAATACCAGCCAGCCGAACACCCGTACAACCAACGCTTCTCTTGGCGTGCAGTTGACCGTTCCCTTGTACGCTGGTGGGTATGTGGACTCATCCGTTCGCCAAGCGGTGGCGGAGCGCGACCGGGCCAACGAGGCGTTGGAGTCGTTGCGTCTGGACTTGGGGTTACGGGTGCACAAGGAGTTTCGCGGAATTACCGAAGGAATACTGAAGATCCGCGCCTTGGAGCAAGCGGTTCGCTCGGCAGATCAGGTCGTACTGTCCAACCAGAAGTCATTTGCAGCCGGTAGCCGCACGGTCGTCGACATTCTCAATGCCGAGCAGCAACGAAGCGTTGCTCTGCGAGATTTGGCGCAGGCGCGACACCTCTACCTGATGTCGCGCGTGCGGTTACTGGCGTTGGTCGATGGCGTTGACACGCAAGTCATGCTTGCGCTCAACGATTCGTTCCAGAACTGATGGTGTGCGAGGGTCATGGCAGTACTCCATGACCGGGACGAGTTAGTCGGCGCGATTACGATTTCGGTGGTCAGCCATGGTCATGCACGACACGTGCAAGCGATGCTACTGGACTTGGCCGCACATTGTGGCGGACAAGTCGCAGCGGTACTGCTTACGCTCAATGTGGCGGAACCCTCGTTGCAGAGATTTGTCACCGACAGTCAGTGGCCGTTTGAGATCACGTTGCTGCACAATTCGGCACCTCAATCGTTTGGCAGCAACCACAACCGCGCGTTCGCCAGGGTCGGTACGCCGCTGTTTTGTGTCATGAACCCGGACCTGCGTTTGCCGAGCAACCCGTTTCCGGCCTTGCAGACTGCTCTCGACAGTTCGACGGCGGGATGCGCCTACCCGGTGCAGTTGGATGAGCAGGGCCTGCGGCAAGACTACGAGCGCGCCTTGCCAACCCCATGGTCCCTTTTCCGGCGGGTGTGCCTGCGCCGCAAGCAGTCAGATGGGATGGATTGGGTCAACGGCGCATTCATGTTATTCAAGACGGATGTCTTCCGGAACTTGGGGGGATTTGATCATCGCTACCGGTTGTACTGCGAAGATGTGGATATTTGCATTCGCTTACAACTTGAGGGATTCAAGTTGCGGCCAGTGGCAGTGAATGTGGTCCACTTGGCGCAGCGCGCCACGGGGCGTCGGTTGCGACACCTGATTTGGCATACGCAAAGCCTGTTCCGCTTGTGGGCGTCGCCGAGTTTTTGGCGTTTCCTTCAGCAACGGCACCAGAGATGAACTGCGTAGCTGTTGAGGCAGCATGCCCGCAAATGCCAACTTGACGCAGCACCGATAATCGCCGTGAAACAATCGCACATGGCCTTCCTGGTATTTCTGACACTTCTGGTGTCGCTGATCACAGCGGCCCCACTGATTCGTCTCGCGCCCAAGCATGCTGGCTACTATGGTTATGCCAAGTTGCAGCGTTTCCACTCGGGCGATGTACCGCGCCTGGGCGGCATTAATGTCTTTCTCGGTCTGGCGGTCGGTTGGGGCTATGCCGCGTTGGCCACCAACTGGGGCAGCACGCTGAACGTGCAGGTGAACTGGTCAACTGTCTGGCCCTGGTTTCTGGTGGCGTTGCCGGCGCTGGCGGCTGGTGTCTACGAGGACGTAACTCAGCGCGTGTCGGTGCTCACGCGTCTGGCCCTCACTGCGGTCTCTGCCTCGCTGGCTTGCGGCTTGCTTGGCGCAAGTGTCAGTCGGCTGGGCGTGCCCATGCTGGACCAGTGGCTGTTGAACATGCCTTGGGTCGGTATCGCGCTGGCGTTCCTGGCGGTGTGTGGCTTGCCGCACAGCTTTAACATTATCGATGGCTACAACGGGTTGGCTGCGATTGTGGCCATCATGGCTTGCCTGGCCATTGCCTACGTGGCCCTGATGATGGGTGATCGCCAATTGGCCGCGATGGTGATCTGCCTGGCCGGCGCCACCGGCGGTTTTCTGTTCTGGAACTACCCGCGTGGCCTGTTGTTCGCCGGTGATGGCGGGGCCTACCTGTGGGGCGTGGTGGTGGCGCTGGCCAGCATCCTGCTGGTGCAGCGCCATCCGCTGGTGTCACCCTGGTTCCCGATGCTGTTGCTGATTTACCCGGTGTGGGAAACCATTTTTTCGATCTACCGCAAGCTCGCGCGTGGCGGCTCGCCTGGCGTGGCCGATACGTTGCACTTTCATCAGTTGATTTATCGGCGCATCGTGCGCGGTGTGTTTCATGACGATGCGGCGCGGCGCATGCTGATGCGCAACAACAAGACCTCGCCCTATCTGTGGGGCTTTACCTCGCTGACGGTGGCACCGGCGGTGCTTTTCTGGAACAACACCACCGTGCTGATGCTGTTTTGCGCCATGTTCGTCGCGTCCTATCTGGCCGGCTACTTCATGATCGTGCGCTTCAAAGTTCCGCACTGGCTTCGGCGCTGAGCCTACACCTGGCCTGGCCGAAACGGCGCCAGAGCCAGATGCGGCACAATTTGCGGGTTAGCAACATCAACCGCAGCCCGCCATGACCCTACCCCTGACGATTGCCCCGCGCGACAAGGCCGAGATACTGGCGCAGGCGCTGCCCTACATCCGCAAGTTCCATGGCAAGACCATGGTCATCAAGTACGGCGGCAACGCCATGACCGACCCCGAGCTGCAGGCCGATTTTGCCGAGGACGTGGTGCTGCTCAAGCTGGTGGGCATCAATCCGGTGGTGGTGCACGGCGGCGGGCCGCAGATCGAAAATGCGCTGAACCGTCTTGGCAAGAAGGGCGAGTTCATCCAGGGTATGCGCGTGACCGATGAAGAAACCATGGAAGTGGTCGAGTGGGTCCTGGGCGGGCAGGTGCAGCAAGACATCGTGGGCCTGATCAACCAGGCAGGTGGCAAGGCAGTTGGACTGACCGGCCGTGACGGCGGGATGATTCGTGCCCAGAAGCTCAAGATGCTCGACAACACGGATCCCAATATCGAGCACGATGTCGGGCAGGTTGGTGACATCGTCAGCATCGACCCGAGCGTGGTCAAGGCGCTGCAGGACGATGCCTTCATCCCGGTCATCAGCCCGATCGGCTTTGGCGAGAACAACGAGAGCTACAACATCAACGCCGACGTGGTGGCCGCCAAGCTGGCCACCGTGCTCAAGGCTGAAAAGCTGATCATGCTCACCAACATCAAGGGTGTGCTCGACAAGTCCGGCACGCTGCTGACCGATCTGACAGCTCGACGCATCGACGAGCTGTTTGCCGACGGCACCATTTCCGGTGGCATGTTGCCCAAGATTGCCGGCGCACTGGATGCCGCCAAGAGTGGTGTCAATTCGGTGCACATCATCGACGGCCGCGTGCCACATGTGCTGCTGCTCGAGATCCTGACCGAGCAGGCCTACGGCACCATGATCCGGAGTCATTGATGTGGCCCCCACGCTTGTCGCTTCGCGTACTACGCTGCCCCCCGAGGGGGCCTTCGCGCCTTGGGGCGGCCCGGCGGCGCTCCAGCCTTTTACCCTGAAAGTTTGATCATGCGCCTGCTCCTGGTCGAAGATGACGTGATGGTGGCCAGCGGCATCAAGCTGGGCTTGACCGATGCCGGCTACGCGGTGGATTGGGTCGGCAGCGCCGAGCGCGCCATTGAGGTCAGCCGCAGCGAAGTGTTTGACGTGGCGATCATCGACCTGGGTCTACCCAGCATGGATGGCCTGGCGCTGACACAGCGCCTGCGCAAGGACGGTCACGCCATGCCGGTGATGATTCTCACTGCGCGCGACGCTCTGCATGACCGTGTCCAGGGACTGGATATGGGGGCGGACGACTATATGGTCAAGCCCTTCGAACTGCCGGAGCTGCTGGCGCGACTGCGCGCCCTGCTGCGACGCTCTCAGGCTGCCACTTCTTCGGTGTTGAGTTTTGGCCGCTTGGAGCTCGACACCGCCACGCGGCTGGCCTGCATCCGGTCCGGCGCCGATGCGCCGAGCTTGCCGCTTGAGCTGGGGCCGCGCGAATGGACCGTGATGGAGTACCTGCTGATCAACGCCCCCAAGCCGGCCAACAAGGACAAGCTATTGCAGGCACTCACGGGGTGGGACAAGGAAATCACCCCCAACGCGGTCGAAGTCTACATTTCGCGCTTGCGTGGCAAGCTCGAACCTCATGGCATTGCCCTGCGCTCGATCCGGGGCTTTGGCTACCGGTTGGAGTTGACTGCCGCGCCTGAAGCGGATGGTCACGGCGCGGTGAGTTAGTCATGTGGCGCTCGCTGCCGAGCTCGGGCCTGCAGCGGCGCCTGCTGTTGATGCTGCTTACACCCTTGCTGGTGCTGGCGCTGATCAACACCTGGTTCGACTACCGTTTGGCCGACAGCGCTGCGCTGCAGCAGGACCGCACGCTGCTGAGCCTGTTGCCCTTGCTGGCCGACTCGATTGTGGCCAAGGGCAATCTCGAGGGTGATCCACCGCTGATGTTGACCGTTCCAGCCGTGCAGCAGTTCCTCAAGGACCGGCCCGGCGCGTCGGCGTTCGGGGTCGTTGCGCTTGATGGCACGCTGCTGCTCGGAGACAGTTGGTTGGGCGGGTCGACGCCGGCCACCCCAGAGGCCGAGTTCGTCAGTGAGACCAGCCTCGGTGTCACCTACCGCATTGCGTCGCAGCGCATGCAGACCGGGGCCGGCGAGCTGGTGGTGCGCTTGGCCGACGGTTCGGACCCGCGCCAGCAGTGGGTGCGGTTGGTGCTGATCAAGGTGCTGGCACCCAATTTGGTGCTGATGGTGGCAGCCTTGTTCGCCGTCAATTGGGCGGTGCGGCTGGCCCTGCGACCTTTGCTGGACCTCAAAGAGGCGGTCGAGCGGCGTTCGCCGCGCGACCTTAGTGCCATTGACGTGCAGGCCTCGCCCGAGGAGGTACGTCCCTTGGTGGAGTCGCTCAATCGGTTGTTTCAACTGGTCAATGCGCAGGCCGAAAGCCAACGCCGCTTCATTGCCGATGCGGCGCACCAGCTGCGCACGCCGCTGGCGGGATTGCAGGCGCAGGTCGAGGCCTGGGCGCAAATGGCCATGGCCAGCAGCGCCGCGCCAGCGCCCAGCCGTTCCGGTGGCGCCCAGGCACAAGCCTCTGACGCCGTGCGTGTACCCAGTGCCCAGATTTACAAGCTGCGCGACGCGACCCGGCGCACCTCGCAACTGGCCAACCAGTTGTTGGCGCTGTCGCGCGCCGATGCACGCAACATCGACGCGCAGCCGCTGCAGCGGGTCGACCTCAAGGATCTGTGCGAAACCATGCTGGAGGCGCATCTGGATGCCGCCAGTGCCAAGCAGATTGACCTTGGGCTGGACACGCAGCCGGTGCACGTGTCGGGCCATGAGTGGCTGTTGCGCGAGCTGCTGAGTAACCTGGTCAACAACGCCATCAAGTACACACCGCAACACAGCACGGTCACCTTGCGCTGTGGTATGGCCGCCGTTAGCGCCCAGGTGTCCGCGCCACGGCTGGCGTTTCTGGAAGTGGAGGACGACGGTCCGGGGGTTCCCGCACCTGAGCGCGAGCGCATTCTGGAGCGCTTCTACCGGGCGTCGGGCACCGTTGGCGAAGGCAATGGGCTGGGCCTGGCCATTGCCGACGAAATTGCCCGCGTACACCATGCCAAACTGCTGGTGAGCGACGGCGCCAAGGGGCGCGGCTTGCGCGTGACCCTGCAGTTCCCGGCGGCGGACTCCGCATAAACCCTTGGTGGGGCTGTGCGAGAATTTGGCGACCACAACGCCCTGCATCATGTCCGACCTTGTCCAAATCCCCGTCCAGGCCGCCACCGACAGCAAGACAGACGCACCGGTGCGAAAACGTCCCAAACCCGGCGAGCGGCGGGTGCAGATTTTGCAGACGCTGGCCGCCATGTTGGAGCAGCCGGGCGCTGAGCGGGTCACCACCGCCGCCCTGGCCGCGCGGCTTGATGTCAGCGAAGCGGCTCTGTACCGCCACTTTGCCAGCAAGGCGCAGATGTTCGAGGGGCTGATCGAGTTCATCGAGCAAACCGTGTTCTCGCTGATCAATCAGATTGCCGAGCGCGAAAACGCCGCTGCGAGCACGGAGCCCGGTGCCGGCGCGCGCCAGGTGGCCCGCATGGTCACCATGCTGATGCAGTTCGCGGAGAAGAACCCCGGTATGACGCGCGTCATGGTCGGTGATGCGTTGGTGTTCGAGAACGAGCGTTTGCAGCAGCGCATGAACCAGTTCTTTGACAAGATCGAATCCACCTTCCGCCAGTGCCTGCGCCCCGACTCAGGCGCCAGCGGCTCAGCCACCCCCAGTGTCGATGCCCAGGTGCGCGCCTCGGCTTTGACTGCCCTGGTGGTGGGTCGCCTGCAGCGCTATGCGCGCTCGGGCTTCAAGCGCCTGCCCTCGGAGCATCTCGACGCCAGCCTGGCCCTGCTGCTGGGCTGATTCGCACTGGCCAGATTGGTTGAGGACAGAGCTTCGCAGCGGTCTGTCCGCAAGGTCTTAGAAGTTCAGCACTCGACGATATTCACCGCCAGGCCGCCGCGAGAAGTTTCCTTGTATTTGGTTTTCATGTCGGCGCCAGTTTCGCGCATGGTCTTGATCACGTTGTCCAGCGACACCACGTGTTGACCGTCGCCCTGCATGGCCATGCGTGCGGCGTTGAGGGCCTTCACCGCGCCCATGGCGTTGCGTTCGATGCAGGGCACCTGCACCAGGCCGCCGATGGGGTCGCAGGTCAGGCCCAGGTTGTGCTCCATGCCAATCTCGGCGGCGTTCTCCACCTGCGCCGGGCTGCCGCCCATCACCGCCGCCAGCCCACCTGCCGCCATCGAGCATGCCACGCCCACCTCGCCCTGGCAGCCGACCTCGGCGCCGCTGATGGAGGCGTTGAGTTTGTACAGGATGCCGATGGCCGCCGCGCTCATCAGGAAGTCGATCACGCCCGCTTCGTTGTTGGCCGCGTCGCCGCCATGCTTGGCGTTGCCCACAAAGCGGTCGTAGTAGTGCAGCACCGCCGGAATCACCCCCGCCGCGCCGTTGGTGGGCGCGGTCACCACCCGCCCGCCGCTGGCGTTTTCTTCGTTGACGGCAAAGGCGTAGACGTTGACCCAGTCCAACACCGACAACGGGTCAGCCAAGGCGCGCTCGGCACGCTCGCGCAGTTGCGTTGCCAGTATCGGCGCGCGCCGTTGTACCTTGAAAGGCCCCGGCAATGCGCCCTCGCGGCTGAGGCCGCGCTGCACGCATTCGCGCATCACGCGCCAGATGCCCAGCAGGCCAGCGCGGATGTCCTCGTCGCTGCGCCAGGTACGCTCGTTGGCCCACATCACCTGGCTGATCGACAGGCCTTGCGCCTGGCAGATGGCCAATAGTTGATCGCCGGTGGTAAAGGGGTAGGGCACCTTGCGGTACTCGGTCAGCACCGCTTCGTTGCTGGCACCGGCGGTAACCACAAAGCCGCCTCCTACGCTCAGGTACTTGGCTTCCTTCAGCAATTGACCGCTGGCGTCGAGCGCGCTGAACTTCATGCCGTTGGGGTGCTCGGCCATGGCCTCGCGGCGGTACATCAGCACGTGTTCGCGTTCCACAAAACGCAGCGCGGGTCCGTTTTGCAGGGTGAGCCGCTGCGTGGCGCGGATGTGCGCAATCAGGCCCGGCACCGCGTCCACGTCAACCGTATCGGGCGCCAGCCCCATCAGGCCCAGCATCACAGCCGTGTCCGAGCCGTGGCCCTTGCCGGTGGCGCCCAGCGAGCCATACAGCTCGGCCTTGACGCTGGCGGTGTGCACCAGCACGCCGTCGCGCTCCAGCGCGTGCACAAACATACGCGCCTCTCGCATCGGGCCCACGGTGTGGGAACTGCTCGGCCCGATGCCGATCTTGAAGAGGTCGAACACGCTGATGGCCATCGGGCGATCTTATTGCGTCAGTGGCGCTGGGGTATTGTTTTTTGATTAGCATCAGAAACTCTTATGTCCCTGGAGTCCGCCATGTCTCAACCATCCGCGCAAAAGGCCTTTGCTTCGCAAGCCGATCTGGCCGAGCGCAAGATCACCTTCGAGCAGCTCAGCGCCCACTGCTGGGCCTACACCGCCGAGGGCGACCCCAACTCGGGCGTGATCATTGGCGACAAGGCCGTGCTGGTAAGTGATGCCACCGCCACCCCGGCCATGGCGCAAGACCTGATTGCGCGCATCCGCGCGCTGACCGACAAGCCCATCCGATACGTGCTGCTGACCCACTACCACGCAGTGCGTGTACTCGGAGCCAGCGCCTTTGTTGCTGAAGGTGCTACTGAAATCATAGCTAGCGAGGGCACGTTGGAGCTTATCCACGAGCGCGGCGCGCAGGACATGCAAAGCGAGATGGAGCGCTTTCCGCGCCTGTTCCGGGGCGCCGAGTCGGTGCCCGGTCTGACCTGGCCCACACTGGTGGTGGGTGGTGGCACGCAGGGCCGCATCACGCTCGACCTGGGGGGCGTGAAGGTGCAGATCTGGCACCCCGGCCCCGGCCATACCCGGGGTGACACCATTGCCTGGGTGGCGCAAGAAGGTGTGTTGTTCTCGGGCGATCTGGTCGAGTTCGAGGCGGGCGTCTACACCGGCGATGCGCAGTTGGAGGAGTGGCCCGCCACGCTGCAGGCGCTGCGCGCGTTGGACGCCGAATTTTTGGTGCCTGGCCGCGGCGCGGCCATGAAGGGCAAAGCCGATGTGAACCGCGCGTTGGACTACACCCGTCTGTGGGTGCAAACACTCTACCGCTGCGGCCAGGAGGCGGTGGCCAAGGGGCTGGACCTGAAGGCCGCCATGGCACACACCCGTGCTGCGATGGACCCCATCTTTGGCCACGTGTTCATCTACGAACACTGCCTGCCGTTTGACGTGAGCCGCGCCTTTGATGAAGCCAGCGGCATCAAGAACCCGCGCATCTGGACCGCACAGCGGGACAAGGAGATGTGGGCGGCGATGCAGAGTTGAGACAAGCGCTGGACGCGCCATACGTCAGCGCGGCGTCGGCAGCAACGCGCGCAGGTCGTCCTCGTAGCCCTTCAGGACGGTGATGGCGCGCCGTCGCTGCGTGGCCGTGGTGCTGTTGTGCAGTTCAGCCATGGCGCGGCAGCTGTCCTGCAAGTCGGCTTCGAACCGGGCCCGCGTGGTTGGGTCGGGTGAGCGCAGCGCGCGCTCAATGACCTCGCGCACGGCAGCCGCCGCGCCGGCTTCGGGGTTGGCAGAGGCCAGCAGCTGGCGCAAGCTCAGCAGGGCTTCCTGTTGGCGCCGCTGCGTCTCTTGATAACGCAGGTTCGGGTCGAAGCGCGATTTCGCCACATTGTCGCGAATCACCGCCAACTGTCGCTCTTCAAGCGTGCCATAAAACGACTCATAACGCTCCACGGTCTGGCTGAAGCGGTGTTCGCGGCGTTGTTGCGGCGTTGCGTCGAGCCACTTCTCCCGCCAGGCGGCGTTGCGCTTTTCCAGTTGCCGCTGGATGTGTTCAATCTGGGGCGGCTTGACCGTCGGCACCAGCGCCGCGATACCCGGCTCGGCGTGGGTCAGCAGTGCGCGCAGTCGTTCGCGGGCGGCATCCCATTGCACACACGCCTGCTGCGGTGTGACGTCTGCCCCAGCAACGGCTTGCAGGTCTTGCAGCAGCTTGATGTAGGCGGGTAGTTCGTGTCGCGCGTGCCAGGCATGCAGTGTGTCTAGCGCGGCGCGGGCCTTGACGGACTGGCTTTCATCAAAGTCCACATAACCGTCAAGCCACCAGTACAGCAGACTGGGCGCATTGCCGTAGCCGATGCGCACTGCGCTGCAGGCCCCCAGCACCAGGGGCACCAGCAGCGCGCAGATAATACGAAGCAAGCGACTGAAGGAGGATGTTTTGGAGCAGAACATGACGCAAGATTCAATCAACGGCGGCACCAACATGACACATGCCGTGGACGTGGTGATCATGGCCGCCGGCAAAGGCACGCGCATGAAAAGCCGCCTGCCCAAAGTGTTGCATCTTTTGGCTGGTCGTGCCTTGGTGCAGCATGTACTCGACACGGCAACGCAGTTGTCCGCGCGCCGGGTGGTCGTCATTACCGGCCATGGTGCTATGGAAGTGGAAGCAGCTTTATCAGCGC
This sequence comes from Candidatus Rhodoferax odensensis, assembly GCA_016718405.1. Lineage (GTDB taxonomy): Bacteria > Pseudomonadota > Gammaproteobacteria > Burkholderiales > Burkholderiaceae_C > Rhodoferax_D > Rhodoferax_D odensensis. The sequence goes on from JADKDJ010000003.1 coordinate 527,520, forward strand.
CTGCAAGCGTTTCAGCCGGATTTGACCTGAAGTTCGTGCGTCAGGAACCGCAACTGGGTACGGGCCATGCGGTGCAGCAAGCGGTGCCGGTTTTGCCCGACGACGGTTTGGTGGTGGTGCTCTCCGGCGACGTGCCGTTGACCGCCGCCGACACCTTGCACCACCTGATTGCGGCGTGCAGTGGCGACAAGTTGGCCCTGTTGACGATTGATTTTGCCGACCCCACGGGTTATGGCCGCATCGTGCGCCAGGGCGAGGCGGTGCGGGCCATTGTCGAGCACAAGGATGCCAGCGCCGAGCAACGCACCATCCGCGAGGTCTATAGCGGCATCATGGCGCTGCCCGCCGCGCGCCTGAAATCCTGGCTGGCGCGCCTGGACAACCACAATGTACAAGGCGAGTACTACCTGACAGATATCGTCAAATTCGCCGTGGCCGATGGCGTGGGCGTGGTGGCGCACAAGATCAGTGACCCGGTGCAGGTGGCCGGCGTCAACAGTCCGGTGCAACTGGCCGAGCTGGAGCGCGCCTTTCAAATGCGGCAGGCGCGCAGCCTCATGGAGCAGGGTGTGCGCCTGGCCGATCCGGCGCGCTTCGATGTGCGCGGCACCTTGCGCTGTGGGCAGGACGTGTCGATTGACGTCAACTGCGTGTTCGAGGGCCAGGTGTCCTGGGCGACGGCGTGCGCATCGGCGCCAACTGCGTCATTGCCAACGCCAGCATCGCGGCCAACGCGGTGATTCATTCCTTTACCCACATCGATGGCGAAAAGGCTGGCGTGAGTGTGGGCGAGGGCGCGCTGGTCGGGCCATTTGCCCGCCTGCGCCCCGGCGCCAACCTGGGCGCAGAGGTGCATATCGGCAATTTTGTGGAGGTCAAAAACTCCACCCTGGCCAAGGGCGCCAAGGCCAACCACCTGGCCTACCTGGGCGACGCCACGGTGGGGGAGCGCGTCAACTATGGCGCGGGCAGCATCACCGCCAATTACGACGGCGCCTTCAAGCACCGCACGGTGATCGAGGCCGACGTGCATGTGGGAAGCAACTGTGTGCTGGTGGCGCCACTGACCCTTGGCGCGGGCGGCACGGTGGGCGGTGGCTCCACCATCACCAAAGACACGCCCGCTGGCGCTCTGAGCGTGGCGCGTGGCAAACAGGTGAGCATTGCCAACTGGCAGCGCCCCCGCAAATGAGCGACGAGCTCGACGCGCTGCGCCAGGAAAACGCCCGCTTGCAGCAGGCACTGGCACATGCGCACCTGGAGCTGGAAGATTTCACCTATTCCGTCTCGCACGATCTGCGCGCTTCATTGCGGCATGTGACGGCCTACCTGCAGATCATTGACGAGGATGCAGGCGATCTACTGGACGCGGCCAGCCGCGCGCACCTGGGCACAGCGGCCGAGGCGGCGCGGCACATGGGCCGCCTGATTGACGGCCTGATGGAGTTGTCTCGCCTGGGCCGGGTCGCGCTGCATCCGGCGGCGGTGGGTCTGGCCAATCTGGTGGCCGAGGCGCAGCAGGTGCTGGCGCCTGAGGTGGCCAAGCAGCCCGTGCAGTGGCGCATTGCGCCCGACTTGCCCACGGTGTGGGGCGACGCGGCCATGCTGCGCCAGGCACTGGTGCAAGTGCTTGGCAATGCGCTCAAGTTCAGTGCCCAGCCTGGCCCGGCCATCGTCGAGATTGGCTGGCAACCCGGCAGCGCCGGGCAGTGCGAGCTGTGGGTGCGCGACCAGGGTGTGGGGTTCCCGCCGGAACAGGCCGGCAAGCTGTTTCGGGCCTTCAGCCGGTTGCACCGTGCGGCCGAGTTTCCCGGCATTGGCATGGGCCTGGCCTTGGCCCGCAAAATCGTCGAGCGTCATGGCGGCAGCATCAGTGCCAGCGCGCAACCAGGCGCAGGCTGCTGTGTGCGCCTTAGCCTGCCGCTGGCGCGCTGAGCGCCAACGCCGCCCCAAACTTGCTGCGCCGCACGCTGAAGTAGGCCTTGACGTTGCGTACGTTGGCATCGCTGGTGAACAGCCGTTGCGCCAGCGCCAGGTAGTCGGGCATTTGGCGCGTGTGCACCACCAGCACGAAGTCCGGACCCGGTGACACGCGGTAGCACTGTTGCACCGCCGCGTCCGCCGCCACGCGCCGCTCAAACCCTTCCAGCGCCAGGTTGTCCTGACGGTCCAGGGTGATTTCCACAATCGCAGCCAGGCCGTGGCCGATCAAGGGCGCCAGCCGCTCGCCGTTGAGCACCGCGATCTGCCGCTCGATCAGGCCGGCATCGCGCAGGCGTTTGACCCGGCGCAGGCAAGTCGGGGCTGAGGTGTTGACCAGCTTGGCCAGCGCCTGGTTGCTTGCGGAGGCGTCATGTTGCAGGGCGTCAAGAATCCGGATGTCTACCGCGTCAATCGTGATTTGTTCCATAAAGTAGTACTAATTGAAGTAATCGTGCATGATTCGCAATGGATGGAATTATCTTTCAAATGCGTTGTGATTACGATCCCATTTTTCATGCTGCTCCTCCTACGATTCGGTCCTCAACTTAACTAAGAGCTTTGCGGAGAGACCTTTAGCTCTGTCCTCAATTGATTAGGAGACATCTATGTGCGGCATCGTCGGCGCGGTTTCTACCCGCAACATTGTTCCTATCCTGGTCCAGGGCCTGCAGCGCCTGGAGTACCGTGGCTACGACTCCTGTGGCGTGGCCGTTTACTCGGACGGCGCCAACCCGTCTCACCCGGCGGGTTTGAGCCGCGCGCGCAGCACCTCACGCGTGGCCGAGCTGGCAGAGCAGGTAGCCACCGGCAGGCTGGAGGGCACCACCGGCATCGCACACACCCGTTGGGCCACGCATGGCGCGCCGGCGGTGCACAACGCGCACCCGCACTTCAGCCACGGTCCTCAGGTCGGTAGCGCGGATGCGGCTGAGCGGCCCGGCCGCATCGCCCTGGTGCACAACGGCATCATCGAAAACCATGACGAGCTGCGTTCCCGGCTTCAGGCCAAGGGCTATGTGTTTGCCAGCCAGACCGACACCGAAGTTATTGCGCACCTGGTGGACAGCCACTACAACGGCGATTTGCTCGAAGCCGTCAAGGCCTCACTGGGCCATTTGCACGGCGCCTACGCCATCGCGGTGTTCTGCAAGGACGAGCCGCATCGCCTGATTGGCGCGCGCGCCGGCTCGCCGCTAATTCTGGGCGTGGGCAAAGACGGGGGCGAACACTTTCTGGCCAGCGACGCGATGGCGCTGGCTGGTGTGACCGACCAGATCGTTTACCTGGAAGAAGGCGATCTGGTCGACGTGCAACTGGGCAAGTTCTGGGTGTTGGACAAAGCCTTTCGCCCGCTTGCCCCGGCGCAGCGCCCGGTCAAGACCGTGCAGGCGCACAGCGGCGCGGCCGAGTTGGGCCAGTACCGCCACTACATGCAGAAAGAAATTTTCGAGCAGCCGCGCGCCATTGCGGACTCGCTCGAAGGCGTAGCGGCCATCGTGCCCGAGCTGTTTGACCACGCCACGCCCCGCACGCCGGGCGACACCGCGCACCGCACCTTCGCCGAGATCGACTCGGTGCTGATCCTGGCCTGCGGCACCAGCTACTACAGCGGCTGCACTGCCAAGTATTGGCTGGAGAGCATCGCCAAGATCCCGACCCAGGTGGAAGTGGCCAGCGAGTACCGTTACCGCGACTCGGTGCCCAACCCCAAAACCCTGGTGGTCACCATCACGCAGTCGGGCGAAACGGCCGACACGCTGGCCGCCCTGCGCCACGCGCAAGGCCTGGGCATGAGCCACACCCTGACCATCTGCAACGTCGCGACCAGCGCCATGGTGCGAGAGTGCAAGCTGGCCTACATCACCCGCGCCGGGGTCGAGATCGGCGTGGCCTCCACCAAGGCCTTCACCACGCAACTGGTGGGGCTGTTCTTGCTGACGCTGGCACTGGCGCAGGCCAAGGGCCGGTTGACGCAAGAGCAGGAGGCCGAGCACCTCAAGGCGATGCGCCACTTGCCCGCCGCGCTGCAAAGCGTGCTGGCCTTGGAGCCGCAAATCATCAGCTGGGCCGATGACTTCGCGCGCATGGAAAACGCGCTGTTCCTGGGCCGTGGCTTGCACTATCCGATTGCCCTGGAAGGCGCGCTCAAGCTCAAGGAAATCAGCTACATCCACGCCGAGGCCTACCCGGCGGGCGAACTCAAACACGGGCCGCTGGCCCTGGTCACCAGTGCCATGCCGGTGGTGACCGTGGCGCCCAACGACGCGCTGCTGGAAAAGCTCAAGAGCAACATGCACGAAGTGCGTGCGCGCGGCGGCGTGTTGTATGTGCTGGCCGATGCTGACACCAAGATCGAAAGCGGCGAAGGCCTGCACGTCATTCGCATGCCCGAGCACTACGGCGCCCTGTCGCCGCTGCTGCACGTGGTGCCCTTGCAGCTACTGGCCTATCACACGGCCTGCGCCAAGGGCACGGATGTGGACAAACCGCGCAATCTTGCAAAGAGTGTGACCGTCGAATGACGGTTGCTCCTGAGCCTACTCCCACGCTGTGGGCCGAGCTGCGCGCCGCACTGCGCGGCACCGGGGCCGACTACACGCGCATCCCCTTGAAGCGCGCGGTGTTCCTGCTCGCCATCCCGATGATGCTGGAGCTGGTGCTCGAGTCGACGTTCGCCGTGGTGGACATCTTCTTCGTTGCCAAGCTCGGGGCTTCGGCGGTGGCCACGGTCGGGCTGACGGAAACCTATCTCTTCTTGCTCTACTCGGTGGCGATGGGTCTGGCGATGGCGGTGACCGCTGTCGTCGCGCGGCGTGTGGGCGAACAACGGGGCGACGAAGCGGCGTTGTCTGCGGTGCAGACGATCTGGCTGGCTGTGCTGATTTCGCTGCCCGTCGCGATGGCCGGCATCTTCTGGGCCAAGGACCTGCTGCGCCTGATGGGCGCCGACGCCTGGACCATCCAAAACGGCTACCGCTACATGCAGTGGATGCTGGGCGGCAACGTCGTGATCCTGCTGCTGTTTGTCATCAACGCCATCTTTCGCGGCGCGGGCGATGCCGCCAAGGCGATGCACGTGCTGTGGGTTGCCAATGCGCTGAACATCGTGCTCGACCCCTTGCTGATCTTCGGCTTTGGTGCGATTCCGGCGATGGGCGTTGAGGGCGCGGCGATCGCCACCAACATCGGCCGCGGCGCCGGCGTGCTGATGCAGTTGTGGATACTGTTGCGCGGCAGCGAACACCTGCGCATCGTGCGCGCCAGCCTGCGCTGGCATGGCGCGACGATGCTGCACATCGCGCGCACGTCGCTGGGCGGCATCGGCCAGATGATCGTGGCGATGACGGCCTGGATCTTTCTCATGCGGATTCTGGCCAGCCTCTCGACCGAGGCCGTGGCGGGCGCGACGATCGCGATCCGGGTCATGATGTTCACGCTGATGCCTGCCTGGGGCATGTCGAACGCGGCGGCCACCCTGGTCGGGCAGAACCTCGGCGCGGGCGAACCGGCGCGCGCCGAAGCGGCGGTTTGGCGCATCGGCTGGATGAACATGAGCTTCACCCTGGCGGTGTCCGTGGCGTTCTACTTCTGGCACGACCCGATCGTGGGCCTGTTCACCGACGACGTGGCGGTCATTGCCATCGGCGGCGAATGGCTCTCGATCCTGGCGTACTCGTACTTTGTCTACGGCTGGTGGATGGTGGCGGTGCAGGCTTTCAACGGCGCAGGCGACACCATGACACCGACGTGGATCAACCTTGTGTTCTTCTGGTTGATCCAGATTCCGCTGGCCTGGGCGTTGGCCTTGCCGCTGGGATGGGCGCACTCCGGCGTCTTCTGGGGCGTCTTCGTCTCGGAGACTGCCGTGGGCGTGTTTACGCTGTGGCTGTTCTCGCGTGGGCGGTGGAAGGTGGCGAAGGTTTAGCGTCGTTGCTCTCGGTTGTTAGTATGGTGAGAGGGCGCATCACTCTAATCAACCCGAACAGGTATCCCGTGAGACAAACTATCCCCATCCGGTATGTCAGCCCGGTGTTTCGACCGCCCAGCGAAGGGCAATCCCTGATCCTGCCCGTCACCAACGGCTGTTCGTGGAATAAGTGCACCTATTGCGAGATGTACTCCGAGCCGCAGAAGAAGTTCCAGCTTCGCGAGGAACAGGAAACGCTGGACTCCATTCGCCGGTGCGGCGAACAGTTCCCCCACCAGGTTCAACGGGTTTTTTTGGGTGATGGCGATGCCATGGTTCTGTCGACCCGTCGGCTCATGACGCTGCTGGCAGCCATCAAGGAGCATCTGCCCGCCGTTCGCCGGATATCAAGCTATTGTCTGCCGCGCAATGTGCGCAACAAGACCGTCGCAGAGCTGACGGAGTTGCGGACGGCGGGTCTTTCGCTGGCCTACATAGGGGCAGAGTCTGGCGATGAAGAAGTGCTGTTGAGGGTCAACAAGGGGGAGACCTTTGAATCCACGCGGGACGCCTTGGACAAGTTGGGAGCGGCCGGCATCACGCGATCAGTCATGCTGCTCAACGGTTTGGGCGGGCGGGGTCTGGCCAAGCAGCACGCTGCCAACTCTGCGCGGCTGGCCAATTTGACCCAACCCGAGTTCCTGGCCACCTTGGTGGTCAGTTTCCCACACGGGGAGGAGAGGTTCCGGCAAGGCTTTCCGACCTGGGAACCGCTCAATCAGCGCGAGATGTTTCTGGAGATTGAGCAGTTGCTACAAGGCCTGGAACTGAAAAGAACAGTCTTTCGCAGCGACCACGCGTCCAACTGGCTGGTGCTCAAAGGCACTCTGGGTGCAGAAAAGAGCCGATTGCTGGCCGAAGTCCGTGCAGCCATCGAACACCCCCAGTCCGCAAAGCTTCGCAGCGATTGGGAACGGGCACTGTGACGGCTGGGTCGACCTGACTTGAGTCCAGATCCCGGGGCTCGGGATGGATGGTGCTCCCTTTTTTTGGAGCAGTGCGGCTGGCCGGTGCAACTAGCATGAGCTGCCGCACGCCATGCACTACCTCGGGGGCATTTCACATAGCACCAACTGACGTGTGTTCTGTCGACATCAGCCGCGGTTGCTGGTCGAGTTTGTGATGCAGAACCCGAGTGCCTGGCGCTACGTCCTGTGGCACGCCTTCGGACACGGGCGTGCGGCAGTCCGCAGCACTTGAGACGACGGCGTCGCGACTGCGGTGCCTTCACGAGGTTGGTAACGACTGATCGGGGCCACGGCAAAGCTAGTGCAGTGTTGCGCACTTGATGGAATAAATCTAACCGGTAGACTTTTCTCCAAGGCTAGGCGCAAAAGTAGGTTCGTGCAGCTCCCGTTGCCGGGTTGGCGCGTGTGCCTGCCGTGACGAGGCTGGCCGTGGCCCTCATGGTGCGGGTACGCACAAATCGGTCCCCGGCCAGCCTCGTCACGGCGAGTCGAAAAGGCATGGCGCGCGCAGGGTCATGAGCGCTCAATGCTGGCGGCAGCAGTAGTGGCGACAATTCTGGTTTCAAACCTGGTTTTGAGGTAAGGCCGCACCAGATTCGCAAGCTCGCCGCGACGCCAGAGCCGGTAGCCCGATTTGTGCGTACCCGCACCATGAGGGCTGCCGGCTCTGGCGTCGCGGCGAGCGTCCCGCAGGCAAAGTGCGACCCTGAACGAACTATCGGGCAGACTGGATCGCACCTATTGCGTCAACTGGTAGCTTCGGAGATTTGTCTGTCATAGATCGTCGTGCGACTGCGCTTGACGGCTTGCCGGCAATCGACACGGTTATATGCTCCAGATAGCGCGCAACACTGCACTAGGGTGCGCGCAGGACCTCGGTGCGCGGATGGAAGGCAACCCATGCGAACCAGAAGGCCATCACGCTGGGTACAGGCCTGCCGCTGGCATCGACCACCTCGGCCGTGCCATGGGCCGCGTCGTAGCGCACGCGCAGGCTCTTGCCGCCGACACTGTCGAGCAGTTCGCCCTTGGCATCGACGCGCCGCGCCAGCACACTGAACGGATAGGCCTTGGTGCGGCCGCCCACCTCCACGCCCAGCACCCATTCCTTCAAGGGAAAGCGGTCGTCGCGGTGCTGCACGTCAAACATCAAGCTCTGTACCCGGTCGTAACCGGCGTAGGGGTCGCGCCCGTAGTCACGCGCGAAGCCGGTGTCCGTCGACAGCACCTGCGTGGCCGGATGACGGCGCCGCCAGTCGGCCCAGGTTGTGTGCGTCAGTGCCACCGCCACAAGCTTGCTGCCCTTTGCGGGGCCGCTGATCGCAACTTGCAGGATCTGTGACCACAGCGACTGGGTCTTGCGGTCGTACAAGAGCACGTCGCTGTTGTAGAGCAGCCCAGAGACGCCAAAGCCCAGTGCCCCCGCTGTGCTGCCGGCCTCGAAAGCCATGCCCGTGCCGCACAGTGGGCAGTAGGTGACGGCGATGTCAACCTCGCCGAAGCGGTCATTGACGACCTCGTGCCAGTTCAGTATGCGCACCGGATAGGCGCGCGCGATGCCGGCCAGGGTCACGCCGAGCACACGGTCGCTATCGGCCAGAGCCGCCTGGGTGGCGGCCAAGAACTTCGGTCGGTCGATGGCCGCAATGCCGTCCTTGGGCGGGCCACCCCGCTGAATGGCCAGCCTCGAAATGCTTGAGTTCGACACGTCGAAGCCATTGAAGAGGGCCGGGTCCGATTCGATGGCCTGCGACCTCACCACGGCCGTCGCCAGAACCAGGGTCAGCAGCATCAGCGTGGCATTGACCGCTGGGCTGGCGAGTGCGCGCAGTGACATAGCAAGTCTCCTTGTCGCGGCGACGCATATCCAGGCATTCAAAGATCTGTGTGACCAGCACCCCGTCGTGCTCGCAGGCCCTGGTGCGCCGCCTGACGCATTGGTCGCCCGGCAGATGGGATGTCTTACACCTGCCCAAGCTGTCCAGGGGACGGCTAGTAGCGGTACGGATTATTCGGGCGCCGGTCGTAGCGGTTGGGAACGCCGTCACCGTCGCGATCGCGGTCGTACTGGTTTGGAATGCCATCGCGGTCGAAGTCGCGATAGGGGCCGTGGTATTGCCCATGGCGCCCATGGTGTCGACGACTGTCTGGATCGTAGATGTTGACAACACCGTCGTGATCGCGATCGCCATAGGGGCCCCGGTGTTCCCAGTAGTGCCTGTCATGGCGACCGTAGTGGCTTGACGGATACCGGTACACCGGCACGGGCTCCACGTACACCGGGCGAGGCGCCGGGTAGACCACCCGGGGTGGCACATACACAGGGGCCGGCTGCACGTAGTAGCCGGGCGAGTGCACGCCGATGGACAGGTACACGTCGCTGCGCGCGTGCGCTGTTGAAGTCGTCGCGAAAACGCCCAGCGTGAGCGCGACAGCTGCGAGAGAGCGAGCGGAAATTAGACGTTTCATGAGGGCTCCTTGGGTTGGCATGGGTCGCATCTTGCTCGGCAGTGGATGAACGCAAGCTGAACCAACTCAAGATAATTTGCGGGCGTATTGACAAGCGCGCCATGCCAACGCCTGGGGACGAGGCCGCGTCAGCACGATAACGGGCAGATAACAGGCAGACAACGGGCAAATTTCCGACGGGGATTAAAATGGCGACATGTCCAAACCAGTCACCAAGACCAAAATCCTCGACGATGGGCTGCGCTACCAATCGAAGGCGAGCGGCTCCCCGTTCAACCTGGTCGCGCCCTTTAATACCTCGACGATGTCATGTTTCCTGTGCGGAAAGCACCGTGTGCGTTCGACCATGACGACACGCAAGTTCATCGGGAAATCCCAAGTCGTTTGCGCGCCCTCCTGCAAAACCGCGTCCTAGACGCGTAGGGGCGCAAGCATCAGGCCGAACTGGCGGCTTTCTTCAAGATCGCGTAGATCTGGTCCTTGAGCTGCAGCTTTTCCTTCTTGAGGGTTTCAATATCCTCATGGGTGCCAGTCTCGATGCGTGCCTCCATGTTCTTGACCTTCTGGTCCACCGCATTGTGCTGATCGAACAGGCGGCTGAAATGGTGATCGGTGGTCTTCAGTTTCGAAATGAGATCGCGGTACTCAGGAAACATGGGAACTCCTTGAAAGGGTCTGGAAAATCGCGTGGCTGCGTGCCACGCATGCCTACATGGTAATTCAGAGCGGTTGGCAAATGCGGCGCTGGCATGGCAAGATCAGCCTTCTTCAACCCGCGGAGACCAACATGGAACGCTTCTTGATAGCCGCTGCCTTGATCGGCGGCGCCTCGCTCGCCCAAGCGGGCGGCTTCCGTCTGTCCAGCCCCGACATCAAGGCCGGCGGCGCGATCGACAAGAAGTTCGAGTTCAACGGCTTCGGCTGTGCCGGCGAGAACAAGTCTCCGGTGCTGAAGTGGAGCGGCGCGCCCAAAGATGCCAAGAGTTTCGCCGTCACCATGTACGACCCCGACGCGCCCACCGGCTCGGGCTGGTGGCACTGGTCGGTGATCAACATCCCCGGCAGCGTCACCGAGCTCGCGGCGGATGCGGGCGCAGTCGGTGGAGCCAATCTGCCCAAGGGCGCCAGTCACGTGCGTGTTGACTTTGGCACTGCCGGTTGGGGCGGCGTGTGCCCGCCGCAGGGCGACCCCCCTCACCGATACATTTTTACCGTGCACGCGCTCAAGACCGACAAACTGGACATCCCGGCTGATGCAACGGCGGCACTTGCGGGCTTTATGGTCAATGCCAATTCGATTGGCAAAGCCAGCTTTACTGCCAAGTACGGCCGGCCGAAGGCTAAGTGACTGGCTTGCAGCGAGCCGCGTTTGCGAACCCGCGGGGGCCATCACACGCGCGGCGGCGCGCATGCCTCGGTGTAGCGCCCAACGATTCGCCCAGTTCTGGTATGGTGAGGTGAAATCGAGAAGTGACGACCTGTCGATGCCTTCCGCCGAAATGCCCATCCCGCAAATGCCGGCGCCGAGTCAATCGGAGGCATTGCTTCGTCTGATTGCCGACTCGGTACCGGCGCTGATTGCGTACTACCAGACGGGCACGTTGAAGTGCCAGTTCGCGAACCGCGGTTATGCAGAGTACAACGGCTGGACGCCCCAGAGCATCTTGGGCAAGACCGTGCGTGAGGCCATTGGCGAGGCGGCTTGGGCAGTGATCGAGCCACAGGTCAAGCTGGTGGTGGCGGGCGAGACTGTCAAGTATGTGCGTGAACAAGCCTTGCCGAACGGCGAGCAGCGCGTGATTGAGGTCAATCTGATTCCCCATTTTCAAGAGCAGACCCAGGTTGGCGCATTTGTGCTGATCAATGACATCACCACACAGTGGCGGGCCGAGCGCGCCCTTCGCGACAGTGAAGAGCGCATGCGCAAATTGGCCGAGGCCACCACCGAGGGGATTGTGTTTCACAACCAGGGCGTGGTTACCGATGCCAATGAGGCCATGCAGCGCATGCTGGGTTACTCGCTCGATGAGCTCGTCGGGCGCCGGATTCTGGACTTCGTTCCCGAGACCTGGCGCCAGACGGTCATCGACTACATGGCCGGCAGCCTTGAGGAGCCCTACGAGGCGGCGGTTCTGCAGCGCAGCGGTCAAGAGATTCCGGTCGAAGTGGTCGGCAAGACCCTGCCTTTTGCCGGTGGCACCTACCGCCTTGCCGTGCTGCGCGACATCCGTGCGCGCAAGGCTGCGCAGGAGCGCATTGAGTTCATGGCGCTGCACGACAACCTGACACAGTTGCCCAACCGCCTGTACCTGATGGAGCGCCTGGAGAGCATTTTGGCGCTGGCACGCCGTCGCGAAGCGACGGTGGCGACCCTGTTCGTGGATCTCGACAACTTCAAACTCGTCAACGACACGATGGGTCATCATGCCGGTGACTCGCTGCTGCGCGAAGTGGCGCGGCGGCTGAAGATGGCCGTGCGCGAAGCCGACGTGGTGGCCCGCCTGGGCGGCGATGAGTTTCTGATCGTGCTGACCGACATCGCCAGTCATGACGATGCGGGCGTGGTGGCCGCTACCGTGATTGAAGCCGTCAGCGTGCCTGTCATGATCGACGCTCAGGCAGTGTCGGTCTCGCCGTCGGTCGGCATCAGCGTGTTTCCGGACGATGGCCAGACCGCTGACGAGCTGATTCGTCATGCCGACTCCGCCATGTACCGTGCCAAAAACTTCGGGCGTAGCAACTACCAGTTCTTCGTGCCGCCGGGCGGCACGCCCGGCTCTGCAGGGCACGCTGGCGCGAACGCTCAGCGGTAGCCTGCCGGTTGTGGCTGTTTTCGCGTCGTTGGCACCGCGCGATCCGTCGTTCGTCGCAAGCATCCTTGTATCACCTTGACCTTGGTCAAACTCAAGGGTAAGGTCGCGGCTCCGATCCAGCCAATGGTCGAGACCCGAGTGGGCATCCCTCGAAGATCCTTGCACGGTTTCCCATCGCGAACCCGCACCACGCATGTTCATCAAAAAGACAATTACCCTGCTGCTGTTCGCGCTGGTGAGCGCGGCCAGCGCTCAAACCGGCGGGGACGGTCCTGCCGTCCAAGCGACCCGCTTGCTGCCAGGGGAGAGCATCAGCCTGGACGGTAGCCTGGACCACCCCGTCTGGCAACGTGCCGTGGTGCACAGCCGTTTTGTCGAGCGCGAGCCCAACAACGGCGCAAGCCCGAAGTTCGAGACCCGCTTTCAGGTGTTGGTCGATGAGCGTGCCCTTTATGTCGGTGTGACCGCGCTGGACCCGCAGCCTGAGCTGATTCGTCGCCAACTGGTACGCCACGACCAGGTGTTTCGCACCCAGGACTTCGTCGCGCTGTACCTTGATCCGATGGGGCGAAAGAAGGCGGCGCAATGGTTTCGCGTCGGTGCCTCGGGCAGCACGGCGGACGGGCTGCACACGGCGGAGGACGATAACGAGGACTTCTCGCCGGACTTCGACTTTGATGCCGCCAGCAAGCTCACGCCACAGGGGTATACGGCGGTGTTTCGGGTGCCGTTCGCGTCGCTGCGTTTCGGCGTGGTCGGCGCGGGTGAGGCCAGCCTGCCCTGGCGCATGATGGTGGTGCGCCGTGTTCCGCGCGATCAGACCTACCTGTTGATGTCGGTGCCGTTGGCGCGTGACGCATCCAGCTTCATTGACGATTTGCAGGCGCTCGACGCGGCGGCGCCCAGGCAGAACCCCAGTTTCCTGCAATGGCGCCCCAATCTGACCTTGCGCCGCAGCACAGAGCAGCCCGCCGGACAGGGTGTGAGCGGGGAGACGAAGGCCAACCTCGGCCTGGAACTGAAATGGCGACCCCGCCCCGAGTTGGTGGTTGATGCGACGCTGCGCCCGGACTTCAGCCAGGTCGAGCTCGACGTGCCGCAGCTCTCCAGCAACACCCAGTTTGCCCTCTACTTGCCAGAGAAGCGTCCATTCTTTCTTGAAAGTAGCGACTTGCTGCGTTCGCCGACCGACGCACTCTACACCCGCAGTGTGACCCAGCCGCGCTGGGGCTTGCGGGGCAGCTGGCGTTCCGATGCCGTTGCCGCCACCGCCTTTGCTACGCACGACCTCGGTGGCGGAGACGTGCTGCTGCCCGGCCCCTACGGCACCGGCACCGCGCCGCAGGGTGCGTCCGACGCCGCCATTGCGCGCCTGCGTGTGGATCGCGACCAACTCACGGTTGGTGCGCTGGCGTCCTGGCGTCGCTACGGATCGAATCAGGGCGACAACGCGGTTTTCGGGCCAGACCTCACCTGGCAGGCCACGCCGAATCTGCGTCTGCGCGCGCAGTGGCTGGCCTCGCGTACCAGTGCTTTGCCAGATGACACCGGGGCTCTGGTCGCCTCGGCGGCACAGACGGGCTCAATGCTGTACGCCAACGCCTTCTGGCGTGCTGAGCCCTATGAAGCCGCCGCCACGATTGAAAACACGACCCTGGGTTTTCGCAATGACAACGGTTTTGTCAGTCAGAGCGGCGTGCGCCGCCTGGCAGTCGACGCACACCGGGTTTGGCGCAACCACGGACCCTTGAACGAAATTTGGCTCAACTTCAAAGCCGAAAGCGTGCAGGATTCGCTTACGCGCCGGACGATCTATAGCCAGGTCACACCGGGCGTCTATACCGGCTACAGCAACAACAGCGAATTCTCGATGGAGTATCGCGGCCTGACGCGCCAGCGCGTCAGTGCCGACAGCGATTTGCTTCAGGAGCGCTATTGGCACTTCTATTACAGCCGCAACGCCGCGCTGTGGGCGCCACGGGTCAGCGTCGAGTACGACCGAGGCGATATGGTCGACTTCAGCGCCAATCAGGTGCGCGCCGGCGAGCGCATCAAGCTCAGGGCCACGCTGCGACCGCTGGCGCGCCTGGAACTGCTGCCAACGTGGTCCCTGGCGCAACTGCGGGCCCCGCAGGGCGGCACCACCTATCGGGAGAGCGCCGCGCAGTTGCTCGCCATCTGGCATCTGGCGCCCCAGCAGACTCTGCGCCTCATCATGCAGCGTAGCCAGGTCGATCGACAGGCCGAGCCGCTGCGCGGCGTGGCGGCGTACGTGGATCGAGGCAGGTCCGACAGCCTGACCTACACCTGGCGGCGCAGCGCTGGCACCACTTACTACCTGGGTGCCAACCGCGGGCGCGACGGTGTGGCGCCGGATACCTCACGCAGCACGGAGGTGTTTGCCAAGATGCAGGTGGATGTCGACGAGTGGCTCGCCCGTTGAGCGTGACCAGCCCGACCAGCCGGACTGGGCGACCCGCTTGGGCAAATGCGACACTATCGCTTTTTGGCCTCACTTGCACGCGACAGGTGGTCGCGGGGGCGAGTGGCGGTCGCCCACCACTTCACTTGGAGTTCTACATGATTCGATCAGACAAGCTGCTGCGCGGCGCATTGGCCATCGGCGCGGTGCTTGCCAGCACATTGGCGCAACCGGTGCTGGCGCAGTCCGGCGGCGGGTCGGCCGGGACGGCTGCACCCACTGGCGCGGCCTCGGCGCCGGCGGCGCCTACCGTTCGGCCTGAAATCGGCGCCGTGCTGATTGACGCACAGCGTCTGCTGGGCGACAAACAGTACAAGGATGCCGGGGCCAAGCTGGCGGCCGCGCAAGCGATGGCCGACAAGACGCCTTACGAATTGCACATTCTGGCCCGCCTCACAGGCGCTTTGGCCGCGGCCACCGGAGATGCGGATCTGGCCGCGCAGCAGCATGAGCTGGCCAGCCAGGGGCCCTGGATGAAGGATGCAGACAAGATCACAAGCCTGCAGGCCGTGGTCAGTCTCTACTACAACGCCAAGAACTATGCCAAGGCGGTCGAGTGGATTGATCGATACCTTCAAGCCGGCGGCACTGAACCGATGATGGGCAACCTGCGCGCCCAAAGTTTCTACCTCAAGGGCGACTACCCCGCTGCGGCCAAGGCGCTTGAGCTTGAAGTTGGCAAGGTCACGGCGGCGGGCAAGCTGCCCACCGAGGTGCAGTTCAAGTTGTTGGCCGATGCGCAACGGCGCACCAAGGACGAGGCCGGCAGCACGCGCACGGTGGAGCTGCTGGTGCGTCACTATCCGAGCAAGGCCAACTGGGGCACGCTGGTTCAGCGGCTGTGGGCCAAACCGTCACTGGCGGTGCGTTTGCAGCTTGATGTGTTTCGCTTGCAGCAAGCCGTGGCTGGTCTGAGCGAAGCCAGCGACTTCACCGAGATGGCCGAGCTGGCGCTGCAAGCGGGCTCCGCTGCCGAGGCCCTCAAGGTGATGGAGCAGGGTTATGCCGCTGGCGTGCTGGGTACCGGCGACAAGGTCGCCGAGCAGCAGCGTTTCAAGGACAAGGTGACCAAACTGGTCGCTGAGGATCGCGCTACGCTTGAAAAAGACCTGACCAACGCCAAGAAGGCGGCCGACGGAACCGCGATGTTCAATTACGGCTTCAACATGGTGTATCTGGGTCTGGCTGAACGGGGCGTTGCACAGATGGAGCAAGGGCTGGCCAAGGGGATTGCCCGCAATGGTGATCTGGCCAAATTGCGCATGGTGGCGGTCTACGCTCAGCTGGGGCAGCGCGACAAGGCCAAACAGGTACTGGCCGCACTGTCGGGTAAGACCGATCCAGTTGGGCTGGATGACACGGTGCGCTACTGGACACTGTTCTTGAATCAGCCCTGAACCAGCATTCGCCTGCGCGACGAACAGCGATGACCCTAGGCGCTAGCCTGACCACCACCGGCCGCAGTTAAACTGGTGCCCCACGAACGCGGGGGCGAATGCCCCTGATGGGCATGACAGACCATTCACATTCGGTAGCGACACCGTCATCCGATGCCTTTGACGAGGCGCGTTTTCAGCGCCTTAAGCAGGATGACTTCCTGCGACCGACGGCCATGATTGCCGTGGCTGGCTCGGTGCTGGTGTTTGTCTTGTGGATGTGGGACTGGAGCGTGGACGCCGCGCACGCGCCCGATACCATGTGGCTGCGTCTGCTGATGTCGGCCTCGTTTCTGAGCTACCCGCTGGCGATTCGGGTTGGCGTGCGCCGCAGCTTGCCGCTGGTGTTCTACGGCATGGCACTGTGGCTGCAGATCGTGTTTCTGTGGGTCCTGGCGCGGCTTGATGGTGGCGCGGTGCATGGCATGGCGGGCTTCATGTTCTGGTTCATCGTGCCGCCGCTCATGACCTTTGTCCTGCCACTGCGCGGCAACATCCTGGGCAATTTGGCGGTGGTCGCCTGCCCCAGCATGCTGGCGGTCGGACTGGGTCTGCTGCCCCAGATGGATCTGTTCAAGCTCAATGCCTTGCTGGTACCGGCGGGGGTCATCACCATTGCCGGGCACCTCATGATCGACCGCCTGCTGCGGCGCATCTACGAGTACCGCTGGCAGTTCCAATGGCGTTCGGTCGCCATTGATGCGCTGGCCGAGGGTGTGGTGGTGGTTCAGCATGGGCTGATTTGTTACGCCAACCAGGCCGCTGCTGCCATGGTGGGGCGCACGCCCGAGCAAATCGTGGGTGCCGCCCGGCGCGATTTCATTGACCTGGACGACAAATCGGACTTTTCGCAACCCTTGCTGGTCCAGGCACCGCACGGCCAAGCTGCGTGGGTGCGTCTGGGGCGCTCGGCCATTGACTGGCAGGGCCAGCCGGCTACCTTGGTGTCGGTGACCGACGTGAGTGCGCAGGTGCTGGCCGATGAGTCGCTGCGCAAATCCGAGGAGCGCTACCGCGAGGTAGTGGACAACGCGGCCGAGGGCATCATCGTCATGCAGGACAACCGCCTGGTGTTCGCCAATGCCGCGGTGGAGACGATCACCGGCGACCGGCACGACAATTTCATTGGCAAGGACTTCATCAGCTTTATTCACCCCGAGGATCGGGAGACGGTGATCGACCGTATCACGCGGCGCATGCGTGGCGAGGTGATGGACCCGCGCTTTGAGTTTCGCATCGTCAAGATCACCGGCCAGGCGATCTGGGTCCAGATTATCGGCGTGCGAATCCAGTGGGACGGCGTCGCATCCACGTTGTACTTCCTGTCCGACATTGACGAACGCAAACGCGCCGAGGAAGCCCTGCGGAACTCCGAGGAGCGCCACCGCTTGCTGGTGAACCATGCCAGCGAGGGTATTCTCATTTCGCAGGCCGGCATTCTGCGCTTCGTCAATCCGCGCGTCGCAACCCTGGCTGGGCGCGACGCCGCTGATCTGTTGGGCCAGCCCTTGCTGCGTTTCATTCACACGGAGGACCACGCAGTGCTGATTGAGCGCTTTCGCAAGCGCCAGCGTGGCGAGGCGGTCTCGCTGCACGAACTGTTCCGTCTGGTTCGGCCCGATGGCAGTATTGTCTGGATCGAGACCAGCGGGGTTGATGTGCCGTGGGAGGGCGCCCCTGCCGTGCTGTCCTTCCTGATTGATGTCACCGAACGCCGACACCTGGAAGAAAACCTGCGGCGGACCTTGAGCGAGCGAGAGGCGATTTTGCAGAGCACCCTGGTGGGCATCACCTTTGCGGTCAATCGTCGTCACCAATGGGTCAACCGCCGCTTCGCCGACATGTTGGGTTATGAGCCGCAAGAGCTGGTGGGTCAACTGTCACTGATGCATTACCCGGACGAAGCCAGTTGGCAGCGCTTTGGAGAGGAAGCCTACCCGCTGCTGGCACAAGGGCTGCCCTACCACGTCGAGATGCCGGCGCGGCGCAAGGACGGTTGCATCATCTGGGTGGAGATATTTGGCACCGCCATCGACCGGGCCGATCTGGGCAAGGGCACGATCTGGACCTATCTGGACATCACCACCCGCAAGCAGGCCGAAGAAGACGTGCGTGTGGCGCTGGAAAAGCAGACCGAGCTCAATCAGCTCAAGTCACGCTTCGTGTCCATGACCTCGCACGAATTCCGCACGCCGCTGGCGGCCATCCTGTCATCCACCGAGCTGCTGAAATACTACGAGCAGCGTCTGGCGCCCCAGGAAAGGGCCGAGCTGGTGGACGGCATCGGGCAGTCGGTGCAGCGTATGACCACGATGCTCGACGACATCTTGCTGATTGGTCGCGCCGAGGCCGACCGGCTTGACTTTGCGCCAGCGCCACTGCCTTTGCGCGCCTTCTGTCAGAGTGTGGTGGAGGAACTGGCCCGCTCCCGCAGGGGTGTTGGGCAGCCTGACCAGCGCATTGAGTTCAGCATGGGCACACCGGACGCCGAACCGGTGCTTGACGAGGCGCTGGCGCGCCGCATTCTGGGCAATTTGCTGTCCAATGCCCTGAAGTACTCGCCCGAGGACAAACCGGTTCGCCTGACGGTGCACGCGCACGCCACCGGTGTTCGCTTCACGGTGGAGGACCAGGGCATAGGCATCCCGGACTCCGATCTGCCGCACTTGTTCGAGACCTTTCACCGGGCCAGCAACGTGGGCAACATCTCGGGCACCGGGCTGGGCCTGGCGATCGTGAAGAAGGCCGTGGACCTGCATGGCGGCAGCATTGCGGTGCACAGCGAACTGGGCCGCGGCACCACCTTTACCGTGACCCTTTAAGAAAGAAGACGAGTAAGCGCATGGCCCGCATTTTGATCATCGAAGACGAGACCGCCATTCGCGCCAACCTGGTGCGCTTTGTGCGTTTGGAAGGGCATGAGGCGGTCGAAGCGGTGGACGGCAGCGCGGGACTGGCGGCGGCACAGACTTGCGAGCCTGACCTGATTCTGTGCGACCTCATGATGCCGGGCCTGAGCGGCATGCAGGTGCTGGCTGCCCTGCGGGAGTCGCCGGTCTTGGCGTCCATTCCCTTCATCTTTCTGTCGGCCAGTGCCGAGCCGGAACGCATCCAAGAAGCCCGCGAACTCGGTGCGCGCGAATACCTGGCCAAGCCGTTTAATCTGGCCCAGTTGCGCGAGGTGTTGCGGCGCTATCTGCCCGACTGGCAGACCCTGCGGGCAAGGGCTGAGTCAAACACTGACGATTTGCACCTCACCCTGGGGGTGGTTCAATCTCGTCAAGCTCAGTCCCACACTGCGCGCATCCAGCGTGTTGCTCGGGGAACTAACCCATTTCACCTGTCGGCACGGCGAATCCATTGGGCAACCGCTGACGACGACCGGGTCGGACGTGAAAAGTGGTGTAGCGCCAACGCCAGCCCAGCGCCCAAACTTTGGGGCTGGGGTGACCGTGACCATGCCGCCATGCGCACACCTCAACTGCGAGGCGGTCGTGAGCGCGGGATAGGGATCGAACTGGTTGAGGGCGGCCATGATTCTGCCGTTGGGTGTCACTTTCCCATCTATGTTGGGGGCGCCTCCCAGCATTGCCTGAAATTGCCTGATGGCCGCCACGAGCTTTGGTCCAACCATGCCGTCCACCACCAGTTTGGTGTCGGGCCCGCCCTTGGATCGTGGGACAGCGTTGAGCATCTCCTGCACGATCTTGACATCGTTGACCAAATTGCGGCTGATCGCTTTTCCAACATCGGCCGTGATACTTCTTGCCATGATTCCTCTCCTGTAGTGCTTTCCTGGCGAACCTTGAGTTAACGGCTGGTCGCAGCGCGTGCGAACTGAACCGCAGAACCACCCGACCGCCACAGGCGTAGCGGCTCCACCATGGCGGCAATCAGCGGGTCGGTACCAAAGTTGGCGGGAACTGCGGGGGCCGTGGTCACTGGCGTGTGATTGAGCATGCGCTCAAAACTCAAGGCCACCGGATCGGTGGCAGCCTGGGCGCAAGCGCCAAACAAAGCGAGGATGGCAGCAGGCAGAACGTGTGAGCGATTCATGATGAGACTCTCCAAAAACAATGATGAACAAGGGCTTCTTAGTCCGTCCGGCTTATCGTGGTGTTTGGTGATCACGCTTGTGCCGTTCAGTGCCTTCATCATCGGCGGGCGAGGTATCAGCAAGATGTCGCGCCGGGGCGTGTTGTGTCCTTTGTATTGCCGCAGTCCGCGCTGTGTATCAATTGTTTCGGCTGCCCAAACCCTCAAACAGCCACCGCCACGCCTGGCAGGGTGATGGTGAAGCAACTGCCCTGCCCCAGCGTGCTGCTCACCTCCACGCTGCCCCCGTGGCGCCGCGCCGCACGTTGGACGATGGCCAGCCCGAGCCCCGTGCCGGCAATGTTGCCCACATTCGTGGCCCGGTGAAAGGTGTCGAACAACTGGGGCAGCGCCTGTGCGGGGATGCCTATGCCCTGGTCGCGCACCTCGATTTGCAGGGTGCCCGATTCGTATCGCACCCGCAGTTCCACCTTGCCGCCCTCAGGGGAATACTTGATGGCGTTGGACAGCAGGTTGCCCACCATGAAGCGCAAGAGCTTTGCATCGACCATGAGCAAGGGTGCCGCCAAGTCCAGATGCAGTTGCACGCTGATCTGGATGCCCGGTGCAATCAAGGTGCGGGCTTCTCCTGCCAAAGCCTCGCACAGCGCCGCCAGATCGGTGGCGGCGGGCGCGCACTCCAGCATGTCGGCGTCGTCGCGTCCAATGGTCAGCACCTTGTCGAGCATGTCAGTCATGCGCCCAACCGCGCCCTCGATGGCGTCGAACAAGGCATCGCGTTCATCGGTCGCAAGCCGCTCGCCATAGTGCCGCAGCAGTTCTTCGGAGGACAGAATGGTCGACAGCGGCGTACGAAATTCATGCGAGGTCATGGCCACGAAGGTTGACTTCAGGGTGTTGATCTCGCGCATCTTGGCAATGACTTGCTGGGATTGCAGTTGCTCGGTGCGCCGGGCTTCCTCGATGATGCCGCTCTGCTGGCGCACCGTCTGCAGCGACTGTGACAACTCCGCCTCGGCGCGCCTGCCAAGGCGCTGAAAGTAGATGAAACACACCGTGAACATGAAGAACGAGGTCAAGCCGTTGATCTGCATGTTCAGCGCCATGTCCGCTTCGCTCATCGCAGTCTGCCCCCATCGGGGCAGCCATGCGGTCAGCACATCCAGACCCATGTAGACGCCCACCACCCAGGCGATTCCGGCCAGCATCTTGCGCACTTCCGTCACGCCAAACAGCAAGATCGGCACCAGAATGACCGACAGCAGGGCCATCCGGTAGCCGTCGTTGTGGGTGGAGGCACTGGCGATAAAGGTGATGAGCACTGGTGGCAGAAAGCACAGCAGCGTGCGCGAAAGGGTGTAGCGCTGCACCTGGTTTAACAGCACCACCAGGGAGTACAGGGCAGAGCCCGTCAGGATCAGGGCCGCAGCCACGGTATCGGCGCGCCACCACCGCACCAAACCGGCCACCAACATGACCACCGCAATCGAGGCGGCGATCTGGTTGCACAGCGTGATCTTGCGCGCCAGCTCAGGGTCCGCGATGGCCGCAACCCCGGCCCTGGACAAGCCACTCCAGATGCGCCGCGCGTTCACGGCGCGCCTTCAGCAGATGTACAAAGGGAGAGACACTTCAACCACATGGCGCGAAGTATCGCACCGTGGGCCAGCTTGTGGACGAGCCGTGATGGGCGCACGCCCTTTGCTCAAGCGACTCAAAGGTCGGCAAACGGATTGACGATGCGTACGCCGCCGATGACTTCGCCCGTATTCAGGTCTTCACTGAAAAGCACGCCGCAGCCGGCTGTCTGGGCGCTGGCCAAAATGAGGGCTTCATAAAACGAGACACTGCGTGTTTGATGCAGATCCAGGCCGACGCGGATGATGGCGGGGGTGACTTGGATCACCTCAAACTGCTCGTACAGATCAAGCTGGACACGCACCTGTTGCGCGGGTAGCCGGAGCTTTTTGAGGGCAACGTTGCAGTACTCTTGGAGGACTTGGGTCGATAACACGCCGTCGGCGCCCTCATAAAGTCGCTTGAGAACGGCCAACGCGGCGCGCTGTTTTGTCGGCGCATCTCTGGCCTGTGCGTAAACCAGCACATTGGTATCGATGAAGCTGCGCGCGGCCATCAGCTCAGCGCTCGTTGGCTTCGTCACGGTTGAAGCGCCAATCCCCCAACTGGACCTGGGACTCCAGGCAACGCTGCTCAAATTGGGCCCACTGCTGCCCTCGGCGGGCGCTGCCGGCCAATTGTTCCAGGTAGTCGCGCACCACCTGATTGAGACTCTTGCCCATCTTTTGGGCGGCTTCGCGGGCACGCTGGGCGACTTGCTCGTCAATCGAAAGGGTGATGTTCATGGGTGGCTCCTGCACATTGAATTCGCACATATTATGTGCACACACTTCAAGTTTGTCAAAACAAGACTTAAGTTGGCCCTTATCTGGCACCCCCCCCTGAGGGTTGGTGTTTGTCGACCGACTGCGGCCTGCTGACAACTCACTCCATCTTGCTGACGACCGGTGCGCTCGCCTTGACCTCTCACCGACTTTCACCGCACCCTCTGGCACTGTCCACCTGCACCACCCACCAAGATCGAACAGACCCGGACTTCTATGTCCAGCATTTCGCCGCCAGGATATCGTTTGACTGCGGCTGGTACATCAACCTGGAGTTTGGAGGCAAATCTGCTTCGCTACAGTTCATGGCACCCCAGCCGGGTCAGCCGCTTTGCAACCCCGCCGGGCTGACCTACAACTTCTGCGTGGCCGATGTGGATGCGCAATTTCAGACCCTGACCACGGCCGGGTTGGCCGTCACCATGCCGCTGGAGGACCACCCATGGGGCGACCGGGGGTTTGCCGTGGAAGACCCCAATGGCATCACGCTCTACATCTACTCCGAGCGCGAGCCCAGCGCCGAATTCAAACCGTTCTACAAGCTCTGATCCCATGTCCACCCCAGCGGCTGCGTCGTAGTTTGGCCTGGGTGCTGTAGAGGCGGATGCGGTCATCCATGCCATCAGCGAAGCGGTGCCACGTCTGCTGCCCAGGGTTTTGCAAGCCTTTGGAGCAGCCCGCCGCGCGCAGGCATCGGCTACGGTGCCGTGCAGCGTGTGACTGAGCGACGTCAGCACGCTGCACCACTGCTTTAACGCCATCTCAGAGTTGCACGACACCCGACGGATTGTTAGCATCCGCGGTTGTCATTGCGTCCGATCTCGACCGAGGAGCGCCCTGCCATGTTGAAACTTATTGTCATTGCTGCCGTCGCCCTGTTACTGGTGCTCGGTCTAAGCGGCTTCTCGCTGTTCGGCGGTCCCAAGGCGGTTGCGCGCGAGAGCCGTGGGCCGTTCGAAATCGAGACCCTGGTCAAACGCATCTCCGCCGGTGGTTTTCCCAACACGTCGGGCAATCCCTTTGAGCGCACGGAAGTCACCGAGTTTCGGCTCTACCACCGGGGCAAGCCAATAGCCGTCGCGGTGCGCGGCGGCACCATCGACAGTTTTTGGGAGGCGCGTTTTCTGGAAGACGCCCCGCGTCCCGCAGTGCTGTTGGCGGCCACCGGGCTGTGGCTGGTCAGCGAGGAGAACGGCGCGGCAAAGATCGAGGAGCTCAAGGAGCAGGACACCAGCGGTGCGCTGATGCAGTGGCTCGACGGCGCCGATGGCCAGCCGGCCAAACCGGTCGATGTGGGCATTCGCGATGCGCGGGGCGAACCACGCGGCTACAAGGGCGGCACGCTGCTGCTGCTGGGGCGCGGGGTGGTGCTGGACGTGCGCACGCTGGCCATCCAGCGTTACCGGCCCTACCAGGCTGACGATTACAGTGTCAGCAACGCAAACGCGGTGCGCCTGTCGCCGGGACGCAGCCAGTACGTTCTGCTGGGCGAGAAATCGATTCGCGATGACAACACCACGGCGTATGCCATGGTGGTAGCGGACTCCGGCCGTCAAATGGCCTACGCGCTGCCTTTTGACCGCAAAGCCACCCGCCTGGTCGATGTCAAAGCCATCGACGCCGCCTGGTTTGACCACCATTTCACTTGGGCTCGGGACACCAATGGTGCCGAGAAGCTGGTGCAGCGCACGGGCGCGCCGCCGTACCCGCGCCTGGGGCGCATCGTCAACTTCGGCAGCGTCATGGCGGACTACCGCTTGGACGAAGCCACGCCAGCATTGCAGCAGGCGCTGCTGGCCTTTCTGGTCGAGCGCTTCAATGCCAAGGTGCAGCCATCGCGCACAGCGGATGTGCCAGACACCCCAGGCACGGTGATCTGGCTGCGCATGGGCGCGCGGGAATACAAGCTTCGGTATGAGCCGAAGGACAAGCAACTGCTGCTGTCATTTCCCTCGGTGCACCTGAACGAAGAGGACGCCTACGCCCGCTTGAAGGAAGCGGCGCAAGCCTTCAACGCCGTACTGGCTGCGGGCCACCACCGGGACTTGTTCGACGACGCCCCGACGAAATAGCCAGAATGGGATGCTTTGCGGGCGCGCTGAACGACTTACTCATCAACGGAAAGGGTGATGTTCATGGGGTGGGTCCGTACATTGAAGTCGCACTTTCTATGTGCACGCACTCGAAGTGTGACGAAGTCCAGGTGTCGGATTTGTTCAAGACCCGGCCACGCACCTGGCATATAGTCGCGACTTGTTGACAGCTCGCGTCGCCTTGAACGCTGATCCCATGTCCACCCCACGCGTCACCCAACTGCTCGAAGACATCCGCGCGCTCGATCAAGACCGCCATGCGCTGGTGCAAGCCCTGCGAAAACACATCCTTGACCTTGGACCCTCGGTGTCCGAAGAGGTGAAGTACGGCGGCCTGCTGTTCAGCGCGGGCACCCCGTTTTGTGGTGTGTTCGCCTACGCCAAACATGTCTCGCTGGAGTTTGGCGCGGGCGCCTCCTTGCCAGACCCGCACCAGGTGCTCGAAGGTGCGGGTAAATTGCGCCGCCACATCAAGCTCACCACATTGCGGGATATATCGGACAAGCGCGTGCAGGCCTACCTCGCCCTGGCTTTACAGGCGTCGGCCAAACCTCAGAAGTAGCCCGACGCCGACGCAACGGCCAGCAGTTCCACACTGACCACATCGCATCGGGCCTATGCAAGCCGTGAGGCGCATTACACGGTCCTCGCACCGACTGGATGACTGTCAGGCGGAGATGGACTTGCCCGCTATCCATGGCCGCAGCAACGCTGATGCCGCGCGATAGGCGAGTCGATCCGACCAAGTGCCATAGGCTTGCGCCCGCACCCACATCAATATGGCGGGCATCAGAAGGCGGAGTCTTCTTTCGGCGCAGTGCCCCGCCGACGGCACGAGCCACACGGTGTTTTGCGGCCCACCGTGAAACAGGAGGGAATCGTCCGGCCGAACATAGGGGTCGTCATCGCCATTGATGGCCAGCAACGGCGACATGGATTTCAAGCTTTGTGGGGTCAGCAACCCCTGCGCGGCGAGGGAAAACGCCTCCAGGATCGTGGCGGCCATGGCGGGCGTGGGCAGCGCCGCGAGCCGCATGGCGTTAGCGACGATCCCCGTCATGCCATGGGGCAGATTGGCCAAAAGCGCGCCGTCGGACGCGGTAGCGGCAATCGGTCCGCCCAGGTCCACGGCAAAGTCAACGTCGCCGCGCAACGCCAATTTCGCCGCCCAATGGCCCCCGAAACTAAGGCCGAAAATGCCTTTGCTGCGATGCGCCCCGCCACAACTTTCGAGCACGGCACGGTAGACCCACTCAGAGTCCTTCGATAGCGCCAGCATGGATTCGCCGGTGCCCGGCATGTCAAAGGCGACCACCTCAAATCCGGTGGCACGCGCGATCAGGCTGGCCAGCCGGTGCAACTCAACTTTGAGCGTATCCACACCGCCCGTGAGGCAAAGCAGTGGCTGCGTGCGGCTATTCACCCGCGCGCCGTAGCGGTGCACGGCGACCTTTGTTTGCGCATCCCCGTTTCCAACCCACAGGACGTCGCGCCAGAACGGGACCGCAAACTCCCAGCTTGCAAGCCGAAAACACGCCAGCTGCCGCGCATACGCACGCTCCTGGGCACGGCTGACAATGCAGGGGAACTTCGCCGCACCATAGAGCAGCGCCGCCTGGAGAAAGGACCCCTTGGCCTGCATTGACTCGGCGGCGCGGCTCCATTCGTAGGCCCATCCAGCAGGGCCATCGGCCCACATGGAGGCGATTCGAGGCCCCACCTGGCTCACCGTCTGGCGCGCAATCCCCCACGCCACCATTTGTCGGGCGCGTTCGGCAAGCACGTCGGCCACATCAATGGGGAACTCGAATCTTGCCGAAGCGGGCTCAAATGGCGTCACAATTTCCGATCAGTAAATGGGTTGACAGGGGCCACTCTGGCCGTCGTTGGCCGGCCGGTGTGGCACTTCACACAGGAGCGGGGCGTACCCATGACCCAAGCGGTGTTGGTCTGTTTCATTCACCCTGTGAATTGTCAACGCAAAGAAAGGGGTTCCCTGTGCCTGAGGCATGTGAAAGGCAGGCCGGGTGCCCGGTGGTGGCGGGTTCATGTCCATCTTTGAGCATTTGCGAGCGGTCAGCGGGTCAACAAATTGCTCCTGAAGTGATAGCTGCTTGTGGGCGTCTCTAAAGGGCTAAAGGCCGATTTGATTCACAATTCAGGCCGTACGCTACAGCGCAGTGTGTCGCCCATCGCATTGGCCAACGCCGCAACTCGGGCGCAGGACGAATTCGTTAACGTGGAAAAACACTGTCATTGCGAACGCAGTGAAGCAATCCATGGCGTCCAAAAACCATGGATCGCCACGGCCTGCGGCCTCGCGATGACGATACAGGTTCAAGGTCCGTGTTGCGGTATCGGGCCAGATTCGGGAGGCTCGCAATGTCGGTACCGGGACGTCGGTTAGTGGTTCGCGCCAACGTGCGCAAACTGCACTGCCGAACCACCCGACCGCCATTGGCGCAGCGGCTCCACCATGGCAGCAATCAGCGGGTCGGTGCCAAAGTTGGCGGGCACGGCCGGGGTCGCTGTGGTGGGGGTATGGGCCAGCATCCGATCAAAGCCGCCAATCGTCAGATCAACTTTGGCAACTTGGGGTGCCGTGTGCGGTGTACCGTTGCGCAGCGGTACAACCATGGCGGCAATCAGCGGGTCGGTGCCGAAGTTGGCGGGAACTGCGGGAGCCGAGCTTACGGGAGTGTGGTTGAACATGCGCTCAAAACTCAAGGCCACCGGATCGGTGGCAGCCTGGGCGCAAGCGCCAAACAAAGCGAGGATGGTAGCAGACAGAAGGTGTGAGCGATTCATGATGAGATTCTCCAAAAATGATGATGAACAAGGGCTTCTTTGTCCGTCCGGCTCATCGTGGTGTTGGGTGATCACGCTTGCGCCGTTCAGTGCCTCAATGATCTGCGGGCGAGGTATCAGCAAGATGTCGTTTCAGGGAGTCTTGTAACGGCTGTATCGCAGCAGATAGCGCTGTGTATCAATTGTTTCGGGCGCGCACCTTTGCGGCCCTCCCGCTCACCTGGCGACGATGCGCCCAGCGGCCAGGTCGGTCTGGTAGGCCTGCGTGTCGCTCAGGAATTTCGGCAGACGTGCCGGGTCGCTCCACTCGGGCGACAGGCGCACACTGGTCACGCGCAGCAGGTGCGCGCGGGCATGGTCCGTCAGGCGCGTGGCCACGGCTTGCACGAGTGGTGGCAGCGCTTCGTCCTCGCGGGCGGTTCGCGCCTGAAGTTCGCTGGCGCGCCAGCGCCCGGCACTGTCGTCCCAGTACAGCATCACGATCTTCAGATTGGGCAGCCCATTGACCGTGCCACTGCCAACGTACTGAGCGGGCTTGAGCGCCAGCGCGATCTCGGGGCGGCGCTGCAGTCCACGCGGTGTGGCTGCGCTCAGCGCCACGCTGCCGATCAGGCGCGCCACGGTCAGCGTACCGCTGGCGCGCTCCAGCAAGGCGGCGACTGTGTCGCCAAGCACGGGTTCGTCGGCGCGCAGGCGTGGCAGGCCAAGCCCGACAAGCAGACGCTCATACTCGGCCAACCGCTGCTCGGTCAGCGCGGCCACGCGCTGCTCTACGTTGGCCGCCTGCTCAAAGTGCTGCGCCAGCGCTGCCGTGGGCTGCAGCGAGGCGGCGGCAGCGCGCAGCAGGGCCCGCGCTTCATCCAGGTTGTACTTCTTCTTCCAGGCGAACAAGTCCAGCCGCAAGTGCCGCGCCGGATCGGTCAGCACCACCACCCAGCGCGCATCCCCGCTGTCTTGCATCTCCAGCCAGCGCCAGCGCAGGCTGCCTTCGCGCTCGCTGCGCCAGCGCGGCGAGTCGGCGGCAATGTTCTGGTCCTTGATTGGCGAGTAGTAGCGGTGCACGCGCACCGGGCGCACGGTGTCGGCGTCGGGTGCGGGCAGCGCCGGGTTGTACAGGGTGATGGTCAGCAGCACCGGATCGCGCAGATAGCCACCCCAGTCGTGGCTCTGGTCCTGTTCCAGGCGAAAAGTGGCGGCGCTGCGGTCGCGTGCTGCCGCGGGTGCCACCGTGGTCTTGAGTGTGTAGTCGCTCGGCGCTTCGCCCGCATCGACCATGCCCACCAGTTGGAAGCGACCAGGCAACTCGACCGAGGCCAGGCCCAGCAGTTCGATGCGCGCCGCCTTTGCGCCCGCTGCCAGGCGGCTGCCCCACAGCGCGAAGGACCCCAGCACGGCCAATACGGCCAACAGCGACAACCAGGCGGTGTAACGCATGGTCAACTGGCCTGCGGGCTGTGCAGCGGCCAGCCCAGCGAATGGCGGCAGGCGCGGCACACCAAACCCTGCGCCAGCGGGTAGTGCGCATCGGTGTTGGTCCACGTCTGAACGGCGTTGGCCAATAGATGCGCGGGCAATTCGGCCAGCGGCGGGCCGCTGTCAAGCACCACTTCAAGGTCAATCTTCGACCACGCCATGGGTGTTGCGGCGAGCACGCGTGCGCTCTGGCGCAGCAGCGCGTCCAGCGCGGGCGCGAGGTGCGGGCACAGCGCCGGCGCTGACCCGGCGGCGGCAGGTGTCGCGTTGGGCTGCGCGCCGGTTTGGTGGGTGTTGCGGTCCACGACAGGCCCCGCTATTGGGGTTGCAGCAGCTGGCGCAGGCTGCGGCCATCGTCGTAGCGCAGGTCGTCCACGCGCCAGCGCCCGTCCACGCGGCGCAGCACGGCTTGCACCACGCGCGCCTGCTTGGCCTCACCCAGATGGACCGGCACCTGCGCGCTGTTGCCATCGGTCACCGCGCGCCCAATGACAAAACGCGTGGGGTACTCCTGCGTGTCGGTAAAGGGGTCGCCATTGATCGCGGGCACCGTGTCGGCCGGTTGCGGCCGCGCAAAGTAGGCAGCAATGGCGCGCGCCAGCGCCGGGCTCAGGTGGGAGCGCTTGCGCGCCACGGAGGCCGGGTTAAAACCCATGTCATGGACCAGGTGCACATGCAACAGGTCGCGCACGGCGGCCTCGGGCGAAGATTCGGCCGCGCGGCGCTGCAGGCGCCAGACTGTGCCATCGAGCCCCAGCAAGGCCTGGTCGGGTGAGAGCAGGTGGTAATCAAAAACGCCGCCATCGCAGGTGACGCGCAGGCTCAGCAGCGGCAGCACCCGCACGCCAAGCTGGCGCGCACT
Organism: Candidatus Rhodoferax odensensis; assembly: GCA_016718405.1. Taxonomy (GTDB): domain Bacteria; phylum Pseudomonadota; class Gammaproteobacteria; order Burkholderiales; family Burkholderiaceae_C; genus Rhodoferax_D; species Rhodoferax_D odensensis. Next base: position 557,332 of record JADKDJ010000003.1, read on the forward strand.
GCGCTCGGCGGGTGCCGCAAGGGTGCCCTGGAACAGTCCCTCGGCGGGCGTCAGGGTGTATTCGTACTGTGCGCCGTCGCAAGCCAGCGGGTGCGGTGCCTTGACCGTGGTGCCACCCAGGTGCACCACCTGCCCCGTCAGGGCAGCCGCTTTGGGCTTGGGCACACCCGCACTACCCAGCGAGGTGGGGTGAGGCGGGCCGATGCGCCATTGCTCTGCGGGTTGGCCGGACTCGAAGGCCACGGCACCGTGCGCGGTGGCGACCAGCAGCATCAGGGCCAGCGCGCGCACGCGGCGCTGGCTGAGCAAAGTCCATGGACTGCGGTTTTTGTGGCTGGTCATGGTCCCTCCTTTGCCCGGCTACGTGCTCTGTTGGGTGCCGGGGTGGGGCATTATAGGCAGGGGGTGGGATGCCAGCGCAACGCTCACCGGGCTGCTTCGACCAGCCGCACTGCATGACCTGGTTTGGTCGGCGCTATAGTCCAACACGGTGGTTCAGTCAGGGGTGTTATGGAGGTTTATCAGCATGGCGGTGCGTCTGATAAGTGGCTTGACATTGGGGGTCGGCGTATGCGCTGGGTAGTCGTCAGCGGCCTGCTTGCCTTGTCTTGCGCCTGCGCCTGGAGCGCGTCCTTTGATTGCACCAAGGCCACTCTCCCGATTGAGCGGCAGATTTGTTCCCACGCGGGCCTGTCCCTGCTTGACGAGGAGCTTGCCGAAACGTTTTCCATGCGCGTGCAGGAAGAAGGTGCCGTAGCACAGTCCGTTTCACAGTTGCGCGCGTCCCAGCGCGCCTGGGTTCGCAGTCGAAACACCTGCAAGAGCGCACAGTGTCTGGAACAAAGCTACGAGCGGCGCATTGCAGAACTGGCCTGCATGGACGGCCCCGCGCTGGCCTCCGCAATCGGTGTGTCCACCTGTGCCAGCGCCACACTGCGGCGCATGGACCACGAACCTGAGGCGCGTGACCCAGCCAGCAAGCAAACGTGGGAGGAATGGCGCACCGCACGCGCCGACAAGTGCCTCAAGGAAGGCCAGGCCGCAGGGGGTGCACCCGGTTGGCAAGCGGCCTCGGCGCTGCTGTGCGAGGTCAAAGCCACCCAAGAGCGACTGGCGCGCCCGTGACGGTGCCGCGCTGACTGTGCCCACTGCTGAGCCAGCTACCAATTTGCACCCTGTGCCGTGCACAACCGAGCAGGCCATGGGTGGCGATACACACGCGATACAAAAGCCGCTTTGGGCCGCGCGCCTGACACAGTGGTGATACAAGGCGGGAACACAATTCTTTCATCGGCAGCACAACCCCCCGCCCCAAGCCCCGGCGGGTCCGCGCCCCGGGGCCCGCGGGCGGGGCCGCCGGCCGGGGGGGCGCCCCCGGCCCCCCCGCCCCGGGGGGGGCGCGGGGGGGGGGGCGCGCGCGGGGGGGGAGGGGGGGCGGCGCCGGGCGGCGCGGGCGGGGGGGGGGGCGCAGGCAGCGCCCGGGCCCCCGGGGCGCGCCGGGGGCCCGGGGGGGCGGCGCGCCCCCCCCGGCGGCCCCCCGGCCGGCGGCGCGGGGCGGGGGGGGGGCGGGGCCCGGGCGACGGCGCCCGCCCGCCCCGCCGCCCCCGGGCCCGCGGGCAGGGGGGCGGGCGGGGCGCCGGCGGGGGGCCGCGCCGCGGGGGGGCCCCCGCGCGGGCGCGGGCCCCGCGCGCGGGGCCGCGGCGGCGGGGGGCGGGGGGCGCGGGCGCGGAAGGGGGGCCCCGAAGGGGGAGCCCCCCCCGGCGGCGGCCCGGCGCCGGAGGCGCGAGAGGGGGGCGGAGGGGGAGCGGGCGGGCCAGGGGGGGCAGCGGGGGCCGAGAAGAGCGCGCCCGGGCGGGCCGGAGGACCGCGACCGGCCGGGGGCCGGGGCCGGCGGGGGGGGGGCCCCGCGCCTGTTCCGGTCTGCCACCAGCGGACCATGAAGATCTCCCCGCATTCGCAGGCTACTGCAGTTGCTCTTGCTCTGCATCGGGATCGGCGTCAGCCCCGCCCAGGCTCAAGAGCGGGCGCAGCAACACCTGATCGATCAAGCGGGTTCGCTGGTCTGGGACATGATCGAGGTCAAGACCGATTTCGGCCACCGGCGCTACAACCGTGACATGACGCCCGAAAAGGTGCAGCAATATGCCCACAAAGTGGCCCGCCAATTGGCGCGGTCACGCGACTCGCTGGCGCGCCTGCATTCAGACTTTCCTGCGGGCAATGCCTTTGCAGAAGATTTGGCGGCATTTTTGAAGCGTTGGCCGGACGAATCGGCCATATATGACTCCCTGTTCGCAACCGATGCGAAGTACGCCGACAACCTGGGCGCGCAACTGTACGGGCTGGGCTCGCAGGCGCATGACACGCGCAGTAAGTGGAAGACGCCGTTTCCATTTTTTCGCCCTTGACCAAGCGCAAGCCGACCTCAACCATGTGGACCCACACACTGTACAAAATCTCGCTCTGGGTTGGCCTTGTCTGCGCCTTGGCCATGCCGCTGGTGCCCTTCGTCTACCAGTGGCTCCACCCACCCCGTGGCACCAAAGCTGAAGCCGGGCGTTGGGGGTTTGTTGTCGTTCACCCTGGGCATTCTGAATTCGATGGGCGACGGCATCATGGTCATGCTGTGGCTGGCCGGGCTTGCCGCGGTCGCCTTGCTGGCCTCGGTGACCGGGTTCTCCGCAGCCTGGATTGGGCACGAATCGCTCGGCGCGAAGTGGCTGAGTTTGCTGCCGGTGGCGATTGCTGCAGGCATGTATGGCCTGTTGGTTGCGGTCGGTGCCTGAGCCACTGGGTGACCTTGTGGCTTGTTTGCTGATCAATCGACAGGGTCTTCGCAAAGGTCCATAGGTTCTCATCATGAAACTGCTTCCATTCCTACCTCGCAGTGCCACCTTGGCGCCGCTGGCGCTTGTAGTGGCGCTGGCGGGCTGCGCCTCGCTTTCCAGAGCCGCGCTGCAGCGTCGGCGAGCAGCGGCTGGTCAGTGATCTGCTCTACTTCGGAACGGAGATGCCCGGTGCAGTGGTTACGCCGGCGCAGTGGTCCGACTTCTTGGGCACAGTCGTGACCCCAAAGTTTCCCGAGGGTCTGTCGGTCTGGCCGGCTTCCGGGCAGTGGCGGTCCGCCACCGGCGCGATCACCAGCGAGGCCTCGCACGTTCTCAATCTGGTGCATCCCGAAACCGAAGCAGCAGATTCTGCAGTGCGGGCCATCGTCACCGCCTACAAGAGCCAGTTTCAGCAAGAAGCGGTTCTTCGAGTCAGGGGCAGCGCCTGTGTGTCCTTCTGAGTCTGTGCGCCATCGAGCCCTCTCCCCATCTTCAGCCACTGCGCGGTCTGCCCTGCTGTCTATCCATCCATCGTTAAATAAGGGAACTGTCACGAAAATCCACACGTTTTTGGCTGCCTTCATCCTTGGCTGTTCGCTGGCGGTGGCCCCGCATCCGCGTCTCTGATTGGGAGCAAGGTCAGCAGCGTATTCCAGTCGTCCTTCTCTCTTTACTCTGGCGACAACCTTTGGGATGGCGTAGCTGGCGCGATGGGCGACACGCCGCTGCCTGCCGTCATTGGCGCAGGCAACGAATATGCCGTGCCCTTGGGTAGAAACTTCTTTGCGGACCTGGGTGCCGATACGCTCGAACTCGTCATGACGTCCAGTGAAGTGCTCGATGGCCTCGGCGCCAAACTCAGCTACGACTTTTTCGGTTTGACCTCCAGCGCGGGCAACATTGTTGATGTTCAACTTCTGTTCTCCGACTTCCACGATGTCGCGTGGACATGGACCGCCGACAGCATCCATATCGAGATTCCGGACCAAAGCACACCGGGTACTTATCTGTCTTCAAAATTCCTGATCGTCACCGCCGTGCCCGAACCCGGAACGCTGGCGTTGCTGAGTCTGGGCCTGGCCTGCATCGGGTTTGGGCGTCGCGCGCGCGGCAAGTAGGGCGCCAAGCCAGTCTTTCGCCAGCTTGCCGAGAGAGCGCGCAGGCGGGAGTTCCCACGACCATGGACCCGACCACGGTAGAGGTTTCCGGCAGCCTTGGTCGGCGCTTGCAACGTGCTCGCGCGGTGCTATCCTTCCATGAGTCGGTTGCATTGCCAATCCCCTCGCCGATGGCGCTTACCCTGAAGAGACGGTGCGAATCGGGTCTGGCGGCATCTGATGAAGACCTGACTGCTCGCACAAGCGCGCGACGCACTGTTGCCAAGTCTGATCGCGAGCCATCCGTCATGGAGGTTGCAAAGTGGCACGTCATCGGATTTTTCAGGAAATCGTCGTCGCGCTGGTGTCGTGGTTACCGATCAGCGTCGCGGCGCAATCGCCGGTTGTGCTTGACATCACTTTGTCCACGCCGCCGACCAAGCCAGCCGTGGCGGGCGGATTGACGCTGGCGCTGCCGAGCCCGGTCGGCTCGGCCACATTCTCGGTCAGAACAACGAACGGCGTATACCGTGGCCCGGTCACCGTCAGTGCCGACACAGGGCCTGTGCCGCTGCCGCTGGTCACGTCAGTTTGTGCGACGAACGCGCCAACGGGAGCCTGTCTGATGCCCGCGTCGGCGACGGCGTCCATCACGCTCACAGACGGGCAGGCGCCGACGTTCAGTGTCGCGGTCACGGCGCTGGCACCGATACCACTGGATACCTCGTTCCACCGAGTCTTCGTGCGTTTCACCGATGCCACCGGAGGTGTAGTGGGTGAGGGCAGTGTTGCGATTGGCAACGGATCCTACGGACGCCAGATTGCCATCAGCAAGGGTGGCATCTATTCGGGCAACTGGTCGAACGATCACTTTCTGACCGGCGAGCCCGGTGGCGGGGACAGCGTTGTATATGTAGACACCACCGAGCCGGTGGTCTTGGAGCATTGCTTCATGCGTAGCACCAAGAGCCATGTCAACGCGGTGCCAGGCGCAAACCTGACCATTCGTAATTGCCGTGCCTACGGGATTGACCCGGCAGTGGCTGGCGCGCAGCGCGGGTACTTTTTGTTCGCACCGTCCATTGGCGGCCTGATCATGGAGCACAACTACCTTGAAGGCATGGCGTGGGGTGCTGCGCTATGGTCTGCGGGCAACACCGGGCGTTGGACGGTTGGCGGCCCAATCGTCATTCGGTACAACCAAGTTAGAAACCTTGATGGGGTCAGCAGCGATGGGCGCGGCGGGCGCATCACGGATATCAATCCAAATACCTACTCAAATGGATTTGTCAGTATCAATCAGCTGAACCTGGTTCATGGTGCGGAGATTGCCTGGAACGAGGTCATCAACGAGCCTTACGTTAGCGCAACTGCGGACCTGATCAATCTGTGGGCGTCGCCAGGCACGCTGTCCCAACCGGTTCGAATTCACAACAACTTTCTACGCGGTCAATATGCACCGGTGCCCCACCAGGGAAATGGCATCAACTCCCCAAGTTGCTTGCCGCACCAGCCGCGCTGCTACAACACCTACGTCGCACAGGTGATCGTGCTTGATGGAAACGCCGTGGGCGAGACTGCGTTGACCGCATCGTCGTTCATCAGGATCTACCAGAACCAGCTGGTCAACACCTGGGGCGGGATCACGCTCACCGCCGGGCATGACAACGAAGCCTACGCCAACCGGGTGGTCTCCGCCGGGCGCCTGAGAGACGGCACATGGATCGCCCCTGCCTTCAGTGCCGGCATTACCGTGGCGGACAACTACCACATGGGCCCGACCGCTTTTTACAACAATTCTGCGCATGACAACGTGGTTGGCTTCGTGCTTCAGCGCGTAAGCAACAGCGCGCCAGTGGTGTACGTGCCGCCTCCCATTCGAAGCGATTACGACTTCGAGCGGACTGGTTGCGCCAGCGGCGCGCCAGCGCTGTGCTTCGACAACCAGAGCCTGCCCGACCCGATCACCGTTGCGACAGAAGACCAGGAGACTGTGCTGTGGCGGCAGAAACTTGCTGTCGGTGGTGTGGCGGTCGGGCCGATGTTGCCCGCCGATTGCCTCTTCAACTGGGCCGAACGCACCTTGGGACATTACTTCGCACCTGCAGGTGCACGGTCTGAGGTCTTGTTGGGCACGCCCTCCTACTATTACCGGTACTTTTCCGGCACAGGTAACTACCTGGGAGTCAACCTAAGCGACAACCATCTCTACGCGGTAGGCCTTGCAACGGGTGGCAATCTGATCGATCTGGGTCCTGTCGCGCCGGTCCTGGTCTTGGCCGGGTGTCAGTAGTCGGGACCCGCGAGCCCGATCTGGGTCCCACGCGACCCACCGCGCAACAATTGATACAGAACTCCCGGCTCATGACATCGTCCTGATACGCGGGCAGCCGATCATTGCCTTACCGACCGGCGCGGCAACGACAGCAAGACTGATCGACCAACGGACCGGACCACGGAGCAGGTTTTCTTTCACTCTTTTGATTCAGGAGTTCCACCATGATTCGCCAATCCACACTGTCAGCCGCCCTCGTTCTGTTTGCAAGCCTTGGCGCCCATGCCGCTGATGATTCGCTGACACAGAGTTTTGATCGCATGCTCAACCACACGCCAGCGGCCCGGTGCCGTGGCAGCGTCCGCCGGTCAGGTAGCCGATCCGCTGATTGCCGCCATGGTGGTGCCTCTGCGCGACGGCGTGGTCGCCCCCCGGCCTCAACACGATGCGGTGCTGGCGGGCTTTACCCGCATGTTGCAGCACACCCCGTCTACCCACACCCCGGCGGTGCCTGCCAGCACGGGCGTGGCCCCATTGCAACTGGCCGTGGTGGAGCCGCTGCGCAACTGGCAGAGCAACTCGTCGGCGGTGCACCTGGCTGATGCTGCACGCTAGTTCGCGACGACGCGACGGGGTGCGGGCGAAGGGCCCCAGTGTGTCTTCTTACCAATCAAACTAACCAATAGGAAAGAGTGCTATGAATATCAAGAACTGCTTGGCGATGTCGGCGATCGCCGCTTTGTTGTTGTCTACCGTATCGACATCACACGCGACCGTACTGCCGTTTGGGCCGCAAAACGATGTGACACGACTCAAGTCAGCGACTGGGGCTTTTCAACGTGCTCGGTTGTCAACGCTTCGACCAGCGATGAAAGCAGTCGACCGGTAGCAATGCTCTCGAGATGCACTGGCGATTACCTGATGATGGCCATGCGTCGCGTCGGATCCACAACCTATGATGTACTGGCCGCTGCAAACTACGGTGATGTGCTCTTTGAGTCAGGAACGGGAGATGTCACGCACTTGGCAAATGGTAGCGAGTGGTTTTCAATGACAATTTCTCATGGGGTTTGCCAGCGCAGGCGATGTTGTCCAACGTGACACCGCCGACATCGCTGGTTGGGATGAACGTGATCGCCTGAGTTGGCACACCGCGACAACTTGTCCGCTGGTTATCGTTCGGGCGCAAACCTTGCGGTTGACTCGGGGTGGGAAAAAGTGTGTTATTGGTTGCCGATGCCGTCAGTGCCGTTCCGGAGCCCGAATCAGCCGCCTTGGTCGGCCCTGGCATTGGCAGGCTTGGGATTGACTCGCCGCCGAATTGGGCGAGTTTGACCAGCGCGCGGGCGTGGACCCGGTGCAACTGGCCATGGCATGGCCGCTGCGCAATTGGCAAGGCATCTTCTCCGCGGCGCACCTGGCTGCTGCGTGACGCTGATTCCCGGCTATGAAAGCGGGGCAGACTTGCGACCCGAGGCGTTGAGAATTTGCGACAGCCAGCGTGACCGGGACCAGGCGGCGGCTCGCTATGATCGCCATGATCTGGGCACCAGCCACGCGCCATGGAACTTTTTGCACTCGATGAAGATGTCACCCGTCTAGCGTCCGAAACGCTGGCGGCGTAAGCGGCCCCGCTCGGCTGCCGACGTTGGTCAGCTCGCCTGGCACCTGCGCCAGCGCGCGGGTGAGCGGTCCCTGGAACTGGCCGATTGTTTGCGGGGCCGATGGGCTCTGCGCTGGCCAGCACTTCCTCCGATCTGGATCGGGGCCGACCGCATGCGCGGCTGGCGCTGCTGCGCTCGGAGCTGGCGCTGTTGCGTGGCCGGACTGACGGCGCGCAGACGCCTGCTGCGCGCCGCCATGGCTGCGTTCGACGCTTTGGGTGACGTGATTGGCCTGGGCGACGCGCACTGCTGCAGGCGTCCATCGGGGTCGATGCCAGCGATGGCGAGCAAGTCGAGCGCGCGCTACGCGGCGTTGGCGCAGTACCGACAGGGCGCTGACCACCAGCGCGTGCAGGCGGTCTTGGCGCGCCAATTCGTCAACGCCTCGTTTCGTGATCCGACTGCCTGCCGCCCTGCGGTAAGGGCCAGGTGTTTGCCGCCGACGCAGCGTGCTCGCCCGGTGTGGCCACCTGGGTGCAAGCAGGCTTGGGCAAACGTTGCTGGCCTCACCAACGATCCTGGCGCTGCCGATAAAGACGACCTGCCAGGCCTATCGCGAGGCGCTGGCCAGTGGGCGAAGTGCGCCAGGCCTGGTGGCGGCGACCAACGCGGCCGAGTCGTTTTGCCACGCTGGGGACCGGGATGCAGCCAGCACGGTGAGCAGCGTCGCCCTGGATCTGGCGCGCGCGGCACTGGCTGGCCCGCCGGCATGGCTTTTGCCTGGTGCAAATGGGCGACGTGCTGCGCCTGTTGGCGCGTTATGACGGAGTCGCGTACCACCGCTGCGCCTTGTTGATGTTTACGGCCATGATGTACCACGCAAAACCGGCTCGCGCAATTACAGGCCACGAGGCCTGCAGCAACTGGCACAACTGGCTTGATGAGGGAACTCGTTGGGGCGCGCTGACCCTGTTTGAGCAACTCGAAGCACGCCTGGCCCCTGCGCCGCGAGCCCTGACTCCTGCTGATCAAAGTCTGGTGCGGCAAGGCCAATACACTGCGGCAACCCGGAGCGTCTTGGGGAAGAGGGCGACCGCGCGGGACGCTGACTCTGGAGCGAGCAGCGGTCACGCCGAGGGGAAGATGCAGGCGCTGTGCATTCTGGCGCAGACTCCATCAGCGGCAAACGCCGGTTGCCCGCAGCGGAATGGGCGTGTCAAGCGCCAGCCTGCACTACCTGCAACAGGCGCGTATGGAAGCGGCCACCATGGAGGGCTATCAGCTTCCCGCCTGAATTCCTGGATCAGCTCTGCCGTGGCCCCATGCCGACGATGGCAACTTTCGCGCCGCCTTTGAGCATGCCAAGCTGGCAACCCAGGCCCCGTAACCCAGACGCGCAACCCCGTGGCTCAAAACGCGCTGGCGCTGCAGATACGCCAGAGGTGGAGCAGGCACCGGCCGAGACACAGCATCACCAGCAGCCCAGTGCCACCCTTGCGCGAGACGACGGCCACGCTTAGAAGACACTAGGCACGATTGACGGAGATCACCGCCAGCCGGGAGATCAAGGCAGTCTTTGCGGCGTTGTACCGCCACGT
>JADKDJ010000004.1 GCA_016718405.1 Candidatus Rhodoferax odensensis
GACAGAATGGTTGCCAGCGGCGTACGAAATTCATGTGAGGTCATGGCCACGAAGGTTGACTTCAGGGAGTTGACCTCGCGCATCTTGGCGATGACCTGCTGGGATTGCAGTTGCTCGGTGCGCCGGGCTTCCGCGATGATGCCGCTTTGCTGGCGCACCGTCTGCAGCGACTGCGACAACTCCGCCTCCGCGCGCCTGCCAAGGCGCTGAAAGTAGATGAAACACACCGTGAACATGAAGAACGAGGTCAAGAGCCGTTGATCTGCATGTTCAGCGCCATGTCGGCTTCGCTCGCGGCAGTCTGCCCCCATCGGGGCAGCCATGCGGGTCAGCACATCCAGACCCATGTAGACGCCCACCACCCGGGCGATTCCGGCCAGCACTCTGCACGCCGTCACGCCAAACGTAAGATCGGCACCAGAATGACCGACAGAGGGCCATCCGGTAGCCGTCGTTGTGGGTGGAGGCACTGGCGATAAAGGTGATGAGCACTGGTGGCAGAAAGCACAGCAGCATGCGCGAAAGGGTGTAGCGCTTCCCCCGGTTCAACAGCACCACCAGGGAGTACAGGGCTGAACCCGTCAGAATCAGGGCCGCAGACACGGTATCGGCGCGCCACCACCGGACCAAACCGGCCACCAACATGACCACCGCAATCGAGGCGGCGATCTGGTTGCACAGCGTGATCTTGCGCGCTAACTCAAAGTCCGCGATGGCTGCGACCCCGGCCCCGGACAACCCACTCCAGATGCGCCGCGCGTTCACGGCGCGCCTTCAGCGGATGCACAAAAGGAGAGACACTTCAACCACATGGCGCGAAGTATCGCACCGTGGGCCAGCTTGTGGACGAGCCATGATGGGCATACGCCCCTTACTCAGACGGCCGAAAGGTTGGCAAACGGATTGACGATGCGTACGCCGCCGATGACTTCTCCCGTATTCATGTCTTCACTGAAAAGCACACCGCAGCCGATACTGCGTGTTTGATGCAGATCCAGGCCGACGCGGATGATGGCGGGGTGTGACTGGATCACCTCAAACTGCTCGTACAGATCAAGCTGGGCACGCACCTGCACCGGGTAGCCGGAGCTTTTGAGGGCAACGTTCGCGGTACTCCTGGAGGACTTGGGTCGACAACGCCGTCGACGCCCCTCACAAAGTCGTTTGCCCGAGAACGGCCAACGCGGCGCGCTGTTTATCGGCGCATCGCTGGCCTGTGCGTAAACCAGCAACATTGGTATCGATGAGCTGCGCGCGACCATCAGCTCAGCGCCCGTTGGCTTCGTCACGATTGAAGCGCCAATCCCCAGTTGGACCTGGGACTCCAGGCAACGCTGCTCAATTGGGCCCACTGCTGCCCTCGGCGTGGCGCTGCTTACGGTAATTGTTCCAGATAGTCGCGCACCACCTGATTGAGACTCTTGCCCATCTTTTGGGCGGCTTCGCGGGCACGCTGGGCGACTTGCTCGTCAATGGGAAAGGGTGATGTCCATAGGTGGCTCCTGCATTGAATTCGCACATATTATGTACACACTGCAAGTTTGTCAAAACAAGACTCAAATGGGCCCTTATCTGGCACACCCCCTGAGGGCTGGTGTTTGCCGACCGACGGCGGTCCGCCGACAGCTCACCGCATCTTGCTGACTTGCTCACGGTGACGAATTCCATGTGTCGGATTGATTCAAGACCCCGCCACTCACCTGTTTTACAGTTCTGCCTCGTTGATACCTCTCGCCTCGTTGAACACTGACCAAAGACCCCACCATGATCCCTCTGGCACTGTCCACCTGCATCACCACCACCAAGATAGAGCAGACCCGGGACTTCTATGTCCGGCATTTCGCAGCCAGGATATCGTTTGACTGTGGCTGGTACATCAATCTGGAGTTTGGAAGCAAATCTGCCTCCCTGCAGTTCATGGCACCCCAGCCGGGCCAGCCGCTTTGCAACCCCGCTGGCATGACCTACAACTTCTGCGTGGCCGATGTGGATGCGCAGTTTCAGACCCGACTACGGCAGGGTTGGCCGCCACCAGCCGCTGGAGGACCACCCATGGAGCGACCGGGGTGTTGCCGTGGAAGACCCCAATGGCATCCCTCTACATCTACTCCGAGCGCGAGCCCAGCGCCGAATTCAAGCCGTTCTACAAATCCTGATCCCATGCCCACCCCACGTGTCACCCAACTGCTTGAAGACATCCGCGCGCTCGATCAAGGCCGCCATGCACTGGTGCAAGCGCTGCGAAAACACATCCTTGACCTGGGACCCTCGGTGTGCGAGGAGGTGAAGTACGGTGGCCTGCTGTTCAGCGCAGGCACCCCGCTTTGTGGTGTCTTCGCCTACGCCCGGCATGTCTCGCTGGAGTTTGGCGCGGGCGCGTCCTTGTCAGACCCGCACCAGGTGCTCGAAGGTGCGGGCAAATTGCGCCGCCACATCAAGCTCACCACCCTACAGGACATTGCCGACAAGCATGTCGCCGACTACTTGGCCCTTGCGCTACAGGCAATGGCCTAGGATCGTTCCAGGCGTCGCCCACCTACGCATAGCCCGCCACCGCCGCAACCGCTACCAGTTCCGCAGAGGCCAGCATCGCGCCGGGCGTGCGCCCCACCAGCGCTGAAACTCCCGCGTCATGTGCGCCTGGTCTGCAAAGCAAGCAGCGTGTCAGACAAATTCGCCAAGGGGAAAAGTGCGGTCATTGCGGACGCGATGAAGCAATCAATGCCCCCTGAATTCATGGATCGCCACGTCGCTTCGCGCCTCGCAATGACGGTACCGCGACGTCGGTTAGCGGTTCGCACCAACGTGTGCGAACTGAGCCGAAGAACCACCCGACCGCCATTGGCGCAGCGGCTCCACCATGGCGGCAATCAACGGGTCGGTGCCGAAATTGGCAGGCACGGCGGGGTATGTTGAGGTGGGGCTATGGGCCAGCATCCGATCAAAGCCGCCAATCGTCAGATCAACTTTGGCAACTTGGGCCACCGTGTGCTGGGTGCCGTTGCGCAGTGGCTCCACCATGGCGGCAATCAACGGGTCGGTGCCGAAGTCGGCGGGAACTGCGGGGGCCGTGGTCACTGGCGTGTGTTTGAGCATGCGCTCAAAACTCAGGCCACCGGATCGAGGTGGCAGCTTGGGCGCAAGCGCCAAACAAAGCGAGGATGGCTGCAGGCAGAACGTGTGAGCGATTCATGATGAGACTCTCCAAAAATGATGATGAACAAGGGCTTCTTTGTCCGTCCGGCTCATCGTGGTGTTGGGTGATCACGCCTGCGCCGTTCAGTGCCTCAATGATCGGCGTGCGAGGTATCAGCAAGATGTCGCGCCAGGGCGTCTTGTAACGGCTGTATCGCCGTAGGCCGCGCGGTGTATCAATTGTTTCGGGCGCGCACCTTTGCGGCCCTCCCGCTCACCTGACGACGATGCGCCCAGCGGCCAGGTCGGTCTGGTAGATCTGCGTGTCGCTCAGGAATTTCGGCAGACGTGCCGGGTCGCTCCACTCGGGCGACAGGCGCACGCTGATCATGCGCAGCAGGTGCGCGCGGGCACGGTCCGTCAGGCGCGAGGCCACGGCCTGCACGAGTGGTGGCAGCGCTTCGTCCTCGCGGGCGGTTCGCGCCTGTAGTTCGCTGGCGCGCCAGCGCCCGGCACTGTCGTCCCAGTACAGCATCACGATCTTCAGATTGGGCAGCCCATTTACCGAGCTGCTGCCAACGTACTGGTTGGGCTTGAGCGCCAGCGCGATCTCGGGGCGGCGCTGCAGTCCACGTGGTGTGGCTGCGCTCAGTGGCACCTGTGCTGATCAGGGCGCCACGGTGAGTGTGCCGTTGGCGCGCTCCAGCAAGGCGGCGACTGTGTCGCTACCCGGGTTCGTCGGCGCGCAGGCGTGGCAGGCCAAGTCCGGCAAGCAGACGCTCATATTCGGCCAAGCGCTGCTTGGTCATCGCGGCCACACGCTGCTCTACGTTGGCCGCTTGCTCAAAGTGCCGCGCCAGCGCGCCGTGGGCTGCAGCGAGGCGGCGGCAGCGCGCAGCAGGGCCCGCGCTTCGTCCAGGCTGTACTTCTTCTTCCAGGCGACAAGTCCAGCCGCAGGTGCCGCGCCGGATCGGTGAGCACCACCACCCAGCGGGCCTGCCGCTGTCTTCCATCTCCAGCCAGCGCCAGCGCAAACGCCTTCTCGCTCGCGCTGCGCCAGCGCCGGCGAGTCGGCGGAAATATTCTGCTCCTGATCGGTGAGTAGTAGCGGTACGCGCGCACCGGGCGCACGGTGTCGGCGTCGGGTGCGGGCAGCGCCGGGTTGTACAGGGTGATGGTCAGCAGCACCGGATCGCGCAGATAGCCACCCCAGTCGTGGCTCTGGTCCTGCTCCAGGCGAAAAGTGGCGGCGCTGCGGTCGCGTGCAAAGCGGGGTGCCACCGTGGTCTTGAGTGTGTAGTCGCTCGGCGCCTCGCCCGCATCGACCATGCCCACCAGTTGGAAGCGACCAGGCAACTCGATCGAGGCCAGGCCCAGCAGATCGATACGCGCCGCCTTTGCGCCCGCTGCCAGGCGGCTGCCCCACAGCGCGAACGACCCCAGCGCTGCCAATACGGCTAACAGCGATAACCAGGCGGTGTAACGCATGGTCAACTGGCCCGCGCGCTGCGCAGCGGCCAGCCCAGAGAATGCCTGCACGCACGGCACACCAAGCCCTGGGCCAGCGGGTAGTGCGCATCGGTGTTGGTCCACGTCTGGACGGCGTTGACCAGTAGATGCGCTGGCAATTCGGCCAGCGGCTGGCCGCTGTCGAGCACCACTTCGAGCTCAATCTTCGACCACGCCATGGGTGCTGCGGCGAGCACGCGCGCGCCCTGGCACAGCAACGCGTCCAGCGCGGGCGCGAGGTGCGGGCACAGCGCCGGCGCTGGCCCGGCGGCGGCAAGTGTCGCGTTGGGCTGCGCGCCGGTTTGATGGGTGTTGCGGTCCACGACAGGCCCCGCTACTGGGGTTGCAGCAGCTTGCGCAGGCTGCGGCCATCGTCGTAACGCAGGTCGTCCACGCGCCAGCGCCCGTCCACGCGGCGCAGCACGGCTTGACCACGCGCGCCTGCTTGGCCTCACCCAGATGGACCGGCACCTGCGCGCTGTTGCCATCGGTCACCGCGCGCCCCATGACAAAACGCGTGGGGTACTCCTGCGTGTCGGTAAAGGGGTCGCCATTGATCGCTGGCACCGTGTCGGCCGGTTGCGGCCGCGCAAAGTAGGCAGGCAATGGCGCGCGCCAGCGCCGGGCTCAGAGTGAGGCGCTTGCGCGCCACGGAGGCCGGGTTAAAACCCATGTCATGGACCAGGTGCACATGCAACAGGTCGCGCACGGCGGCCTCGGGCGAAGATTCGGCCGCGCGGCTGCAGGCGCCAGATCAGGCCATCGAGCCCAGCAAGGCCTGGTCGGGTGAGAGCAGGTGGTAATCAAAAAACGCCGCCATCGCAGGTGACGCGCAGGCTCAGCAGCGGCAGCACCCGCACGCCAAGCTGGCGCGCACTGCGCTCGGCGGGTGCCGCAAGGGTGCCCTGGAACAGTCCCTCGGCGGGCGTCAGGGTGTATTCGTACTGTGCGCCGTCGCAAGCCAGCGGGTGCGGTGCCTTGACCGTGGTGCCACCCAGGTGCACCACCTGCCCCGTCAGGGCAGCCGCTTTGGGCTTGGGCACGCCCGCACTACCCAGCGAGGTGGGGTGAGGCTGGCCGATGCGCCATTGCTCTGCCGGTTGCACGGGCTCGAAGGCGATGGCACCGCGCGCGGTGGCGGCGACGATCAGCAGCAACAGGGCCAGCGCGCGCGCCCGGCGCGGGTTGGGGAATGTCCACGGGCTGCGCTTGTGGTGGCTGGTCATAGTGCCTCTCTGGCCCGGCTACGCACTCTGTCGGGTGCCGGGGTGGGGCATTATAGGCAGGGGGTAGGGTTCCAGCGAAGCTCAACGGCCTGCTCGCCTCGTTTTGCGCCTGCGCCTGGGTTCGCAGTCGCAACACCTGCAAAACCGCGCAGTGCGTGGAAAAGTGCCTCAAGGAGGGCCAGGCTGCAGGTGGCGCGCCCGTGACGGTGCTGCGCTGACTGTGCCCACTGCTGAATCAGCAATCAGTTTGCACTCCCTGCCGTGCAACCCCGTGCAAGCCGTGGGCGGTGATACACACGCGATACAAAAGCGGCTTTGGGCCGTGCGCCTGACACAGTGGTGATACAAGGCGGGAACACAATTCTTTCATCGGCAGCACAACAGGATTGCCGGTAAATTTGAAACCAACTTTTAACTGGAGAAACACCATGAAGACACGCACTCTTGCAAGCCTTGCCCTAACCCTCGCCGCCTTGCTGGCACTGCCCAGCGCGCAAGCTGCATTCATTCCAAACGGCGCGCACCTCAACGGACTTTCCCCACAGGGCACTTCCACCAACGGCGGTGGCGAAAACGGATTGAAGATCAACGGCCGCAACCTGAACGGCGGCGGCGAGAACGGCAAGAGCTTCAACGGCTGGGGCACGAATGGCAAGAACCTGAACGGCGGCGGCGAGAACGGCAAGTCCGCGATGGGCACCCGTTCGAGCCAAACGCCGACCGCAATCAAAGTTCAATCGATTCAGTTGCCTTCGGGCGAAGTGGTCACCTTGCGCTGATCGAGCGCCGCTACACAGACTGGGCTGTACCATGCGTCAACGCTTGATTCAATGGACCGCTGGCTTGGTGGCCCTGGTCGGTGCCGTTCTGCCGGCACTGGCGCAAGCACCTGCCGCAGCGGCGCTGCGCGCCGATGGCACGCGCTTTGCGCTGGCCTTGCCGGACGGCCGCATGCTGTATTCAAGTGATCTGGTGGGTGCCACGCTGCGCATGGGTGACGACATGGCCGTTCGGATCGACGCGGTTGCCATGGTGAACGACCTGCATGGCAAACCCTTGTGGCAACACCAGTTGTCCGTGGCCGACTCCAGTGGCAGTTGGCACAACGCCTGCACCCCGCACTCCGACGGCACCAGTACTGCGATGCTGGTACCCGGGCGCGAGCAGGGCGACGGCACCATCGACCACGATGCAACCGCGTTCGCCATCACCTGCACTTCGGGCGCGCAGGGCAAGTGCTTGCGTTTTGGCTACCGCCCATGGGAGGCCGGCGAGGGCGAGGGCGCCGTTGACCCCCGCGCACGCTACAACGCCTGCATTCGCATGGTGCGCGCCGACTACGGCGGCGAGGGCCGGCCGTTTACCGAAAACGGCAAACTCATTGACGTATTTGACGACGCCCGCATTCAGGTCGCCGACTTGAGCGCGCAGCAGGACTTCGAGGCCGGTTGGGGGCCGGCGGGCGCGGTGTGTGTGCGCCATGTGCGGGTCAAGAACAACGTGACCCTGGAACAACTGGAGGCCCACTACCCGGCCCTGCGTGGCCGTGTGGGTGTAGTCTGCACCGAAGCGTTCGCCCGTGCCCAAGGCGCGCTGGTGTTCAACCGGTCCGACCCCAGCGGAGCGGCACCATGAAGATCACTCCCCGCATTCGCAGGCTGTTGCAGTGGCTCATGCTCTGCATCGGGATCGGCGTTGGCCCCGCCCAGGCGCAAGAGCGGGCGCAGCAACACCTGATGGATCAAGCAGGTTCACTGGTCTGGGACATGATCGAAGCGGAGACCGATTTCGGCCATCGACGCCACAACCGTGGCATGACGCCCGAAAAAGTGCAGCAATATGCCCACAAGGTGGCTCGCCAATTGGCCCGGTCACGCGACGCGCTGGCGCGCCTGCATTCAGAGTTTCCTGCGGGCGATGCCTTTGCGGACGAGCTGGCGGTTTTTTTGAAGCGTTGGCCGGACGAGTCAGCCTTTTACGACTCCCTGTTCGCAACCGGTGTGAAGTACACCGACAACCTGGGCTCACAACTGTACGGGCTGGGCTCGCAGGCGCATGACACGCGTAGCAAGTGGAAAACGCCGTTTCCGTTCTTTCGACCTTGACCAAGCGCAAGCCGACCTCAACCATGTGGACCCACACACTGTACAAAATCTCACTCTGGGTTGGCCTTGTCTGCGCCTTGGCCATGCCGCTGGTGCCCTTCGTCTACCAGTGGCTCTACCCGCCCGTGGCACAGAAGCTGAAGCCGGGCGTTGGCGGATTGCTGTCATTTGCCCTGGGCGTTCTGAATTCGATGAGCGACGGCATTATGGTCATGCTGTGGCTGGCCGGGCTTGCCGCGGTCGCCTTGCTGGCCTCGGTGACCGGGTTCTCCGCAGCCTGGATTGGGCACGAATCGCTCGGCGCGAAGTGGCTGAGTTTGCTGCCGGTGGCGATGGCTGCGGGCATGTTTGGCCTGTTGGTTGCGGTCGGTGCCTGAGCCACTGGGTGACCTTGTGGCTTGTTTGTGGATCAATCGACAGGACATTCGTAAAGGTCCATAGGTACTCATCATGAAACTGCTTCCATCTCTACCTCGCGGTGCCACCTTGGCGCCTCTGGCGCTTGTAGTGGCGCTGGCGGGCTGCGCCTCCTTTTCAGAGCCGCGCTGCAGCGTCGGCGAGCAGCGGCTGGTGAGTGATCTGCTCTACTTCGGAACGGAGAGGCCAGGTGGAGTTGTCACGGCGGCGCAGTGGTCCGATTTCTTGGGCACTGTCGTGACCCCAAAATTTCCCGAAGGTCTGTCGGTCTGGCCGGCGTCCGGCCAGTGGCGCTCCGCCACCGGCGCGATCACCCGTGAGGCCTCGCACGTTCTCAACCTGGTGCATCCCGAAACCGAGGCGGCAGATTCTGCCGTGCGGGCCATCGTCACCGCGTACAAGAGCCAGTTTCAGCAAGAGGCGGTTCTGCGAGTCAGGGGCAGCGCCTGTGTGTCCTTCTGAGTCTGTGCGCCATCAAGTCCTCTCCGTATCTTCAGCCACGGCACTGGCTACTTCGCTGTCGATCCATCCATCGTTAACTTAGGGAACTGTCATGAAAATCCACACGTTTTTGGCTACCTTCATCCTTGGCTGCTCGCTGGCGGCGGCCCCCGCATCCGCGTCTCTGATTGGGAGCAAGGTCAGCAGCGTATTCCAGTCGTCTTTCTCTCTTTACTCTGGCGACAACCTTTGGGATGGCGTAGCTGGCGCGATGGGCGACACGCCGCTGCCTGCCGTCATTGGCGCAGGCAACGAATATGCCGTGCCCTTGGGTAGAAACTTCTTTGCGGACCTGGGTGCCGATACGCTCGAACTCGTCATGACGTCCAGTGAAGTGCTCGATGGCCTCGGCGCCAAACTCAGCTACGACTTTTTCGGTTTGACCTCCAGCGCGGGCAACATTGTTGATGTTCAACTTCTGTTCTCCGACTTTCACGATGTCGCGTGGACATGGACCGCCACCAGCATCCATGTCGAGATTCCGGACCAAAGCACACCGGGTACTTATCTGTCTTCAAAATTCCTGATCGTCACAGCCGTGCCCGAACCCGGAACGCTGGCGCTGCTGAGTCTGGGCCTGGCCTGCATCGGGTTTGGGCGTCGCGCGCGCGGCAAGTAGGGCGCGTCGCCACCGTGCCGACCCACCCAGATTGGCATCTGGGTTCTGCGCGACCCTCGCGCAACAATTGATACAGAACCCCCGGCTCATGACATCGTCCTGATACGCGGGCAGTCGATCATTGCCTTACCGACCGGCGCGGCAACGACAGCAAGACTGATCGACCAACGGACCGGATCACGGAGCAGGTTTTCTTTCACTCTTTTGATTCAGGAGTTCCACCATGATTCGCCAATCCACACTGTCAGCCGCCCTCGTTCTGTTTGCAAGCCTTGGCGCTCATGCCGCTGATGATTCGCTGACACAGAGTTTTGATCGCATGCTCAACCACACGCCAGCGGCCAGTGCCGTGGCAGCGTCCGCCGGTCAGGTAGCCGATCCGCTGATTGCCGCCATGGTGGTGCCTCTGCGCGACGGCGTGGTCGCCCCCCGGCCTCAACACGATGCGGTGCTGGCGGGCTTTACCCGCATGTTGCAGCACACCCCGTCTACCCAGACCCCGGCGGTGCCTGCCAGCACGGGCGTGGACCCATTGCAACTGGCCGTGGTGGAGCCGCTGCGCAACTGGCAGAGCAACTCGTCGGCGGTGCACCTGGCTGATGCTGCACGCTAGTTCGCGACGACGCGACGGGGTGCGGGCGAAGGGCCCCGGTGTGTCTTCTTACCAATCAAACTAACCAATAGGAAAGAGTGCTATGAATATCAAGAACTGCTTGGCGATGTCGGCGATCGCCGCTGTGTTGTTGTCTACCGTATCGACATCACACGCGACCGTACTGCCGTTTGGGCCGCAAAACGATGTGACACTGACTCAAGTCAGCGACTGGGGCTTTTCAACGTGCTCGGTTGTCAACGCTTCGACCAGCGATGAAAGCAGTCGACCGGTGGCAATGCTCTCGGGATGCACTGGCGATTACCTGATGATGGCCATGCGTCGCGTCGGATCCACAACCTATGATGTACTGGCCGCTGCAAACTACGGTGATGTGCTCTTTGAGTCAGGAACGGGAGATGTCACGCACTTGGCAAATGGTAGCGAGTGGTACTTCAATGACAATTTCTCATGGGGGTTTGCCGGCGCAGGCGATGTTGTCCAACGTGACACCGCCGACATCGCTGGTTGGGATGAACGTGATCGCCTGAGTTGGCACACCCATGACAACTTGTCCGCTGGTTATCGTTCGGGCGCAAACCTTGCGGTTGACTCGGGGTGGGAAAAAGTGTTATTGGTTGCCGATGCCGTCAGTGCCGTTCCGGAGCCCGAATCAGCCGCCTTGGTCGGCCTGGCATTGGCAGGCTTGGGATTGACTCGCCGCCGAATTGGGCGAGTTTGACCAGCGCGGGCGTGGACCCGGTGCAACTGGCCATGGCATGGCCGCTGCGCAATTGGCAAGGCATCTTCTCCGCGGCGCACCTGGCTGCTGCGCGACGCTGATTCCCGGCTATGAAAGCGGGGCAGACTTGCGACCCGAGGCGTTGAGAATTTGCACGACAGCCAGCGTGACCGGGACCGGCAGCGGCTCGCTATGATCGCCATGATCTGGGCACCAGCCACGCGCCATGGAACTTTTTGCACTCGATGAAGATGTCACCCGTCTAGCGTCCGAACTGGCAGCCTTAAGCGGCCCCGCTCGGCTGCCGACGTTGGTCAAGCTAGCCTGGTACCTGCGCCAGCGCGCGGGTGAGCGGTCCCTGGAACTGGCCGACGAGGCCGATGCGCTGCTTGCGCTGGCCAGCACTTCCTCCGATCTGGATCAGGGCCGACCGCATGCGCGGCTGGCGCTGCTGCGCTCCGAGCTGGCGCTGTTGCGCGGCCAGACTGACGGCGCGCAGACGCTGCTGCGCGCCGCCATGGCTGCCTTCGACGCTTTGGGTGACGTGATTGGCCTGGGTGACGCACACTGGCTGCAGGCGTCCATCGGGGTCGATGCCGGCGATGGCGAGCAAGTCGAGCGCGCGCTGCACGCGGCGTTGGCGCAGTACCGACAGGGCGCTGACCACCAGCGCGTGCAGGCGGTCTTGGCGCGCCAATTCGTCAACGCCTCGTTTCGTGATCCGACTGCCACCGCCCTGCAGTTAGGCCAGGTGTTTGCCGCCGACGCAGCGTGCTCGCCCGGTGTGGCCACCTGGGTGCAAGCGGCTTGGGCAAACGTTGCTGGCCTCACCAACGATCCTGGCGCTGCCATTAAACACGACCTGCAGGCCTATCGCGAGGCGCTGGCCAGTGGGCAGATGCGCCAGGCCCTGGTGTCGGCGATCAACGCGGCCGAGTCGTTTGCCACGCTGGGGGATCTGGATGCAGCCATGCAGTGGAGCAGCGTCGCCCTGGATCTGGCGCGCGGCACTGGCTGGCCCGCCAGCATTGGCTTTTGCCTGGTGCAAATGGGCGACGTGCTGCGCCTGTTGGCGCGTTATGACGAGTCGCGTGCCCATCTGCACGAGGCCATGATGCTGATGGCCACGCAAACCGGCTCGCGCAATTACGAGCAGGCCTGCAGCAATCTGGCACAACTGGCGCTTGATGAGGGGGACTCGTTGGGCGCGCTGACCTCGTTTGAGCAACTCGAAGCACACGCAGCCCTGCGCCGCGAGCCTGACTTGCTGATCAAAGTCTGGTGCGGCCAGGCCAATGCGCTGCGGCAACTTGAGCGTCTTGCGCAAGCGCGCGAGCGCGCCCAGGCGGCGCTGACTCTGGCGCGCGAGCAGGGTCATGCCGAGGGGCAGATGCAGGCGCTGTGCATTCTGGCGCAGACCCATCAGCAGCAAATACGGCAGTTGCCTGACAGCATGGGCGTGTCAAGCACCAGCCTGCACTACCTGCAACAGGCGCGTATGGTGGCGGCCACCATGGAGGGCTATCAGCTCTCGCCTGAATTCCTGGATCAGCTCGCCGCGGCCCATGCCGATGATGGCGACTTTCGCGCCGCCTTTGAGCATGCCAAGCTGGCAACCCAGGCCCGTAACCAGACGCGCAACCTGGTGGCTCAAAAACGCGCGCTGGCGCTGCAGATACGCCAAGAGGTGGAGCAGGCACGGGCCGAGACACAGCATCACCAGCAGCTCAGTGCCACCTTGCGCGAGACGGCGGCCACGCTGGAGACACTGGGCACGATTGGCCGGGAGATCACCGCCAGCCGGGAGATCAAGGCAGTCTTTGCGGCGTTGTACCGCCACGTGCACGAGTTGCTTGACGCCACGGCCTTTGCCGTCTATCTGCTCGACGCGAGTCAAACCAAACTGGAGCCGGTTTTCTTTATTGAAGCGGGCGTGCCCCTGACGGTCAGCCCGATTGCGCTGAACAGCCCGATTTCAAAATGCGCGCTTTGCGCCCGTGAGCGCACCGAAATCGTGATCAACCTGCCCGCCGGTGCGGACGAGCCCAACCGCATTGCGGGCACGCTGGCCACACTTAGTTTGCTGTATGCCCCACTGATGGTGGGTGAGCGTTTGCTCGGCGTGATGACGATTCAGTCGCCGCGCGAGCATGCCTACGCCGAGCGTGAGCGCTCCATCTTCGTCACCTTGTGTGCCTACGGCGCCATTGCGCTGGACAATGCCCTCGCTTATGGCGCGGCCGAGGCGGCACAGCGGCGTGCCGACCTGGCGTTGCAGGACCTGCGCCAGACCCAGGCGCGGTTGGTGCTGGACTTTGCCGAGCGCCAGCGCATCGCGCAGGACTTACACGAACTCAATACCGAGCTGGAGACGCGCATCGCGCAGCGTACGCAGGAGATGCGCGAGACGGTGGCCAAGTTGGCGCTGAGCCAACGCAAACTGCAAGCTATTGTCGACACCGCGCTCGATGCGGTGGTGCGCGTCGATGCCAACGGTGTCATCGTGGGCTGGAATGCACAGGCGCAGACCGTTTTTGGCTGGTCGGCCCAGGAGGCGCTGGGGTTGACCCTGCAGGCCACCATCATCCCGCCGCAGTTTCGGCGCGCCCATGTTGAGGGCATGGCACGCTACCTGGCCAGCGGGCACTCGACCGTGATTGATCGGCGCATCGAGATCTCGGCGCTGCGTCGGGACGGTCACGAGTTTCCCATCGAGCTGGCGATCACGCGTGTGCAACTCGACGAACTCGACCGCTACGAGTTCTGCGCCTTCATCCGCGACATCGCCCAGCGCAAACGGGCCGAGGAGGACATTCGCGCGTCGCTGGAGAAGCAGCGTGAGCTCAATCAGCTCAAGTCGCGCTTCGTGTCGATGGCTTCGCACGAGTTTCGTACGCCGCTGGCGACCATTCTGTCGTCCACCGAACTGCTTCGGCTTTACGCCGACCGATTGCCCGAGGCTGAGCGTGATGAGCTGTTTGAGACGGTCTCAATGGCAGTCCGACGCATGACCCGCATGCTCGAAGACGTGCTGCTCATCGGCAAGGACGACGCCGAGCGGGCCAAGTTTCAACCCGAGCCAGGGTCGATTGACAAGATTTGCCGACAAATTGTGGACGCCTTGCAACGCGAGCTGGTCAGCGCGGGCGCGCCCGCGGCGGATGTGCGACTAGCCGTGCGCGGGCAGCCTTGCGAGGCACTGTTCGACGACACCTTGATGCGCCATATTTTCGGCAACCTGCTCTCCAATGCAGTCAAGTACTCGCCGCCAGGCAGTGTGGTGCTGTTCGATGTTGATTGCGGTGAACGGGAATTTACCTTGACCGTCACTGACGTGGGTATCGGCATCCCGCAGGATGATTTGCCGCGCCTGTTCGAGAGCTTCCACCGAGCCGCCAACGTTGGCAACATCTCTGGCACGGGGCTGGGCCTGGCCATCGTCAAACGATCGGTGGACCTGCATGGCGGGCGCATCACCGTGGCCAGCCAGCCGGGCCAAGGCAGTGTGTTCACGGTCGTGCTGCCGCGCCTGGGTGCGGCCACGGCCGAGATGACCCCACCGGCCTGACTGAGCGCCGACCCACCAGAAGAAAAGCTCCATGACGCGCATCCTGATTGCCGACGACGACGCCACCATCCTTCATGTGGTCTCGACCTTGCTCAGGTTTGAGGGCTACGAGGTTGAGACGGTGGCCGACGGGCAGGCCGCTCTTGAGCAGGTGTTGCAACGCCCGCCAGAGCTGTTGATCTCGGACATTCAGATGCCCGCGCTGGATGGCCTGTCCCTGCTGCGCGCGATTCGCGCCAACCCGGCGCTGGCGGCGGTGCGGGTGCTGCTACTGACCGGTCAGAGTGAGGACGAACCTGTGCTGGCGCAGGCACAGGGACACGCCCGTCTGGGTAAACCCTTCACCCGGGAGCAGTTGCTTGGCGCGTTGCAGGCGCTGGTGCCGCGGTGACGATCTACTTACGGCGCGCGATACAAACGATACATAGTCCGGGCGCGGTGACATTGCGCTGATACAGGCAACTTGCACACTGATGTCATCCCAAGAGGGACAGGGCGCAATCGGCGCCCAAGCCGGTTCCCACCTTTCACAAGGTCCGGCTCAGCCAACATCGAATCAGGAGTAGCCATCATGGACAGTGCCTTTTATGTATTCCCGCTGCACGGCGGCAGTCATTTGTTTGCGTCGAACATCCTGTCTGAGTGCGTCGATTTTGTCGCGCACCGCGCGCATGTGTCGATTGTGGATATGTTCGGCCAGGTCTGGCTGACCGTCTGATGGCTCAGTTACGTTCCAGTGCCAACATGTAACCCACGCCGCGCACGGTGCGCAGGGTTTGCGGTTTGTCGGGGTCCAGTTCGATCTTGCGGCGCAACCGGGTAATGCGCAGGTCGATGCTGCGGTCGCAGCCGTCGTAGTCGCGCTGACTGGTGGTCTCCAGTAGCCATTCGCGTGTCAGTGGCCGATTGGGGTGCTGGCAGAACAGATCGAGCAGGTCAAACTCAGTGGCCGTCAGGGGCTGCGGCGTGCCGTCGGCAGCCAGCAGGACCCGGCGCTGGCGGTCGAAGCTGCAGCGGCCAAGTTGCACGGGTGCTGGTTCGTCCGCGGCGCCGCTGGACTCGTCCTGACCGCGGGCCGGGGTCTGCACCCGGCGCAGCACACTCTTGATGCGCGCCAGCAGTTCACGCGGATCATAGGGTTTGGTGACGTAGTCGTCGGCCCCCGTTTCAAGCCCAACAATGCGGTCAACCGAATCGGTTGCGCCAGTGACCATGATGATGCCCAACTGCGGGTGCCGTTCGCGCAGCCAGCGCGCCAGGACAAAGCCGTCCTCGCCGGGCAGGCCGACGTCGAGCAACACCAGTTGCGGCAACTCGGCCTGAATCGCCTCGCGCATCAGCGTGCCGTTCGGAACCGCCGCCAGGCGCAAGCCCTGGCGCGACAGGTACTCGGTCAGGATCTGGCGCTGGGTGGCTTCGTCTTCCACCACCAGCAGGTAGGGTGTGTCAGGGGTCATGGGTGTGATGTAGGCCAACCGGCCGAGCGGCTTTGATTATCGCGCTGAAACCAGCCGGTTTGCGTTTCAGGCGCCGCGTCGCGGGCTACACTGAAAGACTCGTCGCCTCCTGCTTGCGTCATCATGCCCTCAATTCCGCCGACCGTGTTTGACCCCGCTGTACTGGGAGATATGTTCAACGGCGACATGGCGGTGATGGCGGCGGTGCTGAAGACCTTTGTCGCCAGTACCCACGCGAATATAGCCGCCATCCACGACGCGATGGCGCAAGGCGATTTGGTGGCCACGAGCTTGCTGGCGCACAAGATCAAGGGGGCCTGCGCCCAAAGCGGTGCCCGGGCCATGGAGCAGGCCACGCGCGTGCTTGAACAGGCTGCCAAGTCGGGCGATGGTCCCGCCAGTGAAGCCGCCGCGCAGGCGCTGACGGCGCAATGGAGCACTTTGCGTAAAGTGCTGGCGGTGCTTTGAAGCGACGCCAGGTGGGTGTTGTGGGATTCAGCGCCAGAGCGCCGAGGATATCAAGCCCGGCGCTGAAGCATCCGCGTCGTGACTTAGTTGCGGATCGCCCGCTGGTGCTGACGACGGCAGCGTCGATACACTGGGGCGGATAACATGGGCTGTCGGTGGATGTGCGCTGGCGCTGGCGATGGCCAGCATCAGCAAGACCAGAAACACGACGGTGACAAGGTTGGCAATCAAGTGCATGGTGTGATCTCCCAGATCGATGAATCGCGCGCCGACGTCCGGGCGCCCGTTTGTGTTAGCAATGGTTGCGATTCTGGCGAACGAGCGTTTCAGGGCTGTATCAAGGGCCGGGTGCTTTGTATCATTTGTATCAGGGGTGCCTTGGGGTCAGCAGGGACCGCATCATGCAAAGCAATTGCGCACGGGTGAACGGCTTGGCCAGGAAGTCATAGGCCTCGGGGCTACCCTGGTGAGCTGACTTGGCGTCCACCTTGTTGCCTGACAACATCAGTACCGGCACTGCCGCCATGGCGGGCTCCCGACGCACCGCGCTGAGCAGTTCCAGACCATTCAATTTGGGCATGTTGAAGTCGGTGATGATCAGGTCCGGCTGGCAGATGCGGGCGCGGTCAAGCCCCTCCTGGCCGTCGCAGGCGGTGGACACCGCGTAGTTCTCCATCCGGAGCATGGCCGCGACCGTGCTCAAAATGGTCGGCTCGTCATCAACGATCAGGACTCGGACCATATTTTTGGGCCCAGGTATGTTTTTTGGTTCCAACGCCGCTGTAGTTCTTTGCCCGCACAGCGGTGCGCAGGGTGTGAGTGTGTGCCCCCTGTGTATCAGTCGTGTATTGCGGCGGCCTTGCTTTGTATCAGATGTATCAGGTTTTGCTGGCGGGCGTGACATGCTTGCGGGCCATGCGCTTGCACAAGGCTGGCTTGCACTGGTCGCACACAGGCTCAGTACAGCCCGCGCACCCGCGCCTGAACCCTGGCCAGACCCAGCAAGGCGTCGGTGTTGGGGGTTGGAACGCCGACCAGCGCGCCCAACTCTTGCACTGCGGCTACCAGGGCATCGAGTTCGACCGCGCGACCCGCCTCGATGTCTTGCAGCATCGAGGTCTTGAAAGCACCCAGTTTGAGCGTCACGGCGTGGCGGTCTTCGGGTTGTTGGTCAATCGCAATTCCCAATCGTGCCCCGATTTCCTTGGCCTCCAGCATGACGCGCGAGACAAAGGCGCGCACCAGCTCATCACCCAAAATAAGGTCGGTGGTCGCGCCGGTCAGGGCGCTGATCGGGTTCATGGTCATGTTGCCCCACAACTTGTACCAGATGTCGCGCTGAATCTGCTCGGCGACGACCGTCTCGAAACCGGCACGGGTTAACAGCGCGGCGAGCTGATTCACGCGCTCGGTCTGGACGCCAGACGGCGCGCCGACGATCAGCTTGTTACCGAAGTGGTGGTGCACGTAGCCCGGCAATTTGAGGGAGCAACTGGCATGTACCACGCAGCCAATTAGGCTGCTGGGGGGAAACGCTGCGGCAATCTCACCCGTAGCGTCAACAGCGTCCAGGTGGGCGCCTTCAAAGCGGCCACCAAAGCCTTGCAGAAACCACCAGGGAACGCCATTCATGGCCGCCAACACCACCGTGTGCGGGCCAAGCAGCGGGCCGACACGCCGCGCCACGTCCAGCAAGGCCGGTGCCTTGACGGCAATCACGACGAGGTCTTGCACGCCCAGTTCGGCCGGGTCGGCGCTGGCCCGAACCGTGGCAGTGGCCTCCACGTGGCCATGCTGCGTGCGCAACCCGTGGTGCTTGACCGCATCCAGGGTGGCACCGCGGGCCACGACACTGAGCTGACAGCCCGCGCCAGCCAGGCGGACACCGATCCAGCCGCCAATGGCGCCCGCGCCGTAGATGCAGACACGTGGGAATACCTGTTCAATCATCGATGCCTCCAGTCAATGTGACCCGCCGCACCCGTATTATTCGTCGCATGGCCAAGGAAAAAACAAACTATTGCTGTTCCGAGTGTGGTGGCGTTAGCCCGAAGTGGCTGGGCAAGTGCCCGCACTGCAACGCCTGGAACACCCTGATCGAGTCGACGGTTGAGAGCAGCGCGCCTGCCCGCAACCGCTTTGCCTCGCTGGCCAAGACCGCCGAAGTCGCCACGCTGGGTGACATTGAGGCGATGGACCTGGATCGTACGCCTACCGGGCATGAAGAACTGGACCGCGTGTTGGGCGGCGGTATGGTCGAAGGTGGCGTGGTGCTGATTGGGGGTGACCCGGGTATCGGCAAATCCACACTGCTGCTGCAGGCGCTGGATTCGCTGCAACGCAGTGGCCGAAGTACCTTGTACGTGACGGGTGAGGAGAGTGGTGCGCAGATTGCGCTGCGCTCGCGCCGTCTGGGTCTGGGCCACTCTCAGGTCAAAGTCTTGGCCGAGATCCAACTCGACAAGATCCTGGCGACGCTGGAGGCCACAAAGCCCGATGTTGCCGTGATCGACTCGATCCAGACGGTCTACTCCGAGCAGCTCACCTCGGCTCCTGGCTCGGTGGCGCAGGTGCGCGAATGCGCGGCGCACCTGACGCGTTGCGCCAAGGCCAGCGGCGTGGGCATGGTGCTGGTCGGTCATGTCACCAAAGACGGTTCACTGGCCGGGCCACGCGTGCTCGAGCACATGGTGGACACCGTGCTGTACTTCGAAGGCGACACACACAGCAGTTTTCGACTGGTGCGCGCTATCAAGAATCGGTTTGGCGCGGTCAATGAGATCGGGGTGTTTGCCATGACCGAGAAGGGGCTCAAGGGCGTGTCCAACCCGAGCGCCATTTTCCTGAGCCAGCATGCCGAGCCGGTGCCTGGCAGTTGCGTGATGGTGACACTGGAAGGCACGCGCCCGATGCTGGTCGAAATCCAGGCGCTGGTGGACAGCGGTGGGCCCAGTCCACGCCGCTTGAGCGTGGGTCTGGACAAGGACCGGCTGGCCATGCTGCTGGCCGTGCTGCACCGCCACGCCGGGGTGGCGTGCATGGACCAGGATGTGTTTGTCAACGCCGTGGGGGGCGTGCGCATCAGCGAGCCGGCAGCTGATCTGGCGGTGCTGCTGGCAATCACCTCCAGCCTGCGTGGCAAGCCCTTGCCCAAAGGCTTCCTGGCGTTTGGCGAGGTCGGTCTGGCGGGTGAGGTGCGACCCGCGCCACGCGGTCAGGAGCGGCTGAAGGAAGCTGCCAAGCTGGGATTCAGCGTGGCCGTCGTGCCCAAGGCCAATGCGCCCAAGAAGCCGATCGACGGCTTGACGATCCATGCCGTTGAGCGGGTCGAGCAGGCGATGGAAGCGGCACGCTCGCTGGCCTGAGGCATGCCGTATGAACTACGTGCCGATCCCGATCGACCGCATTGAGTTTGGCAAGCCGTTGCCCATCAACGTGTGGGACCAAAAAGGCAACCTGCTGCTGCGAAAGGGGCAGTCAATCCGCTCGGAACAGCATCGCGAAGCGCTGCAAGCGCACCAGGCTTGCGCGACCGAGATCGACTTCAAGGCGTGGCAACGCAGTTATGACCGCCTGGTCTACACCCTGCTGCGCCAGGGCGCCAGCGTTGCGCAGATTGCCAAGGCCAGCATGCCTGACACAATTGCCGACGCGGACTATGCCGCCAGCCACGACATTCACGGAGACTGGCTGGATGTGCAGGAGGTTCTGACGGTAGTGCTGTCGCAGGGTGCGTCAGCCACGCACCCGCTGGAGCGCATTGACGCGGTGGCGCGCCGTGCTATGCAGTTGCTTGAGGCGGACATCGACGACAGCCTGTTTACCCTGTTTCAGGCGTTGAGCGATGTGTCCCTGGGCTACAGTGCCACACACGCCTTGTTGGCAGCCGTGTTGTGTGAGTTAACCGCGCGCCGGCTGGCGGTGCCCGACTTTGTTCGACCTGTGCTGTTTCTGGCCGCGCTGACCATGAATATTGGCATGGCCAAAGAGCAGGACAAGCTGGCGCGTCAGAGCGCCCCACCCAGCCGCGCGCAACGTCAAGTGATTCGGGACCATGCACAGGCCGGCGCGGCAATGCTGCGCAACTTTGGTGTCGCCAACGAGGATTGGATTGAACTGGTCGGGATGCACCATGAAACGGATGAAACCCTCGGGTTGGCCAGGAATCTGGAGTGCCGTCGCATCCTGCGCTGCGCTGACGGTTTTGTCGCCAAGATCGCAGCGCGCGCGACCCGGCTTGGACTGTCCGCGCTGGGCGCGGCCAAAGCGGTGCTGGTGAGCGCAACCGGCCCACAAGCTCGGGTCGGCTCGGCCTTGGCAACTGCGGTGAGCTTTTACCCACCCGGAACTTACGTAGCACTGGCCAACGGCGAGATTGCGGTGTCAGCACAGCGTGGCGTGGCGGCCAACACACCGATGGTGGTCAGTGCCATGCACGCGGACGGCATGCCCTTGGGGCATTACCTGCTGCGCGACACCAGCCTGAGCGAGTTTGCGATCCGTTCGCCGGTCAGTCCACAACGAATCCGGTTGAAGATCAGTGCGCCGCAGGTGCGCAAGGCGCTGGGCAAACCGCCACCAAGGGCCTCGCTTCCTTGAGGCAAATCCGTATTTGCCGTCTGCATGGCAAAGCGCTGGTGTTGGGTTCAGTGTTGAGCTGGGCCCGGGCCACGACCTGCGATATGGCGGAAGGTGATGCGACCCTTGCTCAAGTCGTAGGGTGACATTTCCAGCGATACCTTGTCGCCAGCGAGGATTCGGATATGGTGCTTGCGCATCTTGCCGCCTGTGTAGGCCACCAGTTGATGCCCGTTGTCCAAGGTGACGCGAAAGCGCGAATCAGGCAGCACGTCGGTGACCATGCCGCTCATCTCAATCAATTCTTCTTTGGCCATGGCCTCTACTCCGGTTGGGTTTTCAAGAAAATAAGTCGATGTTTTGCAGGTCAGAACTTCAGCGTTGTCCTCAACTGCTCAGGAGGCACGGCCGTGTACCCAGCTTAAGCCCTGTTCGGTAGCATAGGTGGCGGCCGAGGCGTTGCAGCAAAACAGCGGGGTGAAGCGCATCACCCGGTCATGCGTGCCGCTGCCGCGTCCTGACCGGATAGAGACCGATGCGGCGTAGCGGCCGTCATCGAGTCGTTTGGTGAGCGGTGAGACAAGGTACTTGCCTACTGCGACATTGTGGTTCATGGTATTCATTGACAAAGCGTCACGACCCTCGGTCCTGACGCGGTTACTAAAGGAGAACACAGCCTGCAAACAGGCTGCCGGTGTTCGGTTCTGCGTTCCGTGGGCCCCTGCTTGGGGCGCATGGAACTGGTCTTGAACGACACGATGCCAACGGAAGCCGGCATGGGTGCCTAGCACAAGACAACAGCCCTGGCGCGTGAGCGGCGCCGTGGACACACTGTTCAATCCGGAGGTTAAGAGTGCTGGGCTTGTGGGGCAAGCCAGAAAAACTGCGCTGCTAAGGCGTTTAACTAAACCGAAGCCCGATTGTACCCCTTTGTGCGCTGCGACAATGCGGCCATGCAAATTCACAAGGTACTGGTTCCAGTTGGCGGCGTGGTGCTGGTGGTGGCCGCCTACCGCACCTACGGCTGGGCGGGTGTGGCCGTGGTGTGTGGCGCGATGGTGATGTGGCTGCTGCTGCATTTCACGCGCATGGTGCAGGTATTGAAGCGTGCCGCCCACAGACCAGTCGGCTTTGTGGATAGCGCAGTAATGCTCAATGCCAAGCTGCGCGCCGGCATGACTTTGCTCCACGTGGTGGCGATGACGCGATCGCTGGGCGAGCCGAAGAGTCCCAAGGACAGTCAGCCCGAAACTTACCGCTGGACCGATGGCTCGCTGTCATGGGTGGACTGCGAGTTTCATGCGGGCAAGCTCACACGGTGGAACATGGTGCGCCCGGCGCAGGCACCGGCTGAGCTGGCGGCGTCGGATGCCTGCGCCGCGGCAGGCGGCCCGTAAAATCGGAACTTCACCAGCCCGAGCGGCGGCACTTGCGCCATCGTCAGCAACTCACCAGGACCAACACCATGAGCCCACTACCCCCCTCAATGTCAGATCGCGATGGAAAAATCTGGATGGACGGCCAGATGATCGACTGGCGCGATGCCAAGATTCATGTGCTGAGCCATACGCTGCACTATGGCTGTGGTGCGTTTGAGGGGGTGCGAGCCTACAAGGGTGTGGGTGGTACAGCCATCTTTCGCCTGGAGGAGCACACTGAGCGCTTGTTCAACAGCGCCAAGATCCTGCGCATGAAGATTCCGTTTACCAAGGAGGAAGTCAACGAAGCGCAAAAGGCGGTGATCCGCGAGAACAAGCTCGAATCGGGCTACCTGCGCCCGCTGACCTGGATCGGCGACAAGAAGCTCGGCGTCAGCCCCAAGGGCAACACGATTCACCTGATGGTCGCGGCCTGGCCGTGGGGCGCCTACCTGGGCGAAGAGGGCATGAAGCGCGGTATCCGGGTCAAGATCTCCAGCTACACCCGCCACCACGTGAACATCACCATGACCCAGGCCAAGGCGGTCTCCAACTACACCAACTCGATTCTGGCCAACATGGAGGCCACCGACGACGGATACGACGAGGCCATGTTGCTCGATCCCAGCGGGTTTGTGTCTGAAGGCGCGGGCGAGAATCTGTTTGTGGTCAAGGGCGGCGTGGTCTACACGCCCGATCTGTCTGCGGGTGCACTCAACGGTATTACCCGCAACACGGTGTTGCACATCTGCAAGGACCTGGGTCTGGAGGTGGTGCAAAAACGCATTACGCGTGACGAGGTTTATATCTGCGACGAAGCTTTCTTTACCGGCACGGCCGCTGAAGTCACGCCCATTCGGGAGCTCGACCGCATCGAACTGGGCGCCGGTAGCCGTGGCCCGATCACCGAGAAGATTCAGAGCGCGTTCTTTGACATTGTCAATGGCCGCAACCCGAAATACGCGCATTGGCTGAGCAAAGTGTAAGACGTTGCCGGACAGACCGTGGCCGCGCGGCGGCAAGCACTGTCCCCAACTGTGACTGAGCCCTTGTGGGTCAGACCACTTTGCGTAGCAAATGTGCTCTGACCCCAACCGATTAGGAGATGCCATGAGCAAGATGAAGATTGAACTGTTGGCCAAAGACCTGAACCGCGAAGGCGGGGTGTACTGCCCCAGCCCGCTGGCGGACATGAAGCTTTGGAACAGCCACCCTAGGGTATTTCTCAACGTGACACGTACCGGCCACGCCAAGTGCGCCTACTGCGGCACCGAATACGCGCTCAAGGCTGGCGAGCAGGTCGGTGCCCACCACTGAGAGCCTCATCATCGCGCCCCAATGGATCGGGGACGCGGTGATGACCGAGCCTTTGATGCGCCGCTTGCACGCCCGCGGCGAGCGGCTCACGGTGGGGGCCTTGCCCTGGGTGGCGCCGGTGTACCGCGCCATGCCGCAAGTGGCCGAGGTGATTGAGTTTCCTTTTGCCCACGGCGGCCTGCAGTTCAAGGCGCGCACCAGTCTGGCGCGCCAGATGCGGGGCCGGTTTGATGTTGCCTACGTCTGCCCAAATTCACTCAAGAGTGCCTTGCTGCCCTTTTTGGCCAGCATTCCCAAGCGGGTTGGCTACCTGGGCGAGGCGCGCGTGGGCTTGCTGACGCACCGTTTGAAGAATCCACCCAAGGGACAACGCCCGCCGATGGTGGCCTTCTACTCGGCGCTCTCTGGCGAGGCCGATGTGGCGCAGGACCGCCCTCGACTGCAGCTTGACACGTTGGAAATCGAGCAGGCGCTGGCGACGATGGGATTGCGGCGCGGCGCCTTTCATGTGATTGCCCCCGGTGCCGAGTACGGCCCGGCCAAGCGTTGGCCGGCCGCGCACTTTGCCGACTTGGCAAGCAAGCTGGACCTGCCGGTGCTGCTGATGGGTTCCGCCAAGGAGTTCGCCTTGTGTGACGAGATTGCGGCGCCGGTGAACGCCGCGCACGCTGGCAAGTGCCTGAACCTGGCCGGCAAGACGTCGCTGGCACACGCGTTTTGTGCCATTGCCGGTGCCAGGAGCGTGGTCAGCAACGACTCCGGCCTGATGCATGTCGCGGCCGCCTTTGGGGTGCGACAGGTCGCCATCTTTGGCTCCAGCAGCCCCTTGCATACGCCACCCTTGAACGCGGCGGCCACTGTCTTGTGGCTCAAGGACGACGCAAGCTACCAGCCGACTTTGGATTGTGCGCCCTGCTTTGAGCGCAACTGTCCGTTGGGGCACACCCGTTGCTTGGTGGATGTGCAGGCGGCACGCGTTCTGACGGCGCTCAGCTGAAAAAAAAGCCACCCGAAGGTGGCTTTGAAAAGTCCCCGAAAGGACGTCGTTGGATCGGTACGGGGTTGTCTATTGAATGACGTTCCCAAACACTTGAGCACTGTGACAGCAGTGGGTGTAACTGTAATCGTCCTTATGCATTTCGGCCATCCCACATTTGGGGGATATTGAAGGCTGAATTGCAAAAATTTGTCACAGCTTTTGTGTGTGGAAGTGACACTGCTATGCGCAGTCCGCAGCGCGCGTTACGCGGGCTTGATTGGCAAGCGCAACACGAAGCAGGCGCCACCGCCGGGGTTGTCTTCGCAATGCACGGTGCCGCCGTGGCGAGCGGCGATGGACTTGACCAGCGACAGGCCCAGTCCGACGCCGCCGTCACGCTCGGTGGCACCGGGCAGGCGATAAAAGGGCTCAAAGATGCGCTCTCTCAATGCCTGCGGCACGCCTGGCCCGCGGTCGCAGACGCGAATCTCGGCAAAGTCCCCGTCGCGACGCAGCTGCAGCACGGATGAACTCGCTGCATGGCGCCGCGCATTCTCCAGCAGGTTGCGCAGGGCGCGGCGTAACAGTCGGGAGACGCCCTGAACCACCAGCACCGTCTCGTGGGCGCCGTTGGCGGGCGCCGCCAGACTATCAACCTCGACGTCCAGTTCGGCCTCGATCCGGGCGCACTCTTCGGCGGCCAAGCCAACCAGGTCGACCGGCTCAATCGTTCCCAGATCGGCTTCCTTGGCGTCGAGCCGACTGGCCAGCAAGATCTCATCGATCAGCAGGTCCAGTTCGGCGATATTGCGTGAGAGCTCTTCCTTCAGCACCGGGGCCGGGGCTGAGCCCATCAATTCCAGCCCCATGCGGATGCGCGCCAGGGGCGAGCGCAACTCGTGCGAGGCATTTGCCAGTAGCGACTTTTGGGAGGCCAGCAGCGACTCGTGGGACTTGACCAGTGCCTCGACCCGTTCGGCGGCAAGGTTGAAGCGCTTGGCGAGAAAGCCCGCTTCATCATCACCCTCCAGGGCCACCCGTGTGGCCAAGTTACCCTGGCCCCATCGCTCGACGCCGCTCTGCAGCAGTTCCAGCCGTCGGGTGAGCTTGCGCACGATCGGGTAGGCCCCCAATGCCACCGCAACCGCCACCAACGCGAGCATCCAGGCGAATCCGTAGGGCGGACGGAGCCAGGCATTGGGGGCTGACCGTGGCAGGTGCATGTGCAGGGTCTTGCCGTCGTCCATGCGGACCATGAACTCCGGCCCGGCCCGCACCGCACCGGGTTCGCCCGCAGTGAGGTCGCCAGCAGCGGGTGGTCCAGCGCCGTCGTCGGGCTCATCGCGGGGCGGGCCGTGCCGGCGCTGCATCGCGGCGGGCGCAGCGCCATGGCGCGGCCCGCGCATCGGTTCGGCGCCGTCTGGGCGGCGCAGTCGAGGTCGGCCGTGGCCAATCACGTGACCGGCGTCGTCGCGTACCACCACTTGCCGAAACGGCGGCTCAGCCGTGACCCGCGCGAGCCAACCCACCAGCAGCGCCAAGACCGCGACCGTGAGCACAACGGCCAGCCAGACGCGCACATAAAGCCGGTTCAGCAACACATTCAGTCCTGTTGACGTGCAAAAACGTAGCCAACGCCGCGTACGGTCAGAATGCGCTTGGGATTCTTGGGGTCGGTCTCGATGGCGGCACGAATTCGTCCCATGTGTACATCAATGGACCGGTCGAAGGCGTCCAGTTCGCGCCCGCGTACTGCTTCCATGATCTGGTCGCGTGTCAGCACGCGGCCAGCCCGCTCAGCCAGGGCGACCAGGAGATCGAATTGGTAGGAGGTCAGATCGCAAGGCACACCGTTGACCGTGACGGCGCGCGCATCGCGGTCGATCTCAAGGCTGCCGAATCGAATGGGCCGACCGCTGTTGGGCTCAACACTGACACGCCGGCGCAGCACCGCGCGGATACGCGCGAGCAGCTCTCGGGGCTCAAACGGTTTGGGCAGGTAGTCGTCCGCGCCGAGCTCCAGGCCGATGATGCGGTCCATTGGGTCTCCCTTGGCGGTGAGCATCAGCACCGGCACGTGTGCGACGGGCCCACCCAGCGAGCGGATGCGCCGGCAGACTTCCAGGCCATCCATGTCGGGCAGCATCAAATCCAGAATGACCAACTCCGGCGGCGATGTTGCACCCGTGGGATGCAGGGCGGCCAAGCCAGTTTGCCCATCGCCAGCGTGGTTGACCACAAAGCCGGACTGGCCGAGGTACTCAATTACCATCCTGGCAAGGCGGGCGTCGTCCTCGATCATCAACAGGTGCTGGCTCATGGTCAGAGTCTAGGTGGGTCGGGATTCGTGCGCTTGAAGCAGTCGTAAAGTTAGGTAAACCGTAGCCGATTTCATGGCCAAACTGCTATGAAACCAGTAGCAAGCAAGATCCATTCAAACGGCCTGCTCAGGTGTCTTGACACGTGAGCCGAGCCACACCAGCAGCAGCACCGGTACACCCAGCAAGGCTGTGGCGGTAAAGAAGCTGGAATAGCCGAAGGCGTCCACGTACTTGCCCGAGTAACCCGCCAGGTACTTCGGCAGCAGCAACATCATGGAGCTGAAGATCGCATACTGTGTGGCTGAATAGGCCACATTGGTCAATGAGGACAGGTAGGCAATGAAGGCGGCCGAGGCAATGCCGCTGGAGAGGTTGTCGGCCGAGATCACGAAGATCAGCGCGGTCACGTCGTGCCCGCGACTGCCCAACCAGGCGAACAACAGATTGCTGGCGGCGCTGAGGATCGCGCCCAACATCAGCACCCGCATCACGCCCAGGCGCAGCGACAACACGCCACCGACAAAGGCGCCGACCAGCGTCATGATCACGCCATAAATCTTGGTGACCGCCGCCACCTCGTCTTTCGTGTAACCCATGTCCACATAGAAGGGGTTGGCCATGATGCCCATGACGACATCGCTGATGCGGTAGGTGGCGATCAGCGCCAACAGTACACCCGCTTGCAAGCCGTAGCGTCGCAAGAAGTCGGCAAACGGGTCGATCAGGGCGCCTTGCAGCCACGCCGCGGCGTTCTTTGCCGGCGGCATGGCGAGCGCCACCGGCTCGCGCGAGAACAGAACCGTGATCACCCCCACACTCATGCTGACAGCCATCACCAGGTAGGCGGTCTGCCAGGCCGCGGCTTGATAGTTCGCGGCTTGAGCGACTTCCGCGCGGGCCGCAATCCACAGGACGCCAGCGCCGGCCCAGATCATGGCCATGCGGTAGCCGGTCTGGTAAGCCGCCGCCAGCGCCGCTTGACGCCGGGTATCGGCCGACTCGATCCGAAACGCGTCCAGGGCAATGTCTTGGGTGGCCGATCCGAAGGCCACCGCCAGCGCGCACCAGACCATGGGTTGCAAGGCCACACGCGGATCGTTGAAGGCCATCCCGCACAGGCCCGCCACAATCGCAAGCTGGGCCAATAGCAGCCAACTGCGTCGCCGTCCGAGCAGGCGCGTCAGGAGCGGCAGTGGCATGCGGTCCACCAGCGGCGCCCAGACCCATTTGAAGCCATAGGCCAGCCCGACCCAGCTCAGGTAGCCAATGGTGGTGCGGTCGATGCCGGCTTCGCGCAGCCAGAAGCTCAGTGTGCCCAAGACCAGCAACAGCGGCAAACCGGCCGAGAAGCCAAGGGTCAACATGCGCAGCGTCGACGGCTCCAGATAGACCCGAAGAGTCTCGGCCCATGTGGGCTTGATTTCGGGACTATCGGGGGCACTTGTGCGCATGCGGGAATAATACGCGCAGCTTTCTCATCGGCTGGAGCTCGACAATGCACTTCTGTAATGCGCAGTCTTCATGGCGGACGGGTCGCCGCGGCATCGCCGCGGCTCTCGTTTGTCTGGTCGGCGTGTGGGCGGCTGCGCCGATGGTGCTGGCGCGTGAGGGTGTCGAGGTCGGGCGCAACTCGGCCTTTGCCAACCTCGTACCGGCTGAGAACATCGAGCAGTCGGCCGGGCAGCAATATGGCCAGTTGTTACGGCAGGCCGCTTCCAAAAACGCGTTGGCGCCTAATGAGCACCCGCAGCTGCAGCGTCTGCGCGGGATTGCGCGCAAGATCATCCCGTTTGCGCTGCAATGGAATCCGCGCGCAAAGGATTGGCGCTGGGAGGTCAATCTGATCGGCAGCAAACAAATCAACGCGTTTTGCATGCCCGGTGGCAAGATTGCCTTCTACAGCGGCATCCTGGATCAGCTCAAGCTCAGCGATGACGAGGTGGCGATGGTCATGGGCCATGAAATCGCTCATGCGCTGCGCGAACATGCGCGCGAGCGAATGGGCAAGACGGCAGTGACTCATGGTGCCGCGCGCCTGGGCGGCGCCATTGCGGCCAGCGTATTTGGCATTGATCCGCGTTTGACCGACGGTCTGGCTCGCGGTGGCGCCAGTCTGCTGACGCTGGAGTTCAGCCGGTCGGATGAGTCGGAAGCCGATCTGGTTGGCATGGAGCTGGCCGCCCGCGCCGGCTACGATCCGCGCGCCGGTGTGACGCTTTGGCAAAAGATGGCGGCGGCCAACAGGGGGCGCCGCCGCAGTGGCTGTCCACTCACCCTTCCGGCAACACACGCATCGCCGACATCGAAAAGAATCTGCCCAAGGTCTTGCCTTTGTACCAGGCGGCGACACGGAATTGAATATTGATGCGCCAATTAACGATGTAACGATGAAATGCTGCGTCTAGCCGCCATTGTTGGTAGCGAATTGCGATAATTGTTCATGGCATCGCGCGAATAATTGAGTCATCCTCACTCACGCAATTGGTGTCCACCATGAACCTCACAGAATCCCTGCTGCACGCCTTGAAGGCGCACGGCGCGCGGCAGATCTTTGGCATTCCCGGCGACTTCGCGTTGCCCTATTTCCGCGTCATCGAGCAGTCCCAGATCCTGCCGCTGTACACCTTGTCGCACGAACCCGGCGTGGGCTTCGCCGCTGATGCCTGCGCCCGCATTGGTGGTGGGTTAGGGGTCGCGGCGGTGACCTACGGCGCCGGTGCGCTGAACATGGTCAACGCGGTGGCGTCCGCCTATGCCGAGAAGGCGCCGCTGGTGGTGTTGTCTGGCGGCCCGGGAAAGCTGGAGTCCCGCTCCGGTTTTGTGCTGCACCACCAGGCCAAAACGCTGGATTCGCAGTTCGAGATTTTCAAGGAGATCACCTGCGACCAAGTTCGCCTGGACGATGCCGCTCGCGCACCGGCCGACATCGCTCGGGCGCTGGCCAACTGTCTGCGCCAGTCCCGACCGGTCTACATCGAGATCCCCCGCGACATGGCAGCGGTGCCGTGCTTGCCGGTCCAGGCGGCGCCAGACGAGCAGGTGGACCCGGACGCGCTGGATGCCTGCGTTTCAGGCATTCTGCGGCGCTTGCGCGAGGCCAAGGCACCGGTTCTGATGGCCGGTGTCGAGGTGCGTCGTTTCGGTTTGGAAGATCAGGTCGCCGAGTTGGCCAATCGCCTGGCCCTGCCAGTGGTCACCAGCTTCATGGGTCGGGGGCTGCTGGCCCACGCCAATGCGCCGCTGATGGGTACCTATCTGGGCGTGGCCGGGCAGCCGGAGTTGACCCAGATGGTCGAAAACTCGGACGGCCTGCTGCTGCTGGGCGAGATCGTGTCGGATACCAATTTTGCCGTGTCCGAGAAGAAAATTGACATGCGCAAGACCATGCGTGTGCTCGACGGCGAAGTCACGATGGGTTACCACACCTATGCCGATATGCCGCTGGCAGCGGTGGTCGGCCGCCTGCTGGAGCGGGTGGAGGCCACCGGCAAAGTGTTCACCGTCAAACAGGAGCCGTTTCCGCGCCACATGGTGGCTGACGAAGCGCCAATTACCCCGACCGACATCGCGACCGCCGTCAACGACTTGATGGCCGAGCACGGCAAGCTGCCGATTGCCTCGGACGTGGGGGATTGCTTGTTCACCGCCATGGACATCGAACACACTGCGCTGGTGGCACCGGGCTACTACGCCACCATGGGCTACGGCGTGCCGGCCGGGCTTGGGCTGCAGGCCGCTACGGGCGAGCGGCCGTTGATTCTGGTGGGCGATGGCGCGTTCCAGATGACCGGTTGGGAACTGGGCAACTGCCGCCGCTACGGCTGGGACCCAATTGTGCTGCTGTTCAACAACGCCAGTTGGGAGATGCTGCGCACCTTCCAGCCGGAGTCGTCCTTCAACGACCTGGACCGCTGGGGCTTTGCCGAGATGGCCGCGGGCATGGGCGGTGACGGCATACGGGTCAACACCCGCGCTGAGTTGAAAGCGGCGCTAGACCGTGCCATGGCGACTCGGGGTCGCTTTCAGCTGATCGACATCAGCATTGGACGAGGCGTCTTGTCGGACACGCTGTCGCGCTTCGTGGCTGGTGTGAAACGGCTCAACCAGCCGCAGTAAGCTGCCGCGTCATGGAAAAGCGATGCCTCAGGTTCCGCCAACGTAAGGGTTGATCTGGCGCTCGCGCCCGAACGTGCTTTCCGGTCCGTGGCCGGGGATGAAGACCGTGTCGTCGCCCATCGGCCACAGGCGCTGGGTGATGCTGCGAATCAATGTGTCGTGGTCACCTTGCGGGAAGTCGGTGCGCCCGATGGAACCGGCAAACAAGACATCACCGACAAACGCGCGTTTGATCTCGGGTGAATGGAACACCACGTGCCCCGGTGTGTGGCCGGGGCAGTGGCGCACATTCAAGGTGCTGTGACCAATCTTGACTGTGTCGCCGTCATGCAGCCAACGGGTCGGTGTGAACGTCCTGGCTTGAGGAAAACCAAACATCTGGCTCTGCTGCGGCAGGCCATCAATCCAGAACTGATCGCCCGGATGGGGGCCAACAATTGGTAATTTGAAGGTGTCCGCCAACTCGCCAGTGCCGCCGGCGTGGTCAATGTGTGCGTGGGTCTGCAGAATCTGCGTCAGGTGCAGGCCACGCTGCTTGATTTCGGCCAGCAAGACATCGAGGTCGCCACCGGGATCAATCACCGCGGCGTCCAGGGTTTGATCACACCAGAGGATCGAGCAGTTTTGCTGGAATTCGGTGACGGGAACGGTGAGGTAGTGCAGCATGGTTTCGGGTCGGAATCAGGGGTGAACCGGTTGCCAATCGTCGCGCGCAACCGCGTTTAGCGGGCCGCGTACTCGATCGTGATGGGCGCGTGGTCCGAGAAGCGCTCGCCCTTGTAGATCGATTCGGTGCGGGCAAACGCCGCTACGGCGGGGGTGGCCAAGTGGTAGTCCAGTCGCCAGCCAACGTTCTTGGCGTAGGCTTGGCCGCGGTTGCTCCACCAGGTGTAGGCGTCGTCGGTGGTTGCCGGTTGCAGTTGCCGGTAAACATCGACCAGGCCCGCCTCGCTCAGCAAACGCGTCATCCAGGCCCGCTCCTCGGGCAGGAAGCCCGAGTTGTTGCGATTTCCCTTCCAGTTCTTCAGGTCGATTTCGCGATGCGCGATGTTGACGTCGCCGCACAAGACAAACTCGCGTGTCGACTTCAGCGCGGTCAGGTGCCGGTAAAACTCATCCAGAAAGCGGAACTTGGCTTGCTGGCGCTCCTCGCCCGAGGAACCGCTGGGAAAGTAGGCGCTGATGACCGACATCCTGCGCCGAGGGGTGTCAAAGCGCAATTCCACATAACGCCCCTCGGCGTCGAACTCGGCTGAGCCATAGCCAACTTGCACAGCGCTGGGCTCGTGGCGGGTGTAAATGCCCACGCCCGAGTAGCCCTTTTTTTGCGCGAAGTGAAAGTGACCCTTCAATCCGGCGAGGTGGTCGAAACGCCCGGTTACGTCTTCGGCTTGCGCCTTGACCTCCTGCACGCAAATACAATCGGGCGACTGCGCGGCCAGCCAGGCTTCGAGCCCCTTGCTGGTGGCGGAGCGGATGCCGTTGAGGTTCAGGCTGGTCAGTTTAAACAAGGATATCCCCATGTCAGATGGTGTTGCATCAACAGGCACGCGTGCGCCACAGGATGGCGGCACAGATGAGCTTGCACAAGAATTTGTGCGGTTTGCGGTCGATTGTGGCGTACTGCGTTTCGGTGAATTCAAGACCAAAGCCGGACGCATCAGCCCCTATTTCTTCAACGCCGGCCTATTTGACGACGGTGCCAAGCTGGCGCGGCTGGCGCAATTTTATGCGCGACGCCTGCTCGCGAGCGGCATCGAGTTCGACATGATTTTCGGCCCCGCATATAAGGGCATTCCGTTGGGGGTGGCGTTGGCGGTGGAACTGGCACACATGGGTCACAATCGTCCCTTCGCCTACAACCGTAAGGAAGCCAAAGACCACGGCGAGGGTGGCAGCCTGGTCGGCGCACCCCTGAAGGGGCGGGTGCTGATCGTCGATGACGTCATGTCGGCGGGTACCGCCGCACGCGAGTCGATCAATATCATCGAGGCGGCCGGGGCCACGCCCTACGCCATGGTGATAGCGCTGGATCGTCAGGAAAAAGCGACGCAAGACGGCGCCGATGTGGCGCACAGCGCTGTGCAGTATGTCCAACGCCAACTTGGCCTGAAGGTTTGTTCGATTGCGAAACTGTCTGATTTGATGCAGTATCTGGGGCAACATGAATCACAAGGTATGGCAGCCGTGCACCAACGGGTGCAGGCTTATCGCCAGCGTTATGGTGTCGAAGAAGGTTGATCGGTTGGCGGCTGCTGCCGCCCGTTTTGGCGTGCTCGTCCTGGCTCTGCCCGTCTGCACGGCACTGCCCGCGTCGGCGCAGGTTCCGGATGTTGCGATCTATACCTGCATCGATGCCAAGGGTCGCAAACTGACCTCGGACCGTCCCATTCCTGAGTGTTCGGACCGGGAGCAAAAGGTGCTCAATCCAAGCGGTACCGTCAAGGGCAAGATTGGCCCGGTGCTCACTGCGCACGAGCGCGCCGAAGTCGAAGCCAGGGAACGAGCGGAGCAGGAGGAGCGTGCCCGGCTGGCTGAAGAGAAGCGCCGCGACCGGGCCTTGATGGTCCGTTACCCCAACAAGGATGT
This sequence comes from Candidatus Rhodoferax odensensis, assembly GCA_016718405.1. Classification (GTDB taxonomy): domain Bacteria; phylum Pseudomonadota; class Gammaproteobacteria; order Burkholderiales; family Burkholderiaceae_C; genus Rhodoferax_D; species Rhodoferax_D odensensis. Next base: position 33,658 of record JADKDJ010000004.1, read on the forward strand.
GCACGAGCGCGAGCGGGTCGAGGCCCTGAACCAGGTGACTCTGGTGATCGCCACCGGGGCCGGCCGGATCAAGGAGTTGCAGGAGCAGCGGGTCGTATTGGACCGCGAACTGGAGTTCTATCAAAAAGACCCCAGCAAGATGCCGCCACTGCTGCGCCGCCAGATTGACGAGAACACCGAAGACCTGGCGGTTCAGCAGCGTTTTCTTGCGGACAAACAGGCCGAGATCAAGCGTGTCAACGACCGGTTTGATGCTGAGCTGGCGCGCCTCAAGCAGCTCTGGTTGCTGCAGCGCCCGATCCTCACGCCAGCGCCCAAGACACCCTGAGACGCTCGCCAGGCTCTGGCTCGCCACTTCGGCGCATTAACCCAGCTTGGCGCGCAGCAGCTCGTTGACCTGTTGCGGGTTGGCGGTGCCCTTGCTGCCTTTCATGATCTGGCCCACCAGCGCATTGAGCGCTTTGCTGTTGCCGGCTTTGTATTCCTCGACGTTCTTGGGATTGGCGGCGAGTACGGCGTCGACGATCTGCGCCAGCGCGCCGCTGTCATTCATCTGCTTGAGCCCCTTGGATTCGATGATGGCGTCAACTCTCTCCCCCGGTGTGTCCCACAGCACTTCAAACACCTGGCGCGCTGCGTTGTTTGAGATCGTTCCGTCCTGAATGCGCCCGATCAACTGCCCGAGCTGGATGGCGGCCACTGGCGCCTGATCGATGGTCAGTTCGCGCACGTTGAGCCGCCGCGCCAGCTCGCCCATGATCCAGTTGCCCGCCAACTTGGGTTGCTGGCAGGTTTGCGCCACGGTCTCGAAGTAGCTCGCCAAGGCGGTGCTTTGTGTGAGGGACGTGGCGTCATACTCGGACAAGCCATAGCTGTCCATGAAGCGTTGCGCCATCAAACGGGGCAGCTCCGGCATTTCGGCGCGAATCTGGATCACCCATTCGGGGTCGATCACCAGCGGCGGCAAATCCGGATCGGGAAAGTAGCGGTAGTCTGCCGCGTCTTCCTTGGTGCGCATGGCGCGCGTCTCGCCGGTATCGGGGTTGAACAGTACCGTCGCTTGTTCGATGGCGTGGCCATCCTCGATCTGCTCGATCTGCCAGCGCACCTCATAGTCGATCGCTTGCTGCATGAACTTGAAGCTGTTGAGGTTCTTGATCTCGCGCCGCGTACCCAACGGCGCGCCGGGTTTGCGCACCGATACGTTGGCGTCACAACGAAAACTCCCCTCCTGCATGTTGCCGTCGCAGATGCCGATCCAGGTCACGATCTTGTGCAGCTCCCTGGCGTAGGCTACCGCCTCGGCGCTGGACCGCATGTCGGGCTCGGTGACGATCTCCAGCAGCGGCGTACCGGCGCGGTTGAGGTCAATGCCGGTCTGGCCAACGAAGTCCTCGTGCAGCGACTTGCCGGCGTCTTCTTCCAGGTGCGCACGCACCAGCCGCACCGATTTTTTTTCCTCGCCCAAAAAGAACTCCACCACGCCACCCTGGACGACGGGGATCTCGAACTGGCTGATCTGGTAGCCCTTGGGCAGGTCCGGATAGAAGTAGTTCTTGCGGGCAAAGATGCTGCGCGGCGCGATGTGCGCGCCGATCGCCAGGCCGAAGCGGATTGCGCGCTCGACCGCACCTTTGTTCATCACCGGCAGTGTCCCCGGCAAGGCCAGATCCACGGCACAGGCCTGGGTGTTGGGCTCGGCGCCAAAAGCGGTGGAGGCACGGCTGAAGATTTTGCTCGCGGTCGATAACTGGGCGTGCGTCTCGAAGCCGATGATGACCTCATAGCCGGACACCAGCGGGCCGGTTGGACGGCCCTGTTGTTGCGCTTCAAATGTGTTCACGGTCTCGCTCATCTCAGATGCCCTCCGGCGCACGTGCGTGCCAGTCGGTGGCCTGCTGAAAGCGATGCGCGAGGTTCAAAAGCCTGCCTTCCTGTAAATAGTTGCCAATCAGTTGCATGCCAACCGGCATGTGGTGGGCGCCAAAACCAACCGGGATACTCATGCCAGGCAGGCCCGCCAGCGAGCCCGGCAGAGTGAAGATGTCGGCCAGGTAGTTGGCCACCGGGTCGTCGCTCTTGTCGCCCAGCTTCCAGGCCACGGTTGGGGCGACCGGACCGGCGATCACGTCGCATTGCTTGAACGCTTGCTGAAAGTCGTCGGCGATCATGCGGCGAATCTTCTGCGCCTGCAGGTAGTAGGCGTCGTAATAGCCGTGTGAGAGCACATAGGTGCCGATCATGATGCGGCGTTTGACCTCCTCGCCGAAGCCCTGCGCACGGGTCTTTCGGTACATGTCGGCCAGGTCAGTGAACTGCTCCGCGCGGTGACCAAACTTCACCCCGTCAAAGCGACTCAAATTGCTGGAGGCCTCGGCCGGCGCGATGATGTAGTACACCGGAATCGACAGCTCCGTGCGCGGCAGGGAGACCGGCACCAGCGTGGCGCCAAGTGCCTGGTATTGCGCCAGGGCCGCGTCAATGGCGGCGCGCACGTCGCTGGCCAGTCCGTCGCCAAAGAATTCCTTGGGAATGCCGATGCGCAAGCCCGCGATCGGGTCGCTCAGGGCGCGTGTGAAGTCCTCGGCCGCAATGTCCAGCGAGGTGGAGTCGCGGTCCGGATCGGGGCCACACATCACCGACAGCAGCATGGCGCAATCCAGCGCCGAGCGTGCCATTGGGCCGGCTTGATCCAGGCTGGAGGCAAACGCCACCATGCCATAGCGCGAAGCGCGGCCGTAGGTGGGCTTGATGCCGGTGACGCCGCAAAAAGCGGCTGGCTGACGAATCGAGCCACCAGTGTCGGTGCCGGTTGCCGCGGGGGTAAGCCGGGCGGCGACCGCAGCAGCGCTGCCGCCGGAGGAGCCACCCGGCGTGCGCGTGTTGTCCCAGGGGTTGTGGGCTGGGCCGAAAGCTGAGTTTTCGTTGCTTGATCCCATCGCGAACTCGTCGCAGTTGAGCTTGCCAAGCGTCACCATGCCTTCTTGCCCAAGTCGGTCGACCACCGTCGCGTCAAATGGTGACCGATAGCCCGCAAGCATGCGCGAACCCGCCGTGGAGGCAAAGTCGCGTGTGACGAAGATGTCCTTGTGGGCCACGGGTAGCCCGAGCAGTGGCTGATGCGCCCCACGGGTGTTGACCAGGCGTTGGTCGGCGGCGTGGGCCTGCGCCAGGGTGCAGGCCCGGTCACGCGCCAGGTAGACGCCCAGAGCACTGTGTGTGTCCGCGCGCGTCAGGAAGTGTTGCGCGATCTCGACCGAGCTGACCTTGCGTGCCTGCAACAGGCCAGCGAGCTCAGACAGAGTCAGATCGTGGAGTTCGGTCGTTGATGGGTTCATTTCGGATTGACAAGGTCGCTGTTCACTCGATCACGCGTGGCACCAGAAACAGGCCATGCTCCACAGTGGGGGCACTGCGCTGGTTGATGTCGCGTTGGTCGGGCTCGCTGATCACGTCGTCACGCAGGCGTAAGGCGATGTCCCTAATCGCGGCGATCGGATGAGAAAGAGGCTCGACGCCGGTAGTGTCGACGGCGCGCATGGTCTCGACAACATCGAAGAAGTCGTTGATTTGAGAGAGCATGCGCTCACTTTCAGCTGGCAATAATTCCAGCCGCGCAAGTTTGGCGATGCGATCAATATCGGTGGATGTCAGGGCCATGGGGTTTGACGCTTGGAAACCGGATGTAAGACTGCCTTGCAAAGGCGTCGCCGGAGGGGTTATTCACAGGGGATGGGGTATTATCCCGCCTTTGGTGCAAGGCGCGCGAAATCGCATGATTTGGCGTCAAACACCCAATTTGAACCCGTAAATGTGGCGATGGTTGACTTGCGTGGCAACCATGACTGAGAGGATTTTTGATGTTCGGAGCATTCCGTCAGTACTTTTCGACTGACCTGGCCATCGATCTGGGTACCGCCAACACGCTGATCTTCGTACGTGACAAGGGCATCGTGCTCGACGAGCCGTCGGTGGTGGCGATTCGCCATGAGGGCGGTCCCCAGGGCAAGAAAACCATTCAGGCGGTTGGCAAGGAAGCCAAGGCCATGCTGGGCAAGGTGCCTGGCAACATCGAGGCGATCCGGCCGATGAAGGACGGTGTGATTGCCGACTTCACGGTCACCGAGCAGATGCTCAAGCAGTTCATCAAGATGGTGCACCCGCGCAGCGTATTTCGGCCCAGCCCGCGCATCATCATTTGCGTGCCATGCGGCTCGACCCAGGTCGAACGCCGAGCCATCCGCGAGTCGGCGCTGGGCGCTGGCGCCAGTGACGTGTACCTGATCGAAGAGCCAATGGCGGCCGCCATCGGGGCCGGTCTGCCCGTCTCCGAAGCGAGCGGCTCGATGGTGGTGGACATTGGTGGCGGCACCACCGAAGTCGGCGTGATCTCACTCGGTGGCATGGTCTACAAGGGCAGTGTTCGCGTCGGCGGTGACAAATTCGACGAGGCCATCATCAACTACATCCGGCGCAACTACGGCATGCTGATCGGCGAGCCCACTGCCGAGGCGATCAAGAAGAGCATTGGCTCGGCGTTTCCAGGCAGCGAAGTGCGTGAGATGGAGGTGCGTGGTCGCAACCTGTCGGAGGGTGTGCCGCGCGCCTTCACGATTTCCTCGAACGAGATTCTGGAAGCCTTGACCGATCCACTCAACAACATCGTCTCGGCGGTCAAGAACGCGCTGGAACAGACCCCGCCCGAACTGGGCGCTGACATCTCCGACCGCGGCATGATGCTTACTGGCGGCGGCGCCTTGCTGCGCGATCTGGACCGGCTGTTGGCGGAGGAGACCGGCCTGCCTGTGTTGGTGGCCGAAGATCCTCTCACCTGCGTCGTGCGCGGTTGCGGTATCGCATTGGAGCGAATGGACCGCCTGGGCTCCATCTTTACAAGCGAATAAGGCCGGGACACGGCGATGCCACTGGGTACGCTGGACGGCACACCACCCCCGTTTTTCAGGCAGGGCCCCTCAGCGCGCTCCAAGCTGATTTTTTTCAGCGCTCTTGCGCTGTTCCTGATGGTGGCCGACACCCGTCTGAAGCTGACCGATCCGCTGCGCCTGGCGTTGGCCACAACGCTTCAACCTGTGCAGTGGCTCGCCATGCGGCCGATCATGCTGGCCCAGGGCGGCGGGGCCTATTTGCAGGATCTGCACGCCGCCCAGAGTGAGCGTGCCACCGCGCGCAAGCGGCTCGCCGAGCAGTCTCAGAGCGCCATCCAGGGTGAACAGTTGAAGCTGGAGAATGCCCGCCTGCGCAAGTTGCTGTCATTGCGTGAACGTCAGAACACGCCCTCGCAGGCCGCGCAAGTCGTGTACGACGTACCCGACCCCTACAGCCGCAAAGTGGTGATCGACGCAGGCATGGTCGACCAGGTTCAGGCGGGCTCGCCGGTGCTCGACGAGTTGGGCGTGCTCGGTCAGGTCACCCGGGTCTACCCGCTGGTGAGCGAGGTCACGCTGATCACGGACCGCGATCAGGCGATTCCAATCCTCAACACACGAACCGGCGCGAGGGGTGTCGCTTTTGGCGACCCGCAAGTGCGCACCGGTGCGATGGAGTTGCGCTTCATGGCGGCCAATGCTGATGTGCAGGTGGGCGACTTGCTCAGCACGAGCGGGGTCGACGGCGTCTATCCGCCGGGCTTGCCGGTGGCGCGCGTCGATAAGGTGGATCGCCGCGTCGACTCAGCATTTGCGCGCATCACTTGCTTGCCGGTGGCATTGGTCGCCGGCGCGCTGCACGTCGTGGTGCTGCAGCCGGTCGTGGCTGCGCAGGCACCGCCGGCGCCGATTGACTCGCCGCCAGCGCCGAGCAAGAAAGGCGGGCGCAAGTGATCATGCGACGCGGTCAGCAACTGCTGCTGCCGGCCAAGGGCTGGTTCGTCTTCGGCAGTCTGATCGCGGCCTTGTTGCTCAACATGATTCAGGGCATGGGACTATGGGGCCGAGCCGCCTGGACCCCAGATGCGCTGGCATTGGTGCTGGTGTTCTGGACCGTACATCAACCACTGCGCGTGGGCGTGGGCGTGGCCTTTGCCATGGGCTTACTGATGGATGTGCACCAGGGCGCGATGCTGGGCCAACACGCGCTGGCCTACACTGCCATGAGCTATTTGGCCGTCGCAATTCACCGACGCCTGCTGTGGTTCAGTGTGCCCTCGCAGGCATTGCAGGTGCTGCCGCTGTTTGTGGTGTCGCACGCGATCGCCGTGCTTGTGCGCCTGATCGCAGGGGGTACCTTTCCGGGTTTGCCCGTGCTGCTGGCACCGCTGCTTGAATCACTGCTGTGGCCGGTGGTGAGCGTCATCCTGCTGATGCCGCAACGCCGCGCACCCGATCCCGATGCACACCGCCCTTTGTGAGAAGCGGCATCGAAGCCGGCGCGTGGGTGACATGGGTTTAGCCGTCGGACCGCGTGCGCCATGACCGAACTACGCAATGTTGAAGCGGACCTGGCGCGTTTCAAGACGCGCGTGCTGGTGGCCTGTCTGGTCGTGGTGTTCGCATTTGTGCTGCTGGCGTCCCGCCTGGTCTACCTGCAGATCGTGCGACACGAGGACCTCAGTGAGCAAGCTGAGACCAACCGAACAGCCGTGGTGCCGATTGTTCCCAATCGCGGACTCATCCAGGACCGCAACGGCATCGTGCTGGCCACCAACTACTCGGCTTATACGCTGGAAATCACGCCATCCAAGACGACTAACCTGGAGCAGACGATAGAAGAGTTGTCGCAGGTGATCGACATCACGCCCCGTGATCGGCGCCGCTTCAAGAAACTGATGGATGAATCCAAGAGCTTTGAGTCGCTGCCGATCCGCACGCGGCTGACCGATGAGGAGGTGGCCAGGTTTGCCGCGCAACGCTTCCGGTTTCAAGGCGTGGACGTCAAGGCGCGTCTGTTTCGCCAGTATCCTTATGGTGAGATGGCCAGCCATGTGATTGGCTACATCGGGCGGATCAATCAAAGCGAAAAAGAGGTCATCGAGGACTCGCCAGACGAGGCGAATTACCGAGGCACCGAGTACATTGGCAAACTCGGGGTCGAGCAAAGCTTCGAGAGCCAGTTGCACGGCACGACCGGGGTGGATTCGGTCGAGACCTCAGCCGGAGGGCGCGCCGTGCGCAAGCTTGCCAGCAACCCCTCGACGCCCGGCAACACCGTGGTGCTGTCGATTGACATCAAGCTGCAGCATCTGGTCGAGCAAATGTTTGGTGAGCGCCGGGGTGCGCTGGTGGCGCTGAACCCCAAGAACGGCGAGGTGCTGGCCTTTGTCAGCAAACCGACGTTCGATCCCAACCTGTTTGTGGACGGTATTGACGTCGAGAGCTGGAAAGCGCTCAACGAGTCCATCGACAAACCGTTGCTCAATCGGGCGCTGCGCGGCACCTACCCGCCGGGCTCAACTTACAAGCCCTTCATGGCGATGGCGGCGCTGCAGGCCGGTAAACGCTCCGCCACCACGGTCATTAACGACGCCGGTTCCTGGATGTTTGGTGGCCATCAGTTTCGCAGCCACGGCGACCATGGTTTGGGACCGGTTGATATGTACACCAGCATTGTGAAGTCCAGCAACGTCTACTACTACTCGTTGGCCAATGAGCTCGGCGTCGACGCCATACACGACTTCATGAAGCCACTGGGTTTTGGTCAGATCACCGGCATCGACATCCACGGCGAGTTGCGCGGTCTCTTGCCCAGTCAAGCCTGGAAGCGTAACTACTACAAGAAGGCCGAACAGAAGAAATGGTTCGCGGGTGAAACCATTTCGCTGGGCATCGGCCAGGGCTACAACAGCTTCACCATGCTGCAGCTCGCCCATGCCACCGCCACGCTGGCCAACAATGGCATTCAACACCGGCCCCATCTGGTGATAGCGACGCAGGACGCCATGACACGGTTGACTTCGCCCGTTGTTGCAGCGCCGCCAACGAACCTGGGTTTTGGCCCAGACCATGCCGCGACTGTGCGTCGCGCCATGGTGGGCGTGACGCAAGAGGGGACTTCAACACGGGTCTTTGCCGGCGCGCCCTACCTGTCGGGCGGCAAGACTGGTACTGCGCAGGCCGTGTCCATTGGTCAGAAGGATCGCTACAACGCCGGCAAGTTGGAGGAGCATCAACGGGATCACGCGCTCTATATCGCGTTTGCGCCGGCGGACGATCCCAAGATAGCGTTGGCTGTAATCGTCGAGAACGCAGGCTTTGGTGCAGCCCACGCAGCACCCATAGCTCGGCGAGTGTTTGACTACTGGTTGATGGGGCTCTACCCCAACGAGCAGGACTTGGCCGCCGTACAAACGGGGCAGGCCGCAGCGCCGCTTGGCAAGCCGCGCTTGGCGAGCGAGGTCCCCTGGCCACCGGCCGCCGGCTTGACCCCTGCCGTCGCGCCCGACCAAGCTGTGACCCCGGCGCCGCCTGGGCGTTAAGCGCCGGGAGGCCGGCGCCCCGATAGCGACGCTCTAGCGAAGGTACGCGTCGTAGCCGGTCTTGAGGATCAGCGCGCTGACCACCACAATGAACATCGAGCGCACGAAGCCCGTGCCGTGCTTGAGGGCCAGGTGGGTGCCCATCAAGCTGCCGGCGACGTTGGCCAGTGCCATCGCCAGAACAAAGTGCCACCAGATGTGTCCCTTGCTGACAAACAGGATCAGCGCCGCTACATTGGTGCCGGTGTTGATCAACTTGGCCGAGGCCGAGGCACTGAGAAAGTCATAGCCCATCAATCGGACGAACAGGAACACCAGAAAGCTGCCGGTGCCAGGGCCAAAGAAGCCGTCGTAGAAGCCGATCACCGCGCCGATACACGACGCCAACACCGCCTCGGTCGTTCCGGTGAAGTGCGGCGTGTGTTCACGCCCCAGTTCCCGCTTGACCAGGGTATAGGCCAGCACCGCCATCAGCACCAGCGGCAGCGCGCGGCGCAGGTATTGGGGCGACATCACCGTCACCAGCCACGCGCCACCGAAGGATGCGACAAAGCCGCTTACTGCCGCCGGCACCAGTGCAGCCCAGCGCATGTGCACGCGTCGGCTGTATTGCCAGGTGGCCATGCCGGTGCCCCAGACTGAAGCCCCCTTGTTGATGCCAAACAGGGTCGCCGGATGGGTATTGGGAAAGGTGGCAAACAGGGCGGGTACCAGAATCAAGCCACCACCACCTACGATTGAATCCACAAAACCGGCCAGCAGCGAGGCCAGCGTGACAACAAGCAATTCCATGGCTTGATTCTCGCATTGCGCTTGCGCGTGCACACTGCGAAGGCGCTTGTTGTCTAGGGTTGGCGTGAGGGTGTTGCAGTCTCGACGCGTGGCCCAATAAAAAAGGCACCAGACTGATCTGGTGCCTTATGAAAACGCATCTGCGTGGATGCGGGGTTCTTGTTCGGAATTGCTCTTGACTTGTCTCCAAGGGCTCTCGAAGGTCACCGGACCTCAGGTCCGGTTCGCGAGTGGCGCCAGTCTAAAGACCCAGTCTGGCGCGGGCATCGGGATTTACCCTTTGTCCCTGTCGGCGGCGGCCTCAACGATCCATTGCGCAGCTTTTTCCGCGATCATCAAGGTCGGCGAGTTGGTGTTGCCGCTGGTGATCACGGGCATGACCCCCGCGTCGACCACGCGTAAACCCGCCACGCCACGTACGCGCAGACGCTCGTCCACCACCGCCATGGGGTCGTCTGCGCGGCCCATTTTGGTGGTGCCGACCGGATGAAAGATGGTGGTCGCGATATCGCCGGCCAGCTTGGCCAGATCGGCGTCGCTCTGGAATTGCACACCTGGCTTGTATTCCACCGGGTGGTACTTGGCCAAGGCCGGCTGCGCAACGATTTGTCGGGCCACCCGCAAAGAGTCGGCCGCGACCTTGCGGTCCGCGTCGGTGCTGAGGTAGTTGGGGGCAATCGCCGGTGCATCCTCAAAACGATTGCTCTGGATGTGCACGGTGCCGCGACTGGTGGGGTTCAGGTTGCACACGCTGGCGGTGAAAGCGTCGAAGGTGTGCAGGGGCTCGCCAAAGGCGTCCAGACTCAAGGGCTGAACATGGAACTCGATGTTGGGGTAAGGCTGAGTTGGGTCACTGCGCGTGAAGGCACCTAGCTGGCTGGGCGCCATGCTCATCGGGCCGCTGCGCTTGAAGGCATACTGCAGCGCAATCTTTGCCTTGCCCACCAACGATTGGGCTTGGGTGTTGAGGGTGCTCACCCCCTGGACCTTGAACACCGAGCGTATTTGCAGGTGGTCCTGCAGGTTGGCGCCTACGCCGGGCGCATCTTGCACCAAGCCCACGCCACGCTCCTTCAGCAGCTTGGCCGGACCAATGCCCGATAGCTGCAGGATTTGAGGCGAACCAATGCTGCCTGCGCACAGGATCACTTCGGTACTGGCATCAGCCGTGACCATCTCGTCACCAGCCCAAATTTGGGCGCCGGTGCAACGCAGTTGGCCGTCGTTCTGGCGCTCGATCACCAAACGCGCGACCTGAGCCGAGGTCCACATCTCAAAGTTCGGACGGCCGTAGCAGGTGGGGCGCAGGAAGGCCTTGGCCGTATTCCAGCGCCAGCCGTTCTTCTGATTGACTTCAAAGTACCCCACGCCCTCGTTGTCACCGCGATTGAAATCGGTGCTGGCCACAATGCCAGCTTGCTGGGCCGCCAGAGCAAACGCGTCGAGTATGTCCCAGCGCAGGCGCTGCTTGTCCACGCGCCACTCGCCGCCAGCGTTGTGGTGACGCAGGCCCTTTCGATAGGGCGTGCTGTCATCACTCATCAAGGTCGGCGCCGTGCCGCGTGCGCCGTGCCAGGCGTTTGCGCCAAGATGGTGGTGCTCGTGCAGCATGAAATACGGCAAGGCCTGCTGCCAGCTCCAGCTAGGGTCGGCCGTGAGCTCGGCCCATTGGTCGTAGTCGCGTGCCTGGCCGCGCATGTAGATCATGCCGTTGATGCTGGAGCAGCCGCCCAGCGTCTTGCCGCGCGGGTAGCGCAGGCTGCGCCCGTTGAGACCGGCTTCGGGCTCAGTGTGGTACAGCCAGTCGGTGCGCGGGTTGCCAATGCAGTAGAGGTAGCCCACCGGGATGTGGATCCAGTGGTAATCGTCCTTGCGCCCAGCTTCGATCAGCAACACGCGCTTGGTCGCGTCGCCCGAGAGCCGGTTGGCCAGCAGGCAACCGGCGGTGCCCGCGCCGATGATGATGTAGTCGAACTGGGTACTCATGGCACGTGGCCGACAGCGCCTACACGCGCCGAGCCAACTGGGCTGCCGAGCCGACGTAGCTGCCCGGAGTCATGGCCAGCAGGCGCTGCTTGTCGTTGGCGGGGATTTCAAGTTTGGCGATGAACCCTTGCATCAGCTCGCGTGTCATGGGCTCGCCGCGCGTGAAGTCCTTCAATTGCTCGTACGGTTTGGGTAGGCCGTAGCGGCGCATTACGGTTTGCACCGGCTCGGCCAGCACTTCCCAGGCTTGATCCAGGTCCTTTGCAACCGCGACCTCGTTGAGTTCGAGCTTGCCCAAACCGGTGAGTAGCGATTGATAGGCCAGCACGGCATAGCCCAACGCCACGCCCATGTTGCGCAGCACGGTGGAGTCGGTCAGGTCGCGCTGCCAGCGGCTGATGGGCAGCTTTTCGCTCATGTGGCGCAACAGGGCGTTGGACAGGCCAAGGTTGCCCTCGGCGTTTTCGAAATCAATTGGGTTCACTTTATGGGGCATGGTGCTTGAACCCACTTCGCCCGCACGCAGCTTCTGCTTGAAATAGCCGAGTGATACGTAGCCCCACACATCGCGCGACCAGTCCACCAGGATGGTATTGGTGCGTGCCACGGCGTCAAACAATTCGGCCATGTAGTCATGCGGCTCAATCTGGATGCTGTACGGTTGAAATGTCAGGCCAAGGCCGAGTGGCTCGGGGCTTTCGACGACGCGCCGGCTGAACGCCTCCCAGTCGTAGTCGGGCCACGCCGCCAGGTGCGCGTTGTAGTTCCCCACCGCGCCATTCATCTTGGCTTGCAGTTTGATGTTGGCGATGCGGTCACGAGCGGCTATCAGCCGGACCACGACGTTGGCGACCTCCTTGCCCACCGTGGTCGGACTGGCGGTCTGGCCGTGCGTGCGGCTGAGCATGGCGACATCAGCGTAGCCATGTGCCATTTCTCGCAGTTTGGCGATGACCGCATCCAGCGCCGGAAGCAGCACTTGTTCGCGGCCCGCTTTAAGCTGCAGCGCGTGGCTGGTGTTGTTGATGTCTTCACTGGTGCAGCCGAAGTGCACGAATTCCCCGGCAGCGAGCAATTCCGGGCGGGCCTCAAACTTTGACTTGAGCCAATACTCCACCGCCTTGACGTCGTGGTTGGTGGTTCTTTCGATGACCTTGATGGCTTCGCCATCGGCCTCTGAGAATTGCTTGACCAGGCCCAGCAAGTAAGTGCGTGCTCCCGGAGACAGTGGCTTGAACTCGGTGAAACCGCAATCACTCAGGGCGATGAACCAGGCTACTTCGACCTGCACACGGCGGTGCATATAGCCTTGCTCACTCATGATGGGGCGCAGTTTGCTAAGCTTGCCCGCGTAACGCCCATCCAGAGGGGAAAGCGCCGAAATGGTGGAAAAAGTCATGGCGCAATTGTAGGTGGCGCGCCATCCGCGGCGCGGTCATGCTTGCGTGTAAACCCCAATGGATAGAATCGACGCTCCTGCAACAGTAGATCACCCATGAAATTAATCGGATCCAGCTCCAGCCCCTATGTACGCAAAGTGCGCGTCGTAATGGCCGAGAAGAAACTCGACTATGACTTCGTCTTGGAGGATGTCTGGGCGGCTGGTACGCAGATCGTCGAATCCAATCCCTTGGGCAAGGTCCCGTGCCTGATCATGGAAGGCGCTGAGGCCTTGTTTGATTCCCGCGTGATTGTGGAGTACCTCGACACCCTGTCACCCGTCGGCAAGCTGATTCCGTCGGTTGGCCGTGAACGCGCCGAGGTCAAGACCTGGGAAGCTCTGGCTGATGGCGTGCTGGATGCGGCGATTTTGGCGCGGCTGGAAGCAACTTGGGCCGGTCGCACCAAGGCGCAGCGCAGTCAGGCCTGGATTGATCGCCACCTGGGCAAGGTGGACACCGCCCTGAAAGCGATGAGCCGCGGGCTCGGCGACAAACCATTTTGCGCCGGCATTCACTTTAGCCTGGCTGATGTGGGCGTCGGCTGCGCGTTGGGCTACCTGGATTTCCGTTTTCCTCAGATCGACTGGCGTGCCGCCCACCCAAATTTACTCAAGCTTCAGGAGAAGCTGGCCCAACGCCCGAGCTTCGCCGACACAATGCCGAGCTAGCGCATTGGCGCGGTGCGATTCTGGTCGAAGCGACGCCGCGTCAGTCCCAGGGACGGTCCGATGCTGCGACCTTGGTCAGGGGCAACAGTCGTTCCAGGTTGATTTGAACCTTCACCTCGCGATGCGGCACGCTGGCGACGATTTTGTAGTCGCGCTGGCTGGTGTCGCGCACGATCAGCTCGCCGGTCGGCATGCCGCTGCGGTTGATCAGCACCGCCACTTTCGGGGTGGTGGTGTTGGAGCCGCGCTGCGTGACCACGGCGATCTCGTTGGTCGCCAATCGGACCAGCGAGCCGGGTGAATAGATGCCCACAGTCTTGATCAGCGCCGCGCCTGCGGGGTCAATCTGGCGGTTCTCGTCAAAATAGCAGGCCTGCATGGCGGCCGCTGGCGGCTCGGGGACGCGCGAGGCACGCGGGGCCAGGCGCGCGGCAAACATATCGGCACGTTGAATCAGGCGAGCCATGCGCAGGCCCTCCGGTCGTGAATCCAGCGCTCCGGGGATTCGGTCATGGTGGTGGGCCACCGCCTCAAGCCAACTGGCCTGCGTTATGCCGCGTTTTTGCAGACCAGCCACCGACAGGGCCGGGTGCTGGTCAATCTGGCGCCGTTGCTCCGGACTGGGCGCCTGCTTTTGCATGGACAGGCGGTCCTGCAGCTCGGTCATGCCGATATTCATGGTCAACGCGGCGCTGCCGACAGTGGCTTGTTGCTCGGATGACCACTTGAGCACTTCACGCGCTGCCAGACTGCACATCACACTCACCAGCATGGCGTGGGTGGCGCTGTAGAGCTTGACTTCGCTGGCGGAGAGGTGAATCAGGGCAAACAGGGTGCCGTCCGGGTTGCCTTGCAGGTGGCGGGTCAACTGGCGCTGTAGTTTGGCGAGTTTGGGCTGAAACGTCTCGGCATGGGTGTCGCGCAACATGGCGTTGGCCTGGATCTGCAGGTCGAGCCAGTCGGAGATGTCCTCGGCCGTGTCGTTGCGGTTGGCCCCGAGGTCTTTGCTGGCAATCTGTGCCTCGGCAATCTGTCCCAAGGCCCGATCCTCACGAACGAGGTCATACAGCTTGCCGACATAGGCGCGACGGAAGTCATCCGATTCGTCGACGTCGATGAACAGCTGTGTGCGCCCACCGCTGGCGACCTTGAGCGATTCCCTGGTCGCCACCACGAAGCCCTTGTGGGCCAACAAGGTCCCGTCTTCTCCCCGCAGGGTAAAGGGAAGCGGCTGCCCAACCCGGATCGAGTCTATGTTGATCGTGACGAGGTTCATGTAGTGTTGGATTATGCCCATAGAGATCGACCGCGTGCGCCTGATCTTGAGTGCTGATGCGCCCCGCCGCGCGGCGGCGCAGGTCATCCCGTCAACGGGCTGCTAGCATTCGGTTTATGACGAACCTCACGCCGCAACCGTCCTTCCTTGGCAAGATTCAGCCGCGTGATGAACTTGTCGCACAAGTCCAGTGCCTACCAAGGCCGCTGGTGTTTACCAATGGGGTTTTCGATGTGCTGCATCGCGGGCACGTGATGTACCTGGCGCAGGCGCGCGAGTTGGGTGCGAGTCTGGTAGTCGCGCTCAATACCGATGCCTCAGCGCGGCGTCTGGGCAAGGGCCCTGACCGCCCCCTCAACGGCGAGGAGGATCGCGCGATCGTGATCGCGGCCTTGCAAGCGGTTGACGCCGTGACATGGTTTGACGAGGACACGCCAACCGAGCTGATTGCCAGCCTGCGGCCCGACGTTCTGGTCAAAGGCGGGGACTATGACATGCAAAGCCTGCCCGAGACACGTGTGGTGCAGTCCTACGGCGGGCGGGCGCTGGCCCTGCCATTCGTGGATGGTTACTCCACCACCCGACTGGTGCATCGCATCCGGGCCAGCGCCGATATCGCCAAGCCGACCTGAATCTGTTCGTCGTTCGAACGGGCGACTCGATCAGGCCAACTGTTGGTCAAACACGCACTGCCACAACGCGAGCACGGCCGCGCGTTCAGCCTGTAGCTCGTCCGGCTTGACCTGGGCCGGCTCTTCATTGAGCCGGGCACGGTGTTGCCAGCGCCGCATTTGTCGATAGGCGTCGGCACCGGCGTGACCAACCCCGGCAGGAAGCAGTGCGGCAACTTCAGCGCGCTCCAGCAAGGCGATGTTGCCCACGTTGCCCACCAGCTCCGGGTGGCTGGCGGATTGCGACAGCACCAGAAACTGAGCCGCAAACTCCGCGTCGATCATGCCGCCTGCGCCGTGCTTGAGATCGAAGTTGGTGCCGCGCGCCGGGTGGGCCTGGCGCACCTTGTCGCGCATGGCCATGATTTCGTGCCGCAATCCCGCAGGGTCGCGCGGCGCGGTGATCACCGCCTTGCGGATGTCGTCAAACCGTTGGCGCAGGGATTCATGGCCGAGCACGCAACGGGCACGCGTCATGGCCTGGTGTTCCCAGGTCCAGGCGGTGTTGCTGCCGCGCTGGGTCTGGTAATTGGCATACGCGTCAAAGCTGGTTACCAGCAGGCCCGAGCTTCCATTGGGGCGTAGCGCAGTGTCGATCTCGTAGAGGTCGCCTTCGCCGGTCTTGACGGTCAACCAGTTGATCAGTTTGCGAACCAGGTTGGCGTAGACCTCGCCGGCCCGTTCGTCGGCATCCTCATAAACAAAAACGATGTCCAGATCGCTGCCGTAGCCGAGCTCCTTGCCCCCCAACTTGCCATAGGCAATGACGGCGAACTGATGGTCTTCGCGGTGCCGGTTGCGCAGGCGCTCCCAGCACCACTGGGTGGTGGTGCGCAGAATCGATTCCGCCAGGGCACTGAGGTCGTCGGCCACCTGCTCCACTGTTAGCACGCCCTCAATGTCGCGTGCCAGCGTGCGGAATACCTCGGCATGGTGAGCCCGGCGCAACAGATTGAGCAAGGCCTCGTCGTCGTCTTCCCCGGTGGATTGCAACGCGCTGCGTCGGCGTGTCAGATCGTGCTCGAATTCGGTCTGGTCGAAGCGTTCGCTCAGCATATCGGGATTGGTCAGCTCGTCGATCACGCCCGGATGCAGCATCAGGTAGCGCGCGGGCCAACGTGCGGCCCCGAGCAGTCGCAACAGGCGCGCATGGACGTTGGGACGTTCGAGCAACAGGGCCAGGTAGCTCTCACGTCGCAACAGGGGCTCGATCCAGTCGGTCAAGCGCACCGCCGCGTCCTGCGTGGCCTCGCCCTCTCGCACCCATTGGGCGGTGCGCGTGATCAACTTGGTCAAACGGGCACGCGATTCGTCACGCAGCGCCAGTATGCGGGGGTGCGTTCGCCAGTCCACGATCCGCTGTGCAAATGCCCCGGTCAATTGGGGTACCAGATCGTCCAGGTCATTCACGCCGACGTTTGCGCTGCCACAGGCGGTGCATTCGCGTTCTGCGGGGCCGCCCAGCAAACGATCAAACTCCTGCGCCACTAACTCCCGGTGTTCGTCGAGCCGGCTCAAAAACGGGCATGAATTGGCGTAGCCCATGGTGCGCGCAATCCAGTTCAAATCCTCATCGTTGGTCGGCAAGACATGCGTCTGCAGGTCGTCCAGGTATTGAATGCGGTGCTCTACCCTGCGCAAAAAAACGTAGGCCTGAGCCAGCGCGTCGGCGCTGGCCTGGGGCATCAGTCCCGCCTTTGACAGGCGTGGCAAAGCACTGAGCGTCGGGCGCGTGCGCAACTCTGGAAACTGCCCGCCGCGTACAACTTGAAGCAGTTGCACGATGAACTCGATCTCGCGGATGCCACCGCGCGACAGTTTGACGTCGTTGGCGCGTTCGGGACGGCCAGCACTGCGCCGCGCGGCGTGTTCGCGAACCCGACTGTGCAAGGCGCGCAGCGCATCGAACACGCTGTAATCGAGGTAGCGGCGAAATACAAAAGGCAGCACCACGGCTCGCAAGGCAGTGGCCGAGCCGTCGACCACTGCCGAAACGGGCGCGACGATGCGGCTCTTGAGCCAGGCAAAACGCTCCCATTCGCGCCCCTGCACGTGCAGGTATTCCTCCAGGGCGTCGAGCGACACGGCCGGTGGCCCGGAGTTGCCGTTGGGACGCAGCGCCAGATCGACCCGAAACACAAATCCGTGTTCGGTGGCGTCGCCAATCAAGCTGTACATGGCCCGAACCGCCTTGGCAAAGTACTCCTGATTCGAAATGCGCCCACGCCCTTCAGCGCTGGCGGCCGTCTCGCCGTCTTCGTCGTAGACGTAGATCAGGTCGATATCGCTGGAGACGTTGAGCTCGCGCGCGCCCAGCTTGCCCATGCCTACGATCCACAGTTGCGCCCGGTTGCCGGCCGAGGTCAATGGTGCGCCATGCACCGCGTCCAACGCCTGTTGGACGTGCGCACAGGCGAGGTTCAGCGAAAACTCGGCCAGCTCAGTCATGCACTGAGCAATGCGGTCCCACGCCACCGCCTCATCGCAGTCCATGCGCAATAGGCGCTCCAGTACCAGTTGACGGGTGATGCGCAGCGCGCCGCCAACGTCATGGCCTTGCGTCAGCAGGGACGAATAGGTCGCCGCGATCGTCTGGCCATCGGGCGCACCGCTCCTTAGCGCCGACAACTGCGCTTCGTAGCGTCGACGAATGCGCTGCCCGAATCGGGAGTGCGCAGACAATGGGTTGCGGGTCATAATTCTTCGCTCATACTGTCGTTCACAATGCACCAGCCGCCCCCAGAGTCCTCGCGTCCCCACGTATGGGCCCGCCTTGCACAGGCCGCACTGTGGATCATGGTCGCCGTCTGGCTGGTATTCGGGCTGGCTTGGGGCGCCCTGCACTGGTTCATTGTGCCGCGAATCAGCGATTTCCGCCCGCAGTTGGAAGTTCGGGCCTCCGCCGTTCTTGGTGTGAAGGTGCGCATTGATGCCATCACGGCCCAGTCCAACGGCATGATTCCGTCGTTTGAACTGCTTGGTGTGAGGTTGTTTGACGCGCAGGGTCGTGAGTCGCTGCACCTGCCGCGCGTGTTGGCGGCCTTGTCGCCGCGCTCGCTGTGGAACCTCGGGTTCGAACAACTCTACATTGACCGGCCCGAACTGCGCATCCGCCGTGCGATCGACGGCCGGATCTTTGTGGCAGGACTGGACTCCTCGGCGAACGCAGGCGCAGACAGCGGCGCGGCTGATTGGTTGTTCTCGCAGGCTGAGTTCGTTATCCACGAGGGAACGGTCCAGTGGACCGATGAGAAGCGCGCGCTGCCGCCATTGGCTTTGCAGCAGGTCAATCTGGTGCTGCGCAACCGTTTGCGCCAACACAGTGCTCGATTGGATGCCACGCCACCGCCCCAGTGGGGCGAGCGGTTCAGCCTTCGCGCCTTGCTGCGCCAGCCCCTGTTGTCGACCAACAGCGCCCAGTGGCGTCAGTGGGATGGACAGGTGTATGCCCTGTTTGATCACGTTGACCTGTCCGAGTTGCGTCGATATGCGGACCTGGGAGTGCAACTGGCGCAAGGCCGCGGCGCCCTGCGGGCGTGGGTCGATATCCAACGCGGGCAGTTTCAGGGGGTAACGGCGGATGTGGCCCTGCAGTCCGTCGATGTCACGCTGGCGGCAGACTTGCAGCCAATGGCCCTGCGTTCGGTGTCGGGGCGCCTAGCGGGGCAGCTGCTGGCGCGCGGGTTCGAGTTCTCCACCGAGGCGTTGCAATTTCAGACCGGGGACGGTCTGCGCTGGCCCAGTGGCAACGTGCGCGTGAGACACCAGAGTGCCGAGGGCCGGACAGCCGCCAAGGGCGAACTCAGCGCCGACCGTCTTGATTTGGCCGCCCTGTCTCAAATTGCCAATCGGTTGCCGTTCGATCCGGCCTCACGCCACCAGTTGCAGACTTTGGTTCCCAAGGGCCTGGTGGAGCGCCTGCGGGTGAGCTGGCAGGGCACGGCGCAGGCGCTCACCAAGTACCAGGCCACGGGACGCGTGGAGCGATTCGAACTGGCGTCGCGCCCGGTCCCACCAAAGGGCGCGGCCAGCGCCGCGGCGGGCACTCCACTGGTGGGCGTGCCTGGTGTTGCTGGGGTCAGCTTGGACTTTGACTTCTCTCAAGCCGGCGGCCAGGCGAGCGTCACGATGCAGGACGGCGTGATCGACTTACCGGGCGTGTTCGAAGACCCACGCGTAGCGGTCGCGCAACTTGCCGCCGAGGTGAAGTGGCAAATGCTCGATGAGCGCGTCGCGGTGCAGGTTTCCAACTTCAAGTTCAGCAACGCCGACGCTCAGGGTGAGGCGCAGATCAAGTGGGAAACCGCCGATCCAGGCCGCTCGGGCTCGCGCTCGCGCTTCCCCGGTGTGCTGGATTTGCAGGCTACGCTGAGCCGGGCCGACGGCTCCAAAGTGCACCGCTACCTACCGCTGGTGATCCCCGCCTCGGCGCGGCATTACGTGCGCGACTCGATCGTTTCGGCGGTGGCAACCGGCGCACGTTTCAAGGTCAAGGGTGACCTCTACGACATGCCGTTCAATGACCCCAAGCTGGGCGAATTCAGGATCTCGGCCAATATCCAAAATGCGACCTTCGCCTACGTGCCGCGCAGCCTGCAGCCGCCGCAGAGCTTGCCGTGGCCGGCGGTGACCAACATGAGCGGGGAGCTGGTGGTCGAGCGCACGCGGCTGCAGGTTAACCAGGCGCGTGCGCAGCTCGGTGGTCGCTCGGCCCTGCAGGTCAGCAAAGCCACCGGCTTGATCGCCACCTTGGACGACAACCCCACGGTGGTGGTCGAACTTGAGGCGAAGGGCCCAATGGCTGACATGCTGGGTTATGTCAAAGGTTCTCCGGTGGCGTCGATGATCGGGCCAGCCCTGGACCAGGCAACGGGCACTGGCAAGGCGGATTTGCGGTTGAAGTTGAACCTGCCCTTGGCGGCAATTGAGAAGTCCGGCGTCCAAGGCAGCGTGACGCTCAATGACAACGACTTGCAGTTCTCCGCGGACTCGCCACGCCTGACCAGGGCACGTGGTGTGGTCAACTTCTCCGAGGTCGGCTTCAGCCTGAGCGCGGCACAGGCACGCATGCTGGGCGGCGACATGCGACTCGAAGGCGGTACCGTGCAAACCGGCACAGCCAATGGGGGCAGTGGCGCCACTTCGGCGCCGATCATCGTGTTGCGCGCCGAAGGCGGCGTGACTGCCGAGGGTCTGCGGCAAGCCAAGGAGTTGAGTTTTCTGGCGCGCTTGGCGCCGCATGCCAGTGGCAGTACCAGCTACGCGGCAACGCTGGCGTTTCGGCGCGGGCTGCCCGAGCTGAAGGTGACCACCAATCTGCAGGGGATGGCTCTGAGCCTGCCCGCACCCATGGCCAAGTCTGCCCAGGCGCTGTTGCCCGTCAAGTTCGAGAATGCCCTGCTGCGCGAGTCGCAGCTGGCCAGCGCCGATGACAGCGCGCCGTTGCGCGATCAGCTCACGCTGGAGCTGGGGCGCATTGGCTCAGTGACCTACCTGCGCGAGCACGCGGCGGACCACACCAAGGTATTGCGCGGGGCGATTGGCCTTGGGCTGTCGCCGGACGAATCGGTTGGCATGCCCGGCGAGGGGGTTGCGGCCAACATCAACCTCAATGGGGTGGACCTCGATGCGTGGAGCCGCGTACTCTCGCAGGCTGCGGGTGCGGATCTGAGTGGCAGCGCCGCGCCCGGGGTAAGCCCTGCTGCCACGGCTCCCGGTGGCGTTGGCCAGCTCGGCGCCAGTGAGGCGCTGGGCTATCTGCCCACCGTGATGGCGATTCGTGCGGCCGAATTGACCGTGGGTCAGCGCAAGCTGCACAACGTGGTCGCAGGCGGTGCGCGGGACGGCTTGCTCTGGCGGGCAAATCTGGATGCCGCCGAGCTCAATGGTTACCTGGAGTATCGCCAACCCTCTGGCAGCAGCCAAGGGCTTGTCTTTGCCCGCCTGGCGCGCTTGAAGCTCGCACCGAGCACGGCGACGGAGGTTGAAACGCTGCTTGACGAGCAGCCCGCAACCATTCCCGCGCTGGACATCGTGGTGGACGACTTCGAGTTGCGCGGCAAACGGCTCGGCCGCATCGAGATTGATGCCACCAATCGCGGCGCCGGGCTGTCGCGACGCGAGGCCGGAGCGCGCGAGTGGCGCCTGAACAAGTTCAATGTGGTGATGCCTGAGGCGAGTTTGTCGGCCAGCGGCAATTGGGCCAGCATCAACGCGCAAGCCGCCGCTGGCGAGTCTGCCCTGCCTGGCAACCACGGCGAGCGTCGGCGCACGGTGTTGAATTTCAAGCTCGACATCGCGGACGCCGGTCAACTATTGACGCGCTTGGGCATGAAGGACGTGGTACGCCGGGGTAAAGGCAAGATGGAGGGGCAGGTGGCGTGGATAGGCTCGCCAATCACGGTTGACTACCCCTCGATGAGCGGGAGTTTTGTCGTCAACGTCGAAAACGGTCAATTTCTCAAACAGGATCCGGGGCTGGCCAAACTGCTGGGTGTGTTGAGTCTGCAATCCCTGCCGCGGCGCCTGACTCTGGACTTTCGCGATGTCTTCAGCGAAGGGTTTGCCTTCGACTTCTTCCGGGGCGACGTGATGATCGAGCAGGGCATTGCCAAGACCAACAACCTGCAGATGAAAGGCGTCAACGCCGCCGTGCTGATGGATGGCCGCGCCGACATTGCCAAGGAGACTCAGGACATCCGGGTCGTTGTGGTGCCCGAGATCAACGCGGGCACCGCATCCCTGATTGCTACCGCGATCAACCCGGCGATCGGACTGGGGACCTTTCTGGCGCAGATGTTTCTGCGCAAACCCCTGATCGAGGCGGCGACTCAGGAGTTTCATGTGGATGGGAAGTGGGACGATCCGCGCATTGCCAAGGTCGATCGCCGCAACGCGGCAGCCAGGGCCTCCGCGGTTGAAGCGCCGAACTCCACCGAGGTTGCCAAGTGAGAGTGGCTGCATTGCAAATGGTCTCGGGCGTGGCGCTGCAGGCCAATCTTGAGGTGGCCGATGATTTGCTGCGCCAGGCCGCGGGTCAAGGCGCTGAGTTGGCGCTTCTGCCCGAGTACTTTTGCCTGATGGGACGGCATGATACGGACAAACTGGCGATTCGCGAGCCGTTTGGCGCCGGACCGATCCAGCACTTCTTGGCCGAACGCGCGCGCGAGTTGGGTATATGGCTGGTGGCTGGCACGCTGCCGCTGGACCTTGGACCAGACACGTCGATGCACGGGCAGCCGCGGGTCTACAACAGCTCGCTGGTCTATTCCAGCACCGGCCAATGCGTGGCGCGCTATGACAAGATTCACTTGTTTCGGTTTCGCCACGGCGCCGAGAGTTACGACGAGTCGCTTGTGCTGTGCGCCGGTCGCCAGCCGGTCCAGTTTGCCCTGCCCTCGCGTGACGGTCACACTTGGCGTATTGGTCTTAGCGTCTGCTATGACCTGCGATTTGCCGAGTTGTACCGAGCCTATGCAGCCGCGGGAGCGGATCTGCTTCTGGTTCCGAGTGCCTTCACGCACACCACTGGCGAGCCGCATTGGGAAGTTTTGCTGCGAGCACGTGCGATCGAAAATCTGGCCTATGTGGCGGCTGCGGCACAAGGTGGCCTGCATGACAACGGCCGACGTACATGGGGGCACTCGATGCTGGTCGATCCCTGGGGCACCGTATTGGCTCAGCAGGCGCAAGACGCGGGCGTGGTGGTGGCTGAGCTTGACATCGAGCGACTCAACACGCTGCGCGGCCAGCTACCCGCCCTGTCCCACCGCGTGATGTAGGGTTGGCACAGTGTCGACCGCTCTTGCCGCTTCGACTCTGCGCCGATTGCTGCTGTGGGCGGCACTGGTATTGCTGGTCCTTGCCTTGCTGGCGATGTTGGTGTGGCTGGCCGGACGCTACGAGATCAGCCAGATTCAAAGTCGGCTCGAGCGTGACGCCACCGACACCGTGACCGATCTGCAGGCCACGTTCGCGCGCAACGCGCAAAGCCTGTTGGGCTTGCCAAACGATGAGGCCCGCGCTGGCACATGGGCAGATGAGGCGCGCGCCATGTTGCGCCAGCGCCGCGAACTCGTTCGCATCGAGCGGCGTGACAACGCCATGCATCTGCTTGACCATGTTGATACGCCTTATCGCCAGCCCGTTTTCGATGGCATTGGCCACGAAGTGGCGCAGACCGAGGCGGCGCAGGCCTGCGCGACGGCGCGTCGCAGCAGCGGCCCGGTCTATACCAGCAGCTTCTTTGCGCCATCGCTCGATGGCTTGGGTGTGGAAGTCATGAGCCTGTGTGTTCCCCTCGAAGCTGCAGGTAAGCCCAGCGGTTACGTGGTGGCCAGCTACTCGCTGCATGAGGTGCTCAACGGTTTGCCCGCGGGGCCACAGACCCGTGGCCACGAACTGGCGTTCACGGAGGGTGATGGCACACGATTGGCCATGCGAGTTTCGCCCAGGCGCGGCAACCGCGTCTTCACGGCGCAGCACTTGTTGGATCTGCCCGGCACCACATTGGTGTTACGCCTGGACAGCTGGCGCGGTACACCCGACCTGTTCCCCAATGTTCTGACGGCACTGGTGGCGGCAATGTCAATCGGACTGCTGTCGGTGATGGCCTTGCTGGGCAGGGATGCGCGACGACGCCTGAAGGCCGAGCGTGACCTGGCCGATGCGTTGGCGTTTCGCAAGGCCATGGAAGACTCGCTGGTAACCGGTTTGCGCGCGCGCGACCTGCAAGGGCGCATTACTTACGTCAATCCGGCTTTTTGCCTGATGGTCGGTTTCTCCCCCGAAGAGTTGCTGGGCCACGGTATCCCGGCTCCCTATTGGCCACCTGAATTTGTCGGGGAGTATCAGCAACGTCAGGCCATTCGCATGGCTGGCAACCTGCCGCCGCGCGAGGGCTACGAGTCGGTCTTCATGCGCAAGGACGGCACGCGCTTTCCAGTGCTCATCATCGAAGCGCCCTTGATCAACGCCCAGGGCCGCCAGACCGGCTGGATGAGTGCCTTTCTGGACATCAGCGAGCAGCGCCGCATTGAAGAGCTGTCGCGCACCAGTCAGGACCGACTGCAGGCCACTGCGCGCCTGGCCACGGTGGGCGAGATGGCATCGCTCCTGAGCCATGAGTTGAACCAGCCTCTGGCGGCGATATCGAGTTACGCCACGGGCTCACTCAATCTGCTCAATCAGACCGACTCGACCGTGCTGGATTTGTCGGCCGACATGGCGCTGGCGATGCAACGCATTGCCCAGCAGGCCGAGCGCGCGGGCAAGGTCATCAAGAGCGTGCACGACTTCGTGCGCCGACGCGACCAGGCGCGCGCGCCGATTGCGCCACGGGCCCTGCTTGACGATATCCTCCCGCTGGTCAACTTGCAGGCGCGCAAATTGTCAGTTCGCGTCGAGATCGTGGTGGAGTCGGATCTCCCGCCCGTCCACTGCGATGGCACGATGGTCGAGCAGGTTTTGCTCAACCTGGCACGCAACGCCATGCAAGCGATGGATCATGACGCGATCACGGACCGCTTGCTGCGCATACAGGTTGATCGCGTGCGCGGCGCCGGCGCTGCGCACTGGATCGAGTTCCGGGTGACCGATCAGGGACGTGGCATCGCACCGACGGTGCAGCAACAGCTGTTTACCCCCTTCTTCACCACCAAAGACGAGGGCATGGGCCTGGGCCTGAGTCTGTGCCGCACCGTCGTCGAGCAGCACGGTGGTGCGCTGGTGTTCGAGCCCAACCTGCCGCAGGGTACGGTCTTCACATTCACGCTGCCGGTGGCGCGGCATGAAGCGTGTGTGGATGCGTCTGTCGCCGCCTAGAATGACGCCATGCAACCTGTGCAAGACGCTGTGGTGTACGTGGTCGACGACGACGCGGGTGTGCGCGATGCGCTGGCCTGGCTGTTGCGTTCGCGCCGCTTGACCAGTGAGGTGTTCGATCGCGCCGAGGCGTTGCAGGCTGTGCTCTCGCGGTCGCCGCCGATTCAAGCCTGCTGCCTGTTGCTTGACGTGCGTATGCCGGGTATGAGCGGTCTGGCCTTGTTTGATTGGCTGGTGCATACAGGCCAACACCACGCCATGCCGGTGATCTTTTTGACGGGACACGCTGATGTGCCCACCGCGGTCGACGCGGTCAAGCGCGGCGCCTTTGATTTTTGCGAAAAGCCTTTTTCCGACAATGCCCTGGTGGACCGTATCGAGCAGGCATTGGCGCAGTCCCAGTCGGTCATGGGGGCGCGCAGCGAGCAGGCTCTGCTGCGCCAACGCCTGTCCGAGCTGACTGAACGTGAGCGCGATGTGATGCAGTTGGTGGTGGAGGGCTTGCCCAACAAGTTGATTGCCGATCAGCTTGACATCAGCGTGCGCACGGTGGAGGTTCACCGCGCTCGTGTGTTTGACAAAATGGCCGTCAAGTCAGCCGTGGAGTTGACCAACGCGCTACGAAATATGTAGCGCACTAAGATCATTTGGTATGTTGCGCAGGCTGTCAGCCGTGCTCACCGGGTTTTCCCGTGGCAGGGCGTGTGTTCGCCTGCGGCGCTGGCGGCGCGGCCATGTGGTTTGGCCGCTCGCCCTTGGGTCGGCCCGCGAACATGGTCCACCACACGATTAGCAGCAGCAGCACCAGCGCGCCCAAGGCTTCAAGCAGAATCAGCACCATGAAACGACTCCTGTGCAATGTGGTCTGTGGCGCGATTGTAGGAACACTGGCCGCCTGTGGCAGCCTGCCGCTGCCTTACCCTGTTCCCGCCACCACGGCGGGCGCCACGCCACCAGGACGCCTCACATCGGTGCCGCCCGCGTTGCAGCAAGGGCGCAGCCGTTGGGTGGCGGTACCGTGGAGCGAGTTGCCTGGCGTCGAGCAAGACAGTTTGCACGAAGCCTGGAATGCCTGGCTTAAGAGCTGCGAGCGGCCGGCACCTGCCTTGGCCGCCTTGTGCCCTGAGGTGCGCCGTTTGAGCATTGGCAGCGCACCGGAGCAATTGGCCTGGTTGACCACGCGCTTGCAGCCCTATCGGGTGGAGGCACTCGGCGACGACGGCCCGGGCTTGTTGACCGCCTATTTCGAGCCGGTGTTCGAAGCCTCGCGCCAGAGTCGTCCAGGCTTTGTCGTGCCGCTGTACCAGCCCCCTGCGGGTTTAGCCCAGCGCAAACCGTGGTACACCCGCCAGGAAATCGACACGCTGCCGGCCGCGCAGGCGGCGCTTAAAGGACGCGAAATCGCGTTCCTGGCCGATCCGGTGGATGCGCTGATCCTGCAGATTCAGGGCTCTGGGCGGCTGCGCGTGACTGAACCCGACGGTCAGGTGCGCCTCTTGCGCGTGGCCTATGCCACCAACAACGAGCAGCCCTATAAGAGCGTGGGTCGCTGGTTGCTCGACCAAGGCGCGCTGCGCGATGCGTCCTGGCCCGGCATTCGCGCCTGGATCGCCCAGAACCCGCAGCGTGTGCAAGAGCTGTTGTGGAGCAACCCGCGCGTGGTGTTCTTTCGCGAGGAAGCCTTGTCCGAGCTGGACGCCGGCTTTGGCCCACGCGGCGCCCAGGGCGTGGCCCTGACGCCGGGGCGCTCGATCGCAGTGGATCCCACCAGCATTCCCTACGGCACGCCGGTGTGGTTGGCTTCCAGTGGGGCGGCTGCCAACCTGGAGCGTCTGGTGCTGGCGCAGGACACCGGCAGCGCCATTGTCGGCGCGGTGCGGGCCGATTACTTCGCTGGCTGGGGTGCGCAGGCCGGTGAGCTGGCCGGGCGGCTCAAGCAGCCGCTGCGGCTGTGGGTGTTGTGGCCGAAGTGATGCAAACTGGCTGGCGGGGCCAACGTGCGACAGGCCTGCACACGCCACTGCGGACCGTTGCGCCGTGGTCGTTTGTGACGTGTCGCACGAGGGCGACGGGTCTGGAGCCTCGACCGCCGCGCAAGCAATTAGTCTTTGCCCGGCGCCGAGCTCGCCAAGTGTTCCAGCGGCAGCGCGCTGCTGGCCTTGACTTCGCCCAGCGAAAAACTGGTGTGCAGGTCTTTCACGTTGGGCAGGTTGATGAGTACCGATCGCGCCAGGTGCGAAAACGAATCCAGATCGCGTGATACCACCTGCAACTCGAAGGTGCCCGCGCCACTGATGTAGTGGCAAGACACCACTTCCGGGATTTTGCGGATGGCCTCTTCCAACTCGCGCGTGACATCGCCCGAGTTACGGTTGGCGTCCAGCCGCACAAAGGCCAACACACCCAGGCCGATCTTCTGGCGGTCGATCTCGGCGTGGTAACCCCTGATGAAGCCGGCTTCTTCCAGCGCGCGCACACGGCGCCAGCAGGGTGCCGCACTCAGGCCGATGCGGCTACTGAGTTCGGCGTTGCTGAGTCGCCCGTCGGTTTGCAGTTCTTGCAGAATGGCGAGGTCGAATTTGTCGAGAGTTTCCATATTGATGACTTTTGAGAAAGATTATTGCGCAATCCGTCGCCTTTGCGGCAAACAACGCAAACACCTATCAGCTTGCTGGACATACACTTTGCCATCCCGAGAATTCGCCCGCTTACGTACACAATCCCACGAAGGTGGTGTGCGCGCCAGGCACCCCCTGCTCGCCGCGCACGCGGCGATCCCCGCACCTTTGCTGGAGACCCAACGCCATGAACGCACCGCTGCCCGAGCACATTCGCCTTGCCCTGGAAACCGTCACTCTGGACGACAAATACGCGCTCGACCAGGGGCGCGCCTTCATGAGTGGCATCCACGCCTTGGTCAAGCTGCCCATGCTGCAGCAGTTGCGCGACCAGCGGGTCGGCAAGAACACCGGTGGCTTCATCAGCGGTTACCGCGGCTCACCCTTGGGTGGTTATGACCAGGCACTGGTCAAGGCGCAGAAGTACCTGCAGGCACGCAACATCGTGTTCCAGCCTGGCGTCAACGAGGAGTTGGCGGCCACAGCGTTATGGGGTACCCAGCAAATCGGCTTTGCCCCCAAGGGCAGTAACAAGTTCGACGGTGTATTTGGCATTTGGTACGGCAAGGGCCCGGGCGTGGACCGCTGCTCGGACGTGTTCAAACACGCCAACATGGCGGGCACCACGCCCTGGGGCGGCGTGATTGCGGTGGCCGGGGACGACCATGTGGCCAAGAGTTCCACCGCCGTGCACCAGAGCGACCATATTTTCAAGGCCTGTGGCTCGCCGGTGTTCTTTCCCTCGACCGTGCAAGAGATACTGGACCTGGGCGTTCACGCCTTCGCCATGAGCCGCTTCTCCGGCGTCTGGGCCGGCATGAAGACGATTCAGGAGATTGTTGAATCCAGCGCCACGGTGGAGATTGACCCGGATCGGGTGCAGATCATCATGCCGACCGACTTCGAGATGCCACCGGGCGGCGTGCACATTCGCTGGCCGGACCACGCGTTGGACCAGGAGGCACGCTTGTTCGATTTCAAGTGGTACGCCGCGCTGGCCTACATCCGCGCTAACCGACTGAACTACAACGTCATCGAGGGTCCGCATGACCGACTCGGGCTGATCGCCAGCGGCAAGGCCTTCAACGACACGCGCCAGGCCTTGATCGACCTGGGCCTGGACGACGCTACCTGCCAACGCATCGGCATCCGGCTGCACAAGGTAGGCGTGGTGTGGCCGCTCGAAGCCCAGTCCACCCGCGAGTTCGCGACCGGTCTGCGCGAGATCCTGGTGATCGAGGAGAAGCGCCAAGTCATCGAATACCAGGTCAAGGAGCAGCTTTACAACTGGCGCAGCGACGTGCGCCCGTTGGTGCTGGGTAAGTTTGACGAAATCGAAGGTGACTTCAGTGGTGGTGAATGGTCGGTGCCCAACCCGGCCGCGCACACCCTGTTGCGCGCCAATGCCGACTTGTCGCCCGCCCTGATTGCCCGTGCCTTGGCGCAGCGACTCTCGCGCCTGGGATTGGACGCCGACTTGACGGCACGCATGCAGACGCGCCTGGCCTTGCTGCAAGCCAAGGAGCGCGCCATGCAGGTGCTCGAAGTCAAGGCTGATCGCCAACCCTGGTTCTGCTCGGGCTGCCCGCACAACACCTCGACCAAGGTGCCCGAGGGTTCGCGCGCCATGGCCGGCATTGGTTGCCACTTCATGTCGATCTGGATGGACCGCGCCACCGTGGGCTTCACCCAGATGGGTGGCGAGGGCGTGCCCTGGATGGGTCAGCAGCCCTTCTCCAACGAGCAACACGTGTTTGCCAATCTGGGCGACGGCACCTACTTTCACAGCGGCTCACTGGCCATTCGTCAGAGTATTGCGGCGGGCGTGAACATCACTTACAAGATTCTTTACAACGACGCGGTGGCCATGACCGGCGGCCAGCAGGTGGGTGAGCGGCCGGAAGGGCATTCGGTGCTGCAGATTGCGCAGTCGATGCGCGCCGAGGGCGTGGTCAAGTGTGTGGTGGTGACCGATGAGCCCGCCAAGTACGCGGGCCTGACGCTGGCCGAAGGCGTCACGGTGCACCATCGCGATGAGCTCGACCGCATCCAGCGCGAGTTCCGGGTGATCTTGGGCACCACCGTCATCATTTACGACCAGACCTGCGCCACCGAAAAACGGCGCCGCCGCAAGCGCGGCAGTCTGGTGGACCCAGCGGTTCGGGTGGTCATCAATGAACTGGTGTGCGAAGGCTGTGGCGACTGCAGCGTGCAGTCCAATTGCCTGTCGGTGGAGCCGCTGGAGACCGAGTTCGGTCGCAAGCGGCAAATCAACCAATCCACTTGCAACAAGGATTTTTCCTGCGTCAAGGGTTTTTGCCCGAGCTTCGTCACGGTCGAAGGCGGGCAGCTGAAGAAGAAGTCCAAGGCGGCCGCGGGGACACCAAGCCCGACGCAACTGGGCACCTTACCCGAACCGGTTGTGCCCGAGCTGGGCGGCGCGCAGCAAGATGTGTGGGGCATCGTGGTGGCGGGAGTGGGTGGCACCGGCGTCATCACCATCGGCCAGTTGCTTGGGGTTGCGGCGCACCTGGACGGCAAGGGTATCGTCACGCAGGACGCCGGGGGTCTGGCGCAAAAGGGTGGCGCCACCTGGAGCCACGTGCTGATTGGCGTCAACCAGGAGGTCATTCGCACCACACGCGTGAGCATGGCCGCGGCCGACCTCATCATGGGCTGCGACCCGATCGTGACCGCCGGCAAGGAAACGGTGCTGCGCATGGCCCAGGGCCGTACCCGCGTGGCGCTCAATGCGCACAGCACACCCACGGCGGGCTTCGTGAAGGACGGCAGCTGGCAAAACCCGGCACAGGCTTGCGCCGACGAGATCGCCAAGTGCGTGGCCGCCGAGGCGCTTGGCAGCTTCAATGCCGACGCCGCTGCGGTCAAGCTGATGGGCGACAGCCTATACACCAACCCCATGATGCTGGGTTACGCTTGGCAAAAGGGTTGGGTGCCTTTGTCCCGACAGGCCCTGCTGCGCGCGATCGAACTCAACGCGGTGGCGGTGGAGCAAAACAAGACCGCTTTCGAGTGGGGTCGTCAGGCGGCGCACAACTGGAGCGCGGTGGAGCGCCTGCTCGATCCCGGACAAGTGATTGAATTCAAGCGGCCACCCAGCCTGGACGCGGTGGTGGCACGCCGCGTCGAGTTCCTCACCGCTTACCAGAACGCCGCTTACGCCCAGGAGTACCAGGCCTTTGTGAACCAAGTGCGCCAGGCCGAGATGGCGGGCGGCACCAGCCTGCCCTTGAGCGAAGCGGTGGCCAAGAACCTGTTCAAGCTGATGGCCTACAAGGACGAGTACGAAGTGGCCCGGCTGCACACCGACAGCGCCTTTCACCGTCGCATTGGTGATATGTTCGAGGGCGACTACCGGCTGCACTACCACCTGGCGCCACCCCTGTTGGCCAAGAAGAACGACAAAGGGGAGTTACAAAAGCGCAAGTTCGGCCCGGCCACCTTGACCCTGTTCAAGCTGTTGGCACCTCTGAAGGTTCTTCGCGGCGGCGCCTTTGATGTCTTTGGTTACAGCGATGAGCGGCGCCAGGAGCGTGCCTTGATTGCCGAGTACCGAGCCTCTGTGCAGGAGTTGTTGCAGGCGCTCGGCCGCTTTGATGACGGCGCCAAGGTGAAGCTGGCGGTGGAAATTGCCCGCGTGCCCGAGCAGATCAAGGGCTTTGGACACGTGAAGGCGCGTCACCTTGCGGCCGCCAAACAGAATTGGGCGGCGCTATTGGTGCGCTTTCGCGCGGCAAGCCCTGAGCGCCTAGCGGCCTGAGCGGCCCCGGCGCGGTCAGCAAGCGCCAAAGCCAACGGTTCAAGGCGCGCGTCATCGATAACCTCTCTGCGCGGGCCGGTCAGGCGGCGCCCCGCATACAATGAAAGGTTGACTACCCCGCATTCCCGCGCGCCGGGAAGTGCGGTTTTGTATTTGTGTTGTGTCTTTTCTTTGTGGAGTTGCCTGTGTTCATTTCTTCCGCTTTTGCCCAAACCGCTCCCGCTGCTGCCGGTGGGGATACGCAGTCCACGCTTATGAGCATCCTGCCACTGGTTTTGATGTTTGTGGTGCTTTACTTTGTGATGATCCGCCCCCAGATGAAGAAGCAGAAGGAGCATCGGTCCATGATTGATGCTCTGGCCAAAGGTGACGAAGTCGTCACCGCTGGCGGCCTGCTGGGCAAGATCAGCAAGCTCGGCGAAGGCAACCTGGGTATCGAGATCGCCAATGGCGTCGAAGTCCAGGTGCAGCGTACGGCGGTGGTACAGGTTTTGCCAAAGGGCAGCATCAAGTAAGTCGCGCCCGTGGCGCAGTAGTTGTTTGTCACTTCGAGTAGGGCGTTATGAATCGTTACCCCATGTGGAAATACGCGATTATTCTGATCGCGCTGGTGGTGGGGGCCCTGTTTACCCTGCCCAACTTCTTTGGTGAAGCCCCGGCCGTCCAGGTGTCCGCGGCCAAGGCGTCGGGCAAGGTGGACAGCACGACCCGTGTCCGCGTCGAAGACGCCTTGAAGGCCGGCGGTATAGCCGCTGATTTGATATCCCTTGATGGCACGTCGCTGAAGGTCCGTCTGGCTGACACCGATACGCAGATCAAAGCCAAAGACGTGATTCAGAAAGCTCTGAACCCGGACGTCGGCAACCCGGGCTATGTGGTGGCGCTCAACTTGCTGTCTCGCAGCCCTGCGTGGCTGCGCTCAGTCAACGCCGCGCCCATGTACCTCGGCCTTGATTTGCGGGGTGGCGTGCATTTCATGCTGCAGGTCGAGATGCAGGCCGCGTTAACCAAGAAGGTCGAGTCTCTCACTGGCGACATCCGCAGCGGCCTGCGGGAAAAGAACGTGCGTCACAGCGGCATCACGCGCAACGCGCAACAGATTGAGATCCTGTTTCGGGATACCCCGACGCTGGACGCGGCCAAGGCGCTGATCGCGGATCAGTTCACTGATCTGCAAGTCAGCTCGGCGCCCGATGGAACGCAGTACAAGTTGACCGCTTCGATCAAGCCAGAGGCGGCCAGGCGCGTGCAGGACCAAGCGCTCAAACAGAACATCACCACTTTGCACAACCGCATCAATGAACTCGGCGTGGCGGAGCCGGTGATTCAGCAACAGGGATTGGATCGCATCGTGGTTCAGCTACCGGGCGTGCAGGACACTGCCAAGGCCAAGGACATCCTGGGTCGCACGGCGACGCTTGAGTTACGCATGGTGGATGACAGCGCCGAGGCGCAGGCCGCAGCGTCAGGTAACGCCGTGGTGCCGTTTGGTACCGAGCGCTTCCTGGAGCGCGATGGGCGGGCCGTGATCGTCAAGAAGCAGGTCATTCTGACCGGCGACAGCTTGACCGATGCCCAGCCCGGCCTGGACTCGCAAAGTCAGCAACCCAAAGTCGACCTGACGGTGGATGCCAAGGGCGGGCGCATCATGCGCGATGTGAGCCGTGAGAACCTCAAGAAGCGCATGGCCATTGTCCTGTTTGAAAAGGGCAAGGGCGAGGTGCTGACGGCACCGGTGATTCAGGGCGAGCTTGGCAATCGCTTTCAGATTTCCGGCTCGATGAGCATTACCGAGGCCAATGATCTGGCCTTGCTGTTGCGTGCTGGTTCATTGGCCGCACCGATGGAAATCATCGAGGAACGCACCATTGGCCCTAGCCTGGGCGCCGAAAACATCGCCAAGGGTTTCAACAGCGTGACCTGGGGCTTCGTGGCGGTGACCGTGTTTATGTGCATGTACTACATGCTGTTTGGCGTTATCTCCAGTGTGTCGCTCGCTGTCAACCTGCTGTTGCTGGTGGCTGTGTTATCGATGCTGCAGGCCACACTCACCTTGCCCGGCATGGCGGCGATGGCGCTGGTGTTGGGTATGGCGATTGACGCCAACGTGCTGATCAACGAGCGGGTGCGCGAGGAACTGCGCAATGGCGCCTCGCCGCAAGCGGCGATCCACGCCGGCTACGACCGCGCCTGGGCCACGATTCTGGACTCAAATGTCACGACGCTGATTGCCGGCATGGCACTCCTTGCCTTCGGGTCAGGGCCGGTGCGTGGGTTTGCGGTTGTGCACTGTCTGGGCATCCTGACGAGCATGTTCTCTGGCGTCTTCTTCTCGCGCGGGCTGGTCAATTTGTGGTACGGTAGGCAAAATAAGCTGAAAAACGTGTCAATTGGTACGGTTTGGCGACCTGAGCCAGAGGCGCAGATCAAGCCAAGTCAAGGGTAGGCAGCATGGAATTCTTCAAAATTCGACGCGACATTCCGTTCATGCGGCATGCGCTGGTTTTCAATTTGGTCTCACTGGCGACCTTTCTGGCCGCGGTGTTTTTTCTGTTCTCGCGTGGTCTGCACCTGTCGGTGGAGTTCACCGGCGGCACGCTGATGGAGGTGAGCTACGCCCAGGCTGCCGACTTGGGCAGCGTGCGTAACGCCGTGGCCAAGCTCGGGTTCAACGACGTGCAGGTCCAAAATTTTGGCAGCTCGCGTGATGTGCTGATTCGCCTTCCGGTGCAAAAAGGCGTGACATCCGCCACCCAGAGTGATCAGGTGATGGCGGCGCTCAAGACGGCCGACGCATCGGCCAACCTGCGGCGCAATGAGTTTGTCGGGCCGCAAGTTGGCGACGAACTCGCGGTCGATGGTCTCAAGGCGCTGGCCTTCGTGGTGGTCGGCATCATGATCTACTTGGCAATCCGCTTTGAGTGGAAGTTTGCTGTGGCGGCAATCATTGCCAATTTGCACGATGTGATCATCATTCTTGGCTTCTTTGCTTTCTTTCAGTGGGAGTTCTCGTTGCCAGTGCTGGCCGCAGTGCTGGCGGTGCTGGGGTATTCGGTCAACGAGTCGGTGGTGATTTTCGACCGGATCCGGGAGAACTTCCGGCGCTATCGCAAGATGACGTCGACCGAGATTATCGACAACGCCATTACCTCCACCATCAGCCGCACCATCATCACCCATGGCAGCACGCAATTGATGGTGTTGTCCATGCTGTTGTTTGGCGGCGCGACGCTGCATTATTTTGCGTTGGCCCTCACAATCGGTATCTTGTTCGGCATTTACTCTTCAGTGTTTGTGGCGGCGGCCATTGTCATGTGGCTGGGCATTGATCGTGAGGACCTGGTCAAAGGCGGCGTGAAAAAGGAAGTCGATCCCAATGACCCCAACGCTGGCGCGGCCGTGTAGCAACTGATTCCTGAACTATGGCGGTCAACCCTTCTTACACCCAGCGAGCGCAACTTTCGCTGGAAACGCGCAAGCGTTTCGTGGCGGAGGCGACGCGCGCCATGGTGGAGTTGGGAACGCTGGTGCAGGAGCGCTTGACGTCCCTGATGAACGAGGCGGGCTCCTCCAGGGACATGCAGACCCGGCGCGACGCCTGGAGCTTCTTTCAAAAGGCCCGCCCGGCCTGGCTTGATGGCACGCTGAAGGTCTGGCAGCTTGCCTTGCAGCCGGCCAAGGCCAAGCCGAAGCAAGCATTGGAGCTTGGCTTGGACGGTGCTTTCGAATTGGTCGGAACCGACGTCGTCGAGAACAAGATATTGGCTTCGCGCCTCGTGCTGGGCGTGATGGAGAAAGTTAGCGCTCAGCTCAATGACCTGCGCGTGCGGATGAAACTGCTGGATGGACAGGATGAGCTTGAAAGCCATGACATCCTGTTGCCCGAAGTGCTGGTCCTGCTGATGGTCGAGCAATGGGGCGCCAGCGGCATGCCGCGCGAGTCCTGGCCCTTGATCAACGACGTGGTGTACCAGCACCTGACCGAGCGGTTGAAGGTGGCCTACACCAACTGCAATGAGTTCCTGATCAAGCAAGGTGTGCTGCCGACCATCGACCTGAAGGACCGGGTCAAGCGTGGTGCTCCGACCCGTGGGGCCGTCGGCTCGCGACCACCGGTCGCGCCCGAGGCCCCGCCGCCTTCGGACTCTTCCAGAGGCGGCTACTACCGGGACACCGGTGGCCAGGGTGCTTATGGCGAGCAAGCCGCGCAAGGTGGAGGGCCGGTGCGGCAAGACGCCCGCGGCGGTGGTCGCGGCCCTGCGGGCATGCCCCAACAGGAAGCAATGCCACCCAGCGCCAATCGGGCTGGCGGCGGTGGCGCATTTGGAGGTCGCCTTGGGTGGGGTGACAACGCGGGTGCCCGACACGGCGCCAGCGATGCCGGGCAACGGGCTCCAACTGGCGGGTCCCAACCAAGCGCCGCTGGCAGACAAACCGGGCCGGGAGATCAAGGACATTGGGCAACCTCCGATGAAACTCGACTGATGACGGCTACGACGCCACTGGCGCGCGCCAAGATGCGCGCACAGGGTGTTATGGGTCAGCTCAAACGCTTGTTGGTCGGTCGCGGCGGCGCGGATTTTGAGGCGACTTCGTTTCAACCCGCGTCACCCGCCTTGGCAGCGGCGATTGCCGTGCGTCCGCCGCCCGACTCGGGTCGCTATGCCGGCGGCACCGTGGTCGAGGATTACAGTCCGGCTGGGGTGCAAAGGGTTGCCGGCAGGCTGCGCGAGCAGACCACCGAGCTGAAGAAAAAGGCCGAGACCAAGACCGAGAAGGCGACCATCGAAATCGTCGCGCTGATGTTTCAGGCCATTTTGCAAGAGGAGCGTATCCCACCGGGCATACGAGTCTGGTTTGCGCGACTGCAAATGCCGGTGCTGCGCGTGGCGCTGGAGGAACCGGACTTCTTTGGCACGCTCAATCACCCCGCGCGGCAGTTGATCGACCGCATGGGCTCCTGCGTGATGGGGTTCGATGCCAGTGGCATACATGGTGGGGCGCTGGAAACCGAGATCAAGCGCGTGGTCCAGGTGATTGAACAATACCCCGAGACCGGCAAACGCGTCTACCAGTTGGTGTATGAGGAGTTTCAGAAGTTTCTGTCCAAGTTCCTGACCGAGCGCGGAGCGACACAAAAGGTTGTGAGCGTGGCGCAGCAGGTCGAGCAAAAGGAAACCCTGACGATTCAGTACACGATCGAGATGCGCAACCTGCTCAAAGACATGCCGGTGCGTGACGAGATCCGCGAGTTTCTGTTCAAGGTCTGGGCAGAAGTGTTGGCGGTGGCGGCCGTGCGAAAAGGCCCGCAGCATGCGGAGACGCTTTCGCTCAAGAAATCGGCCACGGACCTGTTGTGGGCGGCCAGTGCCAAACCCAATCGCAGTGACCGGGCCCGCGTGATTCAGGACTTGCCGCACCTGCTTCAGCGTTTGCGCGCCGGGATGACGATGCTGGGGGTTTCGCCGACCGACCAGGAGGCCCACATCAAGACCGTCAGCGACACCTTGGCGGACGCGTTCCTGTCCAAGACCAAAGCCGTGCCACAGGCCCAGATCGAAGCGATGGCGCAGCGTTTGGCCAACCTAGAGGATTTTGTCTCGGAAGACGGCATGGGTGATTTGCCGCTGGACGCCGAGAGCATCGAGATGATGCTCGGAATTGATGCCGCTTCCATCGATGTGGTGGCAGACGGTGGCTCCAAGCCTACCGCGGCGATGCTGGCGTGGGCGCAGGAACTCCAGTTGGGCGCCTGGTTCACCCTGGATCACAACAACCATGTCAAACAGGTTCAGTTTGCCTGGCGCAGCGAGCGCAAGCACCTCAACCTGTTTGCGTCAATTGATGGGCACAGTTATCTGATCCAGGCCGGACGCCTGGCGGCTTACCTACAGGCCGGCTTGCTGCTGCCGCAAGAAGAAGAAACCCTTACCGTGCGCGCCACCCGCGACGCCCTGGCGAAACTGGAAGCCAATCCAGAGCGCTTGCTGGATTAGTCGGTCTTTGGTGCGGGCCGACCACCGCGCCGCGAGTCCCCGGGGGCGTTACAGGTTAGTGCGCCACGCGTGTCGCCGAGCTGTCGCACAACTCGTCGAGTAGCAGTGCATCGGGTTCTTCGCCAAAACTCCAATAGACCATCAGCACGATGATTTTCAGATCATCCAGCGACACCGGGTCGCTGGATGTGGCAAGCGCCCGGTCCAGCACGATTTCTCGCATGGGGATTGGCAAGACCCCGAGTTGCTCGAGAAAACGGATGAAGCTTATACACGCCGCACCCAGGTGGGCCTGTTCCCTCGTTGAGTAGATCCGCATACTGTTCGGCGAGGGCTGGTGCAGGCAAGTCTGTGACGGGGGCGCCACGTCGCGTTGCGCGTTGGATCGGGGTGATTGCTCAGTGCCCAGGGTGGCGGCTTTGAGGTCGCCCAACCAGGTCAGCGCTTCCTGGATTTCTTCGTCTTCGAAACCAACGGCACTGAGCTTGCGCTCCAACGAATCCCGCTGCGGACAAGCATCGCCGCGCCAATAGTTTTCGTAGACAAAGACCAGCACTTCAAACATGGCCCCAATATAGCCCAGAAACTCGGCGTCTTTGTCGAGTCTCTGCAATGCTGGCGCTTTTCTGATCTTTGACGCTGTGCCCCACTGGTTGGAAGGCAGCGCGCGTGGTTATGAGCTGACTACGTGGCGACAACACGTTGAAACAGGCCGCCCGGCAGACGCGCTACGTGACCGTCGAGCTCCAGAGCCATCAACTGGGCCTGCAGGGTGGCGGTGTCGATCTCGCAGCGAGCCTGCAAGGCGTCGAGCCCAACCGGGTCAAATCCCAATGCACGAAGCAGCGTTTGACTGTCGTCAAGCGTGCCCGGTGACGCGCCTTCCGCCGCGTCACCGGGCGGTGCCGCCGGAGGCACAAGTTGGAGTTCTTCCAGCACGTCCTGGGCCGACTCCACCAGCTTTGCGCCCTGCCGGATCAGGCTGTGGCAGCCGCGTGACTGCGTCGAGTGGATTGATCCCGGAATGGCGAATACTTCTTTGCCCTGGTCTGCGGCAAGTCGCGCCGTGATCAGTGAACCGGATTTCAGTGCCGCTTCAACAACCAGCGTACCCTGGGCCAAGCCCGCAATGATGCGGTTGCGTCGGGGGAAATTGGCCGCCAACGGCGGGGTCCCGAGTGGGTACTCGCTTAGCAGCAAGCCATTGGCGGCTATGCGATGAGCCAAATCACGGTGCTCTTTCGGGTAGACCCGGTCCAGGCCAGTTCCCACCACGGCAACGGTGACCAGGCGCTGGAAGTCAGCGCCCACGCATTCCAACGCACCTTCATGGGCAGCGCCATCGACGCCGTGCGCCAGTCCTGAGACGACGGTCAGTCCGGCACTGGCCAGTGCGCCGCCGAAGCGGCGTGCGTTGACTGCACCCTGTGGCGTGGGATTGCGACTGCCAACCACCGCAATGCAGTTGCGAAAGCCATCGGCCAACCAATCGGTCTCGTCGGCAATGTTCTGCGCCAGCCCCGAAATGCCCGCAGGTTGCCGCGCTGGCCCGCCCACCATGTACAGCATCAGCGGGGGGTCGTCCATTGCCAGCAAGGCCGAGGGGTAGTTGCTTGCGCCGAGCACGGCGATCTGACGGTGGTGGCTTGTGCCACCACTGAGCCAATCACAAGTTGTGCTGGTAAGCTCGCTCAGACCCGCAGGGCAGCGACAGATGGAGGCTGCCAGGCCCGGCTTGACCACCTGAGACAAGGCTGCTTCTGGTTGCGCAAAGATGGCTTCGGGTGCGCCAAAGGCGGCCAGCAGCCGGCGCGCCGTGCCATTGCCGACCCCGTCAGTCATCGTCAAGCGCAACCACGCTTCTAGTTCGCAGCGTTCCATGATTTGCGCAGCGCTTAGCAGACGGGCAACACGTGGCACGCTGGCGGGTTCGCACCCCGGTCCAACCGGACCGGGTGCCTAGCGCCCATTCGACTGATCAGCGCGGCGCCACCAGCCGGTCGCCAATCCGTACGCCGTCACGGATATCCAGTATCAGGGCGTATGAGACTTTCTCGAATGTGCGGAACACCATCAGCAAGCCATTTCGTTCATCGGGTAGTTTGATCTCGGGCCGTGCCGAATCCGTCTTGTCGATCAAGCGCGAACCGGCCTTCAAGACCGCCAGCACATGGCCGCTCGCAATGCCGTGCTGGCTGCCGAGGTTGATCGCGACGACTTGATTCTGCCCGGCATTGATGACGGCATTGCCGTAAATCGAAACGATCCGTCCCTCGACCGCAGTTGATGGGGCCCGCGGGATGTAGCTCAAAAGCTGCCGCTCGGGCTCTGGCACCAGCCGATCGCCGACCTGCATTTCTTCTTTGGCGGCAACGATGTCGATCGTCGCTGGAACGATTTGCGAGTTGGTCTTGCCGTCTTTGTCAGTGATACCCGAGGTTGTTTCGCTTTGCGCCAGCAGCGCCTTACCGACGTACGCGGCCTCGTAGCCGAGGATCTCGCGGCTGATCGGATCCACGAGGGGGGTCGCGTCGCGGAACACGCGAAAGACTTGCTGTTTGCCCCCAGCATCGACCAGTGGCTTGCCGCCCTGCCCCCGCGCATAGGCGCGGTCCCCACGTGTCAGCAAGACGCGTCCTTCCTGGGCCGCCACGATGCGCGGCGCAGTGCTGAGCTGATCCTTGTCGACTACCATGGGCTCGGCCAGGAACGGCTCGATCAAGTGGGGTTTGAGGGTTGGCACCGCGCTGTCAACCAAGCTCTCAAACCGGGTCCGCGGCGAGACACGGACAGTATCGCCACCGGCCTGGTTGACGCCATCATCGGCTGCAGCCGAGCGGCTGGTGCGCAGAGTCGCTCGCCCGTCCTTTTTCTCGAGGTAAAGTTTTTGCCCGGGGTAGATGCGGTGAGGATTCTTGATGTCCTGAAGGTTCATGCCCCACAGCTCCGGCCAGCGCCAGGGGCTTTTCAGAAATATCTTGGAAATCGCCCACAAGGTGTCGCCGCGTTTGATGGTGTATTCGTCCGGGGCGTTGGCGGCCAGTTCGCTCAGCGGGACGCCGGCCTGCGCGACTTGCTCGGCCGTCGCTTTCTGACCGGGCGTGACCGTGAGGTTCTGCGCAAGTGCGCTGGACGCCAGCATGACGCTGGCAAACGCGGCGGCGGTGATCAGGGTGGTCAACGCCAGTTTCGGCGTCGCCATCACGTTTTGAGTCGTATCTTGCTGCATTATGGAGGCCTCACGGCAGTTCGGGATTGCTGGGCCTGGTCCGGCTTTCCCTTGGAAAATCTTGATAATTCACGCGCGATTTTGCTCCCAAGCCATTGATTCGGCAACGTTTTCCGAGGCGTGCCGCGCGCGCAACGACGAAAAGTGGGGAAAATAACGACATCTCTAAGACTTGGCACGATCGCCGCCGGCAGCCTTGCCGCGGCGTCGAGCCCTCATTGACCTTTCATATCTCATGGCGCTACTACCCATCCTCTGTTTCCCCGACCCGCGCTTGCACACCGTCGCCAAACCCGTGCTGGCGGTTGATGTTCGGATCAAGACCTTGATCTCGGACATGTTGCAAACCATGTACCACGCCAAAGGAATCGGTCTGGCCGCGACGCAGGTCGATGTGCATGAGCGCCTGATCGTGATCGACGTGTCGGAGGAACGTGACCAGCCGCTGGTGTTGATCAACCCGCAGCTGGTTTGGGCCAGTCCGGAGAAACACCTCAATGAAGAGGGGTGTCTCTCCGTGCCCGGCATCTACGACGGGGTGGAGCGGTTCGACGAGGTCAAGGTCAGCGCGCTGGATGCTCAGGGTGTCAGTCGAATCATCGAGGCCGATGGACTGTTGGCGGTGTGTGTCCAACATGAAATGGACCACTTGGCGGGCAAAGTGTTTGTCGAATACCTGTCGCCCCTCAAACGCGACCGGATCAAGAAGAAGATGCTCAAGGCACAGCGCGAGGAGCAGCGTTGAGACTGCTTTTTGCGGGAACACCCGAATTCGCGCGGGTCGCCTTGACCAGTCTGGTGCAAGCCGGGCATGAGGTCGTTCTGGTCTTGACGCAGCCGGATCGACCTGCCGGTCGTGGCATGAAGCTGCAGGCGTCGGCCGTCAAGCAGGCGGCGACCGCTCTGCAACTGCCCATCCTGCAGCCGCGCAGCCTTCGCCTGGACGGCAAGTACCCGGACGATGCAGCGCAGGCGCGCCGGGCCATTGAGCAGGCGCAAGCCGACGCCATGGTGGTGGCTGCCTACGGCCTGATCCTGCCGCAATGGGTGCTGGACGCCATGGCAGGCACCGGCAGGTTTGGCTGCCTCAATATTCATGCATCGTTGTTGCCACGGTGGCGAGGCGCGGCACCGATACACCGCGCGGTCGAGGCCGGCGATGCGCAAACGGGGGTGACCATCATGCAGATGGATGCCGGCCTGGACACCGGCGACATGCTGCTGTGGCAGAGCACACCGATTGCGCCGACCGACACCACCGCAGTGCTGCACGATCGCCTGGCCGGTATCGGTGGCGCATTGATTGTTCAGGCGCTGGCCTTGGCCGCGCGGGGCGAACTCCAGCCGGTGACGCAGCCGCAGCAGGGCATTACCTATGCTGCCAAACTGGATAAGAGCGAAGCCTGGATCGACTGGGCTCAAACCGCCGAATCGATCGTGCGCCGGGTCCACGCGTTCAATCCTTTCCCGGTTGCGGCCACTCACCTTCAAGGCACGACGCTCAAAGTGTGGGATGCGCGCGTGGCGCAAGGGTCTGCCGGCACCGAGGTTCCGCCCGGGCGCATCCTGGCTGTCGGCGCAGAAGGTGTTGCGGTGGCCGCGCTGGACTCGGTCGTGCTGCTGACCGAATTGCAGCGCGCGGGTGCCAAACGCCTGCCACTGGCGGAGTGCCTGCGCGGGATGGACATCCGGCCGGGGATGCAATTGAGTGGGGTGGATGCGAGCGCTCCGCAGGCCGCCTCCTGAGTCGGCGCCCAGACCAACATCCCCCATGTTCTTTTTGCCTGAAAACTACCGTCATCCTGAGTTTCGGCAGGGTTTGCGGGACCAGTTCTCGGTCGCACCGGGCATCGCCGCCTGGGGTTTGATGACCGGCGTGGCGATGGTCAAGTCTGGCCTGAGTACCACCGAAGCCTTGCTAATGAGCGTGCTGGTGTTCGCCGGCAGTGCGCAACTGGCCGCGGTGCCGTTGATCAGCGCGGGCGCGCCGATGTGGGTGATTCTGGCTACGGCCTTTTGCGTCAATCTGCGCTTTGTTGTGTTCAGTGCCCACTTGCGACCCTATGTGATGCACTTGCCTTTGTCGCAGCGTCTGGTCTGCGGTTACTTAACTGGTGATTTGACCTATGTTCTGTTTGTCAGGCGTTTTCCCAAGCATGGTGGCAGTGTGGCCGAAGTGCGGGCACAGCAGGCTTACCTGGCGGGTAATTGCGGCTTGAACTGGTTTGCCTGGGTCGGCGCCAGCGTAGTGGGCGTGTTGCTGTCGAGCCTGGTTCCCACTGCCTGGGGCCTGGGCTTCGCCGGCATCCTGGCGCTAATCGGAATCAGTTGCTCGTTGGCGTCCAGTCGCCTGCGCGTGGTGGCCGCTGGCGTCGCCGCTACGGCGGCCGTGGCGGCTTTCGCGTTGCCACTGAAACTCAATATATTGGTCGCCATCGCGGCGGCGGTAGCCATGTGCCTGATGCTGGAGAAGTCGCCATTGGCGTACCGGAGTCGGTCATGAGCGAGACAGATGGCTGGACCTTGGCCACAATCGCCGGCTTGACGGTGGTGACGGTATTGGCGCGATCGCTCTTCTTTCTGTCCAGTCGTGACTGGGCCTTGCCGCATTGGGCGCAGCGCGGTTTGCAGTACGCGCCAATCGCGGCCCTGGCGGCAGTGATCGCGCCGGAGATCGTCATGGTACAGGGTGGCTTGATCGACACCTGGCGTGACGCGCGATTGTTCGCGGCTGCGGCCGGGGCCGCCTACTTCTTCTGGAGCCGGGGTGCCGGCCAGGCCGTGCTGGGCACGATTG
This sequence comes from Candidatus Rhodoferax odensensis, assembly GCA_016718405.1. Lineage (GTDB taxonomy): Bacteria > Pseudomonadota > Gammaproteobacteria > Burkholderiales > Burkholderiaceae_C > Rhodoferax_D > Rhodoferax_D odensensis. Next base: position 77,167 of record JADKDJ010000004.1, read on the forward strand.
TGGTTGGCATGACGGTTTACCTGCCGCTGCATGTGGGACTTGGCTGGTAGGCGTGAGCGGCTCCGGTGGGCGGGCCCCCACCCGCGCGCTTCTACAATTCGGCTTGGCAGTCTTCTTTCTCGGGAATCTCATGAACGTCATTCGCTTTTCGGACCTGTGCAGGCAGGGCCAAGTCAAGGGCCAGCGTGTCTTTATCCGCGCCGACCTCAACGTGCCGCAAGACGATGCCGGGCACATTACGGAGGACACCCGCATCAGGGCATCGATTCCCTGCATACAAATGGCGCTCGATGCGGGTGCCGCGGTGATGGTTACGTCGCACCTGGGGCGTCCGACTGAAGGGCAGTTCAAGCCGGCTGATTCGCTGGCCCCGGTCGCCCACAGATTGTCGGAATTGATGGGCCGTGAAGTACCGCTGCTGGCCAACTGGGTTGACGGCGTGAATGTGCAGCCCGGTCAGGTCATCCTGCTGGAAAACTGCCGGGTCAATCCCGGAGAGAAGAAGAACGACCCGAGCCTGGCTCAAAAAATGGCAGCACTGTGTGACATCTTCGTGCACGATGCCTTTGGGACCGCGCACCGCGCCGAGGCGTCCACTTATGGCATCGCGCAATTCGCCAAAGTGGCTTGCGCCGGGCCGTTGCTGGCCGCCGAGATGGATGCCATCACGCTGGCGTTGGCACAGCCCAAGCGACCACTGGTGGCCATCGTCGCGGGCTCCAAAGTCTCCACCAAACTAACCATTCTCAAGAGTCTGTCGGGCAAGGTGGACCAGCTGATCGTCGGCGGCGGTATCGCCAACACCTTCATGCTGGCCGCGGGGCTTCGCATTGGCAAGAGCCTGGCTGAGCCCGATCTGTTGCCCGAGGCGTTGGCCGTCATCGAGGCGATGAAGGCGCGCGGCGCCGCGGTGCCGATTCCCATCGACGTGGTGACGGCAAAGACGTTTGCTGCCGACGCCGTGGCCAGTGTCAAGGCAGCCAGTGACGTGGCCGACGATGACCTGATACTGGATATCGGCCCGCAGACTGCGGCGACCCTGGCCAGGCAGCTTATGGCGGCCGGAACCATCGTCTGGAATGGACCGGTCGGTGTGTTTGAGTTTGCCGCTTTCGAGAACGGCACCAAGGTGATCGCACAAGCCATCGCGCAGTCCAGCGCCTTCTCGATTGCCGGTGGTGGCGACACTTTGGCGGCGATCTCGAAGTACGGCATTGAAAAGCAGATTGGCTATATCTCCACCGGCGGTGGCGCGTTTCTCGAAGTGCTGGAGGGCAAGACCCTGCCGGCTTTCGAGATACTCACCAAGCGTGCCGCCGAGGCACCTTGAGCGGGGCCATAAGCCGATGACTGCATCGCCAACGGCCGACGTTCGCGCTGCGGGCTTCGCCGCATTCGAGCACTTCGACACCGCTCAGGCGCTTGCGATGTTTGGCAGTGTGCAGAGCTTTCGCAAGATTCTTGAGATGGCGCTTGATAGTTTGAACACTGATTTGATCAAGATCGAAGCCGCGCTTGAGGTCGGTGATCTGAAAGCGGCGAACCACCTTCTGCATGGCATCAAAGGATTTGCACCGATTTTTTGCCGCGATGCCTTGTGTGCGCGAGTCGCCGAATTGGAGCGCTCCTGCAAAACCGACGTGGTTGAACAGGTCTTGCCAAACTACGTGCAACTGGCGCCAATGCTGTCGAAGTGGCGTGACGAGATGGCACACTATCTGACTCACGGAGATCTGCCGTCGACGCCTTGATGGCGTCACCGCCCCGACGCTGATGTGTCCGCCCCGCTCTAAGCCAGGAATGAATCCATGAATATTGTCAAAGCCCGCATTTTGTTGGTGGACGATGATCGGCTGATGCGAGCCTTTATCGCCGATGTCTTGAGCCGCCTGGGTATTCAGGATGTGCAAGAGTGCGACGACGGCGCGGCGGGCCTGGTGGCCGCTGTCAAGTTCCGGCCGGACCTGATTCTGTCGGACATTCACATGCAGCCCATGTCCGGCCTTGAGTTCGTCCGAAAACTGCGCGCCATTGGGGACCCGCGCACCAGCGCGACCAAAGTGATCTTTATGAGTGCCGATGCCAGCAAGGAAACACTGGGTGAGGCACTACCCTTGGGCATCCTGGGTTACATCATCAAGCCGCCGCGAATCGAGGCCGTCAAGGCAAAGATTGAAGCTGCGCTGAAGTAAGCGGCAGCGAACCGGAGTTCGGTTCAGACCAGCCGGATGACCATAGTGGTCGTTGTAGCTCTTGAAGTGATCGATGTCGATCAGTATCACGCTCAGAGAGGCGCCGCCGCTGGATTGATCGGCTTCGTGATGAAGTCCACGGCCACCATTTCCAGCGCAGTGGAGACAATTTTGACGCCACTCAACCACACTTGCGCGAGGTTCTCCGCTTGACGTCGGGCTTGTCACAGCCATCGGTAAGGCGTTGTGTGAACGCCGGATTGGTAACTGTCGGGTAACTCAATTCGTGTCAAAATTGGAACATAGTTACAAGGAGACTGGCCCATGCATCGTCGCGCGACCAAGATTGTTGCCACCCTCGGACCCGCGTCCAGCGATCAGGCTTTGCTGGAGCAAATGATCCGGGCCGGGGTCAATGTCGTGCGCCTGAACTTCAGTCATGGCTCGGCACAAGATCATATTGATCGTGCGCTGTTGGTGCGGCAGGCAGCTCAGAACGCCGGGCGCGAGGTGGCCATCATGGCCGATCTGCAGGGCCCCAAGATCCGGGTGGGCCGATTTGCCGAGGGCCGCGTGCAGTTGGAGCCAGGGCAGAAATTTGTGCTGGATGCGGCGCGCACCGAGTTGGGCGACATTCGCGCGGTGGGCCTGGACTACAAGGCGCTTCCGCGCGAAGTCAGGGCGGGGGATGTGCTGTTGCTCAATGACGGCATGATCGTCATCACGGTCGACGAGGTCAAGGGCGAGGCGGTGCACACGACGGTCAAGATCGGCGGCGAACTGTCCAACAACAAGGGCATCAACAAGCAGGGCGGCGGGCTGACCGCCCCTGCACTCACCGGCAAGGACATGGAGGACATTCGCACCGCGATGAGCTTCCAGGCCGACTACGTGGCGGTGAGCTTCCCCAAGAACGCCACCGACATGGAGATGGCGCGCCAGCTGTGCAACGTGGCTGGGGCCGAGTATGACCATCGTCCGGGCTTGATCGCCAAGATCGAGCGCGCCGAGGCCATTCCCAAGCTGGAGGAGATCTTGTTGGCCAGCGACGGCATCATGGTGGCGCGTGGCGATCTGGCGGTGGAAGTCGGCAACGCCACCGTCCCGGCGTTGCAAAAACGCATGATCAAGCTGGCCCGCGCGCACGACAAAGTGGTGATCACGGCGACGCAGATGATGGAGTCCATGATCAGCAACCCGGTACCAACCCGCGCCGAGGTCAGTGACGTGGCCAACGCGGTGCTCGACGGCACCGATGCGGTCATGTTGTCAGCCGAGACCGCAGCCGGCAAGTACCCATTGGAGACGGTGATCGAGATGGCCAAGATTTGCCTTGCAGCCGAAGGAGCCGAGACGGTCAAACTCGACGCCGACTTCTCGGGCAAGAATTTCGCACGCATCGATCAAACCATCGCCATGGGGGCCCTGTTTACGGCCCATCACCTGGGCGCCAAAGCCATTGTGGCGATGACTGATAGCGGCTCCACGGCCCTGTGGATGAGTCGTCATCTGATACATGTGCCGATCTACGCCCTGACGCCCAAGATCACCACCCAGCGCAAAATGGCACTGTACCGAAATGTGCGGCCGTTGTTGATGGACACCAGCGCTGACCGTGACACGGCGTTGACCGATGCCGAGCAGCACCTCAAGAGCCGTGGCATTGTCCAGTCTGGTGATGTCTACGCCATCACGTGCGGCGAACCTATGGGCGCGCCAGGTGGCACCAATATGCTCAAGATCTGCCGGGTAAGTTGACGCTTGCGCGCTCGCCGGGCGTAGTGCTGGCAGCCGCGCCGGCATCAGCGCGCAGGGGTAAAATTGCGCCACGGTACCAGTTACCACGCAGTTACCAACTTCCCTGGGGATCACCACATGGCACTCGTTTCGATGCGCGAGCTGCTGGACCATGCGGCCGAAAACGGCTACGGCATTCCAGCTTTCAATGTCAACAATCTGGAGCAGGTCCAGGCGGTCATGGAGGCAGCCAAGGAGGTCGGTGCGCCGGTGATCCTGCAAGCCAGCGCTGGTGCGCGCAAGTACGCCGGCGAGTCCTTCATCAAACACCTGATTCTGGCAGCGGTGGAAGCCTACCCACAGATCCCACTGGTGATGCACCAGGACCATGGGCAAAGCCCTGACGTCTGCCAAGGCGCCATGAACCTGGGCTTCTCGTCGGTGATGATGGACGGCAGCCTGGAGGCCGACGGCAAGACCATTGCCAGCTACGACTACAACGTGAATGTCACGCGCACCGTGGTGGACGCCGCGCACAAGCTGGGTGTCACGGTGGAAGGCGAACTGGGTTGCCTGGGCTCGCTGGAGACCATGAAGGGTGACAAGGAAGACGGCCACGGCACCGAGGCCACCATGACGCGCGAGCAGTTGTTGACCGACCCCGAGCAGGCGGCTGATTTCGTCAAGCGCACGCAGCTTGACGCGCTGGCCATTGCCATTGGCACCAGCCATGGCGCCTACAAGTTCTCGCGCAAGCCCACCGGGGACATTCTGGCCATTGAGCGCATCAAGGAGATCAACCGGCGCATTCCCAACACGCACCTGGTGATGCATGGATCGAGCAGCGTGCCGCAGGACTTGCTGGCCATCATCAACCAGTATGGCGGCAAGATGAAGGAGACCTACGGCGTGCCGGTGGAGGAAATCCAGAAGGCCATCCAATTTGGCGTGCGCAAGATCAACATCGACACCGACATTCGCCTGGCCATGACCGGCGCGGTGCGCAAGTTCCTGGCCGAGAACCCCGACAAGTTTGACGCCCGCGAGTGGCTCAAGCCGGCTCGCGAAGCGGCCAAGCAGATCTGCAAGCAACGCTACCTGGAGTTTGGCTGCCAGGGTCAGGCGCCCAAGATCAAGGGCCGCAGCCTGGCGGTGGTGGCGGCGCAGTACGCCAAGGGCGAGCTGGCGCAGTTGGTCAACTGATCACCGCTGGTTTGGCGCTTGCGCCGTCCGCCGCGAGCACTGGCGACAATCTCGGATAATGCAGCCCGGTGCGCCCGAAGCGTCGCACCGGGCTTTTTTTCCTTTCTCACGCGCTGCCGGCCTTGGCGGCGCTGACCCACTATGACCGACGCACTGCACACCTCTGCTCTTCACTCGCTGCCGCTGCTGGCGCGCGGCAAAGTACGCGACAACTACGCCGTGGGTGACGACCGCATCCTGATGGTGGCGAGCGACCGCCTGAGCGCCTTTGACGTCATCATGGGCGAGCCTATTCCCGGCAAGGGCGCCTTGTTGACGCAAATGGCCTTGTTCTGGTTTGACAAACTCGGCCCGAGCGGCGCCAACATCTGCCCCAACCACCTCACGGGCCAAGCGCCTGAGAGCGTGGTGGCGCCCGACGAGGTGGCGCAGGTGCAGGGCCGCTCCATGCTGGTCAAGCGGCTGCGGCCCATCCCTTTGGAAGCGGTGGTGCGCGGCTATCTGGCGGGCAGCGGCTGGAAGGAGTACCAACAGACGCAGGCGGTGTGTGGCGTGGCCTTGCCGAGCGGCCTGAAGAATGCGTCCAAGCTGCCCGAGCCGATCTATACGCCGGCGGCCAAGGCGGCGGTGGGTGATCATGATGAGAACATCACCTTTGAGCAAACCGTCAACGTGGTCGGGCGCGATCTGGCCACGCGCATTCGCGACATCAGCCTGGCCATCTACCAAGAAGCCAGCCGCATCGCGTTGGCCAAGGGCATCATCATTGCCGACACCAAGTTCGAGTTCGGGCTGGACGCCGATGGCACCCTGACCCTGATGGACGAGGTGCTCACGCCCGACTCCTCGCGCTTTTGGCCGGCCGAGAGTTACCAGGAGGGCAGCAACCCGCCAAGTTACGACAAGCAATTCGTGCGCGACTGGCTGGAGCAAGTGCAGATCAACGGCAAGCCCTGGGACAAGACGCCGCCCGCGCCCAGGGTGCCGCAAGACGTGATCGCCAAAACGGAGGCCAAGTACCGCGAAGCACTGCAGCGGCTGACTCAGTAGGTTGACGTTGGTGCCCGATGCTGGAACTGCTGTTTGAGCTGATCTTCGAGTTCTTCGGGGAACTGCTGCTGCAGTTGGTGGCAGAGCTGTTTGGCGATGGCCTTAAGTTCGGCTGGCGCCGGCTGCGTGGCCGCCAAGGACAGAGTCCGCGCACGCGTGAAGCGGCCTGGGCCTTGTTCGCTGGTGCCGTGGCCGGGGCGCTGGCCACCTGGTTGTTTCCGGTGCTGGCGATTCGCCTGCCCTTGCTGCAACTGCTCAACCTGGTGCTCGCCCCGCTGGCAGCGGGACTGGCGGTAGAGCGCGTGCGCGCCTGGCGCGAATCACGTGCGGCGTTTAGCTGGCCGATCTTCTGCTACGCCGCCCTGTTCGGCGCCGCCTTTGCCCTGACGCGTTGGCTGATGGGGCATTGACCATGTGGAGGCGGCACCCCGCCAAATCGCCGGAGCCGGATCGCCCGTCGGGTAGACAGGACTTTCTGGCTTTCAACTCAGAATCACGCTGCTCAGACGCCTGCGGTAGCTGGCCACCAGCGGATCGACGGGTGGAACCTGGCCGTCGGCCACTTTCACCTTGGGCGGCTCGATCAGGTCCAGGATGGCGATAAAGGTCTTGCGCGCCAGATCGTCGGACCAGCTCTTGTCGCGCATCAGGATTTCGAGTAACTCGTCCATCGCCTGCGACCAAGCGCGCTGGCTCATCCGTATCTGGGCCCTGGCAAAGCGCGCTGCAAAGTCGCGCTTGTTGCTCGCCAACTTCGTGTCCAAGGTCGCGACAGCATCGTCTGCGTCGCCTTGCGATGTTGCGAAATCGATAGCATCCATCCAGCGCCGTAAAGCTCCCAGGCGTTGTACCTGCGCGGCCTTGGCGATGACCGGGGCGAAGGCCACCTTGGCATCGTCCACGCGGTCAAGCTCAAGCAGCAGCTTGACATAGTCAAAGCGCGCGTCGTCATTGGCTGGGTCGGTGGCGACCGCGTGTTGGAGCTTCTCCAACGCAGCATTGAGGTCACCAGCGGCCAGTGCGGCCAGAGCGGCGTCCTCTTCTTCAGTGGCCGCAACCGCGGCTTCGCTCGGGACGTGTTTGTCCAGGAAGGTCTTGATCTGGCCTTCGGGCAGGGCACCCATGAAGCCGTCCACCGGTTTGCCGTCTCGCAGCAGCACGCAGGTTGGAATGCTGCGAATGCCGAACGCCTGGCTCAACTCCTGCTCCTGATCGGAGTCGATCTTCACCAGTTTGAAGCGCCCGGCGTACTCGGTCTCGAGCTTTTCCAGCAAAGGCCCAATCACTTTACAAGGGCCACACCATGGTGCCTAAAAATCGACCCAAACGGGCACAGCGGACGATGCGGCGACGACTTCGGCGTCAAAGTTCTCTAGGGTAACGTTAATCATGTGTTTTTTGGAACAGACTGTGGCTGTGGTTCGCGGGCATGTGCCTTGCTCAGCCGGTCATGCTTGGGATTGGGGCGGACAAGTAAAATCGAATATTAATCCCTTCAGGGTCAGACTGCGGCTTTCGTTCCACTGGATGGCGGTGCGCGGCGGTCCCTAACTCATGAAAAGCATACATATTGGCGTGTTGATGGGTTCCAGTTCCGACTGGGACACGATGCAATACGCGGTCCACATCCTGCAGCAGTTTGGCATCAGCCATGAGGCCCGCGTGGTTTCCGCACATCGCATGCCCGACGACATGTTTGCCTACGCGCAAAGCGCGGCGGCGCGCGGCCTCAAGGCCATCATTGCTGGCGCTGGTGGCGCGGCGCATCTGCCGGGCATGCTGGCGGCGAAGACGGTCGTGCCGATCCTGGGCGTGCCTGTGCCCAGCAAGCATCTGTCGGGCGTGGACTCCTTGCACAGCATTGTGCAGATGCCCAAGGGCATCCCGGTTGCGGCCTTTGCGATTGGTGCCGCCGGTGCTGCCAACGCGGCCTTGTTTGCCGTGGCCATGCTGGCCAACGAAGACCAAGTGTTGCGCGCCAAGCTGGAGGCCTTCCGGGCCGAGCAAACCGAGACCGCCCGCAGCATGACGGTGCCGCCGTTGCTATGAGCGCGGCGTCGGGTCGTGTTAGGCCCAGCCTTCCTGGCGGTGCGATGGTCGAAGGTCCCCAATGAGTACACCGATGATTCTGCCTGGCAGTCTGCAAGCCGGGAACTTGGCGACCTTGGGCGTCATGGGGGGTGGTCAGCTTGGGCGGATGTTCGTTCAGGCGGCGCAGGCCATGGGCTATTTCACGGCAGTGCTGGATCCTGACCCAGCGAGTCCGGCCGGCCTGATCAGTCACTATCACATCCAGACTGACTACCTTGATCAGGCTGGTCTGGCGCAGTTGTCGCAGCGTTGCGCGGCGATCACGACTGAGTTCGAGAACGTGCCAGCGGGCGCGCTGCAATCCTTGGGAGCGCAGCGTTGCGTGTCACCCAGCGCTGACGCGGTGCGGATCGCGCAGGATCGTGTTAGCGAGAAGGCGCATTTTGTGCGCTGCGGGGTGGCATGTGCGCCCTATGCCGTGATTGACTGCGCCGACGCACTGGCTGCGGTCGATGTGGCCCTGTTGCCCGGCATTCTGAAGACCGCGCGCATGGGCTACGACGGCAAGGGGCAGATTCGGGTGGCCACGCGTGCCCAATTGCAGACGGCGTGGCACGAGCTCGGACAGGTGACCTGTGTGCTCGAGAGACTGCTTCCCTTGAAGGCGGAATGTTCGGTCATCGTCGCGCGCGGGCGTGATGGGGTGATGGTAAACCTGCCTGTGCAGCGCAATGTGCACCGCGACGGGATTCTGGCGGTGACCGAGGTCTTTGACGGCGTGTTGCCAGCCGCAGTGGCGGCGCGGGCGGTCGACGCGACCCGGGCCATCGCCGAGGGGCTGCAGTACGTGGGGGTTCTGTGCGTCGAGTTCTTTGTACTTGACGATGGCGCGCTGGTCGTCAACGAGATCGCACCGCGTCCGCATAACAGCGGCCACTATAGCCTGCACGCCTGTGATCTGTCGCAGTTTGATCTGCAGGTACGCACGCTCACCGGCCTGCCCTTGCTGCAGCCACGGCAGCACAGTCCCGCCATCATGCTCAACCTGCTGGGGGATTTGTGGCTGGCGCGGGGCGACGAGCCCGTCACTCCGCCGTGGGATGCCGTGTTGGCCTTGCCCGGCGTGCATCTCAATCTGTACGGCAAACTCAAACCCCTCAAGGCTCGCAAGATGGGGCACCTGACCGTGACCGGCGCCACGCCACAGCAGGCGCGCGCCACGACTGCCCAAGCGGCGTCGTTACTGGGCATTGTGCCGCCATGAGGCGTGGCAAACGATGATTGTTGAGGGTCTCGCGCCACACTCGATCGAAGCGGCCGTGCGCGTCATTCGAGCCGGCCAAGTGCTGGGCATGCCGACGGAGACCGTCTACGGCCTGGCTGCCAACGCTTGCGACGACGCGGCAGTGGCCAAGATATTCCAGGCCAAGGGCCGACCTGCGGAACACCCCTTGATCGTGCATGTCCTCAGTGCGGCCCAGGTGGCGCACTTCGCGCAGCAGGTTCCTGACTTCGCGCGTGCGTTGATGCAGGCGTTCTGGCCGGGTCCACTGACTTTGATTTTGCCAAGGCGCGACGGCGTGGCCGCCGCCGCCGCCGGGGGGCAGAACTCCATTGGACTGCGCTGCCCCTCTCACCCCGTGGCGCAGGCGCTGTTGAGGGCCTGCCAGGAGCCGGCCGCCGGCGAGCCAGTCTGGGGTTTGGCCGCACCCAGCGCGAACCAGTTTGGGCGCGTCAGCCCGACCACGGCGGTGCATGTGGTGGGCGAGTTTGGCGAGTCCTTGCTGATTCTCGACGGCGGGGCGTGTTCGGTCGGGATCGAGTCCACCATTGTCGATTGCACCCGAGGCGCCCCCGTGGTGTTGCGACCGGGTGCGATCAGTCGATGCCAGGTTGAGGCCGTGGCGCACCAGTTGCCGCCACAGGACATGCAGCTGCGGACGGGCCCGGCCACTGCGCCGCGCGCATCGGGCACATTGGAGGCCCACTACGCACCGCGCGCCAAGGTTCGGCTGATGGATCAGCGCAGCCTGCAAACCGCGCTCGATCTGCTGGGCGCCGACCTTGATGCGGGCAACACCGTCATTGCCACTTATTCGCGCGCGGTGTTGCGCAGCCCGTCCACCAAGCTGATACGTCGGCGCATGCCCGATGACGCTGGCGCCACGGCACAGCAGTTGTTTGCGGTGCTGCGCGAGTTTGACGCCCAGGGTGCCCGCCTGATCTGGGTTGAAACGCCGCCCGATACGCCCGAATGGGAAGGTGTGCGTGACCGACTGGAGCGTGCGGCCGCCGCTTGAGCAGACTGCCGCAAGGGGTCGTTAAACTACCGCAAGGACTATTGGAGATTTGAATGATGGGAAAATTGCTGCGCCGCGTTGCGCTGGTCACCGTTTGCGTGCCTGCCCTCTGGTTGGCTGCCTGCGGTGGCGGTACCACCGTGGGCGCGCTCACGCCGACCCGACTGATATCGTTTGGCGATGCCTTGAGCGACATTGGCAACAGCGGCACCACGTCAAAGTACACGGTCAACGACGCGACCGTCAACACGTGGGTCGAACAGGTTGCCAGCGGCTACGCGTTGACGATCACGCCCTCGGCGGCGGGCGGTCTTGGTTATGCGCGCGGCAACGCGCGTATCACCAGCAAACCGGACGCAGCCGGACAGGCTGCGACGCTCACGATCACCGAACAGATCGACGCCTTCTTGAGCACCAGTAAACCTCAAGAGAACGATCTGATCCTGATCAATGGTGGCGCCAGTGACATTGTCAGCCAGGCGTCGGCCGTCATTGCAGGCACGCTTACTGAGGTGGACATGCTCACCCAGGTCAAGCAGGCTGGTGCCGAGCTGGGCGGGCAAGTTCGTCGCCTGGTGCAACAAGGCGCCAAGTATGTGGTGGTGGTCGGTGTCAACAATCTGGGACAGACCCCGTGGGCCACGCGCACCGCCAAGGCAACCATGCTGACCAATGCCAGTATCAAGTTTAATGAGGCGCTGTTGTTGGCGATCGTTGACCTGGGCAACCAGGTGCTCTACGTGGACCTGTACAACTACGCCAGTGCTGTCGTGGTCACACCAACTTTTTTCGGACTGACCGACGCGGCGACTCCGGTGTGCACCTCGGTTGACGCCGGAAACGGCATCGGCACCGGCACGGGCCAGGTCAACTCGGCTTTGTGTTCCACCACGACTTTGGTGAGTGGCGCCGAGGTGGACAAAAAGTACAACAGCTACGTCTTTGCCGATGGCCTGTACTTCACGCCTGCAATGAATCGTCTGTTTGGCGCCAATGCGCTGTCGCGGGTCGCAGCGCGTTTCTGACGAACTTGCGGGTCAACTCGGCGCGCGTTTGAACAAGTCTCGCACCACGCCGCGCAGCCAGGCATGTGCCGGGTCGGGTGTTGCGGTCTGGTGCCAGACCATGCTGACGTCGTAGCTGGGGCCGTGGTCCGGCAGTTCCCACAGGCGCACGTCATAGCGCGGTGCCAGTGAGTTGGCGAACATCAGCGGCACGATTGCCATCAGGTCGCTGCCGGTGACCAGCTCCGGCAAGGCGCCGTAGTGCCGGGCGCGCAGCACGATGCGGTCATTGAGCTTGAGCTTGGTCAGCATCAGGTCCACGCTGCCGTGATAGGTCGCCGCGGGTGACGCGACGGCCAACGACGCGAGGCTGAGCTGGCGTGCACTCAGGCTGTTGCCTACGCGGCCCTGGCTGGGGCGCCAGTCACTGGCCGTGATCGCCACGAAGTGCTCCTGAAACAGCCGCTCGCTGGCGATCGAACTGTGGCTGGGGCCGAGAATGCCGATCGCCAGGTCCACATCGTGCGCGTCCAGCGCAGCGCTCACCTGCAGCGCCGCCACCGAGACGTTGGACACCTGACTGCGTGGCGACTGGTCACGCAACGCCTGCGCCAGCGGCGGCAGGAACATCATCTCGCCCAGGTCTGACAGGGACAAGCGCCAATGCACGCTGGCGCTGGCGGGCTCAAAGCCTTCGCTGCTCATCACCGAGGATTCCAGCGCCTGCAGCTGAGCCATCACCGCCGGCACGATACGTTGCGCGCGACGCGTCGGGTGCAGGCCCCGTGGCGAGCGCACAAACAGTTCGTCGTCGAAGAAGGCGCGCAGCCGCGCCAGTGCATTGCTGGTCGCGGGCTGCGACAGGGCGAGTTGGCGCGCCGCCTCGGTCACCGAGCCAAGCCGGTATACCGCACACAACACACGCAACAAGTTGAGGTCCAGTTGCCGGAAGTTCACCACGTTCTCCACTCTTGTATTCGTTTGGTGAATGTAGCGGATTTGAAGAATCAATTCGACGAATGGATGTAAACCGCCTACATTGCGCCCAAGAGATGTCCCTACTGGGTACACAACAATACGGAGATCGGTTAGGCGTTTGCCCGCCCAACGGACGTTCCGAAAGGAGACGACAACGTGCTAGAGATCATCATCCAGGGCCGTGGTGGCCAGGGTGCGCAGACTGCCGGCAACCTGCTGGCTGGCGCTTTTCATGCCCAGGGGCTTCATGTTCAGTGCTTTGCCAGCTATGGTGGCGCGCGTCGTGGCACTCCAGTCAATTCCTATATTCGCGCCGATCAACGGCCGGTGCGCGTGCGCTGCGATATCGAACGCGCCGATGCCATTCTGTGCTTCGACGCCAGCCTGCTCGAAGGTCGCCTGCTCGCCGCCGCCGACGCCAACACCCTGATTGTCGTCAACTCGGCACGCAGCGCGGCGGAATTTGCGCAGGCCCTGCCGGGACGGCGCGTGATACCGATTGACGCGTTGAGCATCTCGCGCCAACAAGGCCTGGGCCGCATCGTCAATTCGGCCCTGCTGGGTGCGCTGGCGCGGGTGATCCAGGCGCCCACGCTGGAAGTACTGTCGCAGGCCCTGGTGGACAACGCGCCCAAGCAACACGACGAGAACGTCGCAGCCTGTGTTGAAGGCTACCACTGCGCCGAACGTCAACTTATGGGGAGCGCGGCATGAGCGTTACGACTCCGTCGCCGTCCGCCAGTGCGTCTGCCGCGCTGGTGCCGACCACCTGGACCACGGGCAGCACCGACGCCATCAAGACCGGTACCTGGCGTGCCTCGCTGGCCAAGCACATCAAGGCGCCTGCCCCGTGTCACGGAGCGTGTCCGGTCAACGGCGACATCGCCGAGTGGATCGGTCTGGCTCGCGCACGCGACTTCCAGGGCTCCTGGCAGGTGCTGGCCCGCCACAACCCCTTCCCCTCGATCGCAGGGCGCATCTGCCACCATCCTTGCGAGACCGCCTGCAACCGCGCCGGCTACGACGAGGCCCTGTCGATCTGCAAACTCGAGCGTTTTGTGGGCGACCAGGCGCTGGCGCATCAGTGGGCGTTCGCGCCGGCCGCCGCGCCGCGCACGGGTCATGTGGCTATTGTCGGCGGCGGGCCCTCAGGCTTGTCCGCCGCCTACCAACTGCGCCGCATGGGCTATGCCGTCACGCTGTATGAGGCGCATGCCGAACTGGGTGGCCTGATGCGCTACGGCATACCGGCCTACCGCCTGTCGCGCGATGTGCTTGACGGTGAGATCGCCCGCATCGTCGCCATGGGTGTCACGGTGCACTGCAACCATCGCATCGACGGCGCCGAGGGTTTCAGGCGCTTGCGCGAGCAGCACGACGCACTCTACGTGGCACTCGGCGCGGCGCGCAACAAGCGCCTGCCGACGCTGGACTACAGCCAGCCCTGGGTCTGTGATGGGGCGACCTTTCTGGCCAGTGCCAATGCCGGCCAGCCGGTGGCGCTGGGCAAGCGGCTGGTGGTGATTGGCGGCGGCAGCGCCGCGCTGGACGCGGCGCGCAGCGCACGCCGCCTCGGGCACGAGGTGACGCTGCTGGCGCTGGAGCAGCGCGCCCAGATGCCGGCGCAGGCCGAAGAAGTGGTCGAGGCGCTGGAAGAAGGCATCACGCTGGTCGATGGTGCGCGCCTGGATGGCGTCACCGAGCAGGGCGCCGCGGGCCTGAGCCTGGCGTGCAGCCGTGTCGCCTTTGTGCCGGGGGCGCAGCGTGGCCAGTTCACGCTCACCCCGATCGATGGCAGCGGCTTTGCCCTGGCGGCCGACGCCATCGTCACCTCCATCGGCCAGGACCCCGAGCTCGCGGTGCTTGGGGAGGGGTTCGCCGCGGCGGGTGGCCTGCTCAAGACCGACGCCCAGCTCGCCACCAGCGCCGACGGTGTCTACGCCGGGGGTGACCTGACCAGCATGGCGCGCTTCGTCACCGAAGCCATCGGCATGGGCAAGCGTGCCGCGCAAGCCATTGCGCGTGCCTTGCAGCAACGCGCGGCCGAGGCCGGCACGCCGAGCGCCGCGCACTACGGCGACGAGTCGCTGGTGCCGCTGGCAGCCATCAGCACCTTCTATCACCCCAAGCGCGAGCGCGCGCCGGCGCAGCTGCTCGACGTCACGCAGCGCCTGCAGCGTGACGCGGAAGTGCAGCTGGGACTGGAGATCGAGCAGGCGTTGGCGGAGACCGAACGCTGCTTCTCCTGCGGCACCTGCATCAACTGCGACAACTGCGTGGTGTATTGCCCGGACATGGCGGTCAAACGGGTGGGCGACGGCTACATCGTGCTGACCGACTATTGCAAGGGGTGCGGCGTGTGCGTGAAGGAATGCCCGACGGGCTCCATGACGATGCAGGAGGAGCGGCGATGAGTGCTGACAACAAGGCCGTGCTGTTGACCGGCAATCAGGCGGTGGCCTGGGGTGCCCGCCTGGCGCGGCCCAAGGTATGCCCGGTGTATCCGATCACACCGCAAACGCCGGTGCTGGAGCAGCTCACCGAATTTCAGGCCGAAGGCGACTTCGACGCCGAGATCATCACGCCGGAGTCCGAGCACTCGGTGATGTCGGCCTGCATCCCGGCGTCGCTGGTGGGCATGCGCGTGTTCACCGCCACCGCTTCGCAGGGCATGCTGCTGATGCATGAGCTGCTGCACTACGCCAGCGGCGCGCGCGCGCCGATCGTGATGGCCAACGTAAACCGAACAGTGGCCTCGCCCTGGGCGTTCTGGCCGGATCAGACCGACAGTCTGTCGCAGCGCGACACCGGCTGGATCCAGTACTACGTGGAAAGCGCACAGGAGGCGCTCGACACCGTGATCCAGGCCTACCGTGTGGCGGAGCAGGTGCTGGTGCCTGCCATGGTCAACCTCGACGCGTTCTACGTCTCCCACGCCATGGAGCCGGTGCTGATTCCGGCGCAGGAGCTGGTGGATGGCTACCTGCCCGCGTTTGATCCGCCCCACAAGCTCGATACCGCCAAGGTCGAGTCCTGGGGCAACGTGGTGTCGCAGGAGATGTTCTTTCGCCATCGGCAGGACCTGGGTGAGGCCATGGCCCGCGTGCCAAGCCTGGCCGCGCAGGCCGACCACGAGTGGGCGCAACGTACCGGCCGCAGTCACGGCGTGATCGAGCGCTACCGCTGCGACGGCGCACGCACCGTGATCGTCACCATGGGCAGCATGTGCGGCACCGCGCGCGACGCGGTGGATGCCATGCGCGAGGCCGGACAGGCCGTCGGCCTGGTCAAGGTGCGGCTGTTTCGGCCCTTGCCGATACGCGGTCTGATCGAGGCGCTGACCGGCATCGAAGAAGTGATCGTGCTCGATCGCAACTATTCGCCAGGCCATGGCGGCGTGCTGCATCAGGAACTGCGCGCCGCGCTGTACGGCAGTGGCGTGGCACCGCGCATCCACGGGCTGCTGGCCGGCGTGGGCGGCGTCAACGTCTCGCCCGATAAGATTGCACAGTTTGTCAAACAGGTCAGCCAGGCGCCGGCGCTTGGCGAGTCACAGTGGGTGAGGTGAATACCATGATCCGAATCGAATCCGCCAACCAGGACCCGATGCTGTGTTCCGGGCACGCCGCCTGTCCGGGTTGCATCGACGCGTTGTCGGTGCGCCACGTGCTCACGGTCATGGGCCCCAACACCATGGCGGTGATTCCGCCCTCGTGCATGGCCATCATTGCCGGCCCGCAACCCTACAGTTCGCTGCGCATTCCGGTCTACCAGCCCACGCTCGAATCCAGCGCCGCGGCGGCCACCGGCCTGCGCCGCGCGCTCGATGCGCAAGGCAAGCGCGACACGCAGGTCATCGTGCTGGCCGGCGACGGTGGCACCTACGACATCGGCTTTCAATGCCTGTCGTCGGCCGCCGAGCGCAACGAGGACTTTCTCTACATCTGCCTCGACAACGAGGGCTACATGAACACCGGGGCGCAGAAGTCGTCGTCCACCCCGCACTTCGCCAAGACCGGCTCGACGCCGGCCGGCAAGACCTCGCGCAAGAAGAACCTGACCGAGATCATGGCGGCGCACCGCGTACCCTATGTCGCCACCGCCAGCGCCGGGCATCTGCCCGATTTGCTGCGCAAGGTCGAGAAGGCCAAAGCCATGCAGGGCACGCGCATCATCACGCTGCTGATCCCCTGCATGGATGGCTGGGGCCTTCCAGATGACGCCGGGCTGCAGACCGCACGCTACGCGGTCGAGTGCGGTGCCTTCCCGCTCTACGAGGTCGAGGACGGCCACCACTACACGCTCAACCACACCAGCAAGACGCGACCGGTGTCGGACTACCTGGCGCTGCAACGCCGCTACCGGCACATGAAGTGCGCCGACATCGACACGCTACAAGCCGAGATCGATGATGGCTGGGCCACGCTGCAGCAACGCGCCGCAGCCAGCCAGGCCAGAGCCAGCGAGGCCGTCGCAGGCTGAGCGCATCATGTGGTTCCCCTACAAGAACCTGCCCAAGCAGGTCAATCCAAAGCGCCCTTGACGGGCAAACGACCCTACCACCGACAGGAGACAAGACCATGACAAGCAATACAGTACCCACCCGGTTTCCGAAACTGCTGGCGATCTCGGCCATGCTGGCCGCCTTCGCCGCGCCCACTCTGGCGCAGGAGGCCATCAGGATCGGCGCATTTCTGTCGGTGACAGGACCGGCGGCCTTCCTGGGTGACCCCGAGCAGAAGACGCTGGAGACCTACATCGAGAAGATCAACGCCAGCGGTGGCGTGCTCGGCCGCAAGCTGCAGCTGGTCTCGTATGACGACGCCGGCGATGCCGAGAAGGCGCGCACCTTCGCCAAGCGCCTGATTGAACAGGACAAGGTGGACGTCATCGTCGGCGGCTCCACCACCGGTTCGACCATGGCCGCCGTGCCGCTGGTCGAGGCCGCGCAAATGCCCTTCATTTCGCTGGCCGGGGCGGTGGTGATCATCGAGCCGGTCAAGAAGTGGGTCTTCAAGACCCCGCACACCGACCGCATGGCCTGCGAGAAGGTCTTCGTTGACATGAATGAGCGCAAGCTCAGCCGCGTCGCGCTGATCTCGGGTACCGGCGGCTTCGACAAGTCCATGCGTGCCGAGTGTCTCAAGGTGGCGCCGAACTACAAGATCCAGGTGGTGGCCGACGAAACCTACGGCGCGGGCGACACCGACATGACGGTCCAGCTCACCAAGATCAAAAACACGGCGGGCGTGCAGGCGGTGCTCAATCCCGGCTTTGGCCAGGGGCCCACCATCGTCACCAAGAACTACAAACAGCTGGCGGTCAATCTGCCGCTGTACCAGTCGCACGGCGTGGCGTCCAAGGAATTCATCAAGCTCTCCGGTGACGCCTCCGAGGGCGTGCGCCTGCCCGCTGCGGCACTGTTGATCGCGGAACAACTGCCCGACAGCGACCCGCAGAAGAAGGTGGTGGTCAGCTACAAGCAGACCTATGAGGGCAAGTACAAGCAGGACGTGTCGACCTTCGGTGGCCACGCCTACGACGGGCTGATGCTGGCGGTGGAAGCCATGCGCCGCGCCGGCTCCACCGACAAGGCCAAGGTGCGCGACGCGATCGAGGCCACCAAGGGTTACATCGGCACCGGCGGCGTGGTCAACATGTCGCCCACCGACCACATGGGCCTGGACCTCAGCGCGTTTCGCACGCTGGAGGTCAAGGGCGGCGTGTGGACCCTGGTCAAGTGACGGCTAACGCAACGAGACGCCTGCCATGAGTGCCCAGCTGACCCAGTTCCTGCTCACCGGACTGACGATCGGCGCGATCTACGCGCTGGTCGCGCTGGGCTTTGCCATCATCTACAACGCCAGCCACGTCATCAACTTCGCGCAGGGCGAGTTCGTCATGATCGGCGGCATGGCCACGGTGTCGCTGATCCAGCTGGGCCTGCCCCTGCTGCCGGCGATCGCGCTGGCGGTGGCGGCCTCGGTGCTGGTGGGCATGGCGCTGGAGCGCTTTGCCATTGAGCCGGCACGCGGCGCCTCGGCCACCACGCTGATCATCATCACCATTGGCGCCTCGATCCTGCTGCGCGGCCTGGCCATCCTGGTGTGGGACAAGAAGCTGCACACGGTGCCCTCGTTTTCGGGCGACACGCCGATCCAGATCGGCCAGGCGACCCTGTTGCCGCAAAGCCTGTGGGTGATGGGCATCACGCTGGTGATCGTGCTGTTGCTGGGCTGGTTCTTCGGCCGCACCCTGATCGGCAAGGCCGTGCTGGCCACCTCGCACAATCCGGTGGCGGCGCAGCTGTGCGGCATCAACGTGCGCTTCGTGCTGTTCCTGTCCTTCGGGCTGTCCGCGGGCCTGGGGGCGGTGGCGGGTATTCTGATTGCGCCCATCACGCTCACCTCCTGGGACGTCGGCGTGATGCTGGGACTCAAGGGCTTTGCCGCCGCCATACTGGGCGGCCTGGGCAGCGGCGTGGGGGCAGTGGTCGGCGGACTGGTGTTGGGCATTGCCGAGAGCCTGGGCGCGGGCTATGTGAGCTCGGCCTACAAGGACGCGATTGCCTTCATCATCATTTTGGCGGTGCTCTTCTTCATGCCAAGCGGTCTGTTTGGCAAGAAGAGCCCGGACCGGGTTTGAGAACAAGCATGAAGTGGATGTCACCACGTACCGGCGGGCTGGCCGCCCTGGCTGCCCTGGTCCTGCTGTTGCCGCTGGCGATGGCCAACAACTACTGGTACGAGGTGGCGATCCAGGTCGGCCTCAACGCCATGGTGTGCGTGGGCCTGAACCTGCTGATCGGTTATGCCGGGCAGATCAGCCTGGGCCATGCCGGCTTTTTCGGCCTGGGCGCCTACGGCACCGCGATCCTCGCCACCCGCTACGGCTTGCCACCGGCGCTGGCGCTGGTGGTCACCAACGCCGCCGTGGCCCTGCTGGCTTTGCTGGTGGGGCGGCCGATTCTGCGTCTCAAGGGCCACTACCTGGCCATGGCAACCTTGGGCATGGGCATCATCATCTCGATCATCGTGGTGACCGAGGACCGCTTTACGGGTGGGCCGGATGGCATGAGCGTGCCGGCCCTGTCCCTGTTCGGCCAGGAGATCAGCGGCGAGCGCATGTGGTACTGGTTGATCGGCGGCGCACTGGTGGCCACCGTGGCGCTGGCGCTGAACCTGATCGAGTCGCCCATGGGCCGCGCCCTGCGCGCGCTCAACGGTTCGGAGGTTGGCGCGCGCGTCTCCGGCATCGATGCGACGCGGGCCAAGGTGGGCGTGTTCGTCCTGTCAGCGGTGCTGGCGTCGGTCGCGGGTGGTCTGATGGCCCACTACTCGGGCTTCATCACGCCCGGCAAGGCCAGCTTCTTTCATTCCATAGAGCTGGTGGCGATGGTGGTGTTTGGGGGCATGTCGTCGACCTTCGGTGCCGTCATCGGCGCCACCGCGCTGACGCTGCTGCCGCAACTGCTGACGGTTCTCAAGGACTACGAGATGGTGGTGTTCGGTGGTGTCATGGTGGTCACCATGATCTTCTTTCCGCGTGGCTTTCTGCCCAGTCTGATGCTGCTGATCGCCAGGAAGCGCAAATGAGCCAGGTTCAACTCAAGGTATCGGCACTCACCAAGACCTTTGGTGGTTTCAATGCCGTCGAAGACGTGTCCTTTGACATTGCCAAGGGCAAGGTGCACTCCATCATCGGCCCCAACGGCGCCGGCAAGACCACCATGCTCAACATGTTGACGGGCGTCTACGAGCCCTCGCGCGGCACGGTGGAGCTGGAGGGCCAGGACATCACCGGCCTGGCGCCGCATGCGCTGGCTGGGCGCGGCATGGCGCGCACCTTCCAGAACCTGCAGATCTTCTTCAACATGACTGCCATCGAGAACGTGATGGTGGGCCGCCATCTGCACGAGTGCGCCGGCTGGTTTGCCGCCATGCTGCGCCTGCCGGGGCTGTCCGCCGGTGAACGCGAGAGCCGGCGCGAGGCCGCCGAGTTGATGCAATTCGTCGGCCTGGGCGATTACCTGAACGCCGAGGCCGACGCGATGCCCTATGGCGCGCTCAAGCGACTGGAAATCGCCCGTGCGCTGGCTGGAAAGCCCAAGATCCTGCTGCTCGACGAGCCCGCGGCCGGCCTGAATGCGACCGAGACGCGCGACATCGACGCGCTGATCACCAAGCTGGCGCAATCCGGCATCACGGTGGTGCTGGTGGAGCACGACATGCATCTGGTGATGGGCGTGTCCGATCACATCGTGGTGCTGGACTATGGCCGCAAGCTGTGCGAGGGCTCGGCCCAGGTGGTGCGCAACGATCCGCGTGTCATCGAGGCCTACCTGGGCAGCGAGGAGTCCGTCTCATGCTAGAGGTCAAGGAACTGACCAGTCACTATGGCCGCATCCAGGCGCTCAGGGGCTGGACTTCTCCGGTTCGCCGGGGCAGTTGGTGGCGCTGGTGGGCGCCAACGGGGCCGGCAAGACCACCTTGCTGCGTGTCATCTCCGGCGTGCAGCCGGCTTCCGGCGGGCGTGTGCTGTTCGAGGGCGAGGACGTCACGCAACTGCGGGCCGACCTGCGCGTCAGGCGCGGCATCGTGCAAGTGCCCGAGGGGCGCCAGGTGTTCGCGCCGCTGTCGATCGAGGACAACCTGCGCCTGGGCGCCTACACCCGCAGCCGCGCCGAGAGCGACGAGGAACTCGAGCGCGTCTATGCCATGTTCGACATCCTCAAGCAAAAGCGCAAGCAGCCCGCCGGCATGCTGTCGGGTGGCCAGCAGCAGATGCTGGCCATGGGTCGCGCGCTGATGGCCAGGCCGCGGCTGTTGTTGCTCGACGAGCCCTCCATGGGCCTGGCGCCGCGCCTGGTGTCGGAGATCTTTGCCGCGGTGCGCGCCTTGAAGCACGCCCACACGACGATTTGCCTGGTCGACCAGAATGCGCGCGCCGCGCTGTCGATCGCCGACCGCGGCTACGTGCTGGAGACCGGGCGCATCGTGCTGGAGGGGGCGGGCCCCGAGCTGCTGAAAAATGAGCAGGTCAAGGAGGCCTACCTTGGACTATAAATACGGGTCGTGGGCAGCATCCGAATTGCCGGCTTGCCGCCGTCACGCCGGAGGAACTACTATGAACCCCCACGCTCACATTTATTCGCTTCCCCCCAAGGGGGCGTTGCCTCCTTTGAGGCAGCTCGGCAGGAGTCATCATGCCTGAATTCAGCACCGTTGACCCCCTGGCCAAGCCACCGCGGGTGGACTTTCCAAGCGTCTACAACGCGGCGCACGACCTGATCGGCCGCAACCTCCAGGCCGGGCGCGCCGACAAACCCGCCTTCATTGACGACGCTGGCAGCTACAGCTACGGCGAGCTGGCGCAACGTGTCAACCGCTTTGCCAACGCCATCACGGCGCTGGGGGTGCAGCCCGAGCAACGGGTGTTCCTGTGCCTGCTCGACAGCATCGATTGGCCGGTGGCCTTCCTGGGCTGCATTCTGGCCGGCGTCGTGCCGGTGGCGGCCAACACGCTGCTCACGACGGAGGACTACGACTACATGCTGCGCGACAGCCGCGCCCGCGCGCTGGTCGTGTCCGACCAACTCTGGCCCAAGCTGGTGCCGCTGCTCGGCAAGTTGCCGCACCTGCAGCACGTGGTGGTGTCGGGCGTCATGCCGGCCGACAGTCCGGTTGCCGTGCACGCCATGGTGCCACTGTGCGAGCGGCGTCGCCGGACTTCACGCCGGCCGAGACTTCGCCCGATGAAGCCTGCTTCTGGCTCTACTCCTCCGGCTCCACCGGCGCGCCCAAGGGGACGGTGCACATCCATTCGAGCCTGATGAATACCGCCGAGCTGTTTGCCCGGCCGGTGCTGGGCCTGCGCGAGAGCGATCTGGTGTTCTCGGCGGCCAAGCTGTTCTTTGCCTATGGCCTGGGCAACGGCCTGAGCTTTCCCATGGCGGTGGGGGCCACGGCGGTGCTGATGGCCGAGCGTTCCATGCCCGAGGCGGTCTTCAAGCGCCTGCGCGAGCGCCAGCCAACGGTTTTCTATGGCGTGCCGACCCTGTTCGCCTCGTTGCTGGCCAGCCCGCTGTTGCCAGCGCGCGGCGAGCTGCGCATGCGTTTGTGTACGTCTGCGGGCGAGGCCTTGCCGGCCGACATCGGCAAGCGCTGGACCGAGCACTTTGGCGTGGAGATTCTCGATGGCATTGGCTCCACCGAGATGCTGCACGTCTTCCTGAGCAACCGCTCTGGCCAGGTGCGCTACGGTAGCACCGGCTTTGCCGTGCCTGGCTACGAACTGCGCATCGTCGACGAGCACGGCCAACCGGTGCCGGTGGGCGATGTGGGCGAGTTGCAGGTGTGCGGCCCGACGGCAGCCATGGGCTACTGGAACCTGCGCGAGAAGACGCGCAGCACCTTTCAGGGCCCCTGGACGCGCAGTGGCGACAAGTACTCCGTCGATGCCGATGGCTACTACACCTACGCCGGGCGCAGCGATGACATGCTGAAGGTGGGCGGCATCTACGTGTCACCGATCGAAGTCGAGTCGGCGCTGATTACCCATCCGTCGGTGCTGGAGGCGGCGGTGATCGGCCGCGCCGACGACGCCATGCTGGTCAAGCCGCAGGCCTTCGTGGTGTTGAAATCGGGATTTGTCGGATCGGACGCGCTCGCCAGTGAATTGCAGCAGCACGTCAAGGCCAAACTGGCGCCCTACAAGTACCCGCGCTGGATCGAGTTCATCGACGAGCTGCCCAAGACGGCAACCGGCAAGATTCAGCGTTTCAAGCTGCGCGCCCGCGCCGCTTGACGTCGGCGCGCCATGGCCTACCTGGTCCTGACCTTGCCTGGCGCCGCCGATTCGGCAGTGGTCTGCTGGCGCTCGATGATGCGCAGCATGGTCGCCAGTGTGATCGAGCTCATGGAGGCCTTGGCGATTTCATCAATCTCGGACAGCACCGATGCCAGCGCCTGGCCAACCGGCGTCTTCTCGCTGTGCACGCTTTCGGACGGCAGGACGTCCTCGAAGCGCGAAATGACATCCATCAGGGTGAGCCTTCGCGCGTTGCCGACGAAGCGGTAGCCGCCGCCAACGCCTCGCACGGATTGCACCATGCCGACTCGCGACAACTCCGCCAGGACCTTGGCCAGATGGTGCGAGGACACTTCGTACTTCTGCGCAATTTCGGCCGCGGGAATCTGGCGCTCGGGGTCGGCGGCGAATTCCAGCAGGCTGTACAGCGCCAGCCGCGTGTTTTGTTGTAGCTTCATGGTGGGTCAGTTGATGAAGTCGCGCGGAATCAGGACTCCAGGTCCATTTCCAGCGGTATGAAGGGGCCAATCATCATGCCTTGGCTGCGGAAGAATGACAGGATCAGCGTGTTGTCGCGAGACAGCATGGTACGCACCTTGCTGACGCCGGCGCGCTTGAAGCCCGCGCAAATGGCCTCCAGCAACTTGGTGGCGGTGCCGCCCAGGCGCGCGTCGGGGCGCACATCGATGGCAAAGACCCAGCCGCAGGGCGGCGAGCCGAACTCCCAGTCGCGCACCTCGCCGATCACAAAGCCGATCACTTGCTCATGCACCACGGCGACCAGGAAGTGCTGCCCAGTGGCCACGGCGTCGGCATAGCGCTGGTACAGCGATTTCCAGTAGTCCCGCTTCTCAATCCCCGTCACCATGGCGTCTATTTCAATCACTGCATCGAGGTCTGCGCGTCGCACTGGTCTGATTTCGGCGCGCGTAGCCGGCGCCGCGACGGCGACCTTCGCCAGCGGCGTGGGGGACTTCTTCCTGGGGCGCTTGGAGTCAGGCGCGGGGCGTGCGATTTTGCTCATCTTTGATGTATCTCAACTAATTATTGCATGCAGATGCAAGAATACACAAAACAACAAACCATATCAGGTTCGACCGGGTTTTCAAATCGGGTCGCTGATGTGCTGACATCCTACTTCAACGGAGACGCCTCATGAAACCATCGCTGCAACCCGGCATCACATTGACATCCAAATTGACAGTTGATCGTGATCGCACCATCAGCTTCATGGGAGAAGAAGCGCGCGTGTATGCCACGCCCAAACTGCTCTACGACATCGAGATGGCCTGTCGCGACCTGCTCTTGGCGCACCTTGACCCGGGCGAAGACTCGGTCGGCACGCGCGTCGAACTTGACCATATCGCCGCAACCCTGCTGGGTATGTCGGTTGAGATCACCGTTACCGTGGCCGAGGTGAGTGGACGCGCCGTGACCCTTGAGGTGCAGGCACGCGACAGCGTCGAGCCGATCTGCCGTGGCAAGCATTCGCGCTTTATCGTCGACGTGGCCAAGACCGCGCAACGCCTGGCGGCCAAGGGTCAGAAGGCGGCTTCGGTTTAGATCGTCGGCCTGCACAAGGATCGCCATGAAGCCCGATGCCCAGGACGTGCGCAAAGTCCCGACCTACTGTTATCAGTGCGTCGCCGGTCCCGACCTGCTGACCGTCAAGGTCGAACAGGGCGTGGCCACTGAGGTCGAGCCCAACTTCTGCGCCGCCAGTGTGCACCCCGGCAACGGCAAGGTGTGCGTCAAGGCCTTTGGCCTGGTGCAAAAGACTTACAACCCCAACCGGGTGCTCACACCCATGAAGCGCACCAACCCCAAGAAGGGGCGCGACGAAGACCCGCAGTTTGTGCCGATCTCGTGGGACGAGGCGTTTGAGCTGATTACCGCCAAGCTCGAACGCGTGCGTGAGCAGGGTCTCACCGACGAGTCGGGCTACCCCCGTGTGGCCATGAGCTTAGGGGGCGGCGGCACGCCGCAGTCCTACATGGGCACCATGCCAGCGTTCCTGTCCGCCTGGGGTTCGGTCGACTTCGGCTTTGGCTCCGGCCAGGGCGTCAAGTGTTACCACTCTGAACACCTGTATGGGGAATACTGGCACCGCGGCTTCACGGTGTCACCCGATACGCCGCTGACCAACTACCTGATCTCCTGCGGCGCCAACGTGGAAGCCTCGGGCGGCGTGGTCGGGGTGGCGCGTCATTCCAAAGCGCGTGTGCGCGGCATGAAGCGGGTACAGGTGGAGCCGCATCTCTCCATCACCGGCGCCTGCTCGGCCGAATGGGTGCCGATCAAACCCAAGACTGACCCGGCCTTCCTGTTTGCCCTGATGCACGTGCTGCTGCACGAAGTGCCGCGCCAGCGGCTGGACGTGGCCTTTCTGGCGCGCAGCACCGCCTCGCCCTACCTGGTGGGGCCGGGCGGCTACTACTTGCGCGAGGCAGCCAGCGGCAAACCGCTGGTGTTTGACACCACAAGCCAGCGCTGTGTGCCCTTTGACACGCCTGGCATCACGGAAGCGCTGGAAGGTGACTACCTGGCCGACGCGGTGGAGCGTGGCCCGGACGGCGAGGTGCTGGGCCAGGGTGCGCTGCGCGGGCAAACCGCGTTCACCAAGATGGTGGTGCACATGGCCAGCTTCTCGCCCGAGTGGGCGCATAAGCTGTGCGACGTGCCCGCCGACACGATGCGCCGCATTGCCAATGAGTTTCTGGACGCCGCTTGCGTCGGCCAAACCATCGAGATCGATGGCAAGACCTTGCCCTACCGCCCGGTGGCAGTGAGCCTGGGCAAGACCGTGACCAACGGCTGGGGGGCCTATGAGTGTGTGTGGGCGCGCACCATGCTGGCAGCATTGGTGGGCGGCCTGGAAGTGCCGGGCGGCACGCTGGGCACCACGGTGCGGCTGCACCGCCCGATGTCGCAGCGCCATGAGAGCGTCAAGCCCGGAGCGGACGGCTTTATGTGGACGCACCTGAACCCGACCGACAAGGAACACTGGTCGCCCAGCCCCAACATCCGCAACGCTTACCGCTCCATGGTGCCGCTGGCCACCGATGGCCCCTGGAGCCAGGCGCTGGGCCCAACGCACTTTTCCTGGATGTTTCTGGACGAGACACCCAAGGGCCTGCCACGTGTGACGCTGCCCGATGTCTGGTTTGTCTACCGCACCAACCCGGCGATCTCGTTTTGGGACACCGACGGCGTGGCCGACAAGATGCGCCGCTTTCCGTTCGTGGTGGCCTTCGCCTACACCCGCGACGAGACCAACCACTTTGCCGATGTGCTGCTGCCCGACGCTACCGATCTGGAGAGCTTGCAGCTCATCCGCGTGGGCGGCACCAAGTTCATCGAGCAGTTCTGGCACGCGCAAGGCTTCGCGCTGCGCCAACCCGCCATTGCCGCGCGCGGCCAGGCGCGCGACTTCACCGAAATCGCCACCGAACTGGCGCGGCGCACCGGCCTTCTGGAAAAGTACAACGCCGCCATCAACAAGGGCGCCGCCGGCATGCCGCTCAAGACCGAGTACGGCGACTTCTCTTTGGCCAAGGACGTGGCGCACAGCCGCGAGCAGATCTGGGACGCCATTGGCCGCTCGGCCAGCGCTGAACTGAGCGAAGGCAAGGATGTGCGTGGCCTGGACTGGTGGAAAGAGCACGGCCTGGCGACCAAGCCTTTCCCGCAGTCTGACTGGTACCTGTACCCCACGCTGGAGCGACAGAATCTGCGCTTTGAGCTGCCCTACCAAGAGCGGCTGGCGCGCGTCGGCGCCGAACTGGGCCGGCGTTTGCATGAGCACGACATGCACTGGTGGGACGAGCAGTTGCACGAATACCAGGCACTGCCGGTGGCCAAGGACTTCAGCGAGTTGTGGACCGCCGAACTCTCCAAGGCGATTACGCCCAAGGGCGGCAAGACCTCCGACTTTCCGTTCTGGATGCTCACCGCGCGCAGCATGCAGTACGCCTGGGGCGGCAACGTCGGTATGCAGATGATCAAGGAGGTGGCCAACAACATTGCCGGTCACCGTGGCGTCATCATCAACACCGGACGCGCCCGACAAATGGGCATTGAGGACGGCGACGACGTGCAAATCTCCACCCCCATTCGCAGCGTCTACGGCAAGGCCGTGTTGCGCCAGGGCATCCGGCCCGACACCTTGCTGCTGATAGGACAGTTCGACCACTGGGTCACGCCGTTTGCCAAGGATCAGGGCATGCCCAGCATGAATGCGCTCACACCCATGTCGATGGCATTGACCGACTCCACCGGCTCGGGTGCCGACATCGTGCGCGTCAGTCTGGCCAAGGGCCAGGCGCCCAAGCGCGCCGAGCAGCGCGCGGGGGGGCGAGCATGACACGCTGGGCCATGACGGCAGACCTGCGCCGCTGCGTTGGCTGCCAAACCTGCACCGCCGCGTGCAAGCACACCAACGCCACGCCGCCGGAGGTGCAGTGGCGCCGCGTCATCGACATGGAGTTTGGCGAGTTCCCCAACGTCAAGCGCGTGTTCGTGCCGGTCGGTTGCCAACACTGCGAAGACCCGCCTTGCATGGAGGTCTGCCCCTCCACCGCCACCAAGAAGCGCGCCGACGGCATCGTCACCATCGACTACGACCTGTGCATCGGCTGCTCCTATTGCGCCGTGGCCTGCCCCTACCAGGCGCGCTACAAGACCGACAAGGCCAGCTTTGCCTATGGCGAGCCCACCGAGAACGAGGCCAAGCGGCGCGACGACTCGCGTTTGTCGGTCGCCACCAAGTGCACCTTCTGCGTGGACCGCATTGACGCCGGGTTGGAACAAGGCCTCACTCCAGGCGTGGACCCGGCGGCCACGCCTGCCTGTGTCAACGCCTGCATTGCCGATGCGCTGGCCTTTGGTGACTTGGACAACCCGCAAAGCAACGTCTCGCAGTTGCTGGCCAAGAACCAGAGCTTTCGCATGCACGAAGAGCTTGGCACCAACCCAGGCTTTCACTATCTTTGGGACAAGGCGGACACATGAGCTCAAACAGCGCAGGTGGGTTTGGTCCCAATCCCTGGCAGCAAACCAGTTGGGACTGGCGCGCCGCCGGCAACTTCATTGGCGGTGGCGCTGGTACCGGGCTGCTGATTGCCAGCGCCCTGTTGGCAGCACCTGACCCAAGCAGAACCGGGGCCTTGGTGTGGCTTCTGTTCGTCGGACTGGCGCTGGTCGGCGTGGGCCTGTTGTGTGTCTGGATGGAGATCGGGCGACCGCTGCGTGCCCTGCACGTGTTCTTCAATCCGCGCACTTCGTGGATGTCGCGCGAGGGATTTGTGGCCCTGCTGCTGTTCCCCTCAGGCCTGCTGGCGATGCTGGGCGTTGGCGGCTGGCTGTGGCTGATGGCCGGCCTTGCGATGGCTTTCCTGTACTGCCAAAGCCGCATGCTGCCGGCCGCACGGGGTATACCGGCTTGGCGTCCCCGTTTGGTCATACCTTTGGTGTTCGTCACCGGTCTGACGGAGGGCTGTGGGGTCTACCTGGTGTTGGGGTTGTGGCACCAACAGGTTGGTGGCGCAGTGATGCTGTTGGTCGCCCTGTTGGTGCTGATCCGCTTGGTGGTCTGGCTGCTGTACCGCCGCGATGTGGAAGCAAGCCTGGCACCCAGGGCCCGAGCCGCCCTGAACGTCGCGGGGCGCCGCCTGCTGACGGTAGGCACCATCCTGCCGGTGCTGGTGCTTGCCATGGGCGCAGCTTTCACCAGCGGTGCCACCCAGATGACCTTGGCGGCGTTTGCGGGGGCGTGCGCGGCGTTCGCCGGGGCGGCCATGAAACACACGTTGGTCACCCGCGCCAGCTTCAACCAGGGTTTCGCGCTGACAAAGATTCCCGTACGCGGCGTCAAGTCGCCAAACCAGTCCTAACCTCGCTTGCGCTACCTAAGGAGAAACTATGTGCCCCCACGCTCACATTTGTTCGCTGCCCCCTCATGGGGCGTATACCGCCCTAGAGGCGGCTCGTCGGGAGGCATGACATGGGCGCTACCACCGTGACAGAAGTCGGAGTCATTCAGAACACCGACGCTGCCAACTACTTCGATTCAAAGGTCGAGACCATGCCGCGTGAGGCGCTGGCCGCCTTGCAGTTTGAGCGGCTGCGCAAAACCTTGCGCAACGCCTTTGATAACGTGCCGCTGCACCGCCAGCGTATGCAGGCCGCTGGCGTTGTGCCAGAAGAGGTGCGCAGCATGGATGACTTGCGCCGCGTGCCCTTTACCTTCAAGACCGATCTGCGTGACCACTACCCCTATGGCATGTTCGCCCGGCCCGTCTCAAGCCTGGCGCGGCTGCATGCCTCGTCGGGCACCACTGGCAAGGCCACGGTGGTGGGTTACACCAAGAGTGACATCAACAACTGGGCTGATCTGATGGCGCGCTCGCTGCACGGCGCCGGCGCCAGAGCCGGGGACGTGGTGCACAACGCCTACGGCTATGGCTTGTTCACCGGCGGGCTGGGCGCGCACTATGGCGCCGAGCGCCTGGGCGCCACCGTGGTGCCGATGTCCGGCGGCGCCACCGAGCGGCAGATCGCCCTCATCATGGACCTGGGCGCGCGCGTGTTGTGCGCCACGCCCTCGTACACCCTGGCCATGGCGGAAGTGGCCGAGCAACTGGGGGTGGACTTGCGCCAGAGCAAGCTCAAAGTGGGCGTGTTTGGCGCCGAGCCCTGGAGCGCGGCCATGCGCGCCGAAATCGAGGAGCGGCTCGGGATCAAGGCGGTGGACATCTATGGTCTGTCCGAGATCATGGGCCCCGGCGTGGCGTGTGAATGTACGGCGCAGGCGGGCCTGCACGGCTGGGAAGACCACTTTCTGTTTGAGGTGCTGGACCCCGAGACCCAGGCCCCGGTGCCCGAGGGTCATGCCGGCGAGTTGGTCATCACCACCCTGACCAAAGAGGCGCTGCCCATGCTGCGCTACCGCACGCGCGACATCACCAAGGTCACCACTGAGCCCTGCGAATGTGGTCGCACGCACCTGCGCATCCTGCGCATCACCGGGCGCAGCGACGACATGCTGATCATCCGCGGCGTCAATGTCTACCCCTCGCAGATCGAGGCGGTGCTGGTCGGGCGGCCGATGATCGCGCCGCATTACCAATTGGTGGTTGAGCGCCAGGGTACCTTGGACCAGGTCACGATCGAAGTGGAGTCGCAACCAGGCGTGGCGGCTGAGGCATTCCCGGCGATTGCCCGCGATGTGGCTCATCACGTCAAGTCCTTGGTCGGTATCAGCAGCACAGTGATGGTCAAGCTGCCCGGAGAGATTCCCCGCTCGCAGGGCAAAGCGGTGCGCGTGCGCGACCTGCGGCCCAAGGAGTAGACCGATGGCCAAACGGCTTGTCCAAATGTGGGTCAATGGCCGCCAGCGTGAAGACGCTGTGGCCGACAACGCGCTGCTGATCGACTACCTGCGCGAGCAGCTCGGGCTGACTGGCACCAAGCAGGGTTGTGACGGTGGCGAGTGTGGCGCCTGCACCGTGCTGGTTGAGGGTCGGCCACGGCTGGCTTGCTCCACCCTGGCGCAGCAAGTCGCAGGCAAGCACGTTGAGACCATTGAGGGCTTGGCCGTACAAGGTACTTTGTCGCCGCTGCAGGCGGCGTTCCACGAAAAGCTGGGCACCCAGTGTGGCTACTGCACGCCAGGAATGGTGATGGCGTCGCAGGCTTTGTTGAGACGCAACGCCAACCCGTCGGTCGACGAGATCAAGGCTGCGCTGGCGGGTAACCTGTGCCGTTGCACCGGTTATGTGAAGATCATCGAATCGGTGCAAGCAGCCGCCAGCGGCTGCGCCTGCGCGGGGGCAGCGCGATGAGCGCCGCGACGGACCGTCCCCAAGCAAGCTCGCGCCAGAGTGGGCACTCAGAAGGTATTCCTGGGACCGTCAGGACCGCCACGAACGGGACGATCGGCGCGCGGACGCCGCTGGTGGACGGTGTCGACAAAGTCACCGGAAACGCGAAGTACACCGCAGACATCCTGGTGCCCGGGGCATTGGTTGGCCGCATCCTGCGCAGCACGGTGGCCCACGCACGCATCGTGTTCATTGATACTACGGCTGCCGAGGCTCTGGATGGGGTGGTGGCGGTCTGCACCGGCGCCGATACGCCGGTGCCGTACGGTGTCTTGCCGATCGCCGAGAACGAGTTTCCCCTGGCCCGTGGCAAGGTCCGCTACCGCGGTGACCCGGTCGCGGCGGTGGCAGCCGTTGATGAGCGCACCGCCGAGCAGGCCTTGAGTTTGATCAAAGTGCAATACGAGACGCTGCCCGCCTACATGACGCCCAAGGCCGCCATGAAAACGGGCGCGGTGGCCATTCACGACGAAAAGCCCAACAACGTTTTGCGCGAAGTGCATGCGGAGTTCGGTGACACGCAGGCCGGTTTTGAGCAAGCAGATCTGGTGCGTGAGAAGGTCTACACCTTTGCCGAGCTCAATCACGTGCACATGGAGCTCAACGCCACGCTGGCGCAATACGACGCCCAGCGTGATGCGCTGACACTCAACACCACCACGCAGGTTCCCTATTACGTGCACCTCAAGGTGGCGGCTTGTTTGCAGATGGATGCATCGCGCATCCGCGTCATCAAGCCCTTTCTGGGTGGCGGGTTTGGCGCCCGTACCGAGTGCCTGCACTTCGAAATCATTGCCGCGCTGTTGGCGCGCAAGGCGCGGGCCACCGTGCGGCTGACCCAATCGCGCGAAGAGACCTTCATCGCCCACCGGGGCCGGCCCTGGACCCAGGTGACGATGAAGATCGGCCTCACCAGAGCTGGCAAGATCACCGCGCTGGCCCTGCAGGCCACGCAGGCTGGCGGCGCCTATGCCGGCTACGGCATCATCACCATCCTGTACACCGGTGCGCTGATGCATGGGCTCTACCACATCCCGGCCATCAAGCACGACGCCTGGCGCGTCTACACCAACACCCCGCCTTGTGGCGCCATGCGCGGGCACGGCACGGTCGACACGCGCGCCGCTTTTGAGGCGCTGCTCAACGAGATGGCCGCCGAACTGGGTATTGATGCCATCACGGTGCGGCAACTCAACCTGTTGCCGCAGATCCCCTACACCACGATGTACGCCCAGAAGGTCATGAGTTATGGCCTGCCTGAGTGTCTGGAGAAGGTCAAAGCGGCCTCCGGGTGGCAAGCGCGGCGCGGCAATATGCCCAAGGGCCGGGGACTCGGTATCGGTTGTTCCCATTTCGTCTCGGGCACGTCCACGCCCAAGCATTGGACGGGCGAGCCGCATGCCACTGTCAACCTGAAGCTCGACTTCGATGGTGGCATTACCTTGCTGACCGGCGCGGCTGACATTGGTCAGGGCTCCACCACCATGGCCACGCAAGTGGCGGCCGAGGTATTGGGTGTGCGCATGGATCGCATTCGGGTGATTTCGGCCGACAGTGCGCTGACGCCCAAGGACAATGGCAGCTATTCGTCGCGCGTCACCTTCATGGTGGGCAACGCCACGCTGGAAGCGGCCGAGTTGTTGAAGGGCATGCTGGTCAAGGCGGCGGCCAAACGACTCAATGCCCTGGAGCAGGATGTCGAGGTGATTGACGAGATGTTTGTAGTGCGCGGCGGCGAGGTCAATGGCCTGAGCTACCACGACGTGGTCATGGCGGCGCTGGTGGACACCGGCACCCTCACGGTCAAAGGCACCTTCACCTGCCCGATCGAGTACCAGGGCGACAAGAAGATCCGTGGTAGCGCCATTGGTGCCACCATGGGGTTTTGTTACGCCGCTCAGGTGGTCGAGGCCTCGGTGGACGAGGTCACCGGCAAGGTCACCGCCCACAAAGTCTGGGTGGCGGTGGATGTGGGCAAGGCGCTTAATCCGCTGGCGGTCGAGGGTCAGACGCAGGGGGGTGTCTGGATGGGCATGGGTCAGGCGCTGTCGGAAGAAACCAGCTATGACGCTGGACGCATGTTGCACGGCAATATCCTGGACTATCGGGTGCCGACGATCGTGGAGAGCCCCGATATCGAGGTGATCATTGTGGAAAGCCTCGATCCCAACGGGCCGTTTGGTGCCAAGGAGGCCTCCGAGGGTATGTTGGCCGGTTTTCTGCCCGCTGTGCATGAAGCCGTGTTTGAGGCGGTGGGCGTACGCAGTGCCAACTTCCCACTCAGCCCGGACCGCATTCTCGAATTGCTCGATACAAACATCCGACAATCAGTTGAGGACAGAGCTGAAGGTCTGTCCCGCAAAGTATCAGGATCGGCGCCATGAATCTGCTGCCCGAGTTCCGAACACTGCGCCCGGCCACGCTGGGCGAGGCGGTCAGCGCGCTGTCGGCGCAAGGTGCTCAGGCGCTAGGTGGTGGCACCGATCTGCTGCCCAACTTGCGCCGCGGCCTGGGCCAACCCGCAACCTTGGTGGACCTTGGCGCGCTCGACGATCTGACCGGCATTGCCGTCTTGCCCGACGGCAGCTTGCGCATCGGCGCCTGCACCGCGCTGGAGACCATCGCCGAGGATGCATTGGTACGCCAGGCGTGGCCGGCCATAGCGACGGCGGCGTCCTTGGTTGCTGGCCCGACCCACCGCGTGGCCGCCACCCTGGGCGGCAATCTGTGCCAGGACACCCGCTGTATCTTTTACAACCAGAGCGAATGGTGGCGCAGCGGCAACGACTATTGCCTCAAGTACCGGGGCGACAAGTGCCACGTGGTGGTCAAGAGCGACCGTTGTTATGCCACCTACCATGGTGATGTGGCGCCGGCGTTGATGGTGCTCGATGCGCAGGTCGAGATCGTCGGCCCGCAGGGCAGTCGAACACTGCCGGTGGCTCAGTTGTTCCAGGAAGACGGCGCAAAGCGGCTGACCCTGCAGCACGGCGAGCTGTTGGTCGCCGTGCGGGTGCCCCCTGCCGCGCAATGGCGTGCGAGTTATGTCAAGGTGCGTATCCGCGACGCCATCGACTTCCCGCTGGCGGGCATTGCGGTGGCGCTCACGCGCGACGGAGACACCATCGCCGGTCTGCGGCTGGCCATCACCGGAACCAATTCGGCACCATTGTTGGTGCCCACCGAGACCCTGGTGGGTGCCACCTGGAACGAGGCGACGGCGGTGGCCCTGGTTCAGGCGGTGCGTAAAACCTCCAATGTGCTGCTGACTACGGTGGCCGCAGTCAAATACCGGCGCCGGGTTCTGTTGGCCATGACCCGCAAGGTGGTCGACGAGCTCTGGTCCGACTCCTGAAATACCTACTGAGGCTTCCAACATGCATGACAGCAGAACCCGTCATTGCGATTGCCGCGTCGCTGTTGCTCCCCGCAATGACGACGCGGTGTCATGAATTCCGGAAGTCCCCTTAAAGATTAGAGACTGCCTCATGTACACCATTGTTCGCCACGAACGTTTCTCCGAGAACGCTTTCCTGTGGGAAGTGCTGGCCCCCGACGTGGCCGCTGTGGCACAGCCCGGGCACTTCGTCATGCTGCGACTGAACGAAGGCGGTGAGCGCATCCCGCTGACCGTGGCCGATTTCGACCGCGCGCGCGGCACCGTCACCATCGTGGTGCAGGCGCTGGGCAAAACCACGCGCGAAATGCGTGACCACTACCAGGCTGGCGACAGCTTCGACGACTTCGTCGGACCGCTGGGTCTGCCCCAGCATATCGGCAAGCAGGGCCATGTGGTGCTGGTTGGTGGCGGCCTGGGCGTGGCGCCGATCTTTCCACAATTACGCGCCTTCAAGCAGGCCGGCAATCACACCACCTGCATCGTCGGTTTTCGCAGCAAGGACCTGGTGTTCTGGGCCGACAAGCTGGCCGAGTTTTCGGATCAGCTGATCCTGTGCACCGACGATGGCAGCACCGGGCGCGCCGGCTTTGTCACCAGTGCGCTCAAAGATGTGCTCGACACCGGCAAGCCCGATGTGGTGGTGGCGATTGGCCCCATGCCCATGATGCACGCTTGCGTGGACACCACGCGCCCGTACGGCGTCAAGACCATGGTGTCGCTCAACACCATCATGGTCGATGGCACCGGCATGTGTGGCTCATGCCGTGTCACGGTGAATGGTGAGGTCAAGTTTGCTTGCGTGGACGGGCCGGACTTCGATGGCCACCAGGTTGACTTCAAGGAATTGCACGCCCGACAGAAGCGCTTCAAGAAGCAGGAAGCACAGGCCAATGAGGACGCGGCGCACATCTGCAGCCTGGAAGAAAAGCTCTTTGTGCAGGGCAAGCGCACGTACAAGAAGTACTCGGCACTGGAGCGCCACCAGGTCAAGATGCCCGAGCGCGACCCGCATGAGCGCGCGGGCACCTTTGCCGAAGTGAACCTGGGCTACAACTACGCTTCGGCCCTGCGCGAGGCCGAGCGCTGCATCCAGTGCATCAACCCCACTTGCATCGCTGGCTGCCCGGTCAGCATCGACATCCCGCGTTTCATTCGCCACCTGCTGGTGCGCGATCTGGATGCGGCGGTGCAGACCATTCACGAGTCCAGCATCTTCCCTAGCGTGTGCGGGCGCGTCTGCCCGCAAGAGAGCCAGTGCGAGGCGCAGTGTGTGTTGATCAAGGCCAAGATGGAGCCGGTGGCCATTGGCCGCCTGGAGCGCTTTGTGGGCGATAACGCGCACCCGGCCAAACCCAAAGCCTTGCAGTTTGAGCGAAGCCTGGGTCGTGTGGCCATCGTCGGCTCGGGCCCCGGCGGGCTGGCGGCGGCGGCTGACTTGGTGAAGTACGGCGCTGAGGTTACGGTGTATGAGGCCTTGCACGTGGTGGGCGGGGTGCTGCGCTATGGCATCCCGTCGTTTCGGTTGCCACGTGACATCATCGACAAGGAAGTGCAGCGCCTTCGCGATTGTGGCGTGCAGTTTCAGACCAATAAGGTCATTGGCAAAACGTTTACCGTGGCGCAACTGACCGAGCGTATGGGTTTTGACGCGGTGTTCGTCGCCGCCGGTGCCGGTGCACCATCGTTCCTGGGCATCCCCGGTGAATTTGCCGGCCAGGTGTTCTCGGCCAACGAGTTCCTGACCCGGGTCAACCTGATGGGCGGTGACCAGTTTCCTTACCAGGGCACACCAGTGGGCGCGGGCAACAAGGTGGTGGTGATCGGCGCGGGCAACACCGCCATGGACTGCCTGCGCGTGGCCAAGCGGGTCGGTGCCGCCAGCGTGCGCTGCGTCTACCGTCGCTCGGAAGCCGAGGCGCCGGCACGTATCGAGGAGTTGCGCCACGCCAAGGAGGAGGGCATCGA
Organism: Candidatus Rhodoferax odensensis; assembly: GCA_016718405.1. Taxonomy (GTDB): domain Bacteria; phylum Pseudomonadota; class Gammaproteobacteria; order Burkholderiales; family Burkholderiaceae_C; genus Rhodoferax_D; species Rhodoferax_D odensensis. Next base: position 113,716 of record JADKDJ010000004.1, read on the forward strand.
GTTCTCCTTCCTGCACGCGCCAGTAGAAATCCTGCTCAACGATGAGGGCGACGTGCGCGCCATCCGGGTCGAGAAGATGGCACTCGGCGAGCCCGATGCGCGCGGGCGGCGCTCGCCGGTTCCTCAGGGCGAATTCGTCGAGTGGGAGTGCGACACCGTGATCTATGCCTTGGGCACCAAGGCCAATCCGATCGTGGCGCAGGCCACCGAGGGGTTGGCCCTGAACAAGTGGGGCTACATCGTGGCCGATGATGACACCCAGGCCACCAATTTGCCGGGAGTGTTTGCCGGTGGCGACATCGTCACCGGTGGCGCCACGGTGATTTTGGCGATGAGTGCTGGCCGACGTGCCGCCAGGGCGATCGCCACCTACTTGCAGAAGGACCGCGCCGTGTGGCCGATCCATGCCCAGCATCTGGAAGACTTCGTGCCGCCGACGGCACTGGAGTCGGCCAGCGTCAGCGAAGGAGCCGTGTAATGCTGTGCCCCAAATGCCACCAGCCGCTGGAAGACGGCGAAGAGTCCTACATCTGCTGCGCCAACGCCAGCCTGCAATGGCGCTGCGCCGACTGCGCCAAGGTCAGCGAGGGCTTTGCGCTGCCCTATGGTTTGTGTCCGCACTGTGGCGGCAAGCTCGCCGCGGTTAACCCGCGCGACATTGAGGGTGGCGCCGCGCTTGATGCGGTGCGCAAGGCCTTCGAGATCGAACTGGGCGGCCAGGCGTTCTACCTGCGCGCCGCCGCCGACAGTACCGATCCCGTCCTGCAGGATCTGTTCGGGCGCTTCGCCGCGATGGAAGAAGAGCACATGCAAACGCTGCAGCGGCGCTACCACGCCCGTGAGGCCGACAGCGGCAGTGTGTTCAAGCTGGAGTTGGCGGCGATTTTTGCCGGCGTGCCCAATCGCCCGACCGATCCGGCCAACCTGTTTCGCATCGCCATCGGCATGGAAGAGCGCGCCGCGGCGTTCTTCGACCGTTGCGCCCAGGGCAGCGTGGCCGATGCCAGCACGCATCAGCTCTACCGCGAGTTGGCCGCCGAGGAGCGCGAGCACGCCGATCTGCTGCGCACCGAGTACGAGCGCTGGGGCGCCGGCAAGCCTGGGTTGCTGCGCGCGGGTGACGAGTTGAGGCCATGAGGCCGGAGGTGTTCCTGAGCGCCGCGCCGGGCCGCCCCAAGCAAGCTCGCACCGCTCGCACCGCAGTGCGCAGCACGAAGGTACTCCAGTGAGTCAGAGCCCTGTCACACGCCGCGCTGGTGAGCAATGGACCGACAGCGATGGCATCCATATCGAGGTGCGTGGACTAGAGGCGCCACAACCATTCGTGCAGATCATCAAGCTGGTGGAGGCGCTCGCCGTGGCAAGCCCGATCGTGGTGCACCACAATCGCGATCCCGTGCCGCTGTACGCCGAACTGGCGCAGCGCGGCTGGTCTGCCCAACAGGTACCGGGTGATCCGGGCGAGTTTCGCCTGCGCTTGGTCAAGGACGCCTGATGGCGCTGGCCGCCACCTTTTTGGGAGGCGCCAAGGGCCGGCTGCTGGCGCCACTGGTCCCGTTTCGATTCTTCGGCACGGCGCTCCTGTTCCAGGTGCTGGCTTGGGGTGTGTTGCTGGCTGCCGCAGACGAAGTGAGCCACTTCCAGGGTGGCCTGGGCTGGCCCCTGGCGGCGCTGCATCTGGTGACCCTGGGCGTACTGTTGATGACCGCCGTGGGTGCCAGTCTGCAATTGCTGCCGGTGGCCACTCGCCAGGCCGTGAGTGCGCGTCGCTGGCCCTATGCCGCGCTATGGGCTGGCCTGACGCTGGGCGTGGGCGTGCTGACCTTGGGCATGGGTTTGGCATGGCCGTCCCTGCTGATGGTCGGCGCAATGCTGACCAGCGCCGCACTGCTGGGCTATCTGGTGCTGCTGGCGCGCAATCTGCATGGCGCCAAGGGCATGGCGCTGGTGGTCACGCACGGCTGGGCGGCGGTGCTGTCCCTGTTGGTGTTGCTGGGTGCCGCGTGGTCCCTGGTGGGCGTCTACCAGGGCACCGCGGTCCTGGCGCGCTCCAGTGCCATGGGCCTGCACGTGAGCTTTGCCGCCTATGGCTTCATGGGCTTGCTGGTGATGGGCTTTTCCTACATCCTGGTGCCCATGTTTGCGCTGTCCGACAACCCGTCGCCGCATTGGGCGTGGCTGTCGCTACTGCTGGCGCTGCTGGCGCTGGTCGTGGCCGCGATGGCGTCGATCGCTTGGCTGGGCGTACACGCGTGGGCCGCGGCGGCGGCACTCGGCCTGGGCGCCTTGATGGTGCATGTGGGGCTGATGCTGCGAGCCTTGCGCAGCGGCATGCGCCAGGGTCTGGGCAAGCCCTTCGTCCTGGTGCGCCTGGGCTGGGCGGCCTTGATTGCGAGTCTGCTGGTGGCGCTGATGCGTGCGTTCGATCTGTTGCCGCAGTGGGGCTCGACAGTCTTCGGCGTGCTGTTGGTAGGCGGATTGTTGACCGTGCTGATGGGCGTGCTGTCGCGCATCGTGCCGTTCCTGGCATCGATGCATGCCGGTGCGGGCCAACGACGAGCGCCCACGCCCAGCAGTTTGACCGCGCAGCGCCCGCTGAACATTCACTTCTATTGCCATGTCGGTGCCATGTTGCTTCTATTGGTGGCCTGCGTGCAGGGCAGCGCCTGGATGCTTCGTCTGGCGGCGGCATTGGGCCTGGCTGGGGCGTGCGCCTTCGGAAGTTTTTTTGTGATCGCCTGGCGCCGCATGCGCCAAAACGCTCCCGCCTCTGAGCGCGTGGCGCCGGCGCAAACGTCTTCCTTGCGGCAGATCAACTAATTTGGTATCGTGATACCATTATCATTCCAACACCATGAATTTCAACCGACAAACCAGCCACACTCTGCATGAGGAGCATCGCGCCAACCTGGATCTGTTGGGGCGTGCCGAGCAGGCCTTGACGCGCGCACCGCGCGGTGACGGTCCGCGTGAGCCCGAGCTGATCAAGCTCGTGGTGGCGCTGGCGCGCAGCCTGGAGCAGGACATTGGCCGACATTTCGGCTTCGAAGAGAAGGAGTTGTTCCCGCGCATGGCCGAGGCGGGCGACGGCGAGATTGCCATGCTGCTGACCGAAGAGCATGAGGCCATTCGCGAGGTGGCCGAGGAGTTGTTGCCGCTGACCCGTGCGGCCGCCGCAGGCACGCTTGATGGGGCCGGCTGGGATGCACTCAAGCGCGGCGCGCTGGAACTGGTGGAGCGCCAAGTGGCGCACATTCAAAAGGAAGAAATGGCCTTGCTGCCATTGTTGGACGATTTGCTGGACGACGAGACCGACCGCCAACTGGCGTTCGACTACGCGGCGGGCTGACGCCGTTTCACCTCAAGGAAACCTGTCATGGAAAACACTGCTTTGCGAAACATCACTGTGCGCCCGCTGGCCAAAGACGACCTGGACGCGGTGGTGACCATTGATGCCGCCATTGAGGGGCGCTCGCGACGCGACTATGTTGAGCGCCGCCTGGCCGCCGCCCTGCGCGAACCGGGCTTGCACGCCCAGTTTGCCGCCACGGATGGCGCCAAGTTGGTGGGCTACGTGTTGGCACGCACGCTGCTTGGAGAATTTGGCCGCACGCAGCCCGGGCTGCGCCTGGAAATGGTCGGGGTGCACGCCGACGCGCGCGGCGCTGGCGTGGGCAAGAAGTTGTTGCAGGCTTTGATGGCCCATGCACACAAGCGCGGCTTGGCCGATCTGCACACTTCCGCCGCGTGGAATCAACATGCCATGTTGCGTTGGTTCGACGCCATGGGCTTCACGCTCGCGGCAGATCGCTGGCTCGATTGTGCGGTCGAAGGCGGCGCCTACCGGCCCGGTCGCGATGACGCGGTCGGCGCACCCGAGGGCCACGGGCCCGGCCACGAGATCGACTACGGCGCACCCGGCGACAACGACTTTGAAAAATTGGCGCGCGATTGTGCCGATGTGCAATCCATGAAGCCGCAAGACCTTCAGGAAATCACTCGCATCGACCGCGCCATCACCGGGCGCGACCGCGGGGAGTACATCCAAGCCAAACTGGCCGAGGCGATGAACGATTCGGCGATTCGGGTCTCCATGACGGCGCGGCTCGACGGGGTCATTGTGGGTTACCTGATGGCGCGCGCGGACATCGGTGACTTTGGCCGTACCGAGCCAGCCGCCGTGATCGACACCATCGGCGTCGACCCCGAGTATGCCAACCGTGGCGTTGGGCGCGCCATGCTGTCACAACTGTTTGCCAACCTGGGCGCGCTGCGGGTGGAGCGGGTAGAGACCATTACCGCCCCGCGCGACCAGGCCTTGCTGGGTTTCTTGTTTGACGCCGGCTTTGTGCCATCCCAGCGGCTGGCCTTCACGCGAGCGGTTTCGCCATGAACATGCCCGACGAAAGCGCGGTGCGTGATGCGCTGTGCACCGTCGACGATCCCGAGGCCGGCATGAGCATCGTTGCGCTGGGTCTGGTCTACAACATCGCCGTTACGGACGATGCCGTCAACGTGGACATGACCATGACGACGCCGGCCTGCCCGGTGGCCGATTCGCTGGTCGAGCAGTCCAGGGCGGCCATCGCCACCATCTCGCCGCCGGGCACGCAGGTCAACGTCAACCTCGTGTGGGAGCCGTTCTGGACACCTTCCATGATGAGCGGCGTGGCCAAAGACTTCTTCGGCTGGCCTGGCTAGAGCGCCTGCTCAGCTCTGCCCAGGTCAAACATGGCGACGCCTGCATCGGCCACCGCTACGGGTTTGCGCCCGGCGCAGCGGGTACCCTTGTTGATGCTGGGCTTCGTGGCGCTGTTCACCGGTGTGTTGGCCGGCCTGGCGCGCCTGGCCTGGCCGGTGCCAGATTTGGCCGCGCAGGCCGCCGCGCTGCATGGTCCCTTGATGGTGTGCGGTTTCTTCGGCGTGGTTATTTCCCTTGAGCGTGCCGTGGCCCTGGCGCGACTGTGGGCCTACCTGGGTCCGCTGGCTGCTGGCAGCGGCACGGTGCTGGCCCTGTTGGGCTGGGCGCCGTGGGGCGCGTGGCTGTACCTGGGCGGCGCATTGGTGCTGCTGGCCGCCTCCTTGCACGTGTGGTGGCGTCAGCGCGCCATGTTCACTTTCACGCTGGTGTTGGGCGCGCTGGCCTGGGTCTTGGGCGCCGCGCTGTGGGCCAGCGGCTGGGCGGTGCACCAGGTGGTGCCGTGGTGGATGGCGTTCCTGGTGCTCACTATCGCGGGTGAGCGGCTGGAGTTGTCGCGTTTCATGCCACCCTCATTGGGTGCCACGCGCGTTTTTGCGGCGTTGCTGGCGGTGATCGTGCTGGGGTTGGTGCTGGCGCCGCTGCTGGCACTGGCGCAAGTTGCGTTTGCGTCGGCGCTGCTGGCGCTGGCGGCGTGGCTGTTCAAGCAGGACATTGCGCGGCGCACCGTGCGCGCCACGGGCCTGACCCGTTTCGTGGCGGTGTGCCTGCTGTCGGGCTACTTCTGGCTGGCCGTGGGTGCGTCGGTGATGCTGGCGGCGCAGGGCTTGCACCCCGGCAGTGCCAGCTATGACGCCGCCTTGCATGCCATCATGCTGGGCTTTGTCTTTGCCATGGTGTTTGGCCACGCGCCGATCATCTTTCCGGCGGTGCTGCGTGTGGCGGTGCCCTACCGCGCCTGGTTCTACGGCCCGCTGGCGCTGCTGCATGTCTCACTGCTGGTGCGCCTGAGCGGCGACGCCAGCGGCTCGTTTGCGCTCAAGCACTGGGGCGGCGCCCTCAACGCCTTGGCGCTGCTCGCTTTCATCCTGGGCACGGTTACCGCTGTGCTGCGGGGAACCCCTGCCCTACCGAGGGCATCAAAACAAGAGACGAGGACGACAACATGACCATTTCCGATCACGAGTTGGAAGACCCCTTGCCCAAGCAGGCGCAAGCCAGCAAACCTGGCGCTGCCACCCATGGCTCGGCGCTCGCACCGTCGCCTGAATCGGCGCTGCTGGACTACCGGCTGGACGACAACCTGACCGCCGAGCACGGGCGCATTCTGATCTCGGGCACCCAGGCGCTGGTGCGCCTGATGCTGATGCAAGCGCGGCTGGACCAACACCAAGGCTGGCACACCGCCGGTTTTGTCTCGGGCTACCGTGGCTCACCATTGGGCGGGGTAGACCAGGCGATGTGGAAGGCGCAGGCGCTGTTGGACGAGCATCGCGTGCGCTTCATGCCCGCCATCAACGAAGAACTGGCGGCCGCCTCGGCCTTGGGTACCCAGCGTGTGGCCAGCGATCCGCAGCGTCGGGTGGAAGGTGTTTACTCGATGTGGTACGGCAAAGGTCCGGGCGTGGACCGCGCGGGCGACACCTTGCGCCACGGCAACGCCTATGGTTCTTCACCACGCGGCGGTGTGCTGGTGGTGGCCGGTGACGACCACGGCTGCGTCTCATCGGGTATGCCGTTTCAAAGCGATCTGGCCATGCAAGCCTGGAGCATGCCGGTGCTGCATCCGGCCAATGTCGCCGAGATGATTGAGTACGGGCTGTATGGCTGGGCGCTGTCGCGTTTTTCGGGCGCCTGGGTGGGCCTGATTGCCTTGTCTGAAACGGTGGAAGGCACCGCCACGGTCGACCTGGACCGCATGCGTACACGCTTTGAGTCGCCGGTGGACTACCTTGCACCGGCCGGGGGCTTGCATTACCGGCTGCACGACCTGCCGGGCCTGGCCATTGAAGCGCGGCTCAGTGCCAAGCTCGACGCGGTGCGTGCCTTCGCCCGCGCCAACCCGATCGACCGTCTGGTGGTGCGCGCGCCGCAAGCGCGCTTAGGGATCGTCACCTGTGGCAAGGCGCATCTGGACTTGCTCGAAGCCTTGCGCCGGCTTGACATCTCGCTCGATGCTTTGCAAGACGCCGGCGTGCGTATCTACAAGGTGGGTCTGGTGTTTCCGTTGGAGCCACACGGTATGCGCGAGTTCGTGCGCGGTCTCGATGAGATTCTGGTGGTGGAAGAAAAGGCGCCGGTGGTGGAAAACCAGTTGCGCGCCATGCTCTACAACGCCCCGGCTGCGCAGCACCCACGCATCCTGGGCAAGCGCGACCAGGCCGACGGGCCGATGCTCTCGGCCTTGGGTGAGTTGCGACCCTCGCGCGTGATGCCGGTGCTGGCGCAGTGGCTGGCCGAACACGTGCCGCAACTCGACCGGCGCGAGCGGGTGCCCACCTTTGTGGCCACCCCAGTGCTGGCCAATGATGCCGATGGCGTGCGCCGCATTCCTTACTTCTGCGCCGGTTGCCCGCACAACCTGTCGACCCGCGTGCCCGAGGGCTCCACCGCCAGCGGCGGCATTGGCTGCCATGGCATGGCGGGCTGGATGGACCGCAACACCACCTTCCCGCAAACGCCCATGGGCAGCGAGGGGATTGACTGGGTGGCACAGTCGTTCTTTACCGATGCACCGCACCGCTTCCAAAACATGGGTGACGGCACCTACTCGCACTCGGGCTACCTGGCCATTCGCCAGGCGGTGGCCGCCAAGGCCAACATCACCTACAAGATTCTGTACAACGACGCCGTGGCCATGACCGGCGGCCAGCCGGTGGACCGGCGCCTCTCGGTGCCCGAGATCGCGCGCCAGATCGAGGCCGAAGGCGTCACCCGCATCGCGGTGCTGACCGAAGACGCCCAGCGCTGGCTGCCCGGAGCGCGCGGCCTTTCCGGCAGGAACCACCTTTCACGCGCGCACCGAGCTCGATGCGGTGCAGCGCGAACTGCGCCAGACCAAGGGCGTCACCGCCTTGCTGTTTGACCAGGTGTGCGCCACCGAGCAGCGTCGTCGTATCAAGCGCGGGCTGGCCAGCGCGCGCAACACTCGGGTCTTCATTCACCCGGATCTGTGCGAGAACTGCGGCGACTGCACCGCCTTGTCCAACTGCGTGGCGATTCGACCCTTGCAGACCGAGCTGGGGCGCAAGCGCCACATCGATCAGACCGTGTGCAACCAGGACTACGCCTGCCTGCAAGCCACGTGCCCGGCGATGGTCACGGTCGAAGGCGCCAGCCTGCGCAAGAAGGTGGGTGCTGGCCTGGCCAACGAGGCGCTGCAAGCGGCGATTGCCACCGTGAGCGAGCCACCGCCTTGGCGGTGGAATGCGCCCTATGACCTGGTCGTCACCGGCGTGGGCGGCACCGGCATCATTACGGTGGGCGCGCTGATCGTGACCGCCGCGCACCTGGAGGGCAAGAGCGCATCGGTGCTGGACTTCATGGGCTTTGCCCAGAAGGGCGGCTCTGTGATCGCCTTCGTGCGTCTGGCGCAAAGCCCAGAGTTGCTCAACCAGGCGCGCATCGATACCCAACAGGCCGACGCCATGATCGTGGGTGACCTGGTGGTCGGCGCCTCACCCGACGCCTTGCAATGCGCTACCCGCGACCGCACGCGCGTGGCGGCCAACCTGCACCAGATTCCCACCTCGGCCTTCGTGTCCGACCCCGATGCTGATCTGCACACTCAGGGCCTGCTCGACAAGATCCGCTACGCCATCGGCAGCGACGCCGTGGCCAGTTGCGACGTGCAAGCCCTGTCCGAGCGGCTGCTGGGCGACACCCTCACCGCCAACGTGATGCTGTTGGGTTTTGCCTGGCAGCACGGCCTGGTGCCGGTGGGGCAGGCGGCCATCATGCGGGCGCTGGAACTCAATGGTGTGGCGGTGTCGGCCAACAAGCTGGCATTTGGCTGCGGCCGACTGGCGGCGGCCAATGCTGGCGCCCTCGACAAGGTGCTGGGCGTTTCGTCGGAGCCAAGTCGACCCAACGATGCCGCGCAGCTTGATGCGTTGGTGCAAGCCGCGCGCCAGCGCCTGGTGCAGTACCAGGGCGCAGCGCTGGCGCTGCGCTACCAAAACTTCGTGGATCGGGTGCGCGAGGCTGAGAAGGCGGTGCTACCCGCCCATGCGCCGTTGGAACTCACACGCCAGGTGGCGCTGAATTTCGCCAAGCTGCTGGCGTGCAAGGACGAATACGAGGTGGCGCGGCTTTACAGCAACGGCAGCCTGGAGCGTTACCTGCACGAGAGTTTTGACGGTGATTACACGGTGCATTACCACTTGGCGCCTGAGTATCTGGTCAAGCCGCGATTGGATGGGCGTCCGCAAACGAAGCGGCGTTTTGGCCCGTCAGCCCGTGTCGGATTCAAGCTGTTGGCGGGGTCTGCGCGGCGTGCGCGGCACACTGCTGGACCCGTTTGGCTGGTCCGCCGCGCGTCGACAAGAGCGCGCCTTGGCCGCCGAGTACGAAGCCCTGATTGCGAGCTTGTTGCCGACATTGAGCCTGAGCAATCACGCCACCGCGTTGCGCCTGGCCGCACTGCCCGACCAAGTGCGTGGCTTTGGCGCCGTACGCGATCGTGCTGCCAAGGTCATGCGCGAGCAGGCCAAGGCGATCGACGCGGAGCTGTCCGCCTGAGCCGGCGTGCAAGGGCTTTGGCGCGTGCCCGCCACCACGTTTTGAATTTACCCAACCCTTGAAGGAGACTCGCATGAGCTACACCTTGCCAGAATTTCTGGCGCACGCCGTCGCGTTGGAGCAGGAGGCCGCCGACCGGTACCTGGAGCTGGCCGACATGATGGAGGCACAGCAGAACAACGCAGTGGCCTCCGTGTTCCGCGACATGGTGCGTTACTCGGAGATGCACCGCGATGAAATTCGCGCGCGCGTCGGCGCCACCGAGCTACCCAAGCTCAAGTCCTGGCAATACCGCTGGCGCAGCCCGCCCGAGGTGGGTGGCGAAGAGGGTTTCGACTACCTGATGGAGCCCTACCATGCGCTGCGCTATGCGCGCGGAAACGAGCTGCGCGCGATGGAGTACTACCGTGACGTTGGCGCCGAGTCCAGCGATGCCGAGGTCAAGCGCCTCGGCGCCGAGTTCGCGGCCGAAGAATCCGGCCATGTAGCGGCCTTGGACGAATGGTTGGCGCGCACGCCACGCCCGTCGGCCACCTGGGACGCCGACCCCGATCCGCTGCCGTGAGGCGCTGAACCTGCTGGGCCGACGACACACAGCCGGCGCGAACAGTGACCGACATACGGCAGGGTGCGGGCCGATGTGGCCGACTACGCGTGGCGGTGGCCTGCCCCGCAAGGTTGGGGGTCAACTGCGGGACGGGGCCTCAGCGCGGATGCGCTCGGCGTTCAGGCGTGCCTCGGTGTAGCGCACCAGCGCCTGCGTGGCGCGCGCGCAATTGCGAAAGACGCACACGCCCTGGTCCATCAGCCGCTCGGCCATGGCGTCGTACAGTTTGCCGCCGTCGATCACGCCGATGATGGGCTTGGCGCAGGCCTGCACCAGCGGTGGCATCAGGTGCACCGTGCTTTTGGGGTCGCTCAAATCGAAGCCGGGGCGCAGTTGGCTTTTTTCGAGCGCGCGCACCGATGGCGCTGTGGGGTCGAGCCCGATCACGACCGCGTCAATGTTCGGGTCCTCGATGAACGCCTGGGCAATCTGCAGATGCGCCTCGTCATCAGCGCCGGGGTTGATGTCGATCGGGTTGCGTACTTCCACCAATGCATCGAGCCGCTTGGCCTGCAGAATCGCTTGCACGCGCTCGACGGTGCCGACTTGCAGGGTGCCCATCTGCAGGGAGAAGCTGCCTGCGTGGATGTTGTCCGCCATGCCCACCGCTTCGAAACCGGCGCCGCTGATGGCGCCAAGGCGGTTGCCGAGGATGTCCTTGTTGTGCAGAGTGCTGGCCAGGTAGAACAGATCATCAAAGTCGTTGAAGTCGCGCGCCACGATGGCGCCGGCGTGGCGCAGCACCGACTCGAACACCGACAGCTCGCCCGCGACCGAGGCTGTATGGCCCATCACGCCACCGGCGCCGGGCTCGGTGCGCCCGGATTTGTACACCACCACTTGTTTGCCCCGGCGCACCGCCTCGCGCACGGCCACGGCGAAGTCGTGACCATCGCCGTCCTTGAAACCTTCGACGTACACGCCAATGGTGTCGATCTCGGCGCGTTGCGCGAAGTAGCTCAGCATGTCGCCATGCGTGAGGTCGGTCTGATTGCCCAGTGCCAGCATGTAGCGCGGGTCCAGCCACGGGTTCTGGCTCAGGCGGGTAATCATGAAGGCGCCGCTCTGGCTGAGCATGACCGCATTGCGCTCGGCCTTCTTCTGCGGCTTGGGCAGCCGCTCCAGCGGAATGAACCAGGAGTCGTAGTGACCGGGGTGTGACACCACGCCCAGGCAGTTGGCGCCCAGAAAGATCGGGCCGCCACCGTCCTGGCCGTGCGCGGCGTTGATGCGCGCGGCCAGTGCGGCCGCAGGCTCGCGGCTGGCCTGGGTTTCACCCAGACTGCCCGGAATCAGCATCACGGCCGCGACGGCCTTGGTATCGATGATCTCGTCCACCAGTTCGTACACAGCGCTGGCGGCAATCGCCACGATCAGCAAGTCCAGCGGTGCGGCCAACGCGCGCAGGTTGGGCACGCAGCGCACGCCATCAATCTCGCTTTCTTCGGGACGGATGATGAGCAACTGCTCCTTGGGGTAGCCGCTGCCCATGAGGTTGCGCAGGATGATGCGGCCAAAGTTCATGCTGCTGCCCGAGACACCAATGACGCCAATCGAGCGTGGGTGGATCAGTTGTTCGATCTTGTGGATGGGCCGCGGCCGGCGCTGCGCACAGGGCGTGCCCAGCGTGCATTGGGCCTGCCCTGCGTTCAACGCCGGGCCCAGGTGCAAGCCGTCGATTTCCATACGCTGCAGCATCCAGCCCCGGTTGGCCTGTTGGGCGCTCAAGTCCTGCGCCAGGGCCAGCAACGCGGCAAACAGGCCGCGCAGCGCTGCATCGGGCGTGCCCAGGCCTTGTTGCGTGCGCCACAGCAGTAGCCTCTGGTAGGCCAAGGTGCGTCGGAACAGGTTCAGGAAGTCGGCACCGCTGGTCAGTGCTGCACACGCCTGCACACAGGCCCGATCCGGCTGAAACTGGCTCGCATCGAGCTGGGCATCGAGTCCGCCCAGGCCGGCGTAGAGCACCAGACCGAATTCGCGGGTATGGTCCAGGCCCACGCGCATGACCGGTTGGTTGTGGTCGGCGCCGATTGGCGGGTGCAGGGCTGCGCCCAGCGCGCCGAGCAGGGCTTGCAGTGCGCTGGTGTCCAGTTCCGCCCGCCCCTGCGCGTGGGCTTGGTCAAACAGGGCGGAGGCAAGGTGAGCGATGTCCTTGCGCGTGGCCGAAGTGTCCTTGGAGTTCTGCACCGGGGGTCTCCTTGGCGGTGGGCGCCGTCATTAATGGTAAAGGAGTACTACTTTACACCATTCGATTGGAATAACCGAATCGTGACAGCTGGGTGGTTTGCCCCGGTGGGCGGTCGGCGGACAGCTGACCGACGTGGCGTGAAGTCCTGCGCGCGCGCGGCCACACACCCAATGGCGTTGAGCCAATTTGCTGTGGCGCTAGCGCAGTGTTGCGCACTTGATGGAATGAATCTAACCGGAGATTTTGCAGGGGCAGCCCGTGCCGGGTGGGCGGGGCGCCGGGGGGGGGGGGGGGGGGGGGGTGCGGGTACGCAAAGGTCCCCGGCCAGCCTCGTCGGCGAGTCGCATGGGGCGGTCAGAGCGCTCATGCGGCGGCGGGGCGACAATCTGGTTTCACCTGGTTTTGAGGTAAGGCCGCACCAGACAGCCGCCCGACGCCAGAGCCGGTAGCCCGATTGTGCGTACCCGCACCCGAGCTGCGTGTGCGACCCGAACGAACTACGGGCAGACTGGAGTTCAACTGGTAGCTTCGGAGATTTGTCTGTCATAGATCGTCGTGCGACTGCGCTTGACGGCTTGCCGGCAATCGACACGGTTATATGCTCCAGATAGCGCGCAACACTGCACTAACGCGAACCCGAACTGAGGTGCGCCAACAAGCTGGCGGTGCTGACCCCCGGGCTGTTGCGCCGACCCAGGGAGGCGAGCGGCTGCGCCCAGCGCGCGCTGCCGTCCTGCTCTTGGGCGCCAGTCGTGGGGGTGCCGTGCGTGCTGCCGCGCTGCATGGTCACACCGACCACCAGGATGTCGATCATTAACAGGTGCAGCACCCGGCTGATCATGGGCAACTGCGTGGCCATGTCCTCCAGGTGGTCGATGATGAGTGAGACGTCCGCCTTGCGCGCCAGCGGAGAGTGGCTTTCCGTGATCGCGACCACCGTGGCGCCGCGCTCTCGTGCGCGCTCGGCCACGCTCTGCAGGTGCGCCGAGTCTTGCCCGCTGCACAGGATTACCGCCACCACGCCGGGGCGTAGCACATTCGCGGCAAGCTGTTGCAAGTGAGGGTCGGTGCAGGAGTTGGCCGACATGCCGATGCGCAGAAACTTGAACTGCGCGTCGTCGGCCACCACGCCGTATTGACCCAGGGCGTAGAACTCAATGCGCTCAGCAGCGCACAGCAGGGCCACGGCGCGATCGATGCCGTCGCGGTTGAGGTGGTCGCGTACCTGCAGGATGGCAGAAGCGGTGTTGCCCAGAACCTTGACGCCGAGCTCAAGCATGGAGTCTTCACCCGTCACCTGGGTGTGGGTGATGGGCATGGTGCCCGTGAGGCCCGAGGCCAGGCGCAACTTGAAGTCAGACAGGCCCTCGCAGCCCAGGGTGCGGCAAAAGCGGATGACGGTTGGTTGGCTCACGTCGGCGGCACGGGCAATCTGCGCAATCGGGTCGTTCAGGGCCGAGCGAGGGTGTGCCAACACGTGGTTGGCGACGCGCTGCTCGGCGGGTGAAAGGCTGCTCAACGCGCGCTTGATCTGGCTCAGGATGGCCGAGCCCTCGGCGGAGTCCAGGCCACGCAGCTGAGCGGCCAGGATGATGGAGGCACCGACAAAGGTGGCCTCCGGTGAAGTGATCACATAGGTTGGGATGCCGCGCATGTACTCGCTGAAGCGCCCCTTGTCCTCAAAGCGGTGGCGAAACATGGAGCGGTCGAAGAAGTCGCCCAGCTTGGGCACAATGCCGCCGCCAATGTAGATGCCACCAAAGGCGCCTTGCGTCACCGCCAGGTTGGCCGCGGCGGTGCCCAGCATGGCGCAGAACGCCTCCAGGGTGGCCACGCACAGCGGGTCACTGCCGTCCAGGGCGTGCTGCGTGATCTCGGGTGCTTCGAGCGCCAGATCGGCTTTGCCCGCCTGCTCGCGCAGCGCGCGGTAGGTCAACTCGATGCCGGGGCCAGATAGCAAGCGTTCGAACGACACATGGGGATGGTGGCGCCAGGCGTATTGCAGAATTGCCACCTCGCGTGCGTCGCGCGGCGAAAAGCTGGTGTGACCACCCTCCGTACCCAAAGCAATCCAGCCATTGTCGGCCGGGATCAGACCCGACACACCCAGGCCGCTGCCTGCACCAATCAGACCGATGACACTGCGCGCAACCGCTGCGCCGCCACCAACCTGTCGCCTTTGCGTTGGCAGCAGGCTTGGCAGTGCCATGGCCAGGGCGGTGAAATCGTTGACCACCATCAGGTGATCGAACTGCAAGCGCTCGCGCATCGCCTCGATCGAGAACTGCCAGTGGTAGTTGGTCATGCGTACCGAGTCACCGGCGACCGGGTTGGCGATGGCGACGGCGCCGTTCTTGATGGGTGCCAGCCCAAGGTCGGACAGGCCCGACAGAAATGCCGACACGGCGGCGTGAAAGTCGGCGTGTTCGGCGCAGCGCAGCGATCGCGTGTGCGCGAACTCGCCCGGCGCCATCTCCAGCGTGAAGCGTGCGTAGGTGCCGCCGATGTCGGCGAGCAGTCGAGGGCTTTCGAATGGCGGTAGGGACAAGGCTGGCTCCGGTTTCTCAGCGGCTACACATGGCGGGGGCATGCGGGCAACCCCCGCGCCGACGCGGTGCTGCCAGGGGTGAGGATACCGCAGCCATCATCTTGTTACCGTTCTTGCAAAGTTGGGGCGGACTTTATTGCGCGGTGCCGATAGGATGAGCTTTTCAAGGAGAGCACATGGCCATCACGACTCAGTTTTTCAACAAGCGCGAGCCCGAGCTCGCTTCCGTGCGGCCCGGCTCGGCAGCGCCTGGTGCGCATGCCAACGTTGCCGCCAATCAACTGGCGACTCAGCACGTCGCCAATACGGCTGCCCCGGCGCCGACTCAACTTCCGCCGGTAAAGGAGGGCGGCAGCAAGCTTACCGTTGGGCCCAACATCAAACTCAAAGGGGTGGAGATCACCGACTGCGACACACTGGTGGTTGAAGGTCTGGTCGAAGCCACCATGGATTCGCGGGTGATGCAGATCTCCGAGCGGGGCGCCTTCAAGGGCTCGGCCGAGATTGACATCGCCGAGATTCATGGCCAGTTCGAAGGTAACCTGACGGTGCGCCAGAAGCTGATGATCTTCGGCACCGGTCGCGTGCATGGCAAGGTGCGTTATGGCAAGGTGGTGATCGAAGAGGGCGGCCAGCTTACCGGCGACATCCAGTTTGGTGCGACTGCCACGCCGAAAGTTGCCAGTGTCGAGCGTCCTGGCCTGACACTGGCGGTCTAGTGCCAGGCTGGCCACCGCGCGCAGTGTCGCACCGTGACGGCGCCCGGCCCTGGCCAAATCCGCATCACGGTGCGGCAATATCGTCGAGCGCGCGCGAAGCGCCCAGCAGTGCGGGCGTGCTCGCCGTGATGACCCAGGTCGGAATGGCCGCCAGATAGGACTGGAAACGTCCCTTTTCTTCGAAGCGTTGGCGAAACAGCGCTGCGTCAAACACCTCACCCAGGCGCGGCACGATGCCTCCGCCAATGTAGACGCCCCCGCGCGCACCAAGGGTCAAGGCCAGGTTGCCGGCGACGTTGCCCAGGAAACTGGCAAACAGGCTGACCGCCTGCTGGCAAGCGCTGTCGCTTTGCCCCATGGCGGCCTGGGTGATATCGGCAGCTTGCAGATCGCGCAGCGTGTGGCCCAGCAGGTCGCAACTGGCCTGGTACAGGTTGACCAAGCCAAAGCCAGACAGCACGCGTTCGGCGCTGACGTGCCCGTGGCGCGCACGCAGGCAGCGCAGCAACTCGCTCTCCAGCTCGTTGGCGGGTGCCAGCGTCACGTGACCGCCCTCGCCACTGAGCGCGGAGCATTCACCCGTCGGACTGGTCAGCAAGCCTGACACGCCCAGGCCCGTGCCGGGGCCAAGCAAGGCGATGGGAGCGCCGCGTACCGCTTGCCCACCACCGATGGCACGCAACTCATTGGCGCCAAGCGCAGGCAGGCTCATCGCCAGGGCGGTGAAGTCGTTGATCACCAGACAACGCTCAACGCCCAACGCCTGCTTGAGCGCGGCAACCGAAAAGGACCACGTGCTGTTGGTGAACACGATGTCGTCACCGGTGATGGCTGTTGCCACGCCGATGCACGCGCTCCTGGGTGCCTCGCCCCCGCGCGCCGAGAGATAGCTTGTGGCGGCCTCATAGAGTGACGTGCTGGCTTCGCATGCCGTCACCGAGACATCCTGCAACGGCGCCCCGGGCGCGCCTTGCCAGGCCCAGCGCGCGTTGGTCCCGCCAATGTCTCCCAATAGCCTCGGATAACCGTGACTCATCCTGATCCCCTTGTAGACACCGAATCGGTTCTGTGGTGTCGCTAAATGTAGTAAAACAACTCACCAAGTCTACAGCATGCTCTGCGCAGCGCAGCGCAAAAATAACTAATGACATCAATGTGGGTGACTGAAACGGGCTGACAGCGATCGGTTTGATCTAGTCAAACCACGATCGTAGTTTTCATAATACGGAAAACTCCCAAAAAACGTGGCCAATTTGTTGGGTTCCTTCCACAAATTCTATTTATTGAACTCTGAGTGGAGCCATAAACTGTAGTTTGCTTACAAATCGCCAATCGCATCGATGTCGCTCAAGCAACGGTGCGGCGTAGCACATCGAACAAAACCCGCGTAAATCGATCAACAGTGTCTATATTCTGGCGAAATGGCGACAGTTCAAATCCGGAAATAGGGTTTGTGCCTATGTTGATGAATTTCTTGTTTTGATACAAACTACTACAAGAGATCGGGTGACTGCGCCCTGGTTTTCTGATGCCTTTGGCCCCTCCCAAAGGAACTTGTTGGTTCGACCGCTTTAGGAGCACATAAATGAATACTTCCCCTGCCCAGCGCTGCGACACGCCCTTGTCACAGCGTCGCTTGTTCAAGCTCGGGCCCGTTGCCGCCGGGTGCGCCGTGATGCTGCTGGTCTCGGTTTCTTCCCAGGCGCAGCAAGCTGCACCGGGTGCCGAACCCGCCAGCGCCAACCTCTCGACGGTGGTGATCACCGGCATTCGCAAAGGTATCGAGGACGCGATCTCGGTCAAGAAGAACTCGGACTCGATCGTCGAAGCGATCTCGGCTGAAGACATTGGCAAGCTGCCTGATGTGAGCATCGGCGAGTCGATCGCTCGATTGCCCGGTTTGGCCGCCCAACGTGTGGCCGGACGTGCCCAGGTGATCAGCGTTCGCGGCCTGTCGCCTGATTTCGCGACGACCCTGCTCAATGGTCGGGAGCAAGTCAGCACTGGCGACAACCGCAGTGTCGAGTTCGACCAGTACCCGTCAGAACTGTTGAGCGGTGTGACGATCTACAAGACGCCTGACGCCGGGCTTATCGGTCAGGGGCTCTCGGGCACCATGGACATGCAGACCGTTCGACCTTTGTCATTCCCTGGCCGCACCGTCACCCTCAACGCACGTGGCGAGCGGAACTCCCTTGGGTCAACCGCTAACACATCTGCGAACGGCAATCGCCTCAGTTTCAGCTACATCGATCAGTTTGCCAATCGAACATTGGGCGTAGCCGTGGGCTACTCTCACTTGGAGTCGCCGATCCTGGAGCATCAGGTCGGCCTGTATGACCCGTGGGAGGTGAAGTCACGCCCGGGTGTGCCCGCCGGGACTTCAGTCATGGATGGCATGAAGTCACTGTCTCGCAGTGGTACCAATGAGCGCGACGGCTTGATGGCAGTGGTGGAATGGCGTCCGAGCAAAGAGTGGACCAGCGTGCTGGACCTCTACACATCGAAGTTCAAGCGCGAGGAAACCGCCAATCAGTTTGAAGTCAACCTCGGCGGTTGGAACGGAGGCAACACTCCCGCATTTGGCTACGACAGCGCAGTCGTCAACGCCAATCATGTTCTGACGGGCGGGGTCGTCTCCGGTGCCTACCCGCTGGTACGCGGAATGTATGGCGATCGCAAGGATACGATCAACGCGCTGGGCTGGAACAACAAGTTCAAGCTGGGCTCCTGGTCTTTGTTGGCTGACGTGAGCTACTCGAAAGCGAAACGTGACGAAGTCAGCCTGGAGAACAACGCACAGCTTCGCTCGGCCACAGGCGGTGCGCAGCTCGATACATTGACCTTGAACTGGGCCACGGGCGGTTTCCCGCTCCTCAAAGGGGGCCTGAACTACAGTGACCCCACCCAGGTCATCGTGGGCAACACCATCTATGGTTCGGGCTGGGGCAAGCGTCCGACGGTGGAAGATGAATTGAAGGGCTTCAAGCTGGTCGGCACGCTGCCGTTGCCGGGTGCGATGGGCGGCTTCTTCTCCGACCTCGACCTGGGCTTGAACTACGCTGAGCGAGAGAAAGGCAAACGCCAGCCCGAGGGGCCGATCAACGTAGTTGGCAGCAACTTCGCCATTTCAAGCGACCTGCAGTACACGCCTGTTAACTTGGGTTTCTCCGGCACCGGTGTCATACCAGCGTGGAACGTACCCGGCGTTGTCGGCAAGTACATGACCTTCAACCCGACTGACAGCGATGCCGGTTGGAAGGCCGGCAAAGTCTGGACGGTCCACGAAAAAGTGACGACCACCTTTGCCAAGGCCAACATCGACACGCAGCTCGGATCGGTCAGCCTGCGCGGCAATGTTGGCGTGCAGGTTCAGCAGGTCGATCAGTCCTCGAATTCACGCGTCTGGGATGGCACCGCACCGGCGGGCAGCGAGATGAAGCCCAACATCGACGGCAAGAGCTACACCGATGTCCTGCCCAGCATGAATCTGGTCTTTGGCATGGCCAACGATCAGACCGTGCGCATGGCCATGGCCAAGCAGGTGGCGCGACCCCGTGTGGACCAGCTCAGCTCCGCCATTGAGTTCGGCGTTGACCCCGTCACCTTCAAACCGGGTGGCAGCGGTGGCAATGCAAAACTGGACCCGTGGCGCGCCAACGCATTCGATGTCTCATACGAGAAGTACTTCGGTACCAAAGCGTATGTCGCCGTGGCGGCCTTCTATAAGGACCTGAAGAGCTACGTCTACGAGCAAACCCAGAACGACTACGACTTCTCGCGCTTCACGCCGGGCACGATCGCCAAGACAAACCTGGGATCCTACAAAGCGCCGTTCAATGGGCAAGGCGGTTCCCTCAAGGGGATCGAGCTGTCGGCCTCGCTTCCGCTCAATCTGGTCTCCCCCATGCTCAACGGGTTTGGCGTCACGGCAAGCTTCGCAAACTCCGACAGTAAGATCAAGATCCAGGATCCAGGCAGTAACGTGGGTAGCGACATTCCGCTGCCAGGCTTGTCCAAGAACGTCAGCAACCTGACTGTCTACTACGAGAAGGACGGCTTTTCGACCCGCATCAGTCAGCGCAAACGCTCGGACTTCGTGGGAGAGATTTCCAACTTTGCTGCCAACCGAACCTTGCGCTACGTCGTGGGCGAAAACATCGTCGACTTCCAGGTTGGCTACACCTTCAACGAAGGCAGCCTGAAGGGCTTGGGCCTGGTGTTGCAGGTCAACAACCTCAACGACGCGGCATACCAGACTTACTCGGGCACGAAGGACCAGCCACTGGAGTACATCAAGTACGGTCGTACGGTCTTGTTCGGTGCCAACTACAAGTTCTAAGGCCTTGCGGGACGCGCCATCGGCGCTGTCCGCAGTTGGCTAGATTTTCGTTCTCCAAGGACTTTGCCCTTGTCAGCCACAAGCTGACAAGGGTTTTTTGTTGGCTCCGCGGCCGACGAGTCGCGTTTTCTGCGCCAGCGCGCGGGTTCAGATCAGACCGCCCCAGCCCTTGTCATGCTGCAAGAAGGCCTGCCGAATCAACTGCTGGTCCATCGCAGGCAAAGGCCCCTTCGCCACGGTCGCCAGGTTCTCTTCAAAGTGCGCCAGTTTGCTGGTCCCGACAATGCTGCTGGCTACACCGGGCAGGTGTGCTGTAAAGCGCAGCGCCAGGTCATTCCAGTCCGTGTCAGCAAGGGCCTGTGTCAACCCCATGCCTTGCCAGCGGTCCCAGTACGCGCCTTCGGCATCGGCCTGGGGCCGCATCGCCATACGCCACACTGCGCCCGCGAGCGGCCGCTTGGCAATCACTCCCATGCCAGCGTGGGCAAGCGCAGGCAGACGCGCCGACAGGTTGACCTGATCGCAGACGCTGATCGAGGTCTGCACCGAACCGAAACGCCGGGATTGGATCGCCCAGTCCAGCTCCGCGTTGTCACCCGAATACGCGACCACCCGCAATTTGCCGGTACGAACGCAGTCTTGCAGGGCCGTGATGACCTCACCGCGCTCAAGCAGGGCACAGGGGCCAAGAATGCAGTCTGGCACGCCGTCGATGCCGTAGCCGACCTTGTAGAGCACAACCGGCGCCGGTGGGCGGGGGGGGGGCCGGGGGGTTCCGGGGGGGGGGCAAAAGCGGGGGGGGGGGGGGGGGGGGGGGGGGGGGGGGGGGGGGGGGGGGGGGGGGGGGGGGGGGGGGGGGGCTCGCTGCACGCTCGTCGTTGAGGCACGGCCAGGCGTTTGGCCGCGGGGGCGGGGGGTGCGGCCGTCACGCGAGGATTGCCAGCACGACGGGCGGGCCCCTGTTTCATTTCCGCCAGATGCCAAGACTTCGAATGCTCAGACTTAACATTCGCCGGGCAAAGCCAGGGTCCCGGCGGCACCGGGCGGGCGTCTCGCGGGGGGGGGGGGGGGGGGGGGGGGGGGGGGGGGGGCGGGGGCCGAACTGGCCAGTTTTCGACCAGCGTTGCGCTTGTGGGGCGCGCAGGGGTGGCGCGGGCATCTCCGCGACGCTTCGTCCACCTGAACGGGCCTATCTGATGCACTATGCGTGGAAGATCGCACACGAGAATCGCGACGCGGCGACCGTGCCAGCGATGGCTGGTGTTGATATTGAGTGGGTCCATCGGCACGCCAATGGCACCGTCAACGGGGCGCACGAGTTCTGCCGGTTTGGGCACGGCGTCCGGCCTGTCGTCTCGGCATTCCGAAGGGCGCGCGATCGATATGACCATCTCTGGCTTTAGTGGAAAGACCTTCAAGAACGCTGCAGGAGAGGACGTTGTCGTGAACTCCGCCGCGAATTTGCATGCACTCGGTGCAACCTACAGCGTGCGAAAGCTGCCTTCGGATCCACCTCATTGGTCTGATGATGGTCATTGACTGCAGCCTCTGGAGGGCGCTTGTCACAGCGCTGGTAGCTGTGTGTCTCGCGGGACCAGTCTTCGCGGCACCCGTCAAGGATGGGGTTTTTGACCGTGTCGGGGTACTTGACGCCCGTCGACCCGACGGTCTTGCATCGTTGGTGACGTCGGCGCGGACGCCGTCGGGGACGTGGCGGTTCGTTCGCTTGCCGACAGTTTCCGCTACGCGGATCGAGTGTTGTGTGGAGGCAGGAGGTCCGACGGAATCCAGCGTGCTGCAACTGTCGGGAGATGAAGTCGCCCCGACGGTGGCACAAGGTGCGATCTTCGAGCCGGTTCTCAAGCAGGGGTTCATTGGTCTGGCGGTGCGTGGCGACTTGCGTATTCGAGTTGTGTCAGCGCATCGTCTGGTGTTGAGCTGGCCCAATAGAGAGCGACGATTGCAGGTGGATCACTGTTTGTCCGCGGAGGGGATGCACGTCTGGCTGCGTCGTGGTGATCGGCGTCTTGCCGGTCGGCCATTGCACTATTACTTCCCGCTGGGGGTGGACGTAACGCCGAACTGCTCGTCTTCCATGTTGGCAGATGGGGCAGGGGGTTCGCGTCGCTAAACGAGCGATCTGTCAAAGACTCAACCCTTCACGCCACCGGCCGTCAGGCCCGACACGATCCAGCGCTGCGCGGCCAGAAACACCAGCGTGATCGGCAAGCCCGACAACACGGCCGCGGCGGCAAAGTCGCCCCACAGAAACTTTTGGTCGTTGAGGTAAAACTTGGAGCCCACGGCCAGGGTCAGGTTGGCCTCTTCGCGCAGCAGGATGGAGGCCACCGGATACTCGATGATGGTGCCGATGAAGGCCAGCACAAACACCACCATCAGGATTGGCACGGCCATCGGCAATAGCACATAACAGAAGGTTTGCCAGTGGGTGGCGCCGTCAACCTTGGCGCACTCTTCAATCTCGACCGGAATCGTTTCGAAGTAGCCGCGGATGGTCCAGATGTGCATCGCCACCCCGCCCAGGTAGGCCAGCACCAGGCCGCCATGGGTCTCGATGCCCAGCCAGGGAATGAACTTGCCGATCGCCTCGAAAATGGCAAAAATGGCCACCAGCGCCAGCACAGCAGGGAACATCTGCAACAGCAACATGCTGTCGAGCAGGGCCGATTTGAAGCGGAACTTCAGGCGCGCAAAGGCATAGGCGGCGGTGGTCGAAATGGCCACGATCAGCAGCGCCGATATGCTGGCAATCTTGATCGAGTTCCACAACCAGCGCAGCACCGGGAACGGTGGCTGCACAATCGCGCCGTCTGGGCCCATGACCGGCATGCCCAGCGCCAGCTTCCAGTGCTCAAAGCTAATCTCGCTGGGGATCAGGCTGCCGGTCGAAAAGTTGCCGGGGCGCAGCGAGATCGATACCACCGCCATCAGTGGGAACAGGGTAACGGCAATCAGCAGACACAGGCCGACGTGCGCGCCCCAGACGCGCCAACGTTGGTTCTTACCGGTAACGATGGCCATGAAGCGGACTCCTACTTGCTGGTTTTAACCCGTGCCAGCCGCAGGTTGGCCAGCGACAGCAGGGCGACCATGAAGAAGATCACGGTCGAGATGGCTGCCGCCAGGCCGAAGTTCTGGCCCGAATCCTGGAACGCGATGCGGTAGGTATAAGACACCAGGATGTCGGTGGTGCCAGCGGGTACCTTGGTGTTGAGGTAGTCCGGTCGGCCATTGGTCAGCAGGGCGATCAATACGAAGTTGTTGAAGTTGAACGCAAATGCCGAGATCAGCAAGGGGGTCAGCGGCTTGATGATTAGCGGCGCGGTGATCTTGAAGAAGTTTGTCAGCGGCGTGGCGCCAGCAATCGCCGAGGCTTCGTACAAATCGGCCGGGATCGCCTTGATGAGGCCGGCGCACAACACCATGATGTAGGGGTAACCGAGCCAGGTGTTGACCAGCAGCAGCATGGTCTTGGCCAGCAGTGGGTCGGCAAACCAGGCCGGCTTGATGCCGAACAGGGCATCCAGGATCGCGTTGATCTCGCCGAAGTTCTGGTTGAACAAGCCCTTGAAGACCAAGATCGATATGAAGCCCGGCACCGCGTAGGGCAGGAACAGCAGTGTGCGGTAGGCGGTGCGAAAACGCAGGCTCTCCCAATTGAGCACCACCGCCAGCGTCAGGCCCAGCGCCAGCGAGAACAGCACGGTCAGCGCCGAGAACAACACGGTCCAGATGAAGATCGACAGAAATGGCCCTCGAAAATCCGGGTCACTCACCATGCGGGTGTAGTTGCTCAGGCCCACACCCACTTTGAAGCCGGGCTGCATGCGCTCGCCAGCGCTGTTTTCAAAGAAGCCTGTATCCGGGTTGGGCTGGTAGACCGTGTTGGTCTGCAGCAGCGTGAGCGAGCCGTCGGCATTGGCGCGCCACAGCGGATTCAAGGGGCCGAACTCACGCACACCGGCATAACTCAGCACGGATTGATCGGGCAGCGTCAGTTTGAGTTGCAGCAGCGTATCGCGGTGCTGCAGGACTTCGATCAGCGGCAAGGCCTGGGAAAGCGCTGGGCTGCCTTGCGCCAGGGTCTGCATCACCAGGGGCGCGTCGCTACGTTTGTCGCGCAGGGTGAGCGGCTCCGAGATCAACGGGCCATCGTCGGCGCGGTCTGGTGTGGGCGCCAGCACGATGCGATAGGCTGCGCCGTCCGGGTGCAGCGTGAAGCCACGGGTACGCGCCTCGTCGGGCGACGCCTGATCCAGCAGGTAGGCGCGCACGCGCTCCTGGCTCAACAGATTGGTGGACGAATAATTGGTGAAGCCAATCTGCGCGGTGTAGACCAGCGGAAACGCCACAAACACCAGCATCGCTGCCAGACCGGGGAACAGATAGCGGTAAGCCTGCGTCGGTTTGGACAGGTAGACGTAACAGCCCAGCGATACCAAGGCCAGCACCAGCATGGCCCACAGGGGTTGACCGGCGGTGTAGATGGCCGTCACCAGCGACAGGCCGACCAGCGCCACCACGGCCATGAAGGGCCACTTGAGCCAGCGGCCCCATGCGAATGTGTTCAGGCTTGCCATGGGGGAGGTCATTTCACGAGCATGCGGGCGGCCGCGCCGTCCAGCGCCTGCTTCGGTGTTTGCTGGCCATTGGTGATGGCCTCCAGCGCGGCGTCCATGGCGGTGAAGAAGCGCCCCATCTCGGGGATGTTGGGGATGGGCTCACCACGTCGTGCGTTGTCCATGGTGGCACGAATGGCGGGGTCGGACGCCAGCTCGGCGTAATAGGCCTTGTTGGCGGGCACGCCCAGTGGCACGTCGGCGTTGATGGTCTTCAGGCTGTCGACTTGCAGCAGGTGGTTTTCGATGAACTCGCGGGCCAGATCCTTGACTTTGCTGGGCGCTGAGATCACACAGCCCAGCACGCCCACAAAGGGTTTGGCGGCGTGCTTGCCAATGGCGGGGATGGCGGCCACGCCAAAGTCAATTTTGCTGCGTTTGGCGTTGTCCCAGGCCCAGGGGCCAGAGATCATCATGGCGATTTCGCCGCGTGCAAAGCCGGCCTCCATCTCGGCGTAGCGCGCGCCCTTGGGCATCTGCCCCTGGTTGACCAAGGATGCCAGGACCTGCGCGCCCTGGATCGCGCCGGGGCTGTTGATGCCGACCTGGCGCGGATCGAGTTCACCCTTGGCGTCGCGCCCAAACACGTAGCCGCCAGGGCCGGCCAACATTGGCCAAGTGAAGAAGGACTTGTTGAAGTCCCACAGAATGGCCTTCTTGCCCTGGGCCATCAAAGCCTGGTCGAGTTTGATGACCTCGTCAAACGTGGCCGGAGGCGTCGGCACCAGGGCCTTGTTGTAGATCAGCCCGTTGGCCTCGATGGCGATCGGATAACCCCAGGTCTTGCCCTGGTAGGTGAAGGCGCTCCAGGCGGTGTCTTCAATCGCCTCGCGCACCCGTCGGCTGGGGCTCACCGCGCTGAGCAGGCCCGACTTGGCCCACTCCCCCACGCGGTCGTGTGGCCAGCAAAAGATGTCTGGGCCTTTGCCGGCACCAGCGGCTTGTTGGAACTTGTCGGTGGCCGCTTCCGGGTGTTGCACGGTGACCTGCACTCCCGAGACCTTGGCGAACGCGTCGCCAACTTTCTGCAGGCCGTTGTAGCCCTTGTCGGCGTTGATCCAGACCAGTAGCTTGAGCTCTTGCCTGGCCTGGGTCGTCATTGGCGTGGCGCAGAGGGCCAACACCAACACGCTCAGCCCGAGGCGTGGCCGAGATGGATGAAGGTGGCATGCAGACACGATGCGGGCTTCCGAGTGCCGGGTCTCAATGTGCACGCTGGCGCACGGTCGGCTCCAGCCGCGTAAACGCCTTGCCGGTGGCGTCGAACAGGTAACACAAGGACGCAGGCGCACTTAGCGTGAGCGTCTCGCCATGGCGCAGATCCGTGTGGTCGTCGAGTTCACAGGTCAGGGCCTCCTCGGCGCCAGGCAAGGCGCAGTAGGCATGTGTGGAGCTGCCCAGCGACTCGACGAAGGTCACCGTGGTGCCAATCCGGTTGGCCGCACCTTTGGTGCGAAAGTGCTCGGGCCGTATACCCAAGGTGACCTTGTCGCCCGCGCGTGCTGCGCTGGCGTCAACCTGGCATTGAATCGACTCGCCTGAGGCAAGCACGACGGTGGCGCAGCCAGCGTCGATGTGGCTCAGCTCGGCGGCGATGAAGTTCATGCGCGGTGAGCCAATGAACCCCGCCACGAACAGATTGTCTGGGTGGTCGTAGAGCTCCAGGGGAGAGCCGACCTGTTCGATCTTGCCCGCCGACAGCACAACGATCCGATCGGCCAGGGTCATGGCTTCGACCTGGTCGTGCGTGACGTAGACCATGGTGGTCTTGAGGTCCTGGTGCAGTCTGGCGAACTCGTAGCGCATGCGAACGCGCAGAGCGGCGTCCAGGTTCGACAAGGGCTCGTCAAACAAAAACACCTCGGGTTTGCGCACGATGGCGCGACCAATGGCCACGCGCTGACGCTGGCCACCCGACAAGTCCTTGGGTCTGCGGTCCAACAGATGCTCGATGTTGAGGATCTTGGCGGCGTGGTGCACCAGGTGCTTGATCTCATCGGGCGAAACCTTGGCCAGCTTCAGGCCAAAGGCCATGTTGTCAAACAAGTTCATATGCGGGTACAACGCATAGGACTGGAACACCATGGCGATGCCACGTTCGGCCGGCGGCACGTCGTTGACGCGCTTGCCGCCAATTGTCAGCTCGCCGGCGGTGATGTCTTCCAGACCGGCGATCACACGCAGCAGCGTTGACTTGCCGCAGCCCGAGGGGCCGACGAAGACCATGAACTCGCCGTCTTTGATCTCCAGGTCCACGCCGTGCAGGATATTGGTCTCGCCAAAGGATTTGCTGACACCCACCAGTTTCACATCCGCCACGTCAAAGCTCCAAATGCCCCATGAGGGGCGAAGTATAGGTCACTATGTAGTGTTACAACATCGTAACTAGGAAAAAAATGACGAGTACTGGTGTAATCCCTATTATGTCAGATCGCTCGTTGCAGTCCGATGTGTACTTAAACTACAATTCAATCGCGCGCTGTTGTGCCGGACTGTCCGGAGCAGATCGGCGCTGGCCCTGTAACCCTCTGCCCGCCTGGGCTCGACACGATGACCATCGCCACTAACCCTGCCGCAGCACCCAATCAGCCCGTCACCCGCGCTACCGAACACGCCACCGACGGCAGCGCCGTTTTGCCCGTCAGTGTGCCGGCAGCCTTGCAGCTTCGCTTCAAGGAGGCGCTGGCCAGCGAACTTGATCAACACCCCAATAACATCACCCTTGATGCGTGCCTGCGCGCCGCCGCCCACGCCTGCCGCGAGCTGCTGGCGCAGCGCTGGGCCACTACCCAGCGTGAAGATAGTCAGGCCGAGCGCGCCAGTCGGTCCCGCCGCGTGCACTACCTTTCAATGGAGTTTCTGATGGGTCGGGCTCTGGGCAACGCGCTGGCGGCGCTGGGCCTTGACGCCTCGGCGCGTGAGGCCCTGGCCGGATCCGGGTTGCAGCTGTCCGACGTACTGGAACAAGAAAACGATGCCGCCTTGGGCAACGGCGGCTTGGGTCGCTTGGCGGCGTGTTTTCTGGACTCGTTTGCCGAGCTGGGGCTGCCATCCTTTGGGTACGGTTTGCGTTACCAATATGGCATGTTTGCGCAGCAGATTCAGGACGGCAAACAGGTGGAATCGCCCGACGACTGGATGCGCCAGGGCAACCCCTGGGAAATCGCTCGCCCGGAGCTGGCTTACCGGGTTGGCCTGGGCGGCCGGGTCGAGACCGAAGGCGGTGCCCGGCGCTGGGTACCGACCGAGTGGCTGGTGGCGCAGGCATTTGATTTTGTGGTGCCTGCCCACCACCGCGAACGGGTCGCGACGCTGCGCCAATGGCAGGCCAGCGCTGAGCGACCGATTGACTTCGCCGCATTCTGCGCTGGTGACTATGTGCAGGCGGCGCGCCATCGGGTGGATGCGGACGCGCTGAACTGGGTGTTGTACCCGGATGACAGTACGGCCGCCGGGCGCGCGTTGCGCCTCAAGCAGGAGGCCTTCTTGGTGAGCGCCTCCATGCAGGACATCGTGGCCCGCCATCTGCGCGAACGCCCCAGCCTGGACGACCTGGGGCTGCGTAACGCGATCCATCTGAACGACACCCACCCCGCGCTGGCGCCCATCGAGTTGATGCGCCTCCTGCTCGACGAGCATGGCCTGACCTGGGAGCGCGCCTGGCGCATCACCCAGCAAGCGGTGTCGTATACCAACCATACCCTGATGCCCGAGGCACTGGAGACGTGGCCGGTGGCGCTGATGCAGGCTCTATTGCCACGTCATCTGGAGCTTGTTTTCGAGATCAACCACCGCTTTCTGACCCTGGTGAGCCAACAGCATCCCGGCGACGATGCGATGGCGGCGCGAGTGTCCTTGATTGACGAGACCGGTGAGCGGCGCGTGCGCATGGCGGCGCTGGCCATTGTGGCCTCACACAAGGTCAATGGTGTCTCGGCGCTGCATTCCGAGCTGATGGTGCAAACCATCTTTGCCGACTACGCCAAACTGTTCCCGCAACGCTTTCACAACGTCACCAACGGCGTGACGCCCAGGCGCTGGTTGATGCAGGCCAATCCTGGTTTGTCGAGCTTGCTCGATGCGCGCATTGGCACCGGTTGGCGGCGCAACCTGTCCGGCCTGGCGGCGCTGCGCCCGCTGGCGGGTGATGCCAGTTTGCAGGCCGAGCTTCTGGCCGTGAAGCGCCATAACAAGGAGCGACTGGCGGCGCGTATTCGACGTGACCTGGGTCTGGTGTTGGACCCGACCAGTCTGTTTGATGTGCAAACCAAACGCATCCACGAGTACAAGCGCCAGCTGCTCAACATCCTGCACGTGGTGGCGCGTTACCAGGCCATTTTGGACGACCCCGCGGCCAACTGGGTGCCGCGCACGGTGGTGATTGCCGGCAAGGCGGCCAGTGCCTACCAGCAGGCCAAACTCATCATCGAGCTGGCGCACGATGTGGCCCGCGTGGTCAACCACGACCCACGCGTGGCCGATCGCCTCAAGCTCGTGTTCATACCCAACTACGGCGTCAGCCTGGCCGAGCTGATCATGCCGGCGGCGGACCTGAGCGAGCAGATTTCCACCGCAGGGACCGAGGCCTCCGGTACCGGCAACATGAAGTTCGCCCTCAACGGCGCACTGACCATCGGCACCTGGGACGGCGCCAACATCGAGATGGCGCAAGCCATGGGCGCCGACAATATGTTTGTCTTTGGCTTGCGCACCCATGAGGCGCAGCGCGTGCGCGAGCTGGGCTACGACCCGCGCCTGTATGTGGAAGAGAACCGTCAGCTCCAACGGGTCATGCATGCCATCGGGGCCGGGGATTTCTCGCTGGGCAACGTCCAGCGTTACAAGCCCCTGGTGCAAAGCCTGCTGGGGCGCGACCACTACCTGCTGATGGCCGACTTCGCCAGTTATGTGGCGGCCCAGTCCAAGGTCGATGCCCTGTTTGCCCAGCCCGCCGCCTGGGCCGAGCGTGCCTTGCTCAATGTGGCCGCCATGGGTGAGTTTTCGTCCGACCACACCATCGCGCAGTACGTGGACCGCGTTTGGTCTGCCGCAGCGGTGGCGTGAGGTGAAGAGCCTCTGGGGTAGGACTGTCACACACTGAAGCGTTTTCTGTTCATGGTCGCGTTGCATCACGCCTGTCCACCGGTTGAAGGTAAGGGACATCAGTCAAGAACCAGGGACCGGGTCTGTGTGGGCCGTGGACGCTGGGCTGGTCGGCTCCGCAAATGTCCCCCGGCCCTCGGCCTCCTCCTGTATTTTTCTGCGCCATCCAGCCCAGCGCCCTCGCGGGCAAAGGGTGGTGGGGTCCCGTTGGAATACCCATCCGCTCGCACGATTGGGACGATGGGGTGCTGCGTGCGGAGGCATCAAGGAGGAGGCCGCAGGCCGGGGGACAGCCGCAGCACGCAGTACCACGTCATCCCAATCTCGCCGATCCGCTCGCGGCAGGTGCCTACTGGACGTTCTCATGTTGGCGAACAGCGCTAGGACGACCATGCCAGCGCAGCGCCTTGGGCTTAAACGAAGTGGGGTTATGACCCCCAATACCCTGACCCCTAATACCCCCAATATCGCGCCGCGCGACCTGCTGGACCTGGCTGAGGGTTCGCATTTGCGGCCCTACACGGTGTTGGGCGCACACCCGGCGCGCCAGGCGGGTGTGGATGGTGTGCGCTTTGCGGTGTGGGCGCCGCGCGCGCAAGCGGTGGCGGTGGTGGGTGACTTCAACCAATGGAACGGGCGCGAGCATGCGATGCGCTTGCACACCGAAGCGGGCGTGTGGGTGTTGTTTGTGCCGCGCCTGGGCGTGGGCGATCTGTACAAGTTTGAGATCACCGGCGGCGACGGGCAACGCCTGGCGCTCAAGGCCGATCCGTATGGTTTGGCAGCGGAACTGCGACCCGCCACCGCCAGCCGGGTGGCCAAGCTCGGCCCGCGCAAGAAGTTATCGCCCGAACGAGTTGCCGCCAATCGGACCGATGCGCCGATCTCGATCTACGAGGTGCATCCGGGCTCGTGGCGGCGCAATGCGGATGGTGGCTTCTTGAACTGGGACGAACTCGCTGACACTTTGCCAGCCTACGCAGCCGACCTGGGTTTCACCCACATCGAGCTGTTGCCGGTGAGTGAACACCCGTTTGACGGCTCCTGGGGTTACCAGGCACTTGGCTTGCACGCGGTGAGCGCGCGCTTTGGATCGAGCGCAGGCCTGCATCGATTTGTACGGACCTGTCACCAGCTCGGCCTGGGCGTGTTGCTCGATTGGGTGCCGGCGCACTTTCCCATGGACGAGCATGGCCCGGCCAGGTTCGACGGCGAGGCCTTGTACGAATACAGCGACCCGCGAGAAGGGCTGCATTGCGATTGGGGCACGCTGATCTACGACTTTGCCAAGCCGCAGGTGCGCAACTTCCTGGTCGGCAATGCGCTGTACTGGTTGGAGCAGTTTGGTGTGGACGGCCTGCGCGTCGATGCCGTGGCGTCCATGCTGTACCGCGACTACTCACGAGCCAGCGGTGAATGGATTCCCAACGCGCAGGGCGGGCGTGAAAACCTGGAGGCGATTGGCCTGCTGCGCCAGCTCAACGCGACGCTGCGCCAGCACGCGCCGGGCGCCATGATCGTGGCCGAGGAGTCATCCACCTTTCCCGGCGTCTCGGCACCGCTTGAGGCGGGCGGCTTGGGTTTTCAGTTCAAGTGGAACATGGGCTGGATGAACGACACCTTGCAGTACATGCGCGAGGACCCGGTTCACCGCCGCTGGCACCACGACAAAATGACCTTTGGCTTGGTCTATGCATTTAGCGAGCACTTTGTGCTGGCCCTGTCGCACGACGAGGTGGTGCACGGCAAGGGCTCGATGTTGGGCAAGATGCCTGGCCAGGACTGGCAGAAGTTTGCCAACCTGCGCGCCTACTACGGTTTCATGTGGGGACACCCCGGCAAGAAGCTGCTGTTCATGGGCCAGGAGTTTGCGCAGCGCAGCGAGTGGAACCATGGCACGCCATTGCCTTGGGACCTGCTGCAGGAAACGCCCCACCAGGGCGTGCAGAAACTGGTGCGTGATCTCAACGCGCTGTACCGCCAGCACCCAGCCTTGCATCAGCTCGATGGCGATGCAGCTGGCTTTGCGTGGTTGCTGTCTGACCAGGCCGAACTGTCGGTGCTGGCCTGGCTGCGCCGTGACAAGGCAGACGCCATGATGGTGGTGGTGTGCAACTTCACGCCGGTGCCGCGAGACGGCTTTCGGCTGGGCGTACCGGCCGGCGCCCGGGCGTGGCGCGAAGCGCTCAATACCAACGCCGCGTCGTATGGCGGGACCGGCCTGGGCAACTCGGCTTCAAGTTTGGTGGTGCAATCCATAGCCGCGCAGGCGCAAGCACAATCCATCACACTCACCCTGCCGCCTCTGGCCACGCTGTTTCTGGTGCCACAGTGACGGGCTTCAACATGTCCAACTCCCACCCCCTTTACTCAGCCGACATGCGACCCGGCCGCACCGAGCCCATGGGCGCGCAGGTACGCGATGACGGCGTCAACTTTGCGGTCTTCTCGCGACACGCCGAGCGCATCGAAGTCTGTGTGTTCGACGCGAACGGTCAACAGGAGTTGCAGCGCTTCAGTCTGTTCGGACCGCATGACGGCGTGTTCCATGGTTTCCTGCCGGGCGCGAGCGCCGGTCTGGTGTATGGTCTGCGCGCCCACGGCCCCTATCAGCCGCAAGAAGGGCACTGCTTCAACCCCAACAAGCTGTTGCTAGACCCGTACGCGCGCCAGATCGTCGGCCGTTTCGAATGGCGCGCCGAGCACCACGCCTACACCCTGGATCACCCGCTGGGCACGCTCTCCTACGACACGCGCGACAACGGCCCGTATGCGCTAAAGGCACGCGTGGCGGGGCCGGACCGGGTGTCAGCGGCTTGCTTCAACCGACCGCGCCACGCGGCCTCTGAATTGGTCTTGTACGAGTTGCATGTCAAGGGCTTCAGCCAGTTGATGCCGGGTATGCCCGAGGCGCTGCGCGGCAGCTATGCAGCCCTGGCGCACCCCGCCAGCATTGCCCACTTCAAACGCCTTGGCGTCACCACGCTGTCGCTGTTGCCAGTGCAGTACTGCATCGACGAGCCGGCGCTCGCGGCCAAGAGCCTGTGCAACTACTGGGGCTACAACACGCTGGGCTTCTTCTGCCCCGATCCGCGTTTGGCGACGCAACGCGACGACCCGAGTGCGATGCTGGCCGAGTTCCGCGAGATGGTGACCACGCTGCACGCCAATGGCCTGGAGGTGGTGCTGGACGTGGTCTACAACCACACGCCCGAAGGCAGCGAGCAGGGGCCGTGCCTGAGTTTTCGTGGTCTGGACAACGCCACCTGGTACCGCCATGTGAGCGACGACCCCGGGCGTTGCGAAAACCTCACCGGCTGCGGCAACACGGTCAATGTGGCACATCCCCAGGTGACGCAGTTTGTGTTGGACTCGCTGCGCTACTGGGTCCAGGTGATGGGGGTGGACGGCTTCAGGTTTGACCTGGCGCCGGTCTTGGGCCGCACCGATCTGGGCTACCAGTCGGACGCGGCCTTCTTCACCGCGTTGCGCCAAGACCCGGTGCTGGCGCAGGTTCACTTGATTGCAGAGCCTTGGGATGGCGGGCCGCGCGGATACCAGTTGGGGCGCTTTCCGGGGCGCTTCATGGAGTGGAACGACAAGTTCCGCGACGCCGTGCGCGGCTACTGGCTGGGCAGCGGCGTGACGCGTGGCGAGCTGGCGCGGCGCTTTACCGCGTCCAGTGACCTGTTTCACCACTCGCAGCGACTGCCCAGCGCGTCGATCAATTTTCTGAGTGTGCACGACGGCTACACCTTGGCCGACGTCGTCAGCTACAGCACCAAACACAACCACGCCAATGGCGAGCACAACCGAGACGGTCGCGATGACGAGCTGTGTGCCAACTTCGGCTGTGAAGGCCCCACCGACGACCCCGCTATTGCCGAGCGGCGCGAGCGCGTGCGCCGTGCCATGATGGCCACACTCTTGCTGGCCCAAGGCACACCCATGTTGTGTGCCGGCGACGAATTCGGCCACAGCCAGCAGGGCAACAACAACGCCTATTGCCAGGACAACCCCACCGGCTGGCTGGACTGGGCGCATGCGCAAGACGACTTCACCGCGTTAGTGGCTCACTTGACAGCGCTGCGCCGTAGCGAGCCCGTGCTGCGTCGCGACGCCTGGCAGTCGCCGCTGGCTGGCGACAGCAGGTGTGATGTGAGCTGGTTGCGCGCCGACGGCGGCGCGATGGCTGTCGACGACTGGCATGACCCGAGCCAGCGTGCCCTGGGCTGTTTGCTGCAAGGGAGCGTCGCCGGACCTGGTGAGGCAACGCGTTGTCTGCTGCTGTTCAACCCGGCCCAGGCGTCAACCCGGTTTGCACTGCCCGCGGGGAACTGGCAAGTGGCCCTGGACAGCAGCGCTGCCGAGCCCGGCGCAAGAGGTCTGGTCTGCGACCATTTGCTGCTGGGCCCCCATACGCTGACGGTGCTGCGATGCACTCCGACTTGAGCGTCTTGCGCCAGCAGTTCGAACACAAACTGCCCGGCGACGAATTTTCAACCCTGGATGAGAGCTTGACCATGATCGATCTTCAGCAGCGCAGTGCCGGCGTTTTGTTGCACATCACTTCCCTGCCCGGCCCGCACGGCGTTGGTGACTTTGGACCGGACGCCTACCGCTTTGTGGATTGGCTGGTCAGCGCCGGCCAGCGCATCTGGCAGCTTCTGCCCAT
Source organism: Candidatus Rhodoferax odensensis (assembly GCA_016718405.1). GTDB lineage: Bacteria > Pseudomonadota > Gammaproteobacteria > Burkholderiales > Burkholderiaceae_C > Rhodoferax_D > Rhodoferax_D odensensis. Next base: position 147,977 of record JADKDJ010000004.1, read on the forward strand.
GACGCCGATCGGCCCGGGCGATTCGCCGTATCAGAGCGTCTCGGCGTTTGCCGGCAGTCCCTTGATGGTGGCGCTCGAACCGCTGGTGCAGGCGGGGTGGTTGGCGAGCCCGACGCTACCAGCCGAGGGCTTCGACGCCGACAAAGTGGACTTTTCCAAGGTGGTGCCTTGGCGCATGGCTCAGTTGCGCGCCGCGTCGCAGGGCTTTTTTGCCAGTGCCGACAGCCAAGCGCGAGCCAGTTTCGAGACTTGGTGCATTCAGCGTGACGAGTGGCTGGACGATTACGCGCTGTTCATGGCCTTGGAGACCGTACACCAGGGGCAACCGTGGTGGCAGTGGGATGCGTCGCTGCGAAAACGCGACGCGCAGGCCATGGAGACCGCGCGGCGACAGCACATGCAGGAGATGCGTTACTGGAAGTTTGTGCAATGGTGTTTCGACACACAGGCCGCCGCGCTCAAGGTCTACGCCAACGCCAGGGGCGTGGCACTCATGGGCGACCTGCCGATCTTCATCGCGCACCACAGCGTGGATTGCTGGGCGCGGCCCGATCTGTACTGCCTTGATGACCAGTTCCAGCCCACGGTGGTGGCCGGCGTGCCGCCCGATGACATGGGGCCCGACGGCCAGCGCTGGGGCAACCCCTTGTACCGTTGGGACCGCATGGCGGCCGAGGACTTTGCCTGGTGGACGGCGCGCGTACGCCGCGCGCTGGACCACGCCGATGTGTTCCGCATCGATCACTTTCGCGGCTTCGCCGGCTATTGGGAGATCCCGGCGACTTGCCCCACGGCCAAGGAAGGTACTTGGCAACCCGGCCCTGGCAAGCCCTTGTTTGATGCAATTGCGCGGGCCCTGGGCACCTTGCCGATCGTTGCCGAGGACTTGGGCCTGATAACGCCGGATGTGATCGCGCTGCGCGATGGATGCGGCTTTCCTGGCATGAAGATCCTGCAGTTCGCGTTTGGTGGCGACGGGACACATGAGTTCTTGCCGCACAACTACACGCCGCCGAGTTTCGTCTATACCGGCACCCATGACAACGACACCGTCAAGGGCTGGTGGCACAGCGCCACTGACCGCGAGCGTGCCTACGCCGGAGCCTACCTGGCCGCGACCGAGCATGACATTCATTGGGCCATGATCCGCGCCGCCTGCAACTCGGTCGCGCGTCAGGCGGTCTTTCCGCTGCAGGATGTGCTGGGGCTGGATGGCCGGCACCGCATGAATGTGCCCGGCACTTGCGGCGGCAATTGGGGCTGGCGAGTTCGTGCGGAGATGCTGGGCGCCGAGCCGGCACGCGTGCTGGGCCTCATTTCGGCGGCCAGTGGCCGCGGACCTTTTGAGCTGATGTCGGGAAAGCGAACTAATTGACGTTGCGGCTCCGCCTTGATCCGGCCGACGCTGCAGGCGGCGCGCGCCATGACTGAGCCTGCATTCAGTCGGCCGCGTATTCGCGCACGCCCAAAGCTGCTCGCCATCGCCTGGCCACTGCTGGCCGAACTTCTGCTTGGCTTTGGCGTGGGCCTGTTGGGGCTGTCGTTGGCCTCACAAGTATCGGACACGGCGTCGGCGGGCTTTGCGCTGTCCAACCATGTGTTTGCCACCTTCTTCCTGCTGTTTCGCATCGTCAGCATGGGCGTGAGTGTGGTGGTCACCCAAAGCCTGGGCGCCGGCGATCGGCTGGGCGCCGAACGCACCGCGCGCGCTGCCCTAGGCGCCAGCACCTGGTTGGGCCTGGGTACCGGCCTGGTGGTGTTCTTTGGCGCAGGCCCGCTGTTGTCGTGGTTGAACGCGCCCGCGGCGGTGCATGCGTTGGCTCAGCCCTATTTGCAAATGTTGGCGTTGGCGCTTGCGCTGGACGCGTGGAACGCCAGCATGTCGGCTGTGATGCGCGCCCACCTGCGTCCGCGCGAGACCATGTTCAACATCCTGCTGATGCACATCGTGCACCTGCTGTTGTGTGTGCCGCTGATGCGCGGGATCGGTCCCATCCCGGCCCTGGGGCTGGCGGGCTTCGCGTTGGCGATGGCCATCAGTCGCGTCCTTGGGTTGTGGGTGCATCTGGTGCTGTGGCGCTGGCGCCTGGCGCTGGTGCCGCGTTGGCGTGACTGGTGGACTGTGCCTTGGGCGCAGTTGGCCCCGGTGCTGCATATCGGACTGCCGGGTGCGGCTGAAAACGTGGCGTACCGTGTCGCCATGCTGATGTCGATGACGGTGGTGGCCGGCCTGGGTGTGCCACAGCTCGCCACCCACAGCTATGCCTCGCAGGTGATGAATGTGATTGTGCTGTTTTGCGTGGCACTGGGCTTTGCGTGCGAGATCCTGGTCGGCCACCTGATTGGCGCCGGTCACCTGCATGAGGCCAACCGTCTGGTGCGTAAATGCCTGGCGGTGGGGCTGGGCGTGTCTACCTGCATCGCCTTGCTGGCGGCCGTCACGGCGCCATGGACGCTACGCCTGTTCACCAATGACCCGGCCATCATCGCCAGTGCCAGCACCTTGTTGTGGCTGACCGTGTTGCTGGAGCCCGGCCGCACTTGCAACGTGGTGGTGATCAACGCCTTGCGCGCCACCGGGGATGCGCGCTTTCCGGTGATGGCGGGCGCCCTATCGATGTTGCTGGTGATGGCCGGTGGCTCATGGTTGCTGGGCGTCTACTTCCAGCTCGGCCTGGTGGGCGTGTGGATCGCCTACGCCGCTGACGAGTGGCTGCGCGGCCTGATCATGGCCGCACGCTGGCTTAGGCTCGGCTGGGTGCCCGCGGCGGTGGCGACGCGACGCAGGATTGTGCGGCAGGTGACGGGGTAGTTGATTCGGCGCGGGCGCACGCACCGGGCGATCGAGTTGGCAGTCGGAACCCAAACCCTTCTTCGCTTGTCCGACGGGCCCTATCCCGCACTGTTGGCGCAACCTTGGTCCGCGATGACCCTTGCATTTCCAGCAACAGTGCCTTCGCGGTTTGCCACTGTTTCTTGCGCGACCGCCTGCATACAGTTGCGCCATCGATTCGAACGGTCAAACCGTACTGGAGCCCGCACATGATTTTTGCCCCTGTTCGCCGCCTGACCATGGCGGCATTTGCCGCGTGGTGCTTGAGCGCCGCCTTTTCCCATGCGCAAGCAGGGCCAGCGGCCAACCTCAATCTCGAGACGCTACGTCTGTCGCCTGAGTCCGCAGGGGCGTTGATTTACCGGGGCGATACCTTTGCCCAGCACACGCCCGCGGGATCCCCGCTCTATCGCTACGAGCGACGCGTGCTGAGTACGCCCAGCGGGTTGGTCGCAAGCCACCTCACGAGCGATCAAGGCGGGCGCATGATCATTGCTGAGTCGTCCCTGGTCTCGCCCAGCAACGAGCTGCGTCGCTTTGAGGTGGCGAACCTGCAAGCCGGCTTCACCGGCGTTGTGGAGATCAGCCAAGACGGGCGCCATCTGAAGTATGAACTCCAGCACAACGGGGCAGTCAGCACCGCGTCGGAAGATGTGGCCGACCCGGTGGTCAGCGGGCCTTCGCTGTTTGGCTTCATTCTCAAGAACTGGGACCCGTTGACGGCCGGGGCAACCCTGCCGGTGCGCATGCTGGTGCTCAAGGACAAGACCACCTATGGATTCGACCTGAAGCTCGAGAAGCAGGCCAAGGGGCACACCTCCTTCACGCTCACGCCCAGCAACCTGCTGATTCGCCTGGCAGTCGCGCCGCTGCGCGTGGGTGGTTGTCGTAGTTGCTGTGGCGGCGATCACAGCGAGCCACTGGACAATTTGGGATGATCTCGATCCAACGCAAGCACAGATTGCAGCGCAACCCCTGCCGCAGCAGACCAGTCCGCCGCGTGTGGTGCGCCTCGATGTTGAGGATGCAGCGCGCGCACCAACTGGCAGCTCGCCTTTAGTCTCCGACAGGCCGGTTTCCGCCGTGAAGCCTGTGGTGCACGATGCGGATGTGAGTGCCAATTCAGTGCCCACTGTGATTGCCGTCCCGCCAGGAACAAACTTCATCGAAGCCGTCAAGTTGTTGGAGGAGGCGCAGGCGAGGAAGCAAAGCCCGGGTTTGGCGGGAGTTAACCCGTTCGGGCCGTAGGTTGGCATTGATCCAACTCGGTCGCGGCGTCGCCGCCTTCCAGGCTGCCAAGCGGGACACCCCCTATCGTCGTAACTTTGATCAGTTGCCAATTCTCCAGCGTGAAGTGGGATGGGAGCAAGAAATGGACAATATTCAATGCCCGAACTGTGGAAGACAGGTCGTGCCCCGGCTTTCGAGACGGCAGGCGTTCCTGAGCAGCTTCAGATATGACGTCAATCAGCATGTGTGCCCGTTTTGCGGTGTATGCATGTATGAGACTGGCGGTCGCTCCACCCGGGGCGGGATAGTGGCTCTGGTGCTAATTGTGTGGGTAGGCGGTCCAATCGTCGTGTTTCCTGTGATGCGATTTGCATGGTATCTGCTGATGTCATAGGCCTCAATCGCCACCGCACACCGAATTGCGATTTGAGCGAGTGGGAATGTGTGCGTTCCGCAAATTGCGGATGTTTGCTACCATGTCATTTCATCAGTTGTGTCTACTGCGGCCAATGACTGGAGCCCCTATGCAAACCGCCGAACTTGTTGCCTTGCCTTTGGCCGATCGTCTACTTGCCATGGAGGTGCTATGGGATTCCCTGTGTCGCGATCAGACGCTGGAAAACGCGGTGCCGGCCTGGCATGAGGAGGAACTGAGCAACCGCCTCGATGCGCTGGACGCAGGTCAGCAGGTGGCCAGTCCTTGGGAGGATGCCAAACAACGTATTCGCCAGCACGCCGAGCAACTCGCTCGACATGACCAATGAAGGTAGCGCTGAGTTCGAGCGCTGAGAAAGACTTGCTTGATGGCTTCGAGTTTTACGAATCGCAGCAAGCAGGCTTGGGCGGATACTTTTTGGATAGCTTGTATGCTGATATTGACTCCCTCGGTCTTTATGGCGGCATTCATCCAAAACTCGTGCGTGGTCTTCATCGCACGACCGGGCGGCGATTTCCGTTTTCCATCTACTACCGTGTCGCTGATGGCGTTGCCACGGTAGTGGGCGTGCTTGACAGCCGCCAGAACCCCGCCCGAACTCGCGCAAAGCTCTCCGGTCGAACGCTGGATTAGCGCCCAAGCGCTCACGGTCCCGTCAAGATGTCAATGCCGGTGACGCGTGAAAAGTCCCGGTCATGAGTCACGAAAGCGGTAGCGCCAACGTCCAGCGCTGTCGCCAATTGAATTGCATCGGGTAGGCGCAAGTTGTATTGAGCGCGCAGTTGTGCCGCCAGCACGGCGACCGATGGCGTTTTCTGCCACCGCGGCTTTCGCCGCACAAGACTTGTCTTGCGCCAAGCGTTGTGTTGATGCCAATATCTCTTGGTCGCAGTGCAAAATCGTTTGTGGTTTCGTTTAAAAAGTACACCTGAACGGCTGGGCGAAGTCGTTCGTCCAGCCGAATTGTGCTGGGAGCCCAATTTGCTGAACGGAGAGAATGTGAAACGGCCAGCGTTTGTTTACTGTCATTGGTTATCTTTGCTAGCGATTGGCTCCCCAAACTGTTTCGCGCAAGCACAACCCCTTACCAAACTACCTATGCAGACAATCGTTGGTACCACGCCGACTGACACACAAGAGCGTCGCGAATTTATCGCTGGCAAGATCATCATTGGTCGCAGGCGAATTGAAGACAGCGGTGCCAGCAGCGTGGAAGAACTACTGCGCAGGGAGCCCGCCGTTTCTGTCGGTTCAGACGGGCGTATAGGTCTGCTGGGATTGCCGGGCTACACGCAAATACTGGTGGATGGTGAGCCGCCGGTCGCAGGCAAGTCCTTGGACATGAACTTGGTTCGCGTGGAGAAGATTGAAATCATCAAATCGAATGTGGCTGAATATGGACCGTTCGGAATCGCGGGCACTATTAACGTCATAACCCGCAAGGCGGAGCGCAAGACCAGTTCGAGTTTGCGACTGGAGGGTAGAGCAGAAGACGGGTACCTTGGAGAGACCTTTGCTTTGTCGCTGAATCAAACCACTGAGGACTCGCCATGGCGTTTTGGCGTGCAAATCTCGGCGAGTGAAGTCCCGAGCCCCAAAGAGGAGCGGTTGACTCAAACGGTCCTAGAAAGCGGGCAAGTCTTGGGAACAGTGGCAGGGCAGCGCAGCAGGGCGGACTCGCAAACGAGGCGCAGATATTTCCTTGTCGTTTGAATGGAAGCCGTCGGAGCGTGAGTCTTTCAACTTCTCGCCCTCTCTTGCGCGACTGCACGAGTTCAATGAGGGAACGGATCGCCGCGACAGCGGTGGCGGATTGACACTGGTTGATGCGAGCTATGACCTAACAGGGGGCCTTACCTTTGTGTCCTTACCCGCGAATTGGTCTTACACGCCAGATGAGCGCAGCCAATGGGATCTCAAGTGGAACTCCAATATTGTTCACTTTGGCCGTTCCTCCACACGGGTCGACTCTGCATCAGTTCCAAAAAAACTGACCCTCTATGCTGGTGAGTCTTCTGTACAAGCGTCGCACGCGCTCGGTGTTGTCTATAAGGCGCAAGTTGCGGAGAAGCATGAGGTACGGTTCGGGGTGTCTGCCGCGATTGCCCGAGGTGACGAGGAGTTGATAGCCGTACCAATGGCATTCCGAGTAGCGCTGCATTGGTTTTGAAGTTGGCGGCGTACCGGCAGTCAGACGTTGAATGCCTATGCAAAATGAGCAACGCCTGAGCGAATCGATCGCGTTAAATGTCGGCATTGCAGTGGAGTCAAAGCGGTACGAGGTAATCGAGGGCGAGTTTAAGAGCCGCCAAGCTTTTTGATCTGGTCACCGTCATTGCACTTGTCCAAGAACATTGGAGATGATGATCTGCGCCAATGGCGCCTCAGTATTGCCAAGAGTTTTAGGGCGCTTGAAGTTGGAAGTCTGGCGTTGCGGCCGCAAATCAATTCGCTGGCACCCTGTGGGGCCAGTGGCAATTGTGTTGCCAATAACATCGACACTTTCGACAGTGCCGGTAACTCCGCCCTAAGGCCCGAAAGTGCCTTAGGGCTCAATTTGTCTTATGAACACGGATTTGGCAACGATAGCCAAATCGACTTGGAAGTGTTCAGTCGTGCGATCGACAACAAGAATGGTACTGAAATTGCCTTGGAAAGTGTGCCGTGGTCCACGACTCAGCGCTATGTGGCGCGACCCGTCAATTTGGGCAAAGCGCGTGCGAGTGGTCTCAACATTGAGGCTGCATTGGCAATGAAGGACTTCCTTGGGAAGGACGCGCCCAGTCTCTCCATCCGTGGAAGTTTGAGTGTTGCCAGGTCGCGAATCGCCAGCATCGTTGGTCCGGACAACCGGCTGGACAATCAACCCCCGTGGCGCGCCAAACTGGGTGCAAGCTATACCCTAAAGAATGCGCCGTTGAAATTTGACTTGGATGGTAATTGGTCTCCGTCATTCTTGGCGAGAGTGGGGGACAACCACCGTATGGCGTTTGCGCGGCGCAGTGAACAGAGTGCATCCGCGAGTTGGACCTTTGCCACTGGCCAGCGGTTGATCTTCAAGGTCAGAAATTTGTTGCCAACCACCGCCACGCAAATTGACGAGTACACATTGCCGGCTGAGACCATTCGGCTAGTGACTGAGGCGCGGAGATATTCTGCAGTCAGTGTGCAGTTCAGTACTAAGCTTTGATGTCAACGCAAGTTCAAAGGAAGAATTGAGTGAACTCAAAAGCCAAAAATCTGTCGCGCGACGGGGTGGCGATGGTAGTTGTTGCTGCCGTTGCTGGCCTACTCGGTAGCCAGATTCCACGCATCTATGACGATTGGCGCGGGAACGAGCGACGCGGAGATTTTTCACGCCATGTGAGCGACCAGCCGTACGCCGTTACTTTGTATGGCACAACGACTTGCCAGCACTGTCAGTCGGCGCGCGCTTACCTTCAGGGGCGGCATTGCCTTCAATGATCGTTTGGTAGATCAATCGCCTGAAGCGCGAGAAGTGTTTGCGCTGCTGGAAGAAAAAGGTGTACCGGTTTTGGTATTTAAAGATCGATTGATCGTCGGTTTCCGGTTTGAACAATATCAACAGTCCCTTGTTTCTATGAAAAAGTAGAGCAGCAAGAAATTGCTCTTTCCGATTTTCAACTTTAACTTTTTTCTCTGATATGAAGAAATCACTTGTGGCTCTGTTTGCAATCGCGTGCAGTTTCGCTGCCCAAGCTCAAGGCGACGCGGGCGAGCCCAAACGCTGCTACAAGTTTTGCATGGGAGAGCGTGACGATGCGGAGTTCTGTCGCAAGGTTTGCTATGACAAGATTGACCCTCGGGCACCGGCAAAAGCCGTTGCCAAGCCAAAAGCAGAACCTGCATCGGCACCTCAAGCGCCAGTAAACCACTGAGTGCCTCGCGCTGTCAACGACTGTCGAGAAACGCGCTTTTCTGGCTGCGAGCAGCGTTTTCCCACGCCTGATGGTCTGATCGATCAACCAGGGTAGTGGCCCGCGGCCACTACCCTGGTTGCGGCGTTTGAGTTTGGGTTTGTGATGCGCCATGGGCTGGTGCGCTGTAATAACGACCATGCCGAGGAGTAGGCGGGCGCAGCGGCGGCCCTGACGTGGAAGTTTGTTCCGACCCGCTGCGCCCTTCACTGTGCGTGACACGAGTGCGACGTGATTGTGGCACTTCGGGACGAAGTTCGTCCAGCAGCACCTTCCGGTCTGGCGGAGGTGCCCATGTCGGAGGCTGCTTGCGAACAACCAGCGCATGTTTTGTGTGCCTGCTGCCGTGCACAGGTTGTGGTGTGCGGCCACTGCGACCGAGGCCAACGTTACTGTGCTGGCGGCTGCTCTGAACGCACACGCCGGCGCTTGCAGCGTGAGGCCGGTAAACGCTATCAGCGTGGTAGTGTGGGCCGCCATAAACACGCCCAGCGCATGCGCCGCTGGCGCACGGCGCGGCGCTCGTGCAAATAAAGTGACGCATCAGGGTTCCTAAGAACCGGGGGGCAATGATGTACTGGCGGCCTCTCAAACCACCACGCCGACATGCACTTCTTTGCCCTGCGTTTCACTACCCATGCCCATTGCTGCCGTGGCCGTGGCAGCGCCTGCCCCATGCCGCTGTCATTTCTGCGGCGCGGCCATTCCAACCCAACTGCGCCGCGACTTCTTGCGTCACTACCGCCGCCACCGAGTGCCTGAGTCATGACCATTTCCATTGAACTTCGCACCCAAATCCTGCGCCTATACCAAGCCGAGCACTGGCGCGTGGGCACCATCGCACGCCAACTCCATCTGCATCGCGACACGGTCACGCGCGTGCTCAGCGCGGCCAGCGTGGTGGTGCGCGCACCCCAGAGCGCGCCAAATCGATCTGTATCTGCCCTTCATCACCGAGACCCTGAGCAAGTACCCCAGCCTGAGGGCCAGCCGCCTGCACGTCCTGCTCCAAGAGCGAGGCTACACGGGAAGCAGCTCGCACTTTCGTCACCCGCTGGCCAGCCTGCGCCCACGGCGCGAGCCCGAGGCCTACCTGCGCCTCCGCACCCTGCCTGGCGAGCAGGCCCAGGTCGACTGGGCCCACTTTGGCCATCGGCGCATTGGCCGTGCCGAGCGACCTTGATGGCCCTTTTGTCATGACGCTGTCCTATTCGCGGCGCATCTTTCTGCACTTCAGCCTGAACGCGCGCATGGACAGTTTCCTGGGTGGCCAGGTGCTGGCCTTTGAGGCCTGGGGAGGTGTTCCGCGCGTGATACTGAGCGACAACCTCAAGAGCGCCGTGCTCGAGCGCATGGGAGAGGCCATCCGGTTCAATCCGCAGTACCTGGCCTTTTGTGCGCACTACCGCTTTGAGCCGCGTCCCGTGGCGCTGGCACGCGGAAACGAGAAGGGCCGCGTGGAACGTTCGATTCGCTACATCCGCGACAACTTCTTTGCCGCTCGCGTGTTTGCCGATGTGGACGATCTCAACACCCAGGCCAAGATCTGGTGTGAGGCAGCGGCATCAGATCGACCTTGGCCCGAAGGTGCCCAATTGACGGTGGGCGCGGCATTCGACAACGAGCGCCCAAGCCTGATGGCTATGCCGCCAAACCCCTACCCGCTGGAAGAACGCGTGGAGGTCCATTCGGGCAAGACACCCTATGTGCGTTTCGATCTGAACGACTACTCGATCCCCACACCCATGTGCGGCGCAGCCTCACCGTGCTGGCCAGTGCGCACAGGGTTCGCATTCTGGACGGTGGCGCCGTTTTGGCCGAGCACGCGCGCAGTTACGACAAGGGCGCGCAGGTGGAAATTGCAGCCCACGTCCAAGCCTTTGAAGGAACACAAGAGTCGCGCGCGCCAGCACAGTGGCGTGGACCGCTTGAGCCAGGCCGTGCCGGCCATGGCTCAATTGTTGGCTCGCGCCGCCGCTGCGGGCTACCACCTGGCCTCGATTACACGCACCCTCACCGAATACCTGGAGCACTACGGTGGCGCGGCCATGCAGGAGGCGGTGCTGGAGGCCTTGCGTCGCGATGTGCCACATCCCAACGCGGTGCGCCACGCCTTGGAGCATGCGCGTGAGTTGCGCCAAGCCACGCCACTGGTGGTGCCCCAACTCTCCGAGCGGGCGCAGCTTCTGGACGTGCACGTGCCAACGCGTGGCCTGGGTGCCTATGACGCGCTGCAAGCCCAGGCCACGCCGGTCAGCCCTGACAACACCAACAACGCTGACAACACCGACACGAGTGATCCGACATGAACACCAACACCACCCATCTGCAGGCCCGCGCCAAGGCCCTACGCCTGGCAGGCTTGCTGGCGCACTGGGACAGTCTTGCCGCCACGCCGACTCAGTTGGCCTGGGTTGTGCGGCTGCTCGATTGCGAGGAGCAACTGCGTGGCCAGCGCAGCCTGGAGCGACGCATGCGCGCGGCGCATCTGCAGCCGTTCAAGCCGCTGGCCGACTTCGATTGGAGCTGGCCCACGCGCTGTGACCGCGAGACGGTCCAGGACTTGATGGGCCTGGCCTTCATGGCAGACGCCACCAACGTCATGCTGGTGGGCACCAACGGCCTGGGCAAGACCATGCTGGCGTGCAATCGGCGCACCAGGCCTTGGTGCAGGGCCATACCGTGCTGTTCACCAGTGCGACCGATATGCTGGGCGAGTTGACAGCGCTTGACAGCGACTCGGCGCTGCGCCGGCGACTCAAACACTATGGCGCGCCAGACCTGTTGGTCATCGATGAGGTGGGCTACCTGTCCTACTCCAACCGATTCGCCGACCTGCTGTTCGAGCTGATCAGTCGGCGCTACCAACGCAAAAGCACCATCATCACGACCAACCGCGCCTTCAAGGAGTGGCACGAGGTCTTCCCCAATGCCGCCTGTGTCGTCTCGCTGATCGACCGCTTGGTGCACCGCTGCGAGATCGTGATGCTGCAGGGCGACTCCTATCGCCTCAAGGAGGCCATGGCGCGAGCCGAGCACAAGACTGCCAGCCGTGCCGCTCGCAAAGGCAAGAAGTCATGAAGCGAAAAACCAGAGCGCAGCGAGCCCAACAGCGCGAATATGGCTTGGCAGAACTGGGGCTTGCCAACACCAAGGCCATCCCCCGAACCTCCGTATTGCAGCGAATTGACGCCCAAGCAAGCCATGGCTGTCTATGAAATCCTGGACGACCTCATGGATGTCATTTGGCGTCAATATGGCAAAGACATCCAGCGCGCCCTCAAACACGACCGCACCTACGACGCCAAAGACTTCAGCTCGCCAGGCATCGACGAAACCGACGTGCCGTTCTGATCGGCGCAGCATCGACCAGCGAGCGCCCAGCACCGGCGCTCGCGCATTGCTCTACCCACGACCTACGCACCACGCATTTGGACGAGCGCTTTCCAGCAGCCCTCAAAACCGCACTTCGGCAGCCACTTTTATGCGGTTCCACGCAGCCGTTAACAACGCCTTAGGGCTTTGGCAATCGGTCGTTGCAACTCATTCAGCGCGCTGTTGACTGAGCTTGCCATGGCGTTGGCGTCGTAAATCTTTCCCCGCCCCCCACTGCAGGCTTGGCGCGCTCAAGATACTTCGAAGCGCCCTATTAACTACGAACTACGCGGCCGACGAGTGGCTGCGACTGGGTTGGGTGCGCGGCGGTGGCGACGCGGCGGCGGATTGTGCGGCATGTGACGGGTAGTTGATTCGGCGCGGGCGCACGCACCGGGCGATCGAGTTGGCAGTCGGAACCCAAACCCTTCTTCGCTTGTCCGACGGGCCCTATCCCGCACGGTTGACGCAGATTTGGGCACCGGTGCCCCTTGCATTTCCAGCAACAGTGCCTTCGCGGTTTGCTACTGTTTCTTGCGCGACCGCCTGCATACAGTTGCGCCATCGATTCGAACTGACAAACCGCACTGGAGCCCGCACATGACTTCTGCCCCTCTTCGCCGCCTGACCAAGGCGGCATTTGCCGCGTGGTGCTTGAGCACCGCCTTTTCCCATGCGCAAGCAGGGCCAGCGACCTCCCTCAATCTCGAGACGCTACGTCTGTCGCCTGAGTCCGTAGGGGCGTTGATCTACCGGGGCGATACCTTCGCCCAGCACACGCCCGCGGGATCCCCGCTCTATCGGTACGAGCGACGCGTGTTAAGCACGCCCAGCGGATTGGTCGCAAGCCACCTCACCAGCGATCAAGCCGGGCGCATGATCATTGCTGAGTCGTCCCTGGTCTCGCCCAGCTACGAGCTGCGTCGCTTTGAGGTGGCGAACCTGCAAGCAGGCTTCACCGGCGTTGTGGAGATCAGCCAAGACGGGCGCCATCTGAAGTATGAACTCCAGCACAACGGGGCAGTCAGCACCGCGTCGGAAGATGTGGCCGACCCGGTGGTCAGCGGGCCTTCGCTGTTTGGCTTCATTCTCAAGAACTGGGACCCGTTGACGGCCGGGGCAACCCCTGCCGGTGCGCATGCTGGTGCTCAAGGACAAGACCACCTATGGATTCGACCTGAAGCTCGAGAAGCAGGCCAAGGGGCACACCTCCTTCACGCTCACGCCCAGCAACCTGCTGATTCGCCTGGCAGTCGCGCCGCTGCGCGTGGTGTTTGACACGAGCGCAAGGACCGTGGCCCGATATGAAGGGCGAGTACCCCCGATGGAGAGCGTGGCGGGCAAGCTCAAGGACCTGGATGCCCGCGTGGTGTACACGCCAGTTTCCGCCACCTATCGATGAACCTGGATTGGAGGATTAAGAACCATGACCATCCTGTTTGCCGCCCTTCACCACGTGGCCGTGCTGATGCTCCTGGGCTGTTCGCTGGTGTCCATCGCGTTATGGAGTCGTCCGTTTGACTTGTGTGTGGCGCGCCGCTTGCACGTTACGGACATGCTCAATGGGGCCGTGGCCACACTGGTATTGCTGGTTGGCCTGGTGCGCGTGGTGTACCTTGAAAAGGGAGCCGCCTACTACGTTCACAATGGACCGTTCATCGCCAAGTTGGCGCTGTATGGCGTGGCGAGCGTGTTGTCCTTGATCCCGACGCTCGAAATGATGCGCTGGCGTGCGCCGCTCAAGCAGGGACGGTTGCCCTCTTTGAGCCCTGTGAAGTTGACCCACCTGCGCGGGGTTGCGTATCTGCAGTTGGTGTGTCTTCTGGCAATGATGGTTTGCGCCAACCTGGCAACGCGCGGTGCTGACGCGGCCGTGCTTGCGCCGTGATTCAAGGTATCAACCAGGGATCGTCCTTGCTCCCGCCAAAGACTTCAACCAGAAAATCCATGAAGACACGTGTCCGCACCGGCACATGCTTGCGGCTTGGCATGGCGGCATACATCTGCAAGGCGCCGCCACGCCACCCGGGCAGGACGCGTTCAAGACGACCATCGCGCAACGCGCCCGCCACCATGAACGTGGGCAAGCCAGCAACCCCCATGCCAGCCAAGGCAGCGGTGTAGAGTACTTCGAGTTGGCCGGTGCACAGGATTGGCGGGCGCAAGGCCACGCTGAGCACCTGCCGGGTGCGTTGGGTAGTGCTTGGCTCCTCTTTGAACAGGGTGAGTTCACGCCGCACCGCGGCCACGTCTGGCAGCAATCCGTCGTGCAGAAGCAAATCGTCCGGCTGTTGCGGACGCCCGCAGCGATTGAGGTAGGCCGGCGCGGCGCAAATGACAAACGACGACGATGCCAACTGCCGAACCACGAAGTCGCCCTGCAAGGCTTGCTGTCCGATGGACAGGATCGAGACATCGTAGTTTTCATCGGCAGCGGCAACCGGGCCGCAGGCCGACAGCTCCAGTTGAATGCGCGGGTAGCGTTGGCAAAAGACCGGCAGATGTCCAACCAGTTGATGGGTGGCAAAGGCCGGAGGGCACAGAATGCGCAATTTCCCACTGGGTGCGCGGTTGACGGAGCTTGCCTGAGCGTCGGCGTCGTCAAGCTCCGCCAGCACCCGCCTGGCGCGGTCAAGATAGTCCTCGCCAATCTCTGTCAGGGCCAGGCGGCGCGTGGTTCGATTCAGCAGCCTCACCCCCAGGTGGTCTTCGAGGTCCGACACGGCTCGGGTGACCACCGCCGGGGCGAGGTCCAGCGCCCGCGCAGCCCCTGCAAAGCTACCCTCGGCCACAACGTGTGTGAAAACCCGAAGACAGCGGAGTTGATCCATGCGACGATTCTTTCACATCGGCAACATGGGGCGTGGCAAGCTACTGCGCCCGACAGGTGTTACGGCCGACCGTGGCCGTGACGGTGGTGCCACTTGCGGCCATGGTGGTGCGACTCATACCGTTCACGCAGCCATTCCTCCCGCACGAAATACACCGGATGTCCGCAGGCGTGGTAGCGGTGGCAGTGCTTGGCCCAGTGTTTCTGATGGCCTGGCGGTACGTACAGGTACATTGGGGCTTGCTGCACCACCACTTGCGGGGGTGGTGCCACCAGAATGGGCTCGGCGAACACCACAGGTGGCGGGGGCACGTTGCCGAAGTCGACCCGGCCATACACGCCGGGCTGATTGATGCGCACGCTGACGCCCACGCTGGTCTGGGCATACAGCGGCAGGGCGGCAAGCGCAGCCAGCGTCAGGGCAACGAGTCTATTCATGGGTTTTCTCCTAAAGGTGATCGATACTCAACGCGACAGCGCCCGCGTGGGCCGACACGGTGCACCCCGTTCCTGACGGAATCTGCAAACAAAATCGCTACTATTGGTAACCAAGCGATCATCGCTGCGCGTGCTGCGGTTACGATGGCATCAACCAGCCGGGGCTAGGCCCCTTTGAGACTACCAGAGCTACTCAACCATGCAAGCCACCGCCGACGACATTTCCGCCTTTGAGGCGGCCAAAGACTGCCTTGCCTATTGGATTGACATTCACAACGGCATGATTGCCGACGAGTGTGGCGCGCCGATGCCCGATATCGACCTGTTGGCCAGTTTGCGTAGCGAGCGTTCCAAGCTGGCGCGGCTGCGCGCGGCGCTGCATATTTCCGACAGCGCAGAAATTGCGCGCGTGCTGGGTGAGTACGGCGAGATGCTCAGCGTCTGGCGCGACCAGCATCATCCGCTTGCGGCCTGATGTCTTTTCTGCCGCTCATGGACTGACCTCCAGCACCAGGGCGCTACGGGCGGGCACCCGCAATGATTGCCCAAGCGCGTGCCGCGTCTGGTCCATCACATCACGCCCCCACGAACGCGGGCCCAGCATGTCGGCAAAACGCGTGGTGTCGAGCGTGGTGGCGCTGACGTTCTTGTTCAGCACCACCATGACCTTCTGCGAGTCGTTGTAGCGGAAGTAAACATAGGTGCCGTGCTGCGGCGCGAAGTGCATCAGTTTTCCGGTGTGCACAGCTGGCGCGCTCTTGCGCCAGGTCAGCAACTTGCGCAAGAACTCCTGGGCGTCGCGTTGTGCAGTCGTAAGCCCCTGGCCGGTCACCGCGTTGACGCGGTCACCCGGCCAGCCACCGGGGAAGTCGGCGCGCACCAGGCCGTCGTCACGCTGCTTGGGGCTGCTCATCAACACCTCGGTGCCGTAGAAGAACTGCGGAATACCGCGCATGGTGGCCAGGTAGACCATCGCCATGCGCGTCAGCGCCACGTCTCCATTCAAGACTGAGAACAAGCGACTGGTGTCATGGTTGCCGTCGAAGGTGACCAGGTTGCCGGGATCGGGGTACAGGAAGTCATGCGCCAACAGCTCATACAGCCTGCCCAGGCCCGTGCCATGGTTTTGCGGGTCTTCCGGCTCCGCCAGACCGTCGCGCATGGCCCACAGCAAGGGAAAGTCCATCATGCTGGGCATGTTCGGCTCGAAGCCATCGTGGTTGCGTTTGCCGCGCTGCCAGTAGGCCACCAGCGCTGGGCTGCCGGTCATCTCCTCGCCCACGATATTGAGTTTGGGGTACTCCTGCAGGACGCGTTGCGCCCACCGTGACAGAAAGGCGCGATCCGAGTAAGAGAAAGTATCTTCCCGAATGCCCGATAGCCCGGCGTACTCGACCCACCAGATGCTGTTCTGAATCAGGTACTCGGCCAACAGTGGGTTGCGTTGGTTCAGGTCGGGCATGGTCTTGACAAACCAGCCGTCGGTAAATCCCTTGCGGTCGCTCGGCGCAGCGTAGGTGTCCAGCAAGGTGGTGCGTTTGTGGTTGGTCTCGGTGAACGTGCGCCATTGGTTGAGCCAGTCCCGAGAGGGCAGGTCGCGCATCCACCAGTGCCCGGAGCCAATGTGGTTGAGCACGATGTCCTGGATGAAACCAATGCCCTTGCTCCTGGCTGTAGCAACCAGTCGTGCGTACTCTTCGTTGCGACCAAAGCGAGCGTCGACTTGGTATAGGTCGGTTGTCGAGTAGCCGTGGTAGGAATAGGTGGGCTGGTTGTTTTCGGTCAAAGGCGTTGGCCAGATTTGCGTGAAGCCCATTGCGGCGATGTAGTCCAGGTGCTGGGCAATGCCCTGCAGGTCGCCGCCGTGGCGCGCGCCGGGGTCGGCGCGGTTCACGCCTTCGCTAAGGGCCGGCACGTGGTCATTGGCCGGGTTGCCGTTGGCGAAGCGGTCCGGCACCAGCAGATAGATCACGTCCTTGGGACCGAAGCCTTGGCGCTGGGCAGACAGCGCTGCTCGCGCGTGCAGCGCGTAGCGGTGGCGCAGCGCCACGCCTTGCTCATCGCGAAACCGGATTTCGAACTCGCCGGCAGCGGCGTCGGGTGCGATGTCCAGGTTGAGAAAAAGGTAGTTGCTGCTCTCAACTCGGGTCACGCCGCGCAGCGTTACGCCGGGGTGGCTGAGTTCCGGTCGCAGCTTGGCGATCTGGCGTCCATGCACCATGAGTTGCAGTCCGCTGTGCTGCATGCCAACCCACCAGTTGGGCGGCTCCACACGGTCAAGGCTGGGGGTGCTTGAATTGGAGGTTTGACTGTGTGCAACAAGGCCACTGGCGAGCAGCATCAGGGCGAGGAGGTGACGGAGGGATTTCATCAGATTGATGTAGTCAAAATACCAATTGAAATTCTGAAAGAACACCTAAACCATGGTCATTCTAGCTATGATGAGCGAGTGGTGTGCGAATATCTGTAGCAATACTACGTCAAAATGGGCGTTACGTTGAAAACAACCGGCACGATCAGAAGTCGTTTGCGCGTGGCCAGCGCTTGCTTGGCGCGCCTGGCTGGCGCAACGCTGTTGCTCGCCGCGTCTTTGAGTGGTCCCGCCGCCGCAGCTTTGCCCGCCAAAGCAGTGTGCGACAGCGCAGACAGCGCTACCGTCTTGCAGGCAATGCCCACTCAGCCGGACCTGCTTGCCCATGCGGTCTGGCTTAGCGGTGATGTGCTGCAGTGGCCTGGCGTGCAGGCGACAGGCGCTTTCAAGCTGTATTACTCGCAGGTCGGGCAGATCGCGGTGGAAGCGGGCGCGCCGGTGCAGGGCGCGCAGGGTGCCTTGCCGCTGTCCGTGGCCAACGATGATCAGTCGTTGTCCCTGAGCGCACGGTTCAAACACGTGGGCCCGGGCGTGCGCCTGGCGCTGGCAGCGGCAGACCGCCCACGCATGCGCGCGCTGCACACCGGCCAACTGGTGCTGGTGCAGGAGGACGAGCGGGGCCGGATGCTGCAGGCCACACGGGTGCAGACCGCCGCCGCGATCGACGCCCTGTTTGGCGAGTCAGCGACCGGCAGTGACCTGGGCGTGGCCGTGACGGCGAGCCAGACGCGCTTTGCGCTGTGGGCGCCCACGGCCCAGGCGGCTGCGCTCTGCCGCTACGCCAGCGGCAGCAGCCCTGCGTTGGCGATGACACCGATGCACCGGGACGAGCGCACCGGTGTGTGGACGCTGGACGAGGCCGCAAGCCATGCCGGCCAGTACTACACCTATCTGGTGGACGTATTCGTGCCCGGCGTGGGTCTGGTGCGCAACCGCGTCACCGACCCGTATTCCGTGAGCCTGACCACCGATTCACGACGCAGCCTGGTCGCCGATCTCGACGACGGCACCCTCAAACCCGCTGGTTGGGACCAGGCAGCGCGACCCAAACCCTTGGCCTCGCAGACCGACATGGTGATCTACGAGTTGCACGTGCGCGACTTTTCGATCAACGACACCAGCGTGCGCCCCGAGCACCGTGGCAAGTACTTGGCCTTTACCCAAAAGCAGTCGAACGGCATGCGCCACCTGAGGGCTTTGGCCAAAGCCGGCCTGACCGACGTGCACCTGTTACCGGTGTTTGACTTGGCCTCGATTCCCGAGGCTGGCTGTGTGTCGCCCTCCGTGGCGGGCGGCCCGGATACCCCGACGCAACAAGCGCGGCTGATGCCCGACGCCGCGCGCGACTGCTTCAACTGGGGCTACGACCCGCTGCACTTCAACGCGCCCGAGGGCAGCTACGCCACCGACGCGGCCAACGGTGCCACCCGCGTGCGCGAGTTTCGCCAGATGGTGATGGCGCTGCACCACGCCGGTTTGCGGGTAGGCATGGACGTGGTCTACAACCACACCTCCGCGTCCGGGCAGAAGCCTCAGTCGGTGCTGGACCGCATCGTGCCGGGCTACTACCACCGGCTCAATGCCAAGGGCGAGGTGGAGCAATCCACCTGCTGCGACAACACCGCCACCGAGCACCTGATGATGGCCAAGCTGATGCGTGACTCGGTGCTGTTGTGGGCCAGACACTACGCCATTGACTCGTTTCGCTTTGACCTGATGGGCCATCAACCCAAGGCGGCGATGGTCGAGTTGAAGGCGGCCCTGCGCCACGCGGTCGGCCGCGATGTTCAACTGATCGGCGAGGGCTGGAACTTTGGCGAGGTGGCCGACGGCGCGCGCTTTGAGCAGGCCTCGCAGTTGGCGCTGGGCGGCACTGGCATCGGCACCTTTAGCGACCGTGCGCGGGATGCGGTGCGCGGCGGCGGGCCGAGTGACCAGGGCCAAGCGCTGCTGGCCAATCAAGGCTACATCAATGGCCTGGTGTACGACCGCAATCCGCACGCCAAACCGGATCGACCGCCCGGCGACTTGCTGCGCACGGCCGACATGGTGCGTGTGGGGCTGGCCGGCTCGGTTCGCGACTACCCGTTGACCACACACAGTGGCGCCGTCAAACGCCTGCACGAGATCGACTACAACGGCCAGAGCGCCGGTTATGCGCGCGAACCTGCCGAAGTCGTCAACTACGTGGAGAACCACGACAACCAGACGCTGTTTGACATCAACGCTTTCAAACTGCCGCCCGCCACCAGCCGGGAGGACCGGGCCCGCGTGCAAATGCTGGGCGCCGCCATCAATATGTTTAGTCAGGGCGTGGCTTACTTTCACGCCGGCATCGACACGCTGCGCTCCAAGTCGCTGGACCGCAACAGTTTTGACTCCGGCGACTGGTTCAATCGGCTCGATTGGACCTACGCTGACAACTACTTCGCCACCGGTCTGCCACCTGAACAGGACAATGGCAAAGACTGGGCACTGATGAGGCCGATTCTGGCCAATCCGCTGATCAAGCCGACGCGGCGCGAGATTGCCTGGGCGCGCGATCAGTTTCGTGACCTGCTCAAGATCAGGTCCAGCAGTACGCTGTTTCGGCTGCGTAGCGCGCAGGACATCGCGCAGCGCCTGACGTTCCACAACACTGGCCCGTCGCAAAACCCGGTCCTTCTGGCCGCGCACCTGGATGGCCGGGGTTACGACGGCGCGCAGTTCTCCGAATTGCTTTATCTGGCCAACGTCGACAAGGTGCCGCACACACTCGTGATCGACGCCGAACGTGGCAAACACTACCAATTGCATCCGGTGCACCGCGCCGCACGCGCGGCCGACCAGCGTGTCGCCAAGCAGGCCCGTTATGAGCCGGCCCAGGGCCGCTTCGTCGTGCCCGCCCGGACCGCTTTGGTGTTTGTCGTGCGCTGAGGTCGCACGATCGGCTTGGACGTCATCATCAGGAGCATGGCAAACACCGGTGGACCCACCATCTCTGCCTATGCCACCACTCCCTCTGCACGCATTCTCGCAATCTGGTCCACGTCATAACCCAGGGACGACAACAGCGCGTCGCTGTGCTCCCCCAGTTTAGGCGGGTCCCGCCGAAGCCCCAGCCGCTGGCCGTCCATCGCCAGCGGCAGCAGCGCCACCTTGGTCGCGCGGCCATCGGGTAGCGTCATGGCGGCCAGGCCACCGGTCTGGTTCAGATGCGGGTCGTCAAACAGCTCCTGCGGCTGCGTGATCGGCGCGAACGGCAGGCCGAGCGATTCGAAACGCGCCGACAGTTCGTCCGCGCTGAAAGCCTTCAGACGCTCGCGCAGCTGGGGCATCATCCATGCGCGCGCACGCACACGGTCGTTGTTGCCGCGCAGCTGATCGTCCGCCGCAAAGTCGTCAAAACCAAAGGCCTTGCAGAAGATTGCCCACTGCGTATCACTCACAACCGCCAAAAAGATCTGCGCGTCGTCCTTGACGCTGAACACGTCGTAAATGCCCCAGGGCGAAATGCGTGTGGGCATTGGCGCTGCCGGCTGGCCGGTGATCGCATACTGCAGCATGTGCTGCGCGACCAGGAACACGTTGTTCTCGAACAGCGCGGCCTGCACTTCTTGCCCCCTGCCGGTCTGCGCACGCTGCGTCAACGCCGCCATCACCCCGATGGCGCCAAACATACCGCCCATGATGTCGTTCACGCTGGAGCCCGCGCGCAGCGGGTCGCCGGGCCGCCCGGTCATGTAGGCCAGGCCACCCATCATCTGCACCACCTCGTCCAGGGCCGTGCGGTGTTCATACGGGCCGGGCAAAAAGCCCTTGTGGCTGGCATACACCAGCCGCTCGTTCAAACGGGACAGGCTGGCGTAGTCCAGCCCGAGCCTTTGCATCGCGCCGGGCTTGAAGTTCTCGCTCACCACGTCGGCCGTGGCAATCAGCTTGTGCGCCACCTCCAGCCCCTGCGCCGACTGCAAGTTGAGGGCAATGCTTTGCTTGTTGCGGTTGAACATGGCAAAGAAGCCCGCGCCCGCGCCCAGCAGATGGCGCGTGTTGTCGCCGGTGATCGGCTCCACTTTGATTACGTCAGCCCCCAGGTCCGCCAGCACCATGCCACAGGTGGGCCCCATCACCATGTGGCTGAATTCGATGACGCGGATGCCTGAAAAGGGGGGGCGGCGTTCTGCAGTTTGCGAAGGCGTCTTGAGTGATGGCTTCACGCGGCCATGCTTGCGGGCTATGTACTCGCAGCACTTCGGCCTAACGCAGGACCCGTTCTCCATCGCACCGGATCCGCGTTACCTCTTCATGAGCGAGCGCCATCGCGAAGCGCTGGCCCACCTGCTGTTCGGTGTGGCGGGCTCGGGTAGCCAACCAGGTGCTGGCGCGGGCGGCACCGGCGGCGGTTTCGTTTTGCTGACGGGTGACATTGGTACCGGCAAGACCACCATTTGCCGGTGTTTCCTGGAGCAGATTCCAGTGGGCTGCCACGTGGCCTACATCTTTAACCCCAAGCTGACTGTCGAGGAGTTGCTTCAGTCCATCTGCGAGGAATTTCACATCAGCGTGGTGGACACGGGGCTGAGCCCGCCCACGGCCAAGCACTGTATCGACGCGCTCAATACGTTTTTGTTGCAGCGTCATGCGGCGGGACAAAGCAGCGTGCTGATCATCGACGAGGCACAAAACCTGTCGCCAGATGTGCTGGAGCAACTGCGCTTGTTGACCAATCTGGAGACCAACGAGCGCAAGCTGCTGCAGATCGTGCTGATTGGCCAACCCGAGTTGCGCACCATGCTGGCACGCCCCGAATTGGAGCAACTTGCGCAACGGGTGATTGCGCGTTTTCACCTGGACGCGCTGAGCGAGCCCGAGACCACCCAGTACATCCAGTACCGGCTGGCGGTCGCGGGCCACACCGGTGCCTTGCCGTTTGACCGATCGTCGCTGCGGTGCATCCATGCGTTGACGCGGGGTGTGCCCCGGCGCATCAACCTGTTGTGTGGCCGCGCGCTGCTGGGAGCGTGGGCAACGGGCCTGCACGCCGTCGACCGAAAGGTGGTGGACAAGGCGGCGGTCGAGGTGTTTGGTCCGGACCGCGCGTTGGCGCCGACCCGCCGGCCGGTCACAGCGTATGCGCTGGGTGGCCTGGCGCTGATCGCTGGCGCGGCACTGACCGGCACACTCCTGTGGAACACGAAGCACACCAACGCATCTTCGCGCCAGAGCTTGGCCCTGCCCTCGGCGTTAACGCCAGCGCCACAAGGTGCGAAGTCATTGCCTCTTGCGGCGGCACCCGCCATGCAAGTTGTCGCGTCCGCACCGCAAGCAGCGGCTTCGTCAACCGCGCCGGGGCTGTCCACTGGCCCGCGTAAGCTGGTGGAGGCCGACACTCTGTTGACGCAGATGCCACGAGATATCACGGTAGCCTGGCGCGCGTTGGCGCCAAGCTGGAACTTGACGACCGGTGATGCGGACCCGTGCCAGGCCGCCGTGGCCAACGCAATGCAGTGTTACCGAGCCACCAACTTGACTGTGCCGCAGTTGCGCCAACTTGACCGGCCCGGCATCTTGACCTTGCAGGCGGACACCGCCCCGCCCGCATATGCCTTGCTGATCGGCCTGACCGAGCAGACCGCGATCCTGCGGGTGGCCGGCGAATCGGTCGAGGTCGCCTTGGTTGCGCTGAGTCGTCTGTGGCGCGGCGACTTCGCCACCTACTGGCGCCCGCCGGCAGGCTACAGCACGCGCTTGGCCGAGGGCAGCACTGGCCCCGTTGTCGAGCGTTTGGCGGCGCAACTGAGCCAACTCGATGGCCAGCCCGCTCCCGCCGCGGGCACCGGGTCGACCAGCCTGGACGCTGCTTTGAGGGCGCGTGTGCGGGCGTTCCAGCGCGCCCAGGGTCTCAAACCCGACGGACAGCCTGGTCCCATGACTCTGATGCAGATCGACAGCGCCACCGGCAGCATTACGCCGCGTCTGCAAACCATGCCGCAATAAGCCCATGTCCTACATTCTTGATGCCCTTAAACGCTCCGAGGCTGAACGCAACCGCGGCGCCGTGCCCGGTTTGCACTCGCCTCAAGTCGGCGGCCCGCTACCCCACACCGATCGCGCCATACCCGGCCGTGGGTGGTGGTTCGGCGCCGCCGGGTTGCTGCTGACCGGCCTTGCGGCGGGCCTGTGGGCCTGGCGCTCGCCATCAACTGGTGTCGGCCAGGCACCCGCGCAGGGGGCTGTCGTGGCGGGCTCCGCGGCCACGCCAATCCAGCCGGGTCCTGCCACTGCGGTGTCGCCAACGGTGGTCATGGCGCCACCGTCACTGCCACCGTCACCCGAACCTGCCCCACCGGCAGCGGCCACCCCGGTTGTGGCGAACCCCCGAGCCGGGTCCCAGCCGCCACCGCCGCCTCAGCCGACCGCCAGTACTGCAGCTGCGCTACCGGCCCTGACGCCTGAGGCTTTTCTGGCGGCGCTTCGAGCCGCCAGCGCCGCGAAGCGGCCCGGCCCAGCAGCGCCGGCTTTGGCGCCCTTCCCGGAACGAGGCACACCGGCCGTGCGACCGAGCCCGTTGACCACGCCAATCCAGATTGCGACGCCAGCGCCCGCGACGACACCCACGGCGGTCGCGAAGGCGGTGCCGGCCCCGGCCGCCTCGGCCAGCGCGCCACTGCTGGGCGAACTGCCGGAAGATCTGCGCCGTCAGATCCCGGCACTGAACATCACGGGCGTCGTCTATTCGGAGAACCCGGGGCAGCGCCTGTTATTGGTCAACAACCAGGTGCTAACCCAGGGCAGTGCGGTTGCGCCCGAGTTGAGCGTGGAGGAAATCCAGCCCAGGAGTTCGGTGTTGAGCTTTCGGGGAACGCGATTTCGGGTGGCGCACTAACCTTGTCATGTCACTTTGCAATTGCTTGCTTTTTTGTCACAAATCAACCCACTGCAAGGTCATTAATCCGCGTCCAAGTACCTAATACAGTAAGACCATGGAAAAACCCAAGGCACAAATGGTCGAGCCGCCCCGCGCGGTGTTGTTTGACGCCTATGGCACGCTGTTCGACGTCTACAGCGTCGGCCTGCTGGCCGAGCAGTTGTTCCCTGGTCAGGGGCAAGCTTTGAGCGTCTTGTGGCG
Organism: Candidatus Rhodoferax odensensis; assembly: GCA_016718405.1. GTDB lineage: Bacteria > Pseudomonadota > Gammaproteobacteria > Burkholderiales > Burkholderiaceae_C > Rhodoferax_D > Rhodoferax_D odensensis. The sequence goes on from JADKDJ010000004.1 coordinate 172,536, forward strand.
CGAAAAGCAGATCGAGTACACGCGCTTGGTCAGCACCAGCAACCATGGGGCGCATTACCGACCGTTTTGGGAGTTGACCCGTTCGGCGCTTGTTTATGCTATCAAAAAGATAGTTGCTGGTGCTCATTCGGATTGGGCTGCAGGCGGATTTGATGCTCAAGTCGAGCGGCTGATGAACCAGTATCGGCACCTGTCGGCCTTCCCCGAGAACAAGGCGGTGTTGCAGGCGCTGAAAGACCGTGGCGTGGTCACCGGCATCCTGAGCAATGGCGATCCCGAACTGCTGGGAATCTCAGTGCGCAGCGCGGGTCTGGAAGGTTTGTTGGACCACGTCATCAGCGTGCACAGTATTCGCAAGTACAAGACCGCACCCGAGGCCTATGCCTTGGGCGAGCAGGCCACGGGGCTGCCCGCCGGACAAATCGCCTTTGTCAGCAGCAACAGTTGGGATGCACTCGCGGCCACCTGGTTTGGCTACCAAACGCTGTGGGTCAACCGCTACCAGTTGCCCTTTGAGGAGCTCGGCACGCAGCCCACCCGCACCGGCAACAGCCTGCGCGATGTGTTGGCCTTCTTCCCCTAGCAAGGCGCAGGCGTCATCGTCGCCCTGACCCGCCAAATCCTTTCGATTCGCCACGTTCAATCATTCACCTTCGAGGCCCCACCATGACCACACGTACCCCCATTCATCGCCTGCAAGTTGCCACCGTCTTGCAGCAGTTCATTGATACCCAGGTGCTGCCCGGCACGGGGGTAGATAGCGCCACGTTTTGGCAGGGCTTCGATGCCATCGTGGCCGATCTGGCGCCCAAGAATATCGCGCTGCTGGCCGAACGTGACAGGTTGCAAAGCGAGATCGACGCCTGGCACAAGGCGCACCCCGGCCCGATCACCGCGGGGGACCCTGCCAAGCCCACTGACATGACGCAGTACCGCGCCTTTCTGGAGCGCATTGGTTACCTGGTGGAGAACCCGAAGAAGGTCAAGATCAACACCTTCAACGTGGACGCCGAGCTGTCCAAGCAGGCCGGCCCGCAACTGGTGGTGCCCATCACTAACGCCCGTTATGCCCTCAACGCCGCCAACGCGCGTTGGGGTTCGTTGTACGACGCGCTGTACGGCACCGACGTGATCTCGGAAGACAAGGGCTGCGAGAAGGTCGGCAAAAAGGGCGGCTACAACCCTAAGCGCGGCGCCAAGGTGATCGCGTACGCGCGCCACGTGCTGGACCGCACCGCGCCGCTGAAGAAGGGCTCGCACGTCGGCTCCACCGGCTACCGCATCAAGGACGGCCACTTGGTGGTGTCCCTGGCCGGGGGCGGGACCAGCAAGCTGCAGCATGGCAACCAATTGGTCGGCTACCAAGGCGATGCCAAGAACCCGAGTTCGGTGCTGCTGGTGCACAACGGGCTGCATCTGGATATCCAGATCAACCGCGCCACGCCCATTGGCGCGAGCGACCCGGCCGGCGTGTGTGACCTGGTGGTGGAAGCCGCGCTGTCCACCATCCTGGATCTGGAGGACTCGGTGGCGGTGGTGGATGCCGACGACAAGGTGCTGGCCTACAGCAATTGGCTGGGCATTCTGCAAGGCACGTTGACCGAGAGCTTCGAGAAGGGCGGCAAGACGCTGACCCGTGGCCTCAACGCGGACCGGGTTTACACCCCGCCATCCGGCAAGGGCAAGGCGGTCACGCTGCATGGGCGCTCGTTGATGTTCGTGCGCAATGTGGGCCACCTGATGACCAACCCGGCGATTCTGTACACCGATGCCTTGGGGCAAACCAAAGAGATTCCCGAAGGCATCATGGACGCCGTGGTCACCACCACCATCGCCCTGCACGATTTGAAGCGCAGCAAGAAGGACGCCATCCGCAACTCGCGCAAGGGCTCGGTCTACATCGTCAAACCCAAGATGCACGGCCCGGCTGAAGTGGCCTTTGCCGCCGAGCTGTTTGCCCGCGTCGAGAAGATGCTGGGCTTGCCCGACAGCACCGTCAAGCTCGGCATCATGGACGAAGAGCGCCGCACCAGTGTCAACCTCAAGGCCTGCATTGCGGCGGCGTCCAGCCGGGTTGCCTTCATCAACACCGGCTTTCTGGACCGCACCGGCGACGAGATGCACACCGCCATGCACGCCGGCCCGATGATCCGCAAGGGCGACATGAAGACCAGCGCCTGGATTGCCGCCTACGAGAAGAACAACGTGCTGGTGGGCCTGAGCTGCGGCCTGCGCGGCAAGGCCCAGATCGGCAAGGGCATGTGGGCCATGCCGGACCTGATGGCGGAGATGATGAAGCAAAAGATTGGCCACCCCCGCGCCGGCGCCAACACCGCCTGGGTGCCCAGCCCGACCGGCGCCACCTTGCATGCTTTGCACTACCACCAGTTGCTGGTGGGCGACGTCCAGAAGGAGCTGGAGAAGACCAACTACAACAAGGCACGCGACGCCGTTCTGGGTGGCCTGCTGCAAATCCCCGTCACCGCCGCGCCTAACTGGAGCGATGCCGAGAAGCAGCAAGAGCTGGACAACAACGCCCAAGGCATTCTGGGCTATGTGGTGCGCTGGGTCGATCAGGGCGTGGGTTGCTCCAAAGTGCCCGATATCCACAACATTGGCCTGATGGAAGACCGCGCCACCCTGCGCATCAGCAGCCAGCACATGGCCAACTGGCTGCACCATGGCGTGGTGAGCGAGGCGCAGGTGAAGGAGACCTTCCAGCGCATGGCTGCGGTGGTGGACAAGCAGAACGCTGGCGACCCGCTGTACCAGCCGATGGCGGGTAATTTTGAAACGTCCATGGCGTACAAGGCTGCGTGTGAGCTGGTGTTCAAAGGACTGGCCCAGCCCAGTGGCTACACCGAGCCGCTATTACATGCCTGGCGGCTGAAGGTGAAGGCTGCGGTTTGACCATTGCTACATAAATGCCAGCATTAATGTGTTGCTGGATTTGATCGTTGGCCAGTCTGGCGCTTGATGCTTGAAAGCCAACGGCACCCGCGGGTGCCGTTGCTCACCCCGCGTTGCGAATCAACACCCCATCACGCCGCGCCGCCCCAACGCGCACCAGATCGTCCAGCAGACCATCGACCCACTGCGAGAAATCCGCTGCTGAAAAGTGCTGCCGGTGCATCGCCGAGAAGTACGGTGTGGCCTGCGCCCAGGCGATGAAGTGCTCACGCTCCTGGCTTTGCGCATCCAGCAGTTTGAACTTCAGCAACACCTTGGCGGCGTGCAGAACGTGCTTGTTTGGATCGGCGGCAAAACCGCGCAGACGTGCTCGGGCAGTGGCGATGGCGGCTGCCACATTGGCGAAGACCGCGCCGTGGCCTGGGATGACGATGCGGGGCGCCAGCGACTCGATCAGGTCGATGGTCTGGCCTACCTCTTCAAACGCATCTTGGCCTTCAAGTTCAGGAAACACGACGCCAAAGCCGCGCTCCCACAAGGCGTCAGCAGAGATCAGCACCCGCGCGGCGGGTTCAAACAGCACCACCGAATGGGTGTCGTGCCCCGGCGCCGCGTGCACTTGCCAAATCGAGTCGCCAAGCTGGATGTCGCTGCCCGGCACCAGCAGCGCGTCAAAGCGGAACCGCGGACAGGTCTGGCCGGTGGGCGTGTAGGTGAGCGCATCGGCGTCCCAGCTGCTGACGTGGTGTGCCAGCCCGGGTGGAATCAGCGTCTGCATGGCCGGGTAGACCTGTTGCAGCGCCGCGTTGCCACCGCAATGGTCGCTGTGAAGGTGGGTGTTGAGCAGCAGGTCGAGCGGCCGGCCCTGCAAGGCGGCCCCCACCAGCGCCAGCGTTTGCGCCGCGTGGCTGCTGTAGCCGCTGTCCACCAGCGCGCAACGGTGTTGTCCGCAAATCAAGATGTTGTTGGACGACAGCCAGCCGCGCTCGAACACGGTGATGTCGGGGGGCAGGGCGGTAGCGGATGACGTCATGGTGCAGCACCAAGTCTAGCTGGACCGCCTGTTCGCGGGCGGTCACTTGGCGGACACGCGAGCGCCCGCGCGACAATCGCTGCAACTGCCGCCGACTCTTCAGGAATCATTGCCATGCCCGCCGACTCCATCGCCCCCGACCCCCGCCTGTGTCCCCTGTGTGGCCAGGCCAACCAGTGTGCGATGGAAATCGAGAAGCAGACCGGCGTGCCACAAGGCGCTTGCTGGTGCTGCAGCGCCAGCATCAGCGCCGAGTTGTTGCGTCAAATCCCCGAGGCCCTGCGCAACCAGGCTTGTGTGTGCCCGGCCTGTGCGGCCAAGTCGGCGTCTACTTCGCCAACTTAGCGGCCTTGCGCTCGCGGTGCTTGCGCCGTGCGTCGAGCCGCCACGCCAGGAAGGGCAGGATCAGGATCGAGCCCGGCACGACCCAGATCAGCAGGTAGGGGCTGACGGTTGAGGCCGCGCGCAACATGGCCTTGAGGTCGGCGCGTTCCTGTGTGGTCCACTTGCCGCCGTTGCGCGGTTTCATCAGCAGCGGCAGCGCGCCCCTGATCTTGCCCAACTCGGCACGCATGCGGTTCTTTTCGCGCGAGTTGCTGGCCAGGAACGAGCACCACCACTGCGGCGCGTTGCGCATGCGGGCCTGGAACACATGGGTCTGATTGGCATCGAACGTGCCTTTTGCGCTCGATAGGTCAGCGCTGGCCAGGGGTTTGTGATGGTCAGGATCGGTCATGGTTCAGGGCCGGTCAGCCGCGCTGCGGAAGGCGCGAAACAGTTCGCTGACTTGGTGGCCCCTGCTGCGCCAGGCGCGCCAGCCCCGCCACCCCACAATGCCCCAGCGCAGGGATCGCAAAACCCAGCGCGGGCGCCAGACCACCACCGCGACCACCACCGCCACCACCACGCCGGGATGGGCCTGCGCATAGGCCCTGGCGCGCTGCAACCAGGCCATGCCTCGGTCGGCCAGGCCCAGGGCGCTGGCCAGCGGCGCCAGGTCACGCGCGATCAACTCGCGCTGCGCGCCGATGCGTTCGCGCAAACGGCCGCGCTGCACGTAGAGTTCAATCAGCCGCTCGTCCATGGCCGGTGGCGGCTCTCAGTTGGCGCAGGTCTTCCTGCAGCTCGGCCAGGCTGGCAGCGAACAGGGGCTCGGTCTTGGTGGCCGTGCGCCGCAGCGCCAGTAATAGAAACAGGGCCATCACCCAAACGACGGCGACCGAAAGTGCTACCACCGCTACGCGGTTGTCCCAGAACACCAGCGCCAGCAAGCCCACGGTGAGCACCACGCCCAGGCCCACACAGAACAGCAGGGCCTGCGCCAGCATCAGCTTGCGCATGGCCATGGCGCGGGCTATCTCCAGCTCGTTGCCCAGCAGCTCCAGGCGCGTGTGGCCGACCGCCAGGGCAGTGGCGGCGATGTTCTTGACGGCGGCGAAGGTGCCCTGGCCGCCCGGTGGCGCGCTCATGGTGGGCGTTCAGTCGATCAGCGCCGACCCAGAATCAGGCCCAGCAGAAAGCCGACGCCGGCCCCAATGCCGACCGCCTGCCAGGGCGATTCATGCACATAGGCATCCGTGGCGCGTGCCGCGGCGCGGGTCTTGTCGAGCAGCACCGCCTCGGCCGCTGCCAGGCGGGTGCGCGCGTCCCTCAGGCGCTCTTGAATACGCGCACGCAGGGCGCTGATCTTCTCGCCGCCCTGGTCGGCCGTGGCCCCGAGAATCTCTTCAGCGTCGGCGATGACGGCCTTGATGTCGCTGACCAGTTGTGCCTGCGACGATGTGGCTGAGCTTGGTGTGTCGGACATGGTGCATCCTTCCAGAAAGATGAGAATCGGACTGAAAGCGTAGCAGATTGCGCCCCGGCGGGGGACATCCGACAATCAGTTGAGGACAGAGCATCGCTGCGCGATGGGCTGTCCCGCAAGGTCTCACTTTGCCTCCAGCCTGGCCTTGAGGAAGCCGCCGGTGCCGTAGCGGGTGACCTGGCCGTAGAAGCGCGCCGCCAGACGCTGGACCATGGTGGAGTAGTCGTCAATCAGAGCCGGCAAGATGTTGAAATTGTCGTAGTTGACCACCACCGCCACGCGGTCCTCGTCGCGGCTGACCACCGGCGCCAGCAGGGCGCTCAGCACGTTCTCGATGTCGGTGATGTCGCTGGCGGCGTCGATCACCAAGCCTTCGAAGTTGATGAACAGGCGGTGGTGCTCGGCGTCCAGCTCGAAGCGCTGCGCCAGGGGCGTGGCCAGCAGACGCTCACGCAGGCCGATTGGCTCATCGGTGAACAGCGCCGCTTCCATCAACTTCAGCTGCGGGCTGATCAGCGGCACGAAGTCCATGCGTGCCAGGATGTCGCGCTCCAGGTCAATGCCCGGCGCGATTTCGATCAGCTCCAGTCGCTGGTGCTCGCCATCGGTAGCCAGTTGAAAGACGCAGCGCTCGGTGATGTAGAGCACGCGTTGCCCCCGCCGCCGGGCCTCGGCGCCGCTGAAGGTGCGGTGCTCCACCGCCTGCACGAATTTGGCGCAGGTACCTTCATTGACGATTCTCGGTCGGCCGTCTTCGATGCGCAGGTCCAGATCGCCGGTGCTGAACGTGCCGACAAACAGCACCTTTTTTGCGTTCTGGCTGATGTTGATGAAGCCACCCGCGCCGGCCAAGCGCGGCCCGAACTTGCTGACATTAAGGTTGCCCTGTTCGTCAGCCTGGGCCAGCCCGAGCACGGCGATGTCCAGGCCGCCGCCGTCGTAAAAGTCGAACTGATTGGGCTGGTCAATCACCGCCTGGGTGTTGATCGCCGCGCCAAAACTCATGCCGCTGGCCGGAATGCCGCCAATCACGCCGGGCTCGGCGGTGAGGGTCAGCAAGTCGATGACACCCTCTTCGGCCGCCACGCTGGCCACGCCTTCGGGCATCCCGATGCCAAGGTTGACCACGGCGTTGGGACGCAGCTCCAGCGCGGCGCGCCTGGCAATCACCTTGCGCTCGCACAGGGGCATCACGGGCAGGCTGTCCATCGGGACTCGGATCTCACCCGAGTAGGCCGGGTTGTATTGCTCCGAGAAGGTCTGCATGTGGTGGGCCGGGTCGGTCGCCACCACCACCGCGTCCACCAGCACACCGGGCACCTTGACCATGCGCGGGTGCAGGGTGCCGCGCTCGGCGATGCGCTCCACCTGGGCGATGACGATGCCGCCCGAATTGCGCGCCGCCATGGCGATCGCCAGCACCTCCAGTGTCAACGCCTCGCGCTCCATGGTCAGGTTGCCGTCCGGGTCGGCAGTGGTGGCGCGAATGATGCCAACCGAGATGGGGAACGCTTTGTAAAACAGGTAGGGCTTGCCACCGATCTCCATCAAGGACACCAGTTCCTCGGTGGTGCGGGCATTGATCTTGCCGCCGCCGTGGCGCGGGTCCACAAAGGTGTCCAGGCCAACGTGGGTGAGGGTGCCGGGCTTGCCGGCGGCGATGTCGCGAAACAGGTGCGAGATCACGCCCTGCGGCAAGTTGTAGGCCTCGATCTGGTTGCCCACCGCCAGCTTTTGCAGCGCTGGCACCAGGCCCCAATGGCCGCCCACCACGCGACGGACCAAGCCGGCGTGACCAAAGTGATTAAGCCCGCGCGTCTTGCCGTCGCCTTGTCCGGCGGCGTACACCAGCGTCAGATCGCGTGGCGATCCGCTGCCGGTCTGCGCCTCGGCGGCCAGAAAACGCGCTTCCAGCGCGATGGCGATTTCCTCGGCAAAACCGATGCCCACGAAGCCACCGGTGGCCACCGTATCGCCGTCATGGATCAGGCGCACCGCCTCGACTGCGCTGACGATCTTGTTGCGTCGCGCGGCGTGATGCTGGAGTTCATTGAAATGGGTGTGCATGGCCTGGTCCGTCCTGCAAGAGCTCTTATGATCCGGGGCATTGTCCATCTAAACCGAACCGCAAGACTGAAGCCTTGTGGGTCACACCACTTTGCGCAGCAAATGTGCTCTGACCCCAACTGATGAAAGGAAACCCGCCATGCCCACCTACCACGTTGAAATGCTTGAAGGCCGCACCCTGGAGCAGAAGAAGAAGCTGGTCGAAGCCATCACCCGCGTCAGCGTCGAAGTGCTGGGTGGCTCACCCGAGTCGGTGGACGTGCTGATTGTCGACGTCAAGCGCGAGAACTGGGCCACCGGCGGCAAGTTGTGGACAGAACCGCGCTCCTGAGCAACACTCCTGAAAAGCTAGCACTGCACCAGCGCATCGCAGTAAACTCGAGCGATGTGCCAACTGCTTGGAATGAACAGCTTGTTGCCCGCGAGCCTGACCCTGAGTTTCAGCGGTTTCTCGCAGCGCGGCGGTTGCACCGATCACCACAGCGATGGCTGGGGCATCGCCTTTTTTGAGAGTGATGGCGACCGCCCCGCCAAGGCCGCGCGCTACTTCGTCGACAAGGAGAGCGCCGCCACTTCGCCGATAGCGGCCATGCTGCGCACCTACCCGATCAAGAGCCACAACGTGGTGGCGCACGTACGCCGCGCCACGGTGGGCGAAGTGTCGCTGGAGAACTGCCACCCCTTCGTGCGGGAGTTGTGGGGCCGTTACTGGGTGTTTGCCCACAATGGCGATCTGAAGGACTACGCGCCCACCCTGCACGGCAGCTTCCGTCCGGTGGGCAACACCGACAGCGAGCTGGCCTTTTGCTGGCTGCTGCAAGAGCTGGCCAAGTCGCACGCGGGTGTGCCCAGCGTGGAAGAACTGACCTGTACGCTCGAAGAGCTGGTGCCGAAGATTGCCCGCTATGGCACCTTTAACTTTTTGATGAGCAACGGTCAGGCCTTGTGGGCACACGCCTCGACCAAGCTGTACTACGTGCTGCGCCAGCACCCGTTTTCTGAAGTGCATCTGAAAGACGACGACCTCAAAGTTGATCTGGCCGACCTCAATGGTCCCGAGGATCGGCTCGCCATCGTCGTGACCGAGCCGCTGACCACCAATGAGGACTGGGTGGCCATGGTGCCAGGCGAGCTAAAGGTGTTTGTCGACGGCGCCGTTGCCGACTGCGGCTGCTACCTGCTGCATCCCGCGCCTGCCGTCGTGGCGGCCACGGTCTAGGCGGGCGAGCCTGGTTTGGCCGACTGTCCGACGGCGCTCTCCAGCGCGTCGACAAACATCGCGGCCACGTCGAAGCCGGTCTGGTCGGTGATTTCCTGAAAGCAGGTCGGACTGGTGACGTTGATCTCGGTCAGGCTGTCGCCAATCACGTCCAGCCCCACCAGCAGCAAGCCCCGCGCGTGCAGGATCGGACCAAGCGTCTCGGCGATTTCGCGGTCGCGCGCGCTCAATGGCCGCGCCACCCCCTTGCCACCGGCCGCCAGGTTGCCGCGCACCTCGCTGCCTTGCGGAATCCGCGCCAGGCAATGGGGCACCGGTTTGCCACCAATCACCAGCACGCGTTTGTCGCCGTCCACGATCTCGGGCAGAAACTTCTGCACCATCAGGCTCTGCGCGCCGTGGCGATTGAGCGTCTCGGTGATGGAGCCCAGGTTCAGGCCGTCTGGACCGACCCGAAAGATGCCCATGCCGCCCATGCCGTCGAGCGGTTTGAGGATGATGTCGCCATGCTCGGCGTGAAAGCGTTTGATGTCCGCCTCGTCGCGTGTCACCAGGGTGGGGCCGATGAACTGCGGGAACTCCATGATCGCCAGCTTTTCTGGGTGATCCCGCAGCGCACCGGGCCGGTTGAACACCCGTGCGCCCTCGCGCTCGGCTTGCTGCAGCAAGTGCGTGGCGTAGAAGTATTCGCTGTCAAAGGGTGGGTCCTTGCGCATCAGGATGGCGTCAAAGTCCTTCAGCGCCGCGATGCGCGCCTGTTTGACCTCGAACCAGTCCTGCGCGTGGCCCGTTAGCGCAATGTCACGCACATGGGCGGTGACCGGCGCGCCACGCTGCCATTGCACGTCCTGCGGCTCGCAGGTCGACAAGTCATGCCCGCGCCGATGGGCTTCGCGCATCATGGCGAAGGTGGTGTCCTTGTAGATCTTGAACGAGTCAAGCGGATCGGCAACAAAAAGGATGTTCATGGTGTGAGTCGGTTAGCCGCGCAGCATAGGCTGCCGACGATACTGTTGCACAAACAGGGCCACCGCGCCCGCCAGCACGCCCCATAAGGCCGAGCCAACACCGGCCAGCAGAGCCGACGCGGCTGAAAAACTCAGGTCACGAAAGAAACGCATGGCGACGATTGTGGCATCGGCGCCGACAGGGCTGACGCCTGCGCTGGCTCGACCACGGCGACCTCAGAGCTTGAGTTCCAAGGCAACGCCAAAGTTGGTGCGCGCGCGCCGCGCTGCCGTGCTGCTGTCGCCACTGGCAAGCAGGGTCTGCGACAGCGTCTCCAGGGGTGCGAGGTTGTTCGCCGAGACCCGCAGCGCGGCCGTGCGGCTGAAGGTCCACTGGCCAAACACGTCGAGCGTTCGACCGCGTGACTGATCGAGCAACTGCGACGCCGTTTGTTGCGTCGCATAGCCGGGTGTGAAGACCAAGGTCGCCCCCACAGTCAGGGGTGCGCTGGCGAAACGATGGTCAAAACCAAAATTTCCCGACCACGGCGGCTGGCTGTCGAGGCGATTGTTTGGCCCCGGTAGTGCCTCCACACGGGAGCGATAAAAGCTTAAGGCACCACGGAGGTTGAGCGCCAGCTTGGGGTCAAACAGAGCCGGCACCAATTCCCCCGCCCGGCCTTTGACTTCGAGCTCCAGGCCGCTGGTCTGCGCCTGGGAGAAGTTACGCGGCTTCGACACCCAGCGTGGCACGCTGGCCCAGGAAACCGTCTCCAGGGTGGTGACACTGCGGATCAGGTTGTTCACGTTGCGATGAAACAGCCCGACACTGATCAGACCTCCGGCCGGAAGGTATTTTTCAAAAGAGGCGTCCAGGCCGGTTGCCAACTCGGGCTTCAGGCTGGGGTTGCCCTCCCGGTCGGGTGACAGTTCGGTGTTGGGTCTGTTTGGATCGGGGAACAGGCCGTTCAGGGACGGGCGAGCCATCAAGGCACTGAGTTCGGGTGCCTTGTAGCTGCGCGTCAAACTGGCACGGATCAAGTCTTTGCCCTGCCCATCGAGCTTGTAGGTCAGGTGCAGCAAGGGGGTCAGCACACGGCTGGCGTTGTCGATTGGAGTGGCGGCGCCGCGACTTTGCGAGCCGATGCGCTCAGCGCGAATACCGATGTTGCCGGACCACTGTTTGGATATCTCCCACTCGTCCTGTGCGAACCAGGCCTGGCGTTCGACGCGCGCTGAAAATGGCTGCCCCTCAAACTCCTGCAACTGGGGCCGGCCGTTTTCGGTGACCTCGCGCCTTTCATCGCGCTGGCGCCACTCCAGATCCCAACCGACGGTCAGGCTGTGTTGGTCATTGAGAAGGCGCGTATATTTGCCCGCTTGGGTCAGACTGCGGTCTTCGGTAGCGCCCACCGTATGCCGCTGGGGTGCCTGCAGTCGGTAGGTTTGGCTGTCGTAGGTGCCCTTGGACGCTTGTACACCTGCCTTGAGCTCTATGCGCTGCGATGCGCTCAGGTAGTTGGTCCACTGCAGGTTGCCGCGCGCATTCTGCCAGGTGCCATGGGTCTGCGCGTCGTCATCGAGGCTGGCAAGGCCCTTGAGCACTTCGTTCTGGTACTGCACGCGGTTGTTCCAGTAGCCCTTTTGCAGGAAGGACTGGAGTGAGAGGGTTTCATCCTCACTGAGCCTCCAGTTCAGTCGCGGCCCGGTGTTCATCCCATGACCCCAGAACAGTTGCTGCCCGCGTTGAATGGCCGCCGACGGCAAGCCGTCGGTGCCCAACATGTCGCGTGTGTTGACCAGCGTGTTGAGCCCACGCCACTGGAACACCGATACCGGCAGTGACAGCGACAACGCGCCCAAACGTTCACCGAAAGTGAAATTGGCAGAGCCGGTTGGTCGGTGCGTGTTGTACCCGCTGCTTAGACGCAAGTCGCGCTGCGACACCCGCGGTGCCTCTTTCAGAATGATGTTGATGGCCCCGGCGACGGCCTGTGCGCTTTGGTCAGCGGTTGGTCCTTTGGTGACTTCGATACGCTCAACCTGCGCTGGGCTGAGTTGATCCAACGCGAAGCCCGGTGGCGCAGGGTCGCCGTTGATGAGAATCAGTGTGTAGCCTGAACCCAGGCCTCGCATGCGTGCTGCGCCGCCTTGTACCGAGACGCCGGGCAGGCGCTTGAGGACGTCGGCCACATTGCTGTCACCGTATTTGTCCATTTCCTCGCGGCCATAGATCTGCTTGGCCACTTGCGAGCGCCGGCGCAGATCGGTATCGCTTTGCTGGCGGGAAATCACGTCCACCCGGTCCAGGCGGGTGCTACTGGGCGCACGGGTCGGATCCACGGCGCCGCCAGGCATGTCTTGCGCCGTAGCAGGGTGCACGAAACACGTCGTCAACCAGGCCGCAGCCAGCAGGGGTGCACAAGGCGGGAGAGGCTTCACAGGGGGCTCCAGAAAAGAAGCCCGATTGTGCAAGACGGCGGATTTCAGCGCTCCAGGCGCAGCAGTTGGCCGTTGTCGGTCAGCAGGTATATCCAACCGTCGGCGCCCTGTTTGACCACACGAATGCGCTGGCCCAGGGTCTTCACGGCGGCGACTTCTTCCCTGGACACCACGGCGGTACCGCTCAAGACGATGCGCCACAGGGTGGTGCCGGCCAGTGCGCCGGCGAAAGCGTTGCCGCGCCAGCCCAGGTCGTCGAAGCGTGCGCCGGTATAGAGCAGCAAGCCTGACGGCGCAGTGGAGACCGGCAGCCAGGTGGTCTTGGGTTCTTCGAAGTCGGGCGCGTGGACGCCACCGCCAGGTCGACAGGCGACCGTGTTGGCGCCTGCACTGTAGGGGCAGCCATAGCTGCGCAGCGGCCAGCCGTAGTTGCGCCCGGGCAGCACCTGATTGAGTTCATCACCGCCCAGTGGGCCGTGCTCAGTCAGCCACAGTTCATCGCTGCCGGGCAGCAGCGCCGCGCCCTGCGGGTTGCGGTGACCGAAGGACCAGATCTCGGGCCGCGCACCGGCCACGCCAAAGTTGGGGTTGCCGGTCGGACTGCTGCCATCGCGGTTGATGCGGATCACCTTGCCCAGCGTGGTGGCCAGGTTTTGTGCGTTGTTGGTGCCAGGGTTGGCCGGGTCGTCGCGCTGACGATCGCCGAGCGTCACGTACAGGGTCTTGTCGCTGCGAAACACCAGGCGCGAGCCAAAGTGACCATCACCGCCGACCTTGGGCACCTGCCGGTAAATTACCTCCGCACCTACGATGGCTTGGTTGACCAGGTTACCGCGCGCCACCGCAGTGCCGGAACCGCCGCTGCCGGACTCGGAGAAAGTCCAGTAGACGCGCGGGTTGGTGCTCGCGTCGAAGTCGGGGTCCAAGGCCACATCCAGCAGGCCGCCCTGTCCGGCTATGGCCAGATTGGGCAAGCCCGTGCCAAATGGCGCCGACAGGCTGCGCCCGTCCGCGCTGGCGATCACCATGGTGCCGCCCTTTTGCGTGATCAGCATGCGCCCGTCGGGCAGGAATGCCATGCCCCAGGGCGCCGACAAATTGCTGTTGAGAAGTGTGGCTTTGACCGCGGCGCCGGCGCTTGGCGGCACTGCCACCACCGGTGGCTCGTTTGATGGTGGGGCCGGCGCCGCTCCGACGTCTGAGCCACCGCCACAAGCCGACAGCAGTGCGCTCAAGCTGCCGAGCGCCAGTGTTCGAGCTGCGCACCACCGCCCCTCGCGCGAGGCCTGTGTTGTCATGAAAACCTCCTGCCATCACGTGTTGTGCGACGGAACCGGCATCATGCCTCGTTTGCCGCACCTGTGACAACAGCGCACGCAACATCGGTGACCATGTGTAAGCACTTGCAGCATCGCGCCAACCCCGGTTGGCTGGGCTCAGACTTGTGGGTTAACCAGGGCGTTTAGCACCATGTCTTCCCATTGGCCGGCGATTTTCAGGTAGGCGCGGGCGTAGCCTTCTCGCTCGAATCCAAGCGCTCGCAGCAGCCTTTCACTGCGCGTGTTCGTCGGCATATGGTTGGCCATGATGCGGTGCAAACAGACGCTGTGAAACATGTAGTGGATGCCCGCGCTTGCGACCTCGTGCATGAGACCTTTGCCTTGGTGTTGTTGGTCTACTGAGTAGCCCAGGTGGCAAGCCTGCAAGGGGCCGCGCACGATGTTGGTGAAGTTGCAGGCGGCCAGCATGCGTTGCGAACCGTGCTCGACGGCCATGAACTGGACCGAAGCGCCGTCCATGAAGCCCTGCCAGGCGCGTTGGGCCACCAGGTCGCATGCCTCGGCCGACGAGCCGTGCTGTTGCGCGGTGTTCGGCTCCCACGGCGCCAGATGGTCCTGGTTGCGCGTCCTATACGCGTGCAGCAACTCCGCATTGTGTGGGCCCAGCAGGCGCAGCGTGCAGCGTGGCGTTTCGATTTCTGGCGTGTTCATGTTTCGGGACCACCGGCACGTGGCGATTCCGACAACTGGTGTCAGATCTCGATCTTCGAGCCCAGCTCCACCACCGAGTTGTTGGGCAGGTTCAGGAAGTCCGCCGCTGCGCTGGCGTTATGGTGCATTTGGGCAAACAGTTTTTCGCGCCAGGCGGCCATGCCGGCGCCGAGGGTTGGTACGACCGTGTCGCGCGACAGAAAGTAACTGGTGGTCATGGCTTCCAACTCGCAGCCACGACCCTTGAGCTGCTGCAGGGCCTTGGGCACGTCGGGGTCGTTTTTGAAGCCGTAGTTGATGACAACCTGCCAGCAGTCGTGCCCCAGCGACTCGATCGATAAGCGCTTGTCCATGCCGATCCACGGTACCTCGTGGTTGCGCACGGTCACAAACAGGTTGTTTTCATGCAGTACCTTGTTGTGCTTGAGGTTGTGCAACAGCGCGTTGGGTACGGTGCCAACCTCGGCGGTCAGGAAGACCGCGGTGCCTTCCACCCGCACCGGCGGACTGACGAACACCGCCTCCAGAAAGCTGTTCAGGTCGATGGCGTCGGCCTTGAGCTTCTCGTTGAGCAGGCGCCGGCCGTCTTTCCAGGTCATCATCAGGGTGAAGATGGCGCCACCAATCAGCAGGGGGAACCAGCCGCCGTCGAGCAACTTGAGCATATTGGAGCTAAAAAAGGCCACGTCCACTACAAAGAAGAAACCGGTGGCGCTGACGCACAACCACAGCGGGTACTTCCAGGCGTAGCGAACGACGAAGAAAGTCAGAATGGTCGTGATCAGCATGTCCAGCGTGACCGCAATACCATAGGCCGCAGCCAGATTGCTTGACGAGCGGAACATCACGACCGCCAGCACAATCGCCACGAACAAGCCCCAATTGACAAAGGCGATGTAGATCTGCCCGGTGTCCTTGACACTGGTGTGTTCCACATTGAGTCGCGGCAGATAGCCGAGCTGAATCACCTGCTTGGTCACGCTGAAGGCACCGGTGATCAATGCCTGTGACGCGATCACGGCGGCCATGGTGGCCAGCACCACCAGGGGAATCAGTGCCCAGTCGGGCGCCATCATGTAGAAGGGGTTCTTGACCGCCGCCGGGTTCTTCAGCAGCAGGGCGCCCTGGCCAAAATAGTTGAGCGTCAGCGCCGGCATCACGACGCTGAACCAGGCCAGGCGGATGGGCTTCTTGCCAAAGTGCCCGAGGTCCGCGTACAGCGCCTCGGCACCGGTGACACACAGCACCACGGCACCCAGCAGCACAAACGCCACGCCCGGGTTGTGCCACATGAAGCCCAATGCGTAGTGCGGGCTGATCGCCTTCAGGATTTCGGGGTGGTCGGCGATCTGCACAACACCGAGCACCGAAATCGCAGCGAACCAAACCAGGGTGATGGGGCCGAAGAACTTTCCAATGCCGCCGGTGCCGTGCTTTTGCACCGCGAACAGGCAAAACAGCACCACCAGCGTCAGGGGCAAGACGTACTTCTTGAAGGCAGGCGATACCACCTCCAAGCCCTCCATGGCGCCGAGCACCGAGATCGCGGGCGTAATAACGCCGTCGCCATAGAACAAGCAGGTGCCGAAAATGCCGGCGATCAGCAGCAGGCGGCGCAATTCGGGTTTGTCCTTCACCGCTTGCGAGGCCAAGGCGAGCATGGCTACCAGCCCTCCTTCTCCGTTGTTGTCGGCCCGCAGCACCAGTGCCACGTACTTGATCGAGACGATCACGGTCATGGTCCAGAAGAAGATCGACAGAATGCCGTACACGTTGTCGACGGTAAACGGAACATGCCCGGAACCGAAAACTTCCTTGACCGCGTACAGGACGCTGGTTCCGATGTCGCCATAGACGACGCCGATGGCGCCCAGCGTTAATGCTGGGAGAGACGATTTGGATGCTGCCACGAGTTCGGCCCGCCTTATACCGGGCGGGGTTCCATGCCGGATTGGGACCGCCATTTTGCGCTTAGTGCGCCAATACCTTTGCGAAGCGGGACTCTAATGCACCAATATCCTTTGTGATGTTGCACTGCAGCAACTCAGCTCTTGACAGGTTCGCCGGCAGGGGTGGTGGCCACGCCGGCGTGATACGAAGCGACGTGGGCGCCGGCCCTCAGGTGAGCTGTGTACTTGCGCGGCGCAGGGTTCTCAGGGCGTCAGTGGGGGCGAGCCACCTGCGGCGGCCAGGCTTTTGCCGGCGGTACGCGGCAATGCCAGGCGTTCGCTCATCCAACGTTGCAGGTCACTCCACATCTGGCGCATTTCGGCTTCTGGCGGGGTGCGAGCTGCATTGGGCAACTCGATGGTGACCACGGGAATGCCCTTGTGCACGCCGCCGTAGTTGCCCAGCGAGCCTGGGAAGATGCCCACCTGATCGAGATACAGGCGACCCAGTTTGCTGGGCGGAACCGTCGGGCCATCAAAGTCCAGCACGCCATAGGGTGCGTGAATGCTGACGATCAGGTTGGGCTTGAAGCTGCCCATTTGCGCATGCAGAAAGCGCGCCTCCGGTTCGGACAGAGCTTGGGTCCCCGGCCAGCGCCGCGGGTCCTTGCCAGTGCGCTTTTCCCAGTAGATACGTGAGTCGCGCGTCCAGTTTGGGGTCGGGAAATTGCGGTTCAAATCGACCCCGCGGGCGTTGACCCGTTTGGCCGGCTGGGCAAACAACCCATCGGGGTTGAGTGCCGGGATGAAGCGCCAGTGCACCGTGGACCCCAGTGCAGCCGGGTTGGATGTGCCCTCGCCTGCGCCGAGCGCCGCCTGGGCCAGTCCAATCCAGCGAAAGGCCATGGCGGCCGAGGACAACTCGTCGCCATGCATGCCGCCGATCACCAGTACCCGCGTATCTGCGTCAGCCGGTTTGACGTCGCTGGTCCAGATGGTTCGGCCCTTGACCGAGCGCGCTGCTGCATCCTGAAGCTTGGCCGATTCGCATTGCGTTTGCGCCAGACTTGGCAACCGCTGAGCGTAGTGCTTGCAAATCGTTGACCCCTCTGCATTGTTTGCTAGCAAAATAATAGCAATGGAAGTACTGATCGTGTAGACGGACCGCATGCGTTGATTCTAGGCGGTGCGCAGGTCGCTGATTGCTGCCTCAAACAAGGGCAATTGAAGTGGATTTTGATTCGGTCAGGACATTTCAGTGTGTAATCGGGCGATGGACAAGCTCAAGCAAATGGAATCGTTTGTCTCGGTGGTCACGCGCGGTAGCCTGACAGCAGCGGCCCAGGCCGAGGGGGTGGCGCCGGCGATCATGGGGCGCCGGCTGGACGCGCTGGAGGCGCGCCTTGGCGTCAAGCTGTTGGTGCGCACCACCCGGCGCATCTCCCTCACGCACGAGGGCAGTGCCTTCATCGAAGACTGCCAGCGGCTCCTGGCCGATTTCGCCAACGCTGAGGCCAGTGTGTCGGCCGGCGGCGTCAAGGCCAGCGGGCATTTGCGCATCACCGCGCCGGCCGGGTTCGGGCGCCGCCACGTGGCGCCGCTGGTGCCGCGTTTTCGGGAGTTGCACCGTGAGGTGACCATTTCGCTGAACCTCAGCGACCGCGTGGTGGACCTGGCCGGTGAGGGTTTGGACTGCGCTGTGCGGGTGGGTGATATGCCGGACTCGTCACTGGTGAGCGTGCGTCTGGCGGACAATCGCCGTCTGTGCGTGGCCGCTCCGAAGTACCTGCGTCAGCACGGCACGCCGGCGCATCCCAGTGATTTGTCCCGGTTTGACTGCCTGACGCTGTCCAGCGACGCGTCTCAAACGCGTGGTTGGGCATTTCGTGTGACCAAGAACAGCTCCACCGAGGTATTGCACCTCAAGCCCGGCGGCCCGCTGGACTGCTCGGACGGTCAGGTGCTGCACGACTGGTGTCTGGCTGGCTACGGCATCGCCTGGCGCAGCACCTGGGAGGTGGAGGCCGAAATAGCGGCGGGCCAACTGGTGGCGGTGCTGGAGGACTTTGCTGCGCCGCCCAACGGCATCTACGCCGTATTTCCGCAGCGCAAGCACCTACCCTTGCGGTTGAGACTGTGGATCGACTTCTTGAAGCATCACTACGCACAGCCGGGCTTCTGGCGTGCGCAGTGACAGTGGACCGGGTGCTGACTACTTCTTCGGCGCCGATGCGCTGGCGGCAGGCTTGGCGGCAGCGCTTTCATCGGCCATGCACTTCTTCATGTGACTTTTCTTGGCCGCGCCGGCAAGCTTCTTGTCGGCCGCAGACTTCTCACAGGCGGGGCTTGCAGCGGGTGCGGCGGCGGCAGCTGCGTCGGCCATGCACTTCTTCTCGAAACTGGTCTTGGCCGCGCCAGCCAGCTTTTTCTCGGCGGCCTTGGCGGCACAGCCCGCGTCATCGGCAGCGTAGGCGCTACCCACGCCAAGTGTCAGGCCCAAGGCTAGCAGAGTCAGGAGTTTCTTCATGGTCAGTCTTTCAGGTTAAGAGGCTGTTGGAGGTGGAATTCCGGACGGAATTCCACCATATAACGGTCGGCCTGGCAATTGCGCTGACATGAGTGTGCGCCATTGACGCGCCGGTGTCCTTGAACTTGACCCGTAAAATCCCCGCATGCTTACTGTCAAGACTGAACTACTCCAGGCGCTGGCCGCGGCGCTGGAGCAACTTGCGCCGGGGTTCGGCGCCAAGGCTGCGTTTGAGTCGCCCAAGGTTGCCGCGCATGGCGACTTGGCCACCACGGCTGCCATGCAACTGGCCAAGCCATTGAAACTCAATCCACGTCAACTGGCCGAGCAGTTGCGTGCGGCACTGCTTGCCAGCCCGGCGTTTGCCGAGTGGGTGGACGCGGTGGACATCGCAGGGCCGGGTTTCATCAACATCCGGCTCAAGAACCAGGCCAAGCAACAGGTGCTGCGCGAAGTGCTGGCGCAGGGCGATCGTTTCGGCTGCCAGCCGACCAAGGGCAAGCGCATGATGGTCGAGTTCGTCTCGGCCAACCCGACTGGGCCCTTGCACGTGGGGCATGGGCGTCAAGCGGCGCTTGGGGACGCTATCAGTTCCTTGTATGAAACGCAGGGCTGGGACGTGTACCGCGAGTTCTATTACAACGACGCTGGCGTGCAGATTGCCACACTGGCCAGCAGCACCCAGTTGCGCGCGAAAGGATTCAAGCCGGGTGACCCCGAGTGGCCCAGCGGCGAAAATGCCGCCGCCTACAACGGCGACTACATCGCCGACATTGCGGCCGATTTCCTGGCCGGTAAGACGGTGCAGTCGGATGACCGCAGCTTCACCGCCTCGGGTGATGTGGATGCGCTGGACGACATGCGCCTGTTTGCCGTGGCCTACCTTCGCCACGAGCAGGACTTGGACCTGAAGGCGTTCGCGGTGAGGTTCGACAACTACTACCTGGAGTCCAGCCTCTACCTCAGCGGCAAGGTCGACGACACGGTCAAACGCCTGCACGATGCCGGCAAGACCTATGAGCACGATGGTGCACTGTGGCTCAAGTCCACCGAGTATGGCGACGACAAGGACCGCGTCATGCGCAAGGGCGATGGCAGCTACACCTACTTCGTGCCAGACGTGGCCTACCACATTACCAAGTGGGAGCGCGGTTTCGAGAAGGTGGTCAACATCCAGGGAACGGACCATCACGGCACCATCGCGCGCGTGCGCGCCGGATTGCAGGCGGCCGATGTCGGCATTCCGCAGGGCTACCCGGACTACGTGTTGCACACCATGGTGCGCGTGGTCAGGGGGGGCGAAGAGGTCAAGATCTCCAAGCGCGCGGGCAGCTATGTGACGCTGCGTGACTTGATCGAGTGGACCAGCAAGGACGCCGTGCGCTTCTTCCTGCTCAGCCGCAAGCCCGACACCGAGTACACCTTCGATGTCGACCTGGCGGTGACGAAGAACAACGACAACCCGGTGTACTACGTGCAGTACGCCCATGCGCGCATCTGCTCGGTGCTGGCCAGTTGGGGCGGCGAGCGCGCTGCGCTGGTGGATGTCGACCTGTCGCCGCTGGACAGTGCCCAAGCCCTGGCGCTGATGCTGTTGCTGGCCAAGTACCCTGAGATGTTGAGCGCCGCGGCGGGTGACTTCGCGCCGCACGACGTGACCTTCTACCTGCGCGAGCTTGCGGCTTGCTACCACAGTTACTACGATGCCGAGCGCATTCTGGTGGACGACGAGCCGGTCAAACTGGCACGTCTGGCCCTGGTCGCGGCCACGGCGCAGGTGCTGCACAATGGCCTGGCCGTGTTGGGCGTCAGTGCGCCCAACAAGATGTGAAACTTGCGTGTTAGATCACTCGCGCGGCGATGTGCTCTGACCCCAACTAGGTGTAAGGATTTGTGGGTCGGACCACTCGCGCAACGATGTGCTCTGACCCCAACTAGGTGTAAGGATTTGTGGGTCAGACCACTCGTGCAGCGATGTGCTCTGACCCCAACTGATTAAAAGGACTGGCATGACGCAGCAACACGGCGGAACTCTGCTGGGGTTCATCATCGGAGTGGTGGTTGGCATGGGGGCCGCCCTGACGGTGGCGGTGTACGTCACCAAAGTCCCGGTGCCATTTGTGAGCAAGGGCAAGGGCCACTCCGCGGAGCAAGAGGCGGCCGAGGCGCGCAAGAACAAGGACTGGGACCCCAACGCCCCGCTGTACGGCAAGAACCCGGTCAAACCCGTCGCGCCGGCGTCGGTCCCGGTCACCCCGATGACCGTGCCGAGCGCGCCTGAGCCCGTCGTCGCCAAATCGGCGGCCAGCAAGCCGATCGGCGCGCCTGCGGCGGTGGCCGGCAAAGCGGACGCCAAGCCATTGGTCGGGGCAGATCCCCTGGGTGACTTGGCCAAGGCCAAGACCTCGGGTACGCCCAGCGAGCCGTTCGCTTTCTTTGTGCAGGTCGGCGCGTTTCGCACGGCAGAAGACGCTGAGGCACAACGCGCCAAGCTCTTGCTCAGCGGCGTTGACGCGAAGGTGACCGAACGCGAGCAATCAGGCCGAACCGTGTTTCGCGTGCGCGTTGGGCCCTTCGACCGGAAGGACGAGGCCGAGCGCGCCAAGGACAAGCTTGAGGCCGCTGGCCTGGAGACCGCACTGGTGCGGGTGCAGCGTTAGCGTGACCTTGCCGATTGAAATGAACCTTTTGTGTTGACCTCGGTCCCACCAACCTTGAATGGAGTACTTATCAATGAAACGACGTGAATTTTCCTTGGCGTGTGGTGCGGTGTTGGCGAGCGGCGCGGTGGTCTCGACTTCGGTACAGGCGCAAGCTGAGCCGCCCAAGGCGGGCACCGATTACTACCTCGTGGAGAAGCGTGCGCCAGTCGATGCCCCGGCAGGCAAGATCGAGGTGGTGGAGTTCTTCTGGTACAGCTGTGGCCATTGCAATGCGTTTGAGCCGACACTGGATGCCTGGGTCAAGCGCGCGCCCAAGGATGTGGTGGTGAGGCGCGTGCCAGTCGCGTTTCGCGATGACTTCGCGCCCCAACAACGCTTGTACTACGTACTGGAGGCGATGGGCCTGGTCGACAAGCTCCATGGCAAGGTCTTTGCTGCGATTCATGTCGAGAAGCTCAAGCTTGACCGCGCCGAGCTGATTGCCGACTGGGTTGTCAAGCAGGGCGTGGACAAGGCAAAGTTCATGGAGCACTACAACTCTTTCTCGGTGGCCACCAAGGCGCGCAAGGCCATCGAGCTGCAAAACGCCTACCGGGTCGAAGGGGTTCCCGCGTTAGGCATCGCCGGACGTTTCTATACCGATGGCTCGCTTGCCAAGAGCATGGATCGAGCCCTGCTGATCGCCGAGTCCCTGGTGGCGGGCGTGCGCGGCGGACGCTGATCGGGGCCGGTTGGAGAGTAAGTCGGCAACCGGTTTCGTCTTCACAGCCGTGCCGGGCCGCGCACATGCGGCCACTGGGCATAATGTCTGCACCCCATTTTGCAGGCAAGTCCCAGCACGCCGATGTTGTCTTCCAGCGAAGCGTCTTCAGCAATACACCCAGCCGGTGTGCTGACGCCTGCCCGCGTGCTGTCGCTGGTCGTGGCGGCTCTTTCGTCTGCAGCGCTGGGACTGGCGGGTTTTCTGTTTCCATTGCCGTTGTTGGTGCTGGCTGCATGGCTGGCCAGTGTGACGGTGCTGGCGCTGATCATCGCCTTGGCGCTTGCCCATCGCCGCATCATCGCAGCCGCCAAGCCCGCGCAGCCGGTGCAGCCGGTGCAGGGCACGGGCGGTTTGCCGGCGACGCTGTTGCTGGAAGACCTGCCGATTGGCGTCGTGGTACACGGGCCTGATTCCGCGGTCCTGAGCGTCAATCCCAAGGCCAGCGGCATGCTGGGGCTGAGTGCGGATCAACTCAAGGGCAAGCTGGCGAGTGACCCGTGTTGGCGATTTTGCCGAATCGATGGCTCGCCTATGCCGGAGCAGGAGTACCCCGTCAACCAGGTGCTGGACAGCGGGCAAGCACTGCACGACGAGGTGATCGGCGTTGGTTCGGGACAGGGTGGGCGCGCGCGTTGGCTGCTGTGCAATGCCGACTTGGTCCGTGATCAGTCGGGACAGATCCGACAGGTGGTCGTCACCTTGGTGGAAGTGACGGGCTGGCAGCAGGCACAGCAAGCGCAGCAGAGCGCACAGGAGCGTTTGGAGCTGATCCTTCGCGGCATAGACGAGGCGCCGTGGGACTGGGACCTGCTCACGGGTGAGGTCTATCTGGCACCGCGTTGGTGGCACATGCTGGGTTATGACATCGACGAACTGCCCGCTGCCGCTACGCTGTGGGCCAGTTTGTGTCACCCGGACGATGCGGCGGATGTCGACAACTCATTGACGGCAGCACTTGCCGGGGATGCGCTGGTCTGCCACTGGGAGTGCCGCCTGCGGCACAAGCAGGGGCATTACGTGCCAGTGCTGACACGCGCGCACATCAGTCGCGACGCGCTGGGCAAGGCGGCGCGCTTGTCGGGCGTCAACGCCGACCTAACCGAGCGTCGCCGCACGCAGGCGCAGCTGCAGGAGAGCGAAGAACGCTACCGCGCCCTGGTGGAGTGGTCACCGGTCGGCATCGCGGTTCATCAAGACGGCGCTATCGTGTATGTCAATCCGGCGGCGGTACGCATGTTTGGGGCCGATTCGGCGCAGCAGCTGGTGGGCATGCCGATCTTGGATCGCGTGCACCCCGATTATCTGCAGCCGGTCGTGGAGCGTATTGGGCGGGTTCTGGCGACTCAAGATTCGATGCCCTGGCGCGAAGAGAAACTGTTGCGTCTGGACGGCGTGGCGGTTGACATGGAGGTCCAGGGCACATGGATTACCCACCAAGGCGCGCCCGCCATCCAGGTGAGTCTGGTAGACATCACGCGGCGCAAACAGACTGAAAACACGCTGCGCGAGAGTGAGGCGCGCTTTCGTGCCCTCACCGAGCTGTCCTCCGACTGGTACTGGGAGCAGGATGCAGAGTTTCGCTTCATTGCCCTCAGCGGCGATGTCGCGGCCAGTACCGGGATCTCCGCTGAGCAGCATGTGGGCAAACGGCGCTGGGAGTTGCCCGCCCTCAACCTGAGCGAGTCCGACTGGCAGCGGCACCGGACCATTGTTCAGGCGCACCAGCCGTTTCGCGATTTCGAGATCAGAAGGCCGGACACGGGCGGCCGCATGCACTGGGCCTCGGTCAGCGGTGTGCCCAAGTTCGACAGCAATGGCGTGTTTTGCGGGTACCGGGGCATCGGGCGCGATATCACGCCGCAAAAGCAGGCCGCTGACGAGATTCACCGGCTGGCCTTTTATGATGCATTGACCGGCTTGCCGAATCGGCGGCTGCTGATCGAGCAGCTTAAAAAAGCAGTCCAGATCAACGTACGCCATGGCCTGCGCGGGGCACTGCTGTTCATTGACTTGGACAACTTCAAGACCCTCAATGACACGCTCGGTCACGATGTGGGTGATGTGCTTCTGCAACAGGTGGCCAAGCGGCTGGTGGAGTGTGTGCGTGAGGCCGATACCGTGGCGCGCCTGGGTGGTGACGAGTTCGTCGTGGTGCTGGAAGACCTTGATGTGGACGCGCTGGAAGCGGCATCCGAGGCCGACGCTGTGGGGCACAAAATCCTCGATGCCCTCAATGCGCCCTATCAGTTGGCTGGGCGTGACCATCGCAGTTCACCCAGTATCGGTGTCACGCTGTTCGGGGCCCAGGATCATGGCGTGGACGAGCTGCTCAAGCAGGCGGACTTGGCGATGTACCAGGCCAAGGCGGCTGGGCGCAATACGCTGCGGTTTTTTGATACCGGCATGCAGTCCGAAGTGGACGGACGCGTGGCGCTGGAATCCGATCTGCGCGATGGTTTGCACGGCGGCGAGGAGCTGACGCTGCGTTACCAGCCGGTGGTCGGCGTTGATGGCAAGGTTATCGGTGCCGAGGCATTGGTGCGTTGGCTGCAGCCACGCCGGGGTCTTGTCATGCCCGATGATTTCATTCCCCTGGCCGAATCGACCGGACTGATCCTGCCACTGGGGCGCTGGGTCATGCAGGAGGCTTGCGAGCAGTTGGCCGTCTGGGCCTACCGCAGCGAGACCGCACACCTGACGATGGCGGTGAACGTCAGTGCGCGCGAGCTGCGTGAGCCCGGTTTTGTGCAGCAGGTGCTGCAAACGCTCAAGCGAACCGGTGCGCCGCCCCATCGCTTGCGGCTCGAACTCACCGAGAGCGTGCTGGCACACCGGGTCGAGGACACCATTGCAAAAATGCATGCACTCAAGCGCCATGGCATTGGCTTCTCGCTCGACGACTTCGGCACCGGCTACTCGTCGCTCAGCTATCTGAAACTCCTGCCCTTGGATTTGCTCAAGATCGACCGTTCGTTCGTGCGCGACGTGCTGACCGACTCCAACGATGCGGCGATTGCCCGCACCATCGTGGCACTGGGGCAAAGTCTGGGTCTGTCGGTGGTGGCGGAGGGGGTTGAGACGGAGGCGCAATGTGACTTCCTGGCCGCCAACGGGTGCTTCATCTACCAAGGGTACTTCTATGGCGCCCCGATGTCCATTTCCGAGTTTGATGCATTTGTGATGCGCCAAGCCTGATCTTGTTTGGGTCTTGTATCGGGGCCGTTACAATCAATTCGCCTCTATTTATGCAAGATTCGTGCCTCTATGATGAAATCGCCCCAGCTCCCACGATTGCTGTTCGTTGCGCTCCTGCTGTGGGGCGCCGGGGCGAGTGCCGAAAAGGCCGACCGCGACAAGCCCATGATCGTGGACTCCGACAACCTGCGCTACGACGACATCAAGCAGGTCAGCGTCTTTAGCGGGCGCGTCGTACTGACCAAGGGCACCATCGTGATCCGTGGCGCCGTGCTGACGGTGCGCCAGGATGCCGATGGGACGCAGCATGCGGTCGTCACCGCAGAGCCGGGCAAGCTGGCCTTCTTTCGCCAGAAGCGCGAGGGTGTGGATGAGTTTATCGAGGGGGAAGGCGAGGTGATCGAGTACGACGGCCGTGCCGAGACCGTCAAGCTGCAAAAGCAATCGCAGCTGCGCCGCTACCGCGGCGCCACCTTGGGTGACGAGATGACCGGCGGTCTGATCGTCTACAACAACGCCACGGATGTCTTCACCATCGACGGCGGCGCCGCTCGTGGTGGCGCTGGCGCGAGCGGCGGGCGCGTGCGCGCGATGCTCACACCCAAGGGGCGGCCCGAGGTGCCGGCGTCCGGCCCAGCCATGCCGGTGCTCAAGACTACGCCTGCGCTGGGCGGGGACCCCAAGTGACCGGAGCGCCCGAGACGGCGCCGCCAAGTGGCGTGCGCGAGTTGGCCCAGGGCGACAGTCGGCTGGAGGCCACGGGGCTGCAAAAAACCTACGGCAGCCGCAAGGTGGTCAAAGACGTTTCACTGATCGTGCGCAAGGGCGAGGTGGTGGGCCTGCTTGGCCCCAACGGTGCAGGCAAGACCACTTCCTTCTACATGATCGTCGGCTTGGTGCGCGCCACTGCTGGCGATATTCGCATTGATGGCCAGTCGGTCGAACATATGCCGATTCACCGGCGTGCGCGCCTGGGGCTGAGTTACCTGCCGCAGGAGGCGTCGATCTTTCGCAAGCTCAATGTCGCTGACAACGTGCGCGCCGTGCTGGAGCTGCAGCGCGACGGTCGCGGCAAGCCGCTCAACCGTCCCGAGCTCGAGCGGCGCTTGACGCTGTTGCTGCAGGATCTGCGTGTCGAGCACCTGCGCGATTCGCCGGCGTTGGCCCTGTCTGGCGGCGAGCGCCGACGCGTCGAGATCGCCCGTGCACTGGCCACTCAGCCGCGCTTTATCTTGCTCGATGAGCCCTTTGCCGGCATCGATCCGATCGCCGTGATCGAGATCCAGCGCATCATCGAATTCCTCAAATCACGCGGCATCGGCGTGCTGATCACCGACCACAACGTTCGCGAGACGCTGGGCATATGTGACCACGCCTACATCATTAGCGATGGGCGGGTGCTGGCGCAGGGCACGCCGGCCGAGATCGTCAACAACGCCGAGGTGCGCCGCGTCTACCTTGGCGAGAACTTCAAGATGTAAATCATGCGTTGGCATCTGCGAACCCTGCAAACAACGCTATATGGGCGTGAAGGGCAATTTGCCGCCGGGCCGCCCCAAGGCAAATTCGCCCCCTTGGGGGGCAGCGACCCGCGCAGCGGCGGAGCGTGGGGGCCATGAAACAGGGTCTGTCACTTCGCGTCTCGCAGCATCTGGCGCTAACGCCCCAGCTGCAGCAATCGATTCGCCTGCTGCAGCTCTCGACCCTGGAGCTGAGCCAGGAAGTCGATCAAATGCTCGACGACAACCCGTTTCTGGAGCAGTTGCACGATGAGCCCGCGCGAGAGGAGTTTGGCCTGGCCCAGACCGACACGCCAGTACGTCAGGACGATGTCGAGGCTGAGGCGGTCAGCTACTCAAGCGCCGAGTTTGCCTTGGAGTCGTCCAAGGCCGCCGCCGCTGGTGCGGACGATGACGCCACGCCGATGGTTGGCGATGAGGGCCAGAGCTGGGAGGGTGACGGCAGCGTTGAACTCAGCCCCGATGACAGCGAGGGGGGCAGCGACGCCAAGGCGCGTGCCAATAACCTGGGCGGGGACGAAGACGTTGAAGCAGCTGATCTGGCCCGTGGCCAGGAGTCCTTGCAGGCCCATCTGCACCGCCAGGCGCTGAGCTTGCGTCTGAGCGAGGAAGATCGGGTGGCCTTGCACTTTCTGATCGAGTCGCTCAACGACGACGGCTATCTGGAGGACAGTCTCGAGACGCTGGCCAGCGGCCTGGCGGGCGAGCACACCGAGCATGTCGAGGACCTGGTGCACCATTTCACGGTTGCTCTGGGCCTGCTGCAAAGCCTGGAGCCCGCCGGCGTTGGCGCGCGCAACCTTGCTGAATGCCTCAGCCTGCAACTGCACGCCCTGTCTCAGCGCGACGACCACGGCGCGCCGCCAACTGCGCTGCTTGCCCTGGCCTTGCGCATTTGCGCGCAACCCATGGACTTGTTGGCGCGACGCGACATCAAGCGATTGGTGCAGGTGTGCAGTTCCAATGACACCCAGGTGCGGCTGGCGATTGCCCTGATTGGTCGCCTCGACCCGAAACCGGGCCGACGCTTTGTGGATGTCGAGCGCAACGTGGTGGTGCCCGATGTACTGGTGGTGCGTATTGGCAAAGGCGCCAACGCCAAGTACCGCGCCCAGCTCAACCCCGAGGTGATGCCGCGCCTGCGGGTGCACGACATCTACGCCAATGCGCTCAAGCAACACAAGTCTGGCGGGCGCGACGCCTCCAACTACGCAGCGCTGCAGCAGCGCTTGCAGGAGGCGCGCTGGTTCATCAAGAACATCCAGCAGCGCTTTGACACGATCCTGCGGGTCAGCAATGCCATCGTGGAGCGGCAGAAGAGCTTCTTCACCCACGGCGCGCTGGCCATGCGTCCGCTGGTGCTGCGCGACATCGCCGACGAGCTGGGCCTGCACGAGTCCACCATCAGCCGCGTCACCACTGCCAAGTACATGGCCACGCCCTTCGGCACCTATGAGCTCAAGTACTTCTTCGGTTCGGCGCTGGGTACCGAGTCTGGCGGCAATGCGTCGAGCACGGCCGTGCGCGTGCTGATCAAGCAGTTTGTCGAGGCCGAAAGCCCGACCAAACCGCTCAGCGACAACCAGATTTCCGAGATGCTCAAGGAGCAGGGTATCGAATGCGCCCGTCGCACCGTGGCCAAATACCGCGAGGGCCTGCGCATCGCCCCAGCCAGTTTGCGCCGTGCCTTGTGACGCACCCATCAGGGACCTGACGTGAACCAACTCCAACTTTTCCTGCCCTGTGCCGCCGGTGTCGAAGACTACCTGGAGACCGAGGCGCAGCGCATCACCGGCCTGGAGCCCCAGCATGTCGAGAAGCGCCGGGGCGGCGTGATGCTGCGGGCCTCCTGGCGCGATGCCATGCTGCTCAACCTGCACAGCCGCCTGGCGCAACGGGTGCTGGTGCAGTTGTCTTACACCGAGTACCGCGGCGAGCAAGACCTGTACCGCGCCGCCGCCGAGGTGGCTTGGGAAATCTGGTTCACGCCCAAGCAAACGATCAAGGTTGAAGTGACGGCGCAGCACAGCCCGCTCAACTCGCTCAACTTCGCCGCGCTCAAAATCAAGGACGCGGTGTGTGACCGGTTTCGCGACAAGGCCCACGGCGTGCGCCCCGATGTCAACACCCAGTGGCCTGACGTGCGCATCTACGCCCACCTCACCACCGACAGTTGCTCGCTGTATATCGACACCTCGGGCGAGCCCTTGTTCAAGCGCGGCTGGCGTGAAGACAAGGGCGATGCGCCGCTGAAGGAAACCCTGGCCGCCGCCATGATTGCGGCCAGCGGGTGGGCCGATGGTGACGAGGCCTTGCTGCCGCTGTACGACCCCTGCTGCGGCAGCGGCACCATTGCTATTGAGGCGGCGCAGATTGCCTGCAATATCGCCGCCGGTTCGCAGCGTCGCTTTGCTTTTGAGAAGTACCTGCCGTTTCAGGCCCATGTCTGGAGTGCCATCCAGGCCGAAGCGCGCGCTAACGAAGTGCGCCCCACGCCCGAGCAGTGCCCCATCGTGTACGGCAGTGATGTGGCCCACCGCATGGTCGACTTTGCCCAGCGCAACGCCGAGCGCGCCGGTGTCGCCGAACTGATCGAGTTTCGCGGTGGCGACGCGCTGCAGCGACTGCCCCCTTGCCACGCTCCGGGCGTGATGCTGCTCAACCCGCCCTATGGCGAACGCATCGAGGTCGCTGGCGTGGCGGGTATGTCCGGCGACGGTGCGGGCGGTCGGGCTGGTGGCCGCGAGTTGCCGCAGACCGAGAGCGGCGGCGAGTTCTTCAGCCAGCTAAGTGCTCATTGGAAGAAGCACTACAGCGGCTGGACCGCCTGGGTGCTGACGCCCGACCTCAAGCTGCCCGGCAAGATGCGCCTCAAGGAGTCGCGCCGGGTACCGATGTGGAACGGCCCGATCGAGTGCCGCTTGTTCCGCTTCGACATGGTCAAGGGCTCGGCTCGCAAACCATGATCGTGCTCGACACCAATATCGTGCTCGACTTGCTGTTGTTTCATGACCCGGCGGCCAAGCCGCTTGGCACCGCGCTGGAATCGCGATCCTTGCAGTGGTTGGCCACCATCGCCATGCGCGAGGAGTTGCAGCGCGTGCTGGGCTACCGCCAGATCGTGCCGCGCCTGGCCCACTACCAACGCAGTGCCGAGGAGGTGCTGGCGGAGTTCGACCGTCTGGCCCGCCTGCACGCCGTCTCGCTCAAGGCTGGTGTCACCTGTGCCGACCCTGATGACCAGAAGTTTATCGACCTGGCCGTGGCGTACCGCACCACGCTGCTGAGCAAAGACCGGGCCGTGCTCTGCATGGCCAAGCGTTTGCACGCGCATGGCGTTCGTGTAGCGTCGGTCTTGCCGCTGTGACGGGCCGGTTGTGAGCAATTGGCTGAAACCGACCTGGCGCTGCCTATGCAGGGGCGTGATCGTGTGGCTTAGTGTGATGACTGCGTGCGCCCAGACCGCGACGCCGCCCGTAGACTTGACCGTGCGCGTTGTCGGCCTGCAGCAACCGGCCCAGATCCTGATTGACCGCTGGGGCGTGCCACACATTTATGCCGCCAGCCAGGACGATGTGTTCTTTGCACAGGGTTACAACGCCGCGCGGGATCGGCTGTTTCAGATTGACCTCTGGCGCCGCCGTGGCCTGGGTCGTTTGTCGTCGGTGTTTGGTCCGGCGTTTGTGGAGCAGGACCGGGCCAGCCGACTGTTCCTCTATCGCGGCGACATGGACAAGGAATGGCAGGCGTATGGCAAGAATGCGCGACGCATTGCTGAACGCTTTGTCGATGGCATCAATGCCTACATCGATCAGCTTGGCGCCGACCCCGCGCAATTGCCATGGGAGTTCCGGCAGTTTGGCTACTTGCCTGAAAAGTGGCAGGCGCAAGACGTCGTGCGCATTCGAAGCCACGGTCTGACGCGCAATCTCAATTCTGAAGTGGCGCGGGCCTTTGTCACTTGCCAAGCCGGGCTGAAGGCCGACGGCATGCGGGTGCGTCTGTCCCCCAAATGGGAGACCCAAGTTCCCGCAGGGCTCGACCCCTGCCTGCCGCGCGACCTGTTGCGGGTGTTTCAGCTGGCCACGCAGGGTGTGATGCTCAACACACCCGTGGTGGCTGGCAGTCGCGCTGACAGTGCGCCGGATCGGACTGATCTCGCCGGCACAAGTTCGGTGCCGGATGTGCCTGAAGGCAGCAACGCATGGGTGATTGCGCCGACCAAGACCGGCACTGGCCGTCCCATTCTGGCCAGTGACCCGCATCGCGCCTACTCTGCTCCTTCGCTGCGCTACATCGCCCATCTGCACGCACCCGGGATCGACGTGATTGGCGCCGGTGAACCGGCCTTGCCCGGCATCTCGATCGGACACAACGGCGCGATCGCTTTTGGCCTGACCATCTTCAGCATTGACCAGGAGGACCTCTACGTTTACGAACTCAACCCGGCCAATCCGATGCAATACAAATATCGGGGTCAGTGGGAAGACTTCGTGCTGCGCCGTGAGCACGTAGCGGTGAAAGGCGCCGAGCCGGTCCATGCCGAGTTGGTGTTCAGCCGCCACGGGCCGGTGATCTACACCGAGCGGGCCAAGAATCGGGCTTTTGCGGTGCGATCGGGCTGGTTTGAGCCTGGCATGGCACCCTACTTTGGCAGCGTGAACTACATGTTTGCCAGGAATTTTGCCGAGTTCAAACAAGCCATGCGGCATTGGGGTGCGCCTGCGGAGAACCAGGTCTATGCCGACGTCATGGGCAACATCGGCTGGGTCCCAGGCGGCCTCGCTCCGATCCGACCAACATGGGATGGTTTGTTGCCCGTGCCCGGCGACGGCCGACATGAGTGGGCTGGATTTCTCTCCGGAGAGCAGTTGCCGCTCGTCTACAACCCGCCACAGGGCTGGTTTGCCAGTGCCAATGAGATGAATCTGCCTGCGGGCTACCCCTATCAGCAGCGCAAACTGGGGTTCGAGTGGCCGAGCGCCGACCGTCATACCCGATTGCGTGAGGTATTGGGCAAACCCGGGCCGCACACCATGGAGGACTCCATGCGCCTGCAAAACGATGTGGTGTCCGTGCCAGCCCGCCGCGTAGTTGCCCTGCTCAAGGAACTCGACGCATCCGATGCGCGCACACGAGACGCGCTGGTGTTGCTCAAGGGATGGAAGTTTGCCGAGGACGCTGGCTCACCCGAGGCTGCGCTGTTCGAGGTATGGTGGTCGCGCTACCTCGGGCCACTGTTCAAGGAAGTCGCGCTTGGCAAGACTGCCGCCGCCGCCATGGGCGACCCCGACACATCGGTGTTGCTCGACGGCCTTGAACACCCACAAGCGTACTTGGGTACCGACGCCGTGGCCAAACGCGACTGGGTGTTGCAGACCAGTTTGGCGCTGGCTTGGGCCAACACGGTGCAACTGCTGGGCAACGACCCTCGGCAGTGGCAGTGGGGCAAGCTGCACCACAGTTTGATTACGCACCCCTTTGCCGGCGCGGTGGATGACGCCACGCGCGCGCTGATCAACATCGGCCCCATTGCCAAGAATGGCGGGGCCAACACGCCCAACCTGTCCAGTTACGATCCGCGCAACTTTCGCCAGCTCGGCGGTCCTTCGTTCCGAATCGTCTTGGACGTGGGCAACTGGGACAACGCGCGCGCAGTCAACATGCCCGGGCAGTCGGGTGACTCCAAAAGTGCGCACTACCGCGATCTCGCGGAGCTGTGGCGCAAGGGTGAGTACTTTCCTTTGCTCTATTCGCGCCAAGCCGTGCAAGCTGCCACGGTGCAGCGAATCTCCCTGCAGCCCGCGCCCTAGCCTTGTGGGCAGTTGGTTCAGGTGGCGGCAGTGCGGCCGTCGAACGGATGCAGGCGCATCGGTGGTGTCTGACGGTAGGTGAAGGCTCGCCACAGCCACTCCATCGGCCCGAAACGCATGCGCGCCAGCCACCAGTGACTGAAGGCCACTTGTGCTGCGAACACGACCAGCACAAAGACAACCTGCCAGGCGCGTGGCATGCCCCAGTGACCCAGGCCATAGCCGTAGAAATACAGCGAGCAGATGACGGACTGAGCCAGGTAATTGGTCAGGGCCATGCGCCCGACGGGTGCCAGCAGGCTGATTTTCGAAAACGTCGATTTGCTGTGCAGCATCAGCACCACCACGCCAACGTATCCCAGGCAGGCCGGCAGATTGCCTAACATGGTCAGCCCTCGGGCTAACTGAAAACCATCAAAGTCGTCGCCGGGCACATGTGAGACGGCGATCAAGCTGCCGGCCAGTCCCAACCCGATGCCAAACGGCAGCGCCACATACGCCAGTTTTCGAAACAGCGGTAGGTGCGCCCCGGTATTGGCCATCACGCCCGAGCGCACAAACCAGCTGCCCAACAGGAACATGGCGATCAGCACGGTGGCGAAGCCGGCATCACCAGCGACCTTTTCCGGGAAACGTCGGGCACGCATCTCGACGGCCTCGGCGTAGCGCCCGCTTGACAGGATGCGCACCTCGTTGCGGACGTCTTCCTCCCGTTGAGCCAAGCGGGCGGCTCGCTCCTTCTTCTTCTTGGCGGTTTTCTCGGCTTCGGTCGGCTCGCTCTTTTTGTTGTCATTCGCTGCTGTCACAGCGCTAGCGGCAGGCGCCGTCGCTGGTTCACGTGGCGCGAAGTACTGCGCCGCGCCACCCACCGTCATCATCAGGAACGCAAACGTATAGACGCTGACCCCCAGGCGCAGCTCGCGCAGCGACGCAGGCTCATGAAATCGGGCAGACAAGGCGCCCAGCACCATGAAGACGACGCTGGCTATCGTCACCGGAATGCGCGGCTCCTTGGGTCCATTGGGCAGCACCCAAAGCACCACTGCAGCGATCGCGGCCAGGGCACCCAGGACCAGCAGGATGAACGAGAACAGCGGCACACTGCGACCGCGCAGGGAGACACGACGCTCGACACGCAGATAGACCGACAAGAGGGAAACGAATGCCAGGGCACCGGCTATCCCAAAAACCGGATCAAGACCGGGGATGAAACCGATGCCTACCAGCACGGCCAAGGCAAGCGCGATCTGCTTCCATTTCCCGTAAAGCAAGATCAACAGGGCGCCCGCGCCGACGGCATAGCTGAACAGGATGTCACCCGACCATAGAAAGATGTAGTGTGCTGCCCCAAACACCGCCAGTCCCAGGATTCGGCGCATATATGGCGCCAAGAAGTCGCGCCCGGCGTGTTCGGCCCGGGTCAGCATCACGGCGAAACCCATGCCGAACAGCAGCGAAAAGATGGTCCAGAACTTGCCCTGTACAAAGTAGGCAATGAACCAACTGGCAAGCCAGTCCAGTCCGGTCAGGCCCTGTGGCATGCCCAGGCCGATGCCGGTGATGCTGCGATTGAAGAACTCGATGTTCATCAGAAAAATGCCAAGCAGGGCAAAACCCCGCACGACATCGAGGGCCTCGATGCGTTGTTGCGAAACCGGTGGGCTCAGCGTGGTGCTGCTGTTGGAGTTCATACGAGTGTCCCTTGTGAGGAAGTCTTGAAGTGGACCTGAACTCTACTCTGGCGGGCGCAACGCTGCTTGGTCGGATCGACGAACTGCGCGCCGGGCGTGCCGGATCGACGCCTTGGCTGACAAACGGCTCAGGCCGACTGCAGCGAGAACTGCTGCGCGCTGGCCTGCGGCCAGGTGTTGCGGTAGATGAACGGCAGCGCGCTCAAGTCCTGCGCCAGCAAGGCGCCATCGGGCAGTTGCGGCAGCATCAGTTGCGCCAGGGATTGCACCTTGTGGTCGGCCGAGCGGCGCACGATGTGGTGAGCTGTGATCTCGTGCGGGTGTTGCAGACCGGCCGCCTGCACCAGCTCCTTGAGCGCATCAAGCGTCATCTCGTGAAAGTTGTAGACCCGTTCGGCCTTGTCACCTACCACCAGCGACTGCTGGCGTAGCGGGTCCTGCGTGGCCACACCGGTCGGGCAGTGGTCGGTGTGGCAGTGCTGCGATTGGATGCAGCCCAGCGCGAACATGAAGCCGCGCGCGGCATTGCACCAGTCGGCGCCCAGGGCCATCAGGCGCGCGATGTCAAATGCGCTGACCACCTTGCCGGCGCAACCGATCTTGATGCGCTCGCGCAGTCCCACACCGCGCAGGGTGTTGTGCACCAACAGCAAGCCCTCCTGCAGCGGCGAGCCAACGTGGTCGGTGAACTCCAGCGGCGCCGCACCGGTGCCGCCTTCGGCACCGTCGACCACGATGAAGTCGGGCGTGATGCCGGTGGCCAGCATCGCCTTGACCAGGGCAAACCACTCCCACGGGTGGCCTATGCACAGCTTGAAGCCGGTCGGCTTGCCACCCGAGAGTCGGCGCAGCCGGGCGATGAACTGCATCATCTCGATCGGCGTGCCAAAGGCACTGTGCGCGGCCGGCGAGACGCAGTCCGTCCCGACCGGCACGCCGCGCGCCTGGGCAATTTCTGGCGAAACCTTGGGGCCGGGCAATACGCCGCCGTGGCCTGGCTTGGCGCCCTGGCTCAGCTTGAGTTCGATCATCTTCACCTGCTCGCAGCCCGCGTTCTCGGTGAAGCGTTCCTCGCTGAACGTGCCGTCGGCGTTGCGGCAACCAAAGTAGCCCGAGCCAATTTCCCAGATAAGGTCGCCGCCATGCGCGCGGTGGTGTACCGAGATCGAGCCCTCGCCGGTGTCGTGCGCAAAGCGGCCGCGCTGGGCGCCGCGGTTGAGCGCCAGGATGGCGTTGGCGCTGAGTGCGCCAAAACTCATGGCCGAGATGTTGAATACGCTGGCGTGGTAGGGCTGCGTACACACGCCCGCTTGTGGATCGCCCGCGCGGTCGGTGCTGTCGGGATCGCCACCAATCCAGATGCGAAAGTCATGTGTCGCCAACCGGGTCGGAGCGAGCGAATGGTTGATCCATTCATAGCCCTCGCCATACACCGCCATCTGCGTGCCAAACGGTCGCTTGTCGGATTCGCCCTTGGCACGCTGGTACACCAGCGAACGCTGTGCGCGCGAGAACGGTGCGGCCTCAGAGTCGCTCTCCAGAAAGTACTGGCGAATCTCTGGCCGGACAAACTCCATCATGTAGCGCAAGTGGCCAATGACGGGGTAATTGCGCAGCAGCGAGCGTTTGGTCTGCGTCAGGTCGGCGATGCCCAGTGCCACCAATGCACCGGAGCACAGCAGCCAGAACCAGCCAACGCCAAAGGCCACCAGCGTAAACACGCTGAGCAGGGCGGCCATCACCAGCAGCGCGAAGACGATGTAACGAACCGGGAACAGGGTGTTGAGGTAGTGCAGCATGCTTGATCTTTCTTGGCCCAGCGACGATACCAGCGCGATGCCACTTTGACCAGCATGGCGCGTGTCAGCAACCCGCTGACGCGACCACTCTGACCGATAGAATGAACGCGCCAGTGGCCGGAATCGAACGCACGCTAGGTTTGAGGCAGGACATGCCGACTCTCCGAGACGTCGACTTGCCGGTCTTGGCCTGATTGAGAAGGGGTAAGCCTATTGCAATAGGAGGTGTGCGCCATGCAACGTGAAATGGATTTCTTCTACTTCATTGGAAGCACTTACTCGTACCTGTCGGTCGTGCGTGCCCAGGCGCTGGCGGATCAGGCGGGCATTGTGTTGCGGTGGCGGCCGTTCAGTGTGCGGACACTGATGCGAGAGCAAAACAATGTGCCGTTTGCGACAAAGCCGGTGAAGATGCAGTACATGTGGCGCGACATCGAGCGCCGCGCGGCACGGTTCGGTATTGCGTTTGCCGGCATCGCGCCCTATCCGGTTGATTCAAGCGAGTTGGCCAATCACGTGGCGACACTGGCCGCGGGCGAGGGCTGGTGCATGGCGTTTACGCAGGCCGCTTACCGCGCGTGGTTCCTGGACAAGCAGGACCCCGGTAGTCCGCAGACCCTGCGCAGCATCCTGACGGCGCTAGGTCGCAATGCCGACGCGTGCTTGGCGCAGGCCAGCGATGCGCGCATCAGGCAGGCGTACGAGGCATCAACCGACCAGGCGCGTCAGCTTGGGTTGTTTGGCTCGCCCACCTTTGTGGTCGGGCGCGAGGTGTTTTGGGGTGATGATCGCCTGGAGGATGCCATTGATTGGTGCAAGTCGCACTGAGAGTGTGACGACCGCCTTCAACCTCAAACTACCTGCGCGCGCCAGCGCTTGCACGAGCAGGATTCAGCTTCAGATTTGCGGCACGGCTTGCGGGACGGCATGGTGCAACAACTCCAGCGTCGTGGCGGCTTGAAACCGCGCCTGCTCATTCTTGCGGGCATAGCCCAGCGGGTTGGCAACTACGCGACAGCCCGCCTGCAGGTAGTCGCTGGGGCAATGCAAGTGGCCGTGCAGCCACAGGCTGGCCTGAGGCAGCAGTTCTTCCAGTGCGTTGCAAAAACCCGCGGTGCCGGGTGTCAACCCGTAGCGCGGATCGGCGCTACGCAGGCTCGGCGCAAAGTGCGTCACCACGATTGTCTGCCCGTCAAAAGGCTCGGCCAGGGCTGCCCTGAGCCAACTTTGGCATTGCAGGCCGAGCGTGCGCACGCTTGGCGCCAGCATCGGCTCACTCGCATAGGTGGTGCCAGTCTTCTTCAAGTAGAAGTTGGCTGCGCGCATCGCCTTGTCCTGGGCTTTGAGCTGGGCTGTCAGGGTTGCCCGCGGGTCCACCAGCGCATCGAAGTCACTCCACAGCGTGGTACCCAGAAATCGGACGCGTTGGCCACGCAGTTCCATCTGCACGCTGGTGCGCTCCAACCATGTGATGCCCAGTTGCTCGCAGGTGGCGCGCAGCCGCGCATGCACCGTGTCGAAGTCGAGCCCGTCATACTCATGGTTGCCCGGCACGTACAGCACCGGTGTTGGCCAGCCTAGCCGGGGCGAAAACCGGCTCAACCCGAAGTCGTCTTCGCGCAGCAGCGACCCGGTCTGGTACGAGCCGATGTCCCCCGCCAGCACCAGCACGTCGGCCCCCGGTGCAGGCGTGGGCTGCCACTGCGGCGCTACTTCAAGGTGCAGGTCGGACAGCAACTGGATCTTCATGGTTGCGATTGTGCGGCCCGGCTGTGCGTTGGGATGTCGATCGATAACAATGCACAATTGAGCGCCTTTTACGCCATCACTGTTAGCCGCCATGACCGCCTCACTGCCCCCAGGTATCACCGCCGATCCCGCCATGGACGAGCCCCTGAGTCCGGATGACTTCGATGAGCTCGATGCCATTCTGGATGACCTGCGCACGCGTTATGACGAGACTCCGCAGTGGGAGTTCTGCGAAGGCTTCATGGCGGCGCTGATCTGCTGTCGCCGCCTGATCATGCCCAGCGAGTACCTGCCGGTGCTGCTGGACCTGGGGGGCGAGGATGAAGCGCAGGAGGGCTCGTTTGCCGACGATGCCCAGGCGCAGCGCTTCATGGCGCTGTGGCTGCGCCGCTGGAACGAAGTGGCCGCCGCGCTGGAGGCCGATGTGGACACGCTGGACGACGAACGCGCCTATGCGCCCGAGGTGATGGACGTGCGCGGCGCGGTGGCGGCCATGCCGGAGGCGGATCGCCTGGCGGTGCAAAACGAGGTCTTGCCTTCGTTTGCCCAAGTTTGGGCCATCGGGTTCATGTTTGCCGTGGAGACTTGGCCCGAGGAGTGGGCAGCGCCGCGTGACAAGGAAGGCGCCAAGTGGCTCAACGAATCGCTGGACGCCATCGTCGCCCTGACCGAAGACGATGAGGGTGAGCCCACCATCAGTATGTTCAATGAGGACGGCCCACCCAGCCTGAGCGCGGCGCGCCTGAACGACTTTGCCGCCGCCGTGTGGGCGGTGTACGACCTGCGCGAGTTATGGCGCAACATCGGCCCGCGCGTGCCCACCCTGCACCGCGCCGACACGCCAGGCCGCAACGACCCCTGCCCATGCGGCAGCGGCAAGAAGTACAAGAAGTGTCATGGGGCGAATTGACCCCCCCCCAAACTTCCCCCCCCCCCACCCCCCCCCCCCCCCCCCCTCCCCCCCCCCCCCCCCCCCCCCTCATCCCC
The DNA here is from genome assembly GCA_016718405.1 of Candidatus Rhodoferax odensensis. Taxonomy (GTDB): domain Bacteria; phylum Pseudomonadota; class Gammaproteobacteria; order Burkholderiales; family Burkholderiaceae_C; genus Rhodoferax_D; species Rhodoferax_D odensensis. Next base: position 211,548 of record JADKDJ010000004.1, read on the forward strand.
CCCCCCCCCTTCCCCCCCCCCTTTTCCCCCCCTCCTACTAAACAAAACCCCCCCCCCCCCCCCTCCCCAAAACCCCCCCCCCCCCCCCCCACAACCCCCCCCCCCCCCCCCCCCCGGGGAGGAAACCCCCCCCCACGGCCCAAACGACCCCACCCCACGCAGGCACCCCCCCCCCCCCCACCCCCCCCCCGCCGGGCCCCCCCAGACAAAACAAACCCCCCCCGGCCCCCCGCCCCCCCCCAGGCCCGGGCAAACCCGACAAAAAAAAACCCCCCCCGCGCCGCCCCCCCCGGCCGCCCCGGCCCCGGCCCGCCCCCCGGCGGGCCCCCCGCGAGGCGGGACGCGAGCGCGCCCCGGGAGCGCCGGAGGAGGCCGGCCCCGGGGCGGGGGGGGGGGCGTTGCTCCTTTGCAAGGTGTTCATTTCCGACCTGATTCGCAACACATCGTTTTGCGCGGAGGCAATCGCTCTGAGTGTTTCACCCCGCCAGTCGGCCGCAAGTCTGTCCTGGTCCGAGCGATACGCGCTTGTACCGTGCCTCGCAGGCTGTTCTAGGCCTGCACGCCGCGCCGATTGGACCTGACTATGGACCGTCACGTTGCTGACCACGTTTCTCAGGAAAGGTTCTCCCTGAGATAAGCTTCCAGCTTGGCGAGGTGCTGTTTGCCACCTTCGATGGCGCCGTACTTCTCGACCACCTCGTCGCGGGATTCCTTGCTGGGGAACATGTGGCGCAAGGTGATCAAGGTACCGCTGGGGGTTCCTTCCAGGGTGATGGTGGAGACGAACCATACGCGTTGGCCGTCGCCATGGTCAAAGACCAGCCTGGACGGAGGCGTGATTTCCGTGAACACCGAGTGGTTGGGATAGCGGGTGCCGTCCGGCCCCACCATGTCAAACGTCCAGGCGCCACCCACCCGGAAGTCCATGGTCACGTTTTCGTTGGTGAAGCCGTCCGGTCCCCACCACCTGTTTTGGTGCTCGGGGATGGTCATGGCTTTCCAGACCAGTTCGCGGGCGAAAGGGACTTCCCGCTGCAACACCACTTCGCGTTCGGTTTCTTCCTGTGTCGCCATGATCAGATTCCCCTCTTGAGCATTGCGACGAGTTGATCGAGTGCCGTGCCCCAGCCCCCCTTCAAAGCCCATGTCAGCGTGCTGTCTGCAACCGGCTTCGTCGGCATGAATGACGGTCGCGGTGTAGCGCGTACCTTGCGCGTGGTCTGCCAATTCGATCATGGCGGTGAACAGGAAGCTGGCCTCGTCGCTGCCGCAAGTCTCGGTCACTACACTGGGCCGGTAGCCCGGCAGCAGGGCATTGGTCCAAACCAGTTTGGTTTGGGGCAGTACTTCCAGGTAGCAACCCACATTGGGAAACTCTTTGCCTTCCGGCGACTGCATGGTGGTGCGAAACATGCCGCCTGGACGCAGGTCGATTTCACAGTCAATCGTCTTCCACGGCAGCGGGCAGAACCAGGGCTTGAGCAGTTCCGGCTCAGTCCAGGCGCGCCACACCAGAGATCGGGGCACGTCGACGGTGCGCGTAAAGCTGAGGTCGAGTTTTGAATCGGGCTGGTAGCTTGGCTTCATGGTTTCGCTCCTGTGGTTGACGTTGGGTGCAGGGTGTGTAAGTAGGCATCGAGGCGATCCAAACGGTCTTCCCAGACTTGCTTGTACTCGCCGATCCAGTCCATGGCTTCCTTGAGGTGCTCGCCTTCAATGCGACAGGGACGCCACTGTGCGTCGCGCCCTTTGCTAATCAATCCAGCCGACTGCAGCACCTTGATGTGCTTGGACACTGCCGGCAAACTGATTGCAAAGGGCGCAGCCAGTTCATTGACCGACGCCTCACCCAGTGCCAGCCGGGCCAGCATGGCTCGCCGCGTCGGGTCGGCCAGGGCGGCGAAGGTCGCACTCAGCGGATCGGCGGTGGCTTGTTGGCGCATGGGAGGTGAAGTGAAATGACTTGTATTTAACGCTTTGGTTAACTATAGTGATGGCCGCTGACCTTGTCAACGCCGGGCGCGCTTGCATGCCCTTCGAGCAGGTTGGCGGATCGGGCCAACCTGGCACTGAGCGCTGCGGCTGTCCCTCGCACTTCGGGCTCCTCCTGCACCTCACTCTGACGTGTGCTCCCATCCTGCTGCTGCGAAGGGCTTCTCTTCTCGCAGGCCAACACACCACGCAACCGGGGAGCAGGCTGCCTGGGTGTTCTGCGCAGGTCAAGGGGGAGCCCGCAGGGCGGCGGACACGGAGCAGAGCATCCAGGCAACCTGCTCCCCGCGCCCGCCAACGGAAGGCCTACCTGGCTGCAAACTTGCGCAAGTTGGCCAGCGCTTGCGCGCGCACCTTGTTGCGCAGGAACGGCGTCCAGCCCAGCAGCAGGCCGGGTGCGCCCAGCGCCTGGCGTGACCAGGTCCAGAAGCTGAAGCTGTCGCGGTGGCGCGTGATCAGGCCTTGCGGGTTGAAGCTGAACACGCCATCGATACGGTTAAGCACCATGCGGCCGGTGGCGCTGAAGCGGTAGTGTGCGTCCCAGTGCGCTTGGCCCTGTGCGGCGTTGGCATCGATGGCGCTGAAATCCAGCTTCCAGACGTCGCGGCCCTTGGTGCGGGCTGCCTCGCACAGCATGCGCCACATGCCCATCACCTCGGCCTTGCCGCGCAGGCTGAACACCTCGTCGTCAAACTCAACATCGTCGGCGTAGCAAGTCGCCATGGTGTCGGGGTCGAGCGCGGCAAAGACGGAGTAGAACTTGGTCAGGGTTTGGGCGTTGGGGTGCATGGTGGTGGCGCAAAGTTCAGGTGTGCCAGCGTAAGCCATTTCTTCAAATCACGTGCGGCAGCGCCTCGGCCAGAAAGTCGTACACCGCACGAATGCGCCGGTTGGTGCGGATCTCTCGGTGCACGGCCAGCCACATCGGCAGCGGTGGGATCTTCAGCAGGCCTGGCAGTACGCGCTGCACATCGGGATCGGTGCGCGCCATGTAGTCGGCGCAAAAGCCCACCCCCAGGCCGGCACGCACGGCTTGCCACTGCACGATGAAATCGTCACTGCGAAAGGCAAACGTCTCGCGCGTGGCAGCATAGCCCATCGCCTGAAAGCCTTGCAGGATGGCGGGGTCGGCGTCGCTGCCAATCAAATCATGCTGCATCAAGTCAGTCGGCTGGCGCGGCGAGCCGCGCCGTGCCAGGTAGCTGCGGTGGGCGTAGGCGCCCAGGCCAACGTTGCCAATCCTTTTCGCAATCAACGAAGCCTGATCGGGCCGCACCATGCGCACCGCAATGTCGGCCTCGCGGCGCAGCAGGTTGCTGACCTGGTTGCTCGACACCAGCTCGATTTGAATGTCGGGCAAGGTCTGGCGCATGTCGGCCAGCAAGGGCGGCATGAGTTGCACCGCCACCGGCACGCTGGCGGTGATGCGCACGGTGCCGCTGGCCTGGCTTTGCGCCCCCGACAGGGTTTGCGCCAACTGCAGTGCGCCAGCTTCCATGCCGCGCGCCGCGTCGGCCAGTTTTAGTGCGGTGGCCGTGGGCACCAGGCCACGGCCGGTGCGCTCGAACAACAACACACCGAGCTGGCTTTCCAGTTCGGCAATGTGCCGCCCAACCGTGGGTTGGCTGGCGCGCAGCACCCGTGCGGCACCGAGCAGACTGCCTTGGTCCAACGCCGCCAGGAACGAGCGCACCAGCCGCCAGTCGAAATTGAGCGGTCCAGGTGGAGTCATGTTGAGGTATTCACAAACGCATGTCTGGTATGAACATTTATGCAATTGTGTAACACGTTGTTCTTTTTCACAATTCTTCCATCAACCAACCAAACAACCGACAGTCAGTTGAGGACAGGGCTAAAGGTCTGTCCCGCAAAGCATCAGGAGCACACCATGCAAGCCACTGTTTTGATATTGGGGGCGCGCGGCCGTTTTGGTCTGGCCGCCGCGCGTGCCTTTGCCGACGCGGGCTGGCGCGTGCTGGGCCAGATGCGCCCCGGCGCCCAGGCGGGCGCCGACGAGCGCATCGAATGGCTGGCCACCGACTTGCGGGACACGCAGGCACTGGCCGCCGCGGCACGCGGCGCGGCGGTGGTGGTGCACGCGCTTAACCCGGCCTACACCAACGAAGCCTGGCGCGGCCAGGTGGTGCCGATGACGGACGCGGCACTGGCAGTAACGCGAGCGCTTGATGCCACGCTGATGGTGCCCGGTAACGTCTACAACTTTGGCGCGGCAATGCCCACCGTGCTGCGGGAAGACACGCCCCAACTGGCGCAGACCGTCAAGGGCCGCATCCGTATCGACATGGAGGCGCAACTGCAGCGCAGCGGCGTGCGCAGCGTGGTGATCCGGGCGGGGGACTTTTTTGGCAGCGGCCGCGGCACCTGGTTTGACGCCACCATCGTCACGCGCATTCAAAAAGGCGTGTTCACATACCCGGCCCCGAACGGCGTTGGCACCGCCTGGGCCTACGTGCCCGATCTGGCGCGTACCTTCGTGGCGGTGGCCCGGCAGCGCTCCGAGTTGCCGACCTTCGACGTGCTCCACTTCGCCGGTTATCAGTTGACCGCGCAACAGTGGCTCGACGCGTTGGACCCACTGGCGCGCGCGCAGGGCTGGGTGGTGCCGCAGGGCCACATCAAGCTTAGCCGCTTGCCCTGGCCGTTGATTCGGCTGGGCGCGCTTTTCATGCCGACCTGGGCTGCGCTGTCGGAGATGCGCTACCTGTGGGATACCCCGCATCGGCTGAGCAACGACAAGCTCACGGCACTGATCGGCCCAGAGCCGCACACACCCTTGCCGGTCGCTGCACAGCAAGCCCTGGCCGATCTGGGCTTGCTGGCCGGGAAGCCAGCGACCCAAGCCGCGTCAGCTGTGCCGTCCTGAGCGTGAGCAAACACTTGACAACTTGAAAGGATCATCATGCAACGCAGAAACTTTGTTCGTCTTGCCGGTGGTGGCGTCGTCACCGCCGCCACGCTGGGCACCATTGGCCTGGCAGGCTGTTCAGCCGACATGCCCCATGCGGCCATCGAAGCCTGGCAGGGGCCGGGCGCGGAGCTTGCTGCGGCCAGCGACCTGCGTCGCTGGCTGCTGAGCTACGCGATTCTGGCGCCGCATTCGCACAACCTTCAATCGTGGATCGTGGACCTGGGCACGCCCGGCGAGATCACCCTGAGCTGCGACGCCAAGCGCTTGCTGCCACAGACCGACCCGCTGTCTCGCCAGATCATGATGAGTCAAGGCACCTTCATTGAAATGCTGGACTTGGCCGCGCGCGAACGCGGCCTGCGTGCCGATGTGACGCTGTTTCCAGATGGTGCGTTTGGACCCGACAAGATCGACTCCCGCCCGGTGGCGCGCATCCGCCTGACGCCCGACGCGGCTGTGGCCAAAGACCCCTTGTTCGGCCAAATCCTGCGCCGGCACACCAACCGCAGCGTCTATGACCCCAATCGCCCGGTTCCCGCCGCTGCCTGGGCGGCGATGGCCGAAGCGGTCAGGTCCAGCGCACTGCGCTTTGGCTTTGCCGGTGCCGAGCAAGCGCCCGCGCTGGCGATGCACCGCAACATCGCCGCCGAGGCCTGGCGCATCGAGCTGACCACGCCGCGCACCATCATGGAGTCGTTCGAGGTACTGCGCGTGGGACCCACCGAAGTGGCCCAGCACCGCGACGGCCTGACTCTGCTGGACCCGATGGTGGTGACCCTGAACCGCCTGGGCTTGTTTGACCGCAGCAAGGCACCGGCCCTGGACGACTACGCCACCACCAGTCAGATCAAGGATTTTGGCGCCAAGCTGGCCTCGACCAACGGCTTCTTGTGGACGGTCACTCCCAGCAACGACCGCGTGACGCAGGTCAACGCCGGGCGGGCCTACGCGCGGGTGCAACTGGCGGCCACGGCGCAGGGACTGGTTATGCAACCGCTGCAGCAAGCGCTGCAGGAGTACCCGGAGCAGGCCAAACCCTATGGCGAGATACATCGCCTGCTAGGTGCCACGCAGCCCGGCCACACCGTGCAGATGTGGGCGCGCGTCGGTTACGCGAGCGCAGTGGGCCCGGCGCCAAGGCGGCGCCTGGTGGACTTCATTCGGGCTTGAGCAGCAGTTTCACCAACCGGGCCAGCGCGTGCCGCACGGTGGCCGCGCGCACGGCTGCGCGGTCGCCGTCGAAGTGGCACTTTTCGGTCAGCACCTGGCCGGGCACGGCAAAGCCGAACCACACTGTGCCCACCGGTTTGGCTGCGCTGCCACCGGTTGGGCCGGCCACGCCAGTCACCGCCACGGCGACTTGCGCCTTCGCGTGCGCCAACGCGCCCTGTGCCATGGCGCGCGCCACGCCCTCGCACACCGCACCAGCGCGGCGCAGCAGGCGCGGCTCGACGCCCAGCAGTTCAATCTTGGCGTCGTTCGAATAGGTCACAAAACCGCGTTCAAACCACGCGCTGGAGCCGGCCAGTTCGGTGCAGGCAGCGGCGATCAGGCCACCGGTACAACTCTCGGCGGTGACCAGTTTCACGCCGCGTTCCAGTAGCAAATGGGCCAGTTGAGCGCACAGGTAATGCGTAGAGTGCTCTGAATTCAATAGCGTGGTTAGGCCGGTTGCGCCACTCATGCCGTTCATGCCACTCTCCAGACGACGATGGGCACCGCCGCGCAGGCGGCGGCAACCAGGTCGTCGAGCATGATGCCCAAGCCGGCCTTGGTCCAGGCGCGTCGGTCGGTGCGCGGGTCCACGCCGTGGAACAGTTGGTCGGCCCAGGCCACCGGGCCTAGTTTGACGGCATCAAAAAAGCGAAACAGGGCGAACGCCGCCAATTGCGCCAGCCAGCCGCTGGGTGCCACCAGCCACAGCAGCAGCCAGAATGCGAGCACCTCGTCCCACACAATGCTGCCGGGGTCAAGCACGCGCAGGTTGCGCGCGGTCACGCTGCAGGCCCACCAGCCCAGCGGCGCAGCCGCCAGCAACAGCAGCAGCCATCGGGTGTCGTTCATCCAGGGTTGCAGCAGCACAAAGACCAGCCAGGCCCACAACGTACCTGCAGTGCCGGGCGCTCGCGGGCTCAGGCCCGAGCCGAAGCCCAGCGCAATCAGGTGCGCCGGGTGGCGCAGCATGAAGTGCCAGTTTGGGCGCGCCGGTGCGCTGGGGTCTGAGACTGGCGTGGAGACGGTCATGGTTGGGGGCAGTCAGCGCTGACGCGGGGCAGAACAGAATGCCGAAATTAGAGCACGCCGCAAACCGCGTGCGTCGATCACCCGACTGTTCGGTAGAACCGGGGTGCAGAGTACAGCGATCCGCCTGCAAACCTGTCGGTTGAACGAAACCGTAGCACCGCGTCTGCCACCCCCCCGCCGGGGTGCCGACTGGGGCTTTACAGCGTTGCGCAGCAGGCGTAGAGTTTTTCCTCGTCGCATGACAAGTCAAGGAGGCTGTATGGCTTACAAGATGAAACTTCATTCGCCCTGTCGGGGCATGCCGCACATCTGGAACATTTCTCGTGAGGTGGGCGTCTTGGTGACTGCTGCCAACACCATTGACGATGTTGAGTTGGTACAACGCCTGATCGTCGAGCGCTACAAGGTCGCGCCGTCCAAAACTCCACGCGCGCCGGGCATTGGGTCGTTGACTGCCGTGACCGGCCAGATGGATACCCAGACCGGATTCGATATTTTCTGGGCCGGTGACGTAGACAAGAAACTATCCGCCGCCGAAGAAATAAGCCCGGCTCGCGGCGGTACCATCAGCTACGGCAGCGGGTATTGGACCATTGGCTACCTCAACCTGAAGTTGTTCACCCACGCGCCCCAGGTGTGGGCGATGTTGCCTGAGCTGTGCTCGCCCATCCTGAAGATGGCATTGCTGACGAAGACTTCACCCTAGCTGTGTCTGCTGGCCAGCCTACAACGGTCGATGCCCGCTCTGCAACGTGGATCGTGACGTCGGCCGCCGCCGTCCGTTGATCAGCCGATGCGCCGCTATCTGAACAATTGCGGCTGGCTGCTGTTGCCCGCTCTGTTGTGGAACGTGGTCTTCGCCACTCGGCTGCCCGCAGCGTTTCAGCCGTCAGAGTTTTGGCGCGACATCCCCGCTGCGTTGGTCATGGCTGAGAATAGCCTGCGTTTGGTGGTTTTCGTGCTGCCTTTCTTCATGCCCTTGCGTCTGAGCGCGCCAGCGCAGCGCCGTGCCTTGCTGCTGTTTGCGGCCGGGACGCTGATCTACTTCGGCAGTTGGCTGACCCTGATGGCCGTGCCGCAATCGGCCTGGGCTACCAGTGCCCTGGGCTTCACCGCGCCCGCCTGGACTCCCGCGCTGTGGTTGGGCGCCTTGGCGCTGCTGGGACGTGATCTGTATTGGGGGCGTTTTTACCGCTGGTGGATGTATGCGCTGGTGTCGACGGCCTTCCTGGTGGCGCACATCAGTCATACTGCAATCGTCTTTGCCCGCAACACCTGAGTAACGCAGATCATGAAACTTGGCTACGCCATTCTTTACGTGCCCGATGTGAATGCGTCGCTGACTTTCTTCGAGTGCGCATTTGGGTTGCGCCGGCGCTTCCTGCATGAGTCGGGAGCTTATGGCGAGCTCGATACCGGGCAGACCACGCTGGCCTTTGCCGCGCATGAGTTGGGCGCTATGAACCTACCCGGCGGCTACGTCGCGGCGCACAGTGCGGCGCAGCCCCTGGGCATGGAGTTGGCCCTGGTCACCGAGGATGTGGTGGCGGCACATGCCACAGCTCTGGCGGCGGGCGCGCGCGAGTTGGCGCCGCCGCAAACCAAGCCCTGGGGTCAGGTGGTGTCGTATGTGCGCTGCCCTGATGGTGCGCTGGTCGAGCTGTGCTCACCGATGGCGAGCTGACTGTGCCTTTGATGAGCCCGTTTACGCGCGCGTTGAAGCCGGTTCGGCTGTGGTGCTCGCGTTTCCGAGCGGAGTGAGCCTTGGATCGCTACGTGTATTACCGTGCACCGGTGGCGCAAGCCGCCGAAGTGCAACGGCGTGTGTTGGCCATGCAGCAGCAAGTGACACAGCAAACGGGGGTTCGTTGTGAAGTCAAGCGGCGCCCCGTTGCTGAAGGCGCGCTGCACACCTGGATGGAGGTTTACCACGGCATCACCGCCGGGTTTGACGAGGCCCTGCGCCAAGCCGAGCAGCAGCACGCGTTAGTGACCCTGATCGTTGGCGCGCGGCATACGGATGACTTCTTGAATCCGGTTGAGTGGGAGTAAGCGCGGCGTAGCGGGCCGATGGGGGGCGTCGCGGCGAACCTACCCGCGCAACGTTGTCAGGAGCCGTGGGGCGGCATCAAGCCCTTGATGAAACAGCGCTGGTTCAGGCGAAGTGGTCAAAGGATGGGTAAGACCGACGCATCAACTGGCCAGCAGCGTCGATCAGGCGCAGCCCTGGCGCGGCCTCGATCTGACCTACCCGTGTCACCGCGGTCTGACTGCTTCGTGCGGCTTCCAGGACGGCCGCGCGTGCCGAAGCGCTGGCTGTGAATACCAGTTCGTAGTCGTCACCGCCCGCCAGCACCAATTCCAGCCAGTGTTCATCGCTTAAACAGAGGTCGGATTGGCATCCAGACCAAGCTGGATTTGACCTACAGGCTATTAAATCAGTAGCAAATGGGGTTTCGAAGCAGGCGCCCACGCCGGACTGGCTCAGGATGTGCCCGAGGTCGCCGAGCAAGCCGTCGCTCACGTCAATGGCAGCGTTGGCGACGCCGCGCAAGGCTTGCCCCAGCGCCACCCGGGGTGTGGGCTGCTCCATGCGCGCACGGGCCTGCGCGAACACCGGGCCGGGCACGTTGAGCGTGCCGCGAAACACTTCCAGCGCCAGGCGCGCATCGCCCACGTTGCCGCTGACATAGATGTCGTCGCCGACCTTTGCGCCCGAGCGCAGCAGGGCCTGGCTGCGCCCGGCGAGCACGGGCACTTCACCAAACACCGTGACGCAAATGTTGAGCGGCCCCTGGGTCGTGTCGCCGCCGATCAGCTCGCAGCCATGCGCATCGGCCAGTGCCAACAGGCCGCGCGAGAACGGCTCCAGCCAGGCCTCATCGGCGCGCGGCAAGGCCAGTGCGAGGGTGAAGGCCAGTGGCTTGGCGCCGCAGGCGGCCAGATCGCTGAGGTTGACCGCGAGCGCTTTGTGCCCGAGCTTGAAGGGGTCCACCGTACTCAGGAAGTGGCGCCCCTCCACCAGCATGTCGCTCGATATCGCCAGTTGGGTGCCAGGGCCGGCTTGCAGCAGCGCGCAATCGTCGCCCACGCCCAACACCGCCGCGCGCACCGGTCGTTTGAAATAGCGTTCGATCAGATCAAACTCGCCCATCATGGTTCCTTGGTGGATGGCCACAAAAAACTCATCGGCGCACGCCACAGGCGTTGCATGACGGCCTGGCGGATACGGGTGCGGCCCAAGCCCGAGACGCTGTGCGCCTTCAGGGCGACGCGAAATGCCAGGTAAAAGCTGACGCCGACGTTCAGTGCCCCGATCACCGGAATGCTGGCCACTGCCCACCACAGTGCGGGGCTACGCAGAACGTCCCAGCCCAGACTGGCGCATGCCGCCCCCAATTGCCCAGCGGACAGCGTGACATGGCGCACGTCCAGCCCGGGGCCGAGGAAGTCGATCACCGCAGGCAGTAGCCCGAGCATGAAACCCAGTGAGATGTTGGCCGCAAAGCCCGATATGTGCGTGCGCATGAAGGTCGCCCAGCGATGTGCGCGGGGTGCACCGAGCCAGCGGGTGATGCGCGGGTTGTAGCGCAGGGCCGAATCCAGCCGGTGCAGCACAAACCAGTTCTCCACCCAGCCCGCCAGGATGCTGGAGGCAAACAGCAGCACACCGGTGAAGGCGGCGAACAGGGCCGAGGGGCCCAACAGCGTTAGCGATTCGAAGACTTTCTGGGCTTTGGCGGCATCAATCATCGGCTGGCCATTGAGTCCTTGCAGAGCCACCGACATCAGAACCACGACCGGAAACACCACCGTGACGTTGCCCAGCACCGCCGCCACCTGGGAGCGAACCAGGTGCGTGACTTCGTCCACAAAGGCCTCCAGCGCACTCGGGTCGGTGATGTCCTTGAGCTTGGCGGCCATGGCGGGCGCGGTCATCGCAGGCTGTTTGGTGGCCAGTGTGAAGTGCAGCAACTGGATGGCGACAAAACTCCCGGCGTAGACCAAGCCGGCGCAGAACCCGCCCCAGAACGCCGACAGACCCAGCGCCGCCACGCCAAATTTGAGCAAGGTGGTCACTGCCGTCAGTGCGCCGCCACCAGCGGCCGTGCCCAGCATGGCGCGGTACTCGGCGCGACTGCGGGTAATGTAGTGCTCGCCGGTCTCTGAGCTGCGCTCCGCCACCTTGGCGGCCAACATCGAGGAACTGCTGCTTACCAGCGCGCCCACGCTGCGCTGCTCTTGCCCGACACTGGCCAGGTGCGAGACAAGTCGCGCACAGTGGCGGTGTTCCGGATCATCGAGCAGGCAGTCCAGCAGCGCACGGATGCGCAGCACCCGCTGGCGCAACTGGCGCAGACGAAACACCAGATCGACCGAAATGCCATGCGCCTCTAGGTGTGCATAGACCGACGAGGCGGCCTGTCGGCAGGCATCAAGCTGCTGGCGAAATTGCTGCGCGGCCGCGTCGACGCCAACGCCCGACAGCCAGGTTTGGCGCACCGCATCGAAGTCCGAGGCAAGCGAGTGAAAGGGGCTGACGTCGCGCGACGGGTCACTCATGCGCAGCCGAATATCAGGCGAGAAGCCAGCGGCGCGAACCTGGCTGGTGCAGAAGGTAATGGCATCGAGCAAAGTGGCCTGCCAGCGCGTTGGCTGGGCGGCGCGGGGAGCATGTGCGCCCGGCTCCGCAGGGACTGTGAGCAGCTGCGCCACGCGCTCAAGCGTGGCGGGGGACAATGCCGTCAGCCATAGCCCGTCAAACTCGGCTGGCAACACCAGTGTGAACAGTTCGCAGGCGTCGGCGGTCTCGGGCGAGGCTGGCAGCAGCTTTTGGTGCAAGCGGTCCATCAACTCGCTGATGAAGGCATTGCGAGAGGCAAAGCCGTAGTCGGACAGCAAGGTGGAGCAGTCCACCGTGTCGGTAAGCTTGCGCCACCATGTTTGCCAGCGCGCCCGGGCGCGATGTTGTTCGGCCAGTGCGTCGAGCAGAGACTCCACTCGCGCGATGGCGGCTTCGGTCGAACTGGCATCGCCCCGAATCCAGTCAAATAACGCGATTAGCCACAGGTGGCGGTGGACCAAGTCGTCCTCGGGGGCCAGGTCTGCCAGCAAAACGGCCAGTTCAGCCGCGTCGTGGTCGTCCGGCTTCATTAATGCAGTGTGCGCGATCCGCCTGAACCCAGGTGATCACTAAGGGCATCGAGCACAAACATCGGGATGTCGGCATCGAAGCGCTCGCCGTCCTCCGCTACGCACAGATAGCTGCCGTGCATGGTGCCGGTGGGCGTGCGCAGACGCGTGCCGCTGGTGTACTCGAAGGCCTGACCCGGCTGCAGCAGGGGCTGCTGCCCCACCACGCCCAATCCCTTGACCCGCTCGGTGTGGCCGTTGGCGTCGTTGACGTTCCAGGTGCGGGCGATCAATTGCGCCGCCACCTCGCCCGTGTTGGTGATGGTGATGGTGTAGGCAAAGACAAATTGGCCTTCATCGGGGGCCGACTGCTGTGGCAGGTACTGGGGGCGTACTTCGACGGTGAATTGATACTTGGCCATGGCGCAATGCTATCCTGAAACCCGGCTGCGCAGCGCCCACTGGTTGTGTCCACATGTTGCGGGCGTGGCCCGCTGACCACCGGCCGACCGGGCCAATTGCAACTGATTAAACTGCGTCCATGAACTACTGCATTGCCCCCTCCATCCTGTCCGCAGACTTTGCCCGCCTGGGTGCCGAGGTCAAAGCCGTCATTGATGCCGGCTGCGACTGGATTCACTTTGACGTGATGGATAACCATTACGTACCCAACCTCACGTTCGGCCCGATGATCTGCCAGGCGCTCAAGCCGCACGCCAAGACAGCAACTGGCGTGCCCGTGCCGATTGACGTGCACCTGATGATCCAGCCCGTGGATGCACTGGCCGCCCTGTTCGCCGAGGCCGGTGCCGACTACATCAGCTTCCATCCGGACGCTTCGGGCCATGTGCACCGCAGCATCCAGGCCATCAAGTCCAAGGGCGTCAAGGCCGGACTGGTGTTCAACCCGGCCGAGCCACTGGACGTGCTGGACTGGGTGATTGACGATATTGACCTGGTGCTGATCATGAGTGTCAACCCCGGTTTTGGCGGTCAAAGCTTCATCGACTCAGCACTACGCAAGATCGAGGCGGTGCGCCAGCGCATCACCGCCAGTGGCAAGGGCATCCGGCTGGAGGTGGACGGGGGCATCAAGGTGGACAACATTCGCCGCGTGGCCGACGCCGGAGCCGATACCTTTGTGGCGGGCAGCGCCATCTTTGGCAAGCCGGACTACAAGGGCGTTGTGGACGCCATGCGGCGCGCGCTGGCGCTCTGACGCCGCTGTGTGGCTTGTGGTGATTGCCTAAGCCCAGGACCATGGCCGCGGCACACCAACTGAGCGTGTCCGCGCACTGGTGGGTGCGGCTGGCGATGTACGGCATGCTGGGATTTGCCGCAGTCTTCTCTCTGGCGCGCGCCTGGGACTCCGAGCGGCTTGAGTCGCTGCGCACGGTGGACGCCGAGATCATCAGCATCGCAACCACTCAGAATGTGCTGACGCAGCGTATCGTTCATCACGTCACATTGTTGGGGCTGGACTTGACGCCTGGGGCGGGCCGCCCTGACGAGCTCAACGCCGCCATCGCCGAGGCACAGTGGCAGGCCAACCGGCTCGACGACGCCCTACGCGACAGTGACGCTGTGCGCCTGAGTTCCCACGACGGCCTGCGCCAGGCCCACGCCGAGTGGGTGGCGGTACGGGCCCAGGTTTGGGAGCGGGCTCGCTCGGTGGGCTGGTATGCGGCGCAGCAGGATCAGGCCGCATTGAAGGAATCGGTTCAGCAAGTCATGGCGGTGTTGCCGCAAGGGCTGGCTGCTACCGAGCAAATGCGTGATCAGGCCCAGGCGGCGGCCACTGACCGCAGCGCGGCGACGGTGGCGCGGCTGCGGTTCTGGACCTGGGTGACCCTGGCTTTTCTGGTTGTGATGGCGGTGGGTGTGGCCGAGCCGGTGGCGCGCGCGGTGCGGCGGCAATATCGGCACCTTTCGGATCAATCGCAGCAGTTTGAGCGCTTGGCACTGGTGGCCGAGCGCACCACCAATTGGGTCATCATGACTGACCCTAAACGCAGCGTGGTCTGGGCCAACCAAGCGGCCTTGCGCGGTTTGGGCTTGACGCTGGAGCAGGCGCTGGGGAGGACCTTGTTGAGCTTTGTTGCGCCGCAGGGCAATGATATGCGCGAGATTGGTCTTCTCTCGGCGGAGCTTGATCAAGGGCTGGGCGTACGGATGCAGGTGCTTGTCCAGAGTCAAAACGGGTTGGTGATCTGGGTCGATGCGGACTACCAGCCGACCCACGATGAATCCGGCGCGGTGACCGGTTTTTTGGTGGTTTGCACCGACATCACCGAGCGGGTCAACCAGAGTCAGAAGATGCGCGCGCTCTTTGATGCGCTGCCCACGGGAGTGGTGGTGCGAAACAAGTCGGGCGAAGTGGTGGACTGCAACGTGGCAGCCTGCGAAATTCTGGGCCACCCGCGCGAGCGCTTGGTGGGGCGCCTGGCCCTGACCGACGCCAAGCGTGCCCTTCGCGATGACATGTCGGCGTACCCGGTGGCCGAGCGACCAACCATGCGGACGCTGACAACCGGCAAGGGTCTCCGAGGCGAGTCCATGGGCATCGTTGACGGGCAGGGGCAACTGCGCTGGCTCCTTGTTAATACGGAGCCGCAGAATGATGCGCAGGGACGATTGGAGGGCGTGGTCACCTGCCTGGTTGATGTCACCGAGCAGCGCTTGCAGCAGCGGTTGCTGACGCTGGCGATCGAGGGTGCGGGGCTGGGCACCTGGCGCTGGGAGGTGCCGACGGGTGAGATGACGTGCAGCGACCGGTTGATCACCATGATCGGATACACCCGCGAGGCGTTCCCGACACAAGCCGACGCCTGGGCCGCGCTGGTGCACCCGGACGACCTGCCCGGCTGGCTGGCCGCCACCAAAGAACACTTTCAAAGGAGTCAGTCGGCCCTGCGGGCTGAACTGAGGGTGCGCCACGGCAACGGCTACTGGACCTGGGTGATGCTCAGTGGCGCGGTGGTTGCGCGTGACGAGCAGGGGCAAGTGATCAGCGTGGCAGGCGTTACCCAGGACATCAACGCCCAGAAGCAGATCGAGGAGCAGCTGCGCCAAAACGCTCGTACCGATGGTTTGACTCAAATGCCCAACCGCGCGGTGGTACTGGAGCGTGTGCGCCAGGCGATTGACCGCAGCCTGTCGCGCCCGGACTACCACTTTGCAGTGTTGTTCATGGACTTTGACCGTTTCAAACAGGTCAACGACACGCTCGGCCACGGCGCCGGAGATGAGTTGCTGCGGCAGATCGCTCAGCGCCTCGAACAAAGCCTGCGTCCGGGCGATGCATTCACCCACAGCAGCGACTTCAGCCAGTTGGCGGCGCGCATCGGCGGGGATGAGTTTGTGGTGGTGCTCGACGACATACGGGGCGATCAGGACGCCGAGTTGGTGGCGGCGCGTCTGCTCGACGTGTTGGCGCAGCCCTACGACCTTGGGTCCAACCGCGTCAATTCCAGCGTCAGCATTGGCATTGTGACTTCGACCCATGCGGCCGAGGATGTGGAAGCCGTGTTGCGCGACGCCGATATTGCGATGTACGAAGCCAAGCGCAGCGGGCGTGGGCGCTATGTGATGTTCGAGCCCGCCATGCACAAGCGGGTGCGCGACGACGTGTCCATGGAGAACGACCTGCGTCAAGCGCTGATAAACCGAGAGCTGTCGGTGGTCTACCAGCCGCTGGTCGATTTGGATGATGGACGCCTGGTCGGTATCGAGGCCCTGGTCCGGTGGCGCCATCCGCAGCGGGGCATGGTGTCCCCCGTGCTGTTCATCCCGGTGGCCGAGGCCTGTGGCTTGATCGGACAGATAGGGCAGTTCGTGCTGCAGACGGCCTGCGCCGAGTTCGCTTCGTTGCGACAGGGCCTGGGCGAGCTGGCACCGCCCACCCTGTCGGTCAACCTGTCGCGCGCCCAACTCCGCGAGGAGTCTCTGGTGGCGGACATTGGGCAGGTGCTGCGAGCCAGTGGCATGGAACCCGGCCAATTGCAACTGGAAATCACCGAAAGTTTGGCGGCCCAGGACAATCTGGTGCAGGCCAAGCTGCGTGACATCAAGGCGCTGGGTGTGACGCTGGCGCTGGATGATTTTGGCACCGGCTACTCATCCTTGTCTTGTCTGCATGAGTTGCCCATCGACACTGTCAAGATCGACCGCGCCTTTGTCAGCGTGGCGCAGCACAGTGCCTACCACCGCGTGTTAATCGAGGCCACCATCCTGATGGCCGAGACGTTGGGCATGAGCACCGTGGCCGAAGGCATCGAAACGCAGGACCAGGCCGACCTGATGCAGGCCCTGCGCTGTGGCAAGGGGCAGGGCTATCTGTTCAGCAAACCGCTGACCGCCAGCGAGCTCGCCAACTGGGCAAAAGGAAGGGCTGCAATTGCGCATGACCGAACTTGATTGGAGCCGCTTTGATGCGGTGCTGCTGGATCTGGACGGGACCATGATCGACACGCTGGGCGATTTTGTGGCTGCGCTCAACCGCATGCTGGCAGACTTGCCGCCACCGTTTGCGCACGCCACACTGCTGGCCCGCGACGTTGAGCGACTGATCGGGAAGGGGTCGGAGCACTTGATCAGAGCGGTTCTGGTCAAAGTTCAGTCCGATCATGCCGGTGCGCCCAGCGCGGCCGCGAACGCCGCGCAAACAGACCTCAATGCACTCTATCAACTGGCGTGGGCGCGCTACCAACACCATTACAGCGCGGTCAACGGGAGTTTTGCGCGGGTCTATCCGGGGGTTTTGCGTGGGCTGCAGCAGCTTCAATCAAGCGGCAAACGGCTGGCCTGCCTGACCAACAAGCCGACCGCCTTTGCCCACTCCCTGTTAAAAACCAAGGGCTTGGCGGAGTTTTTCGACGTGGTTTACGGCGGTGATGCCTTCGAGCGGCGCAAGCCCGATCCGCTGCCCTTGCTCAAAGCCTGCGAAGCGCTGGGCACCCCGGCGCAGCGCACGCTGATGGTTGGCGACTCCAGCAATGACGCGCAGGCCGCGCGCGCCGCCGGTTGCGCAGTCTGGTTGGTGCGCTATGGCTACAACCATGGCGAGCCGATTGAAACGGTACCAGCAGACGGCTACCTCGACTCCCTGGATCAGTTGCTGGCCGCGGCCTGAAGACGCGGCGACGGGCTGGCCCGAGGGCCAGGACTATTGACCTGGTCTTGCGCCCAACAGAGCTTCCTTGAGTTTGTAGTCTGCGGGTGATGGACCAAGCCAAATTGACATCAGAGCCTTGAAGAACTCGGGTTCCTTGTAGGGCGCTCCCTGCACTTGACCGCGCACGGTGATGATGGTTCCTTGTCCGGGCACCCATTCAATCATGAAGCTGTCGCCCGTCACCATCGGCTTCTGAGTCGCGAACATTTCGCCCATGCGCACCAGGCCCGGGATCAATTTCGACATTTCGGACTTGCCCATGTTGTCCTCGATGCCGCGGGTCAACAGTTTGCCGAGTTCCTTGGAGTCGATCCCGCGCAGCATCGTGATGGTTACGCGCTTTGGCCCCGGCGTGCTGATCACCTCATCCGGCGAGGTCGCTTTCTTGCTCAGGTAGAGCCCTGCAGCATAGACCTTGAAAATGGCTTTATATCGCGTACCCGCGCCATTGAGTTGCAGTGTTGCGCCATGTACGTCTGCGGTTTCCTCGAACTTGACACCATGCACCTCGACCACTGCCTGGGCAGGGCTGGCCAGCAGGCCCACCAGTGCGGCTGTCGCCAACGCTTTGACTATTTTCATGGTTAACTCCGGTTAATCGAACGATCGTGCTTTTCCAACGCCATGATTCTGAGGGCGTTTTGGTCGCTGCGCAACAGGGTTTTCAAGTAAAGGGGTTCCAATTGACCCTGCGTCCGGCGCGTGGCGGCGGGGCGTCTTTGCTACACTGCAGGCATGTTCATTCACCGCATCAGCATCACAGGTTGCAGCGACCGGGGAGCCTGGCCCTGGCGTCGGTGCCATGCTGGGTCGGCCCCGCGCTGACCACCCACGCGTTTGAATGCGTGCAGCACCGCGTGCTGCCGGGCGGGCAACAGCCAGCCAAGCCCTGATTGCAAACGCAGGTTCCGTCAAGACCCAACTGGTTTTTCACCAAGTTGAGTCGCCATGAAAAGGCAAGTCCTGTGATCACTGAAATGGAATTCAAGAGCCTGAGCGCTCAAGGCTACAACCGCATCCCGCTGATGCTCGAAGCCTTCGCGGACCTGGAAACCCCGCTTTCCCTGTATCTCAAACTGGCCCACGCCAAGGACGGCGGCAAGTACTCCTTCTTGCTCGAATCGGTGGTAGGGGGCGAGCGTTTCGGCCGCTACAGCTTCATCGGCCTGCCGGCGCGCACCTTGTTACGCACGCACGGTTTTGGTGCGGACACCGTGACCGAGGTGGTACGCGACGGCACAGTGGTGGAGACCTCGCGCGAGAACCCGTTGGACTTCATCGAGTCTTACCAAAAGCGCTTCAAAGTTGCGTTGCGACCCGGCCTGCCGCGCTTCTGCGGTGGTTTGGCGGGCTACTTCGGCTACGACACCGTGCGCTACATCGAGAGAAAGCTGGTCCACAGTTGTCCGCCAGACACCTTGGGTTGCCCCGACATCCTGCTCTTGCAGTGTGAAGAGCTGGCCGTGATCGACAACCTGTCAGGCAAGCTCTACCTGATCGTGTACGCCGATCCGGCCCAGGCGGAAGCCTACGCAGGCGCCAAGAAGCGTTTGCGTGAGTTGAAGGACCAGCTTAAGTACTCGGTCAGCGCACCCATGGTCAAGCCCAGCCAAAGCTACCCGGCCGAGCGTGACTTTGCCAAGGCCGACTACATCGCTGCCGTGGAGCGTGCCAAGGAGCTGATTGCGGGCGGCGACTTCATGCAGGTGCAGGTGGGCCAGCGCATCAAGAAGCGTTACACCGAATCGCCGTTAAGCCTGTACCGCGCGCTGCGTTCACTCAATCCCAGCCCCTACATGTATTACTACCACTTTGGCGACTTTCATGTGGTGGGTGCCTCGCCCGAGATTTTGGTGCGGCAGGAGCGGGTCTCGGTTGGCGAGTCGGCGCAGCAAAAGATCACCATTCGGCCCCTGGCTGGCACGCGTCCCCGCGGTGCCAGTCTGGAACAAGACAAGGCGGCCGAACAGGAGCTGGTGAACGACCCCAAGGAGCGCGCCGAGCACGTGATGCTGATCGACCTGGCGCGCAGTGACATTGGCCGTATTGCCAAGACCGGCAGCGTGAAAGTAACCGAAGCGTTTTGCGTTGAACGCTACAGCCACGTGATGCACATTGTCAGCAACGTCGAAGGCACTCTGAACGACGGCATGAACAGCATGGACGTACTCAAGGCCACTTTCCCGGCGGGCACCCTCACCGGCGCGCCCAAGGTGCATGCCATGGAGTTGATCGACCAGCTGGAGCCCACCAAGCGCGGCTTGTACGGCGGCGCCTGCGGCTACCTCAGCTACGCGGGCGACATGGACGTGGCCATCGCCATTCGAACCGGCATCATCAAGGACCAGACGCTGTACGTGCAGGCGGCGGCCGGCGTGGTGGCTGATTCGGTGCCCGAGCTGGAGTGGAAGGAAACCGAGGCCAAGGCGCGCGCGCTGCTGCGCGCGGCCGAGCTGGTGGAAGAGGGCCTGGAGTAAACCATGAATCAACACAGCAAGCCCCGGTTGTTGATGATCGACAACTACGACAGTTTCACCTACAACATCGTGCAGTATTTTGGCGAACTCGGCGCCGAAGTCTCGGTCGCGCGCAATGACGAGATCACGCTCGCGGACATCGCCGCGCTGGCGCCGGACTGCCTGGTGGTGTCCCCTGGTCCCTGCTCGCCGGCCCAGGCGGGCATTTCGGTGGCGGCGATCAGGCACTTTGCCGGCAAGCTGCCGATTCTGGGCGTCTGTCTGGGCCATCAGAGCATTGGCGCGGCCTTTGGCGGCACCATCATTCGTGCCAAGGAGTTGATGCACGGCAAGACCAGCGTCATCACCACCACACAGCAGGGGGTGTTTGCCAAGTTGCCGAAGCAGTTCACGGTCAATCGCTACCACTCGCTGGCGATTGAGCGCGCCACCTGCCCGGATTGCCTGGAGATCACCGCCTGGACCGAAGACGGCGAGATCATGGGCGTGCGCCACAAGACACTGCCCATTGAAGGGGTGCAGTTCCACCCGGAGTCGATCCTGACCGAGCACGGTCACGCGATGTTGGCGAACTTCCTTAAGCTCTGCGCCGTCAACTAGCCGGTGGCAACAGGAGTGTTGAAAAATGGACTTTTGTCGCTATTTAATTCATAGCATTCCAAGCTTGATGAGTAAGGCCAAGGGTGTGAAATGAATCAAATCGTTGACTTACGCAGCGACACCGTCACCCAGCCCAGTGCCGCCATGCGCGAGGCGATGCGCGGCGCCCCGTTGGGCGATGACGTGTTTGGTGACGACCCCAGCGTCAACACCTTGCAAGTGCAAATTGCGGCGCGGCTCGGCTTCGAGGCGGCGCTGTTCGTGCCCTCGGGCACTCAAAGCAATCTGTGCGCACTGCTGGGCCATTGCCAGCGTGGTGACGAGTACATCGTCGGCCAGCAGGCGCATTGCTACCGCTGGGAGGGGGGCGGCGCCGCGGTGCTGGGCAGCGTGCAACCGCAGCCGTTGGAGCACCAGCGTGACGGCAGCTTGGCGCTGGCCGACATTGAGGCCGCCATCAAACCCGATGATCCACACTTCGCCCGCACGCGACTCTTGGCGCTGGAGAACACGCTGGGCGGCAAACTGCTGCCCTTTGCCTACGTGCAAGCGGCCACCGAGCTGGCGCACGCGCGCCGCCTGGTTTGCCACCTGGACGGCGCGCGCCTGTTCAATGCGGCAGTGGCGCAGGCGCAAGCTGCGCGCGCAGAGGTTGCGCCCGCACACCGGCCTGGAGCCGAGCTGTCTGGCCAAGCGGTGGCGGGTGCGCCCAGTGGCGGCGTTGACCTCAGCGACGACCCGGTCTGGCATCAGGCGCGGCTTATTGCCCAGTGTTTTGACAGCGTGTCAGTGTGTTTTAGCAAAGGCCTGGGTGCGCCGGTGGGCTCGGCCTTGTGCGGATCGGCCGAGTTCATCGCCCGCGCGCGGCGCATCCGCAAGATGGCCGGCGGCGCCATGCGCCAGGCTGGCATGCTGGCGGCGGCGGCATCGTATGCGCTGGATCACCATGTCGCTCGGCTCTCGAGGGATCATGTGCTGGCGCAGCGTCTCGCCGGTTCACTGGACGGCGTGCCTGAGCTCAGCGTCGAGCCGCCGCAGACCAATATCCTGTTTGTCGAACTGTCGCAAGCCGCCAAGCCGCGCGCTGACGCCTTGGTTGCCCACCTCAAGTCCCATGGCATTCTGGCCACGGGGCTCTACCGTTTGCGCTTTGTCACCCACCTGGACGTGGATGAGGCGGGCGTGGACCGCGCGGCGGCGGCGATCCGCCAGTTCTTTTCACGGTGAAGGGGGAGGCGCCTATGCCGGACTTCCAACACCTTTTACTCTTCATTGCCGCGGGCTGGCTGCTCAATCTGACCCCTGGGCCGGATGTGCTCTACATCGTTACCAACGCTTTGCGCTCGGGCGCACGCGCCGGCATGGTGGCAGGGCTGGGTGTCACGGCGGGCTGTTTCGTGCACATCTTCGCGGCCGCCATTGGCGTGGGTGCGTTGTTGGCAACCTCGAGCGCAGCCTTTGTCATGCTCAAGTGGGCGGGCGCTGCCTACCTGGTGTGGATCGGCATCAGGATGCTGCGATCCAGGGCGACGCCGTCTGCCGCCACGCAGATGGCCGAGTTGGGATCCGTGGCGCCTGTGACGATGAGGTCAGTGTTCGTTCGGGGGTTTCTGGACCAACGTGCTCAACCCGAAGGTGGCCATCTTCTTTCTGGCCTTTGTGCCGCAGTTCATTGCCGTGGACGCCCCCAACAAGTCGCTGGTTTTCGTGCTGTTGGGTGTACTGTTCAACCTCAATGCCATCCCGGTCAACTTGGCGTGGGCGCTGACGGCAGCCTGGATGGCCCGACGTGGCGCGGTGCTGCGCAGCATGCACTGGCTCGACCGCGCCGCTGGCGCCCTGTTCATCGCATTTGGGGTCAGGCTGGCCCTGACCGATTCCCCCGCGACGTAAAGGAGTTTCACCATGCCGCACACCATCAAGATCACGGCGCAAGAGGCGCTGTTGCGCACCATCGAACACCGTGAGGTCTTCCATGACGAAATGCTGCACATCGTGCGGCAAATCATGGCTGGCGAGCTGTCGCCCGTCATGATGGCCGCGCTCATCACCGGGCTGCGGGTGAAGAAGGAGACCATTGGCGAGATCACGGCCGCCGCGCAGGTTATGCGCGAGTTCTCAACCAAGGTGGAGGTGGTCGACAAGACTCATCTGGTGGACATCGTGGGCACCGGCGGTGACGGTTCGCACACTTTCAATATCTCTACCTGCGCCATGTTTGTGGCTGCTGCTGCTGGGGCCAAAGTAAGCAAACACGGTGGGCGCAGCGTCAGCAGCAAGAGTGGTAGCGCCGACGTGATGGAGTCGCTGGGCGTCAACATCAACCTCTCGCCCAAGGCGATCGCTCAGTGCATCGAACAAGCCGGAGTCGGCTTCATGTTTGCGCCCAACCACCATCCGGCCATGAAGAACGTGGCGCCGGTGCGCAAGGAGCTGGGCGTCAAGACCATTTTCAATCTGCTCGGGCCTCTGACCAACCCGGCTGGGGCGCCCAACATCCTGATGGGCGTGTTTCACCCGGATCTGGTGGGCATTCAGGTGCGAGCCTTGCAACGGCTGGGCGCCGAGCATGCGGTGGTGGTGTACGGGCGCGACGGCATGGACGAGGTGAGCCTGGGGGCCGCCACCATGGTTGGCGAGCTCAAGAACGGCGAAATCACCGAGTACGAGATTCACCCCGAAGACTTTGGCATGGTGATGGCGAGCAACCGCGCGCTCAAGGTGGGCACGCCGGAGGACTCCAAAGCCATGCTGCTGGGTGTGCTGGACAATGAAGCCGGTGCCCCGCGCGACATCGTGATTCTCAACGCTGGGGTTGCGCTTTACGCCGCCAATGTGGCCGCCGACATGGCGCAGGGGCTGGTGCTGGCGCGCGCAGCCCTTGAGAGTGGCGCGGCGCGGCGTAAACTTGGCGCTCTGGTGGATTTGTCGCGTCAGTTGGAGCAAACATGAACCTGTCTGATCTCATCACCATGGTCATCCTGATCCTGGTGCCCGCTGTCGTCGCCTGGTGGTGGACACAGAAAGCCAATGGCACGCCCACTTACCGCCCTGGGCGGCCCAAGGACGACGGCAAGGGCGAGCAGCAGCCGTGAGCGACATCCTCGAACGTATCGTTTCCGTCAAACGAGAGGAAGTCGCTGCAGCCGCAAAACGCCAATCCTTGAGCGCGGTACGTGCCGACGCCGAGTCGCGCGTGCTGACACGTGACTTTGAGGGCGCGTTGCGGCGCAAAGTGGCCGCGGGTCACCCCGCCGTGATCGCCGAGATCAAGAAAGCCAGCCCGTCCAAGGGGGTGCTGCGCGCGGACTTCATCCCCGCCGATATTGCGCAGTCGTATGCCGAGCACGGGGCTGCTTGCCTATCGGTGCTGACCGATGTGCAGTTTTTCCAGGGCTGCAACGACTACCTCAAGCAGGCGCGTGCCTCCTGTCATTTGCCGGTGCTGCGCAAGGACTTTGTGGTGGACGCCTATCAGGTCTACCAGTCGCGTGTCTGTGGCGCCGATTGCATATTGCTCATCGCCGCCTGCCTGGATGACGCGCAGTTGGCCGAGTTCGAGGCCATTGCCCGCGGTCTGGATATGGCTGTGCTGGTGGAAGTGCATGATCGCGCCGAATTGCAGCGTGCGCTCAAGCTCAAGACACTGCTCTTAGGTGTCAACAACCGCAACCTCAAGACTTTTGAAGTGTCGCTGGATACCACCTTGGGACTCCTGGGCGATGTTCCCGGCGACCGACTGTTGGTGTGCGAGAGCGGTATCCACACCCGCGACGACGTGTTGCGCATGGCTGCTGCGGGCGTAAACGCTTTCTTGGTTGGCGAAGCTTTCATGCGTGCGCCCGATCCGGGGCAAGCCCTGGCCAGCCTGTTCGGTCCGCTGTAAGGACGCTGGTGTTAGCGGGAAGTGGCCGTGGCCTCGATTGACAGGCCGCAGATCGACTGGTTGGCGTCAGCACAAGACCAGCCGGCGCAGCTGCTGACGGCCTGGCAGCCAGCGCGATGGGCGGTAGCGCCGGACTGGCGGGGTGTCGTTGACCGCTTTCTGTCGAGCCCTGAGGGGGGCCGATTGGCGAGCTTTCTCCAACAACGTCTGTTTGCGGGCGCGCGCATCGTTCCGCCTTGTCCTTTTCACGCGTTGGAATTGACGCCTTTGAAGCAAGTTCGTGTGGTCATTCTGGGTCAGGATCCCTATCACGGCGTCGGGCAGGCGCAAGGACTGGCCTTTTCTACGGCGCCGGGCGTCAAGTTGCCCCCGTCTCTGCGCAACATCTTTGAAGAGGTGGCACGCGATCCCGGGCTGTGCCTCTCCGCCAAGGCGCGTTTGCAGGCGCGCCGGTCGAGGCCGGACGGATCGCTGGTGTCCTGGGCTCGGCAGGGCGTTTTGTTGCTCAACACCAGCCTGACGGTGGAGGAAGGTCGGCCCGGCAGTCATGCAAAGCAAGGTTGGGAAGTGCTTACTGACGACATTATCGAGTCTGTGGCGATGCTTGAGCGGTCGGTCGTGTTCATGTTGTGGGGTGCGCACGCCCAGACCAAACGCCTTTTGATTGAACGGCGGCGACCGGCCAGCCAACACCTGATCCTTGCCGCAAACCATCCGTCGCCGCTGGCCGCCTCGCGTGGCCCGGTGCCGTTCGTTGGGTGTTCGCATTTCGCCCTGGCCAACGCTTTTTTCAATGGCAGGGGGGAGTCCGGCATTGATTGGACTTGATTGGCAAGTCGTTTGGATCCCAAGCCGGCGGCGAAATCGTGGCATAATCCGGGGTTCACCAAAGGAGAGGTGGCCGAGTGGTTAATGGCAGCAGACTGTAAATCTGCCCTCTTACGAGTACGCTGGTTCGAATCCAGCCCTCTCCACCAGTGAAGATGATCGTGTAGGGCGAAATTGTTGCGAGTGTTTTGGATGACGCGCGTGGATGATGCGTGTTGGGTTTGAGTGATCAATCCTGATGCGGGAGTAGTTCAATGGTAGAACCCTAGCCTTCCAAGCTAATGACGCGGGTTCGATTCCCGTCTCCCGCTCCATGATTGCGTTTGATGGCGTTGGTGGTTTTTTTGAGTCAAGCGCGCCAGGTCGTTGTGGCGAGTTTGAAGCAGCCCTTTTGGCTCAGTGGTAGAGCACTCCCTTGGTAAGGGAGAGGTCGCGGGTCCGATTCCCGCAAAGGGCACCAATTTGAGTTCGTTGGACGAGGTGTAGACCTCGATGCCGCGGACGGTGATATTGAGTTGATGACGTAAATACTTTTCGGAGTCTGAAATGGGAAAAGAGAAATTCACACGTACCAAGCCCCACGTCAACGTTGGCACGATTGGCCACGTTGACCATGGCAAGACCACGCTGACGGCGGCCATCACCACGGTGCTGGCGGCCAAGTTTGGCGGACAAGCCAAGGCCTACGACCAGATCGACGCGGCGCCGGAAGAAAAAGCACGCGGCATCACCATCAACACCGCCCACGTCGAGTACGAAACGGCCAACCGCCACTACGCCCACGTCGACTGCCCCGGCCACGCCGACTACGTCAAGAACATGATCACCGGCGCGGCTCAGATGGACGGCGCCATTCTGGTCTGCTCCGCTGCTGACGGCCCCATGCCCCAGACCCGCGAGCACATCCTGCTGGCGCGTCAGGTCGGCGTGCCCTACATCATCGTCTACCTCAACAAGTGCGACATGGTCGACGACGCCGAACTGCTCGAACTGGTCGAAATGGAAGTACGCGAGCTGCTCGACAAGTACGACTTCCCTGGTGACAAAACCCCCATCATCCACGGCAGCGCCAAGCTCGCCATGGAAGGCGACAAGGGCGACTTGGGCGAAGGCTCCATCATCAAACTCGCCGAAGCACTCGACACCTACATCCCGCTGCCCGAGCGTGCCGTTGACGGCGCCTTCCTCATGCCCGTCGAAGACGTCTTCTCCATCTCCGGTCGCGGCACCGTGGTGACCGGACGCGTTGAGCGCGGCATCATCAAAGTTGGCGAAGAAATCGAAATCGTCGGCATCAAGGACACCCAAAAGACCACCTGCACCGGCGTCGAAATGTTCCGCAAGCTACTTGACCAAGGTCAAGCTGGTGACAACGTCGGCATCTTGCTGCGTGGTACCAAGCGTGAAGACGTCGAGCGTGGCCAAGTGCTGTGCAAGCCTGGCTCGATCAGCCGCACACCCACTTCACCGGCGAGATCTACGTTTTGTCCAAGGACGAAGGTGGTCGCCACACGCCTTTCTTCAACAACTACCGTCCCCAGTTCTACTTCCGTACCACGGACGTGACCGGCGCCATCGAGTTGCCCGAAGGCAAGGAAATGGTGATGCCTGGCGACAACGTGTCCATCACGGTCAAGCTGATCAACCCGATCGCCATGGAAGAAGGCCTGCGTTTTGCCATCCGCGAAGGCGGCAAGACGGTGGGCGCGGGCGTGGTTGCGAAGATCATTGCGTAACCAATGTGTTTGCGGGACAGACCGCAGCGACGCCTTGGCGCGCTAGCTCTGTCCTCAATGGATGAGAGATAGGGGTATAGCTCAATTGGCAGAGCGTCGGTCTCCAAAACCGAAGGTTGTAGGTTCGATTCCTACTGCCCCTGCCACCTGATTGGCTAATGGCCACCACACAAGTTGAGACCGTCAATACGACCGCTGACAAGATTAAGCTTGTCGGCGCCGCGGCCTTGGTCGTCGCCGCATTGGCGGCGTACTACCTGCTGGGCAAGCAAGGGGTCATCGCACAGTGGGCGGGCCTGCTATTAGGGCTTGGCGCTGCCGCTGCCGCGTTCTTCTCCTCGGAAACTGGTAAAGAGCTGCTCGCTTTTGGACGTGATGCCTGGCGTGAGGTCAAGAAGGTGGTCTGGCCTTCGCGCAAGGAATCGGTTCAGATGACGGCCTACGTGTTTGCCTTCGTCCTGGTGATGGCGATCTTCTTGTGGTTGACCGACAAGACCCTGGAGTGGGTGTTCTACGATCTGATTCTGGGGTGGAGATAACAATGACGGACATTTCGGATACCCCCATCACCGAGACTGCGGTCGCGCCCGCGGCCAATCCGGATTTACGGTGGTACGTGGTGCACGCCTACTCCGGCATGGAGAAAGCGGTTGAGCGCAACATCACTGAGCGCATCAACCGCGCCGGCATGCAGGACAAGTTTGGCCGTATTCTGGTCCCCATGGAAGAGGTGGTTGAGATCAAGAACGGTCAGAAAAAGACCACCGAGCGCAAGTTCTTTCCGGGGTATGTTCTGGTCGAAATGATCATGGATGATGACACCTGGCACCTGGTGAAGCACACCAACAAAGTCACGGGCTTCGTTGGGGGCGCCAAGAATCGACCCGCGCCGATCTCGGAAGCCGAGGTGATGAAGATCGTCAATCAGATGCAAGAGGGCACCGAGAAGCCCAGGCACAAGGTTGAGTTTGAAGTCGGGGAGTACGTTCGCGTTAAAGATGGCCCGTTCACCGATTTCAATGGATCGGTTGAGGATGTCAACTACGAGAAGAGCAAAGTGCGCGTGTCGGTCACCATTTTCGGTCGCCCGACGCCGGTGGAGTTGGAGTTCTCGCAAATCGAGAAGACCTGATTGCGCGGGTCAGACCACTTGCGCTGCAACGTGCTCTGACCCCAACTAGATTTGAGATTTTGTGGGTCAGACCGCTTGCGCAGCAATGTGCTCTGACCCCAACTGATTAGAAGGTTCGCATTTCCCGACTCGGTGCGAACGTTGAAAGTGAGTCGTTAACCCCGGGGAGCCCGGGCCACCACGATTGGCGGCTTGAGCGTTATCACCCGCAAGGAGTAAAGCATGGCGAAGAAAATCGTCGGTTTTGTCAAGCTGCAAGTGCCAGCTGGTAAGGCCAATCCATCACCACCGATCGGCCCGGCACTGGGTCAGCGCGGTTTGAACATCATGGAGTTCTGCAAGGCATTCAATGCGCAGACCCAAGGTATCGAGCCTGGCCTGCCGTTGCCCGTGGTGATCACGGCGTTTGCCGACAAGAGCTTCACCTTCATCATCAAGTCGCCGCCATCGTCGATTCTGATCAAGAAGGCGGTCAAGATCGATAAGGGCTCGCCGCGTCCGCATACCGACAAAGTCGGCAAGATCACGCGCGCCCAGCTCGAAGAGATCGCCAAGACCAAGATGAAGGATCTGACTGCGGCCGACATGGACGCAGCCGTTCGTACCATCGCCGGCTCGGCCCGCTCGATGGGCGTGAATGTGGAGGGCGTATAAATGGCTCACCTGACCAAGAAACAAAAAGCCTTGCAAGGCAAGGTTGACAGCAACAAGCTGTACCCGTTGACCGATGCGCTGGGCATCGTCAAAGAGTGCGCCAACGCCAAGTTCGATGAATCGATCGACGTGGCCGTGCAACTTGGCATCGACGCCAAGAAGTCGGACCAAGTTGTGCGTGGTGCTGTCGTGTTGCCCAACGGCACCGGCAAGACCAAGCGCGTTGCAGTGTTTGCACAAGGCGCCAAAGCTGAAGAAGCCAAGGCCGCAGGCGCAGACATCGTCGGCATGGACGACCTGGCTGCCATGGTCAAGGCTGGCGATATGCCTTTCGACGTGGTCATCGCCGCACCAGACGCCATGCGCGTCGTCGGAACCCTGGGTCAGATCCTGGGCCCGCGTGGTTTGATGCCTAACCCCAAGGTTGGCACGGTGACCCCGGATGTCGCAACCGCCGTTCGGAACGCCAAAGCGGGTCAGGTGCAGTTTCGCGTGGACAAGGCCGGCATCGTGCATTCGACGATTGGTCGCCGCTCTTTCGATACCGACAAGCTGCAAGCCAACTTGTCTGCGCTGATGGACGCCTTGACCAAAGCCAAGCCGGCAACCAGCAAGGGTGTCTATTTGAGAAAGATTGCGGTGTCGAGCACGATGGGTGTGGGTGTCCGGGTGGACATGCAAACCATCTCGGCGTAGTCGCAAGAAGGATTTGGATCGCCCGCGAGGGTGGTTCGAAGTGGTGGGCTGCTTGGACCGCGAGGACTGAGCAGGTCATCCAAGACCGTTGGTGTGTGAACTGCAGCAATGCGGCAAGCACTTAATTGATAGGCCCAGGGATTGTCCGAGGCCCAAACCAACGCAGATGGCGATCCCGCTGCAGATGGAATGTATTTCCGAAACAGTTGGTCGCTGCAATGTGGCGTGTCCAAAGGCAATTTGTCGATGGGCACAATTTGAAGGAGTAGACCTTGAGTCTGAATCGCAGTGAGAAAGAAGCGGTCATCAACGATGTGACTGGCCTCGCCGCAAAAGCTCAAACGCTGGTGATGGCGGAATACCGCGGCATCACGGTCGCTGACATGACCAAACTGCGCTCTTCCGCGCGCAGCAACGGTGTGAGCCTGAGTGTGTTGAAAAACACCTTGGCGCGCCGTGCTGTTGCCGGTAGCGGGTTTGAAGTCGCGTCCGATCTGATGACTGGTCCGCTGATCTATGGCTTCTCCGTCGACGCTGTGGCTGCTGCGCGAGTAGTAGCCGACTTCTCGAAGACCAACGATAAGTTGGTGATTCGGGGTGGCGCGTACGGCGGCAAGGCACTGGATGTCAATGGCGTGAAGCAGTTGGCAAGCATCCCTTCCAAGGAAGTGCTGTTGGCGCAATTGCTGGGCTTGATGCAATCCCCGATCTCGCGCACAGCGCGCGTGCTCGCGGCCATCGCGGAGAAGAAGGGTGGCGGCGCTTCACAGGAAGCACCGGCCGAGGCAGTTGCAGCCTGATGGCAGGCTGCCTGTAGCAATCAGAAGTGAAACATTGCGGGACAGTCATGAGCTTTGCGAAGCTTTGTCCCAAACTAACTGTAGGAAATCAAAATGGCATTCGATAAAGACGCATTTTTGACCGCGCTCGACAGCATGACGGTCATGGAACTCAACGATCTGGTGAAAGCCATCGAAGAGAAGTTTGGCGTGAGCGCTGCCGCCATGGCCGCTCCCGCAGCCGGTGGCGGCGGTGCCGCTCCCGCTGCTGAAGAGAAGACTGAGTTCAACGTCGTGTTGCTCGAGGCAGGCGCCAACAAGGTGTCGGTCATCAAGGCTGTGCGCGAGATCACGGGCCTGGGTCTGAAGGAAGCCAAAGACCTGGTCGACGGCGCGCCCAAGAACGTCAAGGAAGGCATTGCCAAGGCTGACGCCGACGCTGCATTGAAGAAACTGGTGGAAGCCGGTGCCAAGGCTGAGCTGAAGTAATTCATTTCCAGTCCAGGGCTGGGAGTTCCGAAAGGGGCTCCCAGCCTTTGCCGCTTGTAAGAGCGCACTGAAAAACGAGCCACCCGCTCGTTTCTCAGTGTCTTCTGATCCCGACTGCAGAAGATGCCTTGGTTCGGGTTGCGCGCAAGGCGCAATCGTCCGCCAATGGTTGGTAGAGGCCAATCGCCAAGAGAATGGTTGAGACATCGTTGAAGCCTGCAAGGCCATGCCTTGCAGGCGCCATCTGATGAGCGGCTCAATTTGCCAGTCGTCTAGGAACACTTGGTTCCTTTAGTCTTTGCCCGGAGATCAAATGGCTTACTCATATACCGAACGCAAGCGGATTCGAAAAAACTTCGGCAACCGCGATGCCGTGCTCGAGATTCCCTATTTGCTGCAGATGCAAAAAGATGCGTACACCGCATTTTTGCAGGCCGACGTCGCGCCGAAAAAGCGCACGGTCGAAGGGCTGCAAGCTGCCTTCGAAGCGGCGTTTCCGATCGTCTCGCACAACGGTTTTGTCGAGATGAAGTACCTGGAGTACAACCTTGCCAAGCCGGCTTTTGACGTGCGCGAGTGCCAAACCCGTGGCCTGACATTTGCATCGGCCGTGCGTGCCAAGGTCCAGTTGATCATTTATGACCGCGAGTCCTCCACGACCCAGAACAAGGTGGTCAAGGAAGTGAAGGAGCAGGAGGTCTACATGGGCGAGGTGCCCCTGATGACCACCAAGGGCTCTTTCATCATCAATGGCACTGAGCGAGTGATCGTGTCACAGTTGCACCGCTCTCCCGGTGTGTTTTTTGAGCACGACAAGGGCAAGACTCACAGCTCGGGCAAGCTGTTGTTCTCGGCTCGCATCATTCCCTATCGCGGCTCTTGGCTCGACTTCGAGTTCGATCCCAAGGACATTCTGTATTTCCGCGTCGACCGTCGCCGCAAGATGCCGGTCACGATTCTGCTCAAGGCGATTGGTCTGAACAACGAGTCAATTCTGGCCAACTTCTTCGTTAACGACAACTTCCGCCTGATGGACAGTGGCGCCCAGATGGAGTTCGTGGCCGAGCGCCTGCGTGGTGAAGTGGCCCGCTTTGACATCACTGACAAGAGTGGCAAGGTCGTCGTGGCCAAGGACAAGCGCGTTACGGCCCGCCATACGCGCGAGCTGGAGCAGACCGGCACGACGCACATCAGCGTACCGGAAGACTTCCTGGTTGGGCGAGTCGTTGCGCGCAACATCGTTGACGCCGACACGGGCGAGATCATCGCCAAGGCCAACGAAGAGTTGACCGACGCATTGCTCAAGAAGTTGCGACTGGCTGGCGTGCAAGAGCTGCAGTGCATCTACACCAACGAGCTTGACCAAGGCGCCTACATTTCCCAGACCCTGCGTAGCGATGAAACCGTGGACGAGTTCGCCGCACGGGTTGCCATCTACCGCATGATGCGTCCTGGCGAACCGCCGACTGAAGACGCGGTGCAGGCCCTGTTCCAGCGCCTGTTCTACAACCCGGACACCTACGATCTATCGCGCGTCGGGCGCATGAAGTTCAACGCCAAGATGAGCCGCGCCGAGTCGACCGGCCCGATGGTGCTGACCAATGAAGACATCCTGGCCGTGGTCAAGATTTTGGTGGACCTGCGCAATGGCCGCGGTGAAGTGGACGACATTGATCACCTTGGCAATCGCCGCGTACGTTGCGTCGGTGAGTTGGCCGAAAACCAGTATCGCACTGGTTTGGCGCGCATCGAAAAGGCCGTCAAGGAGCGCCTCGGGCAGGCCGAGCAAGAGCCATTGATGCCGCATGACCTGATCAACAGCAAGCCGATCTCGGCCGCGCTCAAGGAGTTCTTTGGCGCTTCTCAGCTGTCCCAGTTCATGGACCAGACCAACCCCCTGTCGGAAATCACGCACAAGCGTCGCGTCTCGGCCCTGGGTCCAGGTGGCTTGACGCGTGAACGCGCAGGCTTCGAGGTGCGTGACGTGCACGTGACGCACTATGGCCGGGTCTGTCCGATCGAAACGCCAGAAGGCCCCAACATCGGTCTGATCAACTCGCTCGCGCTGTATGCACGACTCAACGAGTACGGTTTCATTGAGACACCCTATCGTCGCGTGATCGATTGCACCATCACCAACGACATCGACTACCTGTCCGCGATCGAAGAAGGCAAGTATGTGATCGCCCAGGCTAACGCGGCGCTGGACAAGGATGGTCGTTTGACGGGTGACTTGGTATCTGCCCGTGAGAAGGGTGAATCGATCCTGGTCGGCGCGGACCGAGTGCAGTACATGGACGTGTCGCCGTCGCAGATCGTCTCGGTGGCGGCGTCCCTGGTGCCATTCCTGGAGCACGACGACGCCAACCGCGCCTTGATGGGTGCCAACATGCAGCGTCAGGCGGTGCCGGTGCTGCGCCCGGAAAAAGCTTTCGTCGGCACCGGTATCGAGCGCGTCTCGGCGGTCGACTCCGGCACCGTGGTCACCGCCAATCGCGGCGGCGTGGTCGATTACGTGGACGCCACGCGGGTGGTGATTCGCGTCAATGATGACGAAGCGCAGGCGGGTGAAGTGGGTGTGGACATCTACAACCTCATCAAGTACCAGCGGTCCAACCAAAACACCAACATCCATCAGCGCGCGATTGTCAAGAAGGGCGACAAGCTCGCCAAAGGTGATGTGATCGCCGATGGCGCTTCGACCGATCTGGGCGAACTTGCGTTGGGTCAAAACATGCTGGTCGCGTTCATGCCCTGGAACGGCTACAACTTCGAGGACTCGATTCTGATCAGTGAACGTGTCGTGGCCGATGACCGCTACACCTCGATTCACATCGAGGAACTGGTGGTGATGGCACGCGACACCAAGCTTGGCGCGGAAGAGATTACCCGTGACATCCCGAACTTGAGCGAACAGCAGCTCAACCGTCTGGACGAGTCCGGGATCATCTACGTGGGTGCCGAAGTGCAGCCAGGCGATACGCTGGTCGGCAAAGTTACGCCGAAGGGCGAAACCACCCTGACCCCCGAAGAGAAGTTGCTGCGGGCGATCTTTGGTGAGAAGGCCAGCGACGTGAAAGACACGTCGCTGCGCGTGGACCAGGGTTCCCAAGGCACGGTGATCGATGTGCAGGTCTTCACGCGCGAAGGCATCGTGCGTGATCGCCGCGCTCAGCAGATCATTGATGATGAGCTCAAGCGGTTCCGGCTGGACCTCAACGACCAGCTTCGCATCGTGGAAGCCGACGCTTTCGACCGGATCGAGAAGTTGCTGACCGGGAAGACTGCCAACGGCGGACCGCAGAAGCTGGCCAAGGGCAGCAAGATCGACAAGGCCTATTTGGCTTCCGTGGATCGCTTTCACTGGTTCGACATTCGTCCAGCTGACGACGAAGTGGCAAGCCAACTGGAAAGCATCAAGAACTCGCTGGAGCAAACGCGCCACAGCTTCGACCTGGCCTTTGAAGAAAAGCGCAAGAAGCTCACGCAGGGTGATGAACTGCCGGCGGGCGTGCTCAAGATGGTCAAGGTGTACCTGGCTGTCAAGCGCCGCTTGCAGCCTGGCGACAAGATGGCTGGGCGGCATGGCAACAAGGGCGTGGTCTCCAAGATCGTGCCGGTCGAAGACATGCCCTACATGGCAGACGGCACGCCGTGTGACATCGTGCTCAACCCGCTGGGCGTGCCATCACGCATGAACGTGGGCCAGGTGCTTGAAGTGCACCTGGGATGGGCTGCCAAGGGTATTGGCCAACGCATTGGTGACATGCTGCAGGCACAGGCCAAGCTGGCCGAGTTGCGCCAATTCATGGAGACGCTCTACAACAGTTCCGGGCGCAAGGAAGAGCTCACCAAACTCAGCGACGACGAGGTGCTGGAGATGGCGGCCAATCTGGTTTCAGGCGCCACTTTTGCAACCCCGGTGTTCGACGGTGCCTCCGAGCAGGAAATCAAGTCCATGCTCAGGCTTGCCTATCCGGACGACATCGTCAGGGCCAAGGGCCTGACAGCCGCGCGCACGCAGGCGCATTTGTATGACGGACGTAGTGGCGAAGCCTTTGAGCGTCCCACTACCGTAGGCTACATGCATGTGCTCAAGTTGCACCACTTGGTGGATGACAAGATGCACGCGCGCTCCACTGGCCCGTACAGCCTGGTGACTCAGCAGCCTCTGGGCGGCAAGGCCCAGTTCGGTGGCCAGCGCTTTGGTGAGATGGAGGTCTGGGCGCTCGAAGCCTACGGCGCCGCCTACACCCTGCAAGAAATGCTGACGGTCAAGTCAGACGACGTGCAAGGCCGTACCAAAGTGTATGAAAGCATCGTCAAGGGTGAGCACTCGATCGAGGCCGGCATGCCGGAGTCCTTCAATGTGCTGGTCAAGGAAATCCGTTCCCTTGGTCTCGATATGGAACTCGAACGCAGCTAAGAACTGATTAAGGAAGTTTTATGAAATCATTACTCGACCTGTTCAAGCAGTTCACCCCGGACGAGCACTTCAATGCCATCAAGATTGGCATGGCCTCGCCAGAGAAGATTCGTTCCTGGTCCTTCGGTGAAGTGAAGAAGCCCGAGACCATCAACTACCGCACTTTCAAGCCGGAGCGCGATGGACTGTTCTGCGCCAAGATCTTTGGCCCGATCAAGGACTACGAATGCCTGTGCGGCAAATACAAGCGTCTCAAGCACCGCGGCGTGATCTGCGAGAAGTGCGGCGTGGAAGTTACGCAGACCAAGGTGCGCCGCGACCGCATGGGCCACATCGACCTGGCTGCGCCTTGCGCGCACATTTGGTTCCTCAAGTCCTTGCCTTCGCGCTTGGGCCTGGTGCTGGATATGACCCTGCGCGACATCGAACGCGTGCTGTACTTCGAAGCTTACGTGGTCACCGACCCGGGCATGACGCCGCTGAAGAAGTTCAGCATCATGTCGGAGGATGACTATGACGCCAAGTTCAAGGAGTACGGCGACGAGTTCCAGGCCAAGATGGGTGCCGAGGGTATCAAGGACCTGCTGCAAAGCATTGATATCGATGGCTCGATCGAGAAGCTGCGCAACGACCTGACCGGCTCCGAACTGAAGATCAAGAAGAACGCCAAGCGTTTGAAGGTCTTGGAAGCGTTCAAGAAGTCCGGCATCAAACCTGAGTGGATGGTGCTAGACGTCTTGCCCGTGCTGCCGCCGGACCTGCGTCCCTTGGTGCCGCTGGACGGTGGCCGCTTTGCCACCTCCGATCTGAATGACTTGTACCGCCGCGTCATCAACCGCAACAGCCGCTTGCGCCGCTTGCTGGAGTTGAAGGCCCCCGAGATCATTGCGCGCAACGAAAAGCGCATGCTGCAGGAAGCCGTGGACAGCTTGCTGGACAACGGCCGTCGTGGCAAGGCCATGACTGGCGCCAACAAGCGTGCGCTCAAGTCCCTGGCCGACATGATCAAGGGCAAGAGCGGCCGCTTCCGCCAGAACTTGCTGGGCAAGCGTGTGGACTACTCGGGTCGTTCCGTGATTACCGTTGGCCCAACCCTCAAGCTGCACCAGTGTGGCCTGCCCAAGCTGATGGCGCTTGAACTGTTCAAGCCCTTTATCTTTGCCCGCCTGGAAGCGATGGGCATTGCCACCACCATCAAGGCGGCCAAGAAGGAAGTCGAATCTGGCACGCCAGTGGTGTGGGACATCCTCGAAGAAGTCATCAAGGAACACCCGGTGATGCTCAACCGCGCACCGACGCTGCACCGCCTGGGTATCCAGGCGTTTGAGCCGATCCTGATCGAAGGCAAGGCGATTCAACTGCATCCGCTCGTTTGCTCGGCCTTCAATGCCGACTTCGACGGCGACCAGATGGCTGTGCACGTGCCCTTGTCGGTGGAAGCCCAGATGGAAGCGCGCACCCTGATGCTGGCTTCCAACAACGTGCTGTTCCCTGCCAACGGTGAACCCTCCATCGTTCCGTCGCAAGACGTGGTGTTGGGGCTGTACTACACCACGCGTGATCGCATCAATGGCAAGGGCGAAGGCCTGATCTTCTCCGACACGGGAGAGGTGCAACGGGCGTTCGACGCAGGGCAGGTGGAGTTGACGGCGCGCATCAACGTTCGTTTGACCGAGTACACCCGCAACAAAGCGACCGGCGAGCTGGTTCCCAGCACTAAGCTATGGGAGACCACGGCGGGCCGCGCGCTGTTGTCGGAGATCTTGCCCAAGGGGCTGCCATTCTCCAACATCAACAAGGCCCTTAAGAAGAAGGAAATCTCCAAGCTGATCAACGTGTCGTTTCGCAAATGCGGTCTCAAGGAGACGGTGATTTTTGCAGACAAGCTGTTGCAGTATGGATTCCGCTTGGCGACCAAGGCCGGTATCTCGATCTGCATCGACGACATGCTGGTGCCGCAGGAAAAGCACGGCATCATCGAGCGCGCCGAGAAGGAAGTCAAAGAGATCGCGCAGCAGTACACCTCGGGCCTGGTGACTGCGGGCGAACGCTACAACAAAGTGGTGGACATCTGGGGCAAGGCCGGTGACGAGGTCTCCAAGGTCATGATGGCCCAGTTGGCCAAGGAAAAGACCACCGACCGCCACGGCAACGAAGTCGATCAGGAATCCTTCAACTCGATCTACATGATGGCCGACTCCGGTGCGCGCGGCTCTGCCGCGCAGATTCGCCAGTTGGCCGGCATGCGTGGCCTGATGGCCAAGCCGGACGGCTCGATCATCGAGACACCGATCACGGCGAACTTCCGTGAAGGGCTGAACGTGCTGCAATACTTCATTTCGACGCACGGTGCGCGAAAGGGTCTGGCTGACACGGCGCTCAAGACTGCCAACTCCGGCTACCTCACCCGCCGCCTGGTGGATGTGACGCAGGATCTGGTGGTGACCGAGCAGGACTGCGGCACGCATGAAGGCTCCTTGATGCGCGCCATCGTCGAAGGCGGCGAAGTGATCGAGTCCTTGCGTGACCGAATCCTGGGCCGCACTGCTGCCGAGGACGTGCTGCATCCGGAAAACCGCGCCGTGCTGGCCAAGGCGGGCGATATGTTCGACGAAGACGTTATCGAAGAGCTCGAAGCTGCCGGTGTGGACGAAGTCAAGGTTCGCACCGCGTTGACTTGCGAGACGCGCTTTGGTATCTGTGCCAAGTGCTACGGGCGTGACCTGGGTCGTGGCGGCTTGATCAACGGCGGTGAGGCGGTCGGCGTGATTGCGGCGCAGTCGATCGGCGAGCCGGGCACGCAGTTGACCATGCGCACCTTCCACATCGGCGGTGCTGCATCACGTGCTGCCATCGCGTCCAGCGTGGAGGCCAAATCCAACGGCAGCATTGGTTTCAACAGCACCATGCGGTATGTGACCAACAGCAAGAAGGAGTTGGTGGTGATTGCCCGTTCGGGCGAAATCATCATTCACGACGAACACGGTCGTGAGCGTGAGCGCCATAAAGTGCCGTACGGCGCGGTGCTCACTGTTAGCGCCGATCAGGTGATCAAGGCTGGTGCGATCTTGGCCAACTGGGATCCCTTGACTCGCCCGATCATTACCGAGTTTGCCGGCAAAGCGCACTTCGAGAACGTCGAAGAAGGCCTCACGGTGGCCAAGCAGTTGGACGAAGTTACCGGTTTGTCGACCTTGGTCGTCATCGATCCGAAGCGACGCGGCTCGGCCAAGGTTGTGCGCCCGCAGGTGAAGCTGATCGATGCAGCCGGCAACGAAGTCAAGATTCCGGGAACCGACCACTCGGTGACGATCGGCTTCCCGGTCGGTGCGCTGGTGCAGGTGCGTGACGGTCAGGATGTCGGCCCCGGCGAAGTGCTGGCGCGTATCCCGATCGAAGGGCAGAAGACCCGCGACATTACCGGCGGTCTGCCGCGTGTCGCCGAGCTGTTTGAGGCCCGTTCACCCAAAGACAAGGGCGTCCTGGCCGAGATGACCGGCACGGTCTCCTTCGGCAAGGAAACCAAGGGCAAGATTCGTCTTCAGATTACCGATCCGGATGGTGCGGTCTGGGAAGAACTGGTGCCCAAGGAGAAGAACATCCTGGTGCACGAGGGCCAGGTGGTCAACAAGGGTGAAAGCGTGGTCGATGGCCCGGCGGACCCGCAGGACATCCTGCGCCTGCTGGGATCTGAAGAACTGGCGCGCTACATTGTTGACGAAGTGCAGGACGTGTACCGCTTGCAGGGCGTAAAGATCAACGACAAGCATATTGAAGTGATCGTGCGTCAAATGCTGCGTCGGGTGGTGGTCGAGAACGCCGGTGATTCCGGCTATATCAATGGTGAACAGGTCGAGCGATCGGAAATGCTCAACACCAACGATGCCTTGCGTGCCGAGGGCAAGATGCCGGCCACCTACACCAACCTGTTGTTGGGTATCACCAAGGCCTCCTTGTCCACCGACAGCTTCATCAGTGCGGCGTCGTTCCAGGAGACCACGCGCGTGCTGACCGAGGCCGCGATCATGGGCAAGCGCGATGAACTGCGTGGCTTGAAGGAAAACGTGATCGTCGGACGCTTGATCCCTGCCGGCACTGGCTTGGCATACCACGAAGCGCGCAAGGTTCGCGAGAACCTGGACGAGGCCGAACGCCGCGCCATCGCCGAGGCCGATGCCGCCGAGCTGGCTGGCGACGCGCTGGCGGCCGAGGCTGCCGACGCGAGCGAAGGAACCGCTGGCGAATAGTGTCCTTTTGCACTGAGCGGCAAATGGCGCCTCAAACTTTCTGTCGAAGGTTTGAGGCGTTTTTTATGCGCGTGGCGTCATTGTTCGTGTGCGCTTCTGTTTGAGCTGCTTTTCGTGAGTGTTTCGGCCGTCATCTGGGGTTTGCTCGCAGTCTTGGTGTTCTGGGCGATTGGCGCCTATAACCGGTTGATGCGTTTGCGCGGGCGTGGCCTGGCCGCGTTTGTGGCCATCGACAAGCAGTTCAGCCAACAGGCGTTGTGGGTGCAGCCGTTTCCTGCGGGACAAAGCCATTTGTCGGCCGGGCCACCTCTGCTGCCGTCTGCCACAGCCCAGTTGTACCGCTGGTCTGGGTTGGTAGGGGCCGGTCGGCAGCTGGAGGCGTCCCTGAAAGTGGCTCGGGCCAAACCGCTGGATGGCGAAAGCCTGAACGCACTGCGCACCGCGCATGAAACCCTGGTCACGAGTTGGGCACGGTGCCGAGATGAACCGCCCGATCTGGCCGGATCGCCCGTGCCCGAGGACCTTGCCATCAAATGGGATCACCTGATGGTGCACAGCGATATGGCACGAGCGGAATTCAATCAACTGGCCTGCGACTACAACGCCGCCATCCAGCAGATGCCGGCCCGACTGCTGGCCTGGCTGTTTGGCTTCAAGCCGATACAGACCCTGTAGGTCACGACATGACCAACGTCGATCAAGCAACGCCTCTGTGGCGGCAACTCCTGGCCACTGCCTCGGTGGTGCAACGCGTGCGTGGCGGAGCGTCAGCCACGGCGGCGCTGACCGATGTCGCGGTGGCTCTGCGTCCAGGTGTCCAGGCCTTGAGTTTTCAGGTGTTGCGCAACTTGGGGCTGGCCCAGTCGCTTCGGCTTCAATTGGCCAGACGAGCACCGCCACCCGCCACCGATGCCCTGCTGTGCAGCGCACTGGCGCTGGCATGGAGCGATGCCCAGGCGCCTTACGAGGTGTTCACCCTGGTCAATCAGACGGTCGAAGCGGCCAAGCGCGGCGCGGCGCACCGTGGGCAAGCGAATTTCGTCAACGCCTGTCTGCGCCGATTCATGCGCGAGCGTGAGGCCATGGTCGCTTCGTTGCAAAGTGACCCGGTGGCCGTCTGGAGTCATCCGCAGTGGTGGATTGACCGCCTAAAGAGGGAGCGCCCCACCCAATGGCAGGCGATACTGGCCCAAAACAACCACCACGCGCCAATGACCTTGCGGGTCAACGTACGCAAGATTGGGGTGCCGGATTACCAGGCGGCCTTGGTTGGCGCAGGCATCGACGCGGTGCCGGTTGGCCCATCGGGTTTGACACTGACCCGAGCCGTCCCGGTGCACGCGCTGCCAGGGTTCACGCAGGGGCTGGTCTCGGTGCAGGATGCGGCCGCGCAGCTGGCGGCTCCGCTGTTGCTTGGCGGGTTGGTGGCGCCCAGTACCCGACCGCGCGTGCTTGACGCCTGCGCTGCGCCGGGCGGAAAAACCGCACATCTACTGGAGATGGCGGATTGCGACGTCACCGCGATCGATGTCGACCCGGTTCGCTGCGAGCGCATCGAGCAGAACTTGCGCCGACTCGGTGTCAATGCCCAACTCATCACTGCCGACGCCGCGAACCCGCAGGCCTGGTGGGACGGGAGGCAGTTCGACGCCGTGCTGTTGGACGCCCCCTGCACGGCATCGGGGATTGTGCGGCGTCACCCGGATGTACGGTGGTTGCGCCGAGAGTCGGACATCGAGCAACTGGCCGCCATTCAGGCGCGGTTGCTGCAAACCCTGTGGAGCGTTGTCAGGCCGGGCGGGCGTTTGCTTTACAGCACCTGTTCAGTGTTCAAGGCAGAAGGTCAGGAACAGATAGAAACGTTTCTTGCACACAACAGCAACGCCACATTGGCCCCTTCGCCAGGGCATTTAATGCCCAAATCGGGGGCAAAACCAGAGGCCGTCCCGGACAATCTCCAAGGTGACCATGACGGCTTTTACTACGCTTTGTTGGAGAAGTGCGGCGCTTGATGCGCTCAGGCTGACGCTTGTCTTGCTCCTGAGCTGGACCGTGACGCTTTCGGCACTGGCGCAATCGGCGGCCGAGGTCACGCAATTGCGACTGGAGCGCGATGGCGAGTCGGTCCTGCTCTCGGCAGTGGTCCAATTCGACTTATCCCCCACCGTGGAAGAGGCCTTGGTCAAAGGCGTGCCGATGATTTTTGTGGCTGAGTTTGAGTTATATCGTGAGCGTTGGTACTGGAC
The DNA here is from genome assembly GCA_016718405.1 of Candidatus Rhodoferax odensensis. GTDB lineage: Bacteria > Pseudomonadota > Gammaproteobacteria > Burkholderiales > Burkholderiaceae_C > Rhodoferax_D > Rhodoferax_D odensensis. The sequence continues at coordinate 253,215 of JADKDJ010000004.1, forward strand.
AAACAAAAAAGTGCTAGCGGCGCAGCGGCACATGCGTCTGGCCTATCAACCGCTCACGCGGCGATGGCGTCTGCACGTCGCCTCGGGCCCGCTGTCCAGTGCGGGATTGGGCCTGTCCTTGAATCAGAGCTTTGAAACCATGGCCGATGCAGTCGCCGCAATGCAGCGCCTGTCACGCTGGAAGGTCGCCGAACTAACGGACATTGACCCGGAACAGAGCCATCACGCAGAGTTCCGCTTCAAACTCGACCTCGCGCAGCTGCCGCGACCATTCCAGATCGGCAGCTTGGGCCAAGCTGACTGGAACATCTCGGCTTCCAAGACGCAGCGACTCGCGCTGGAGCCGGCGAAGTGAACGACCAACAGGCGGCGCAATCGGTTGCGCCGCGTTTTTCCTTGCAGTCCTCGCGTGCCTTGCGCTGGACGGTTGCGCTGGGTTCGGTTGCCATGGTCCTGGTCGGGCTGGTGTTGCTGTTTCTATTGACGCAGGCAACCAACAACCGCGAACTGTACGAACGCAACTATGCGCGCCTGTTCGTTCTCAATGTGGTTGTCGCGGCGTCGCTGTTGGTGGCGATCGGCTGGATTGGTTTGCGGTTGCTGTTGCGTCTGCGGCAAGGCAGATTTGGCAGTCGGCTGCTTGTCAAGCTGGCCGCCATATTTGCATTGGCAGGCTTCGCGCCGGGCGTTTTGATCTACGTTGTCTCCTACCAGTTCGTCTCGCGCTCGATTGAGAGCTGGTTTGACGTCAAGGTGGAGGGAGCGTTGGACGCGGGCTTGAGCCTGGGGCGAGTCACGCTTGACACCTTGGCGGGCGATCTCGCCAACAAAACCCGGCTGGCCTCGGCCCAGTTGGCCGAGACGCACGGTGCGGTGACGCTGCTGCCAATGGAGCGTTTGCGCGAGCAACTCGGCGCCAGTGAGCTGGTGCTTTGGAGCGCGGGTGGCCGGGTGCTGGTGGCGGCAGGCGAGTCGCGGTTCAAACTCAGTCCCGAGCGGCCCAGCCAGCAGCAGTTCAGAAACGCGCGAAACCAACGCGTTGTTACCTGGATAGAGGGGCTTGAGGATGGCGCGTTAGAGGCTGACGTCGGGCCACGAATCCGGGCCTTGGTTCTGCTGCCCAATGTGGACGTGGGGCTGCTGGGCGAGGCGCGGTTTCTGTCGATGACCCAATTGCTGCCGCCGACGCTGGTGGCCAATGCGCTGGCCGTGACCCAAGCCAACCGCGAGTACCAGGAGCGGGCCCTGGCGCGCGAAGGCTTGCGTCGCATGTACATCGGCACGCTGACCTTGAGCCTGTTCCTGGCGGTGTTTGGCGCGGTACTGCTGGCGGTAGTCTTGGGCAATCAGATCGCCCGCCCGCTGCTCTTGCTCGCTGACGGCGTGAGTCAGGTCGCTGCTGGCGACCTGACGCCCAAGGCGTCCCTGCTGGGCAAGGACGAGCTCGGAGGCTTGACCCGCTCGTTTGCCGACATGACGCAGCAACTGGCCGACGCTCGCCAGGCGGTACAGGACAGCATGGGCCAGGTCGATGCCGCGCGCGCCAATTTGCAAACCATCCTCGACAACCTCACTGCCGGCGTGATCGTGCTCAATGCGCAAGGCGTTATTCAGTCCTCCAATCCGGGCGCGACACGCATCTTGCGGGTGCCGCTGGCCGCGTTTGAGGGGCGCCAGCTGAGCGAAATCGAAGGATTGCAGGACTTTGCGGGCCGTGTTCAATCGCAATTTGACCTGTTCCTGGGCGATCGGTCTGCCCACGGCCTGGACCATTGGCAGCAGTCCTTTGAGCTGGGCGCCTTGGCCGAGCGATTGGGCGACCCGGCGGATGGCAACAAGGTAACCCTGGTTGCGCGTGGCGCTGAACTACCCGGCTCTGCGAGGCTGCTGGTGTTTGACGATATTTCGGAAATCGTGTCGGCTCAGCGCTCGCAGGCTTGGGGAGAAGTCGCTCGTCGGCTGGCTCACGAGATCAAGAATCCGCTGACGCCAATTCAGTTGTCGGCGGAACGGCTGGAGATGAAGCTGCGCGGCAAGTTGCCCGAAGCGGACCAGGCGGTTCTGACCAAGTCGGTCAAGACCATCGTTGACCAAGTCGACGCCATGAAGCGACTGGTCAACGAGTTTCGGGATTACGCCCGACTGCCGGCGGCTGAACTGCACCCGATTGATTTGAATCGATTGATCGGTGAGGTCATGCAGCTGTATGGTGACGAAGCGACCCCGGACGCGGTGCGCCTAGATCTTGATGCGGACAGTCCCAGGATCCTTGGCGATGCACAACAGCTGCGTCAAGTGGTCCATAATTTGTTGCAGAACGCACAGGACGCGAGCGACGCGGCGCGGCGCGAAGACGCGGGCAGCCACACGGTGACGATCAGGACACAGTGGCTCAAGGCGTCGAAGCGGGTTCGATTGAGTGTCATCGACGAAGGAACGGGATTTCCCGAGCACATTCTGAAACGGGCGTTTGAGCCCTATGTCACAACCAAGTCAAAGGGCACCGGATTGGGCCTTGCGGTCGTCAAGAAGATCGCCGACGAGCACGGTACGCGGGTCGACATCACCAACCGGTTGCTGGAGGGGAAAGTGCGCGGTGCGCAAGTATCGTTATCATTCGCCACTGAGAATGCCGTGACGAGCTAGTCGCACGGTAGACTTTCTACACGGAGACGCGCTCAAGACATGGCAAATATTCTGGTGGTTGACGACGAACTCGGCATCCGTGACTTGTTGTGGGAAATTCTTAATGATGAGGGCCACAACGTCGAGATCGCCGAGAACGCTGCCCAGGCGCGAGCCGCCCGTCTGCGCGATCGGCCTGATCTGGTGTTGCTCGATATCTGGATGCCCGACACAGACGGTGTGACACTGCTTAAGGAATGGTCGTCGACCGGTGCTTTGACCATGCCGGTGATCATGATGAGTGGGCACGCCACTATTGATACGGCCGTCGAGGCCACCAAGATCGGCGCCCTGGCGTTTCTAGAGAAACCCATCACTCTTCAGAAGCTCTTGAAGGCCGTCGAGCAGGGTTTGACACGCGGAGCGGTCCGCAAGCCGCCACCATCCGCGGTGACAACAATCAGCGTGCCCATGCTCGACGCCAGCGCGCGGGCAGAGTCCGTTCAACTCGTGACGCCCGACACGGGCCCGCAGTCTGAGCAAAGCTTCATGCTGGACAAGCCCCTGCGAGAGGCTCGGGATGAGTTTGAAAAGGCTTACTTTGAGTACCACCTCGCCAAGGAGCATGGCTCCATGACGCGTGTGGCGGACAAGACCGGACTCGAGCGCACCCACTTGTACCGCAAGCTCAAGCAACTTGGAGTTGACCTCACGCGCGGCAAGCGGGCCGGTCCGTAACGCCGTACCGTTGGTCTGCATCGTCCGAGAGGCAGCGCGTGATGCTATAATTTGCGGCTTAGGCCCGGTAGCTCAGTCGGTAGAGCAGAGGACTGAAAATCCTTGTGTCGGTGGTTCGATTCCGCCCCAGGCCACCAGCATTCATGCGCCTCAGCGCCCGGTTCGGGTCCTGGGGCGTTTCTGTCTGTGCCTCGCTCGTCGGGCCAGCGGCACACTCACCGCACATCAGGTTTTGGATGGCGATTCTTTGGCCGCCTGTGCTTGCTGGTCGGCGTGGTAGCTGCTGCGCACCATGGCGCCAACGGCGGCATGTTTGAAACCCATCTCGCGTGCCGCTGTCTCGAACATCTTGAAAGTGTCGGGATGCACATAGCGCTTGACCGTTAGATGTGATGTGCTGGGTGCCAGATACTGGCCAATGGTCAGCATGTCGATACCGTGCGCACGCATGTCCCGCATGACCGCGAGAATCTCATCGTCGGTCTCGCCAAGACCCACCATCAGCCCGCTTTTGGTTGGGACTTGCGGGACCAGCGCCTTGAATTTTCGGAGCAGATTGAGCGAGAAAGCGTAGTCGCTGCCCGGCCGTGCTTCTTTGTACAGGCGCGGCACGGTCTCCAGGTTGTGGTTCATGACATCGGGTGGGGATGCCATCAGGATATCCAGTGCGCGGTCGTCCCGGCCACGAAAGTCGGGCACCAGAACTTCAATCTGGGTCGACGGTGACATCGCGCGGACTTGCTCAATGCACGCTGCGAAATGGCCAGCACCGCCATCGCGCAGGTCATCACGGTCGACGCTGGTGACGACGACGTACTTGAGCTTGAGCTGAGCAATCGTCCTGGCTAGGTTGGCCGGTTCGTTGGCATCCAGTGGATCGGGGCGACCATGGCCCACGTCGCAGAACGGGCAACGCCGCGTGCACTTGTCGCCCATGATCATGAAGGTGGCCGTGCCGTGGCCAAAGCACTCGCCGATGTTGGGGCAGGAGGCCTCTTCACACACGGTGACCAGCTTGTTTTGGCGCAGCACATCCTTGATCTCGTAGAAGCGTGTGGTTGGCGAGCCCGCCTTGACGCGGATCCAGTCAGGCTTCTTCAGGATTTCGCCGCCTTGCACCTTGATCGGAATACGCGACAGCTTGGCGGCGGCTTTTTGCTTGGCGCTGGGGTCGTAGCTTTCGACGGATTGAACGTCTCGAACCACATTCGATGGAGGTGGGGGTGTGCTCATGGCGGTGTTCCGGTGGGGATGGGGCAAGTTTCAGTTTCGAGGCGCCAGGTAGGCGACCAACTTCTGGCCAAACAGATCGGCCACGTCCTGCCACGATGCATGAACGCCGATTGTAGAGAGGTCAACGCTGCGCAGTCCGGCGTAGCCGCAAGGGTTGATACGTGCGTACGGTTCCAGATCCATCGCAACGTTGAGCGCCACGCCATGGTAGGTGCAGTTGCGACTGACCTTGATGCCAAGCGCAGCAATCTTTCCCAGGCCAGCAAAGTCCGGCGTCACCTTGACCTGTGATTCGGCACCGGCCGCGGCTGGCGGTGGGGTGCCTGGCGCCGGCGGCTTGCGCTGGGGGCGTTGGGGCAACAAGGCGTGCGAACCCGGATCCTCCAGCCGCACATAGATGCCAGGCGCACCCTCAACGCGATGGCCCGTGACGTTGAAGTGGGCGAGTGTGCGAATGACGGCCTCCTCGATGCGGTAAACGTACTCCTTGATGAAGTAGCCCGCGCGCTTGAGGTCAATCAGTGGATAGGCTACGACCTGCCCCGGACCATGGTAGGTCACTTGGCCGCCCCGGTTGGTGGCCACGACGGCAATCGCGCCGGGATTGCCGACATGGTCGCTCTTGCCCGCCAGGCCTTGTGTGTAGACGGCGTCATGCTCGCAGAGCCAGATCACATCGGGACTCGCCTCCGTGCGCGCGGCCGTGTAGGCCTGCATCGCCGCGTAGGTGGGCGCATAGGCGGCGCGCCCAAGTTGCTCGATCGTGATGCCCATGCTCGACTACAGCACCACCTTGACCATCGGATGGGTGCTCAGCGTTCGGTACAGCTCGTCAAGTTGCTCGCGGCTGGTGGCGGTGATGGTGATGGTCACGCCAAGGTATTTGCCACCCTTGCTCTCGCGCAGTTCAATGCTGGCGGCGTTGAAAGTCGGGTCGAATTGGTGGGCGATCACGCTGATGGCATGGACCAGGCCATCGACTTTGACGCCCATGACCTTGATCGGGAACTGGCTGGGGTACTGAATCAGCGACTCGGTGGGAGGCGTCACGGCGGTCATGGTCGTCGATGCAAAGCTGCGTACGGTGGTGGTGCCAGGAATGTTGCGCGTGTTGTTTGTTCAGCCTGCGTCGACCTTCGTCTGCGCAATGGCAGCCTGGTAACCGGCAAACAAGCGTTGATAGACGCCGCCTGGTCGACCTGCACCGACCGGTTTGCCGTCAAGCGTGGTTACCGCCAGCACTTCCTTGGTAGCCGAGGACAGAATCACTTCGTCGGCCTCAAGCAGCTCCTGGCGCGGGATGCGGCGCAGCTCAAAGCTGATTCCTTGAGCGCGGCAGATCGATTCGATCAGTCCGTAACGAATGCCTTCAAGCACCAGGTTGTCCTTGGGGACGCCAAAGACCGTGCCATTCTTGACCACCCAGACGTTGCTGGCAGCGGCCTCGCTCAAGTAGCCATGTCGAAACATGATCGTCTCGACCGCGCCGGCATCGAAGCTGATCTGGCGGGCCAGCACCGACCCCAGCAAGCTGACACTCTTGATGTGCGCCTTTTCCCAACGAAAGTCGTCGGCGGTGACACACGCCACACCCTGCTCGCGTTGGCCAGCAGAGGGCGGCTTCATGGCGTTGGTCATCACAAACACGGTTGGGGACACATCAGATGGCATGACGTGATCGCGCATGGCCACACCGCGCGTGACCTGGATGTATACCAGTTGATCGCTGCTCTGCGGGGTGATGCCCACCGACTGCGCGTAGTCGGCGATCAGTCGCTCGGCCAGCGCCTGCCACTCGACGCGGGCCATCGGATTGGCGATCCGCACCTGCGCCAGGCTTCGTTCCAGTCGTGCCATGTGCTCATTGAAGCGAAACAACCGGCTGCCGTAGACTGGCACAACCTCGTACACGCCGTCGCCAAAAATGAAGCCACGGTCCATCACGCTGATCTTCGCGTTGGCGAGGTCCGTGTAGTCGCCGTTCAGAAAGCACGGCAGCTTGGGCAAAGTGGTCATGATCGAATTATCGCCCGAATGGGAAAAATCCGCGGGTTTCTACGTATAATCGAAGGCTTTGTGGCACTCGCCGTGTGTAACCTGGCCGTAATTTGACATGACGACAATCAGGCCCGCAGACGACTGGGATGCAGACGATGGGGCTGACACTGCGGTGCGGGCACTCAATGCCGAGCAAGCACGGGCCTTGCGTGAGCAGCGCCCGGCGCTTTCGCCCTGGTGGGTAGTGGCCGGGCAGGGGGGTGTTGCTGTGATGGTGGCGTTGGCGGCCTGGGGTTTGACGGGTCGCAGCAATGTCGCGTGGTCGGCAGCGTATGGTGGCTTGGTAGTGGTGATTCCGGCGGCGCTGTTTGCACGTGGATTGATGAGTCGGTTTTCGTCAGCCAATGCGCTGACGGCGAGTTTGGGTTTCTTTGTTTGGGATTTGGTCAAGATTTCAGTCAGCGTCGCCATGCTTTTTTTGGCGCCGCGACTGGTGGCGGAATTGGATTGGTTGGCCATGCTGATCGGTCTGGTCGTCACCCTTAAGGTGTATTGGTTGGCGCTCTTGGTGAGCCCGAAACGTCGAATCGTTTGATAACAAATAGTTCAATTTATGGCCGCAGACGCACACGCCCCGACAGCAAGTGAATACATTGTTCACCACCTGACGCATTGGCAAAACAAGCCGCAGACCGAGATCGTCGATTTCACCGTCTTCAATATTGACTCGCTGTTTTTCTCGATCGTGATGGGTCTGCTGGGCTCCTTCCTGCTCTGGAAGGGCTCCCGTGGCGCCACCTCGGGTGTGCCAGGGCGATTCCAGGCGGCAGTGGAGATTCTGCTGGAGATGGTGGATGGTCAGGCCAAATCGATCGTGCACAACGCAACCAGTCGAAAACTGGTTGCACCCCTTGCTCTGACGGTGTTTGTCTGGATCTTCATGCTCAATGCCATGGACCTGTTGCCCCTGGACCTGCTGCCGACGGTATGGGGCTGGATCTACGGCGCGGCAGGGCACGATCCGCACCACGCCTATTTGCGTGTGGTGCCGACCGCCGATCTTTCAATCACCATGGGCCTGTCGGTTTCAGTGCTGTTCATCTGCTTGTTCTACAACATGAAGATCAAGGGCTTGGGTGGCTGGGCGCATGAACTCGTGTCGGCGCCGTTTGGCACCAGCAAAAACCCGATTGTTGCGGTGATTCTGGGGGTCATCAATCTGTTCGAGCAAATTGTTTCCTTCACCGCCAAGACTGTGTCGCACGGTATGCGGTTGTTTGGCAATATGTACGCTGGCGAGCTGGTGTTCATGCTGATTGCCTTGCTGGGGGGCTCATGGGCCTTCGCGAGCGATCCTGGGGGCAGTCTCATGCTGTTCCTGTTGCATGTGGTGGCGGGATGGGCGTGGGCTGTGTTCCACATCATCATCATCTTGCTGCAGGCTTTCGTGTTCATGATGTTGACGCTGGTCTACATCGGGCAGGCACACGACGCGCACTGATTTCACGGTCTAGTTTTCGGTTTCTTTTTTTTCACTCGTTAATCTTAGGAGTCATCATGGAAGTCATTAGTTTTGCTGCTCTGGCTGCTGGTCTGATCATCGGTCTGGGCGCGTTGGGTGCTTGTATCGGCATCGGCGTCATGGGTAGCAAGTACCTCGAAGCGGCTGCACGTCAGCCTGAGTTGATGGGTGAACTCCAGACCAAGATGTTTGTGCTGGCAGGTCTGATTGACGCGGCGTTCATTATCGGTACCGGTATCGCCTTGTGGTTCGCCACCGCCAACCCGTTCCTGGCTCAAATCGGTCGTCTGGTCAAGTAAGCCTTCTTGCAACACCTCGTTTGAGGGAGACTTACTGTGAACATCAATGCAACGCTGATTGTCCAGATCATCGTTTTCATCTTGTTGGTTGTGTTTACCATGAAGGTTGTGTGGCCGCCCGTTGCCGCCGCCTTGGATGAGCGCATCAAGAAGGTCGCTGACGGATTGGCCGCCGCTGACAAGGCCAAGGCCGAGCTGGCCAACGCCAACAAGCGTGTGGAAGACGAGCTGGCCAAGTCACGCAATGAAACGACGGTTCGCCTGGCCGACGCCGAGCGCCGGGCGCAGGCCATTGTGGAAGAGGCCAAAGCCAAAGCGGTGGAAGAGGGCAACAAGATCATTGCATCTGCCAAGGCTGAGGCCGAGCAACAGAGCGTCAAGGCACGCGAGGCACTGCGCGAGCAGGTCGCCGTGCTGGCCGTCAAGGGCGCAGAGCAGATTCTCCGCAAGGAAATCAACGCTGGCGTGCACGCTGAGTTGCTGGGTCGTTTGAAGACTGAGCTGTAAGAGGACAACCATGGCTGAACTCGCCACCATTGCCCGGCCTTACGCAGAAGCCTTGTTCAAGGCTTCAACTTCTGACCTCTCGGCCGTTGAGGTCTGGGTGGAAGAGTTTGCCGCCATGGCGTCGAACCCACAGTTGCTGCAGTTTGCAGACAACCCCAAGACCACAACCGCCCAGGTGTTTGATCTGATGGTTGGTATTGCCAAGTCCGCGTTGACTGAGGCGGCACGCAACTTCCTGCGCACCGTGATCGAGAATGGTCGGTTGGGTGCGCTACCGGAGATTGCCGCCCAGTTTCGGGCGCTTAAGAATGCGCAAAGCGGTTCGTCTGACGCGGTGGTGTACAGCGCCTTTGCCATCGACGCGACTGCCCTGACCGATGTGGCGCAGGCGCTGGAGAAGCGCTTTGGGCGCAAGCTCAACGTCTCGGTTGCCTTGCAGCCAGAGCTGATTGGTGGCATTCGAGTGGTGGTGGGGGACGAGGTTCTTGACACTTCCGTCAAGGCCCGTCTGGAACAAATGAAAGTGGCGCTGACAGCTTGAGGCCCAGTGCCTCAGGTTTTCCGCCCAATTAATGAAAGAAGGAAAGAGTCATGCAACTCAATCCCGCAGAAATTTCTGAACTGATCAAGAGTCGTATCGAGGGCCTGTCGGCCAGCGCCAACATTCGCAATCAGGGCACCGTGGTCTCCGTGACCGACGGCATTTGCCGCATCCATGGCTTGTCTGACGTGATGCAAGGCGAAATGCTGGAATTCCCGGCCGGCAGCGACGGCCTGCCAACCTATGGTCTGGCGCTCAACTTGGAGCGTGACTCGGTGGGCTCCGTGGTGTTGGGCGAGTACGAGCATATTTCTGAAGGCGATACCGTCAAGTGCACGGGCCGCATTCTGGAGGTGCCGGTTGGCCCCGAACTCAAGGGGCGCGTGGTCAATGCGTTGGGCCAACCGATCGACGGCAAGGGTCCGATCAACGCCAAGATGACCGACGTGATCGAAAAAGTGGCTCCTGGCGTGATCGCGCGTCAGTCCGTGAGTCAGCCAGTGCAGTCCGGTCTGAAGTCGATTGACTCGATGGTGCCGGTCGGTCGCGGCCAGCGCGAGCTGATCATCGGCGACCGCCAAACCGGCAAGACTGCGGTTGCCATTGACGCCATCATCAACCAAAAGGGTCAGAACATGACCTGCGTTTATGTCGCGATTGGTCAAAAGGCCTCCAGCGTCAAGAACGTGGTGCGCGCACTGGAGCAAGCTGGCGCGATGGCATACACCATCGTCGTGGCGGCCACCGCATCGGAGTCCGCCGCTATGCAATACGTGTCGGCCTACTCGGGCTGCACCATGGGCGAGTACTTCCGCGACCGCGGCGAAGATGCGCTGATCGTGTACGACGACTTGTCCAAGCAGGCGGTCGCATACCGACAAGTGTCTCTGCTGCTGCGGCGTCCGCCGGGCCGCGAGGCCTATCCGGGCGACGTGTTCTACTTGCACAGCCGTCTGCTCGAGCGTGCCGCACGCGTCAACGCCGATTACGTCGAAGCTTTCACCAAGGGTGCCGTCAAGGGTAAGACCGGCTCGCTGACCGCGCTGCCGATCATTGAAACGCAGGCCGGCGACGTCTCGGCGTTCGTGCCGACCAACGTGATCTCGATCACCGATGGCCAGATCTTTCTGGAAACCTCACTGTTCAACGCGGGTATCCGCCCCGCCATCAACGCCGGCATCTCGGTTTCGCGCGTCGGTGGTGCTGCCCAGACCAACTGGATCAAGGGTTTGTCGGGTGGTATCCGCACCGACTTGGCGCAGTACCGTGAACTGGCTGCGTTCGCGCAGTTTGCCTCCGATCTGGACGAAGCCACCCGTAAGCAGCTCGATCGCGGCGCACGTGTGACCGAATTGCTCAAGCAAGCGCAGTACAGCCCCTTGCCGATTTCCTTGATGGGCGCCACGCTGTTTGCCGTCAATAAAGGCTTCCTGGACGACGTGCCTGTTGCCAAGGTGTTGGCGTTTGAGCATGGCATGCACGCCTACCTCAAGGACAAGCATGCGGCTCTGTTGACCACCATCGAAGGCAATGGCGCCAAGTGGGACAACAAGCCGGCCAAGGACTCCGACAGCGCCGACAAGAAGGCGTTCAAGAAGTTGTGCATTGACGGTGAGGCTGAACTGAACGCCGCCATTGGCGCGTTCAAGAAGACCTTCGCCTGAACCTCCTGACCTGACCGACTGAGGAGCCAAGATGGCAACAGGCAAGGAAATACGCGGCAAGATCAAAAACTTCGAAAGCACGAAGAAGATCACCAAGGCCATGGAGATGATTTCCGTCTCCAAGATGCGTAAAGCGCAAGACCGCATGCGCGCGGCCCGGCCCTACTCCGAGAAAGTGCGCAACATCGCGGCGAATCTCGGCCAGGCCAATCCCGAGTACGTGCACGCCTTCATGAAGCCCAACGACGCCAAGGTGGCGGGCCTTATTGTGGTGTCCACCGACAAGGGGTTGTGCGGCGGTCTTAACACCAACATGCTGCGAGGTGTGACCAACAAGCTGCGCGAACTGCAAGCCGCGGGCATGAGTGCTCATGCGGTGGCCATCGGAAATAAAGGTTTCGGTTTTCTCAACCGTATTGGTGCCAAGGTCGTCTCGCACGTCACCCAGTTGGGCGACAAGCCGCATCTGGATCGCCTGATCGGGCCGGTCAAGGTGCTCCTGGATGCTTATGCCAAGGGCGAAGTCAACGCTGTGTACCTCACCTACACCAAATTCATCAACACGATGAAGCAGGAAGTGGTGATGGAGCAGTTGCTGCCCTTGTCTGCTGACAAGATGCAGGCTGAGGCCCGCGCCAGCGAGCAAGCTGGCGCGGCCAAGCATGGCTGGGACTATATCTACGAGCCGGACGCGCAGGCCGTGATTGACGATTTGCTGGTGCGCTACGTGGAGGCTCTGGTCTACCAGGCTGTGGCCGAGAACATGGCGTCTGAGCATGCCGCTCGCATGGTGGCCATGAAGGCCGCCACCGACAACGCAGGCAACGTGATTGGCGAACTCAAGCTGGTTTACAACAAGACCCGCCAAGCCGCCATCACCAAGGAACTGTCCGAGATCGTCTCCGGCGCTGCGGCGATCGGAGCTTAAGGGCCTACGTTTACGCGACGCAAGCCTCGCAAGATTCATACTTATTGGAGCAAACAACATGGCTCAAGCCCAAGGAAAAATTGTTCAGTGCATTGGCGCGGTGGTTGACGTGGAATTTCCGCGTGACCAGATGCCTCAGATTTACGACGCCCTGAAGCTCGAAGGCACTGCGCTGACGCTGGAAGTGCAGCAGCAGCTCGGCGACGGCATTGTGCGTACCATCGCGCTGGGTTCCAGCGACGGCTTGCGCCGTGGGTTGGTGGTATCGAACACTGGCAAACCAATTTCGGTGCCCGTGGGCAAGGCCACTCTTGGGCGCATCATGGACGTGCTGGGCGCGCCCATCGACGAGCGTGGCCCGGTCAATGCCGAACTGCATGCCTCCATTCACCGCAAAGCGCCGACGTACGACGAGCTCAGCCCTTCGCAGGAGCTCCTGGAGACCGGTATCAAGGTGATTGACCTGGTGTGCCCTTTTGCCAAGGGCGGCAAGGTGGGCCTGTTTGGTGGCGCCGGCGTGGGCAAGACCGTGAACATGATGGAACTCATCAACAACATTGCCAAGGCACACAGCGGCTTGTCGGTGTTCGCTGGCGTGGGCGAGCGTACCCGCGAAGGCAATGACTTCTATCACGAGATGATGGAGTCCGGCGTCGTCAATTCCGACAACCTGTCCGAGTCCAAGGTGGCCATGGTCTACGGCCAGATGAACGAGCCCCCGGGCAACCGCTTGCGTGTGGCGTTGACCGGTCTGACGATTGCTGAGTCGTTTCGCGACGAAGGCAAGGACGTGCTGTTCTTCGTGGACAACATCTACCGCTACACACTGGCCGGAACCGAAGTGTCCGCGCTACTGGGTCGCATGCCCTCCGCTGTGGGCTACCAGCCCACGCTGGCCGAGGAAATGGGTCGCCTGCAAGAGCGCATTACCTCGACCAAGGTCGGCTCCATCACCTCGATTCAGGCGGTCTACGTGCCCGCTGACGACTTGACCGATCCGTCGCCCGCTACTACCTTCGCGCACTTGGATTCCACCGTGGTGCTGTCGCGCGACATCGCCGCTTTGGGCATTTATCCCGCGGTGGACCCGCTGGACTCGACCAGCCGCCAGCTCGACCCCAATGTGGTGGGTGAAGACCACTACAACACGGCGCGCGGTGTGCAAGGTACCTTGCAACGCTACAAGGAATTGCGCGACATCATCGCCATCTTGGGCATGGACGAACTGGCCCCCGAAGACAAGCTGACGGTGGCGCGGGCGCGCAAGATTCAGCGTTTCCTGAGCCAGCCCTTCCACGTGGCTGAAGTGTTCACCGGCACCGCTGGCAAATACGTCAGCCTTGCCGAGACCATTCGCGGCTTCAAGATGATCGTGAGTGGTGAGTGCGATCACCTGCCCGAGCAAGCTTTCTACATGGTGGGCACCATCGATGAGGCGTTCGAGAAGGCCAAGAAGATCTAAGCAACTTCGGGGCAGGACATGTGATCGCTTTGTATCACCGTCCCTCCCCAACCGAACAGGAACACCATGAACACCATCCACGTCGATGTGGTCAGCGCCGAGGAGTCGATCTTCTCAGGTGAGGCGCGTTTTGTGGCCTTGCCTGGCGAGGCGGGCGAACTGGGTATCTATCCGCGGCATACACCGTTGATCACGCGCATCAAGGCCGGATCGGTGCGTATCGAAATGGCCGACGGGCATGAAGAGTTTGTGTTCGTTGCAGGCGGCATCCTCGAAGTGCAACCGCATTGCGTGACTGTTCTGTCCGACACCGCCATTCGTGGCAAGGACCTGGACGACGAGAAGGCGAATGAGGCCAAGGCCGCGGCCGAAGAAGCCCTAAAGAGCGCCAAGAGCGACATCGACTTCGCCAGGGCGAGCTCGGAGCTGGCAGTCATGGCGGCCCAGATTGCAGCCCTGCGCAAGTACCGTCAAAAGAAGTAGCCAGCACTTCGCGGCCACCGCCAAGACCCCGCCTGCTCACAGTCGGGGTTTTTTCTTGGTGCGCCCGATCTCTTAGCGAAGCACCGGAGCATCGGGCAGCTGATTCTGGTTGGGCTGGTCCATTTGGGTTGGAAAGTGTTGGACCAACAGGGCCGATACCTGATCCAACGCCTGGGCCAAACCGGTCTCAAAGTCGCCATCCGCAAAGGCCGAACTCATGCCCTGCACCATGGTTTGCCACTGCTGGGCCGATACGTGGTGATTCAGTCCCCGGTCGGCTACGACTTCAATCGCATGCTCGGCCAAGAGCAGGTAAATCAGCACGCCATTGTTGTCTTCGGTGTCCCACACCCGAAGCTTGCTGAACATGGACAGCGCCCGCTGCCGAATGATCGCCGCCATCGGCCCCTTGCGGCGCAGGTAGCTGTTGGGTAAAGCGGCCTCAATGTATAGCCGAATCTCGCCGCTGTGTCGTTGTTCGCTGGTGCGCACCCGTTCGGTGAGTTGTTGGACCAGGCGAGGATCGATGATACGGCGCGTATCGCGCTCGCCAAGCCACCGATGCCGCCAAAGTCGTTTGATGGTTTCGATCATTACCAATCCCCCGAGGCACCGCCGCCGCCGAAGTCGCCGCCACCACCGGAACTGAAGCCGCCGCTGTCGCTTGAGCCGCCCCCTGAACTCCATCCACCCCCGCTGTCGCCGCCACTCCAGCCAGTGTGATCGATGCCACTACGCGCAGCACTTGAGAATAAGGTGAATAGGGCCGCCGCGAAAGCCGCGAGAACGGCCACCAGCATGCTCGACGTAATGAACAAGGCGACAGCGCCGACGCCACAGCCGGTCACAACCGCGCCGAACTTGGCGCCGAACACGCGGCGCATGATCGCGCCGCCAATGGGAACCGCGAAGAAAAGGAAGATCGCCAGATCCATCCAGTCGAAACCCTGCAGTAACCCGCTGCGACCTGCGGGCATTGATTTGCCCGGTGTTGGGAGGCCCTCGGCGGCAATGTGTGCCGCGACCTGTCCAACGGCGTCGTCCAGGCCTTGTGCATACTGCCCGCGGCGAAAGGCCGGTGTGATGGCGGTGTCGATAATCTGTTGCGCCGCCAGGTCGGGGATAGCTCCCTCAAGGGATTTGGCCACTTCCAGGCGCACTTTGCGATCGCCCTTGGCCACTAGTACCAGCAGCCCGTCGCCCACACCCTTGCGGCCAATCTTCCAGGCGTTGCCGACCCGGTTGGCATAGCTGCTCACGTCTTCGGGCTGCGTGCTGGCCACCATCAGGATCACGACCTGACTGCCACGAGTTGTCTCCAACTCGGTTAGTCGTGTTTCGAGGCGGCGCTGTTCATCGACCGACAGTGTGGCCGTCACGTCAACGACATGCCCAGTCAACGCCGGGACCGGTTGCAGACTCTGCGCGTTCAGGCCCGGTGCAAACGCCGCAGCCAGGCCAAGCAGCAGCGTCAACAACAGGTGCATCGGTTGCATAACGACCCTTCGGCCGGCGGGTGGTGCTGGTCTACTTCTTCTCGAAGTTGACCGTTGGTGGCGCGGCGATGGCCGCCTCGTTCTGCACGGTAAAGCTCGCCTTGGGCTGGTAGCCAAAAACCATCGCCGTCAAGTTGCTGGGGAAGCTTCTGGCCAGCACGTTGTACGCTTGCACCGCCTGGATGTATTGGTTGCGAGCGACGGTGATGCGGTTTTCGGTGCCCTCAAGCTGCACCCGCAGATCGCGAAAACCTTGATTGGCTTTCAGATTGGGGTACTGCTCGGAGACCACCATCAGGCGACTCAGTGCGCTTCCTAACTCGCCTTGCGCCGCTTGAAACTTTTGCATCGCCTGCGGGTTGTTCAGCGTCTCGGGCGTGACTTGAACGGACGTTGCTTTCGCCCTGGCTTCGATCACTTTGGTCAGGGTCTCTTGCTCAAAGGCCGCTTCGCCCTTGACCGTGGCCACCACGTTGGGGACCAGGTCCGCGCGGCGCTGATACTGGTTGAGCACTTGGCTCCAGGCCGCCTTGGACTGCTCGTCGAGCCGTTGAAAATCGTTGTATCCGCAGCCACCAAGCATCAAGGCGGCGATCAGGGAAGAAATCAAGCGCAGCATAGGAGTCCTCCAACATCAAGAAGCGACGGTAGCACAAATGCAGGCCGCGGCATGACCGCCTCGATCGATAGGAAAAGGCGGCAAAATCGGGCGGTTGCACTCTGTTTTTCGATATGCTGATACCCAGACGACGCGCCACCACCCGCAGCGATGCCATGCGTGCTGCGGGAAGCAGACGCGCGGGCGCGCCTCGCCAGTCGGTTCTGCGGCGCTGGGCCGCGCGGTGGAATTGCCAGCATGGATGACATCGTCAAGCAAGCGATGGTCAAATGGCCCAATGTGCCGCATTGTTTTGGCTGGCTTGGGCTTGATGCGCGCGGCAACTGGTTCTTGCGCGACGAGGGCGCGCAGGCCAGTGGCCCGTTTTGCGGCGGGGGCCCACAAGCCAAGGGCAGCGTACTCAGGCACGACAAGCTGCTCGACTTCATCGCCCGCAATTACCAGCCGGACGAGCAAGGGTGTTGGTACTTCCAGAACGGTCCACAGCGGGTCTACGTCGAACTAGAGCTTACGCCGTGGATCTGGCGTCTGAGCGCTGACTTCACGGTGCGTAGCCACACCGACCGCGCGGCCACAACCCATGCCTGCTGGCTTGATGAGCATGGACGTGTTTACCTCGAAACCGATATCGGGTTTGGCTTGGTCCACACGCTGGACGTCGCAATCGCCGCCGAGGCGGTCCTGCAGGGTCGGTGGACGCCGGTGGATACGGTCAGCCAGGCCTTGCCGCAGCGCTTTGCCTACGTTCTCAGTCCCAATTTGCGGCGCGGTCTTTGAGGTGGGCCACCCGCGACGCATCCGCCCGGAGCGAGGGGCAGAAAGAAACTGCTCGCGCCAGTCTGACCCAGGCCAGAGGCAAGGGTTACTTGCTTGCTGCGGGCGCTTCGACCTTGGGCTCGGTCAGTTTGCCGCCTGAACTGTTGGCCATGTGGACCACGGCACGACCAATTTCCACTTCGTCAAAGTTGCCACCGCCCTGGGCGCCCATGGCACCCTTGCCCTTGAGCGCCGATCCAAGCAGCGTCTCGTACCCGGTCTTGATGCGAGCCGCCCAAGCCGGGGCATCACCCACCTTCGGAGCCCCGGCGACGCCGCCGGCGTGGCACGCGGCGCACTGCGCTTGGTACACCTCCTCGCCGCTTTTCAGGGCTCGGTTTGCATCACGAATGTCGACGGCGCCGATCTTCTGAATCCGCGCCGCCGCGGCCATTTCAGGGTTCACGGTGCCGGCAGCGGGCTTGTGTGCAGACGTCACGTAGTACACCAGCCCGATGATGCCAAACACAGGCACTACAAACGAGAAGACTACTGCATTGAGCAACTGCCTGGGAGTCTTGATCGGCCCGGTGTGTGCTTCGTCGTTGTTGTGCTTGCTCATGGGGTCCTTTGTGACGGGTGGGCTGCTAAAAGCAGGCCGCGATTATAGAAGCCCTGGCCGGTTTGCGCCTACAATGCACGGCTAATCCGAGTGCGGCTGTAGCTCAGTGGATAGAGTATTGGCCTCCGAAGCCAAGGGTCGTGGGTTCGATCCCCGCCAGCCGCACCAACACGCGTGACGCAGCGTTAGCAAGACGTTTTGGCCCGCATGTCCAATCGGCGCGCGGGATTCGTCCGTCTTGACAAGCATTCAGACAGCCTCGCGCCCGAATCACCCCGCCAGCAATGCTGCGTTGCCTCCGGCTGCGGTCGTGTTCACAGTGATGGTCTGCTCGGCACAGAAGCGATAGAGGTAGTGTGGCCCGCCCGCTTTGGGGCCGGTTCCGGACAGGCCTTCGCCTCCAAACGGTTGGACTCCTACGACTGCGCCGATCTGGTTGCGGTTGATGTAGACGTTGCCGACGTGGGCGCGGTGCGCCATCGCCTGCGCGCGACTGTCGATTCGGGTCTGGATACCAATCGTCAGGCCATAGCCCAAGGCGTTGATCTGATCGATCACGGCAATGGGGTCACCACTCCAGCGCAAGATGTGCAGCACCGGGCCAAAAATCTCTTGGCTCATGTCGGCGATGCTGGCAACTTCAAACGCGTGCGGAGCAATCAGGTTGGCCACGGCTCGCTGCGACGACGGCGCCCCAGCGGACAGCGTCACCAGCGGCTTGGCCTGCGCGCGCAGGCGCGCGAGATGGGTTTGAATGCCATCGAACGCCTCGCGGTCAATCACCGGGCCGAGGTCGGTGGCCAGATCGGATGGATCGCCCGCCACCAGTTCCTTGGCTGCACCTTGAATCATCTCGATCACATGGTCGGCGATCTCGGCGTGAACACACAGCAAACGCAGCGCCGAGCAGCGCTGCCCCGCGCTTCTGAAGGCGGACTGCATGACTGCGTCACAAACCTGCTCGGGCAGCGCGGTTGAGTCCACCACCATGGCGTTGATGCCGCCGGTCTCGGCGATCAGCGGCACGATCGGCCCGTCCTTGGCCGCCAGCGCGCGGTTGATGAGTTTGGCGACCTGGGTCGAGCCGGTAAACACCACGCCGGCTACACCAGGCGCACCGACCAATGCCGCGCCGACCGTTTCGCCCGCACCGTGCAGCAGTTGCAAAGCGCCAGCGGGCACGCCGGCCTCAATCATCAGTTTGACCGCTTCAAAGGCTACACCCGGGGTCTGCTCGGCGGGTTTGGCCAGAACCGTATTGCCGGTGGCCAGAGCGGCTGCCACCTGGCCCAGAAAGATTGCCAGGGGAAAATTCCAGGGGCTGATGCAGACCCAGGGACCACGCGCAACCAGCCGCAGCTCGTTGCTCTCGCCGGTCGGCCCGGGCATGGCGATGGGCGCCATGATGCGTGGCGCCTCATTGGCGTAGTAGCGCAAGAAGTCGACCGCTTCGCGTACCTCCGAGACGGCGTCGCCCCAGCTCTTGAATGCCTCCTTGACCAGCAGGGCGCAAAAGCGCGGGGTCTGCGCCTCAAGGGAGTCCGCAGCCCGGCGCAGGATGTCAGCGCGAGCCGTTGCATCCGTTTTGCTCCAAATTTTGTAGCAATCAGCGCTGATGGCCATGACGCTGTGGGTCAAAGCGACGTCATGCTCCGCGACGACGGGAACTTGCGTGCCGGCCAGCGCGGCCAGCAGAGGCTCGCGCATGGACTGCACGGTCAAATCCAGACCAACGCTGTTTTGGCGGGTCTGCCCAAACAAGTCTTTCGGTAGCGGCAGCGAGGATTGTGGCTCCAGTCGCAGTGGCGAAATCAGCAGCTCATCCATGCCGACGGACTCGTCGGCCAGCTGATGGACAAACGATGAATTGGCGCCGTTTTCCAACAGACGTCGCACCAGGTAGGCCAGCAGGTCCTTGTGGGCACCGACGGGTGCGTAGACGCGGCAAGCGATCAACGGGTTCTTCAGCACCTCGCGGTACACCCCTTCGCCCATGCCGTGCAGGCGTTGCAGCTCAAATGGAGCCGCGCTGCGGGCGCCCATTTGCAAAATCGCAGCGATGGTCGCGGCATTGTGGGTGGCAAACTGGGGGTAGATCGCATCACTGGCGTCGAGCAGGGCTTTGGCGCAGGCCAGATAGGAGATGTCGGTGTGGTGCTTGTGCGTGAACACTGGGTAGGCCGGTAGTCCCATCTCCTGGGCGCGTTTCACCTCGGCGTCCCAGTAGGCGCCCTTGACCAGACGGCACATCAGTTTGATCTTGTAGCGGCGTGCCATTTCGGCAACGTGTTCAATCAGCTCCAATGCGCGCGTCTGGTAGCTCTGCATGGCAAGCCCGAACCCGGTCCACTGCGGGTAGTGCTGCGCCACTTGCGCGGCCAGGGCTTCAAACACGTCCAGCGACAATTCAAGTCGGTCAACCTCTTCGGCGTCGATGGTCAGGTTGATGTTCGCAATGGCGGCGCGCTCACACAGGCCCCACACGCGTGGCATCAGTTCGCGCATCACCCGCTCCCTTTGGCCGTCCTCATAACGCGGGTGCAGTGCGCTGAGTTTGATCGAGATACCGTCGTTTTTTTCGCATGGCCCGCCGGATCGGACCCCTTTTGCTATGGCTGCAATCGCGTTTTGATAGCTGCCGAGGTAGCGCAAGGCATCGGCATCGGTGCGGGCGCCTTCGCCCAGCATGTCGTAGCTGAAACGAAGGTTCTCGATCTTGCGTTTGGCGCTGGCGGCTTCATCCATGGCCGCGTCGATGGTCTGCCCCAGTACAAACTGGCGCCCCAGCAACTGCACGGCGCGCAGTGTGGCGGCCACGACCGAGCGCGCACCAAGCTTGGCAAACAAGCCACTTTCGCCAGCGTGGTCCGGTAAGAATTTCTTGCTCATGGCAATAGCGGTGCTCGACAGGCGCGCCAGCGTCTTGTCGCCGGCATTGTCAAAGTCGGCGCGCCCGAGCTGATCTGCCGTCAGCGCGATGGCGGTCTGGGCGTCAGGCACCCGCAACAAGGCCTCCGCCAAGCGCATCAGCGCCAAACCCTCTGCACTGGAGATGGGGTACTCCTTGAGAAGACTCTCCATGGCCCAAAAGGGCGGCGGATGCTTGCGTACCGCGTGCACCCATGGGGTTGCTATCTTGGCCGCGGCGGCCCAATCCAGGGACTCTGCCAGCGCACTCAGTCGGCTGGCAACAATGGCCGCCTCGGTACGGTAGGGGTTGGGTAGACGGTCGGCTGCACGCATGGGGGTAAGCTTTCGAATTAGGGTAAACCAGTGAATGCAAGTATGTTGCGCTATGTTTTAATGAATTTCTCGCTAATTTGTTTCAATACTTCAGAATAAAACACAGTAAAGATGGAATCACTCGCCAGTTTGGATCGGATCGACTTCAAGATACTGAGTCTGCTGCAGGAGGATGGACGCATTTCCAATCTCAAGCTTGCTGAAGCGGTGACCCTGTCACCCACAGCGGTGCTGGGTCGGGTTCAGCGGCTGACCCGTGATGGCTACATCCTTGGTTACGAGGCGCGCCTGAACCCGCTCAAGCTGGGTGCGGGCATGATGGTGTTTGTTGAGGTGTTGCTGGATCGCACGACACCCAACGTATTTGAGCCCTTCAATGCTGCGGTGCTGGCGCACCCCGAAATCATGGAATGCCACATGGTGGCGGGCGGTTTCGACTACTTGCTCAAGACCAGAATGGCCGACATGGCGGCCTATCGGCATTTCGCCGGTACGGTGCTGTGGCGTTTGCCGGGTGTGCGCGAGACGCGAACGTACGCGGTGATGGAAGAGGTCAAGAACTTGACACGGCTGCCCTTGCCCTGATTAAAGGGTCCTGGCCTGTCGCATTTGTCACAGTGAGCGAAGATTTCCGCTTCGAATGCGTTCACAAGCCGACGCTGTTTTGCCAGAATCGCGGTTTTCTGGAGTCTTTATGAAATATCGATTTGGTCTATTGGCGGCAATCACCCTTGGCCTCGGTTTCAGCGCCGGTGCCCAGACTCTCAAGCCTGGTTTGTGGGAAATCAGCAACAAGACGAAGTCCAGCAACCCTCAGACCGAGAAGGCCATGGCGGACATGCAAAAGCAGCTTGCCAGCATGCCCGCTGACCAGCGCAAGATGATGCAAGACATGATGGCCAAGCAGGGCATAGGCATGTCAACCGATGGTGCGGCCATGATGATCAAGATCTGTTTGACGCCCGACATGGTGGAGCGCAACGAGTTGCCCGCCCAGCAGGGCGATTGCAAGCACACCATGTCGCCCAGGGTGGGAAACGTCATGAAGATGTCCTTCTCGTGCACCAAGCCGCCATCCAGCGGCCAGGGACAAATGACGTTTGAGTCCCCGCAGGCCTACACGACAAACATGGTGGTCAATAGCACGGTTGACGGCAAACCGGAGCAGATGACGATGGACTCGCGCGGCAAGTGGTTGTCTAGCGATTGTGGCAACGTACAGCCCATCAAACGCCCCAAATCCTGATCGCCGGGTTCCGGCGTCGGCGCCGGGTGTGTTTTCAGCGTTTGCCAAATATGGCCGTACCGACGCGCACCAGGGTGCTGCCAGCGCTGACCGCGGCCTCCAGATCCTGGCTCATGCCCAAGGACAAGGTGTCAAGCGACAGGCCGTCCGCATTGAGCTCATCGAGCAGCGTCTTGACGCGTTTGTGAACCGCTAGCGCTGCTGCAAAGTTTGCGCATGGTTCGGGGATGCACATCAACCCGCGAAGTCGCAAGTGAGGCAGCTCGGTGATCTGCCGGGCCAATGCCAGGGCATCGTGCGGCGCGACGCCCGACTTGTTGGCGCCGTGGTCGATGTTGACCTGAATGCAGACCTGCAACGGCGACAGCGCCAATGGGCGCTGATCGCTAAGGCGTTTGGCCGTCTTGAATTGATCGACGGTGTGAACCCAGTCAAAATTCTCGGCCACCAGACGTGTCTTGTTGCTTTGAACCGGCCCGATGCAATGCCATTCAAGTGGAAGGTGGCGCAGCGCCGCGATCTTCTGCACGGCCTCCTGAATGTAGTTCTCGCCAAAGGCTCGCTGTCCAGCATCAAATGCCTGTAACACGGCGTCGACCCCAAAGGTTTTGGACACCGCCAACAAATCCACTGCAGCAGGTGAGCGACCAGCTGCCTTGCACGCTGCGGCCAGGCGCGCGCGAACATCTTGGAGATTTGCTGCAATCATGGTCATAATTGCTGCAAGCGTATCAAACCATCGAGGAACCCGTGGACATCACCCAACTACTTGCCTTTAGCGTCAAGAACAAGGCATCCGATTTGCACCTGTCCGCTGGCCTGCCGCCCATGATCCGGGTTCACGGCGATGTTCGGCGCATCAACGTCGAGGCGCTGGACCACAAGCAAGTTCACGCCATGGTGTACGACATCATGAACGATACCCAGCGCAAGAACTACGAAGAGTTCCTGGAGATCGACTTCTCGTTTGAGATTGAAGGGCTGGCGCGTTTTCGGGTCAACGCGTTTAACCACAATCGGGGTGCGGGTGCGGTGTTTCGAACCATTCCAAGCAAGATATTGACGCTTGAACAACTCAATGCGCCCAAGATCTTTGCGGACTTGTCGCTCAAACCACGCGGCCTGGTACTGGTAACCGGGCCCACCGGCTCAGGCAAGTCAACCACGCTTGCGGCGATGGTCAACTTCCTTAATGAGAATGAGTTCGGCCACATTCTGACCGTGGAGGATCCGATTGAATTTGTGCACGAGTCCAAGAAGTGCCTGATCAACCAGCGTGAAGTGGGGCCGCATACCCTGAGCTTCGCCGCCGCGCTGAAGTCCGCACTGCGGGAAGATCCTGACGCGATTCTGGTGGGTGAAATGCGTGACCTGGAGACCATCCGTTTGGCCATGACCGCAGCCGAAACCGGCCACCTGGTGTTTGGCACGCTGCACACATCGAGCGCGGCCAAGACGATTGATCGAATCATCGACGTCTTTCCCGCGGAAGAGAAAGAGATGGTTCGGGCCATGTTGTCGGAGTCGCTGCAGGCGGTGATTTCGCAGACGCTGTGCAAGACCAAGGATGGGCAGGGTCGCGTCGCCGCGCACGAGATCATGCTCGGTACCAGCGCGATTCGAAACCTGATTCGCGAGGCCAAAGTGGCGCAGATGTACTCGAGTATCCAGACCGGCAACAGTGTGGGTATGCAAACGCTCGATCAGAATTTGACCGATTTGGTCAAACGCAATGTGATCAGTGCTGCCGAGGCGCGCAGCAAGGCCAAGATTCCCGAGAATTTTCCGGGGTAGACGCATTCAGCAAATAGGAGAACTGTATGAAGGGAATCCTCGGACTCCTGCGACACAAGACGCAGCCCGAAGCTGGTGCGGACAAGCTCGATTCGCTCCTGTTCACGACGGCCTTTGCCGGACAGGGCGTCGATGCTTCGCTGCTGGTGCCCTGGGAAGCCCGCGCGGTCGAAGTCGGCGCGAAGCGGCTCAATCCATCGGTCGGGATCAAGCTGTTGCAGGACTTGTGGGCCAAGGACCGCTATACCAGCCACCTTGAGCCGGTTGCGATCAACCGGATGGGGCGTTTCTTTGACTTCGCGACGATCCCGCCCAGCCGCGACGTCATTCGTCAGGATGAGTACGGCAATTTCATGGTTGTTCTGCTCAAGGGCAATATCGCCGTGGATCGGCTGCAACCCTGGGGCGAACGTCTGCGCCTGGCTGAGACCCGGCCCGGCGAGATTCTGGGCGAGATGTCGCTACTGGACAGCGGTATTCGCTTTTCCGCCTGCACAACGCTGGGTGAATGCGACGTGGCGGTGTTGTCGGCCGAAGGCATGGATGAGATGTTGACCTCCGAGCCGGGCTTGGCCGCCAACCTGATCGCCGTGCTGGCGCGAAAACTGTCGCTGCGCTTGCGCGTCGTGAGCGCGCGGCTGAGTGACAAGAAGTGATACCCAGGGAGCACACACAAGATGGAACGCGATCAGGCTACCAAATTCATTAACGATCTGCTCAAACTGATGATCAGCCGCAACGGCAGCGACTTGTTCATCACCGCTGACTTTCCGCCTGCCGTGAAAGTCGATGGCAAAGTCACCAAAGTGTCGCCGCAGCCGCTTAATGCCACTCACACGTTGTCGCTGGCGCGTTCAGTCATGAACGACAAGCAGATTGCCGAGTTCGAGAAGACCAAAGAGTGCAACTTTGCCATCTCGCCGCCCAATGTTGGTCGTTTTCGTGTCAACGCCTTCATTCAGCAAGGCAAGGTGGGCATGGTGATGCGGGTGATCCCGGCGGTTCTGCCGACGATCGACGGACTGGGCGTGCCTCAGGTACTTAAAGACGTAGCTGTCGCCAAGCGCGGCCTGTGCATCATGGTGGGGGCTACCGGTTCGGGCAAGTCCACCACGCTGGCTGCCATGGTCGATTGGCGCAATGAGAACTCCTTCGGGCACATCATCACGGTGGAAGATCCGGTTGAGTTCGTGCATGCGCACAAGAACTGCGTCGTGACGCAGCGCGAGGTGGGGTTGGACACGGACAGCTGGGAGATCGCACTCAAGAACACACTGCGACAGGCGCCCGACGTGATTCTGATGGGCGAGATTCGTGACCGCGAGACCATGGAGCACGCCGTGGCCTTTGCCGAGACCGGTCACTTGTGCTTGGCAACCTTGCACGCCAATAGCACCAACCAGGCGTTGGACCGCATCATCAACTTCTTCCCCGAGGAGCGTCGCTCGCAGCTGTTGATGGACCTGTCGCTCAACCTCAAAGCACTCGTTTCGCAGCGATTGATCGCCAAGCAAGATGGCAAGGGGCGCGCCGCTGCGGTGGAGGTGATGCTCAACACGCCTTTGATTTCTGATCTGATCTTCAAAGGTGACGTCACCGAAATCAAGGAGATCATGAAAAAGAGCCGCAATCTGGGTATGCAGACCTTTGATCAGGCGCTCTACGATCTGTACGAGAACAACGTGATCACCTACGAGGACACCCTGCGCAATGCAGACTCCCTCAATGACCTGCGTTTGCAGATCAAGCTCAACAGCCAGCGCGGGCGCTCGACCGACCTCGCCGCGGGAACAGAGAGTTTTGCCATCGTATGAGCGTGGGTGGCGCCAACGCGCGCAGCTACGAAAACATCGCTCCGCGCCAAGTTGCTTTCCTGGGCCTGGGCGTCATGGGTTACCCCATGGCTGGTCATCTGGCGCGGGCGGGACATCGCGTTACCGTATACAACCGCACCACCGCGAAGGCCTTGGCCTGGTGCACTGAGTTTGCCGCCACGTCGGCGCCCCGCCACGCCTTGACACCGCGTGAAGCGGCATCGGGCGCGGACATCGTGTTTTGTTGTGTTGGCAATGACGAGGACTTGCGCAGCGTGGTGTTGGGCCAGCTCGACGAGCAGGGTCAACGCCAGGCCGATGGCGCCTTCGCGGGCATGAAACCGGGCGCCATCTTGCTCGACCACACAACCGCCTCGGCCCAGGTGGCACGCGAGCTCCATGCCGGCGCTGCGTCACTGGGGTTGCACTTCGTTGATGCGCCCGTGTCGGGTGGCCAGGCGGGTGCGCAAAATGGTATGCTGACTGTGATGTGTGGTGGCGATGAGCGCGCCTTTGTGCAGGCGCAGCCGGTTGCCATGTCGTTTTCGAAGGCGGTCACGCGTGTGGGCGGCAGCGGTGCCGGACAGCTTGCGAAGATGGTCAACCAGATCTGTATTGCCGGTCTGCTTCAGGGCTTGAGCGAGGCGATTGCCTTTGGCCAGAAGGCGGGTCTGGACATGGTTCAGGTGCTGGAGGTGATCGGTAAAGGCGCCGCGCAGAGCTGGCAAATGGACAACCGTGGCAAGACCATGGTTGCGGACCAGTTTGATTTCGGCTTCGCGGTGGATTGGATGCGCAAGGACCTGGGCCTGGTTCTGCAAGAGGCGCGCGACAACGGCGCACGCCTTCCGGTGACCGCACTGGTTGACCAGTTTTACGCCGACGTGCAGGCCATGGGCGGGCGTCGCTGGGACACTTCCAGTCTGATCAAGCGTTTGCGCTAACCGCCACGCATTTGCCGCGGATCGTGCGTGGGCGGCGATGGGCCGGGCGGCCGCAGTGACTACTTCTTGGCAGGCTCAGTCGTTGCTGATGCCGGCAGCAGGCGCTGCAGGTCTTCTTCGCTGATGATCTCCAGAATCCGAACCACCTTTTGCACCCCAGTTGTCGAACGGGCAATGTCGGTGGCGCGATTGGCCTCGCGTTGGCTCACGCGCCCCATCAGGTAGGTGACACCCCGCTCGGTGACCACCTTGAACGCCCCGGCGTACAGATCCTTGGCATCAATGAAGCCCGCCTTGACGCGCCCGGTGACAAGCGCATCGCTGGAGCGCTGCGAGAAGGTGGTGTTGCCCAGCACGGCGAGCTCATTGACAATGGTGCGGACGTTGTCAACCTTGGAAACAATCTGTTCCACCTGTTGCCGGTCCTTGTCGTTGGGCACCTCACCGGTCAGTAACACCTGGCGGTTGTAGCTGGCGATGTTGACGTGCACGCGCTCGCCCAACTGATCGCGGATCCGACTGGCCGAGCGCAATTCAATACCCTCGTCTTCGAGTTGCGAGCCCGAGGTTCTCCGATCCAGCGCCACCATGGAGCCAATCACGGCGCCGCCCAGGACGGCGGGTGCGCAGCCACTCAGTGCCACGGCAAGGGAAGCGGCCAGAACGCTGGCAAGGCAGGCTCTTTGTGTCGACTGTCTCATGGTGATGTCTCCTGATCTCCGAGTAACTGGGCGTCGACGGCATCGCAGATGCAGTGCAAAGTCAAAATATGCACCTCCTGAATGCGTGCCGTGCGATCATTGGGCACACAGATGTGCACGTCGGTGTCGCGCAGGGCTTGGCCCATCTTGCCGCCGCCTCGGCCGGTCAGGCCCACGACGACCATTTCACGTGCATGGGCGGCCTCAATGGCGGCGAGCACGTTTGCTGAATTGCCGCTGGTGGAAATCGCCAACAAGACGTCGCCGGGCGAACCCAGCGCGCGCACCTGCCTGGAAAATACGGCTTTGAAGTCGTAATCGTTGGCGATTGCGGTCAGGATCGAGGAATCGGTGGTCAAGGCAATGGCAGCCAGTTCGGGGCGCTCGCGCTCATAGCGGCCAACAAATTCGGCTGCAAAGTGTTGCGCATCGGCAGCGGATCCACCGTTGCCACATGCCAGCAACTTGCCGCCACTGGTGACGCAGGTCAGCACGGCCTGCACTGCCGCCGCGATCGGCTTGCTCAGGACTTGCGAGGCCTGGTACTTCAGATCCGCACTGTCAATGAAGTTCTGTTGAATACGGTTTTCCAGCATGGCGCTGATGATAACCGTGCCGCCGGGTGAGCTGCGTCGCACTGACTCCCGTACTTTTGTACGCGGATACCTGCGCCGCTCCGTGCCTTCAGGCCGCATCAAATGCGCCCTTGAGCCAATTCATGTCACCGGCATCGAGCGCGACCACATCGAAGCGGCAGGGCGGCAACTCGGGCCAGCGCAGCAGGTAATGGCGCGCGGCAAACACCAGCCGGCGTTGCTTGGTCGCGGTGACGCTGGCCAACGCGCCACCGTGGCGCGCACTGCCGCGTTGGCGCACCTCGACAAACACCAGTGTTCCGTCGGCCTCGCGCATGATCAGGTCGATCTCGCCACCACCCCGCCCCGGCGTCCGATAATTGCGCTCAAGAAGGCGCAAGCCTGCCTGCTGCAACAGCTTCAGTGCATCGTCTTCGGCCCGGTCGCCCTGCTGTTTGCTGGTGGTCGGTTTGATGATGGCCTTGAATCCGGGAAATACCATTGAGCGCTACTTTTGCTTTGGCCTTGGACGCTGCGCATGCCGCGGCGGCTTCGCAGCATTATCCGCTTGGCGCCTTGTATGTCGTGGCCACGCCGATCGGTAACCTGGCCGATATCAGCCTGCGTGCCTTGCATGTCCTGACCGTGGTCGATTGCGTTGCCTGCGAGGACACCCGCCACACGCAGTCGCTGCTGCGCGCCTACGGCGTGGACAAGGCGGCGCACCAGTTGCTGGCGCTGCATCAGCACAACGAGGCACAGAATGCTCAGTTGGTGATCGAGCGACTGCGCCTTGGACAACGTATCGCCTACGTTAGCGATGCCGGGACCCCCGCCATCAGTGACCCCGGCGCGCGGTTAGTGGCTGCGGTAAGGGCCCAGGGCCTGGTGGCATTGGCGCTGCCCGGCGCCAGCAGTGTGACGGCAGCGTTGAGCGTGGCAGGCATCGCCGCGGACCAGGCCGACAGTGGTCAATTTGTCTTTGCCGGTTTTTTGTCGCCCAAAGCGACGGTGCGGGCCAGTGAAGTCGCGGCACTGGCGCGCGAGCCCCGCGCCGTGGTCTTGCTGGAGGCGCCGCACCGGATTGAGGCGTTGGCCGCCGCTCTAGCGGCGCTTGGCGACAGGCCGGTCACCATCAGCCGTGAGTTGACCAAGCAGTTTGAGGAAACCGCCACGGTCCATGCCGGCGCCATGACGGCCTGGCTGCAAGAGCAGCCCAACCGGACCCGTGGCGAATTCGTGCTTGTCTTGCATCCGATCGCCGTGCCGGCGGATGCCGCTTCCGAACAGCGCGTTCTGGCGCTGCTATTGGCAGAGTTGCCACTCAAGACCGCGGTCAAACTTACCGCCGAGATCACAGGCGCCCCACGTAACGCGCTGTATGAGACCGCGCTGGCGCTGCGCCGGCCAACGCCCTGAAGTCGTCGTCAAGGCCCCAAATTGGCTGAGCGCGGGTTGCCACGCGGGGCCGTGGCCCAGCTATCCCATTTGCCCAATTGGTGAAAAATCCCGTCGGTAAAGGCTGCGGTTTGCTCATTTGAGAAAACCCAGCGTGACCGCAAAGTCCGGTCACGCCGGCGTTGGAAAGGCCGCGCAGTCTGGCGTCTCACACTGGTTCCACCTCGCCACGGGGCTTCTTTTGCTGAACCTGGCGCACCGGTTCGCGCCGGAAGTGGCGCCGCTGGCACGGCTTCTGCATAGAACTGTGGGTCGGTGCTCGGTACAACCGTGCCGGCTCGCCTCGATCCGTTCCGCCACAAGAACCAGCCCAGGAGAAACCATGAACCCCCAAGCTCACATTCGTTCGCTGCCTCTCAAGGGGGCGTTGCCTCTTTTGAGCCGGCTCGGCAGGAGTCAATCATGAAATTCCCCGTTCCGCACGACGTCAAGGCCCAGACCATCGCCGGCACTGAAGGCTGGGAGCGCATGTACCCGTACCAGTACCAGTTCGTCACCGACGACCCGGTGCGCAACCAGTATGAGAAGGAAACCTTCTGGTTCTACGACGGCCTGCACTACCCCGAGCCGCTGTACCCGTTTGACACCATCTGGGACGAAGCCTGGTACCTGGCGCTGTCGCAGTTCAACAACCGCATCTTCATGGTGCCGCCGGTGCGCGGGGTGGATCACCGCATGATCAATGGCTATGTCTACATTTCGCCGGTGCCGGTGAAAGACGGCGCCGAAATCGGCAGCCGGGTGCCGCACTTCATGGAGCGCGCGGGCCACTACTACAAGAACTGGGACGCGCTGGAGGCCAAGTGGAAAGTGAAGATGGAGGCCACCATTCGCGAGCTCGAAGCCATCCAGATCCCCCGGCTGGCCGAGATGGAAGACATCTCGGTGGTGATGGACGCGGTGGGCGAGTCCAAGGGCTACCACTTGCTCAAGAACTATGACGACCTGATCAACCTTGGCATCAAGTGCTGGCAGTACCACTTCGAGTTCCTGAACCTGGGCTACGCCGCCTATGTGTTCTTTCTGGACTTCGTGCAAAAGCAGTTTCCCAGCATTCCCGCGCAGCGCGTGACGCAGATGATTGCCGGCATCGACGTCATCATGTACCGCCCCGACGAAGAGCTCAAGGGTCTGGCACGCAAGGCGATCGAGCTGGGCGTGGACGATCTGGTCACCAGCAGCACCGAGTGGACCGAGGTGGAGGCCGCGCTCAAAGCCAGCGCCAAGGGCGTGCAGTGGCTGACTGCGCTCACGCTGTCGCGCGAGCCCTGGTTCAACGTCTCCACCGGCACCGGTTGGTTCCACCACGACCGCTCGTGGAACGACCAGATGAACGTGCCGCTGTCGGGTATCGCCACCTACATTGGCAAGCTCAAACAGGGCGTGAGCATTGAGCGCCCAACCGCCAAAGTGTGCGCCGAGCGCGACCGCATCACAGCCGAGTACCGCGACCTGATCGAAAGCGAGGCCGACCGCAAGCAATTTGACGAGTTGCTGGGTTGCGCCAAAACCGTGTTCCCCTATGTCGAGAACCACCTGTTCTATGTCGAGCACTGGTTTCACTCGGTGTTCTGGAACAAGATGCGCGAAGTGGGCGCGGTGTTGGCTGAACACGGCATCATCAAAGACGTGGAAGACGTCTGGTTGCTGCGCCGTGACGAGATCAAGCAGGCGCTGTGGGATGTGGTCACCGCCTGGGCCACCGGTGTCACACCGCGCGGCAGCCACACCTGGCCACCCGAGATTGAATGGCGCAAGGGCGTGATGGCCAAGTTCAAGGAGTGGAGCGCGCCACCGGCCATCGGTATCGCACCCGAGGTGATTCAAGAGCCCTTCACCATCGTGCTGTGGGGCGTCACCAACAAGTCGCTGGCCGACTGGGCCAGCGTGCAGGAGGTTAAAGACCCCGACACCATCACAGAGCTCAAGGGTTTTGCCGGCAGCCCCGGCATCGTCGAAGGCATTGCGCGGGTCTGCAAGACCGTGGGCGAGGTCGGCCAGTTGCAGGAAGGCGAGATTCTGGTGGCACCCACCACGTCGCCATCCTGGGCACCCGCCTTTGCCAAGATCAAGGCTTGTGTCACCGATGTGGGTGGCGTCATGAGCCACGCCGCCATTGTCTGCCGCGAGTACGGCATGCCCGCGGTGGTGGGCACCGGGCACAGCACCAAGGTGATCCACAGCGGCATGAAGCTGCGGGTGGACGGCTCCACCGGTGTGATCACCATCGCCCGCTGATCTCGAAGGCCATGTCGACTGCACTTGCTGCCATGGACACCGCGCCGACCGCCGCGACCGCCAGGGCGCCGTGGGTGTGCTGGCTGGAGGACTGCCGCAAGGAGTCGGTGGCCCAGGTAGGGGGCAAGTGCTCTTCACTGGGCGAGTTGATCCACGCTGGGGTGCGCGTGCCGCCAGGCTTTGCGCTTACCACCGAAGGCTTTCGCCAGTTCATGGCCGAGTCGGGCGTGGCCGGTGCGGTCCAGTCCCTGCTCAAGGACGTGGATTGCAGCGATCTGCAAGTGTTGGAGGGCGTCAGCGCGCAGATTCGCGCGCTGATCGAGTCGCAGCCGTTCTCCATTGAGATTGAGGACCAGGTGGCTGAGTGTTATCGCAAGCTCTCGCTGCGTTGCTGCATGCCCGCCGCACCGGTGGCGGTGCGCTCCAGCGCCACCGCCGAAGACCTGCCCGGCGCCAGTTTTGCCGGCCAGCAGGACACCTACTTGTGGGTGCGCGGCATCGACGAAGTTCTGCACCACATGCGCCGCTGCATCTCGAGCCTGTACACCGCACGGGCCATGGCCTACCGGGCCAACAAGGGCTTTGCCGATGAGCAGCTGGCCATCAGCGTGGGCGTGCAGAAGATGGCCAACTCGTACACCGCCGGCGTCATGTTCACCCTGCATCCGGGCAACGGTGACCGCTCTGTGATCGTGATCGACTCGAACTTCGGCTTTGGTGAGTCGGTGGTCTCGGGCGAAGTCACGCCGGATCACTTTGTGGTCAATAAGATCACGCTGGACATCATCGACCGCACCATCTCCGAAAAGCTGATTTGCTACACGGTCGATACCAAGACCCAGACCTCGCACGCAATGGACGTGCCGTTCGAGCGCCAACGCGTGCAGTCGCTGATCGACGACGAGATCACCGAGCTGGCCTGGATGGGCAAGCAGATCGAAAAACACTACGGCTGCCCGATGGACATTGAGTGGGCCATCGACAAGGACGTGCCCGCGGGCGGCAACATTTTTATCCTGCAAGCCCGGCCCGAAACGGTTTGGAGCAAAAAGCCGCAGGGCCAGGGCAACAAGGCCGCTGTCTCGGCGATGGACTACATCCTCAGCGGCATGCTGGCCGGGCGGCGCGTGAGCTAAGTCGTCACACCATCGGCCCCAAATTTCTATTGACCCAACCCCTTTATCACCAGGAGAAACCATGAATGCACGTACGGAAGTAGGCCTTATTGACGATCTGCGCAGCTACATCGCCGCGCTGGAGGCCAATGGGCAATTACACCGGGTCAAGACCGAAGTCGACTGGAAGTTTGAGTTGTGCCACGTCTCCAAGGTCAACGAAGAACAGAAGGGCCCAGGTCTTTTGTACGAGAACGTCAAGGGCTACGACATTCCGGTGTTCACCAGTGCCTTCACCACCTCGCAGCGGTTGGCTATTGCGCTGGAGCAGGACCCCTCCCTGTCGATGAGCCAGTTGTCCAAGAAATGGATGGAGCTGACCACCAAACAAATGGTCAAGCCCATCTTTGTCGACAAACCACCGGTGATGGAAAACGTGATTACCGGCGACGATGTGGATATCGAGAAGTTCCCATCGCCCTGGTTCTACCCGGATGACGGCGGACGTTTTTTTGTGACCTCGGGCTACCTGGTGACCCAAGACCCTGACACCGGCTGGACCAATCTGGGCACCTACCGTTCGCAGGTGCTGGGCAAGAACCTGCTGGGCTCGCAGATCATCAAGGGCAAGCATGGCGACATGCACATGAAGAAATACGCTGAGCGCGGCGAACTGATGCCGGCCGCTGCGGTAGTCGGCTGCGACCCGGTGCTGTTTCTGGCGGCCTCGACGCTGGTCAGCGCTCAGGTGGACGAGTACGACGTTGCCGGCTCGCTGCGTGGCCGCCCGGTGCCGGTTTTCAAGTCGGACCTGACGGGTCTCACGCTACCTGCCAATGCCGAGATCATTGCCGAGGGCTGGATCGACCCCAACGAACTGATGGACGAAGGCCCGTTTGGTGAATATACCGGCTACTACTCGGGCAACAAGGGCAAAGACTATCCCAAGCCGGTGCTGCGCATCGCACGCATCCTGCATCGCAACAAACCCATTATGTGGTCCACCACGGTGGGCAAGCCGATCAACGACATTCACATGATCCAGTCGCTCAACCGCACCGCCACGCTCTGGTACGACCTGGAGACCATGAAGGTGCCGGGCATCCAAAGCGTCTACATTCCGCCAGAGGCCTGCGGGCGCTTCTGGGCGGTGGTATCGGTCAAGCAGATGTACCCCGGTCACTCGAACCATGTCGGTAACGCGGTGATCGCCAGTACCACGGGCCACTATGGCTTGAAAGGCGTGATCGTCGTGGACCATGACATCGAGGCTGATGACTGGGACCGCATTTGGTGGGCGCTGTCCACGCGCTTCGATCCGAAACGGTCCGCGCAGATCATCGACCGGGGTCGCTCTACGCCGCTGGACCCCGGCCTGCCGATCGAGGCGCGAGACATCACCAGTCGCATCATCCTGGACGCCTGCACCCCCTACGAGTGGGCCAACAAACCCAACGAGATATTCATGGACCGCGCGGTGCTGCAAAAAGTGTCAGACCGCTGGAACGAGTACGGTTTTGCCGGTAGCAGCCCGGTGGCGGGCATGATCAATCGCCTGACCCGGCCCGAGGTCAAGGGCAAGGGCAGCAAGTAGGGCTTGGGAATACCTATGAAAGCGCTGCGTTACACCCAGGCCATGGTGGACGAGTTTGTCCGCGCTGGTTACTGGACCGACGAGACCTTTTACGACTCGTATGCCCGCAACGCCCGCGAGCTGCCCGACCGTGAAGCGCTGGTGGATTCGCGCCACCGCGTCACCTGGCGCCAGGCCTGCGATCTGGTGAATGCAATTGCCGCCGCCTGGGTGCAGGCCGGCATCCCGAAGAGCGCGCGCATCGTCATTCAAGCGCCGAACAGCGTGTACGGCTTTCTGGCCCGCGCTGCGGCCGAGCGTGCCGGACTGATCTCCATGACGGCGTTTGCCACGCTACGCCAGAACGAGCTCGAAGACATCCTGGATAAGACGCAGGCCGAAGTGGCGGTGATTCCGGCGGTGTTTCGCGGCTTCGACTACCTGGCCATGTACCAGGAACTGATGGCGCGCTTTCCCTCGCTGCGCAAGATCTACCTGTTCGATGACACGGTACCGGACGGTGCGCCGACAGGCACCGAGTCGCTGACGCAGGTGGCGCAGCAGCACCTCACGTGCATCGACAGCGCCGCACTGGACGCGCGGCGGTTTGACCCGTTCTTTGACGTCGCGCTGCTCACCACCACCTCGGGCACTACTGGTTTACCGAAGTTGGTGGAGTGGCCGCTGGCGCCGCGCGTCTGCACTTCCAAGGGCCGCATCGACCTTTGGGAGCTCACGAAGGACGACGTCACCATGGCGATTGCACCGCACGCCGGTGGCGCGGCTGGCACATTGACCTACTTCGCCGCCCCCTTGTGCGGTGCCAAGACCGTGATGCTGGAAGACTTCAGGCCCGAACTGGCCCTGCAGATGATGGAGCGCGAGAAGGTCACAGCGATTGGCGTGGTCCCTACACACCTGGTGCGCATGCTGGAGCAGAACGTCGAGCAGTACGACCTGTCGTCCTTGCGCTTCATCCGCTCCGCTGGCGGCTACTTGTCACCGCAGTTGGCGCAGGAAGCCGAGGCACGTTTTGGCGCGGTGATCACGTCCGACCTGGGCACGCAGGACAAGGGTTCGGTCAGCGGCTGCAAGGTCAGCGATCCCGGAGAACTGCGCCGCCTGACCGTGGGTCAGATGCTGCCTGGCAACCAAGTGCGCCTGATTGGCCCACAAGGCAAAGAGGTGCCGCCCAACGAGCCGGGCGTACTGTGGTTTCGCGGCCCGCATTCGCCCGCCGGGTACTACCGCGACCCGGCCATGACGTCGGAAGTTTTTGACACTGAGGGTTGGTGCACCACTGAGGACGTGGTGAAGTTTGACCAGGGTTGCCTGTGGATTTTGGGGCGACAAAAGGACGTGATCATTCGCGGCGGCCAGAACATCTATCCGGCGGAGGTCGAAGGCATGATGAACGAGCACCCCAGCGTGGCGGCGGTGGCGGTGGTGGCCTACGCGGATGCCGAATACGGCGAGCGCGCCTGTGCCTTTGTGGTGCTGCGCAAGGGTTGCACGCTCACCCTGGATGAACTCAAGGAGTTCCTGGCGACCAAACGCATGGCCAAGTTCAAGTGGCCCGAGCGGCTGGAGTTCACCAACCAGATGCCCATCGTGGGCGACTCTGGCAAGATCGACAAGAAGATGTTGCGCGCGCGTCTGCTGGAAACGGAACCTTCGTCATGATGGTACGCAACTGGATGCAGGCCAACCCAATGACGATACCCAGCGACACGCTGGTGTCGGACGCCAAGCGACTGCTATCCGAGCACAACCTGCATGCGCTGCCGGTGGTCGACCAGGGGCGGCTGCGCGGGCTGGTAACGCGCGCCAATATGCTGCGCATGGGTCACTTCGTGTTGCGCAAGCAGGACCCCGACGAGTTCAACTTCTTCGTCAACCGCTTGCGCGTGCGCGATGTGATGGTGCGCAACCCCGCCACGATGAGCGATGACGACAGCATGCAGGAGTGCCTGCGCCGTGGCCGTGAACTCAAGGTGGCGCAGTTTCCGGTGATGCACGCAGGGCAGGTGGTGGGCATCATCACCGCCAACGAAATCTTCCAACTCGCCGCCCACTGCCTGAGCAGATGGGAAGGCGTCGAGCTGGTCAAAACCCATTGACAATACGCCAATGACTGAACCAAGAAACTTGCCGCTGGTGCTGGCCATTACCGGTGCCACCGGCGTCATCTACGGCGTGGAAATGCTGCGCATCCTGCGCGAACTGGGCCAGGAGACACACCTGATTTTGAGTGAGGCCGCCGGCATGAATCTGGCCATCGAGACCGATTACTCGATTGAGGACGTCAAGGCGCTGGCGAGCGTGGTCTACAGCAACAAGGACGTCGGCGCGGCGGTGGCCAGTGGCTCGTTTCGCACGCGCGGCATGATTGTGGCGCCTTGCACCATCAAGACGCTGTCGGCCATTGCCAACAGCTTCACGTACAACCTGGTGATTCGTGCGGCAGATGTGACACTGAAGGAGCGCCGCCCCCTGGTGCTGTTGGTGCGCGAGACGCCGCTGCACAAAGGGCACTTGGAGCTGATGACGCGCGTGGCGGACTATGGCGGCACCTTGTTGCCGCCGATGCCGGCCTTCTATCACAAGCCCCAGACGGTGATGGACATCGTGCACCAGACGCTGGGCAAAGCACTGGATCAGGTGGGCATTGAGCACAATCTGTTCGCGCGGTGGACCGGCAAGGAGCGCGGCGGCTTGTCGGACCAGTGACGCCATGACGGCTGTGCGCTGGCTTGAGTGCGTGCCCGCGCCGTCCGACGTCCCGCGCCGCGCGCCCGCCAGCACCGTGTTGTATGCGGTAGGCGACATTCATGGCCGGCTAGACCTGCTCGAAGCCATGTTGGGCGCTATTGAGGCGCATGCCCGCCAACGTCCTGGCGCACAGTCGCAGGTCATTTTTCTGGGCGACTACCTCAGCCGAGGTCAGGACTCACGCGGCGTGGTCGAGCGCATTCTGCGCTGGCGGGCAACTTGCCCCGAGCATTGGCGCGTGATCTCCCTCAAGGGCAACCATGAAGACCTGGCGCTGCGCTACCTGTCGGGTGACCTGGAGGCGGCCCGGCATTGGTTTGACTACGACGGCCTGGACGCGCTGCGCGATTATGGTGTGGCTTTGCCGACCCAATGTCAGCCGATCGCGACACCGCAGGAGCTCGGCGGGTTGGCGCAACCGGTGCCAGTGCTGATGACACCGGTTGCCAA
This sequence comes from Candidatus Rhodoferax odensensis, assembly GCA_016718405.1. Taxonomy (GTDB): domain Bacteria; phylum Pseudomonadota; class Gammaproteobacteria; order Burkholderiales; family Burkholderiaceae_C; genus Rhodoferax_D; species Rhodoferax_D odensensis. Next base: position 290,631 of record JADKDJ010000004.1, read on the forward strand.
AGCCTTTGACGACGCCACCCTTGAGTCGCTGCGCCACGCTTTTGCCACTGCCTTGCCGGCGACACACCTGGCCTTTCTGGAGTCGTTGTCAGTGAGCCACCGCGCTGGGGACTACCACTTCGTGCACGCAGGCGTGCGCCCCGGCGTGGCGCTTGAGGCGCAGACTGCCACCGATCAGATGTGGATTCGCAGTCGTTTCCTGGCGTCCGATGTTGAACACGGTGCCCTGGTGGTGCACGGACACACGGTTGCGCCGCAGCCCCAGGTGCGCGCCAATCGCATCGGCATCGACACCGGCGCCTACGCCAGCGGCGTGTTGACCTGCCTGGTGCTGGAAGGTGCGCAGCGTTGTTTCCTGCAGGTCGTGGGGGCGTGTCGCGAGCTCAAGGTGCCTGAAGAGGCGGGCTGAGCAGGTCAACTTCCTCCCGGTGCCCAAAGCCCAGCGTGTTGTCGATGTACAGCAAGCGCTGCGGGCGTACGCGGTACCAGCGCACCTTGGCCAGTGCCTTGACGATGGCAGCCGGTGCCTGCGCCAGCTTGCCCACGATGGGGAACTTTCGACCGTATTGATCGCGCGCGTTGGCCTCGTCGGCACCGACGAGTTCTTCGACCAAGCCTTGCAGTTGCACGCCCTTGATACCGGGCCAGTCATCGTAGTCGCGCTGAATGGTGACCGCTACTTGGGCGTTGTGGGTGAAATTGAGGCAATGACGGCTGGTGGGCGAGGACAAAAAGTAGAGGTCCCAGCCGTCATGAACGTAGAACACCGCCGCCGCCCACGGGCCGTCGACGCCGCTGCTGGCCAGTGTGGCCACGTGGTGGCTCCGCAGGTGCTGCTGCACGCGCTCGGCCAGCGTCATGTCAATGCGCCGGGACGTGTCGCGTTGACGCTTGGCTCCTGGGCGGCATTGCCCTCGTCCTGCAAGCGACGCAGGCGGTACGCCAGTTGCGGCCGGGTCACGCCGAGCATGCGTGCCGCCGACGACAGATTGCCCTGCGCCTTGTCCACCGCCATTTCCAGCAACATCGCCTCGACCTGGTTCAAGGTCATGGCGCCACCCAGCACAGCCTCACACAGTGCCTGGCCAGCCGCGGGCGAGCGGGGATTGATGTCGCCGTGCGCGTCGAGTCCTAGCTCCAGTGCCCCACGCTCGTCAAAGCCCGAGAACATGTGGTGCACTTCGATGCGCGTGCCGCCGGGCGCCAAAATGACACCGCGTTCCACCATGTTTTGCAGCTCGCGGATGTTGCCCGGCCAAGCGTAGGTCAGCAGTGCGCGCTTGGCCTTGTCCGTGAAGCCCTTGAGCCGCTTGCCATGAATCGCGCTGTATTTTTCAAGAAAGCGCCTGGCCAGAGGGGAAATGTCCTCCTTGCGCTCGCGCAGCGGCGGAATGTTGATCTGGTAGGCGTTGAGCCGGTAGTACAGGTCGGAGCGGAACTTGCCCTCCTTAACCAACAGGCGCAAGTCCACGTTGGTGGCCGCCACCAGCCGCACATTGACCTTGCGCAGGGTCTGCCCGCCCAAGCGCTCAATCTCTCCCTCCTGCAAGACGCGCAGTAATTTGGCTTGCGCCGCCAGCGGTAGGTCACCGACCTCGTCGAGAAACAGTGTGCCGCCATCGGCACGCTCAAAACGCCCGGCGCGTGAGGCCAGTGCACCGGTGTAGGCGCCCTTTTCAACCCCAAACAACTCGGACTCGACCAGATCGGGTGGAATGGCGGCACAATTGATGGCCACAAATGACGCTTGGCTGCGGGCGCCACGTTCGTGCAGGGTGCGCGCAAACACCTCCTTGCCCACGCCGGTTTCACCCAGCAACAGCACCGTGATTTGATTGCCAGCGGCCTGGCGCAGCAGCTCGTAGGCGGCGCGAAATGCCGGTGAATTGCCCACCATGTCGGCGGGCAGGCCTTCCTTGTCCCCGATTGAAGTGCGTAACTGCACCACCTGGGTTTGTAGATCGATCAGTTGCTCGGCAATCGATTCGCGGTTGAAGAAATGGGCATACGCGCTGGCGTCCTCCCACTCTTCAACTGGTTTGCCGATGATGCGGCAATGCTCGTTACCCATGCCCGCGCATTCGACCTCCTTGTACAGCACTGCTCGCCCCATGAAGGCCGATGTGTAACCGCAGGCGTAGCCGATCTGCGTCCAGCAGACCGGTTCATGGTGAATGCCGAAGTAGTGCCGATGCCACTGTCCTTCCCACGAGTTTTCCCACAAAAACTCGCCGTAAAAAGTGCCGGCCACACGGTCGAGCTCAAGCCGGATCTGGGTGACTTTGACGATGCCTTCCAAGGTGTGCAGTCGCGGGCCGGTCAGAAACGCCTCCACGTCGCTCAGGCTCTGGGCCCGGCTGCGCGCCAACTCGGCGTCGCGCACGCCCGATTCGTACCCCATGCGGGTAAGCAGGCCCTGCGCGCGCGCCATGCCCAGCGTGTCGATCAGTTCCTTGCGCAGCAGCGCCTGGGCCTGGGCGTGGATCAGCAGCATGCGGTGCTCATGCAGCCATATCTGGCCGGTCTGCGCGCAAAAGTGCACCTGCGAGCGCAAATCGTTGCGATCTATGCCACCCTGCGCCTGGGTGACGACTCGAAGCTTGGTCATGGCAATCCCTCTTGACACCCCGACTCCGTGCCGCGCATGCTGGACACAACGCTTGCGATGAGTCAGCCGAGCATTCTGAGCCGTAAGTGCCGCGGCGACAAGTGGCGGGACACGCGTGGTGCTTGATTTGACGCAACGGGTGACCGAAACCGGGGCGAGAGCGTGGGTAAACACCTAGGTTTCCGCCCCGGGATGAGTTGCCGAGAGCGCGACACGTCGGTCATCAGGGCTTGCATGAGATTTGGCCCCGCTTGTGGCATATTGCGAGGTCGGGTCTCTATCAAAAACTGCGCAATAGTGCCGTTTTTGAGGGCCTGGGTCCAACTGCCACCGCGCAAAAGGCCGAGCGCCGCCGTCAGAATGGCGCCAATTATTGACAAGACATTGATCGGTGCGGTGGAGGTGGCGGGCTCGGCAACGAGTTGGCCAAGCAAGATCACAAAAGAGGAGTGCCATGAGCTGGCGAAAGAAAGTAGTCTGGAGTGAAGGCATGCTGCTGCAACCGCAGCACCTTCAACAGCAGGAGCGTCACAGCGACCATGTGCGTCACCTGACGATGCGCAGCACCACGCCCTACGCCTGGGGTTTTTCCGAGCTGGAAATCGATACAGCCGCTTTGGCGCTGGGCAAATTGGCCCTGGTGCGCGCGGTCGGCGTGTTTGCGGACGGCACGGTTTTCGATATGCCCGCGGTAGATCCGCTGCCGCCGCCTCTTGATGTGCCGGTGGGCATGCGTGACGAGGTCGTTGTGCTGGCGTTGCCGGTGCGCCGCGCCGGGGCACGCGAGGCGGATCCAGAGGCGTTTGAGGATTTCGTGCGTCATCGCGTGCTGGAGACCGAGGTGCCCGATTCCAACACCGCTGGTGAACGCACCGCACTGTTGCAGTTGGGGCAACTGCACACCCGCCTGATGGGTGTGAAGGAGAGTACCGACGCGTGGACCACACTGGGCGTTGTCTTGGTGCTTGAACGCCGGGTGGACAACCAGTTGCTGCTTGACAAACTGCGCTTGCCTCCGCTGTTGGACGTGGCGGCGCATCCGGTACTCAAAGGCTATGTCGACGAGTTGCACGGGTTGTTGCGACAACGTGGGGAGGCGCTGGCGGCACGGATGGGCCAGACCGGCAGTGGCGGCGTGTCGGAAATTGCCGATTTCCTGTTGCTGCAGACGGTCAACCGAAATGAAGCGGTATTTGCACACCTGGCCCGCGCTTCGCTGGTGCACCCGCAAAGGTTGTTTGAGTACGCGCTGGGCCTGGCCGGCGACCTGGCCAGCTTTCGGGACAGCAGGCGCGTGACGCAGTTTGGGCCCTACATTCACGACGACCTGGCGCTGAGCTTTCGCCCCCTGATGGACGACCTGCGTCGCAGCCTGTCGATGGTGTTCGAGCAGTCGGCCATCCGCATCGAGTTGCATGATCGCAAGTTCGGCGTGCGGGTCGCGGTAATCAGTGATGTGGAACTGCAGCGCAACGCAGTATTTGTGCTGGCAGTCACTTCCAACCTGCCAGGCGAGGCCTTGCGCGCACGCTTTCCGACTCAGGTCAAGATTGGACCGGTGGAGCGCATTCGTGACCTGGTCAATCTGCAGTTGCCGGGCGTCGCCTTGCAACCGCTGGCCGTGGCGCCCAGGCAAATACCCTTCCATGCCGGCGCTTGTTACTTCGAGCTGGAGACGCGCAACAGCGATTTGTGGCGGCAGCTCGAACAGTCTGGCGGCATGGCCATGCACATCGCCGGCGACTTTCCAGGGCTGGACCTGGCGTTCTGGGCCATACGGACCTGACTTTACTCAATCGGACTGATTCACACGAGCCACCATCATGAGCACGCCAGATCCCTTTGCACCGTTTGAATCCGAACGCACGGTGATCAAGCCCAAACCGAGGATGCCCAGTGCCGCGTCGCCGAGTGCGCCCCCACCGAGCTACGGCACGGCGGATCCGGAGCCCGAACCGATTGAGGTCAATGCCCTGGGGCTACTCAATCCCCTGGTGTCCTGCGCGTCGAGTCTGCTCGGTCTGGTGGGGCACCTGCGCACGCTGTCCCAGGCGCCCAACGTGGAAGCCCTGCGCAATTCGGTCGCCGACGCGGTGCGGCGTTTCGAGGCGGCAGCCAACCGTGCGGGTGTGTCCAATGAGAACATCGTCGCAGCGCGTTACGTCCTGTGCACGGCTCTGGACGAGTCGGTCTCGAACACGCCATGGGGCGTGCAGGCGGCCTGGAGCAAACGCAGCATGCTGGTCCAGTTTCACAACGAGACCTGGGGCGGCGAGAAGGTTTTTCAGTTGCTGGCCAAGCTGGCGCAGGATGTCTCGGCCAATCGCCAGTTGCTGGAACTGATTTACTGCGTGCTGGCGTTGGGATTTGAGGGACGCTACCGGGTGATCGACAATGGACGTTCGCAACTTGAAGCGGTGCGGCAGCGGCTGGCGGACTTGATCCGCAAGCAGCGCCCACCGGTGGAGACCGACCTTTCGCCGCACTGGAAGGGACAAGGGCAAGCGGGTGCCGGGCAGCGTCAGGCGATTCCGTTCTGGGTGATCGGTACCGGCGTGGCGACCTTGCTGGCGCTGGTGTTTGTCACGCTCTTCTTCATACTCAACAGCCGCTCCGACACCACCTATGGGGTCCTGGCGGGGCTGCGCGTACCCGGCGTACAGATTGCGGCCGCGCCGGTACCGGCCAAGAAGCCGCGCCTGACCGGATTTCTGGAGCCCGAAATCCGCGAGGGCCTGGTAACCGTCCTGGAAGAGTCGGATCGCAGCATCATTCGGCTTCGCGGGGATCGATTCTTTGCTTCGGGCAGCGCTCAGCCAATGCCCCAGACCGAGCCCGTGTTGCGGCGCATCGCCCAGGCGCTGGCCGAGGTTAAGGGAGATGTGTTGGTTGTTGGGCATTCTGATAACCAGCCGATCCGCTCGCTGCGCTTCCCCTCCAACTGGCATCTGTCCACTGCACGCGCGGAAAACGTGAAAACCGCCATGACAGGTCTGGTCGAGCCGACGCGCATGCGATCCAGCGGTAAGGCCGATGCCGAGCCGCTCGCCCCCAACGACAGTGTCGAGAGCCGTGCGCGCAATAGGCGCGTTGACATCACGCTGTTTCCGGAAACCAAACTCGCCACGCCGGTGGAGGCTGGGAAATGAAGAAGCTTTTCGGTGTGATCTTTCATCCGGTGGTGCTGACCGTTGTGGCGCTAATCGTGCTCGCGGTGCTGATCTGGTGGATCGGCCCGATGGTGTCAATTGGCCGATGGGCGCCGCTTGAGAGTGAGTTGGCGCGCGCGGGGCTGATCGGCTTCATCCTGCTTCTGGTGGTGTTGCGCTGGGCTTACGCGCGCTGGCGCGCCGGTCGTGCCAGCCAGCATCTGACAGATGGTCTGGTGCGCGCACCCGTCGGCAAGGCGGACCAACCGGTCAGCAACGAGCAGCAGCTCCTGGCTACGCGGTTCAAGGAGGCGGTGGCGTCGCTGCGCAAGATGCGCCTGCATGCCGCCGGTCGGAAACCCAGTTGGCGTGACTGGCTGTCCCTGTCGGGGGGGCACTATCTGTATGAGCTGCCGTGGTATGTGTTCATCGGCGCGCCAGGCGCGGGCAAGACCACAGCGCTGGTCAATTCAGGGCTGACCTTTCCTCTGGCCGACCAGTTTGGTCCTGGCGCGATTCGGGGTGTTGGTGGTACGCGCAATTGTGATTGGTGGTTTACCGACGAGGCGGTGTTGATTGACACCGCCGGTCGTTACACCACCCAGGACAGTCACCAGAGCGAAGACAAGAGCGCATGGGATGGATTCCTGGGGCTTCTGAAAAAGTCTCGCCCGCGTCGGCCACTCAATGGCGTTTTTCTGACTATCAGCGTGGCAGATCTACTGCAGAAAAGCGCTGGGGAACGGGCCCAGTTGGCGCAGGCGATTCGCGCGCGGCTGGTCGAGATCGATACCGTACTGGCGACACGCCTGCCAGTTTATGTGTTGGTGACCAAGAGCGACTTGCTGCACGGGTTCTCAGAGTACTTCGCCGATCTGGGCAAGGAATCGCGCGCGCAAGTCTGGGGCTTCACCTTGCCGCCGAGCGAGGGTGGCGAGGGCGCATCCCTGTCGGCGCCGGTGCAGCGTGAATTTGCACTGTTGGCCAATCGTCTCAATGACGGTCTGATTGATCGCATGCAACAAGAGACCGATGGGGTGCGGCGTGCCGCGCTGTTCGGCTTTCCACTGCAGTTTGCTGGGCTGGGTCCGGTGCTGACTGATCTGCTCGATCAGATCTACGTTGGCTCACGTTTCATGCAGCCGCCCTGGGTGCGCGGCGTCTATTTCACCAGCGGCACCCAGGAAGGAAGTCCGATTGATCGCGTAGTGGCCAGTCTGGCGCGCAATTTCGGCTTGGCACGATCAGTGTTGCCCAAACAGGCCACTAGCGGTCGCAGCTACTTCTTGACCTCACTGTTGCGCGAGGTGGTGTTTCCCGAGCAGCGGCTGGCTGGCGCTGACGCGCGTTGGGAGCGCCGCAGCCACATCCTGCGCCTGACCGGCATGGTTGTGCTCGGCTTGTGTGCCACGGCCCTGTTGGTGGGTTGGGGCATCAGCACGTCCCGCAATCTGGCCTATTTGCGCGCGGTGGAAGCGCAAGCGGAGCCCTTGCGCCGGGACTTGGCGGCCATGCCGGGCAAGGTGCAGAACCTGGTCGTGGTAGCGCCGGTATTGCAGAGCTTGCGCGACAGTTGGCTGACGCCTGAAGTCTCCGGCGACAAGGTTCCGTTGTTGATGGGCTTGGGGCTTTACCAGGGCGACAAGTTGGCCGGGGCTGCGCAGGTGGCGCACCAGCGCGCCCTCAACGATGTCTTCCTGCCGCACCTGGCCAAACGCATTGAGGATCAGTTGCGCGGAGCGCAGCGCGACAACCTGGAGTTCAGCTACGAGGCGCTCAAGACCTACTTGATGCTGCATCAGAGCGAGCACTTTGACGCCGAAGCACTGAAGGCCTGGATCACGCTGGATTGGAATCGAAGCCTCGATCGAGGAGTGTCGGAAGCGCAACGCGCCAGTCTTGAGACGCAGCTCGATGAATTGATCGCGCAGGGGCCGCCGCGCTCGCCTTTGGTAATGGACGAAAACCTGGTGCGCAGTGTGCGCGCCATGTTGGCCAGTTATCCACTGGAGCAGCGCATCTTCAGCCGTCTCAAACGCCAACGCTTGAGCAAGGACGTGCCGGCTTTCAGCATCGCCAGCGCCGCCGGTCCGTCCGCGCCACTGGTGTTCGAGCGGGCCAGCGGCAAACCTCTGACAGAGGGCGTCGCGGGCTGGTTCACTTTTGATGGCTACCACAAGCGATTCCAGTCAGCGGTGGAAACGCTGACCCTTACCATGGCCAAAGAGGAGCCGTGGGTGCTTGGGCAGGAGCGCAACCTCAAGCAAGCCATGCAGGATGTGGCCGCGCTCAGCGCCCTGACTGACCGCGTGCGCCGCATCTACCTGGAGAACTATGTCAGGGAGTGGGATGCCTTCCTGGCGGATATCCGGCTGGTGCGCGCCAATACGCTGGAGAAGAACATTCAGGTCGCGCGTACCCTCTCGGGCGCTGGCTCACCGCTGGCGAGCCTGATGCGCGCGGTGGCTCGCGAGGTGACCTTGGTGCCGGCCGAGGGGGACCGAAATGTGGTGACCAAGGCCGCCGAGACCGTGCGCAACACCCGCAAGGGGCTCGAGGATCTGTTTGGCGGCGATGCAGCCAAACCCAACACGGGGGGCAAGCGGATTGAGAGCATGGTCGATGACCACTTTGAGCCGCTGCGTCGCTTGGTGCAGTCCGGTGGAGGCAGTGGGCCCGCGCCGCTGGAAGACGCGCTCAAACTTTTCAACGAAGTTTATGTCTACCTCAACGCGGTGGACACGGCAGTCAAGAGCCGCTCGACGCCACCCCCCGCCGATGTGGCAGGCAAGCTCAAGTCTGACGCCGGTCGTCTGCCCGAGCCGATTCGGTCCATGATCGAAAACCTGAGTCAGAGCGGCTCAACACAAGCGCGCACGGCCGAGCGTGGCAACCTCAGCCAAGACCTGCGACCTATCGCTGATTTCTGTGCTCGGGCAATTGCCGGGCGTTATCCCCTGGTACCCAGCAGCACGCGTGATGTGCTGCCGGAGGACTTTGGGCAGATGTTTGCGCCGGGCGGCCTGATGGATGACTTCTTCCAGAAACGCCTGGCTGCGCTGGTTGACACCAGCGCACGACCTTGGCGGTACAAACCGGTAGGCGAGCAGTCGGGGGTGTCAGTGGCCGCGCTGGCGCAGTTTGAACGCGCTGCCAGAATTCGCGATGTCTTCTTCCGCTCTGGGGCACGGGTGCCGTCGTTGCGGCTGGACTTCATGCCGCGTGAGCTCGATGCCAGCATCACGCAGTTCATCCTCGATGTTGATGGGCAACTGGTGAAATACGCGCATGGACCGGCGGTTCCGATGGCGGTGCAATGGCCGGGACCCAAAGGCAGCAATCAGGTTCGCATTCAAATCTCACCGCCGTCAACGGGCGGCGCATCGGGCTTGGCCGTGGACGGTCCGTGGGCGCTGTTTCGACTGTTGGAGAAGGCGCAGTTGGAGCCGGCCGGGGCGCCAGAGAAGTTCAACGTCACGTTCAATGTGGACAACCGTCGTGCCCGCTTCGAGGTTACCGCCAACAGCGTGCAGCACCCCATTCGAATGGGCGAATTGCAGGCATTTGCCTGTCCGGAGGGCCTCTGAGCGTGGATGCAACTGCCCACATGAACCGTGGTGACCTGCCTGGCTGGTTCGGCAAGTTGCCGGGCATGGGCGACTTTGCCCAACGGCGCCTGTCTGAGCAGTTTCGCTCGGTCTGGGACAGTTGGCTGCAGCACGGTTTGTTCGAGTTGCGAAACCACCAACCTGACTGGGTGGATCGCTATCTGGAGGGGCCAGTCTGGTTCTTTGCGCTCGGCCCGAGATTGGTCTCCGCGAACGTGTGGCTGGGGGTGATGGTTCCCTCGGTGGACAGCGCGGGGCGTTACTTTCCGCTCACCTTGGCCATTGAATTGACCGGTGGCTCCGACGCCGCCCTGCGGCCCTCGGCAGACTGGGCGGCACGCTGGTGGGGCCTGTGTGCCCAAGTTGCCATTGATGCGCTGGAGTCGGATCTGGATGCCAACCGTTTTGAGCTCGCTTTGCACGCCGCTTTCAGTACGGACTGCAGCGACCGGTCCGCCCCAGGTCAGGCAGCATTGCAGTTGCCGTCCATCGGCCAGTCGATTTGGCGCACCCATCCGCGCGAGGATGGCGCGCGCGGCCTGACCTGGCCCGGTCTGCCGACGGCCTCGTCGTTCGATGGTTTGTTTGGCTGTGGTGAAGACCACGCCCGTGCTGCGCAGGCCAGCCGATGAACGCGTCGAGCGACCTGTCGGCCACAACCGCCACTCAGGGCCGCGCTGCGGTGCCAGCGACTGCCGATGACGACGTCACGCGGGTTGTCGCCAGCCCACGCGCCGATCTGGATGCGCTGAGCGAGCAGCCCACTGTGGCGCGTGCTGCAGGGGGAGACCTGCGCGGGGCCCCGGCACCGGCCGGCACCGAATGGTTGAATGCGATTGCGCCAACGCAGGCCATGCCCAGTGGCTCGGCCACGGCGAACAACGCCACTTCGGGGCTACTGCCCACCGGCACGAAGCTGGCTGAGTTCGAGATCACGGGATTGATCGGGCAGGGTGGCTTTGGCGTGGTCTACCGGGCTTGGGACCATGCGCTGGAGCGGGAGGTGGCGATCAAGGAGTACATGCCGTCGTCCCTCGCCAACCGCCAAGCTGATGGACGCGTGGTGCCCATGTCTGAGCGGCATAAGGAGACTTTTGACGCTGGCATGCGCAGCTTCATCAATGAGGCGCGTTTGCTGGCCCAGTTTGACGACCCGTCCCTGCTTAAGGTCTATCGTTTCTGGCAGGAGCACGGCACCACCTACATGGTCATGCCGCTATACCGGGGCCAGACGCTGAAGGCGGCCCTGGCCGCCATGAGCGCGCCGGTCGACGAGGCTTGGCTGCTGCAGGTGGTGGACCGCGTTACGCATGCGCTGGCGATCATGCATCAGGCCAGCTGTTACCACCGGGACATCGCGCCCGACAACATCCTGTTACTGGAGGATACCGGGCTGCCGGTGGTTCTCGATTTCGGTGCCGCGCGGCGCGTGATCTCGGACATGACACAAGCTATCACCGTCATTCTCAAGCCTGGCTATGCGCCGGTGGAGCAGTATGCCGAGGTGCCGGACATGACCCAGGGCGCCTGGACCGATGTGTACGCGCTTGCCGCCGTTATGCATGTCGCGATTTGTGGGCGGGCGCCACCGCCGTCCGTGGCGCGCATGATCAGTGATCAGTATGTGTCACTCGCCAATAACGAGGTTTTGAGCAAGCGCTACAGCCATCGCTTGCTGGCAACCATCGATCGGGCCTTGTCTGTGCGGCCAGAGCATCGTCCGCAATCGATGGCGGCGCTGCGCGAGGCCCTGGATCTGCCGCCGATCGGTGTGGCAACGGCGGCTGCGGTGGCCAATCCGGTCCACGTGGTCCCAAGCGGCAAGATCGCGCCGGTCGGGGCGGCGCCGGCGTCCCGTCGCGCGCTCCTGGTTGGTGCCGGCCTGGCGGGCGCGCTGCTCGTGGCGGGGGGTGCATGGTGGCTGTCACGCCCGGCCACCGTGGGTAGCGCAGGCACCAGCGCAGCACCGCCAGCATTGGAGCCCGCAGTCAAGCCGCCTCCGAGCGCCGGCAACGTGGCTGCGCCAGCGCCGCCTCGACCGTTCGAGATCGGGCGTGTGCTGCAGGAGTTGATCGCGGGCGGGGCCGGACCGATGGGCGTCAGTGCCGCGCCTGCCATGGACCGCGTGAAGATTGACAAGGACAGGCTTGAGCTCACCGTGAAGAGTCAGCGTGCGGGCTTTGTCTATGTCTTGATGCTGTCATCGGCCGGCGATCTGATGCAACTGTTCCCCAACCAGTTGGACAAACGCAACCAGATTCGTGCCCAGGAGACCTTGTCCTTGCCGCGAGCGTCCTGGGCCATGAAAGCGGGCGGGCCCGCCGGGACCAACCAGTTTGTGGTTGTTGTCAGTGAGCGCGAGCGGGACTTTGCGGCCACCGGGATTCAGTATGACGGTGTGTTTGGTCAGTTTTCGTTACCGGTCCTGGCCGCGCTGGAAGCTGGGCGCGCGAGCACAGCGCCGCCGCCATTGCTGGGCAAAAACGTATGTGAGCCCAATGCCACCTGTGCTGATGTCATTGGCGTAGCCGGGTTCAAGATTGTGGAAGAGTAGTTGCGTCTGACGTGGACGCGTAACGGAGGGGTGCAGTGAATAAGCTAAATAGATTCAATCGCCGCGCCAATACCAGGTGGTTTGTGCTGCCCGGGTTGGCTTTCATCATGGCCTGTGCCGGGCCGTCACAGGAGATCCAGTTGCCGGGCGCGGCGCCGAGTGTGGCCACCACGGTCCCCGCGCCGGAGTCGGCCGGGGCCAACACAGCGGGTCAGGCGGCGTCCTTTTCGACCCAGTCAGCTACATATGTCGCCACCCCCTTTGACATGCTGCCGGGTTGGAAGACCGACAACCTGGTCGAGAGCTGGTCGGCGTTTCTGGGCAGTTGTTCGGTTTTGTCCGCAAGGGGTGGTGAATGGCAGCGCGTGTGTGACCACGCTCGATCTGTCGCGCTCAGCAGCAACGACAGCGTGCGCGCCTTCTTTGAAAACGAGTTCGCCCCATACCAAGTGCGCGACGATGGCAGCAAGGCCGACGGCGTAGTGACCGGTTACTTCGAGCCTGAAGTCAGTGGTAGCCGCCAATATCGAGCGCCCTTTGTCTACCCGGTTTACGGTGTTCCAGAAGACATGCTTGTGCTGGATGCCCGCAAAGTCAGCAAGTCACGCGCGACAGGCACCGTGGTGGCCAAGGTGGAAGGTCGCAACGTGCTGATTGAGACCGGGCTGAATACGCGTACCATGAACGCGCCGGGTCTGTACCTCTTGGACCTGTCCATGTTGACATTTGATTCGCCCGATCGCAAGGCGCGGCTGCGGGTTGAGGGCAAGCGATTGATGCCCTATTACACGCGGGAAGAGATCGAAACGCGGGGCGCGCCCAATGCCAAGGTGCTGGCGTTCGTGCAAGACGCAATGCAGCTCTACGAGATGCAGGTACAAGGTGCGGGGCGGATCAAGCTCAACGATGGTGCAACCATTCACCTCTCCTATGCCGAACAAAATGGCCATCCTTTCAGGCCGACCGTTGCTCAAGCAGGCGGCAAGAAGCCGCCGGTCAAGATGCGTGGGGGCATGGTTGAACTGGATGCCGATGCCCTTGAAGACGACGAGGACGACCCGACACCAACGCGCACCAGGGGGTTCAAACTGGTGGCGCCACCGCCGGGTGGTCGCGTGGCAGTGCCGGGGCGCAGGGCCGACTCGCGCATCACCGGCTCGGGCATCAAGGACCCCAGCTATGTGTTCTTCCGCGAGAGTGCGCCAACTGGTGCGGGTCCGCTTGGAGCGATGAATGTGCCATTGTCACCGGGACGCTCGATTGCGGTCGACCCGCGCAGCACACCTCTTGGCTTCCCGGTGTTTGTCGCCACCCGTGACCCGAGCGACGGAAAGCCACTGCGCCGATTGACCATCGCGCAGGACACCGGTGGGGCGATTCGGGGGGCGGTGCGTGCTGATTACTTTTTCGGCAGTGGTCCCAAAGCCGCCACGCAGGCGCGCCGCATGAAGGCCAGCGGCCAGATGTGGGTGTTGCTGCCACGCGGGCTCAAGGTGGCGGCGGGCGGAGCGTTGACCAAGACGCGGGGCGCGGGCACCAGCCGAGAGCTGTCGCAGTGCCTGGTCGAAACCGAAGACCAATGTGTTGATGACCAGTAACGGACTGACTGTGATTGATCATGCGTGAAGCATTGAGTTCGCAGGAGTGCAGCGAGTTGGCGTCGCTTTGGCGCCGACGTCAACACCTGTCCAGGCAGGAAGTCGGGCGCATCTACTGGGTGGTCGAGAAGACACTTCAAGGTTACAGCCCGCCGGAAGTCATGGCCTTGGGGGAGGGGCGGGAGGAGTTGATTGCCCAGTTTATTTTCTCCAAGATACTTCGGCTCGACAACCCGTCCTCGGCGCCCGACCCGATCGACGCGGCGCCCGACGACGGCCACAGCGCACCTTCAAGCTCCTTCGCGCTGTGCGCGTACTTTCGGCGCTACCTGATCGATTGCATGCGGGCCAGTTCGTTTCGACGTCGTGTCGCCCTGGAGGAGAACGCCCTGGAGAACCAAGCCGAGGAGTCCCTGCCCCGTTGTGACAACTTGGAAGAGAGTTTGATCGAGCATGGCTTGAGTTTGGTCAAGGTCAGCGCTGCGGCGCGGGACTTCATTGCGGCTTTGCCCAGCCCCGAGCGGACTCTGCTGTGTGAGAGTTTTGGGCGCGACGCCGAAGGCGGGTTGTCAGGCGTAGCCGCGCGACATGCCATCGCGTCCTACCACTATCGAGCCGGTCGCCTGGGACTGGTTCACAAACGACAAGGCCTTCCGGGCGACTTTGCCAAGACATTGATTGGTAGCTGGGTTCAGCATGAGTTGGGCATTCCGATCGCTCCAGACAACATGGCAGCGATTCTGGCGGTTTTTAAAATTCTGGGGGTAGAAGCGTCTTATGCTTGACCATCCAGGAAAACACTTTGAAACACATAGAGCTTTGGCCACCTCTGAGTCAGATTCAGAGGGAGATCGAAGGTGATCAAATGCCGAACGAAGCTGATGTGGCTGACCCGGACCGGCCGGTCATTTGCAATGCGGTGTTGACTGGGTCCCGCCAGGGACTTGAGGGCTCGCTGGCGCCGATCAGAGACTGGGTTGACCGCCGATGCTCGGCACTGGCGGGTATGCCTGCACCCGCGTGGGCGGAGGGATTTGTGATGGGTCTGCCAGTCGGTCGCACGCTGCACGGTGTGTTGTTGGATCGATGCGTGGGGGTTGGCAAGTGGGTTGGCTGGATGACTGCGCCGGAGTGCGATTGGGCCGGCGCCTTTGATGTATTGCTGGAAACCGAGGACGAGCCCTTTGATCCGATGTGTGGCGTCGTGCAGACCTGGAATCCTGTCACCGTTCGGGCGATGCCACTGGAGTCTGTTCGACTACTGGGACGCTTGTCGCCACATCGGCTGGCGGCTGTGCGGGCCGTGCAAAGCGAGTACCGGGCGGCACATGATGTCGCGGTGCCACCCGAGCTGGGGCGCATCGCACTGCGCGTCGTCAACGGGGAGTTCACCGTATTAACGGGTGCGCCCTTGGCGGCGCAGGACCCAAGGCGAGACTACCAGGCCATATACCGGCGAGTGGGATCGAGGTTAAGTGAGGCCATGGGCGCGTAAGCCGCGCTCAGACAGCCCCGTGCCGATTGAGCGAGTAGAAATAAGGAGTTGATATGTCTTTTGAACCAGTTGGTTTGGATGTTGATGAGGCGCTGCGAACTCTGGACTTGGTCCGCAGTGACGTCAATCCACTCGATATCGTGATGCAGGTCAAGGGTGCTCGCGTCGGGCAGATTGAGGGTGAGAGCGACCGTGTGTTTGAGGACAACAAGCCACGCATGGATGTGACCGGCTATTACTTCGCCGCGTTGAGTCCGACCGACCAGGGCACAGGACAGGCAAGCGGCAAGCGGCGTTACTCATCGTTGCGAGTGGTACGTCCCACTGACGCGGCCACAGCGTCCATGTTGAGCATGTTTGCGACCAATGACAACATGACGGTTGAACTGGCTACGTTCAAAGCTGGTGGGGATGCGTTGAGCAAGGACACGCAGCCCATTTTGAGAATCTGTCTGAAGCAGGCTCGCATTCGCACTTACACCTTACTGGGTGGCGGGGCCGTAGGAGGGGCGGTTGAGATTGTGGAGTTCACCTTCAGGGAACTGGAGATCACCTCCTCGCCGCAGCAAGCGACTGGCAAACGCGGTGCGGTTCGCACCTTTTCCGACTCTCTGGCCTCGGGGGCATGATATGGCGGCCGCTGAGTTGTTGAAGGGTGGTGATCCGGTGGCAGCGCTCAAAGCGCTGACCGAGCAGGTTCGATCCAAGCCGGCTGACGCCAAACTGCGAGTGTTTCTGGCGCAACTTCTGTGTGTGATGGGGCAATGGGAGCGTGCCTTGAACCAGTTGACGGT
This sequence comes from Candidatus Rhodoferax odensensis, assembly GCA_016718405.1. Taxonomy (GTDB): domain Bacteria; phylum Pseudomonadota; class Gammaproteobacteria; order Burkholderiales; family Burkholderiaceae_C; genus Rhodoferax_D; species Rhodoferax_D odensensis. The sequence goes on from JADKDJ010000004.1 coordinate 306,437, forward strand.
TGCCGCCGAGATGGACGCTTTGGCGGTACCCATGAAGCAGGTCTACGGCGAGGCGATTCGTTGTGAAGGTGTGCGGGCCGAAGTATTCGCTGGCAAACGCACACCCATGGTGTTTGGGCAGCCTGACGAGTGGTTGGCCCTATTGATCGAATCCTTGCTGCGCAGCGGCCGGGGGGAAACCGAGTTGGCGGAGAACCTGCGACAGCGTGCCTTTGATGCGGCGCCGGCCACGCCTGGTGTGATCGACGGCGTCGCGTTTGACTGGCTGGCAGATGGCGACATGCGCCTGGGGCCCGTGTTGGAGGCTTTTGTGAATGCGCGTTACTACTGGATACCCTTTTCTCGGATTGCCGAGATCAAGATCGAGGCGCCCGAGGACTTGCGCGACTGTGTCTGGACCCCGGCCCATCTGCAGTTCGAAAACGGTGGCGAAGCGCTGGCGCTGATTCCCACGCGCTACGAAGGCTCACAGGGCAGTTCCGATGGTGAGGTGCAATTGGCCCGCAAGACCGAGTGGATGGAGTTCCGCCCGGATGTCTGGACCGGTCTTGGCCAGCGGGTGTTGTCCAGCAGCGCTGGCGAGCACGCCCTGATGGACGTGCGTTTGATCACGTTTGGAAACGCCGACACGACGTCACATGGCTGAATTGACGGCGCAAGAGCGCTTGCAGCCCTCTTTACTGGATCGACTGGTCGACAATTCGCCCGGCGAGCAAGTTGAGGGAGACGACCAGAAGGTGCTTACCAAGCAAGCGCTACGCCAGGCAGTGTTGCGTGATCTCGGTTGGTTGTTCAACGCGACCGGACATAGCCCGGCCTTTGATGACAGACGCTTTGCTCAGACTGCGAAGTCGGTGCTCAACTATGGCCTGCCAACACTTTCGGGGCAGTTTGCGTCCTCCTTGCAGCGCAGCAGCATGGAGCAAGCCTTTCGTCAGGCGATTCTGAATTTCGAGCCGCGCATCTTGCCAAAAACGCTGGAAGTCGAATTGGTCATGGATGGCCCAGTGCTTGATAGCCACAATCGGGTTGGCTTGTTGATACGCGGTATGCTGTGGGCCCAACCGGTGCCGCTCGAATTCTTGATGAGAAGTCGGATTGACCTCGAAGAGGGACGCATCGAGATCCAGGACATTTCCCGCTGAGCCAGTGCAGCGAACAGTGCGACGACATGGACCCCAGACTACTTGGCCTGTACGAGCAGGAGTTGCGATACTTCCGCGAGAACGCGGCTGAGTTCGCTCGCGCCTTTCCAAAGATCGCGCACCGATTGGGGATTGAAGGCCACGAGGTCGCCGACCCCTATGTCGAGCGCCTGATAGAGGCAACCGCCTTTTTGTCCGCACGCGTGGGGCTGAAACTCGACGCCGAGTTCCCGCGTTTCACCGGGCATTTGCTCGACATTGTTTACCCCAACTATCTGGCTCCGACGCCAGCGATGGTGGTGGTCCAATGCCAGCCACAGCTTGAAGATGCCGGCTTGGGCGTAGGCCCCTCGATGCCCCGAGGCAGTGGTTTGCGCTCGCGCCAGGCGGTGGGTCAGAACACCCATTGCGAGTTCCGCACCGCCGCCGATCTGCGGCTTTGGCCGCTTGAGGTTATTCGCGCCCAGTATTTCAGTTATGCACCCGATTTGGCCCTGAACCAGCACCCCCAGTCGCGCCGCATTCGGGGTGGGCTGCGCTTTGTACTCAAGACCACCGCGGGCCTGACCTTTGATCAGTTGGCGCTGGACGATTTGGTGCTTCACTTTGGCGGTTCCGAGGACGTGGCCTGGCAGTTGCACGAGTGCTTTCTGGGCGAGCCGCTTGGAGTGCTCCTGCAGCCGCTTTCGGCAAGCGGGGTTGCGGTCGGGGCATTGCAACGGCTGTCGGCTGACCATGTCGAACCGGTTGGTTTCTACGAAGACGAAGCGTTACTGCCGACCACGGCTTGCGGCTTTTCCGGTTATCGATTGGTGCAGGAATACTTCGCCTTCCCCCAGCGCTTTCAGTTCGCCAAGTTGTCGGGCCTGCGATCGGCGCTGGCGGGCGTGGCGGCTTCCGAGCTCGAAGTGGTGGTGTTGTTCTCTCGCGGCGATGCTGCCCTGGAGAAATTGGTAACCGTGGACAACATCCGTCTGCACTGTGTCCCCGCCGTCAACCTGTTCGCCAAGCGCCTAGATCGGGTGGTGATCACCGAAGCGGTGAATCAGTTCCACCTGGTGCCGGATCGAACACGGCCGCAGGACTTTGAGGTTCACAGCGTGACCGACGTGGTCGGGCACGGCAACCCGAGCACCAGCGGTTTGGTTGGCGCCGCCGCGGAGCAGCCGTTTCGGCCGTTCTATGCGGCCTTCCACGGCAGTCGCGACAGCCACCCAGCCTACTACACCACCACCCGTGAGCCCCGCACCTTGTCGGAGCGTCAGCGCACGCAAGGCAACCGCAGCAGCCATATTGGCTCTGAGGTTTACCTGCAACTGGTCGATCCCCAGCAGGCCCCCTACTCCTCATCGTTGCGTCAACTGGCAGTGTCCGCACTGTGTACCAACCGTGACCTGCCCTTATTGATGCCGGTCGGAAGGGGCAACGACTTTGATTGCATCGACGCGCATCCGGTCAGTGCGGTGGTTGTGGTGCGTGGCCCGTCCCGGCCGGTGTCTCCGGTGGTGACCGCGGGACTGGGCTGGCGCGTGGTTGACCATCTGGCGCTGAACTACCTGTCACTGGCAGACGCCACGGCGGAGCAAGGCGCCGCCGCCCTGCGTGAGATGCTGATGTTGTACGCGGTACACGCCGATGCCGCGCGCCAGGGGCAGGTGCGCGGCCTGATGTCCGTCAAGTCGAAGCCTACTGTTCGGCGTTTGCCCATGGCGGGACCGATCGCTTTTGGCCGCGGACTCGAGATAACGCTGGAAGTCGAAGAGATGGCGTTTCACGGGCACTCGGTTTTCCTTTTTGGCGCGGTCCTGTCGAGTTATCTGGCACGACATGTAGGAGTTAACCATTTTGTCGAGACGGTGCTGCGTACCGTCGGCAAGGGTGAGCGCATGCGCTGGAGGCCGCAATGCGGAACACGCCCGATTCTGTAGCCACGCGGGTTGCCGAGGCCCTGTCGCCATGGGCTGAAGAGCCTTGGCGTTACGATTTCTTTGCCGTGCTGCGGCGGCTCGAGGCGGTCGCTGCCACTACGCCGCGTTGGGGCCTGGCTTTGTTGCCGAGCGCAGAGCCGATCCGTGTCGGCCAAGAGCCGTCAATGGCTTTTGCGCCTGCTTCTTTCAGCCGTTTCGAGCCCGCCAGCAGCCACGCTCCCCCGCGATTGCGACAACAGTTTTTCGGCTACATCGGTCCCAACGGTCCGCTGCCGACGCACCTGAGTGAGTTCATCCAGGGCCGCGCGCTCAACCATGGCGATCAAACCTGGCTGGCATTTCTGGACAGTTTCACGCACCGTTTTTCAATGCACCTGTACCGGGCATGGGCTCAGGCACGCCCGGCCGTGGCGCTGGATCGTCCCGGCGAAGACCGCTTTAGAAACCACGTCGGTGCACTGGTGGGTATCGGGACGCAGGCGCGCCAGGGTCAGGACGCGTTGCATGACGATGCCCGGCTGCACTTCTCCGGGAGATTGATTCGCCACGTGCGCAACAGCGAGGGGGTACAAGCAGTCTTGTGCGCCTACTTTGGTGTCCCTGTCCGGCTTGAGCCCTGGGTTGGCCGTTGGATGAGTCTGCCAAGCGGCGATGTCACCCGCATGGGTTGCGGCGATGTGTCGCGCGCCCTGGGCTTGGGTGCGGTGGTCGGCTCGCGCGTGTGGGATCGACAGCATCAGGTTCGCCTTCATCTGGGGCCGCTCACGCTGGCGCAATATCATTTGTTTCTGCCCAAGGGGTCGGCGGTGCCGGCGCTGCAGGCGTGGCTGCGTCAGTTGTTGGGTGATGAGCTGGATTGGGATGCCGAGCTGATCCTGATGAAGGAAGAAGTTCCAGTCACCCGTCTCGGCTCGGGCCAGGGCTCCAGGCTGGGTTGGACGAGTTGGCTCGGGCGCCAGAAGCGTCGCCATGACGCAGCGGATGTTCGGGTTGCCAACCGCGTCGCCGTTTGAATGTCCGTGGTCCCATTCGTCTTTGCTGCAGTAGGTTTTGGAGGCTCTCATGAGTGAAATCAGTCGTACCGCCTTGTTTGGCAAATTGAATGCTCTTTGCTACAAAGCGGTGGAGGGTGCCACGGTGTTTTGTAAGCTCCGTGGAAACCCGTATGTGGAGTTGGAGCACTGGCTTGCCCAGTTGCTGCAAAACCAGGACTCCGATTTGCACCACATCGTGCGGCACTACGGTCTCGATGCTTCGGTGCTGGCCAAGGATCTGACGAGTGCCTTGGACCGCTTGCCGCGTGGTGCTACGGCGATCAGCGACATCGCCGAACAGATACCCGACGCGATTGAACGTGCCTGGACCTATGCCACGCTCAAGTTCGGCGAAGGGCAGATTCGCACCGGCTATCTGGTCATCGGCATGCTCAAGACGCCGAGTCTTCGCAATCGTTTGTTGGGGATCTCCAAGCAGTTCGAGAAGGTCAAGACGGAGGATCTGACCGACAACTTTGCCAAAGTCTGTGACAGTTCGCCAGAGGCGCAGATGCGCGCGCAGGATGGCACGGGTCTGGGCGGTGGTGCGCCGGGTGAAGACAGCGGCGCCATGGCGCCGGCGGCAATGGGCAAGGGCGAAGCGCTGAAGAAGTTTGCCGTGGACCTGACCGAGAAGGCCAAGAAGGGTGAGATGGACCCCATCACCGGTCGTGATGAGGAGATCCGCCAGATCGTCGACATCCTGATGCGACGTCGCCAGAACAACCCCTTGCTCACCGGCGAGGCGGGCGTTGGCAAGACTGCTGTGGTCGAGGGTTTTGCCCAGCGCCTGGCGCGTGGTGATGTGCCGCCGCAACTCAAGGACGTCAAGTTGCTGAGCTTGGACTTAGGGCTGCTGCAGGCGGGAGCCAGCATGAAGGGTGAGTTCGAGCAGCGCCTGCGCCAGGTGATTGATGAGGTACAGGCTTCGGCGACTCCCATCATCTTGTTCATCGACGAAATCCACACACTGGTTGGTGCCGGTGGCGCTGCGGGCACGGGTGACGCCGCCAATCTGCTCAAGCCGGCGTTGGCGCGCGGCAACCTGCGCACCATTGGCGCCACCACCTGGGCTGAGTACAAGAAATACATCGAAAAAGACCCGGCGCTGACACGTCGGTTCCAGGTGGTGCAAGTACCCGAGCCAGATGAAGCCAAAGCCATTCTGATGCTGCGCGGCGTCGCTGCGGTGCTGGAGAAGCACCACCGGGTGCAACTGCTGGACGAGGCGATCGAAGCCGCGGTGCGTTTGTCCCATCGCTACATTCCAGCCCGCCAGTTACCCGACAAGGCGGTGAGTCTGCTCGATACGGCTTGTGCCCGAGTGGCGGTCTCGCAGCATGCCACGCCGCCCGAGGTGGAAGACTGCCAACGCCGCATTGAGGCGCTCACGACCGAGCAGGAGATCATCGGGCGTGAAGCCACCATTGGGATTGACGTCAGCAAGCGCTCGGCCACGGTGGATGCCATGATGGTGCTGGCCAACGATGAGCTGGGTCGGCTCAATGAGCGTTGGAAACAGGAGAAAGCGCTGGTCGACCGTTTGCTGGAGTTGCGTGCGAGTTTGCGCGCGGCCGGTCAGCCCGTGGACGGCGCAGCGGCCGTAGCCGAGACCACGCCCGATGCCGCGCCAGCCCCGGACCGAGAGGGCATGCTCGCTGAACTCAAGACGCTGCAGGCGTCCATCGCCGAGGTGCAGGGAGAACATCCTTTGATTCTGCCGTCCGTGGACGAGCAGGCAGTGGCATCGGTGGTGGCCGACTGGACCGGTATTCCGGTCGGTCGTATGGTCAAGAACGAAGTGGAAGCGGTGCTGCGGTTGGCCGATACCCTCAATGAGCGCGTGATCGGCCAGAAGCATGGCCTGGAGATGATCGCTCGGCGTATCCAGACCTCGCGCGCGCGGCTGGACAATCCCGGCAAGCCCATTGGTGTCTTCATGCTCTGCGGCACCTCTGGTGTGGGCAAGACCGAGACCGCGTTGGCGCTGGCCGAGGCACTGTATGGCGGCGAGCAAAACATCATCACCATCAATATGAGCGAGTTTCAAGAGGCGCACACCGTCTCCACGCTCAAGGGGGCCCCTCCCGGTTATGTGGGCTATGGCGAAGGCGGCATCCTGACTGAAGCCGTGCGCCGGCGCCCGTACTCGGTGGTGTTGCTTGATGAGGTCGAGAAGGCCCACCCGGATGTGCACGAAATTTTCTTCCAGGTGTTCGACAAGGGCTGGATGGAAGACGGCGAAGGCCGCATGATTGACTTCAAGAACACCATCATCCTGCTCACCACCAATGCCGGCAGCGAGCTGGTGATGAGCATGTGCCGCGATCCCGAGTTACTGCCCGATCCGCAGGCCCTGAGTGAAGCCCTGAAGGCGCCGCTGCTCAAGGTGTTTCCGGCTGCCCTCCTGGGACGGATTGTCACCATTCCCTACTACCCGCTGTCGCCAGACATGATGGGCAAGATCGTCACCCTGCAGCTCAATCGCATCAAGAAACGCGTGCTGCAAAACCATGGCGTGCCGTTCGAGTACACCGACGCGGTGGTCAAGCTGGTGGTGGCGCGTTGCAACGACACCGAGTCCGGTGGTCGCGCCATCGATGCGATTCTGACCAACACGGTCTTGCCAACCATCTCGATTGAGTACCTCAAGCGGCTGGCCGCTGGCGGAGCGATTCATCGCGTGGCGCTGGATGTGGCGAACTCCGATTTCACCTACGCTTTTGACTGACGGCTTGAGTCATGGCTGCGCACCAATTTGAGATCAAGAGCGACTCGCCCGTCGTCGACGACCTGCTGTTTTGGCGAGTAATCGGACATGAAGTCCTGTCGCAACCGGCGGTCTACGAGCTGACCGTCTTGTCGCGCAGCGAGCGACTGGATGCCAAGGACGTTTTGGGAAAGTCCTTTGATGTTGTGATCAGTTTTGACGATGACGGCAACAACCCGCATCAACGGCATTGCCAGGGTTTTGCCACACGGCTGTTGCGCTTGAACCAGGTGGGCAGGTACTTCGAGTACCGCATCACGTTGCGATCCTGGTTCTGGCTGCTGACCCGACGCACGAACTCGCGCATTTTTCAGGAGATCAGCGTCCCGGATGTCATGAACAGCGTGTTCGACGATAGTCCCGTCAGCCCCCACAAGAAGCTCGACAACCGGTTGACGGCCAGTTATGCGCCCAGGCGCTATTGCGTTCAGTATCGCGAGAGTGATTTTCAGTTCCTGTCTCGCTTGATGGAGGACGAGGGCATCTATTACTGGTTTGATGCCCATGATGCCCCCGGCACGATGTACCTGTCGGACAGCAGCGATGTGGCGCACACGACTTTGCCAGCCGAAGCGACCCTGCGCTTTGTCGAGGGTAGTGCCGCGGACGCCCGCTACAACGAGGTCACACGCTGGACCAGCGCGCGGCGCCTGGAAAGCGGCAAATACGCGTCGCTTGACAGTGACTTCAAGGCCATCCGCAAGAAACTGGGCGCCAACATGGACGTGGCCGACGACCATGATCTGTCTGACTTCGAGTTGTTTGAGTTTTCCGGTGGATACTTTGCCAGCGCCGATGCCGACAGCCGCGCCCGGGTCCGTGGCGACGAGTTGATTGCGCGGCGTGACCGGCACTGGGCGACCACCAGCTGGCCCGACGTGGCGGCCGGTCAGCGCTTCACATTCGAAGGTGATCCGGATGGTTCGCGCGATGGCGAATACCTGATCGCTGGCTGCACTTTTGTGCTCACGCATTCGGGTTACGAAGGCTTGAGTATGCGGGAAGCCGGCGAATCGGTAGCCGACGTGTTGGAGGCACTGCTTGCCGAAGACACGGTCAACGCCGAGACCCGTGACGTGGTGCTGGACATCATCCACAGCACGCCAGCATTACACGGTGGCGCGCGTGGGACCAGTGCGTTCCTGTTGACCGTTTTGCCGGTGGAGTTGCCGTTTCGCCCGGCACGCTGTACGCCTAAGGTCACGATGCCGGGCCCTCAGTCCGGCATCGTGGTTGGCCCAAAGGGGCAAGAAATTCACGCCGACGAGTTTGGGCGCGTCAAGGTGCAGTTTCACTGGGATCGTTACGGCAAGAGTGATGAGAAGTCGACTTGCTATATCCGCGTCTCGCAGCCCTGGGCCGGTAAAGGCTGGGGTGGCTACTTCATCCCACGCATCGGACAAGAGGTCATTGTCGATTTTCTCAACGGTGACCCGGATCGGCCCATCATCATGGGCCGCGTCTACAACGATGAACAACCCATACCCTATGAGTCGCCCACGCAAAGCGGCTTCAAGACAAGGTCCACGCCCGGCGGCAATCCCAATCATTACAACGAAATTCGCTTCGAGGACAAGAAGGGCAAGGAAGAATTGACCGTTCACGCTGAGCGCAACATGTCGACCACGGTGGAGAACGACGACAGCACGACCGTCATGCATGATCAGTTCCTGACCGTTGACAATGACCGCACGGCGCGGGTTCGGGGTAATGAGAAGTGGACCGTCGAGAAAGATCAGACTACGGAAGTGGTCAAGAATCAGGTCAATCGGGTCAACCTGATGCAAACCAATACGGTCGGCATATCACAGGTCAACGCGGTGGGCGGCGGCGGGCAAACCAATCAAGTGGTGGGTCCGCAGGTGAATACCTTCGCAGGGGGTGTCACAACCATCATCACCGGCAACCAGGCTCATACCGTCAACGGTTCGCAAACGATTGGCGTCAGCGGTAGCCAGAGCACGTCGGTTACCGGCGCGGCGACGATCACTTCGTCGGCCGAGATGAAAATTCAGGCGGCGTCGAGAAAAGACATCTCGAACGGCGAGACCTCGATCATGGCCAATAGCATCAAAGTGGTGAGCAATACCAATCTGGCGCTGATGGCTGTTGGCAACATCGACGCCACCTCGATTGGCTCCAACACCACGGTGTTGGGGTCCAACAGCAGTGGTTACATTGGTATGAACAGCGAGGCCAACCTGGGCATGGCGCGCTCGACCTTTATGGGTTTGAGCATCAACAACGCACTCGGAATGGATATTTCGAATTTTGTCGGGCTGCAGATCGAAAATGCCGTGGCCCTCAAGCTGATTGGTGTGGGCGCGGCGGAGATCGCCTGTCGCACTCTGTCGGCCGAACAGCAGGGCTTAAAATCCTTCATGCCAGGCGCCGGTGCCGGTGCGGCGGCCGGTGCGGGTGTTGCCGGCGCCCTGGGCGCGGCGGCCGGTGCGGCGGCCGCCATCGTGGACATCAGCGCAACGCTGAAGCAATACGAAGATGCGCAGAAGGCGCTCAAGGAGGCAGCCAAAGAGGCCGCAGCCGAGGGGTTGCCGGGGCTGGCGGGTCGCCTTTCGAATTTGGCCAAGGTTGCGGAGCGGCGTCGTAGCGATGCGTTCGCAACGGCGCTACCTGGTTACAGCCTTGCTGAGGGGTTGGGCGCGGCCACTGTGACCCAGCAGAACGACGCGTTGACCAACGCGAACCCGACCACAGCAGGCCCACCGTCCGGCGAGACTCCACCCTCTCGTTGACCGGGACCACCGTGCAAGTTGTCAAACCGCAAGCCCTCAGTCTGCTGACCCGGCCCATCGAATACCGCAAGCGATTTGGGCTTTGCGTGACCGCGTGTTTGCACGTGCCGTTTGCGCAAGGAGAACACGGTGCCCTGTGGGGTGAGCAGTCGATGTGGAATTTTCTAGCCAAGGAGATGGGCCCGCCCCTGATTGACGAGGGCATGGCGAAACTCACCTCCGAGTTTCTCGTGCATGGTCATGCTTACCCGCCCCCTGCCAGCCCGAATGCGTGCGCGGTCAGGGTTCGGCTCGGCGGCGCGGAAAAGGTCTTGCTAGTCTTTGGCGACCGTTATTGGGACGGTGCGCGCGCCAGCCCGCCCCGTGCATTTGAGAAGATGTCCCTGACCTGGGCCCGCGCCTACGGTGGCCCTGACTTCCCGGCCAATCCTGCCGGCAAGGGGCGCCAATCGATCGGTGGCCTGCGCTGGCTGCCCAATCTGGAGTTGCCTCAGAGCCGTTTGCTGAAACCCGAACAGACGGTGGAGCCGGCTGGTTTTGGTCTGCGCGATGTCATGCACCCAGAGCGAGCGCAGTACCGTGGCACCTATGACGGCAGTTACCTCAAGGAGCATTCCCCCGGCTTTGCCCCGGACCTGGATTGGCGCTATTTCAACCTGGCGCCGCCAGACCAATGGTTCGGCACACCTTTGCGTGGGGATGAGCCGTTCGAACTCGACAACCTGCACCCCGATCAGCCGCACATTGAAGGCCAGCTACCGGGGCTGCGGGCTCGTGTGTTTGCCAGCTACCGCGAAGTTGACGCCGAACCCACGCTGCGCGAAGTTCCAATGCGTCTCACCACGGTTTGGTTTTTTCCACATGCCGAGCGTTGTATTGTGTTGTACCAGGGTCTGGCCGAGGTGAGCGAGGACGACGGATCGGACGTGGTGGGATTGATGGGGGCAGTAGAGCGCCTTGATGCGCCGAAATCTGATGAGCACTACGCCGGGGTGCTTGAGTTGCGCGCCGATCCGAAGATGGGCGCAATCCATAGCCTGCGAGACAGTGACCTGCTGCCCGACGGTATCAACAGCAGCGACCCCGACCTGGAAGCAACTCAAAAGGTGTTTGCCATGGAGGGTTTGCAGGCTGACGCCCAGTATCGTCGCGCCGAGCTTGATGTCGAGTCGGCGCGCGAGCAGATACGAGCCATGGGCCGCGATCCGGATGCGCTGGGAATCAAGATGCCGGCTCGCGAGAGGCTGCCGACTGGGGATGAGCTGGCAGCTTACGTGGAACGGCAACTCAAGGAGGCGCGGGCCCAACAGTGGCAGGCATTGGCCGATGTCGTCACCCAGGTCGAAAAAACCCTGGCGCTGACCGAAGAGCACAAAATCGATCTATCCGCTCTGCAGCACCGTGGGCCACCCAAGTACAGCGCCGAGTTGCACTTGGACGAGTTGCGCCGCAGCGTTGGCGCTGGGCAACTGGGAAGCCAGGAGGCCGAGCTCTATGCCAAGCTGATACAGAACGAGCAAACGCAGCGATTGGGCTACTTGCAGGGCGCGCACATGCAGGCACCTGCCGCGCGCATGACACCGTCTGAGGCCGCCAGCTTGCGTCACGAAGTGGCACGCGCGGTAGCCAAGGGCATCTTGCATTTTGCGGGCCTGGATTTCACCGGTGCCGACCTCTCGGGTCTGGATCTTCGTGGTGCCAACTTTGCTGGCACCTGGCTGGAGAGCGCCAATTTTTCCAAATCCAATCTGTCGGGCGCGGACCTCAGCGGCGCCGTGCTGGCCCATGCCAACCTCGGTGGCGCCATCGCGATTGGCACCAACTTCACCGGCGCCAACCTGGGCCGCGCGCTGTTGAACGGCGCCGTCATGGATGACGCCAGGTTGACCGGGGCCACGCTGATGCACTGCGCCCTTGCCGGGACCCAGTTTCACCGGGCGTATGTCGAAGCCGCGATGTTGCTGGAGACCACCTGGGGGCAGGCGGACTGGAGTGGCGTACATGCCTGCGGGCAAACCTTTTACAAGCTCGACCTGAGCGGCATGACGTTGTGTGAAGCGGACTTGTCGAGCTGCAATTTCATCGAGTGCAACCTGTCTGGAGTGGACCTGCGGGGTGCGTCCTTGCGCAGCAGCACCTTCATGACCTGCAAGCTCGATGGGACTCAGTTGCAGTCCGCCGCCGCTGCTGGCCTGGTGTTGGTGGCAGGGTGTACTCTGATCAAGGCCGACCTCACCGAGGCGGACCTGACTGGCTGCAACTTTGGTGCCTCGGATCTGAGCGGTGCTCGCCTGGTCAAGGCCAAGCTGGACGGGGCGAATGTCTCGGAGGCGAAGTTCAGTGGGACCGACTGCAGAATGGCCAGCGCCAAGGGCGCGATGTTCCGTCGGACCGATTTGCGCGGTGCCTTGTTGGCGGGCATGAACTTGCAGGACGCGGTGTTGCAACACGCCGATTTGCGGCGCGCCGATCTGCGCAAAAGCAATCTTTTCGGGGCCGACTTGTCGCGCGTTCAGTTGGATGGCGATGTCAAGCTCGAAGGCGCCCTGCTCAAGCGCGCGCGAACCTGGCCACGCTTGACGCCAGCGCAACAGGCGGGGGCCGTATGAGTCCAGAACTGCTGTCTGCCGCAGTCACCTTGGGGGAGACTCTGGTTGGACTGAAACTCAGCAAGGGCCAGTTCTCGAAGATCTTTCTGGGCGGCGGCATTTTCTCCAGGATTGATTTCTCGCAGACCGATTTCCGCGGCGCTGACCTTCGCGAGACGGTATTTGACCAGTGCAATCTGGAAGGCGCGTTGTTTGGCGGCGCCCAGCTACGACGGGCCGTCTTCAACCAATGCCAGATGGCGCATGCCGATTTTCGGTCGGCCAATCTTCATGCGGCGGTGCTGACAGAATGTTCAGCCATGCACGCTCAGTTTGCGCAGGCGGCGCTGACAATGGCGACCATGTCCAAGTGCAAGTTCGATCACGCCAGTTGGCGCGAGTCGAATTTGGAAGCCAGCGTGATCACCCAGTGCAGCCTGCTCGATGTTTGCGCCGACGGCGCCAATTGGCTTCACACCTCGGTGCTGGAGTGTGATTTGACGCACTTGACGTGGGCGCACGCCACCTTGCGGCGAACTATCTTTCACAACACGGCGTTGGCGGGCAAGTCGTTTGTGGGCCTGACTTTGGAAGGCTGCATGTTTGCTTCCAGTGACTTAACTGGCGCCGACTTCTCGGCGGTGCCGCTGCCCCAATGCAATTTCCAGTCGGCCAAGTTGGACAACGCCAATTTCAGCCAGGCCAGCGCGCCCAACAGCATTTTTTGCCAGGCGTCCGGGACAAAGGTGAATTTCGAGCGAGCCGACTTGCGCCAAGCCCTGTTCACGGGCGCGGTCTTGAACGACAGCCAATTCCAGGGTGCCAATCTCTACCAGGCGCACTTTGCGGGCGCCCACTTGGAGCGCTGTAACTTTGCATCAAGTGAGCTGACCTATGCCGATTTCCGACACGCCAAGTTGACCGCCGCAGACATGCGTCAGGCCACCATGATGCGCGCCTGCTTGCATGGCGCGGCGACCGAGGGCGCTCAAATGACCGACCGTCAGCGCGCCCTGGAGTCTGACCCCGATCTGGCCGAAGCTGAAGCGTGGCAGCCGCTTGCGGGGTAGCTGGAAATGCGATCAAGTGAGACATTGCAGGACAGACCGGAGCGCAGCAGCGCTCTGTCCTCAACTGACCAGTAGAAGGAGCGAAACCATGACCAACACTGTGAAGTCCCTCAGGCGGCCTCCCAAAGCGGGAGTGTCCGAGTCAGACCGAATGCCTTTCCATGCCAGCGGCACACCGGCCGACTGGTGTGTGGGCGTTGTGACCGAAGTCAACCAGGGTCGGTTCATCGTTACCAGTGGCAAATTGCGGGCCCGCGCGTCCAGTGCCGCAAGCTGCCTGCTGGAGCCGGTCAAAGGCGACAGTGTGGCGTGTTTGCGGGTGGCGCCGGACGAAGTCTGGATCCTGGCGGTGTTGCAGCGTGAGGAAGGCGCCGAGCAGGTGTTGCGCTGCCACGGCGACACGCGTTGGGTGGTCGAGGGAGGGGCTTTGACGCTGGAGGCCCCGGAAGTCAAGATTCGGGGTGATCGCCTGGATGTCTCGGTGCAACGCACCACAGTCGCCACCGACACCGGGGAAGTAGTCGGCCGCCAGTTTCGCTTGATAGCAGGCTCGGTCAAACTGATTGGCGGCGTGTTGTCAACGGTGATGGAGCGTGTCCATCACTTCAGCAAGCATTACCTTCGCACGACAGACGGAACGGATCGCGTGTCGGCCACCCACATCGAATGCGAGGCCAAGCAGTTACTACGGATGGAGGCCGAACACACCTTGGTCAATGGCAGTAAGTTGATCAAGGCGCGTGGCAGCCAGATCCATTTTGGCTAGAAGGGATCGATCATGTTTGCAAATTGCCAATTGATGGGCACCGACATGGGTTTTCCCGATGTCTGTCTGACGCCCGCACCCCCGGCACCCGCACCAATTCCGATCCCCTACCCGAACATTGCGATGGGGCCAATGGCAATTCCAAACTGCCCAACGATTCTCATCATGGGTATGCCCGCGCACAACCTGGGCACCACCATACCTATGACCAATGGCGACAATCCTGGCATCGCCATGGGCGTGGCGTCCGCCACGGTGATGGGTCCCAGTCGACATGTGACCGGAGCGTTCACGGTGCTGCTGCACGGTATGCCGGCCTCGCGCATGACCAGTGTGTCAATTCAAAACAGCACCAACTGCCCAGGTGTACGCCTGGTGCCCAGTCAGGCTTTGGTGTTGTTGTTGGCACCATGAGGGGCGCCCGGAAACCAACTACCATTCGGTGTGGCATCAAGTTTCGTTTCGCAGCGTGTGCTGCGCTCGTGACGGATTGGAGATAGTCGGCAATGCAGATCCTGGTTGTGAGTCATCGTGGTGTCGCTGTGTCACCTGCGCGAAGTGTCAGCTTCGGGGCGGACGGAGGTTCCATTGGTCGCGCGGACAGCAGCACGCTGGTGCTGGATGACCCGGAGCGTACCGTTTCACGCGTGCACGCACAGGTGCTGTGCAGGGGCGACCGGTTCTTTATCGTCGACCGGGGCAGCAACCCCTTGATGTGTAACGGGCATCCTCTGGGCGCGGGCAATGAAGCGGCGCTTCAGAACGGTGACCGACTGACGATTGGGAGTTTTGAGCTGTCGGTTCAGGGTATCGGTGCCCTGTCTCAGCCGCCTTTGCCCGGTACCATGCCTGTGCGAGCCCACTCAACGTCGGCCGATGATCCCTTTGCTGACTTGCTGGTTGGCCTGGAGTCACCCAGCCCTCATCAGATGGCACCAGCAGCTCGGTCCACCACCGACCCGATTGCCGCCACACCTGCACGCTCCGCACTGTTTGACGACCCGATGAGCGCAGGCGCAGCCAGTGCTCCCGTCCACGATCCCTTTGCAGACCTGCTGGGGACCCCAGCGTCGGGCGGGGCAATTGGCCGCACCGCCGAGCAGTTGGGGGATTTTTCGGATCTGGGGATGCAGGCTGGCGCTTCGTCATCCAGTCTGGACCAGTTGTTTGGGCTTGGGGCACCGACTGGCGCGGCCGACCCGCTGGCACTGTCCCCCTTGGCCGATCCTTTATTGCACCCCAATACCGCCCACAGCGCCGATCCCATGGTGGCCCTTAACAGCCGGGCCCAGTCTTCTGCGCCAGCTCGCAGCGATCATGTTGCCGCACTGAATCAGGCCTACACGGCGCCGCTGGCGCGTCCGGCAAGTCCGACCAGTCCGGTACCTGCATCTGAGGATTTTTCGGACCTGCTCGCGAGCCCGGTTGCGCATTCGCCGCCACCGCCGGCCAAGGCTGTGCTGTCGCGTGTCGATGTCGGCCTGGCATCGGCGCCACGCCAGACGGCACCCGCCCCTGCGGCACGTCCACCCAGCGCGTCGGCGGCGACACCTGAAGCCAGCGAACTGATGGCCGCCTTTCTTCGCGGCGTCGGCAGCACGCACCAGATGCCGCAAACCATGACTCCCGAGCTGATGGAGCGAATTGGCGTCATCCTGCGTGGCGCGACCGAGGGGACCTTGCAGTTGCTGCTGTCCAGGCAGGAGTTCAAGCGCGAAGTACGTGCCGAAGTGACGGTAATCGGGGCGCAGCGCAACAACCCTTTGAAGTTTTCCCCGACCGCTGAGGTGGCCTTGGCTCATCTGCTGGGGCCGGGTATTCGCGGGTTCATGCGGCCCGACGAAGCGATGCAGGACGCTTTCAACGATTTGCGTGCCCACCAGTTCGGCGTCATGGTTGGCTTGCATGCCGGACTGGAACACGTGCTCGCCCGGTTTACGCCGCAGGCGCTCGAGAAACGATTGACCGAAAAGACGGCCCTTGACGCACTGTTCTCGGCCAGTCGAAAAGCCAAGCTCTGGGACCAGTTTTGCGCCTTGCACGCCAGTATTTCCCAGGAAGCCGAGGATGACTTTCACAACCTGTTCGGTAAGGCGTTCTCGCAGGCCTATGACGAGCAAATGGCGCGGTTTAAGGCGGCTGGCTAGTCGGCTGGTCTGTCATCACCCGTTGAGGAGCATTGTTTGGAAGTTGAAATTGTGGCGTTGTCGCGCCAAGGTGGACGCAGCTACAACGAAGATGTCTTCGGTCATTGGAATGACGGGCACTTCGTGGCCTGTCTGGTCGCTGATGGGGCGGGTGGACACGGTGGCGGAGACGTGGCATCGGCCACGGTTCGGTCCAGCGTGCTCGATGCCTTTTCGCGTTCACCCACGATCGACACTGGCGTCCTGCGTGCGCTGATCGAGCAGGCCAACCTCGCAGTGGTGGCTCGTCAAAGTGAGAGCAGCGCCTTGTCGGCCATGCGTACCACTGTGGTGTTGGTAGCGATAGACATCGAACGCAACGAAATGGCCTGGGCGCATTGCGGTGACAGTCGCGCGTACTTGTTTCGTCGCGGCACGATCATCGCCCGGACTAAGGATCACAGTCTGGTTCAGCAACTGGTGATCAGTGGCATGCTCGACGATGAGGGCGCGCGTTTGCACCCAACTCGTAACGTATTGCTCGCGGCGCTAGGCTCGGTCGACGAGCCGCTGGATGTGGCGATTTGTGGTCCGATGACACTGCAGCAGGGCGACGTGGTGCTGATCTGCAGCGACGGCTTGTGGGAGCCCTTGGGGGACGCCCTGCTGGCGGAAACGCTGCGCGCCTCACCGAGTCCGTCGACTTGGCTGGAACTACTGGAGCAAAAAGTCAAAGCCATGGCCAAGCCGGGTCACGATAATTACACCGCGTTGACCCTGTGGGCGCATGACGGCGATGTTTTAACGCATCTGATGACGCCGTCCCCGCCGGACAGCAGCCCTGATTGATGCAGCACGACACACCATTGTTCGTTGAAGGGATTGACTATGCACAAGACTGATCGAATTGCCGCCAAACGTTTGCGCCTACCAAGCTCAGTGTTGGTCGCGGTGTTGCTGGCGGGCGGATCGTCGTCGATGGCCCAAACCGGCTTGTCTTGCGGCAGTCTTTTCGGGGCATTGCTGAACTCACCGGTGCAGTCGGTGCAGGTCTGTTCAACGTCTCTGCAAGGACTCTACGAAGCGGGTATTCGGGATGTTGGCGCCAGTTTGTCTTCCTATGCCGGCGATGAGGCCATAACCACTGTAGCGCGGCTAAATGGACTTGCGGCGACAGCCAGTTTTGCGCAAGCGAGTGCGAATCTTGAGTTCAGCATTCCCGAGCTGAACATACTGCAGACCTTCGCGGGCGGCACCCGGGTTGCCAGTGCCAGGTTGATGCATGACTGGTTGAACAACAACGCCGACTTACGCGGGCGGATGCTGCAGCATCAGGCGGCCCACTCAGCTGTCAACCCTGTCACCGGGCCAGGGGGCGTGTTGTCGGGCGCGGTCGGCCTTGACTTTGGTGCCAGTTTCGATGAGGTGGCCACGCGGATTGCGACTACCCAGGCCAACGCACAGTCTGGTGTGGGGAACTTGATTGGCATCGGCGTCTTGGTCAGTCAGCATGATATCGCTGGCGCCACTGTTCGCACAGTGTCTGCGCCGCTGTCCTACACGGTTCGCAACGACATTGATCCGCGTCGGCAAGCGCTTCTCAGGGCGAGCTTGGGTGTCGTTGACAGCGCCGGGACCAAGTCGCGCAGCGGTCGTGTTTCGGCTGGGTACCGTTTCCCTATGTCGGATGAATGGGCGCTGACACCCATGGTTGGCGTTTCGTTATCGGGTTCGGATGCCCACGGTTTCTACACAGGCGTGGCAAGCGGATCCATCGCCAGCACCTATCTGATCGAGCGCGACGGATTCGACATTTCGGTTGGCAACATGTTGGGCTATTACCGATCCTTCAAACCACCGGGGGTGAGCTACGGTGTTGACCCGGGCTTGCAAGTCTTTGCGCTGCGCAATGGCATTCTTATCAGCCAACCTATCACCCTGGGGTCACGCAAGATGTCGGTCGAGTACGGGTTGTCCGATACGCGCTATCTTGGCGACGCGCTCTACCAAAAGAGCGCCCAGGACATCAGCATTTCCCTGGGAACCAACAAGAGTGTGTTCTCGGCCCGCAGCTTTTTCAGGGCCACGCTGGCGCTGCAAAAGGTGCGTGATGGACATGGCGTGGCCCTTAACGTCAATTACTGGTTCTAGGCGTCACGTGTTCCCGCGCGGACGTACATGTGGTGTCAGCGTCGCGCTGGTGTTGCTTGTGAGCAGCGCTTGGGCTGACTATGGAACGGACCAGACCGGGTTTGCGGCGACCGGCCGCTATGACTTGATTGAGCAGCAACTCGAGCCCATGCAGGCAAAAGGGCCGCTTCGCACGCGCGACCAACATGCCCTGTGTCTCGCCTACGCCAAGCTAAAGCGCTACGACCGCCTGCTGCCCTGTCTGGAGCGGCTTCAAACCCTGGTCGACAAAGGTGACCGGCGCACCCGGATTTTTGGGCTTGATGACGCCACGCCCGCGATTCATTTGATGCGTGCCGAGGCCCTGACGGATATGGGCGACTATGTCGGCGCGCGTCAGTCGGCCAATGAGGCCTTGATCTGGTTGCGCCGGGAGGGTAGTGGTGACCATGACATGGTGGTCAACGCTTACGCGGCAGTCGCCGTGGCGGTAGCCTTGCAGGGCGACGGCACGCTGGCGCGTCAGACCGTGGAGTTGCTGAAAGGATTCAAGGTTGATGGCGATTACAAGCGTGCCAAGGCGATGGCTCTGGCGCGCGCCAGTATGTCCATCGGCGCCTGGGCGGATGTGGTCAATGTGCTGGAGTCCAGCGAGGCTTCGTTTCAGTTTGACAAGATGCTGGACAACTTCTTGTCGGGCGCGGCCTTTTCGGGACGCAACAACTGGGTCTGGATTGAACTACCGCGCGCCTTCATGCTGCACAAGGCGCAGCTTGAGGTTGGGCGCGTGGACTTGGCGCGCGCGGGTTTTGATCGCCTGCTGTCGATGGTTGAATTGCCGGTCAATGCCGAGATCTATTGGCAGGTCCTGGTGGAGCGCGCGCGTATCGCCGAACGTGACGCTCAGTGGGACAAGGCCATGGATCTATACCGCCGGGCGCGGGAAGTGATCGAGAGTCAGCGCCGCTCGGTACGCACCGAAACCAGCAAAATCGGTTTCACCAACGATAAACAAGCGGTCTACCACGGCATCGTGCGCGTGGCCCTGAAGCTGGGTAACAAGGTGCTTGCGGTTGAAATGGCGGAACAGGCCAAGTCCAGAACCCTGGTGGACATTTTGGCGAGCAAGTCTGATTTTGGCTCGCATGGCGTCAAGGCGGGCGAAATCGGGGCCGCGTTTGCCGAGTTCAATCGCCTGGATTCGGAACTCGCCATCCAGTCGCCTGAGTTCAGTGCGGCTCGGCGCACCGAACTGCTGGGCCAGCGGCAGCAGGCACTGTCGCGTTTGAAAGGGCTGGCTCCGCAGCTTGCCTCGCTGGTGTCGACAGGCGGTGTCGGCGTGTCACAAATCGCTGCGGGACTTGCTCCAAAGGAGACCTTGGTGGGTTTCTTCGGAGTCGGTTCGATGTTGTATGGCTACACGCTTGCTGGCTCGGAAATCCGGATTCATCAACTGGATGGTCAATCCCTTGACACCGACGTTGCCGAGTTTCGTCAGTCGATCAAGAAGCGCCGAAAGCAAACCCGTGACTTGGCGGAGGCGCTGTTTCGGCGTCTGCTCGGGCCAATGCAAACGAGCCTGTCGGGGCGCGATCTGTTGATTGTTCCCCACGGCAGTCTTCACTACCTGCCATTCGCTGCCTTGCACGATGGTCAGCGCTATGTTGTCCAGGGGCGGGCTATACGCTACTTGCCGACGGCAATGTTGCTGGGCCTACTGCCCAATCCAAGAACTGCCACAGCAGGTGCGAAGGACCAGATCAGCAAGTTGCTGATTTTGGGCAACCCGGATCTGGGTCAGGTGACACTGGACTTGCCGGCGGCGCAAGAAGAGGCGCAGGCTTTGCAGGCCATGTTTGCCAAGAACAGTGAGTTGCTGTTGCGCAAGTCCGCCACGGAGTCGGTCCTCAAGCAGCGAGCGGTCAACTTTTCGCATCTGCACGTTGCATCGCACGGTGAATTCTCTGCCGACGCGCCGTTGACGTCTCGGTTACGACTCGCAGCCGATGGCGAAAACGATGGTGTCCTGACGGTCAGCGAGATATACGGTCTTCATCTGAACGCGGACCATGTCATGTTGTCCGCTTGCGAGACCGGCTTGGGTCGGGTCAGCAATGGGGATGATGTGGTGGGATTGACGCGCGGATTTCTGTACGCAGGAGCGCGCAACGTGACGGGTTCCCTGTGGGAGGTGGATGATGACGCTACCGCAGAACTCGCCAAGCGTCTGTACCATAACCTGAAAAACGGTGTTCCGGTCGGGCGGGCCTTGTCAGAGGCACAGGAAAGCGTGCTCACGAAGAAGCCGCATCCCTACTATTGGGCCGCCTTCACGCTGAACGGAACGGGGCGCTGATTGGGTCGTTGGATGCAACACGCAAACAAATCCGGGCAAACCAATCTGCGCGGTGCACGCCGTAGTGATTCCACACGGAGCGGAACCACTACGTGCGACAGTCTTAGCGGGTCTCGGTGGTGGCGACATTCCAGCCGAATTTGATCTCCCCACCCAGGCCACCTTTGTCGTCTTGTGGCTTGTACGCATACTCAATGTCTTTGTACGAGCAACTCACCTGTTCGATGACGTCCCCGTCCTTGGCGCCACCCGGCATTACAGACGTGATGAAGACCTCTTTGAGGGTGATCACCAGGTAGTCCTTCTGTCCTTCGCCGGCCTTGCGGGCCGTCAATTTGGCGTCCTTGAAGTGCTTGCCGGTGACACACTGCTTGGCCAAGACAGGTGATGCAGCATCGTACAAGTGCGTGAAATGGAAGTCCTGTGCGTTGGCCTTGCCTTTGCCAGACCCACCGCCCGAGGCTGCGCCTGAGGTCTGGTTGACGCCCCAGCTCCAAGACAGAATCTCGATCTCGCCCTTGTGGTCCTTGTGGGTGGCTTCGCCTTTGACGCCGTCAAACTTGATGTGAAAGTCGCTACTCATTTTCAATGCTCCTATGAATGGATGGGTGTACCAGCGCGGGTGACAGCTGCGCCTCGATACCACCCGACGATGCATCCTGCCCCTTGGGTGGCTGCAAGTAAAACGAAGCGCCGGGGTGGATTTTGAACCTGTTTCCGTGCGCGCGTGTCAAGTCGCTTCAGCAATGTGACATTTGAACGATTTGCGCTGCTTTTCCGTGGCCTTGGCTCATTCCCGCGTCGCGCCGACCAGCCAGCCATGGACTGGCTGTCCCGCTTCAAGTCTGAGCACCTGATGCTGTATGGCGGCCGGCATCAGCTTGCTGTCGCGCAGCACTTGCGCAACATAGTCGCGCTGATGGGCATAGCGGCCATGGGGCTGCAGGCGGTAATGCTCGGTCGTGTCGTCGGGCAGGGCTTCAACGGTGAAGACAAACACACCACCGGGGCGCAAGGCGCTCGCGGCCGAAGATGCGACTTGATCCAGCTCGCCGAAATAGCACAGCGTGTCCGCACACACCAGCGCATCAAAGCGGACGTCATGGTCAAGCAGATAGGCTACCAGTTCCTGGTGGTGCAAGGCGTCGTAGGTCTGGCGACGCTTGGCCTTTTCCAACATTCCCGCAGACAAGTCGCAACCGTCCAGTGAGCCCGCAAGGTCCCGAATCAAGGGGCCGCACAGGCCGGTTCCACAGCCGAGGTCGGCAATTGCCAGGGGACGTGACTGGGCCGAAACCAGCTCACGCAATAGCGCTGCGACCAGCTCTGGGGCGCGGTAACCCAAAGCACTCAGATTCGCGTCAAAGGTGGCAGCGAAAGCATCAAAGGTCCGCTCGACATATCCATCGCTAGCGCGTTGGGGTGCTGTTCCACCAGAGCAGGCGGCTAGGTGGTGTTGAATGACCGGGTTGTCAGGGTCGACCGCCAACCACTCCCGGTAGAGTTGAGCCGCCTCATCCAACCGTCCGAGATGGACCAGCGCGCGCGGCACAGCGTTGCGGGCCTGGAGATGGCGGGGCCACAAGACGATCGCGCGGCTGTTGGCCATCAGACCCTCCTCGACCTGGCCTCGCTCCAGCAGCGTTAGCGAGAGGTTGTACCAAGCTTGTGCGAGATCAGGTTGGAGCGACAACACCCGTCGACACAGCGTTTCGGATTGTTCGTGAAGTCCGCGCCTCCGGTAGATCGTTGCCAGATTGTTCAGCGCGTCAGCGAAGTCGGGATGCAGCGCCAGACACTTCTCGTACGCTTCTGTGGCTTCGTCAAATCGTTGCTGCTCCACCAGTACGTTGCCCAGGTTGTTCCACGGGTCGGGTGCGGTCGGCGCGATGGCGATGGAACGCCTGATCAACGCCAGGGCTTTATCACTGTGTCCGCGCTGGTGTTCCAGGACTCCCAGGAAGTGCAAGGCGTCAGGTTGATCCGGCCAGCGGCCCAGGATCGCCGTGAAGACCGCCTCCGCCTGGGCCGTTTCCTTGGAGCGTAGCAACTCAACCGCTCGCCTCAGCAACTGACGCTGTGCGAGTTTCGCGGCCCCGCTAACGGGGCGCGGCCAGTTGCTCGAAGAGGGCATCCGCGGCGCGACAGGCACGCTGGCGTTTCAGGCTAGGGGATGAAGTAACTGACGACTCGGGCCTGCTCCGCGGTGCCATCTGGCAGCCGGCCCACTGCCGTAAACACCACAGTGTGTGGTCCAGGATGGGCCGCAGACGTAACCACGGTGAACGAATACGTTGTGCCTACCTGTGACAATGCGTACGAAACGCCGTCAAGACTTGCAGTCACTGAAGCCATTCCATCTGAGTCACTTGCCACAACGCTGAACGTGGTCAGCGAAACTGTCGAGGCGACGGTAGTTTCGGAAACACCACTCAGGAACGTCGGGGTGTTCACGATTACAACGGTGACAGTCAGGCTGACCGATTGCGTCGGCTCGGCCGTGCCATCAAGCTGGCGTCCCGTCGCGGCTATCTGCAGCGAATGAGCGCCTAGCGCCGTTGACGCTGGAACCGTGACAAAGTAGGTGCTGCCGGACTGAGTGGTCGCAATCGTCTGTCCATCAAGGGTGGCGCTGACGCCCACAATGCCTTCCGGGTCCACCACCGTGACGCTGTAGGACCCGCCGGTACCGTAGGCAATGCCTGAAGGTCCAATGATCGGCCCGATCACCAACGGCGTATTGACGGCCGTCACGGAGAAAGTGAGGCTGACGGTCTGGGGCTGCTCCTTTGATCCGTCAGGCGTTTTGCCAGTTGCACTGAGCGTAAGGGTGTGACTTCCGGGTGGCGTGCTCACCGGTAGCGTGACCGAGTAGGTTGCGCCGCTTGAGACAACCGGCACGGATTGGCCGTCCAGTGTCGCGCTGACGATGTCAATGCCGTTCGGATCAACGACAGTCGAGGTGTAAATCTGAACTTGCCCGGTCGGGTAGCTTGTCGGGCCAGACCACGCACTGGCAGTCAGTGGCGTGTTGCCCGGGTAGATGGTTATGTCACGGCTCACGAATGCCACGTCTTCAACCGAGCCGTCTGGCCTCTTGCCGGTCGCCTCAAAGCGCACGGTGTGGGTTCCGGCAGCAGTGCTGGCTGGAAGGGTCACCGCAAAGCCCGATCCGCTCGCGCTGACGGGCAGGACGCCGCCGTCCAGGGTGGCGGTGACATTGCCAATGCCGTCCGGATCAACCGGGATGATGCTGTAGCTTTGCGCCACGCCAACGGTGTAGCTGGCGAGGCCCGTAATGGTGCCGATGGCCAGCGGCGTGTTGGTCGCGTAAACCGTTATGGTCTGGGTGGATGTCTTGGCTGCCTCCTTTGTGCCGTCGGGGGACAATCCGATCGCAGTGAAGCTTAGCGAGACCACGCCTGCCTTCGTGTCGGCTGGCAGGGTTGCAGAATATTGCGCGCCGCTCTGAACCACAGCAATGGCAACGCCGTTGGCTGTTGCGATAACGCTGTCGATGCCGTTAGGGTCCACCACCGACGCGTTGTAGGTCTGCGCGGTTCCGATGGTGTAGGCAGAGACGCCGGCTATCGGGCTGATGGTCAGCGGTGTATTGGTCTGATAGACCGTAACACTCAGGCCCTCGGACCAAGGCAGCTCACGCGTACCGTCGGGCGCCTTGCCAGCGCCGGTGAACACCAGCGTGTGGGTCCCGACGCCAAGATCGGGGGGAAGGGTGATCGAGTATTTATCGCCAACGACAACGATCGGGATCGCCATGCCGTCCAGCGTGGCACGCACATCGGCCACGCCGTCGGGATCGCGAATGGTTAATGTGTAGGTCTGTGGACTACCAACCGTATAGCCAGGCAATCCGGTCAAGGACACAATCGACAGTGGTGTGTTGGTTCCCTTGTCGGTCTGGGCTTCATCAGCAATACCTCCGCAGCCGGACAGAGCCAAGGCCCCGGCGGCAGCGAGAGCAGCCAAAAGTCGATTCAAAACATCAGCCATCAGCGTTCCTCGTTACACAGGAGGGCACCACCCTGCCATGATGCTGCCGCAAAGGGACGGAGCCTTCCCCATACGCCCCGTGCGACTACTTCGCACCCTTGCCGGACGGCAGTTTGGAGACCAAGCGCAGGGATACGGTCAAGCCTTCCAACTGGTAATGCGGGCGCAGGAAGAATTTGGACGAGTAGTAGCCAGGCTGGCCTTCGATCTCTTCCACGATCACCTCCGCCGCCGCCAGGGGTTTTTGCGCCTTGGTGGTCTCAGACGAATTGGTCGGATCGCCGTCGACGTAGTTCATGATCCAGGCGTTGAGCCACCGCTCCATGTCGGCGCGTTCCTTGAAGCTGCCCACCTTGTCACGCACGATGCACTTGAGGTAGTGCGCAAAGCGGTTGCAGGCAAACAGGTACGGTAGGCGCGCCGCCAAGGCGGCGTTGGCGGTTGCGTCAGGGTCGTCATACTCAGCCGGTTTGTGCAGCGATTGCGCGCCAATGAATGCGGCGAAGTCGGAATTCTTGCGGTGAATCATCGACAACAGACCGCAACCGGAGAGCTCGGCCTCACGCCGATCACTGATGGCGATTTCGGTGGGACACTTTTGGTCGACGCCACCATCGTCGGTCGGGAAGGTGTGCAGCGGCAAATTCTCGACTGCGCCGCCGGACTCGACGCCACGAATGCGTGAACCCCAGCCGTATTGTTTATAAGAGCGGTTGATGTTGGTGGCCATGGCATAGGCAGCATTGGCCCATGCGTACTTGTTGTGGTCGGCGCCAGCGACATCTTCCTCGAAGTTGAACTCCTCGACCGGGTTGGTCTTGGCGCCGTACGGCGTGCGCGCCAAAAAGCGCGGCATACACATGCCGATGTACCGGGAGTCCTCGGACTCGCGCAGACTGCGCCAGCCCGCGTACTCGGGCGTGGAGAAGATTTTGGCCAGATCGCGTGGGTTGGCCAGCTCTTGCCACGACTCCATCTGCATCAAGGATGGGCTTGCGCCGGTGATGAATGGGGCGTGAGCCGAGGCCGCGATCTTGGCCATTTCGCCCAGCAGTTCAACATCGGGAGGGCTCTGGTCGAAATGGTAGTCACCCACCAGTGCACCAAAGGGTTCGCCGCCAAACTGTCCGTATTCCTCCTCGTAGATCTTCTTGAAGAGGGGGCTCTGGTCCCAAGCCGCGCCTTTGTATCGTTTGAGGTTCTTGCCAAGCTCCTGCTTGGATATGTCCATGACGCGGATCTTGAGGTGGACGTCTGACTCGGTGTTGTTGACCATGTAGTGCAGTCCGCGCCAAGCCCCTTCAAGTTTTTGGAAATCGGCGTGGTGCAGGATGCGATTGACTTGTTCGGTCAGCTTCTGGTCGATCGCGGCAATCATGGACTGGATGGTCTCCATGACATCCTTACCAATCAGGGCAGTCTGGCTCAATGCCTGTTGGGCCAGAGTCTGCACCGCTGCTTCGACGGCGCTCTTGGCTTCGTCGGTTCGTGGCTTGAACTCCTTGTTCAGCAAGGATGCAAAGTCGTTCCCTTCGTAGGTAACACCTTGAAGAGCGCTTTTTTGGGCGAGGGCTTCGGACATGATGATGGCTCCTGAATGAGGGTGACTTAAGCCGACGGGGTGGAATCTTGAGCCTTCTTGCTGGCCGCAAGCGACGCCAACAGGGCTGGGTCATCCATGACCTTGGCCAGGAGCTCCTCCGCGCCACCCTTGCCGTCCATGTAAGTCACCAAATTCGACAGCTGGGTCCGCGCCTCAAGCAACTTGTTCAACGCATCGACTTTCTTGGCAACGTTGGCGGGGGAAAAATCGTCCATGCTTTCGAATGTCAAATCAACTTTCATGTCGCCTTCGCCAGTAAGGCTGTTTGGGACCGAGAACGCTGCGCGTGGCTTCATGGCTTTCATGCGCGCATCGAAGTTGTCGGTATCGAATTCAAGAAACTTGCGTTCTCCCACTGGGGCCAAAGGATCTGCCGGCTTGCCGGACAAATCGGCCAGCACACCCATGACGAAGGGCAACTGGATCTTCTTCTCTGCGCCATAGAGTTCCACGTCATATTCGATCTGCACGCGCGGCGCCCGGTTGCGGGCGATGAATTTTTGACTGCTGGTGGCCATGGTGAACTCCTTGTTACATTTGACAAATTAAAGGTCGGGTTGGACGCTAGGTTCAACTCGTGTTGCTGTGCCCGGTTATGTTCTCGATGCTTCCCAAGGCATCTGGCGCCAAGTCGGACATGATCTCAAGAAAGCTCACGCCAATCAAGCGCTGCGCGCGTTTGATGAGCAAGGGCGCAGGATTGCCAGGTTCCGTCTGCTCCAGGTAGGCAATGACGCGGTCCAAGGTGGCAATCGCGTCCTGGCGGCTGCGCAACTGACCCGATCCACCTGCTATCGGGCGAGCGCCCTCCGAGTGGTCGTCGGCGTCGCTTGACGCGCCTTCCGCCGCGTCCGACTTGTCGGCGCCATCCGAGCAGGTTTGCCGCAGCAGCGACGCAATGTCGCGCAAGGCTTTGAGGTCAACTTGCTGGCCGCTGCCGACCCTGCTCTCCAGCAGGGTCTTGAGCTGGTCAACCTGATCGCGCAAACCGACGCCGTCAGCAAGCAGCTTCGGCTCGTTGGAACGAATCTCGTTGATGGCGCCTTCAATCTGCGCGGTGGTATAGCTGGCCTGACCTTCTTTGGCACTCAAACGCCCAAAGGCAACCTCGATGTCGCGAACCAGCAAAGGGCCCAGGCTACGTGTCGTGCCAACCCGCGCGTCGTGCAAATCGCGTACCGCCATGTCGGCGTCTGAAAGCGGCGCCAGCGCGTTGACCCGCATGGTGGGGTCGTTGTCATCGTCGGCGTCGAGCTGCGGGTGGATGGTGTCCCAGTAGGAATCGAGCAGCGAATTCAGCAGCTGCAAGCCCATGGAGAACCCGCTTACGCCCTGCAGCCGAGCAGAAGCCCGCAGCAGCAGGATGGCGACACGGACATCCTTGGTGCGGCGCAGCAGTTCGTGGGCTTGCTCAGCCACCGCGCGCCAGTCAGGCTCAACCGCGGGGATGACCGAGTCGCCGAACTGCTGCTCGGCCTTGGACCGCGACGCCGTTTCAAGTGCGATGAACGCAGCGTCGTACTCGAGATCCTCCCCGCAGGGGAGGTCATCGGAGACCGGCGCCAGCAAAGTGGCGATTGATTCAGGTGACAGCATCGGACTCTCGTAAAACGGGGACACTCCGGCTCAAAGACGATCAGCGGGATGATAATTGAAAGGGCTGAAGCTGGCGCATTTCGGATGGGCTTGTGATAGGCTTTCGCCAATTTGTTCACAATGGGGCGCAGTATGAACGCTTTTTCTCGGTCTGGGGCGGTGCGAGATGGCAGCCGTGGTCGCGGTCTGTCGCGCGTGATGGTCTGGGCAAGCCTATTGGTCGTGGCGCTGTCCTTGACGGCTTGTGCCAGCAAGCCGGTAGTCTCTCAGGTCAAGTTGAATCTCGCGGCCGGTGCGGACGTCAACCCTGATGCCCGCAATCGGCCTTCGCCGATCACCGTAAGGGTTTATGCGCTGAAGTCGGCGGCGAGTTTCGAAGCGGCCGATTTCTTCTCGCTCTTTGAAAAAGATGCAACAGTTCTTGGCGCCGATGTTGTCAGTCGCGAGGAACTGCTGATGCGCCCGGGCGACAGTAAACCGCTTGACATGAAACTTCCGCCTGAAGCCAAAGTCCTGGCGGTGTTCGCTGCCTATCGCGATCTGGACCGGGCGCGCTGGCGTGCCGTGCGGATGATTGAGGTGGGCAAGGAAGTCAAGCTTCAAATCAAAGCTGGCGCGCGGCAAATCACCATCGAGTAAGGGGCTCCGAGCTGTCAGGCAGCTCGCTCAGCCGTGCCGCTTGTGCACAGGCGGCCGTCTGCAGCGAACAGCAGGACGTGGCTCGGGGCGGGTCGCACATGGATCCAGTCGCCCGGTCGCAGTGGTAGGTCCAGGGCTCCTGCCAGCTTCAAGGCTAGCGTTGCCGGGACTGTGTCGTGGCGCATATAGATGATGGTTGCGTCGCCAAGCCGCTCAACCATCTCGACCTGAACGGCCAGGGCCGAGGGATCTGTTTGATCGGTCAGGCTCAAGTGCTCCGGCCTGACTCCCACCCACGCAACCGCTGCAGGATCGGCCAACTGGCTGGCTTCGATCGGGAACCGACCCAGTCCAGGTAGCTCAATCTCGATCCGGCCCGCCAGATCACGGCGGGCTCGCGCCGCCAACTGGTTGATGGTTGGGGAGCCCAGAAAGCTCGCCACGAATCGGTTGGCCGGCCTGCCGTACAGCTCAAGCGGTCGACCAACCTGTTCGATCTTGCCTGCATTGAACAGCGCGATGCGGTTGCCCAAAGTCATGGCCTCTACCTGATCATGCGTCACGTAGAGAATGGTGGCACCGAGTTCCTTGTGCAGGCGTGACAGTTCGACGCGCATTTGCGTACGCAGCGATGCATCGAGGTTGGAGAGCGGCTCGTCGAACAGGAAGACGTCGGGCTTTCGCACGATCGCCCGGCCGATCGCAACGCGCTGGCGTTGCCCGCCAGAGAGTTCCTTGGGTTTTCGGGCCAGCAAGTCGTTTAGCTGCAGAATCTCCGCGGCCCTGCCCACGGACTCCCGAATCTCGGCCTGGCTCTTGCCGGCCATCTTCAGTGCAAAGCCCATGTTTTCTGCAATGGTCATGTGCGGATACAGGGCGTAGCTTTGAAAAACCATCGCCACGCCTCGTTTGGCCGGCGGTGTGTCGGTGACGTCTCGTCCACCGATCAGCAGTCGGCCGCTGGAGATCTCTTCCAGGCCTGCGACCATGCGCAAGGTCGTGGTCTTGCCACAACCCGACGGACCAACCAGCACCATGAATTCACCGTCGCGCACTTCCAGATCGACACCGCGCACAGCCTGGGTGCCGCCGGGGTAGACCTTGGTGAGCGACTGAAGAAGAACTTCTGGCACGTCAGGCTCCCTGTGTCGAAGCCGCGTGCTCGCGGATGAAATTGCGGTACCAATGTGCGCTGTCCTTCAGCACGCGACGCTGCGTCAGATAGTCGACATGGACCATGCCAAAGCGCTTGGTGTAGCCGGAATCCCACTCGAAGTTGTCGAGAAGGCTCCAGTAGAAGTAGCCGCGCACGTCGGCTCCCAGTTCGATGGCCTTGGCTACCGCCTCCAGGTGCCAGCGCAGGTAGTCCACGCGGGGGGTGTCGGCGACCCGACCGTTGACTAAGGTGTCGGCATTGGCCATGCCGTTTTCGGTGATGAAGAGTGGCGGCGGTGCGTACTCTCGGGTGATTCGTACCAGGTGCTGCGTCAGGGCCAGCGGGAATACCTCCCAGCCCATGTCGGTAAAACCCAGAGCCCCTGGCGCTTGCTTGCTGGGGCTTTCCTCACTAATGAAGTTGCGCGTATAGAAGTTGATTCCCAGGAAGTCCAGATGTGCCTGGATGATGGCAAAGTCGCCGGCCCTGATCTCTGGGGCGTCGTCGCCCAAGTGCTCCAGAACATCTGACGGGTAGCAACCTCTGAACAAGGGATCCATGTACCAACGCACATCCATGCCGTCGGCCAACCTGGCCGCGCGCCGATTGGCCTCGGTGGCCTCGGCCGGGTAGGCCGGCGTGTGATTGAGCACAATGCCAAGTTGCGTCGAGGTCTGGGACCGCATGGCCTGCGTCGCCAAGCCGTGGGCCAACAGCAGGTGATGCGACACCTGCGTGGCAATCCGGCGGTTCTTGAGGCCCGGCGCGAACTGGCCTGTTTCGTGACCCAGGGTTGCCACGCACCAGGGCTCGTTCATCGTCACGATGGAGGCCACCCGGTCACCAAAACGGCGTGCCACTTCCGCGGCATACTCGGCAAAGAGGCTGGCAACCTGGCGCGATTGCCACCCGCCGAAGGCGCTTTGCAGGGCTTGTGGCAGATCCCAGTGGTAGAGGGTAATGTGTGGCTTGATGTTGGCGCGCAGGAGGCGCTCAATCAGTCTGTCGTAGAACGCAAAGCCCGCCTCGTTCCACCCACCGCTGCCCTGCGGCTGCACTCTTGGCCAACTGATGGAAAAGCGGTACGCGTTCAGGCCCAGCCATTCCATCAGTTCAACGTCGTGTTCAAAGCGGTGGTAGTGATCGCACGCCACATCAACGTTGCCACCGTCCTTGATTCGGCCTGGCTCGGCGCAGAAGGTGTCCCAGATCGATGGACCCTTGCCGTCCTCGTGCGCGGCACCCTCGATCTGCGCTGCGCTGGTGGCTGCACCCCACTGGAAATCGGGCGGAAATCGGCGGCTATCGGGGCTTGGGGTCATGTGAAGGTCAGTTGTCATATTCGAGGTGTTGAGATCGCGTCAGCCGGGTCAACCGCGTACCGCGCCGGCCGTCAGGCCGGCGACCAGGCGCCGGGCACTGAAGAAGAAAACAATCAGCAAAGGCAAGATGGCAATGGCGCTGCCTGCCATCAAAGCGCCCCATTCCGTGTTGTTGGGGCTCTGCATGCTGCGCAGGGCCAGTGGCAGAGTGAAGTTCTCGGCGCTACGCATGACCACCAGTGGCCCGACAAAGTTGTTCCAGGAACTGATGAAGGTGATCAAGCCCAGCGTGCCCAGCGCCGGGCCGAGCAGGGGCAGCACCACGCTGGCGTAAATCCGGAACTCCCCACAACCGTCCATGCGGGCAGCGTCAATCAAGTCACCGGGGATGGCGCTGCTGATGTACTGGCGCATCATGAAGATGCCCAGGGCGCCAGCCGCGCCTGGGATGTAAAGCGCCCGTGGTTGATCCAGCCACCCCAGCAGGTCCATCACCATGAACGACGGGATCATGTTCAGGAAGCTGGGCAGCATCATCGATCCCACCACCATCGCGAACAGTTGTTTCTTGAAGCGGAACTCGTACACGGCAAAGGCATAGCCCGCGAGCGTGCACAGGAACAGATTGAGGACCGTGGTGGCACTGGCCACATACAGGCTCATGGCGAGGTTGCGCCAGAACGGCAGGCGCTCCAGCAACAAATCCAGGTTGGCCATGAAGTTGCCGCCAAACCAAAGCGGTGGTGGCGTTGCGAAGATGTCGCTGCGCGTGTGTGTGGCGAACACGAACGTGAAGTAAAGCGGCGCAATCAGTAGCAGTGCGCCCACACCCACCATGAGGTATGCCATTTGCGTCGAGGGCGACAAGCTGCTTGCCAGCCGACGATGCGCGGCGTCAGAGCGCGCCATGGCCGTTGCCTCCTCGGTTGAATAGCTTGGTGTTTGCCCAGGTCAAGCCGGCAATGATCAAAAACAACAACCACGAGATGGCTGATGCGGTGCCGAAATCGCCGTCCGAAAACGCCACCCGGTACATGAACATGGCGGTAGTCATGGCAGACTGGCTGACCCCGCTTTCGGTGCCGATCAGGATGAAGGGTTCCTCAAACAATTGCAGGTTGCCGATCAAGGTCAGCGTGATGGCGAAGAACATCATGGGTCGCAGCAGTGGCAAGGCAATGTGGCGAAACTGTTGCCATGTGCCTGCGCCGTCGAGGGTGGCCGCTTCGTACAGAGATGGGTCGATCACCTGCAGCGCCGACAGGTACAGCACCACATTCCAGCCGATGTAGCGCCAGAAGATGACAAAGGCCACAGATGGCTTGGTCCAGTCGGCGTCACCCAGCCAGTCGGGTCGGAAGCCCTCAAGCAGGGCGCCCACACCGGGCAGGCGACCCAGCGCCTCCAGCGCGGCGTTGATGGCGCCAAAGTCCTTCGAGTACAGGGTACTGAAGATCAATGCAATGGCGACGCTCGAGGTGATATAGGGCACAAAGTAGGCCGCCACCACCAGATTGCGGCTACGTCTGAGCTTGATGTGGATAAAGAACGCCAGTGGCACGGCCACCAGATGTTGCGGCAACCCTGATGCCACGGCGAGCCAGAGCGTGTTGAAGAGAGACTTGTGAAACCATGGGTCAGTCAGTGCGAAGTGATAGTTATCCAATCCCACCCATTGCATGGCGGCAAGCCCGGCAGCAGGCTCCCATTGGTGCAACGAAAGATAGATCGAAAAGCACAGGGGAAACAGGCCGAACACGAAGAACAACACAAAAAATGGGGCAATGAAGGCGTAAGGCGCGAGCGCGCGCGCGCGCCACCATGCCTTCCTTCGTGGGACTTCACTCATGATCTTGGCCTAGCGACGAGACCGGCGCTCAATCAGCACGCGGGCGTCAGCCAAGGCGGTGGCGATGGCCTTGCCCTGCGTCAACACCAATTCAAACTCGGCGTTGACGACGTCGTGCGCCATCGCGTCGTGCTTGTTGACCGCGATCGCCGGGACCCGGACCGCCGAGTCTCGCCACAGGCGCCGTGCTGCCTGGCCGCCCAGGTACTCGATCGGCTCGTCCATGGCTGGATCGCCATGCGCTTCAAGCAAGGCCGGGAAGCTGTCCAGAACGCGCAGCGACTGCAGTTGAACCTCCCGATTGGCAGTCAGCAACATGATGAAGTCCCAAGCCGCAGCCTTGTTGGCGGCCTTCTTGGGAATCGCATAGAACGAGCCTCCGTAGGACGCATGAATACCGCCCGGCAATCCGGCTGAGCGCCACAGTCCCTTGCTGTCTGGCGCCATCCAGTTCTTCAAGTGCCCGGCCAGCCAGGCTCCCATCATCTGCGAGGCGATCCGGTTGTTCTTGAAACCGGCCGCCCATTCGTTGGTCCAGGCGATGGCTCGGGCGTCGATGCCAGCCATGCGCGCGGCCCGACCCAGCTCAAACGCGCGGGCAAAACGCGGACTCTCGACCAGCGTCTTGCCCTTGCTGTCAAAGAAGACGCCTTCGCCATCGCTCAGACCGCTACGCAGGGCAATGTCACGAATATCGGTGGCATTGGCCAGTAAAAAGGCGCCCGTTGCCGACTTGATCTTCTTGCCGGCCTCGATGAAGGACTCCCAATTGCGTGTCAAGTCGGTCTCGCTGACTCCGGCTTTGTCCAGGATGTCTTTTCGATACAGCAGTGTGCCTGGGCCAATGTCGGCGGGAATGGCGGCCAGCGCACCGGTGGAGCTGGTCGCTTGCGGGAAGCTGAAGCGAACGAACTTGCTTCGAAGCGCATTTCCGTTATAGGGAGGCCTGGACAAATCTTCCAGACCGCCGGACTCCGCAAACTTACCTATAAACCGGAAGTCGACCGCCATCACGTCAGGCAGTCCTGACCCGGTGGCTAGTGCCGTGGTCATCGCGGTGTGGTGATCCGGGTACTGCAACGAGACCAGTTTGATGTCGATCTCTGGATGCAGGCGCTTCCATTGCGGCATGGCCGCTTTCGCCGCCCGGTCCAGGTCGGGAAACGAGGCGACCGTGAGCACCGCTCTCTCGGCCAACACCGGCCCAGCTACCAGCAGTGTGGACCAAATGACGATTTTTCGCGTGAGTCTGAGCATGGGAATCTTGGGAGTGGGGGCTGGCAGATTTCAAATTGATTTTGACAACGATTTCATGAATTATTGTTCTGGTTTGCCAGAGTGTCAAGCGACAACTGCCTTGAATGGATGGCGGAGTGAGTGTGAAAACGTGTGAAAATGACTACGTTTTCAAAAAATCAGAGATCTCTCGGATCACCGCCCGGTTGACTCGGTGTGATGAGAGCGCCGCCATGACCAGCAAGAAGATCGATCAATCGAGCATAGAGCGGGTTACCGTTATTGATGTAGCCCGCGAGGCCGGAGTGTCGCCCAGCACGGTTTCGCGCATCGTGACCGGTACGGCGCGTGTCAGTGACAAGAAGCGCAAGTCGGTCGAGGCAGTCATCGCGCGCATGGGCTTTGTCCCCAACATGATGGCGCGCGGTCTCAAGAGCGGGCGCACCATGACGCTGGGCGTTGTGATTCCGGAGATGACCAGCGCATTCTTTGAGGCCGCTCTGAGCGGCATCGAGGCTGCCGTGCAAGGGAGTGGTTATGTTCCCATCGTCATGAGCGGGCATTGGGATGCCAAGGAAGAGGCGCAGCGCATCGAGTTCATGCAGTTACGCCCTGTGGATGGGATCATCTTGCTTTCTGGGCGCATGTCGACCGACGAAATCCTCCGGTTCTCGCGTGTCCGACCGATTGCCGCGCTGGGGCGCACGCTGCAGTCTCGTCACGCGGTGGCGGTGGATCTGGACAATCGGCAGGGTGCCTTCGATGCCACCGATCACTTGATTGGGCTGGGCCACCGTCGTATTGCGTTCATAGCCGGCCCGACCGACCATCGCGACGCCGAGGAGCGCTTGGGTGGTTACCGCGACGCGCTCAAGGCGGCAAACCTGCCCTTCGATCGTGCCCTCGTGGCGCAGGGCGATTTCCATGAGTCTGGAGGTTTGCTGGCCATGAATCGCCTGCTCGACAGCGCGCCGGACTTTTCGGCGGTCTTCGCTGCCAATGATCAAACCGCGTATGGGGCGCGATTGGCGCTATACCGGCGTGGCATTCGCTTGCCCGACGACATGTCTTTGGTCGGTTTCGATGACTTGCCCAGCTCGCGCTACACCACGCCGCCCTTGACCACCATTCGTCAGCCGATGTTTGAGTTGGGGGGAATCTTGGTAAAGGCGGTGCTCGACTTGATTGGCGGCAACCCCGTTGCGCTGGATGCGCCGCCGATGGAGTTGGTGGTGAGGGAGTCGACGCGCCGACGCGGACAGTAGTTGCACAACATGCGCGCCTGGATCAGGCGTCACGTGTTGCTTTTGACGCCTAGGGTTTTCCCTCGTGATGGATCGAATCAAGAGCCCTACCGACAGATCGATATCCCGCGGGTGCCGCGCCAGCCCTTTGCCAGTGCCGGTCTTTCGGTTTCAGGGCGCCGTGGGTTGTGCCATCAAGTTTTCCGCTTGTGATCAAGAAAATCGTGTTGACAGTGTTTGAAATCGTTGTCAAACTTCGCTTGTCCTTCTGAAAACGTTGTCAAATTGGTTTGGGTGTGAAAACCTGCTGTTGTTTGGTGATGGTGGTCAGTTGGTCCGAGCTACTGCGTGAATTTGTCGTCCGAAGCGGTGCCCAGGCGACGCCCCAAACTAGGAGATTGCGATGATCATCAAGAAGAGCGTGCTTGGCATGTTGCCAATCACATTGTTGTCCAGCGGCATGGCTCTGGCGCAGGACCAGACCGCGCCGGCGTCGGTGCCAACGGACGCCGGGTCGAGTCAACTCGATCGCGTGGTCATTACCACGACCAAGCGCGCGACCTTGTTGCAGGATACGCCCCAAGCGGTCAGTGCCTTCTCACAGAAGGACTTGGACAAAGCCAACGTGCAGGACTTGACGTCGCTGCAAACCATGGTGCCTAACCTCAGCGTGGAACAGCATGGCGACTCCGGCGGCACGCACGTTTTTTTGCGCGGCGTTGGCTCGACCAACCATACCGAGCTCGGCGACCCGGCGGTGGCGTTTCACATTGACGGCGTGTACTCGCCGCGCCCACAGGGCGCTTCGGCCTTGATGTATGACCTCGCGCGGGTCGAAGTGGCGCGTGGCCCACAAGGCACCCTGTACGGTCGCAATGCAACCGCAGGCTCGATCAACCTGGTTACGGCTCAGCCCAAGCTTGGCGAATTCAGCGGCTCAACCGGCTTGACCTTCGGCAACTACAACCGTATCGGCTTGCAGGCGGCCCTGAACATCCCGATCTCCGACAAAATGGCGTTGCGTGTTGCCGCGATCAGCGATCGCCATGATGGCTACGTCGACTTTCAACCGCGATCCAACGTACTGCCCGGAGCCCGCAAATACATGGCTGGTGATCAGTTGGGCGTGCGTACTACCTTGCTGTGGGAGCCCACACCCCAGGTAACCGTTACCGGCGCTGTTGAGTACTACCGCGACAACGGAACCGGCAACATCAGCCTGATGCAACGGCCCAGCGTTGGGCAGAAGCAGTATTCGGCGCTGGTGGACACCGCCGGCGCGTTGGATCAAAACAACCTGCAGTACCGTGGCCGAGTTGACTATCGACCTTCCGACTCGTTGGAGCTGAGCTACATCGGTAGCTGGAGCACGATGAAGCGCACCAATGCCAGCGACAACGACGCCGGAGTGCGACCCGGGTTCAAGCAAGAGCACCGCACCGAATGGTCCAAGTTCGACAACTACTCCCATGAGCTGCAGCTCAAGTCAACAGAAGCCGCGCCGTTTCAGTGGATCGCCGGCTTGTTCGCCATCCGCGAGGACAACAGCATCCGCTTTGACATCGACATCTCGCAGATAGCTGCTCCCGCCGGTGACGGACCGATCGTGGTTGTGCCGGTTTTGCCGTCGGACACCGCCTGGGCCATGTCCTTTATCCAACCCAAGCGTACCCTGGAGTCCAAGGCAGTCTTCGGTCAGGGTACCTATGCGCTTAGCAAAGACTTGCGTCTGACAGCGGGCGCGCGCTGGTCATCCGAACAGAAGGAAGACATCGGCGGGCGCAATTGGGTCTGCCCGACGTTTGGCGCCACTGTGGCCGATGGCGGCCATCTGATTGGCGCCGGAGGCCCGGTCACAGTGGCCTCATGTGGCAGCCAGTTCGCGCCGGGTACCTGGCCGGGCGGTGGCGCCAACGACGGCAAGATTGACGACTCCGCCTCGACCTACCTGGTACGCGCAGAGTTCTCACCTTCGAAGGACCTGCTGGCTTACGCCAATGTCGCCACAGGCTTCAAATCTGGCGGCTTGAGCGATGGCGGTCGCCGTCACAAGCCCGAGTTCCTCACCAACTATGAGGCGGGTGTCAAGTCGGAGTATTTCAATCGCCAGTTGGCGGTCAATCTGTCTGCCTTCTTGATGAAGTACAAAGACATGCAGGTCACCTCCATCGAGTACACCGGGACCGGCGATGGTCGTCAGCAGCAACTCGTCACCAGCAACGCCGCCAAGGCTTCCATCAGTGGGCTGGAGGCCGAAGTGAGCTGGCGCATCACGCGGGCAGATCGACTGTCCGGCAACGTATCTTTGCTGAAAGCCAAGTTCGACGACTTTCTGACCTGTGATACTTCTCTGCTGGACTGCGCAGTGCCTGCCAACGTGGTGAACCTGAGTGGCAACGCGCTGCCCCACGCACCCAAGTTCTCGCTAACCGCAGCGTATGAGCATGACATCATGATGGGCGGCGGCGCAAGGCTGACACCGCGTGCGCAGCTGCACTATCAGTCCGTTTCCTACCTCAGTGCTTTCAATCAGGCGCCAACTGCCGCGCAGGTCGCTGGCTCGTTTGCCGAGGCACGCACTCAGGCAGCCTACGCGACTGTCGATCTGAGCTTGCGTTATCAAGCTGCCAAGGATCAGTGGTGGGCCGAGGCCTATGTGCTCAATGCATCGGACAAGGCGGTCAAGACCGACGCTTCTTGGGCGAACAGCACCTGGACATCCTTCTACAACGCTCCCAGGACGTTTGGCGCGCGCATGGGCTACAAGTTCTAGGCTCCGGGATTCTGGGCGCCAGTTCCGCGCCCAGTCTCCAAACAGGTTCTTCAAGGGTGACTTGCCGGGCGCGTTGGGCGTCGGGATGGACCAGGCCATCCATTCAGCGGTGAGTCTTTACGCCACTCTAAGCGGAGTGGCCTTTTTTTGGGCTCACCTTTTTGAGCCCCTTTCAGGCGTAGTAATCGTTATGTAACTAGAATTTTGCCGCTTTTCTCACCTTTTTTGTCGTGTTTTTTGGAGAAAGTGATTAAGAATACGAGTTTACCCCGAGTCGAAAGCCCTACTCGGACTGGTAAACTTGCGCCCCTGATTGAGTCGGTCCGGTTGCGTCC
Organism: Candidatus Rhodoferax odensensis; assembly: GCA_016718405.1. Lineage (GTDB taxonomy): Bacteria > Pseudomonadota > Gammaproteobacteria > Burkholderiales > Burkholderiaceae_C > Rhodoferax_D > Rhodoferax_D odensensis. Next base: position 344,870 of record JADKDJ010000004.1, read on the forward strand.
ACGGTTGCGTTGGCCCGAATTCATCGAAGTGTAGTGACGGGGCTATCCGCGCGGCAATCCAGCAAACAAGCCGTATCGAAAACCCGACGCGTCGGATCAAAGTGCGTGCGGTGCAAACCGACTAACTCTTACTTAAAGGAAATTGTTGTGCGTTTCAACATGAATCAAATCGTTCGCTCGCTCGCAGGCCCGGTGCTTCTCGCCTTGTTCTCATTGACATCCGTATCGGCCGTGGCTCAGGCCTCGGCGCCCGCCGCTGTGGCGGCACCCGCCGAGGCTGCGGCACCTGCACCCGCAGCGCCGGCCGCCGTCGCTGCCCCCGCCGCCAAGAAGGCCGAGTCGACTGACAATCCCTACGGCGTCGAAACCATCTGGAAGAGCTCGGATGCTGTCGCCAAGTCAGTGTTGCTGATGCTGGTGGCCATGAGCGTGGCCAGCTGGTACATCCTGGTGGTGAAGTTGCTGGAGCAGGCCAAGATCGGTCGCCAGGCCAAGAGCGCTGCCAAGGACTTCTGGTCTGCTGGCACGGTGCAGCAAGGTTGCGCCAAGCTCGACGCCAACAGCCCGTTTCGTTTCATCGCAGACGCTGGCCTGGAAGCAACCAAGCAACACGACGGTTTGATGGGGCACGTGCCTCTGAACGATTGGGTCACCATGAACATCGGCCGCTCGGTCGAACGCATTCAGGCCAGCATGCAAAGTGGTCTGTCGGTGCTGGCTACCGTCGGCTCCATCTCCCCTTCGTCGGCCTGTTTGGCACGGTTTGGGGCATCTACCACGCCCTGACCGCGATTGGGCTCTCCGGTCAGGCGTCCATCGATAAGGTGGCCGGCCCAGTGGGCGAGGCGCTGATCATGACCGCGATCGGTCTGGCCGTCGCCGTGCCTGCGGTGTTGGCGTACAACTGGCTGATTGGGCGCAACAAGGCTGTGATGAGTGACGTGCGTGCCTTTGGCAGCGACTTGCACGCCGTGATTCTTGGTTCCGTCAAGAAGGCCTGATCGCACGTTGCCGCGCCTTTCAGGAACACACTATGTCAATGAACGTAGGCTCCCCGGACGAAGGGGAAGACGCCGTCATGTCGGCCATCAACACCACGCCCCTGGTGGACGTGATGTTGGTGCTGTTGATCATCTTCTTGATCACCATTCCGGTGGTGACGACGTCGATCAAGCTCGAACTTCCCAAAGAGCGTGTTGAGGTTCGTGAGTCCAAGCCCGAAAACGTCATCATCTCGGTAGACCCAGCCGGCAACGTGTACTGGTACGACCAACGCATCAAGGACGTTGAGGTGCTGGTCGACAAGCTCAAGAAAGTCTCCACGGTGAAGCCTCAGCCTGAAGTGCAGATTCGCGGCGACATGACATCCCAGTACGAAGGTGTTGGCAAGATTCTGTACGCCTGCCAGCGCGCGGGCATCGTCAAGGTTGCCTTCATTACCGAGCCTCCTGCCCTGGGCGGTTGAGGTCACACGCATACAACGAGGATTGATCCCATGGGAATGAACGTCGGAAGTTCAGGCGGCTCGAGTGAACCCGAGGTGATGATGGACATCAACACCACGCCGCTGATCGACGTGATGCTGGTGCTGCTGGTGATGCTGATCATCACCATCCCGATTCAGCTTCACGCCGTCAATCTGGAAATGCCAGTCGGCACGCCACCTGCCAATTTGATCAAGCCAGAAAAGATCCAGATTGACATCGATGAGCGCAGCATCGTCTATTGGCAGGGATTGCCAGTGACGGCGACCGAACTTGAAACCAATATGAAAACGGTTTCCAATGCGACGGTGCAGCCTGAAGTGCACTTGCGCCCGAACAAGTCCGCCAGTTACGCGGTGTTTGCAAATGTGCTCGCGTCCAGCAAGCGCATTGGTTTGACCAAGATCGCCGTGGTCGGCAGCGAGCAGTTTGTCCAATGAATACGACCGCCAACGCCTCCATAGGCATGAACTACCGCTATCAACCCAAGGACCCGTCACGACGGTTCAAGGGTTTGGTGGTGGTGATCGCCCTGCACGCATTCCTGGGCTACGCCTTGATCTCCGGACTGGCGCGTAAGGGTTTGGATATCATCAAGAAGCCGCTCGAGGCAGTGGTGATCCAAGAAGTGATCATCCCGCCGCCACCGCCACCGCCGCCGAAAAAGATTGAGTTGCCCAAGGAGGCGCCAAAAGTTGAGGCACCGCCTCCGCCGTTTGTTCCGCCGCCGGATGTACCGACTCCGGTTGAATCAACGGCTCCAACGATCGTGGCAGCCGTGGCGCCGCCGCCAGCCCCCGTTGTGATTGCACCGCCCCCGCCGCCGGCACCGCCCGCCAAAGTGGTCAACAAGTCCGACATTGGTGTGGCCTGCCCAACGCAGGTCAAGCCCGAGATGCCACGCAAGGCGACCCAGGAAGGCATTTCTGGCGTGGTCAGGGCGCAGGCGCTGATCAAAGCGGGTGTGGTCAAGGATGTGACCATTCTGTCGGGGCCACGCGTGTTCCACGCTGCGGTCAAGGCGGCCATGATGCAATACAAGTGCATCTCGGACGAAGGCGAGATCAATGCCACGCAGGAGTTTGCGTTCACCCTGGAGTGACATCCCCAGGTTGGCACGGCGCGCGCCGGAAGGCGCCGCAAAAGCAAAGGGCCCTGTGGGGCCCTTTGCTTTTGGCGGAGCGGGCCTTCTCTACTTTCGCATCAGGGTGCTCTTGCCAAACAACGATTCAATCAAGTCCACCGCGACTTCGGCCGTGCGGTTGCGCACATCCAGCGCCGGATTGAGTTCCATCACGTCCAGCGAGGCCAGACGACCGGTGTCGGCAATCATCTCCATGCACAGTTGCGCTTCACGGTAAGTCGGGCCGCCGCGCACCGTGGTGCCCACGCCAGGCGCGATGTCGGGGTCAAGAAAGTCCACGTCAAAACTGACGTGCAAATGGGTGTTGGCATCGACCAGCGCCAGAGCCAGCTCCATCGCAGCTCGCATGCCCATTTCGTCGATGTAGCGCATGTCGAATACCTCAAGACCGATCTCGTGCACGAAGCGCTTTTCGCCCTCGTCCACACTGCGTATGCCGATCTGTCGAATCCACTTCGGGTTGATGGCAGGAATTTGACCGCCAATCTCGATCAATTCCTTGGGTCCGTGCCCGCACAGGCACGCGACCGGCATGCCGTGAATATTGCCACTGGGTGTGAGTAGGTTCGTGTTGAAATCGGCGTGCGCATCAAGCCAGAGAATGCGCAGCTTTTTGTTGGTCTCGCGACAGTGTCGGGCCACGGCGCTGATGGATCCCAGCGCGAGGCAATGATCGCCGCCCAGCAAAATCGGTAAGTGCCCGAGTGCCAGGTCGGCGTGGACAGCATTGTGGACCGCCGTATTCCAGGCTACCACTTCTTGCAGGTGGCGATAGCCGTTGCTGGGTGGCAACCAGGGATTGGTGGGGCCGCTCAGGTTGCCTCGGTCCACGACTTGCAACCCATGGCTGCGCAGGACTGGAATCAATTGAGCGACGCGAAGCGCCTCCGGCCCCATGCTGGCGCCGCGACTGCCCGCGCCGATATCGGTCGGCGCGCCGATGATGGTGATGTCTTGTTTCATGGTCTGACTGCTTCTGGGATGTCGGGAATTGGTGAGTTAACTTGCGCTGGCGCGATCATGCGCCAGAATTGACGGTCCGCGGCGCGTTGGCCATTGGCTGAGCACCAGGGCCAACACAATCAAGCCTGCGCCAACCCAGGCCATGGCGCCCAGGCGTTCACCCAGCAGCACCCACGCACTGGCCACGGCAAAGACGGGCTCCAGACCGAAAATGATGGCGCTGGGCGTTGCCGGCACATGGCGTTGGCCCCAGGCCTGCAGCGCCACCACCATGACACTGGCCGCAGTGCCCAGGTACAGCAAAGACAGCCATTGTGCGGCGCTGGCCGCTTGCAAGTTGTTCCACGGTAGCCCTTGCTGGCCGACCGACAGCACGCTGCACGAGAGCGCCAACATGGCAACCGCCTGCGTCGCAGTGAGGTGCAGCGCGCGCAGCGGGGCAAGCTGGTTGCGCACGCCGGCACTGGACAAGGCGTGAATGTAGAGAGCAAAGAACAGGGTGCTGCACAGCGTGAGCGTGTCACCCCAACCCCAGGGTACGTCTTCCCAGAATAAACCGATCATGCCCGCCATGGCCAACAGACAAGACAGCCAGAGCAACCAGCCAGGGCGCTGACCAATCAGCAGACCCAGGAGCGGAACCAACAGAACGTTCAGTCCGGTTACAAAAGCGTTACGGTTGCTGCTGGTGTGCGCCAGTCCTTCCATTTGCAGTGCAAACGCGATGAACAGCAGCGAGCCCAAACCCAGTCCCCATCGCCATTCTGTGGCGCGGGTGCGCCATAGCAGGGGCAACAAAACGATCAGTGCCACGCCAAAGCGCAGCGCGATGATCTGCAGCGCATTGAACTCACTCGACAGGAGCTTGGTTGCTGGAAACGTGGTGCCCCAAACAACCGTCACGATCAGCAGTGCCAGCACGCCGCGTTGGGCGTCGGTGACTTTCACAGTGGGTCCTTTGAAAAGACGACGCCCGGCCTGAGAGGGGCCGGGCGTCTGATTCAGACCAGCGCAAGCTCGGCGCTTGCGCGCCAGCTTGCGCCGCGGGCGCGGGTCTAGTTGAATGAGTAACGCGCTTGCAGGTTCAGGCGCGACAAATCGCCGGTCTGGCCATCAAAGGTCTTGCGTTTGCCCCAGATCAGCTCGGCGCCAAGTTCCACGTTCTTGATTGGCATGTAGTACATGTTTGCGTGGAACTGCGACACGGACTTGTTGCCCACATCGAGGCCGGTGGCGAGCGCGTAGGCGTCGGCTGCGTCGTAGGTGGAATTTGTGCGTCCGTAGACCAAGGTACCGCGCAGCGTGCTGTTGAAGGTATTGGACAGACCCACGACAAAACCCCTCGACTTGTCCAGACGCAGGGTGCCGCCATCGTTGACCGGGTAGTTGGCGCCGATCAGGTAGGAGCCATCACCGTCGCCGTCCACCTGTGTGTACTGCGCCATCAGCAACGTGCTGCCGGTAAGCTTGTAAGAGCCGCCCACGCCAAAGCCGGTGCCGGTCTTGGACAGGCCGGTGCTGGCGTCACGTTGCTGGTGAGACAGCAAGCGAGCGTTCAGGCCACCCCAGTCGAAGCCCTTGTCGGCGCGAAGCACCAGGTTGGGTCGGGTCGCACCGTCAGTCGGCTCTTCCAGGGCGGCCTGCAGTTTGACCACTTGTGGGATGTTGTAGGTGTAGCGAATCTGGGTTGGGCGGCGGAACGTGGCGCCGGGTGGCCCATTGAAGTCGACCGTTTCTGGCAGATCATCCAGGTCCATAAAGGTCGACCAGGTCTTGCCAATCAGCCAGCTGGCGTACTCACCATAGGCGTGGCGTACACGCAGACGATTGCGGTTGGCGCCGCCGTAGGCATAGAAGTCAGCCTCCACCTTGGTCGCGAATGCGCCCAGCGAGGTGGGTGTAGACGACTCAAAGCCGAATCGTGAGGTCTCAGCCGTCAACACGGCCTTCTTCTCGCGGTAGGCATTGCCCACCGGCTGCTCCATCACATTGGTGAAGTTGTCGCCCGGCGCGGTGCCCTTGAAATCCTTGATCAGGTTGGCCTCGGCAAACCCGTATACTCGAATCGACGTCTCGCTGCCTGGAAGGCGAAAGCCGCCTCCAATGTCGCCGCCGACTACGGCATCGGCTTGCTTGATCTCCAATGCTTCTACTCGGGTCTGCAAGTCCGGCGTCGGTGCCGCGGCTGCCGCTGCCTTCTCCTGCTTGAGCGCATTGAGCTCGGCGCGCAAGGCCTTGAGTTCGGCACGCATTTCCTCAAAATCCTTGGCGCTTTGGGCTTGCGCCGGCACCGCCGCTGCCATCAAGCCAGCTGTCATCAAGCCATAAACCAGTTTGTCGAGCTTCATTGTGTTTCTCCTGCAAAAAAAATCAGTGTGAACCCACCAGACCCAAGAACGCGCGTACCCGTTCGTTGTCCTGGTGGTTGAAAAAATCATCGGGTGCCTGATCGCACGCAATACGGCCCTGGTCAAAGAACAAAATTCGGTCGCCAACATCCCGTGCGAAACCCATTTCGTGGGTGACCACCAGCATGGTCATGCCGCCGTCAGCCAGCGCGCGCATGACGTCGAGCACTTCCTTGACCATTTCGGGATCCAGGGCCGACGTAGGTTCGTCGAACAAGATCACCTTGGGCGCCATCGCCAGGGCTCGTGCAATGGCGACGCGTTGTTGTTGGCCGCCGGACAGCTGGTAGGGATGCTTGTGCGCATGGTCCTGCAAACCTACGCGTTTGAGCAACTCCATGGCCTCCTGCTGCGCCTGTGCCTTGGCGGTACGGCGCACGCGCCGCGGCGCCAGCGACACATTGTCAATCACGGTCAGGTGCGAAAACAGATTGAACTGCTGGAACACCATGCCAACTTCGCTGCGCAGCTTTTGCAGGCTGGCCACGTTGTCATTGACCTCGATGCCGTCCACCACAATTCGCCCGCTGTCGTGCGGTTCAAGCCGGTTGATGGCTCGCAGCATGGTGCTCTTGCCCGATCCTGATGCGCCAATGATGACGGTCACCTCGCGCGCCTTGAATGCGGTCGAGACGTCGCGCAAGACCTGGTGTGCGCCAAATGACTTATTGACCCCCTGCAAATCAATCAGCGCCGGGTTACCCGTTGGAGATGCCATGGCGCTCATTTCTGACGCCCTTCCACATCAACCTTGTACTCGATGGCGTTGGAGAACTGAGTGGTCAGCGTTGTCAGCAGAAGGTAAATGCACGCGGTGGTTGCCAGGGTCGGGATCGGCTGAAAAGTCTGGGCCTGGATGCGGTTGCCGATGTTGGTCAACTCGACCACACCAATCGCGTACGCCAGGGAAGAGTCTTTCATCAGCGCCACAAAATTGCTGACCAGAGCGGGTAGCGAAATCTTGAAAGCCTGCGGAAACACAACGTCGATGAAGACGTGGCTGCGACCCAGCCCAAGCGCCCGAGCCGCTTCTGTTTGGCCGCGTGGAATGGCCAGCAGCCCCGCGCGTACCGCCTCGGCGTTATAGGCGCCGACGTTCAACGACAAGGCCACCACTGCGCTGGCGAAGTCTGGCAGATCAAGACCCGGCACCAGCACTGGCAAGGCGAAATAGACAAACAGAATCTGAACCAGCAGTGGCGTACCACGGATCACCCAGATGTAGAACGACGCAATTTGCCGCAGCGCAAGATGGCGCGAGGTGCGCCCGAGTGCCGCCACCACGCCCAACACCACACCGATGGTGCCGGACCATAGGGTCAGCCACAAGGTCATGCGGGCACCGCTGGAGAACTGCTCGGCGTTGGGGCCAATTGGCTCGGGGAGCCACGACAGCACGGGGCCCAGCGCAGTGAGCGTGAGCATGAGCAGTACAGCCGCTGCAGCCATGGTGGCGTTGCTGCGAGCTGCTCTGCCCCACTGTCGGGGCCAGACGGAGATTAACAAGGTGATTCCTTCAGGGAAGCCGGCTGTGGTACGAAGTCAGTCAGCGCCAGGATCACTTGCAGCGGATGTCTTCCTCGAAATAACGCTTGGATAGGGTGGCGTAGCTGCCATCGGCGATCACTTCGGATAGCGCCTTGTTCCAGGCCGCAGCCAACCCGGTGTTGCCTTTGGTGACGGCGGCGGCAATGCGCTCGACAAACAGCAACTCACCCATTTTCAGGCCCAAGCCGGGGTTCTTTCGCAGGGCTTCGATCGCGACGAAGCGATCGCTCACCCAGGCGTCAGACCGCCCGGCCACGAGGGCGCTGCGGGCGTCGGTGTCGGAGGGGAAATTCTTGGCTTCTTTCAAACCGGGCACGTTCTTGACGTTGTCCAGGTAGCTGGTTCCAGTTTGCACCGACACCGTCTTGCCGGCTAGATCCTTGATGGTGCGGATCGCTGGATCCTTGGCGACAATCATGCCGCCAGAGCAGTAGTGCGGTTCAGCAAAGGTCACCGCCTTGGCGCGTTCGTCGGTGATGCCATGGGAGGCAACGGCGATGTCCCAGCGGCCCTGACGCAGGCCGGCCAGCAAAGCGTCAAAGCTCAGAGCTTTCCACTCCAGTTTGACGCCCATCTTCTTGGCGACGAGCTCAGTCAGTTCAATCTCGAAGCCGGTGAGCTGGTTGCCTACGAAAAAGTTGAACGGTGCAAACTGTCCTTCGGTGGCGACAAGCATGGTGCCGCCTTTCTTGATTTCCTCAATCGTCCGGGCACTGGTCCCAAAGGCGGCGAGCAACGCAAGGGCCATCAATCCTGTTTTGATTAGTTTCAATTTAGTTCTCCAAAAAGTAGGTCTGACAATCACGGCAAAGTAACAGAGGGTGGCCGCCACCCGGGATGTCCTCGCGCCAAAGCTGACTCGCAAATTATGGCGGGGCTGTTGGCCAAGCCAACCTGGGTTTTCCCTGTTTGTCCCGAGTTCATCAGGAAAACGACGGGTGCCCCCGCAACGGCTTATGCAGCCCGGCGCAGGCTTGACGTCCGTGGGGCGACGACGCCAAAGAGGTTCTTCGGGTCCTGCATCTGCGGCACCAAATGGATCTCGGATCCGACACCTTGCTCCAAGGCCACATGGTGCAGGTAGCGCAGTGCGGAGAAGTCCTCCAGCGCGAAGCCGACGGAATCAAAAATGGTGACCTGCTGCGCAGATTGACGCCCTTGCGAGTGCCCGGCGAGCACCTGCCAAAGCTCTGTGACCGGGAAGTCCGCATCCATTTGTTGTACTTCGCCCTCGATGCGGGTTTGCGGCAGGTACTCGGCAAATACACGCGTGTTGCCCTGGTAGGTTTGCTCCAGAATGCGGCGGTCCAGTTCGGTCTTGCCGGGGCAATCACCGCCGACGCCATTGATGTGCATGCCGGGTTCGATCATCTCCAGCGTCAGGATCGTCGCCTTGGTCTTGTCAGCGGTAACGGTGGTCACGATGTCGGCGCCGCGCACTGCCTGCGCTGTTGAAGCCGATCGAATGATGGTCAGCGTCTGATCGGTGCCGCCAGTTGAGGCCCAGGCGCGCAGATTGCTTTCGAGTTTGTCCGTTGCAGCCGGATCCACGTCATACAAGCGCAGTTCGGTAATGCCCAGCATGCTGATGAAGGCAATCGCCTGGAACTCGCTTTGGGCGCCGTTGCCGATCAGCGCCATGCTGCGGCAGTCGGGTCGCGCCAGCGCCTGCGCCGCCATCGCGGAAGTGGCGGCGGTACGCATCGCCGTGGTGACGGTCAGTTCGCTCAGCAGTATCGGAAAGCCAGTCGCCACTTCCGCTAGCACCCCGAAGGCCATCACGGTGGAGAGTCCCTGAGTCGGATTCTGCGGATGACCATTGACGTACTTGAAGGCGTAGTGTTTTTCATCCGAGGCTGGCATCAATTCGATCACACCTACATCGGAGTGGTTGGCGGTGCGCGGTGACTTCTGGAACTGTTCCCAGCGCAGATAGTCTTCGCGGATAAAGCCGGCCATTTCGGTCATCATGTTGGCCACGCCCAGGCGGCTGGCCAACTCCTGCACGTTGATTACGTCAATGTAGCGGGTCATAAGGGTAGTCTCTCTCGTCTAGTTGAACGCGGTCAGATGACCGCATGACGCAAGGTTATGACAACCCGAAGTCAATCAAAACAGGATATTTCTGCTGATTTGACACGTATGTCGATCGAAATGGCACTACCAGCTGCCAAATCGGTAAGAAAAGCGATCGCGACGCCTCACCGGGCGGAGCCGCGGGCGTTCAACACCTAGGAGTGCGCGCTGCGAACCGACGCTTCAAGCTCGCCAAAGGCATCCACCACGTAGTCGCCCAAGCGTTCGAGGTTAGGTAACTCGTTGGTCGCGATCAGACCGAAGTAGAGCGCGCCGGCATAGCTAAACAGTGTGATGTTGAGCAGATTGCTTGGCGGCAGGGTACTGATCGGGTGCATTTCCAACATGCGCGCGCCACGCAGGTACAGCGGATGCTTGGGCCCCGGCACGTTTGATACCAGCGTGTTGCCCGTGGGAGGTAGTTGTTTGCTAAGGTTCAGCATCTCGGCGATCTGGCCGAACAAGCCAGTGATGAGCGTGTAGGACTCAATCGCCTCCGGTGCCACGCTGTCGATCATGGTGCGCACATTGCGCAAGGAAAAACCGATGTTACGCAGGCGTACGTAGGGGTCGTCGGTCGGCGCTGACAGCTCCACCTGAATGATTCCAATCTTGTTACCCACGCTCCGCTCGCCTTCAGCGCGGAGGTTGACTGGCATCTGAATGGTGATCGGGCGCTTGAGCTGCACGCCCTGGTCGTGCAAGTAGCGATGCAGCGCCGCGTCAACGCATGTCAACGCGACATGATTGAGCGTGGAGCGCGTGCGCTCACGGATGTCGTTGACGCGTTCCATCGACACTGCCGCCGTGGCAAATTGCCGACCGGCGGTAACCTGGCCCGTCAGCGGCGTGTCGGCACTGGCGACAAAGGGCAGGGCAATGGCATTCTTGGTGAGCGTGACACTTTCCAGAAGCAGCATCGCCGCCAGCCGTCCAATACCCAGCACACGCTTGCCATTGCTGGCGACCTGCGCCCAGACGGACTTCATCATTTCGTCTTTGAAGCGGGTGCGCCCACCCGAACTGTGCGACACGGTCCAGATCGGTTCTTGTGTCATGTCATCAGCGCGTTCGGAGAATCCCTGAGCAGTCCAGCGCGCCATGGTGACACCATCCGCCACCGCGTGGTGCATCTTCTGGTACAGCGCGAAGGTGCCGTCAGGCAGTCCGTCGATCACATGCACTTCCCACAAGGGGCGGCTGCGGTTCAAACGCGGGGTGTGCAACTTCGACACAAAGGCATACAGCGCACGCCGGTCGTTGTGACCCTTTTTAAGTCTGTCGTAGAAGATGTGTTGGCTCAGATCAACCTTGTCGAGTGTGCGCCAACTCGGCATGGCCGACAACGAGAACTGGATGACGCGGTTGAACGGAGCTTTGACGTCGCTGGCAGTCAGGTAGTCGCGGTAGAGGTTCTTGACGAAAGAGGCCCCTGCCCCAGGCGGCTTCTTGAAGATCAGCAAACCCGCTACGTGTTTGGGGCTGGCTTCGGACTCGGCAACAAAGAAAGCCAGGTCCAGCAGGGAGAGTTTTTTCATGATCTTGTCCAGGTCGTGCGGGTCGTATGGCCCGTGGCGAGCGCCGGGCTCAGGGCGCCTGCAATTGGAACACGGGTCGACGCTCGCCGACAAGCAGGCCACGAGCATTGAAGAGAGGCTGAGCGCGCCAAGGCAACAGACTCTCACGCTGCGCGTCATCAAGCCAGCCGAGTTGCTCCAGCACTTCGACGCTGGCGGCAAACAGGGCCGGCTTGTTGGCGTCGATGATCTTGATCGCAAAGGCCTCGCCGCGACTCTTGCTGGCCACCACCTGCACACCGTCGGCACCAACCTTGGTGACCCAGTCGCCGCGACCGGCTTGCATGAACGCCAGGTCGTTGCGACGCTGGCCGGAAACCATGTCGGGGTGCGCGGTCATGGCCTCACCCAGGGTGGAGAAACTCACGCCAAATTCATCATCGAGGACGCCGCTGGCCAGACGGGCGTAGCCGTAGGCCAGCGCAGAAAGAGGCATCGCGTAATTCGGCGCAGAGCAACCGTCGATACCCAGCCTCAAGTCCTGCGGATCTAGTCCCACCGCGCGAGCAACGTCGCGGCGGATGGCTTGCTGCAGAGGGTGCATCGGTTCAAGGTAGTCCTCAAGGTCCAGGCCGTGCTGCACGCAATAGGCCAGAAACCCGGCGTGTTTGCCGCTGCAATTGTTGTGCCGCTCGTCGTAGCGCAGGTCCGGCGGTGGCGCTGTTTCCAACTGCGTGAAGATGCCCGGCACATGGCAGCCGCAGCGCAGGGCTTTGTAGCTCAGTCCGGCCTTGTCCAACATGCCTTGCACCTGCACCACATGACCGTCCTCGCCATTGTGGCTGGCGCACATTAGCGCCACCTGCTGTGGCAAAAAACCGAAGTGTGCCGCGCCGCCGCCTTGAATAAAAGGCAGGGCCTGCAGGGCCTTGAGCGTGGACCGTGTGAAGCTCAACCAATGGGGATCACCAGCGTGGGCGAGCAGGCGCTGGTGGCGATTGACCACTGCCACGGCACCGAAGTGCAGGCATTCCCGCGTGCCACCGCGGGTGAGTTCGATCAGGGGAGCAAGGTTCATGGGGGCATTGTGGCTCAAGGACTTCAAGGACGTTTGTGCGTCGCCGGCTCGATACGTCTCAGGCTTGCTGGAAGTCGTCCGCGTGGCGGGTTGGCATCGGCGTATCGGGGTGGCCGCCTGTCACCCGCTTGACCGCGCGACCCGTGGCCTTGCAGCAGAATCTGCGCATGACCCCAATCCGCTCCCCTCTGCAGGCACAAATTGTTCAGTGGCTGGTGCAGCCCGGCGCACACGTTCGGGCAGGCGAAGTGTTGCTGATTCTGGAAGCCATGAAGATGGAGCACGAGTTGCGGGTCGACCGGGACGGCGTGATTGGCGAGTGCTTCTTCGCGCCAGGCGACAGCGTGCAGGTCGGTGACGTGCTATCAAATATACAGCTACCGGGTAATCATGCATGCGGCTTGGACGCTGATATGACGGATAAAGTTGGGGCACCCGACGTCGCCCTGAAACCATCGGACCACTCCACGGGCACCAACAATGCAGCGGGATCAACAGTCGGGCCGCGCGCCGACCTGCAGCGCTCGCAGGCACGCCATGCGTTCACGCTGGACGCCAACCGTCCAGAAGCCGTGGCCAAGCGTCATGCGCTGGGCTTGCGCACCGCCCGCGAGAACATCGCCGACTTGTGCGATGCGGGCTCGTTTACCGAGTACGGCGCATTGGCCGTGGCGGCGCAACGCCGCCGCCGCAGTGAGGAAGATTTGGTGCGCAACACCCCGGCCGACGGCATGGTGACCGGCATCGGCAACGTCAACCGGGCGCTGTTTGGTGCCGAGCACTCGCGGGTGGTGGTGATGGCCTACGACGCCACCGTGCTGGCTGGCACCCAGGGCCTGCGCAACCACCAGAAGACCGATCGCATGCTGGGCCTGGCGCTACAGCACAAGCTGCCGGTGGTGCTGTTTGCCGAAGGCGGCGGCGGCCGTCCGGGTGACGTGGATATGCCGATCGTGGCCGGGCTGCACGTGAGTACCTTCGCCAGCTATGCCCGCTTGAACGGCCAGGTGCCGGTGGTGGGCATCGTGGCGGGGCGCTGCTTTGCCGGCAACGCGGCGCTCTTGGGCTGCAGCGATGTGATCATCGCCACGCAGGCCAGCAACATCGGCATGGGCGGCCCGGCCATGGTCGAGGGCGGTGGCCTGGGCGTCTTCAGCCCGGAGCAGATTGGTCCGAGTGGCGTGCAGCATGGCAACGGGGTCATCGATGTGCTGGTGGCCGACGAAGCGGCGGCGGTGGCCGCAGCGCGACACTACCTGTCGTTCTTTCAAGGGCGCGCGCGCGACTGGGTTGCGCCCGATGCGCAGACCTTGAGGGACGTGGTGCCCGAGAACCGGCTGCGTGTCTACGACACACGCCAGGCCATGGCCGGCTTGGCGGATGCGGGCAGTCTGTTGCCTCTGCGCAGCGGTTTCGGTCAGGGCATTCACACCGCGCTGGCACGCATCGAAGGCCGCGCCGTGGGCCTGCTGGCCAACAACCCACAGCACCTGGGCGGTGCCATCGACGCCGACGCGGCCGACAAAGCGGCGCGCTTCATGCAACTGTGCAACGCGCACGGACTGCCGCTCATCAGCCTGGTGGATACCCCCGGCTTCATGGTCGGCCCCGAGATCGAGACGCAGGCCCAGGTACGCCATGTCAGCCGCATGTTCGTGGCAGCGGCGCATTTGCGTGTCCCGTACATGAGTGTGGTGTTGCGCAAGGGTTACGGCCTGGGCGCCATGGCCATGACGGCAGGTGGCTTTCACGCGCCATTGTTCACGGCCGCTTGGCCCACCGGCGAGTTCGGCGCCATGGGGCTGGAAGGCGCAGTGCGCCTGGGCTACCGCAAGGAATTGGAGGCGCAGCCGCAAGGGCCGAAGCGCGACGACTTGTTTGCACAACTGCTGGCCAAGCAAGTGGACAACGGCAGCGCGCTGAACATGGCGGCCACACTGGAGATCGACGCCGTGATTGACCCGACTGAGACGCGTGCTTGGTTGGTGCGGGGTCTTCAGTCGGCGCCCGTCGCGGCGGCGCCCGGCGGGTATGTCGATACTTGGTAGCGATCGATTGCGCTGACGAGCGCTTCCCTAGAATCTTGGCAAATCCGGGTGCGACACCACGCCATTGCGCACCAGCATCTTGCCGTAGTCGGCGCAGCGGTTCAGCGTGGGGATGACCTTGCCGGGGTTGAGCAGGCCCTTGGCGTCGAACGCACGTTTGACGCCAAACATCTGCTCGCACTCCTCGCGCGAGAACTGCACACACATGGAGTTGAGCTTCTCCACGCCCACGCCGTGCTCGCCTGAGATGGTGCCGCCCATCGCGACGCTGGTCTCCATGATCTCGGCGCCAAACAGTTCACAGCGGCGCAACTGGTCAGCGTCGTTGGCGTCGAACAGAATCAGCGGGTGCAGGTTGCCATCGCCGGCGTGGAATACGTTGGCGCAGCGCAGGCCGTAGCGTTTTTCCATTTCGGCGATGGCCAGCAGGATGTCGGCCAGACGCTTGCGGGGAATGGTCGAATCCATGCACATGTAGTCGGGGCTGATCCGCCCCGAGGCCGGAAAGGCGTTTTTGCGCCCGCTCCAGAACCGCAGGCGCTCGGCCTCATCGCGGCTGACCGCGATGGCGGTGGCGCCGCAGGTGCGCAGCACGGCGCTCATGCGTCCGATTTCTTCCTCCACCTCTTCGGGTGTGCCATCACTTTCGCACAACAAGATGGCTTCAGCATTCAGGTCGTAGCCGGCATGAACATAGTCCTCCACGGCAGCGGTCATAGGTTTGTCCATCATCTCCAGCCCGGCCGGAATGATGCCGGCCGCAATCACGCTGGCCACCGCGTCACCGGCCTTGCGGATGTCGTCAAAGCTGGCCATGATGCAGCGCGCCAGTTGCGGTTTGGGCACCAGCTTGACGGTGACTTCGATGGTCACGGCCAACATGCCCTCCGAGCCGATGACGATGCTGAGCAGGTCCAGCCCCGGCGTGTCGAGCGCTTCGCCACCAAACTCGACCTCGTCTCCCTCTATCGTGAAGCCCTTGACCTTGAGCACGTTGTGAATCGTCAACCCGTATTTCAGGCAGTGCACGCCGCCGGCGTTTTCGGCCACGTTGCCACCGATGGTGCAGGCAATCTGGCTCGACGGGTCGGGAGCGTAGTACAGGCCATGCGGCGCGGCCGCTTCGC
Source organism: Candidatus Rhodoferax odensensis (assembly GCA_016718405.1). GTDB lineage: Bacteria > Pseudomonadota > Gammaproteobacteria > Burkholderiales > Burkholderiaceae_C > Rhodoferax_D > Rhodoferax_D odensensis. Next base: position 360,263 of record JADKDJ010000004.1, read on the forward strand.
TGATGGCCAGGTTGCGTACGCCGCCTTGCACCAGCGCCGTGCGGCTGACCGGATCGAGTTTCAGGATCTTGTTGAACTTGGCCAGGCTCAGCGTCACCCCCAGCTTATGGGGTAAGGCTCCGCCCGACAAGCCGGTGCCGGCGCCACGCGCCACCACCGGCACGTCCAGGGCGTGGCAGGTGCGCAGCACCGCCTGCACCTGTTCATAGGTCTCCGGCAGCGCCACCACCAGCGGCCGCTCACGGTAGGCGGTCAGGCCGTCACACTCATAGGGCGTGGTGTCCTCGCGGTGCCACAGCAGGGCGTGGGCCGGCAGCACCTCCTGCAGGGCCTGCACCACTTGCGCCTGACGCTCGTTGCGTCGCAGGATCTCGGCTTGGCTGGATGGAAGCGGGGCGTTCATGGTGGGGCGTCTCCAAGGTCGGTTCGAACACTTTACGCCCAAACGTCGTCGCGTGGGATGAGGAAACTTTCAGCCCTCCGTGAAAACAGATAGGGGGCTGTCAACCTGTCTTAGAATTTGCTGGGCGAGTGACGGCGCGAGACGCTTCGATGTTCATGATCGAGGTTGCCGACTTAATCCATTGATCCAACAGTCTGCGTGGATGCTGTGCGGGGGCAAGGCCGCCACGTTCCATGTGGTTCCATGGTCGAAAACAAGGAGGGGACTTTCATGAAGAAGTTGATAGCGACAGGGTTGCTTGCCGGTGCAGCCTTTGGAGCGCTCGCGCAAACGGCAGCGCCCGCGCAGAATTTTCCAGATGGTGCGGTTGCGCCAACTGCGGCGGACATACGTGGGCGGCTTGCGGGAAAGATCTTCACAGTCAAGCTGGCCGATGGGGGCAATTGGCGGTGGGAGTACAGAGATGATGGCTACTTCTTCTTTAACAGCGGCGGCTTTAAAGACTCAGGGAAGTGGCGAACTGAGGATGGACGGTTGTGTCACAACGGCCGCAAGGTTGGTGACTCCTGCAACTCGGTGATGGAGCACTCGAATACCTTGCACATGAAGAGAGACAGCGGCGAGATCGTCAAGTTCGAGCCGCAATAGTGCCGGGTTCCGGGATGCATGAATCGACATCGCGGAGTCTGATTGCCGGACTCAAAGGCACGCCGCCGGTATCGCCAGCACCCGCTCGTTGAGCCAGCGCGGGCGTTCGTCGTTGTTGATGACCAGTCCGAGTGGGCAGCCGTGTGCGGCGACGAATTCGGTTATGACGCGTAGGGCGCGCTTGTCGCTGTGTTGGGTCAGCTTGATTTCGATTGGCAGCAGGTGGCCGTTGCCAAACTGCCCTTCCAAAATCAAGTCGATCTCCGCGCCACCACGGGTGCGGTAGTGAAAAGGCTCGACCTCGATACCAGCGTTCTCGAAACCGCGCAACAAGGTTTCCACCACCATGCCCTCCCAAGACTTGCCGACCGCAGGGTGGGTGACCAGCATGTCGTGATCGGCGATGCGTAGTAGCCGATGCAGCAAACCGCTGTCGCGCAGGAAGCCTTTGGGATGTTTGACCAGTTGCTTCGCGGCGGAGCGGTCCCAGGCGGGTACATGCCGCCACAAAAACGTGTCGTGGGCGATGCGCAGCCAGTCGCGCACAGTGGGTTCGCTGATGCCAAGCGTTCTGGCAATGTCGGCGTTGTTCAGGATGCTGCCCGAGAGTTGGCTCAGCAGGGCGATGAATTGGCGAAAACGATCCCGATTCAGGGTGGGGAACAGCGCACCAATATCCCGGAGCAAGTAGGCATCAATGTAGTGGCGCGCCCACAGGCCTCGGAAGGTTTCGTCCTGGTTCATCCAGGGCTCGGGATAACCGCCTTGAAACCAGTAGTCGCGAACCTGTGTGGCGCTCAGTCGCCCCGCTGCCGCCGCTTGGATGTCTGCGATGTTCGCGCGCTCTGCCAACAAAGGATATAGCTGTGACGGTGGCAGTTGCCACGCCTCGGACAGGCTTAGCGGCGCCATCTCGATGCGCGCCACTCTGCCCGCCAGGCTTTCGGAGATCTGCTTGACCAGTTCAGGCGAACTGGAGCCTGACAGCAGGAACCGCCCTTTGCGTGAGCGATCCCGGTCTATCGCTACGCGCAAGGCGGCGAACAGGGGTGGCGCCAATTGGGCTTCGTCGATCAACAGCTTGTTGGCGTGCAAGCGTAGGAACAAATCGGGGTCGGCCAGAACCTGCGCCCGATCAGTTGCGTTCTCCATGTCGAAGCGTTGCCAATCCCCCAGGAGCGACCCAAGCAGTGTGGTCTTGCCGCATTGGCGCACGCCGGTAAGTACGACACAGGGGAAGTGTGTCAGCAGCGTTTGCAGGTGAGTTTGGACATGGCGCGACAGCATAATGTGCAAATTCTAAACCAGCACTTTAGTATTTGCAGGTAACTTGGCGCCGCACCGATTCTAAACCGTCACCCCCTCACCCCACCGCCTTCTTCAACCACTCCGCAAACGCCGAACATTCCCAACGGTCCATCATGCCGGTGCGCCAGCACAGGTAGTGGGCGTGGGGGCTGGGCACCGCGCGTTCATACAGTCGCACCAGCGTGCCGCGTTCCAGCCACGGGGCGCCGAGTTTGAGGCGCACCAACGCCACCCCCATGCCGGCGGCGGCGGCGTCGCACATCAGGCCGATGTCATTGAACTGCGAGCCCTCAATGGGTTCGGGCCAATCCAGGTTGTTGGCAGCAAACCAGGTGCGCCATGGCTCCAGCGGACTGCGCAGCAGAGCTTCGCCTTCCAGGTCCTCGGGCGCCACAAACGGACCACGCTCGCGCACGTATGTGGGCGAAGCCAGCGGCGTGACTTCGTCCTTGAGCAGGCACACGTATTCCATGTCGGCATAACGCCCAGCGCCGAACCGAATCATTAGATCGGCGTCTTCCGCCACCACGTCCAGCAGCGGAATCGACACCTGCAACGTCAAATCGATTTCGGGGTAGGCGTCGGTGAACTGACGCAGGCGGGGAATCAGGATCGAGCGGGAGAAGGTCGGTGTGACGGCCAGGCGCAGCTTGCGTTTGCCGGGCGCTGCCGCGGAGATTGGGAACTTCTGAAGATTTGCCAGTCCCTCGCGCACATGGGCCAGGTACTCGCTACCCTCGGTGGTGAGCGAAAAATCGGCACGGCCAAACAGCTTGGTGCCGATGATCTGTTCGAGCTGCTTCACCCGGTGGCTCACGGCGCTGGGCGTGACGCACAGCTCCTCGGAGGTCTGCGTCACGCTGCGCAGGCGCGCCAGCGCCTCGAAAGTCAGCAGACATTGAATCGGGGGAATGCGCGCGGCGCTCATTGGGTAACCTCCATGCTTCGCATTGCGGTGCGAGCTTGCTTGGGAGCGGCCCGACGCGGCGCTCATGTTGGCATTGTCACATCTTCGAAATCGACACGCTCGCTACAATACGCCCCCTTGCCCACTACCGGTAGCCTCTATGTCTGATCGTCTGGCCGTGCTGCCGCAATACCTCTTGCCCAAGCAGGCCCTGACGGCGCTGGCGGGCAAAGCGGCTGGCGCCCGCGCTGGCCGACTGACCACCTCGGTGATTGACTGGTTCGTCCAACGCTACAAGGTGAACATGGCGGAGGCGGCCAACCCGGACACCTCCAGCTATCCTACGTTTAACGAGTTTTTCACGCGTGAATTGGAGGCCGGTGCCCGTCCCCTGGCTCAGGCGGACCTAATCTGCCCGGTTGACGGCGCCATCAGCCAGTTTGGCGCCGTCGAGCGCGGCCAGATCTTTCAGGCCAAGGGACACCAGTATTCGACCACTGCGCTGGTGGGCGGCGATGCCGACCTCGGCGCGCAGTTCGTGGACGGCAGTTTTGCCACGCTGTACCTGAGCCCGCGTGACTACCACCGCATTCATATGCCCTGCGATGGCCGTTTGTTGCGCATGATCTATGTGCCGGGCGCACTGTTTTCTGTTAATCCGACAACGGCGCGTGGCGTGCCGGGGCTGTTTGCCCGCAACGAGCGCGTGGTGTGTGTGTTCGAGTCCCGGGACGGACCGTTCGTGCTCACTCTGGTTGGGGCCACCATCGTTGGCAGCATGGCGACAGTCTGGCATGGTGTGGTCAACCCACCGCGTCCCGGCAAGGTGCGCGAGTGGCGTTATGACGACCAGAGAATTGAGCTCAATCAGGGGCAGGAGATGGGTCGCTTTCTGCTCGGCTCGACCGTGGTGATGCTTTTCCCCAAAGGAGCACTTGAGTTCAATCCGGATTGGACCGCGACCCGACCGGTGCGCATGGGCGAGGCCATGGCGACGCGTTCTGCCGCGCGCTGAGCTCAGCGGGTCCCAAGCAAGCCCAGCGCCCACGTCTGGGCGTCTTCCAGCCGGTCGAACAGCTCAAAGACGCGCCCCTGACTCTGGTAGCGGCTGCGGAACACGGGTGCCATGATGCTGGCACCCTCCACCTCTGGCGCCATGACATAGGCAACAGCCAGTGGCGCCAGACCCTGGTGGTTGACGTCATGCAGGATGGCGGCCAGCTCGGCCAGCCCATCGGAGGTGACCAGCGCGCTCTCCCGTATGGTGACAATCTCCACACAAGGGCCACGTGCCTTGGCGGCCACCATGATGTCGTGCTGCGCCTTCGCAATGGCGCGAACCAGTTCCCGATTGAAGGGACCGACGGCGTCGTAGCGAAGGATGCGCCCATCAAGCCACACCTCCACCAGTCCGTGCGGTTGGAAGGCTCCCTGCGCGAACTCGTCCGTCCTGTGTCGCGGATCAGCTTGGGTGGGCTTGTTCAAGCGCGACCCCGTCTACTTGAAGATCACTGTCTTGTGTCCGTTAAGGATGACCCGGTGTTCGCTGTGCCACTTGACGGCACGGGCCAGCACTTGGCTCTCGGTGTCGCGCCCCATGGCGGTCAGGTCTTCGACCGTCTTGCTGTGCTCCACGCGCGTCACATCCTGCTCGATGATCGGTCCCTCGTCAAGATCTGCCGTTACATAGTGCGCGGTGGCGCCGATCAGCTTGACGCCTCGGTCGTGCGCCTGGTAGTAGGGTTTTGCGCCCTTGAAACTGGGCAGGAACGAGTGGTGGATATTGATCGCCCGCCCGGCCAGCTTCTGGCACAGATCGTTGCTCAGAATCTGCATGTAGCGCGCCAGCACCACCAGTTCAGCGCCCTCGTTCTGGATGATCTCGTACTGTCGCGCTTCCACACGTTCTTTGGTATCGACTTGCACCGGCAGGTGGTGAAAGGGGACGTTGTAGCTGGCAGCGAGTTGATAGAAATCCTTGTGATTGGAAATGATGGCCCGGATGTCGATCGGCAGCAGGCCGCTCTTCCATCGAAACAGCAGGTCGTTGAGGCAATGCCCTTCCTTGCTCACCATCAGCACCGTGCGCACCGGCTGTGCCGTGGTGTGCAGGCTGAGCTTCATTTTGTGGGGCCCAGCGAAGAAGCCCAACTGGGCTTTCAGATCGGCATAGGTCAACTGGCGGCACGCAAACTGCACCCGCATGAAGAACAGGCCGGTGTCGTGGTCGTTGTACTGGGCAGCTTCTTCGATGTTGCCACCGTGGTTCAGCAGGAAGCCCGATACGGCGTGCACCAGCCCTTTGCGATCCGGGCAGGAGAGAGTAAGGATGTAAGTTGAGCTCATGGGCGGATTGTCGCAGGACAATTCACCCAAATCTTCACTTCGGTCTCGCGATATGAAACGCGAGAGCGGGCTAAGGCAGGCCGACTCAGGCCGTCAATGCACCACCACCGGGTTTTGCGCCAGCTCGGCATAGCCCTCGAGCGTGTCTTCAACTTCTTCCTGGGTGGGCGTTTTGATTTGCCAGGCCGAAATATGCTGTTGAAACAGCTCGGCCCAGGAGCCGTCGAGGTAGACCTCTTTGCCGGAGCGTTTGTCCACGATCTCAAAGCCGTGTCGCGCCAGTTGGGGAACCAGCAGTACCGCCTCGGTGGCCGCCTGGTCACCTTCGGGTTCAGACCCGATCACGACCGCGTTGGCGAGCATGTGGGTGACCGAAAATGACTCAGAGTCGTAAAGCGTGTGCATGGCTGATTATCCCGTAATCCCTATTACCCCGCAGGTGGCCACGATTGGGTCGATTTCAAGTGGTCTGCGGACGACGGAACTGGGTCAATACAGGCCCTCGATGGACTGCAGTTTTTGGTCCAGGTAGGCGCCATTGGGATCGGTCAGGCGAATGCGGGCCGGCAGGTAGCCATGACTGGGCGCCAGCCACAACTCGACTTTCTGGTCGTAAGGCTGACGCGGATTGCGTTGCAGCTTAAGGGTCCCGAGCTCGCCGATCGGCAAGGCCAGCGTTTCGGGACCCTCCACGGTGAGTAGCCACAGGCTGGCCTGGCGCGGCCCAACGACCTGAATCGTGATCGTGGTCCCGCGGCCAAACTTCTCAGGTTCGGCTGCCACCATCGCCGCCAGCTGCAGCGGCAGGCTAAGCTGGTCCTGAGCGGCGGTCAATAGCTCAGCTTCGGGGGTGTTGGCGCTGAAGGTGACTTTGCCCCCATCGCGATCAAAGTGGGCAGCCACTTCATTGCGGGACCTGTCGGCAAAGCGGGTCGGCATCAGGCCGTCAGCACCGATGCTGCCCACACTGGTCTGGCTGCGCACCGTGACGAGCTTGCGAATCGTCATGCTGGCCTGGTAGCTCTTGCTGTCGTGCTGCCACTCCAGTGCCGCACTGGCGGTGTAAGGGAATCGGTCGGCCTCAATCTCATAGCTCAGGCGCGCCGATGCCGGAAAGTTGTAGAGGCGCGCCGACACGCCGTCTTCGCGGGGCGGCCGGGTGACCGCCTCCTGCTCTGCGGGTTCAGGCGACGCCGACTCGGGGGCAAGGGGTTCGGTGGGTGTTGGACCCAGCACCGACAACTCCGGGGGCGGCGCTGCCACGCTCGTGTCACCCAACGCCGCGGCGGTCGTGCTGGGTTGAGCAGGTTTGCGCGGCCGTGCGGGGGTGGCGCGTCGTTCGGGCCCTGCGGCGGCGCGGGGTGTTGGTGGGGCAAGCGAGGCCGGGCTTGGGCCGGGACGCACAATGGTGCGGGTGCTCAGGGCACGCCCCATGGCCGGGGCCTTGCTGTCAAAGTGAAGCCTGGGCGCGCCAAGCAGCAGCAGGTGCGCCGCCAACACTGCGCCGGTCAACAGCAGCAGGCGCGCGAGCGACATGCCTGGGAGCGCTTGCAGGGAGTGAACTAGACTTTGCGACATGGGACGGACGAAATTAGTTTAACAATACGCCACCCAGCACGCGCCCTATGGGGCTTGCCCAGCCCGGACACACTGAACATGAAACTCGCTACTTACAAAGACGGCTCGCGTGATGGCCAACTGGTCGTGGTGTCACGCGATTTGACCAGCGCCCACTTTGCCACCGACATCGCCAACCATCTGCAGCAGGTGCTGGACGACTGGAACTTCCTGTCGCCGCAACTGCAGGATGTGTACGAGACGCTCAACCACGGCAAGGCACGCCATGCCTTTACGTTCGATCCGCGTCAATGCATGGCGCCGCTGCCGCGCGCCTACCAGTGGGCTGACGGATCGGCCTACCTGAATCATGTCGAGCTGGTGCGTCAGGCGCGCGGCGCCGAGGTGCCCAAGAGCTTCTACACCGATCCCCTGATGTACCAGGGCGGGAGCGACGATTTTCTTGGCCCCTGCGATCCCGTGGTGTGCCCCAACGAGGCCTTTGGCATCGACTTTGAGGCCGAGGTGGCCGCCATCACCGGCGACGTGCGCATGGGCGCTACTGCGGCGCAGGCGCTTGAAGGTGTGCGCCTGTTGCTGCTGGTCAATGATGTCAGCCTGCGTAACTTGATTCCCGACGAGCTGGCCAAGGGCTTTGGCTTCCTGCAGAGCAAACCTGCCACAGCTTTCAGCCCGGTCGCCGTGACGCCGGACGAACTAGGTGAGGCCTGGCAGGGTGGTCGTGTGCACCTGACGCTGCAGTCGGCCTGGAATGGCCGCAAGGTGGGTATGTGCGAGGCCGGGCCGGAGATGACTTTTCATTTCGGCCAGTTGATCGCGCACATCTGCAAGACCCGCAACGTACGCGCCGGCTCCATCGTTGGGTCGGGCACCGTTAGCAACAAGGGTGTCGAGGTCAAAGGCAAGACCGAATGGCCCAAGGGCTACAGCTGTATTGCTGAAAAGCGCGCAATAGAGACGATTCAGGACGGCAGCCCGAGCACCGAATTCATGAAGTTTGGCGACACCATCCGCATTGAAATGAAGGGCCTCGATGGAGTCAGCGTGTTTGGCGCGATCGATCAGGAAGTCGTAGCGCCGGGTCGGCCCTAGCGGGGAGTGTCGTCATCGCGCGGCCGCAGGCCGTGGCAATCCACCCTCACGGGCTGGCGAGTTGCGTGGCAAAGGTCTTGATGCCGCGCAACATCATCTCGATCGAGACGGCTACCAGCACCAGGCCCATCAGGCGCTCCAGCGCCATCACGAAGCGCTCGCCAGCGATGCGCTGAATGCGCTCGGCCAGCACCAGCACCACAGCGCTGACGGCCATGGTGACGCACAGCGCGGCAATCCACTCCATGCGCCGCTCGGGCGCTTGTGACACCAGCAGCAAGACCGTGGCCAGCGCCGAGGGACCGGCAATCGCGGGAATCGCCAGCGGCACGATCAGCGGCTCGCCAACTTGCTCCGGCGCCTGCGCATCAGAAGGTGGAAAGATCATGCGCAAGGCGATCAGGAACAGTATCACACCACCGGCGATCTGCAAGGAGAGCTCGCTCAGGTTCATCACCCGCAGAAAGCTCTCGCCGACAAACATGAAGGTCAGCAGCAGGGCAAAGGCAATCAGCACCTCGCGCAATATCACCCATGGCCGACGCTCGGGCGCGGTGTGGCGCAATGCGTTGGCAAAGATGGGAATGTTGCCGATCGGGTCGGTGATCAGGATCAGCAAGATCGTGGCGGAGGCGAAGGTGTAGTTCATCAGTTGGATGAGGACAGGCCGGCGCAACGCGCCAGTCTGCCCCGCTAAGTTCTAGGCGCCAGAATAGCAGGCGTTGCCGCCCTGGCGCCGATCCGATGCAACCTGGCCTGGTGGGCTTCAGTTCACGGCGCCGCCGTGGTTGCGCTCGAACTCGGTCTGGCAGGCGATGCAGCGTGGCGCCTCGGGGGCCGCGTGCAGGCGGGCATCGGGGATCTGCACCCCGCAATCGGTGCACTGGCCAAAGGTGCCGGCTTCGATCCGGCTCAGTGCGGCATTGATGGCGGCCAGCTCGGCGGACTCGTGTTCGTCCAGGGCAAACTCAAGCTCACGCGCCGTGTTCACCTGGGCGCGTGAGTCCTGGGTTTCGCTGAAGTGCTCGGCCGAAGCCTCGGCCCGACCGACTTGCCCGCCTCGCAGCGCGCTGAGCTGCTCCACCACGGCAGCGCGTTGGGTCAGCAGTTGTTGTTTGAAGGAGGCATTCGGGACGTTGGTCATGGTCTACCTTGGTGGAATGGAATGCCCCATGATGCGCCGGGTAAACCCCAGTGTGTTTGATCGAGGTCAAGCCGGGTGTGGCCTTGTCCGCCATAATCCGCGCATGCATTTTTTACGCAACGCCCGCCAGCTAGCACGATTCGTGTTGGTTTGGTTTGTGTTGTCGATTGGCGCGGCGGTGGCGTCGCCGGTCATCAAGCCGCAGCCCATGGAGTTGATCTGCACGGGCTCTGGCGCGATGAAAGTGCTGGTGCAGACCGACGAAGGTCTTCAGGAGCTGGTTACCGTTTCGATGGACTGCCCCCTGTGCGTTGCGGTTGGTGCGCCGCCTCCTACACTGAGCTTTACTGTCGCACCCTTGTTCCCCCTGGGCTATCTCGCGCAGGGCATTCCCGCCGCGCGACTGGCATCACTCACCGCCGTGCCGCCACCGGCGCGCGGGCCGCCGCTTCACTCCTGAACCCCTGATCCGTCTGCAGCTGTCTGCGCGTGCATCGCAGCAGTTGCCCGTTCTCATGTGTTTCTGGAGTAGTCATGCGACTCAATCGCCTCGTCACGGCCCTGTCCTGGGCCCTTCCCATTCTTTCAGCGAACTTGTCGCAACCGGCCCTGGCTCAAGGCGTGGCTACCGACGCCCAACTCAAGGCGGTGGTCGTCACCGGTTCGGGCATGCGCTCGCCGCTCGACCCCAACTTGCCCAACAGCACCGCCAGCCGCACCGCCGAGCAGTTGCAAGAGCAAAATCTGTTCAACCCGGAAGATGCGCTGGAGCACCTGCCCAGCCTGACAGTGCGCAAGCGCTTTTTTGGTGACCGCAATGCCAACCTGGCCGGGCGCAGCTACGGCACGCTACAACCGGGGCGATCCCTGGTGTACCTGGATGGCTACCTGATTTCCAACTTTTTGGGGCGCTTTGATGCACCACGCTGGAACATGGTCAACAACGAGGCGATCGAGCGCGTCGATGCGCTTTTCGGCCCGTTTTCCGCCATCTATCCCGGTAACTCGATTGGTACCACGGTGGTCATCAGCGAGCGCAAGCCCAAGGGTGTTGAAGCGTCGGCCAGCATCAAGTTCAATCGTCAGTCCTTCGATGAGTACGCAAATAGCGACACCTATCTCAGCAGCATGACTTCGGCGCGCGTGGCGTCGCGCCTGACCAATGGCATTTGGTACGCCGTGGCGGTGCAGCATCAGGACAGTGAAGGGCATCCACAGGGCTTTGCGAACGTTGTGCAGAGCAGTGGCGCCTACCCGACGGTTACCGGCGCCACCACGCTGGTCACCGGTGTGCGCTATGACGTCAATTCAATGGGGCAATCGCGCGCCTTGTTCGGATCGACCTCGACCGACCATACGGTACAAGACACGCTCAACCTGCGCCTGGGTTATGACATCTCGGCCACGTCCGAGATCGAGGGCCGGGCGGCGCTGTGGCGCAATGACAGCACCGTGACCAACCAGACCTGGCTGCGTGACACAGGCGGCAATCCGGTGTGGGGCGGCAAGGTCAGCGATGGCCTCAACACATTCAACATCGCGACCAACTTCTTTGCCCCCAGCAAAGTTGACGAAAACCACCGTCAACTGGGACTGACCTGGAAGACCAAGCACGCGACCGGCTGGAACGCTTCGGTGGTGGCGACCGATTACAAGATCATCTCCGACCCAAATCGCGCTGCCGCCAATCCCACGCCCGTGGCCGACTTGGGTGGCGTTGGCACCGTGACGCGGCGCGACGGCACCGGCTGGAATACCTTTGAGCTGCAGGCCGCCTACACACCCGTTGCGGGGGATTGGGGCGGCGGCAAACATGCCCTGTTGATGGGGCTGCACCGCAACCAATACACCTTGTCCAACGTGGTCAACAACGCCAGCGATTGGCGCAATGCTGAGACGACGCTGAATCAGAACTACCAGGGCAAGACGGCCATCACCGCCGTCTATGCGCAGGACGCGTGGCGCCTGCACCCGGCATTGACGCTGACCGGCGGATTGCGTTATGAGCAGTTCCGCGCGTTCGATGGCGCTCAATACTTCGCCGGCACGCCGCAGGTGCAGTCGGCTTACCCCGAGCGCACGCTGCATGCCTCCAGCCCCAAGCTGTCATTGGCCTGGGTTGCGATGGATGACCTTGTGCTCAAGGCCAGCGCTGGCAAGGGTGTGCGCTTTCCCAATGTAGACGAGTTGTTCAATGGCACCAAGACCGGCACCGGCATCACCTTCAGCGACCCCAACCTGAAGCCCGAGGTGTCCGCCGCTCTGGAGCTGTCCGCCGAAAAGACCTGGGACCAACACAGTCTGCGCATGAGTTACTTCCGCGACGATTCCACCGACACCATCCTGCGCCAGACCGATAGCACCGTGACGCCCAGCGTCAGCCGCGTCAGCAATGTCGACCGGGTGCTGACCGATGGCATCGAGGCCGTCTGGCAGGCCAGCAACCTGGGCCTCACGGGGCTCGACCTGGAGGCCAATGCCACTTATGCCCACGCGGTCGTGAAAGAAAACACCCGTAATCCAGCTACCGTTGGCAAGCAGTGGCTGCGCATTCCCCGCACCCGCGCGTCCTTGCAGGCAAGCTACCGTGGCATTGAAAACTGGCTTCTGGCCGCTGCCTGGCGCTACCAGAGTGCCTCGTATTCCAACGAACTCAACCTCGATACCAACCACAACGTGTACGGCGGCATGTCCAAGGTCAACAAGCTGGACCTACGCGCCTCTTGGCGTTTTGCCAAGGGCTGGGACTGGGCCTTTGGCGTCGACAATCTGATGAACAATCCCTCCTGGCAACACCACACCTTGCCACAGCGCAGCCTGCACACATCGCTGTCGTATAGCCTGAAGTGAGCAGCTCATGATGAACCGCCTGCATCCATGTCGCTTCTTGTGCCTGGTCGCACTTTTGTCAAGTATGGTGGGCGCGCCGCTGAAAGCACAGCAAGATCATGGCCAGCATCAGCCAGCCCCCAAAGGCGTGGTGGCCAGCGCACCGGTTGCAGCGACGAGCAAGCCCGCGGCGCGCAAACCGCGGCCCCAGTTGGGCATCAGCGCCGCGTTCGCGCCCGATGGCGCCCTGTGGGTAGTGGGGGTGGCGCCTCAGGGGCAGCTGTTTGTGCAAACCGCCCCACCATTCGCACCAGGCGAGGGGCCGACTTGGCTGGCGCCTCGATTGCTTGACACCGGGGGTGATCCGATCTCGGCAGACGGCGAGAACCATCCCAAGCTGGTATTCGGACCCTCTGGCACCGTGCTGGTCGCATACACCCAACCACTGGCCAGACCCAACAGCGGCTTTGTGCGCATGTTGCGCTCGCTCGACGCTGGCAAGACCTTCTCGCCGCCCTTCACGGTGCATGCCGACCGCCAGGAAATCACCCACCGCTTCGAGTCCATTGGGTTTGACGCGAAGGGTGCGCTGCACACCATCTGGATCGACAAGCGCGACCTGGAAGCCGCGCCCAAGGTCGGCAACAAATCGAGTTACCGAGGTGCTGCCATCTACCGCAATGTGTCGGTAGATGAGGGAGTCAGTTTCGGGCCCGACATCAAAGTGGCGGACCACTCCTGTGAGTGTTGCCGCATCGCGCTTGGGCTAGGCGCCGACGGTGTGCAGCGCGCCATGTGGCGCCATGTGTTCGAGCCCAACGTGCGTGACCATGCCTTCGCCGCGCTCACGAGCGCCGTCGCGCCGGCAGCGTCCTCCATTGTGCGCGCCACCTATGACGAATGGCGGGTTGATGGCTGCCCGCACCACGGCCCCAGCCTGGCTGCCACGGGCGATGGCTTTCATGCTGTGTGGTTCGGGATTCGCGAGCAGGGCGCCGCCAAGGTGAGTGGCGTGCGTTATGGGCGCCTGCATTCCGACGGCAACCCGGTGGAGGGCACCGTGCAGCTTCTGCCCGATGATCGCGCCGAGCACGCCAGCGTGGCGGCGCACGGTAGCCGCGTGGCGGTGGTGTGGCGCAGCGTCGATGGCATGACCAGCACGCTCAAGGCCTGGCTGTCGCTTGACGGCGGCAAGACCTTCCGCGCCAGCACACTCGGCCAGGCCAGCGGCGACAACGACTTTCCCCGCCTGGTGCAGCAGGGCCCACGCATGGCGGTGGTGTGGCGTCAGGCCAAGGAGGTACAGGTTTATGAACTCGCTTTCTGAACACTCCCTGATCGCGGCCAATGCACCACGCTGGCCACGGCGCAGGCTGCTCGGCGCGGCTGCCATGGTGCCCCTGGTCTCATGGGCCAATCCGCATGCGAAGCATGGCCAAGCTAGCCCGTTTGCTGCAAATTCAGTAGCAGATTTCGATGAAACAACATGGGCCAGACTGCAGCAGACCGGCCCGCGCCCGGCTGCCTATGTGTTCACTACCACCTATTGCTCGACCTGCCCGGATGCCTTTGACAAGTTGCAGGCCTTCATCAAGGCTTCGCGCCAGAAGGTGGAGTTGGCGGCGGTCGTGATGGACGTGCCCGCCGAGCGCGTGCTCGCCCATGCGCACCACTACGCCGGTGCCACCAAGTTCTTTGCCTTTGACGGTTTTGCTCCGGCGATCCGCCAGAGCGTGGACCCCAAGTGGCCCAACGTCACGCCCTACATCGTGCTGCTGAGTCGCGCTGGCGCGGTCCAGCGCTGCATTGGCCCGCCCGAGCCAGCCATGCTCAAGAAATGGCTGGCATGATGTCGCGCTGATTGAAATGTTTGTTCTGTTAACCCCTTGGAGACTGTTATGAAACTGAAAGCACTTGCCCTGATTGCCGCACTGGGCTGCGGCGCCGTTTACGCCCAAAGCGTCGAGGTCAAAGACGCCTGGGCGCGCGCCACCGTAACGGGTCAGAAGGCCACCGGCGCCTTCATGAAAATCACTGCCAAAGATGGTGCCAAGCTGGTCGGCGCGTCGTCAAGCTCGGCAGGCGTAACCGAGGTGCACGAGATGAAGATGGATGGCGGCGTGATGAAGATGCGCGCGGTCGAAGGCGGTCTGGACCTGCCCGCTGGCAAGGCAGTTGAGTTGAAGCCCGGCGGCTACCACGTGATGCTGATGGACCTGAAAGCACCGCTGGCCGCGGACAGCACTGTGCCGTTGACCCTGACCTTCAAGGACGCCAAGGGCGTGGAGAGCAAGCTCGAACTCAAAGTGCCAGTCAGTGCCAAGGCGCCGATGCCGGGCATGGCCGAGCACAAGCACTGAATCACGGCGCCGCCTTCTGCAGAGCCGCGCCGTTCTGGGGCATCGGCGGTTACTCTAGCACCGACATCGACGCCAGCACCGTCAGCGTGATCCACCTGACCGGAAGGACGGCAGACCCCGACACGGCGCGCGACCACGCGCTGTACCCGGCGCGGAAATCACGCTGGAGCGGGGCTTTGATGGGTTTGTGGTGTTGAAGGGCGGGGCGTTTTCGACCAGCGGACCGCATGGCACGAGCACCCAGCGCCCCTGCTGTCGCCCAACCAACGTGGCGCCGACGGGCGTCAGGTCGGTCCGGCGGGGCGAGCGCAGTTTTCCAAATAGTCAAACAGTCCCTCAGGCACACGCCCGGAAAACTGCTTGCGGCGATTCTTGGACACCACGCCGCCATTCTGCAAACACATCAAAATCAGGTCTGCCAAGTCATTGGCCTGCACGTCGTAGCGCGCATTGATTTGACGGTACAAGTCGTCGTAGCGTTGCAGAAAAGCGGCTTCCTGTTGCAGTTCCACATCCAGCGCTTGCTGCGCCATCCGAAAACCAAACTCAACGCAACCGGTGGCATCCCAGTACCGGTAAATGGACGGATGGCCGGTGAACTCAAAGTCGTACCGCCCCTCATCGATCCATCGAACCCTCCACAGTTCTCGCGCGGGCATTGAAAACGCCTTCAGGGTTTGCAGGTAGTCCTCTTCGTGGCGTTTCATGGCCACCGATACCGGCAAGATCAATCCGTTGGCCAGGCGCCCGGATTGGCACAAGGCCTGGTGGAACATGAACCTGGACAGGCGACCGTTGCCATCCATGAACGGGTGAATGAAGACCAGGCCGAATGACGCGATCGACGCCGCAACAATCGGGTCTAGCTCCGGTTGCTGGGGCGCCGTGTTGGCAAACACCATCCACTGCCGCATCAGTTCATGCGCCAGGTCAGGCGGGGGGGGCAGGTAAGTGATGCCAGCGGCACCACGGGCCGGCCCGCGCAGCCAGTTTTGCTCGGTGCGAAACTGCACCGCCTTGCTAAACGGGTTGGTCACCGCAGACGACTGCAGCTCGACCAAATACTGTTCGGTAACCGGGCGGCCTTCATGGGCTTGTTGCAGCAGTCGGACAAAGTTGCGGGCTTTGTCCTCATCGGGGGCCTCTCGCTCAATGGCAAACGAGCCTTCGGTCTCGTGTAGGTAGGCCCAAGCCAGGGCACGGTCCATCAAGCCCGGCTGCAGGCCGCCCAAGAACGCGTTGACTTGGCTCAGCACATCCGCGTTGATGCCGGTCTGTACCATCGCTGACCGTTCCACGGTGGCACAGTAGGCCGGTGTGCCAAGCCCATTGAAGTTGACGCGCCACTTGGAGTTGCGCTGGCTGCGACCGGTGACGTAACGCCGGGGGTCGAACACGTCCGCCACAGGCCCGCCGATGGCAGGCAGGTCAGACAAAGTCTGGCCGGTCGACACTTCCCAAAGAAAACAGGCAATGCGGACATAAGCCCCGTTTGGCGAATGGCGCAGAGCGCCCAACAGGGTGTCGGGGGCCAAACGCTCCATCGTCTGAACCAAGATGGCCAGGTTGGTGCCCTCATGCTTCAGGGCAAATAGCAGGTGGTCCAGCGCGGCGGACGTGGCAGGCGCCACATCCCGCGGCACCGCCAGATAATCGCCCTCGTCCTGAACCCGTGTGACCGGTCGGACCCGTGCCGGGCGCCGCACCGGGAAGGCGCTTAACGACAAGCTGGTGCGCAGGAACTCATACCCGATCAGGTCCATTTTTCTTTCAGATGTTCAGGATTTTTTTCATTCTAGGCGGTTGGGCTGATATTTTTTTTGGCACAGTCGATGTTGCCACGTGAACCTGCCCAGCCACCCGCATGCAGGTTCGGCGGGCCTGGGTAATAAGGCCCAAAGAATTGCGCCACGCCCAGCACCGCTTACAAGAAAACATGCCATCGGCCTGCAAGAATAACCGGCAACAGAAATGCTGCCAGCCAGCACACGGGGAGGAGATTCACCATGCGCATCCATCACACACGGGCTACGTGGGCGCACGCTCGTGCCCGCTGCTCCCGCCGCAAGCGGTTCATCGCGGTGCTGGTGCTCGCGCTAACCGCCAGCCTGCTCAGCGCCTGCGCCGCCATCTACAAACCGGCGCCGTTCTGGGGCGCAAGCGGTTACTCCAGCACCAACATCGACGCCACCACGGTGAGCGTGAACTACCTGACCGGCGCCACGGCTGATGCCGGCACGGCGCGCGACTACGCGCTGTACCGCTGCGCGGAGATCGCGCTGGAGCGCGGCTTTGATGGCTTTGTGGTGTTGAAGGGTGGGGCGTTTTCGAGCACCGGGCCGTATGGCACCACCACTTCTTCGACCATCGTCATGCGCTTGTTCAAGGGGGCGGCGCCGGACAGGGGTGCGCTGCCTGCGAGCGCGCAGGGGGTGTATGAGGCGAGGGCGGTGAAGGCGCGGTTGGAGGCGGGGATCAAGCGATGAGACGGATGTTGAACACGGAATGCTTTTGCAATCGAAATCACGGGATGAAACCTTGAATTCACACCAAGACGAACGAATGCTGCGAGCCGAGAGGCGCATGCAGCAAGGATTGCGGGCAATAAACGCCGTGCAGGCCGCACCAATGCTCGCGACCCATCCACCATACGCCGCGAAACCATCACCCAAACCATTCAACCCAGTAGGCTACCCATGACCAAAATCACCACCTCAAGGCGAGCTTCCAAACCATCGAATGTGTGGGGTGCAGTTCTGGCCCTGCTCTGCATGACGCCATTAGCTGCCAGCGCGCAGACACCGGCGCTGAGCAGCGAAGCGCCCACAGCCATGACGCCAGGCCGAGGTTAAAGCGGCTTACCAAAGCTGTCCCGTGGGTTACTACAGCGGTCCGCGCCCTGGCAAGAGCCGCTACACCAAGGACGACTACCTGTGGGTGGTGACGCCCGAGTTCGCGGCTGCCTACTGCATGCCTAGCGAGTTCATCGACAAGACCTTGAAAGGCGCCGAGGCGATTGCCTACAAGCTGGTGTACGAAGGCGCGGAGAACTGCGGCTTTGGCGGCAACAAGGAAGCCTGTAGCCGACGCACCGCGCATGGCTTCGAGATTTACTACAAGTCGAGTCTGCAATTGCCCAGCGTGTCCAGCACGAAGTACAACTACCGGGCGTTCTACATGATTCCGAGCTCGAAGCATTTGATTGGCCCACACAGCATTGGCACGGACAAAGATCGACAAGCGTGGGAAGCCGAGCGCCCCGGTTCTCAGAGGCGCTTCAAAGGCTGGGGCCTGGTCGGCGTAAAAGGCCCCAAGCCGGTCTGGCCGATCACGGCCTTGCGCGAGATTCAATACATCGAAGAACTGCTGCCCGGCTACAACTACCTCAGCGTGGAGGGGTCGATGGGCTACTTCTCCAATCCGCGATACGAGAAGCTTGGCGTCACGCAATTTGCACTCCGGCTCGACAAGCCCGGCGACACGCGCGATGACGAACAGAAAGACCTGCGCAGCGACTACGGCCACGTCATCCATCTACCCGAGCTGTTCATAGCCAAGATTCGCCAGGTCGACAAGCAAGGCGATCAGGCCTTTCGAGAACTGCTCAAGCAGGCCTTGCCCGAAGTGTTTCGCAAAGCCGCGCCGCAATAAGCCCTTTCAGCACTCATCTATCCATCACCAATCTCAGGGACAAACCACATGACCAACGTCGCCAGCAAGTTTCTCGAATTCGGCGTCAACTCCGCCACCGTTTACAGCACCAACAACGCCGCCAATGCCCTGACCGTCAACGGCTGGACGGCCGTCAAAGTGGATGCTTTCCGGGCCTCCAGCCCCGGTTTCGCCGCCCAGCTCTATACCGATGGCGCGGGCCACTACCGGGTCGCGATGCGTGGCACGGACACGCTCAAGGACGATGTCCCGCCAGATGTGGCGCTGGCCACCGGACAGTGGCACCCGCAAATGACGGATGCGATCAAATTCATGGGCGAGGCGATTCTGCAAATAAAGGAAGCGAACCCGGGGCTGCGACTCGACGACATCCGCGCAAACATAGACGGCTCCGGCCACTCCCTGGGCGGCGCGCTGTACGAGCTGTCCGCCAAGTTCTGGGGCACGTCGGGCATGAACATCGACGGCCCAGGTGTCAGCGCCCAAGCCGGGCGTTCCGAGTTCGCCGGGCTCAAGGCCGAGTTTCGCGCCAAGGAGGGATTGGTTGAGTTGCAGAACAACTACGACTGGTCGCCTGGCGAGTTCCAGGCACGCCGGTACTCGGTGGTTGGTGATACTGGCACGCACCTCTCGGGAGTGGAGGTGTACACCAGTCCGCAGTACACCGAACTGAGCCAGGCAGCCAATGACATCAACTCCTACTACCTGTTGGTCCCCGGGGTTAGGGTTGCGCACGCTGCTGCCGAGCCCATGACGAAGGCCATTGCGTCCAGTAGTTGGCACCCGATCAGCGAGATTCTCAAGGCCGAAGGGTATCCGGACCCCTATGGCGCACTTCAAGAGCAATACATTGCCCGCAACCTCTTACTCGGCCTGTCGGCATCGGGTTACGCAAACGGCTCGATGCAATACGAAGTCAAGGGCGGCGGTATTTCGTTTCGGGTTGACGTATACCGGGACGACCAGGGCAGCATGGTTGAAATTCGACACGCGGGGCGATGGGTGGATGGGCAGTTTCAGATATTGGCGCCCGGCTGGACCACGAAGGCCACGCCCAGCGGGATGCTGATCAACGTGGGGGTCGGCGATCCCGCGACAGGGGTGAGCACTCCCAGCGTAGACAGCGCCGCCGGCCTCGGTACCACCCGCATCAGCGCCGACTACATCACCAACAACGGCGCCGGCAGCCATACCGTCACCGTTGGCGCGGGCGGCACCGTGTCCGACATCTGGTTACTGCAAACGCGAGCTGGCAATGACCTGGGCTCGCTGGCCGACTTTGGCCGAGCCATCAAGGCCAACAACCCGGGCATCACCGATATCAACAAGGTGTTGCCAGGCCAGGTCATCTACGTCCCGCAAAAGCAAGCCAACAACAGCGTGACCTACCACTACGCCGGTGGCGCCAGCATCAACACCAACAAGATAAACGGCGAATACCACATGGTCGTGCCCAACAGCGAGGGCGGCGGGCAGACTGTGTATTCGCGCACAGTCAACGGAGAGGGGTGGGTGGTGAGCCAGGTATCGACCAACGGCGCAGGAGCTGTCACCTATTCCGCCCAGGCGTACCAGGACTCCTTCGACACTAGCCCACAAAGCCTGACCGCCTACACCAAGAACACCGACGGCACTTACGACGCCAATACCGTGCTCGACGACAAGCTGGTCACCTTCTCCGCCACGCCCAGCGCGACCGAGCTTTTCCGCCTGACCGAACTCAAGGCCATTGATGGTGTGGCGGTGGACAACGCGCTGGTTGACGCAGCCCTGGTCGACTCGGACACCAACGCGCTTGATTTGATGCTGGCGCGTGGTCTGGTGGGCCAACTGGCTGCCTTCGCCAACCCGACCGACGCCGACGGCATCCGCCCCGCCACCACCACCCCCGCCACCCCCTGGACCATCCCCGCAGAAGTGCAGCGCCTGGGCGCCTCGCTCACCAGCATCCAGGGCCTGATCGCCGCGCTCAAAAGCGGCAACGGCCTGGGTATCGCCACCTCCAGCTTCAACACCTTGGAGGCCCTGAGTGGTGGCTTTGATGGCACCTTGGAAGACATCGGAGCCGGGCTCAACGGCGCCACCGCCATCCTGGGCCTCAAAGGCGCGCTGGAGCGCGGTGACATGCTCAGCGCCATCAGCAGTGGCCTGACCATTAGCAAGATTGCGCTGACCGCGTACCAAGGCGCGCTGAGCAGCCAGGTGGCGGGCATGGCCACAAACGTGGCCTTCATCTTCGAGCACGTTCCGGTGGCCGAGCGCACCGCCGCGCAACTGGAGGCCATTGCCGAGCACGCCGCCTTGAACACCGAACTGGCCGTTGTAGGCGATGTCCTCAAGGGCATTGGCAAGGCACTGCCGTTTCTCTCCGTGCTGATCAGCCTCAAGAACGGCGACTACGAAGGCGCCATCGTGGCGCTGGTCGCGCTGAAGTTCCCGGTGGTGGGCTGGATCTATGCCGGCATCAAGCTGATCCAGGGCCTGCTGCAGAACGACGACCCCCAGGGCGAGGCGCGCCTGATGACCGACGGCGCCGATGGCACCGACGTGTGGGTGTGGGCCAATGGCGAGCTCGGTGGCGAGTAGGCCACCAAAGACATGATGCAGGCAGTTTTGCTCAAGCCGCTGGGTGACAGCTTCGCCGGCGTCATTGCGCCCAAGTGGGAAGTAGCCACTGCCTTCCAACAGCACCAACTCGATCTACCCCAGGCCGGCCGGTCCACCCTGGAGTGGGCCAAGCTGGACGGCACGCTGCTGGCGGCCAACACGGGAACTACGCAAGCCGTGCGCTCGATCGTTCTGGACTTGGGTGCCGATGGTGTTCGTACCGGCGTCGACCCGGTGTTTAGCCCTTTGCAGGTGTGGCAAGACATCACAATGGACGGCGTGGCTGCGGCGCAGACACCACGCAGGGAGCGATGCCACGACCGGCAACACCGACGCGCTGCAGTTCCTGAGCGGTGTCCTCACCAATCAACTGTGGTTGCGCCGGGTCGACAACGACCTGGAGGTGAGCATCACTGGTAGCGCTGACAAGGTGACGTTGCCGACCGTCTACTGGACCGCACTGTCTGCGGTGATCACCGCCAATTGGGGTTGAGTTGTGACTCGGGATGACGAATCGAGTTGGCTTGGCGATGGTGCATTCCGACAACCGGTCGCCAGCCGCGCCACATTGGGGTAAGCTGTCAGCAGTTCAATGTTGGCAACCCCCATTTGGAGCGATCATGAGTGATGCACAGACCGCAGGCTTCGGCAAATTCGTACCCGGCTTTGACTTTCTTCAGAACCTGGCCAAGGGCGCCTCCAACAGCATTCCGCAAATGCCCAACCTGGCCAACTGGGTGGCGCCCACGCTCAATGTTGAGGAACTCGAGAAGCGTATTGACGAACTCAAGGCGGTGCACTTCTGGCTGGAGCAGAACTCCAAGGCGCTAGGCGCCACCATCCAGGCGCTGGAAGTGCAGAAGATGACGCTGGCCACGCTCAAGGGCATGAACTTCAACATGGGCGACGTGGCCAACGCGCTCAAGCTCAAGGCGGCCGATTCAATGGCTACGGGCGTGCAGCGTGTCACCGAAACGGCGGCCTCGACCGCCAAGACCATTTCCAACGTCGCCACGGGTGCCGGGGCAGTGGCCAAGTCGGTGCGCAGCAACAAGAAGCCCGCTACCGGTGTCGGTGCCTTGGTCGATCCGCTGCAACTGTGGGGCGCGCTGACGCAGCAGTTTCAGCAAATTGCCGCAGGCGCCATGAAAGAGGCAGCCACCAACACCGCCGTGGACGCCACCAAAAACATGGCCAACGGTTTGGCGCGTGAGGCCGTCAAGGCGGCCACCAAACGGCGCACGGCAAGTGCCAAGACACCCGCGCGCAAGAGCGCCAAGAAGACCAGTCGGGGTTGAGGTCACGCCTGAGCGCGGGCCATGAAACTGTTTCCGTATGGTCATGCCACCGATGCGCGTTGGCAGATGGCCGCGGCCTTGGTGTTGGCCCAATTGCGCGGCCATATGGCGCACAGCGCCTACGCCAGCGCGCCGACGCTGGCGCTGCTGTATATCACCGATCATTTTGCCGCTGCCGCGCGCGACATTCTGGACCATCTTGGTGCCGAGTTGCCAGGCGTGACCGACTGGGTGGGCACGGTGGGAATTGGTATTGCTGCCAACAACGTGGAGTACTTTGACGAACCGGCGCTCGCGGTCATGCTGTGTGATCTGCCCAGCGACCAGTATCGCGTGTTCTCGGGGGTGGCGCCGCTGGGCTTGGGTTTTGAGGCCCACACTGCGCTGGTGCATGCAGACGCCGCCACGCCCGAACTGGCCGAGCTGGTGCAGGACATGGCACGGCGCACCGACTCGGGCTACTTGTTTGGCGGCGTGTCATCGAGCCGCGCAGCCAGCGTGCAGTTTGCCGCTGGTGCCGATGGCTACATCAAGGGGCATGGCGCGGCCAGCGGAGTCTTCAGCGGCGGCCTCAGTGGTGTCGCGTTCTCGCAAGAGGTGGGGTTGGTCTCGCGCGTCACCCAGGGCTGCCTGCCGCTGTCACGGGCGCGTGAGGTAACGGGCGCCGACGGCAATGTAGTGCTATCCCTGGACGAAGAGCCAGCGCTGGATGTGTTGTTGAGCGACCTGTCGGTCTCCCTGGATCGGCCGCAGCAAGCGTTGCAAGCGGTCAGGGCTACCTTGGTCGGTCTGCTGGCCGGACCGGGCACCGATTCGTGGGCGGCGGCACGCACCACCATCGAGAGCGCAGCTCACGGCCCCATGATCGACCGTTCAGGCAGCTTTGGCACGGATGTGATCGTGCGCCACATCATCGGGCTGGACCCGGCGCGGCGAGGAGTGGCCGTGGCGGACCATGTCGCGCCGGGCATGCGATTGGCATTTTGCCAGCGCGATGTGCAGGCGGCGCGGGCGGATCTGGTGCGTATTTGTGCCGAGATTCGTGAGGAGCTCGAACCGCAGGACCTGCCGGTGGAGACCGCCATGGCCTTGTCCGCAAGCGAAGCACAGGCCGCACCACATCCCGGTCGCGGCATCGCGGGCGCGGTTTATGTCAGCTGTGCTGGACGCGGCGGGCCGCATTTTGGCGCGCCAAGTGCCGAGCTGCAGATCGTGCGTCGCGCCTTGGGTGATGTGCCACTGATAGGATTCTTTGCCGGCGGCGAGATCGCGCGCGACCATTTATACGGGTATACCGGTGTGCTGACGGTGTTCACGGGCCCAGCATAATTTCACGTTTGTTTCTGGAGGAGTTGCCATGACCATGAAGTGCCCCGCCTGTGGTAAGGACAATGCGCAAGGGATCAAGTTCTGCAAGAAGTGTGGCGCCTACCTGGCGTGGTCGCCGAACGCTGCAGAGGCGGCCTCCGATTTCCAGCCCACCATCATGGTGCCCGATTCGGTCGACCCGGATTCGGACGCTACCGTGATTCGCCCCGTTGCTCGGGCCACGGCGCGTCACGCCCCCGATACGGTGCCAACCCAGGCGGACCCCTTGTTGGATGCACTGGCGGGGCAACCCGGTCCCGGTCCCAATCCCAGTCCGGATAGGTCGGATAGGCCCGAGGCGCCGAGCGAGACGCACGCGCCCGACAACCCTAGAGGCGCAAGCAAGGCCCCGGTGATCATTGGTGGCTTGGTCCTGCTGCTGGCGATCGGCGCCGGTGCGGCCTACTGGTGGCTGGGGCAAGAGTCGACGCCCGTGCGGGCTCGGCCAGTTGAGCAGGCGCCCGCACAGCCGATGGCTGCGCCCACACCACCGCCCCAGATGGCGCCGCAGACGGCTGTGCCAGAACCCGTGCCAGCACCGGTTCAGTCACCGCTGCCAGCCCCAGTGCCGGAGCCGGCGGCAGCGCCTGCAGCTGCTCCTGCTCCTGCACCCGAGCCCGCGGCCGCACCACCTGCCCCGCCGATACCAACGGCTTCGACTGCGCGCGCCAAACCGCGTGCCAAACCGGCATCCAAACCAGCGCCGGCCCTCGCGGCGCCACGTCCAGTCGCGCCCGCGCCCGCGCCTACGCCCGCGCCAACGCCGGCACCTGTCGCTGCCGAGCCGCCGCCCGCGCCAGCGGGTCCAAGCAGTCCGGCCCAGGCATGTGAGGGCAAGTCCTTCTTTGGCAAGCCAGCGTGCATGAACGAGCAGTGCGCTACACCGAAGTTTGCCAACCACGCCCAATGCGTGGAACTGCGCGAACAGAACCGGCGGCGCGAAGAGCAGCAGCAGCGTAATTAGTCGCCACAGGGTGACTCTGCGGCGGCCGGATCTCGGCAGACAGAGGCCGGTCGCCGAGCCGCAGCAGCGTCCTTACCCGTTGTTATTGTTGTTGTTATTGTTGTTATTGTTATTGTTGTTATTACTGCTGCGTTGCTGGTCCTTGGCCTCCTTGGCTGCGACCAGCCCTGGCATGGCCAGCAGCAACCCGGTCGTGCCGAGCATCACCAGTTGACCATTGCGGCTGAAGGCTGAAGCGTCAATGATGGACAGTTTGGCGTCGTTGCTCCAGATGGTTTGCGTCTGCTTGGCCTGCGGCACGGCGAAATTGAGCACCGGCTTGCCCTGGCTGTAGCAGGCGATGTTGCCCTGGCTGTAGAGCAGATGGTCCTCCTTCAGTCGGGTGGGGTCGGCCAGCCAGCGCACCAGTGTTTCTTCGATCTTGGTGCGAGCAGGGCCGTCCTCCAGCCGTAGGGCATTGAGGAAACATTCCACGGTGTAGGCGGTGCGCTGCAGGTCAGGTGTCTTCACGGCAAAACCTCTTCATGGCAAGTAGTGGAACTCGAAGTTCTGAAACGGCAGGTTGGCCGTTTGCACGTGGTAGAACGCGTTGTTCTTTTGCTTCTGGTAATGGTACTCGCGCAGGAAGAGCGTCGTCACAAACAAGTTGTTGATGACGCCTCGCCGGAAGTGCCGCTGGTGCAGGGTGAGCAGGTCCGACAGGTCCACCTGCAGGTAGTCCGCGCCGAAACGCTCGCTCGGCTGCAGGCAGTTGGCATAGAGCTGGTAGGTAAAGATGTGTTCTTGCTTGGTGCGCTGCTCGTCGCCGTAAACCACCGGCGTGTCGCGCAGCAGTTGCAGGTAGAGCGTGTTGCGGATCAGCTCAGGGCAGTTGGCTTGCAGCACGTCTTGGCGCAAATGCAGCAGAACCGGGTCGCCCGGCACCAGCGTGTGCTGGGTGCGGCGCGGTTTGAGCAACTGCGAGCGCAGGGGTAGCTGTTCGTCCGTCAGTTCCACGATGAAAGCGCTGTCGCTGAACAGGCTTTGCAGCGTGGTATCGGCGGCGATCATGGCTTGCAGGGTGTTCTTCTCTTCGCCCAAGTCATTGGGCAGCAACAGGCGCTTGGTAGTGTCGGGCTGGGCATTGTTGGCAAAGGCCAGACTGGGGTGCATGTCCTGGGCGTACCGCACTGCGTAGTCGCGCTGCACGGTGGGGCGCTCGGCAGGGTAGGACTTGGGGTTGTCGGCGTAGATGGCCTTCTGGAGGCCGCAGGTGTAGGAGCGGCCGTTCTGGTTCTGGTACTTCACCACTGGGCAACCAGTGTGGCAGGCGGACAAGTGGCTGCAGCTTTGGCAGGCGCCGTCAAAGCCGTGTTGCTGGTGGATCAGCCGGATCTTGCGTGCGCCGTTGTCCAGAATGTCGAGCATCGGGTCCTCAAACACATTGCCATAACGAAACGCCTCGATGCCCTGGCCACGAACGCAGGAGTAGACCGAGCCGTCACTTTGCAGCAGGTAAAAGCGCTCGCCACAGTTGAACGCATTGGTGCAGTAGGTGGGCTTGAACTCGTCAAACCAGTTGCGACGCAGGCCCTCTTCCAGCTCGGTACCGGTGAAGGCGGCTTTGAGCGCCTCGTACAACTGCATCTGTTGTGCGGCGCTGGCCGGTTCCAACGCGCCGTCGCCCTTGGCGGCGCGGTTGAGCTCGGAGCCAAAAGCGAACATCAGGTTGAACTGGTTCATGTCGAATCCGAGTTCGCGGTGGATGAACCAGATATCGTCGATGAGCGCCGGCACATCGCTCAGATGCTCGGCGCTGAGGGTGGCCGAGATCTTCTTGGCGTGGGGGTAGCGTGCCAGCAGGCGGATGTTTTCCAGCGTGCGGGGCAGCCAGTCCGTGCCGCCACGGGTAGTGCGGTGGCGCGCGTGCAGCTTCAAGGGCAGGTCGATGCTGGCGCTGATCGACACCTTGTGCCGGTCAAACAGCTCGTAGAAGGGGGCGAACTTGAACAGGTTGGTCTTGATGTGGGGTGCCGACTTTTTGTGGCCCAGCGCGTTGAGCGCGTCGAAGTTCGCGAGGTAATGGCCGCGAATCATTCCAAACAATTCATCGAGTACCGGCGCGGGCAAGGTCGTCACTTCGCCGCCGTGCAGCGACACGTTGAAGGCCAGCACCCCCGCGTCTTGCAGGGCGTTGAGTGTGTGGCGCAGGGTGCCCACGGCGCGCTGGGCGTCGAGCTTGAGCGCGGCTTCGGTGGTTTGCTTACCCAGGTAGCAGTAGCTGCAACTGAGGTTGCAGCACAGCGTGGGTACGTACAGCAGGTGAATCGAGCGCGCGAACGGGGCGGGTTCGGCGGGCGTGGGCGCGTTCATGGCTCAGGCGCCACTGACATCAGCGTCGCCGTTGGCCTTGCGCACTTTCTCGATGATCTTGTTCGACACCTTCTCGAACTTGGCGGCCTTGTTCTTGGCGATCTTGTCAGCCTTGCGCGCGCCGGTGGGGAATTTGTCGCGCTCCAGCACGAATGACTGCCCGTTGGCTGACTGCACGTGCAGCGAGCCCTTGGTGCTTGACTTCACGACGCGTTTGACGTTGGCGTAATAGACGATCGACTTGCCACACATCAAGTAGCGCGGACCCAGCTTGAGGTGCTTGCCCGCCATCAGGTAAGCCAAGCCTGGCACCAGCAGCAGTGCCGCGCCGACGCCAAACGTGACCAGGCCCACCACCACCGCCACGGCCAGACTGACATAAATGAAGCGCAGCCGGGCCGGGCTCAGATCGGCCCGGTCAGCGTGCTGGTACTTGAAGAGGGCGAACTCGGTTGGTGTCATGACTCATGCCTGGTTGAACCCGTTCTGGATGGCGTAAGCGGTCACGCACGCATTGGCATGACCGCCTGCCATCAGCCAAAGTTTACTGCCGCGCGTTGTCGTTGCGTTGACTGACCGGGTTTCGCCCTTTGCGGCGTGGTTTTTCGCGAGCGCACGGTGACACTTTGTATCAAAGTGTATGTCGCCACAAAATGGCTCTGTTCGCACCTAGAATGCGGCCTGAGTTATGCAGGGGACGATGGGATGACGCCGCCAGTGGGTTGTGTTCGACAGTTTGGTCTGCTGCCTTACTCGAACCACAACCCCAACCACCGACAGCACCTGGCGACATCATGTTCAATACTTGGCAGGGCGCTCGCGTGGCTAGTCTGATCGTTGCCATCGCGACTTTGATTGTTTCGGTGCCAGCATGGGCCGGTGTGTCGCCGTTTGTCGTGCTCGACGTCAGGCAGTGCCGGGCGGCGCCAGTTGACCTGAAACTTCCCCCAGAGTGGCACCCCTACCTAGCGGCGGTGCGGGTTTGCCCCATGGCGCGGGGTGGCGCGGCTGCGCGGGTGAGCCTGGTCAGTGTATTTGTGGACGAGTACTACCGCGACCTGCCGAAAGACGCGCCGTGGCAGGACTTTCCCCGCGCGATGCTGATTGATCCGCAAGGGCGCTGCTTGAGTCGACTGGCCCATCTGTATCCGGTTGAACCCCCCAGTGAATTGGTGGTGCGCTCCGGAAAATGGCGGCACGGACTGCCTACCGACATTCGATTTCGAGTCAAGAACCCGGCCGTGTCGGGTGACTACGAGCTGCCCACCTTGACCTGGAACCCCCTAACCAAGACCTACCAACCAGTGGCGCCCACCAACGCCCAAGACAAGGATTCAACGAAGTGCCCGTGAACCCCAATGACCAGATCAAACTCAAAAAGGCGTGCGACCAAGCTTATGACATGTTTCCCGGTTCCTGCAGTCATGCAGTGTGGCACATCATCAGCCAGTACATTCCGACGCAAAACTGGATGGACGCTAACGCTCTGATGGCCCATATCAAAGGTCAAAAGCACTGGAAGCAGGTTCAACTGGCCGAGTTGGGTCGCTTGGCACGCGAGGGCTGCCTGGTCGTGGGTGGCAAGACCGAAAGCGGCAATGGTCACGTGATTGCGGCCTATCCTGGCCCCGACAGACCAGCCGGTGGCTACGCCTATACCAAGGATGGGAAGCAAGAGACGCTGCGAACGCGCGGCTCTTATGCCGCTGCCTTGTCAACCTCTTTGGGCGCATGGCCTGGGGCCAAGAGCAAGGGCGACAAGACGGTGTGGGACCCGTGGGCCAACGATGCCAAGTTTGGGCAAGTGACGTTCTGGAAGCTCGAATTGCCG
Source organism: Candidatus Rhodoferax odensensis (assembly GCA_016718405.1). Lineage (GTDB taxonomy): Bacteria > Pseudomonadota > Gammaproteobacteria > Burkholderiales > Burkholderiaceae_C > Rhodoferax_D > Rhodoferax_D odensensis. The sequence continues at coordinate 388,970 of JADKDJ010000004.1, forward strand.
GTGCCCCCCGTTGCCTCAAACTGACTGGCGTCGCGTTGGCGTCGCCAGTCCGGTACGTGCCACGCTATTCGTGCAGCACCAGTTGGCCGCGGATTTCGTCGCGCGTCTGCGATGAGCTTCGGATGCTGGCGTACCACTTCCCGGACAGCAGATCGGCCGCCTGTGCTTCGCTCAGGTTGGCGCGACCTTCCATCGGGCTCTTGATCGTGCGGCCAAACGACAAGCTGCTTACCACGCTGCCACCGGCGCGCTCAGCGCCGTGAAACTGACCGGTCTTGGGTTTGCCTTTTAGACCTGAGAACGCCAGCTTCCAGCGAAACACGCCTGTGGCAGGGTCGTACACCGCCACCAATCGCCCCGCGCCTGCGGACCGGGCGCCGGACTTGGCATCGGTGTTGCCGATCAGGTCGGCGCTGAATGCGGCCAGTTGCGGCTCGGGTTTGGCCGGGCCGCTCGGCGCTGTTTGATCGGGGGCACTTCTGGGTGCGGGCTCGGGGGCGGCCACTGTGGTCGGCGCAGGCGCCATGTTGCAACACCCCACCACCAGCGAAGTGGCTGCGACGGCGAATGCCAGCGCGCGGCCGGCGGGTCTGTGACTCATCGTTCTCTCTCCATTGAACTCAACACATCATCGTTTCGAAAAGACCTGGTCCAGTTGCAGCACGGCAGCATCGAGCACCGGATCTTCGGCGCGCATCACCTTGCCCATGAACTCAAGGTCCAGGGGAATGCGCAGGTCTGGGTTGATGCCACTGCCTTGCGCGTAGCTCTGCCCACTCGGACTGATCTCGGCCACCACCGGCACCCGAACCACGATGCCGTCAGGCAGGCTTACCCGCATCGTGTGACCGATGCCGCCACCCGCGCTGGGCTCGGCCGCCATGACTTGCGCGCGTTGCGTACGCTGCAGCCAGGCGCTGAACAGCTGGCAGGCTCCACCACAATCGCGGCCGGTCAGCAAGATTAACTGGCCAGGGTAGTACGCGTCGCCGCTGGCATGCAAGGGCAACAGCGGTGGCAGACCGAAACCGCCGCGCGCGCGCCAAACCCGCGTGGCACTGTCAAAGTGGCGCTGTGTGTCGCCCTGCAGGCGCAGCGGTTTGTCATAGGAAAAGAAGGAGGCCACGAAATGCGCGACCAGTTGGGTCGACTCCCCATGGTTGCCGCGCAGATCCAGGATCAAACCCGGCAGGCCGGCGCGGTTTGCGCTAGCCAAACTGCGTTCCCACAGCTCCAGGTTGGTGTCGGCTTGCGCGAACGAACTGACGACCATGTAGCCATAGTTCTTGCCACTGACGCTGCGCAGTTGAAATGCGCTCGCCGTGTCGGCAGCGGTTGTTGGTGGCGCCGCCGCCGTGTCGCTGCCAGGCCGGCGCAGCTGCAGGGTCTGCTCGGCCCCATCCTGGCTGACCTTGATGCTGAGGCTGGCCTCAGTGCTGGAACTCAGCGTTAGTGCGCTCAGCGCGCAGGATGAATCGGTGGTGCACGCCAAGCGTGTGGCACTGCGCTCCAGGTGTCGCCGCAACGGCTCGCCCGCAATGTCGAGGATCTCGGCGCCGGGTCGCAGCCCGGCTTGCGCCGCTGCTGATCCCGGTGCGACGTCACTGACCATGCCGCGCCCGTTGTCGAGCAACCAGACCCGTGGCAGCGGGACGGTTGCCCCGCCGCGCTGTTGCGTCTGGCTCGTCAGCCCCAGATCCGGCAGACCGGAGCCGGGATAGAGACGAACGCCGTCGGGCAGGGTGACCTGAAACTGCCCGTCGCGCAAGCGCTGGCCGATGTCCGCGAAGACTTGCGCATAGGCTGGGAGATCACGCTTCTGAGCTGCTGCTGCCGCGCGATCAAGCAGCTCGGCCTGAAACTGCGGCCACGGCAACGTTCGCGCCGTGGCGTGTGGGTAGCGTTCGCTCATCAGGCTGATGAAGGCTCGAAACGCATCAACGTAGCCCAGGCGTGACAAATCAAGGTCTGCCGCCGGCAAGACCGCGTGCAAGGACACCATGACTTCGCGGCTTCGATCGAAACTGAAGCCGCTCCTGTCCAGCCGGACCACGGTGTAGCCGCGCGACAGGCTTGTCAGCGGGTCATCGCGGGTGAAGAGTTTCCCGTCGGGACCGAAGCCTGACGGGAAAAGTACGCCGTCGCCACTGGCCCAAACCAGCAGCTGGCCACCGGTGGGCTCCAGGCTGTCCTGCGCTTGGCGTGGCCACTCCAACTTGACCGAGCTGGCGTGCAGCATCGCATGTTGTTCGATGGCGTCAAGCGTACGCCGGTCACTGCGCCAGGGCAAGTTTGCATGCGCTGACAGCGCGAAGAGCTTGACCCCGCGTCCCGACAGACGAACTTGGCCGGTGCTGAAGTCGAACAGGGTGCCAGCCGGTTCAGTGGCAAGGTTGATTGCGACCACTGGGCTGTCGCTGACCGGGCTGGCCAACCACTGGGCCGCCGCGGGGGTTACGAAAGCGCTTTGCCGTTGCACCAAGTAGGGGCCCTGGTCGCGTAGGCTCAACACCGCTTCGCCGCGGCGGGCGCTCGCGCTCAAGCTGTCGTCCAGGGTTGCCATCAGGCGCTGGGTACCCGCTTCGTCGCGTCTGACGGCGGTGGCGTTGCTCGGCGGCGAAGCGTTGGTGGTGCTCGGTTTGAGCCATTGCCGCGCCGCTGCCACGCCTTCCTTGCCGGTTGAGATGACTTCCTTGCCGGTCGAGATGGCGTTTTCGGCGCTGCCAAGGGCTTCCTTGGCCTTGCTTAGTTGTCCCATGTCAATGGCGGGTGCTGGCAGGCAAGCGGCCGCCAAGAGCAGACCCGCGCACCAGTGCAGCGCAAGTTGAGGCAGAGAAGTGTGTGGCATGGTTTGCAGTGGGTTAGGAAGGCGCGCTTGTGCCGCGAATGGCGTGGCGACGCTGTTGCAACCATAGCTCGGCATCAATGCACAGATCACCGGGGTCCTGTTCGGGAGGCGCCTCTGATATCCAGGTGGTCCAGCCCAGGCGAGTGTCTGCGCCGAGTTGCGCTGGTGGCACAGCCTGCTTGCTCAGGATCAGGGTGTAATCCCAGGCGAACTCAATGCCCAGATAGTTGCGCACCCAGTCCACCAGCGCCGCAAAGTGACTGGCCTGAGGTAAGAACAGCTCATATTGCGCGCGACTGAGCGGTCCAATCAACAGGCGGAATTTGCTTTGAACATCGGGAATGCGTTCGCCGACCAGCGCGTCGACCCCCAGTTGCGAATTACATGCGCTTGTGGCCAGGCGAGTCTGTTGGGCGGGCTCAAGGTTCAGGTAGTGAAGGCAGTACTCCTGTAGCTCGACCGGCACCTGAAAGTAGCTGGCAATGGCCGCCCGCAGACCCTCTGGGTTGCGGCTCGACCGCGTCAAGTGCCCCGCCAAGTGCAGCTTGGCATGATCAGGCACCGCGTCGCGAGCTCGCATGCTCGGCTGGCCAATGCCCACCAATGCGCCCAAGTGGCGGCCAAACGCGTCTTCGCCTGGCCGGTCCAGCGACGCGGTAGGCTGTGCGTCCGACCAGGCACGGAAGAACAGCAGCAGCAGGCGATGATGAAAGATGTCGGAGAACCTGGCCAGCGTGGGGTCATCGTATTGGCGCAGGCGGTCGCGTACGTATTCGGTGATGTGGGTGGGCATCGGACCGTTTGGTCCGTACAGACCAAAGTTCCAGACCATCAGGCGTTCTGGTTGTCCCGCCGTTGCTGGCAGCATTTCCGCAATGGTGCTCGGGGCGAAGGCCATCGAAGGGTCTTGTCCGAGGCGAATGGGCTCGGCCTGTGGTCGCGACGCCCTGCCCAGACGCGGCAAGGTGGGGTGTTGCGCCTGCAGCACCCGTAGCGCAAAGAACAGATCGAAGTCATCGGGCTTGCTGCGCAGGCTTTGCGCAAACCCTTGCAGATTGAGAGCGCCACCGGCCGCGACGTCGCCCATGGCCGTGACAGTGTGCTTGACGGGCTTCATGTGTTGGGGCGGTCTCCGGGGCGCACCCGCCACTGCGCCAAGTCGCCGCGTTGACGCGACGCCAGGGCCAGCTCGGTGAAGCTGTTGACACCCACGTGGCGCGAGAAAAAGCGCTCCAGCACCGCCATCAGCGGCCACGGGCTGATGCCCGCGAAGGATGACTCATCCACCGTCACCCGCACGCCGACACCACGTCCATAGACCAGTTGCGCGTGCTGACTCAGCCGCCGCACGATGGGTTCGATACCAATTTCCTTGATGCCCGTGATCTGGCCGGCCAGGCTGTGATCGCCCAAGTCAAGGTAGAGGTTGAGTAGCTCGCGCAGGGTCGCCGCGCCTTCTTCGGTCGACAGGTCGGTCATGGCCAGGTAGTTCAGCGACAGATGCGAAATCAGGCGCCACGTGACTTCACCATCAGCGACGCTGGCCACCGGTCGGCTGGGGCCCGCTACCACGCTGATCTTTTTGATGGGTGCGGACTCCTGCGCGCTAAAGTCCCCTTCTGCATTGTTGACCGCCATCAGCAGAGGAAGATCACGATTGGTACACAGCGTGCGAACCGAAAGCTGTTTCAGATCACTCGAAAACGGAGCGTTGCGCTGGTCCACCAAGGACAAAAACACCTCACTGCCGAGGTACTGCGTGCGCGGGCCAAAGCGAATGGCGTGGTCGGAGAACAGTCGCGGCTCGCGGCGCACTGCAAAGTAGGCCTGATCCTGCGGCCGGATGCCGTGCACCGCCGAATACAGGGGCACGAACTCGCGATCATCGATTCGACCTTCGTGGTGCCCGGTCACTGACGTGACGCCATAGACCTCGAAGTCGCGCGGCCGAGTGCGTTCTGGAACGATGTGGTACTCATGCACGTTCGAGGAAACATGGATGCGATCGGCGGCGCGTTCAAACAGATTCACCGCAGGAATGCAGTGCAGCAAGAACTTCCTCGCATCCACCATGGACTCGAGCTGCGCTGCGGGTTTTCTGAGCAGCAACGTTGCCGCCACCGTCTTGCGGTTGACCCGGCGCAGCGTCGCGCCCAATCCACGGATCGACAGGAAGCGGAACCTGCTCGGAAAGGCAAAATACTCGTGCAGCAGGCGGTGCCCCTGAAAGGCCTTGTGTGAGTACGGCAGCAAGGCCTGGGCCTTTTCATAGCCCTCGGGTTGCACCGACGCCGGCGGCAAAAACCCCCAGACTTTGTTCGGGTCATCGATGTCGTGAATGACCACGCCGCACACGCCGGTGTGAATCAACTCCTGCAGACGCGAGGCAATTGAGTCGCTTGCGTTGATGTACAGCGACAGCTGATCGAGACCGAGCTGGTTGAAGTCGATTGCACCCACGGTGCCGAGTTCAAGGCGCAGGTGTCCCAGTGGTTCGGCGGTCAGCGCCAACTGCGACAGTGGCAGATCGATCGGGGGGCCACCGAGTTGGGCCCTTGTGAGCTCCATTGGCCATAGGGTCAAGTCGCCACCGGTTCGAAACTCGCACGGGGTCTGCTCGTCTGCCACCTTGCGCGCCCGCAGCGAGCTACCCGATGGCAGGGTGTAGCCCTCTTCGAGATTTCCCTCGGTGGCGCTGGGCTCTACCTGCACCACCACCATGGCCGGTGTCGGCGCCAGGTAGTGCGGGCAGACCATTTCCAGTATTCGTTGCGAAAAGCGCGGAAACTCGGCATCCATCTTGACCTGAATGCGGGCGGTCAAAAAGCAGAAACCCTCCAGCAGGCGCTCAACGTAGGGGTCGGCCACCTCCGTCTCGCGCAAGGCCAGCCGTGACGCCACCTTGGGAAAGGCGGCCGCAAACTCCGCGCCGAGCTCGCGCAGATAGATCAGCTCGCGGTTGTAGTATTCGATCAGCCGAGGGTTCATGCTGGCGTGCCGGTTTTAGTTTCGCAAGTCATTGAGCAGCACCTGGCCGGTCTCCAAATCCAGGCTGGTCTTGAGCAGCAGTTCCAGGGGATAGGGCATCGACCAGAACTGGCAGCGAATCTCGAACTGCAGGGTGTTGTGGTGGTTCAGCGTGGCCGCGGACGGTAGCAGCGAAACCACCAGCGTGTCGGCCAGGATGCGGGGCTCGAAGCCAAGAATGCACCGGCTGATGCTCGATTCGATGTCCTTCCAATCCAGTTCCGACAACAGCTGCCCGGCCAGAGGAGGCATGCCGTAGTTGATCACCGATCGCTCGGCGTCGGCCATGCCATCAAAGTCAAAGTGCGGGCTGGCGTTGCTGGCGTTGAGCAGCCAGCCCAGATCACGCAGCAAGGCGGCGCGCAGGCGCGACTCGTTGATGTACACCTCATCGGCCCGCTCGGTGCGCTGATGCGGTTCGTGGTTGGTCAGCCGGTCCAGTAAAGCGGGCTGCAGCCGGTCTTTGTCGGTGCCAGAGCCAACCAGGCGTTTCAGAATCATCCCGGGCGACCGTCCAGATTCACGCGCCGGATATCGAGCAGCGCATAGTCGCTGCGGTCGGTGACCCAGGTGCGTTGGCCGCTGCCCGCTACATGGTCAGCGCCAATGTCGAGCCACTCCGTGCGCCGTGCCAGGCGCAGCTGGTCGTCGTCGCCGCCGTGCAGCGGGTACCGCGTCGGAATGAATCCCATCAGCTTTCCGCCGCTGAGCAAAGTGGCTTCGCAAGGTCGCCAAACCAGGTCGCGCAGGTCCCGCGGTTTCTCGAATGCAAGCTGCGAGAGATCCGAGAATGGCAGCCAGAGGTATTGCCCGTTGGCAAAAAACTCGCACACTGGTCCCAAGCGTGAATCCGCATCGGCGAGCCACTCGAAGGGTTCGTCGTTGATCTGACCGCCGTGGGTCGGTGCGAGCTCGAACGCCTGCGCGCGCAGCGCGGTGGCCTCCTGCCTGTCGCCGTGCGCCGCCAGGGACAGGGCCTTGATCAGGCTGTCCATCCAGGCGGGTTGTTCGCCCAGCATCGCGGGCTGCTTGGTGCCGGCAAACACTGCGGCGCGCAGGCTCTCGCCGCGGATCGCATCCCGGTATGCCCGTGCCATCGGAATGGCCGTGAGCTCAAGCTCGTCACAGGCTTGCAATTGCTCCTGCGCCTTGGTCCACTGACCGAGCACGCAGAGCAGTTGAAAATAGAAGGCGCGAAACTTGGCCGCGTGGGGCTCGGCTTGCACCGCGCTCTCAAGCTCGCCGAGTTGCTCGTCGAGCGGGCGGTCGAGGGAGAAGGTTGTAGTGTTCAAAATGCTTCTTTCTATGAGTGGCGCCCCGGCCCCGATTGCGCGAACCCGAGCGCTCAACGCCGTGGCGCCGATTCCCGGCCGGATCAAGGCCAGTCAAGCCACTGCCTGACCGGTCACGGCGCGGGGAAAACGCGGGACTTGCAGCGCGGGCAATACAGGAACAGCTCCCGGCCATCACTAAGCATGAGCGAACCCGCGCGAAGCTGCTGTATGCCCCAGACGCCTTGCAGACCATTGGCGAAGATCACCGTACCGCTGGCGTAGCAAGGAGACCAATCGAGGGCATGGAGGTAGTCGTGTTCACTGACAGATTGCGCCAGGCGAAAGTACTCGCGCACATCGCGATGGCTGAGGCGAAACTTCCCACAATGTGGCTTGGGGTCCTCGGCAGCAGGCGCCACCGCGCCATTCTGCGCAATCGCGACACGGCGCACGGCTGGCAAGCGAAGGGGCGACACATCAACCTGCTGATCCCCAACGAGCGGGGCGGGGGTCGCAGGAACGCGTGTGTGGCCAACCACTGCCACTGCCGGGGGTCGGAAACGGGGGGGGGGGGGGCGGCGGGCGGGGGGGGGGGGGGCGGGGGGGGGCGGGTTGCGGGGGGGGGGAAGAAAAGTCCGCGGGGGGGCCCCGGGGGGGGGGGGGGGGCCCGGGGGGGGCCCCCCCGCCCGCCCCCCCCCCGGGGGGGCCTTCGACACCAGGCGCAGTGAAACCGTCAAACCTTCCAACTGGTAGTGCGGACGCAGGAAGAACTTCGAGGTGTAGTAGCCGGGGTTGCCTTCGACCTCTTCCACCTGCACTTCCGCCGCGGCCAGTGGCTTGCGTGCCTTGGTCTCTTGCGAAGAGTTGGTCGGATCACCGTCCACGTAGGTCAGGATCCAGTCATTGAGCCAGCGCTCCATGTCCGAGCGTTCGCGGAACGAGCCAATCTTGTCGCGCACGATGCACTTGAGGTAGTGCGCAAAACGGCAGCAGGCAAACATGTAGGGCAGGCGCGCCGACAGGTTGGCGTTGGCAGTGGCGTCGGGGTCGTAGTACTCGGCCGCCTTGTGCAGCGACTGCGCGCCGATGAAGGCCGCCACATCGGTGTTCTTGCGGTGCACCAGCGGCATGAAGCCATTCTTGGCCAACTCGGCCTCGCGACGGTCACTGATGGCGATCTCGGTCGGGCACTTCATGTCGACGCCGCCATCGTCGGTGGGGAAAGTATGCGCCGGAAGATTCTCCACGGCGCCACCGGATTCGACGCCGCGAATGGACGTGCACCAACCGTAGTACTTGAACGAACGGTTGATGTTCACCGCCATTGCATATGCCGAGTTGGACCAGCAGTACTTGCTGTGTTCACCGCCGGAGGTCTCCTCCTCGAAGTCAAACTCGTCGACCGGGCTGGTCTTGACGCCATAGGGCAAACGTGCCAGAAAGCGCGGCATCGCCAAGCCGACATACTTGGAGTCGTCGGAGTCGCGCATGCTGCGCCAAGGTGCGTACTCGGTGTTGGTGAAGATTTTGGTCAGGTCGCGTGGGTTCGCCAGCTCCTGCCAGGAGTCCATTTGCATGATGGCCGGCGATGCCCCTGAGATGAACGGGCAGTGCGCGGCAGCCGACACCTTGGCGATTTCGCCGAGCAGTTCAACATCGGGCGGGCTGTGGTCGAAATGGTAGTCGCCCACCAGGCAGCCAAACGGCTCGCCGCCGAACTGACCGTATTCCTCCTCGTAGACCTTCTTGAAGATCGGGCTCTGGTCCCAGCCAATCCCCTTGTAACAACGAAGATTGCGGTGCAACTCCTTCTTGGATACGTTCATCACCCGAATCTTGAGCATCTCGTCAACCTCGGTGTTGGAGACCAGGTGATCGAGGCCGCGCCAGGCGCCTTCGAGTTTCTGGAACTCGTCATGGTGCAGGACCTGGTTGACTTGCTCGGAGAGCTTCTTGTCGATCTGCGCGATGATCGCCTGCACTGTCTGGTACGCGTCGCCGGAAATGGTGGCGCTGGAGCTCAGGGCTTGTTCGGCCAAGGTTTGTACCGCGGCCTCGACCGCCTCGCGTGCCTGATCAGTCTTTGGTTTGAATTCCTTCTGCAGCAAGCTGGAGAACTCACTGCCTTCCAGTGCTCGCGCTGCCGGGTGCTGTTCGGTTTGCATTGTTGTCATGGTGTCTCTCCAATCGTTAAATGGCGTCACTGGCTTCGCAAACCGGCGACTCCACCGGCGCCTTGGCCAAAGGGTTTGCGGCAAGTGACTTGAGCAGCGTGGGGTCTTGCAGGAACTGGCGGATCAGTTCCTCGGCGCCTTGCTTGCCGTCCATGTAGGACAACAAGTTGTGCAGTTGTGTGCGTGCTTCCAGCAAATCGTTCAAAGCGCCAATCCGGCGTGCCACGGCGGCGGGCGAGAAGTCATCCATGCTCTCAAAGGTCAAATCGACGTTGAGGTAGCCTTCCCCCGTCAGCGTATTGGGGACGTTGAACGCAACGCGTGGCGCAATGGACTTCATGCGGGCGTCGAAGTTGTCGATATCGATGTCCAGAAACTTGCGCTCGCCGATCTCTGGCAGTGGCTCCAGGGGCTTGCCCGACAGGTCGGCCATAACGCCCATCACGAAGGGGATTTGCACCTTCTTCTCTGAGCCGTAGAGTTCGACGTCGTACTCGATCTGAACTCGGGGCGCGCGGTTGCGCGCGATGAACTTCTGACTGCTTTTGCCAGTTTTGGAAATGGGCTTCATTCTTTACCTCTTTCGTTGCGCATGGGTTGGGATGACTGGGTTTGACCTTGCGCTACCTCCCAAGGTAACGACTCGATCTGGACGGCTTAAACAAGGGTTGGTGTGCCAATTGGCATGCGACATCGCTACGCTGCCTGACGCTCGAATAGTCCTGTCGGGGCTGCTATGGTTGTTCTTGCGACAATTTTTTCAAGGCGCAATTCTGCATGATCCGGTATCAAAAGTGAGTGGCTGTTACACGTTGTTTCTCCTCTCACGCGTCTGACCGAAGGCCGGTGGCGACTTCCACCTGCGCCAGGCCGGCGGGCGACAGTTCACGCAGGATGTCGATGAAGTTCATGCGCATCAGTTTGACCGCACGGTGGATCAGCAACGGTGCCGGATTGGTGGGTTCAGAGCGCTCGACAAACTCCGCGATGCGAAGCAGTTGCGCGATGGCGTCTTCGCGATCGCGCAGCGGGCCGTGGCCGCGCGGGGCGGCTTGGCCGGGGGCTGTAGCGGGTTCTTCGTCGCATGGCGCCGGCTCGGTTGTCACCGCTTCAACTGCCTTGGGCAGAAGATCATGCAGCGTTTGCAATAGGCCTTGCAGCGGGTCCAGCTCAGGCAACTGGTGAATCGGCAGTTTGCTCGCGCATAGGGCCTGTATGCGGGTCAGCGCCTCGGCGGCGAGCGTCACGGCGCGCAACGCCTCGGAGCCACGTGTCCACGCCTCGGCCACTGCGGCGCGCAGTTGGTCTGGCGAGACGGCGCCGTTGGAGTCGCCGCCATGGCCGCGTGCCAAGGCTTCGGCCTCGCGCACGCTGACGCTGCCAAATGTGGCGCGCAGAAACTCGGTGTCACGCAACTCGCGCACCAGGCCGGTCACATCGCCCAGCACCGCCACGGCGTTCATGCGCATGTAGTGGTCGTCTTCGTCCTCGGGCAGTGGGTGCACCTGATCCCAGTAGCGTTCCAGCAAGTCGGCGGTGAGCTGTAAGCCCTGTGCCGTGCCAATCAAACCGCGCACATTGGTCCAGGCCCGACACAGAACGGCGACCACGCGCAGGTCTTTGGTGCGCTCCATCAGCGCACTGGCCTGGCGTTCCACCAAACGCCACTCGGGCGCCTCGGCGGCGATTACGGTGTCGCCGAATTGCTGCTCGCACTTGCCACGCGCGGCGGCTTCCATCGCCAGGAACTCGGGGAAGTAGGTGAGATCTTCACCGCAGGGTGGGTGCGCGGCGGTCTCGGCAAGCAAATCAGCGGGATAACTCATGGTTGGGGTGCAGGTCGTGTTTGAGGGGCTGGTGCCGGTCGGCTCATCGGGCTTGACCCTTGAACAGGCGGGTGAACAGGGGGCGACCCAGCGGGCCGTGGTGAATGACCTCGTCGCGCGGAAACAGCGGGGTGGGCGAGATCCACCATACCGTCGCCTGGGATGATTGTTCGTACATCGCACGCCAGTCCATGTTGGGCAATTCGGCGGTGGAGCCCAATGCCGGCGCGTCCAGGCTTTGCAGGTCAGCCAAGATTGCGTCAATCAGCGCGTTGTCGGGGGCCGGGTTGTCCGAGGCAAACGGCGAGCACAACTGTGCCAATTGCGCGTCGAGCTGATCGGCCGACAGTGGCAAGCGGCGTGCGTTGATCACCGCATCGCGCGCGCCGGTCAAAAACCGGGTCACGGCACCATCACTGGCCAGGTCGCAGTCGTCTTGATCAGCCACGGCCATCACCGAGATCGGGTAGCAGCGTCCGACGCGGTCAACGCTGGGAGCCAGCACACCCACCACCGGCACGCCCATGACGACCGCCGGACTCATGAAGAACCACAGCGGGGAGTGCACGAAGCGTTGTTCCCAGGTCGCAGGGGCCTCATTGCGCAAGGTGTCCAGGCCGGCGCGCATCCAGTCGTCCCAGCACTTCACTATCGCATGCGGCATGCGTCGCCCGACGAAGTCACCCTGGCTGGGCAGCTTGCCGAACCAGGATGCGGTGGGCCGGCTCAGGGTGCCGACGCTCACAGTTGATTCGGACACTCGAACTCCTCCATGGCTTTGAGTCGGAACGGGTTCAGCACGCTGCTGGTGGTCACTTCCAGACGGATGCGTCGGCCGTCGACATTGAAGATTGCCGTCATGCGCTCAGGCGCGTTGCCTGGCAGAATTTGCGCGCGGTCAAACAAGCGGTGCAAGGCCCACGGACCCTCGGTCACCAGCCCGGTGGTGCCGGCCCCAGCGGACGTGATCTGCAAACGCACCTGGCCGCTGCCCCGGGTGCCTGGCCAGGTCACCGATTTGGGAATCTGCGGGCCATGCTGGTAGCGCAGCAGTTCGCCGTCCACATCCAGCACCAGTTGCGTGATGGAGGCGTCCATTTCGATCGGTTTGATGTCGAGCCGGATGCTGGCCGACTTGCCACCCGCGCGGAAGAACACGTCGCGAATGGCAGCGGCCCGCTGGAAGGCCGCCAGCGAGGCCGAGCCCCCCACCGGCGCGCCATCCACGCCTTGCTTGAAAGTCCATGGCGTAGTGGCGATGTCCACCAATGGTTGCAGGCTGTTCTTGAAGAACTCATCCATCGAGCCGCCCACCGCAAACAAGCGCGCGAAGTCATCGGTTGTCACATCACGGCTGGAACTGCGCGTGAAAGGGTAGCGCCCCAGCACAGCACGGCGGCAGTAATCGCCAATGGTGGCATTCAGATTGCCGCCCAATGTGGTACGCACGCTGCGCCCCACATTGGCCGAGGCTGTGCTGGCCAGGTCCTCGTACAGAACGTTCAGGGGTGGTGGCAAGCGTTTGGCCTCGGCGCGGACCTTTTCCAGGGTGGTGGACAGCGTGGGCGGCGGGCTGCCACCGAGCGCGACTTGTTGCTTGGCTGCCGCAATCACCGCCGACGCTTCGTTGATGACCTGCAGACTCGCCGTGATCGGCGATGGGCCGGAGCCGCTGCCGATGGCCAAGCGGCGGTACTCTCGAAAGCGGAAGTCGACTATGTCGGCTTCCAGCGTGCCCGACGACTGCAGGCCGCCTACATTGACCTGCTTGCCAGTCAGGCGACTGAGCTGATCCTGCTCTTCGCGGATGCGGTTGAGCTTTTCGCCCAGCCAACTGCTGCTGCTCGCGCTGCCCGCACCATCGTCACTGGCGCGGCGCCCCAGCGTGGTCTCTTTGGCCACCGCGCGTACAAACTGCTCCAGGCTCGAATTGGCCGACGAGTACAGTCGCGCCTGCTCGCCGGCCTGTTCGAGCGAGGTCATGCGGATCGGGCGCACGTCGGCCAGAAAATCTTCCCAGAGCTTGGCGTACTCCATCAGATAAAGCCGCTTGACCTCGTTGGCCAGCTGTCCGGTCAGCACTTCGTTGGCGGCGTTGCGTTTGCCGTCCGCCTGGCCTAGCACCCAACCCTCCTCGCGTCCCAACAAAGACGTTACCTTGGGCAACTCGTGTTTGAACACGTTGTGGTACCCATCGTAGGTGAACAGGCCCGAGATTCCCTGCGTCAAGGGCCGGCCACTGCGCCGGGTAAAGACCTGCGGCGCCTCCGGGCCGCTGGCCCGCACCAGGCTGAAGTCGGCGGGCAAATTGGCGCCACCTTGCAAAATTTGTTTGGTTCGGCTGTAGGCACGCTGGGCGGGTGACAGCTGCGCCAGTCGTTGACGCACCTCGGCTACCAGCGGCGCGTCGATCGGAATGGGCGAGACAATGACACGCTCGTCGAGCAAACGGTCCAGGTGCTGTCCCAGCTTGTCGACCACGCCGGCACCAATTGTGCGGGCAGCGTGGTTTCCCAGTCGTTGCGCAGCCAGGCCTTGACCAGGCGCGCATCAAAGCGCTCAGGCTCGTACAGCATCAGGTACACCTTGAGCGCCTCATAGCTGGCCTCTGGGTTGTTGGTGGCGGCTTGCTGCAGAGAACGTCGGAGCTGGCGCGCCAGCCGCTCCAGCCACGCGTCTTCGAGCAAGCGCAAGTAGGTCACATCGGCGCCGGCCTGCACCTTGGGAACCTGTAGCAAACCCCAGCGCCAACTCCAGGGTGCCGAGCCCTGATAGCGCTGGCTGACGGCCAGGGTCTGCGCGTGATCGAGCACCGGCAGCAACTCCACCAGGCTTTCGGTGTCTGCGGTCTTGGCGTCATTGACGGCGTGCTTGAGCGTTACCACGCCGTCGCGCACCTCGCCCAGATAGCCCAGGTTGTTGCCGTAACTGATTGACCACGCCAAGCCTGCGCCCGCCAACGCCACCACCACGCTGCACAGTCCCACTGCCTGAATCAGCTTGAGCTGGCGTTCCTTCTTGGCGTTGCGGCCGGTCAGACCGGCCTCGTTGAAGATTACGTCCTTGAACAAGGTCTCGATGAAGTAGCTGCGGCCCTGCGGCGCGCCGGCACCGGCCGGTGCCGGGCGCGCCACCGCAAAGCGCCGAGACAGGGCCGACATCACGCGGTCAAACGGCATGCCTTCCTGCGTGCCGCTGGTGAAGTAGACGCCACGCAATAGGGGCTTCTCTTTGAACTTGGAGGAAGAAAACGCTGCCTCCAGGATTTGTCGCGTGACCTCTTTGAGCCCGACGAACTGCTGCGGCAAGGCGTAGATCAAGCCACGTCGCTCCAGATCGGGCTCGCCTAGAAGGCGTTGCGGCAGCATGCGGTTGATTTGCGCCGCCAGGGCATCGAATTCAGCATCGAAGCGCGCCAGCGGTGCGCCTGCGCCCGCCAGTTCCAGCGCCGGGTTGCTGAGGTCATACGGATGGGTGAAACCCCAGACCTGAGAGCGCTCTTCGCGCGACATTGGGCCAAAAAACTCGTTGAAACCCGCCAGCAGATCGGTCTTTGTGACCAGCACGTACACCGGGAACTTGATGGTGAGTTCCTCGCACAGTTCGCCCAGGCGCAGGCCGATCAGACCCGACAGGCGCGCGCGCTCGCTCTCGCTGCTGCTGAGAATCTCCTGCACGCTGAGGGTGACGATCACGCCATTGATCGGCTGGCGGCCGCGAAAGCGCTTGAGCAACTGCAGGAAGCCGCTCCAGGCAGCCTTGTCCTGCACCGCGTCGCTCTCCTGTGTGGTGTAGCGTCCGGCCGTATCCAGCAACACCGCCTGGTCGGTGAACCACCAATCGCAATTGCGGGTGCCGCCTACGCCACGAATCGAGCCATGGCCGAACTTCGCCGCCAGCGGGAAGTTCAGGCCCGAATTGACCAGCGCCGTGGTCTTGCCAGAACCGGGCGAGCCGATGATCAGGTACCAGGGTAACTGGTAAACATAGCGTTTGGTCATGCGACCAAACAAGCCACCCTCGGATTGACCGAAGCGGCTCTTGCTGAGCACCGCAATCGCTTCCTTGAAGCGCCCGGTCAACTCCGCCACCTCTTCGTCACCGGCTTGGGGAGTGGGTGCGTCGCCGCGAGCGGCGGTGAAGCGGCTCAAGTGCCCCATCAGGCGGTTGTTCATGTGCTTGGCACGCCACCATTGAATCAGCAGCCGCAGCGCCCACACGATAAAGAGCGTCGCAATCAGCCACCAGCGCACGGATTCGCTTTCCAGCGGCTGGTAGGGTTTGATGTAGACCAGAGGTCCGACGAACCAGATCACCAGGCTCAGCAGCACCAGGCCGAGCAGAACCAGCGTGAATCGATTGAAAAAGAAGGTTGCTATACGTCTGGGCATCACTCAGTTCCTGATAGTCGTGTTGGCGGCACTGGCGCTGCCCGATGCTGAAAGCTGCGCATCACGCTGGGGCGGCGCGACCAGCAAGACAATCTCGACGCGGCGGTTGCGCGCCTTGCCTTCGGCAGTGGTGTTGGGCGCCACGGGATCGGCTTCGCCGCGACCATCGACCAGGATCCGCCGGCCATCCTGCACACCGCCCAGCAGCAGCTCGGAGACCGCTTGCGCCCGCTCGCGCGAGAGGTGCCAGTTCGACGGAAAACGTGCGCTGCGAATCGGCGAGCTGTCGGTGTAGCCATTGACCACGACCTTGCCCGATACCTCGCCCAGCGCCGCCGCCACCCGTTGCAACACCGCCGTGTAGCGGGGCTTGACCACGGTCGAGGCGGGGTCGAACAAACCGTCGCCGCGCAGGATGATGGTGCTGCGGTCGGCTTCGTCGTTGACTTCGACCAGGCCTTCGCGAATCTCTGGCTCCAGAAACTGACGCAGTCTCGGCTTGGCTGCAGCCACCGGTGCAGCCTGGAATTTGGGAAACCGCACGCCATTGATGGCGGCGAACACGTCGTCGGACTGCGCCGCCAGCCGATAGTTGAACCAGAAGTAGATTCCGAACGCCAGTACCGCCGCCAGGGCCATGGACACCCACAGAGGCACCAGCGTCCATGGCGGTGCCGCCTTGCGTTCGACCCCACGCCAGCGCAGGGCAAGGCCATTGCCACGTTCGCCGCGGGTGTTCTCGATCAGTTGCAGCATGCGCGCCTTCAGCGCCTCCAGCTGCGCAGAGCCGTTCTCGATGACGCGGTAGCGCCCCTCAAAGCCCAGCGCCAGGCAGAAGTACATCAGTTCGATCAGGTCAATGTGCTGATGGGGCGTTTGAATAAGCTTGGCCAGTAGCTGGAAGAACTTCTCGCCGCCCCAGGTCTCGTTGTGCAGCGCGACCAGCAGGCTGTACTTGGGCCAGACACCGGTGCCACCCCACGCGGTCTGCGCGGCGGTCTCGTCGAGCACCGTGCACAGGCAATAACGCGCGCCAATGATGGTTTCCATGTTCAGGCCCGCGGCACCCGCTTGGGTCTCGAACTGGCGGATGCGCTCCAGCAATACCTGCTGAAAAGCGCCCGGATCCGGGTTGGTGACCATGGCCCGCATCTGCGGAATCAGATTGAGCAACGTGTTGGCGGCGGCCACCAGCGGATTGCCACCGCTGACCACATCGGGCAGATCACCCGCTGGGGGCAGTTGCGGCCGCGTGCGCATCGGCGCGGCAGCGTCCGATCCAAAACCGGCCAGGGCCGATCCGGCGGCATCAAAGGGATGCAGGGTATTCATTCGAAGGCTTGTCCAAGAGCGTGGCTAGCGGCGGATCGCCCAGCATTCCAGTTGCAACTCCGGGAAGTCACCCGATACATGCAGCGCCAGGCCCCCCGAGTTGTTGAGTTGTCGCCATAGGTCGTGCGTGGTGTCGAGCTCAAAGTAGTTGTAGCCGGCGTGGTACGGAATCTCGCGCGGCGCAACGGGAAGGGACCGCAGCGTGACGCCGGGCAGGTGCGAATTGACCAGGTCACGGATGCGCTCAACCGGGCCGAGCTTGGTTTGCGTCGGAAAATGTGCTCGCAAAAACTCCACCGTGGTCTGCGCGTGCGCGGCAAGCACGAAGTCGCAGGTGGTCAACAGTTCGGCCGATGGAATCAGGGCCACGCGCACGCCGTATTGGCGCTCTTGCAGCTCGATCTGAATCGCGTTTTGCTCCAGCACCGACGACAGGCCCATGCGAAGTTCCAGCATCAAAGGCGGGAAACAACGGCGCAAGTCGTCATGGTCGTAGCGCGGCATGCTGGCCGGGCGGCGCGACTCGCGCGTGAAAGTGGCCAACTCGCCGGTCATGCGCAGCAAATCGTCAAACAGCCGCTCCGGGTGAATCGTGCCGACAGTCAGCCAGTGCTCAACCGCGAGTTCCCAGCGGTTGATGAACTGCAGCATCAGGAAATCGCCCACCTCGCCAACGCCGCCGCGCCCGGGTTGGGTCAGGCGACCCTCCAGCGCCGAACCGCGCTGGCGCAGCAGGCCGTGCAGCTCGCGGCAGAAACCAGCCAGGGGCGAGCACTCGGAGTTGTTGACAACCGGGGCAATGAACGACTTGTCCAGCAGCAGACTGCCGTCGGCCTGGCGCTCGACCACGTGCGCCACTGGTAGCGAGACCCAGCCATTGGTCACATCCTGCGCGCAGCGCAGGCTCAGACGTGATCGTCCCAGTTGCACCTCGGCGGGCTGGGCGCCAACGCTGTTGACGTCGGTCACCTCCATCACGTGGGCCTGGTAGCGCGCCATCGCGCTGTTGTCAGTCTGCGCCAGCGTCACCTCGCCACCAACACGGCGACGCATGGGCAGCGCCAAGTGAACAATACTGTCCTTGAGATCCTTGCCGATATCGAGCGGTGCAGGCGCGTCATCGTCCTGCGGAAACCGCAATGGCGTGCCGTCGGGAAACACGCCGCGCGCGCTGATCAAGCCGAGCTTTCCCACGGCCAGCAGCTCGTGGTCGAGTTCAAGCTCGGAAAAACCCCAAAAGAAGGCTTGCCCAGGCAGGCTGCGCGACTGAACCAGCGCGTCGAAGTAGCGCTCCTGCTGCTGGAAATGCTGTGGCCGCAGGAACATGCCTTCGGCCCACACCACTTTACGTTGCCAAACCATATCTGTTTACCTTTTGTTGGGTTGGAGTTGGACCTGCACGCTGTCGCGCGAGATCGTCACCAAGTAATGCAGCGGTGTCAGCTGAGCGGTCGGCCCCAGGCCCCACCAGCGTCGGCGCAGCTCGACCGAGTTGGGCGCATCGATCACGGTGCGCCAGGTGCTGCGTTCCAGGTCGCGAAAACCCGCCAGCAGGCCAAAGGCGCGCACCTCGGCGCTGCCTTTGCGCTCGATCACGCGACGCTCGCCTGGACTGATCAGGAATTCCTCGCGGCGCACGAAGTCGCCGCCAAGTTGCGCCTCGTCCTTGTCCTGCAGGTCCAGGAAGCCGGCGCGCTCGAACGTTGCGGTCGAGCGAAGCTCGTAGACCTTCAACAGCACGGGCTTGGGCAGCCCGTTGATGTCGGGGTTGAGGCTGCGCGCCGCCACGATTTCGAAGATGGCGCTGGGAACCGCGGTGGGCGCCGCCTCCGGGCGCGACAAGGAACTGGTCACACCACAGGCGCTTAAGGCTGCCGCCGCGCCGACGGCGAGCAGCGTGGCACCAGCGAGGCGACGAGCGGGTTTGACGGAGGGCGCGTGGGTACTCATGTCTCGGCCAGTGTCAGGTCGGGTTGTCTTCCAACGTCACCCACAGTGCATGGGCGCTGAGGTTGTCCTGGTTTGGCTTGCCGGCGGCCAGCACACTGGCGACCATTTGCTGCAGCCATGCATCGGGACGATCGGCCGCGCTCAAGGCCGCTTCCATATCCGCTTCCTGCAGGTTTTCCCACAGTCCGTCAGAGCACAGCAAGAACGCGTCCCCCGCCTCCAGGGCGATGGCTTCGCCCAGCACCGTGGGCGGCACCTGCGAATGCGCGCCAATCGCACCGGACAGCACGCTGCGGTTGGGCAGCTGGCGCAAGTCGTCTTTTTGATAGATACCGGCGTGCAGCAGCTGCTGCACCAGGCTATGGTCTTCGGTCATGCGGTGCACCTTGTCCGCGCGAAAACAGTACAGGCGCGAGTCGCCCCAATGGGCCCACAACGCACGTCCGGTGGTGGGCTCGATACACAGCAGCACCACCGTGGCGCACATGTGCTGGCGCGATACCGAGGCGGGCTGCTCGGCACTGACGGTGTGTTCTGCGCGCGAGATCAGCGATGCCAGACCGGCTGGGGCAAACAGGGGGTTGTCGCGGTAGCCCTCCAGCACCGCATCAACCGTCAACCGGGCCGCCAGCGCGCCGTTGCCATGCCCGCCCGCCCCGTCGGCCAGGGCAAGGCAGCAGCCGCGAGTGCCCATGTCGATCATGCCCAGGTAGTCCTCGTTGGAGGCGCGAGCGCCTGGCGCCGACAGGGACGCCACTGATAGGCGAAAGCGATGTTGGTCACTGGCGATGTGCGCGATCACAGGGCATCCTTGGCCGCGTCTGCGGCCGCTTCGTACGCATTGACGAAAGTCTGCCCGGAGAACGCCTTCAAGTCGTCTTCGGCGTGCTGGCGAATGCGGGTATAGCCTTGCTTGTAGTGGTCCCACAGCGCTGCCTTGCGCTTGAGCGACGAGAAGCCGCGAAGCAGGCCCGGGCGCGAGGGCGCCTGACTTTCCAGTTCGAGCGGGTCAAAACGTGTCAGCGCGGCGGTGTAGGCCGCCCGGATGCCTGCCATCAGGCCCAACTGGTGAACCTGCAAGTCCCGATAGGCTTCCTTCATGGCCGGTACCGGTTTCATGAAGCCTGGAAAACCCTGCCCCGCGAGCTGCATGATCACGCCGTCCGCATTGGGCAGGAACTTCAACGGGTTGTTGGCACCCGAGGCCATGATGGTCACGCCAGCGCGAAACTCGCGCTTGATCTCCGAGCGCGCCGCCAGCAGATCAATCGTGCCTTCGATGGCAGTGCGAAACGCCTCACCAAATGCACGCATGAATTCGGGGGACAAGGTCAAGTCGACCCGCACGTGTGACAGGCCGGCACCTTCCAGAAACGCGCGGGCCAGTTCGTCGGGATTGCCTGGCGCGCTACGGGTGGCCGGTGCGCTTGCGGGCTCGTCAATGCGGGGGATGGCCATCGGCGCCACGGCTGGCGCCGGCGCTGGTGTTGGTGTTGGTGTGGGTGCAGCGACAGCCACTGGCCATGTCGCCGACTCGGAGAGTTCGATCACGCGCCGGGCGCTTGGTGCCGGGCTCGTCGGTACGGCCGGGGGCACCGGCGCCGCTGACTGTGCGTCGGCGGGCAAGCCGAAATTGAGCGCTGCCGTGGGGTTGGTGTCAGCCCCGAACAGGGACAGATCCAGCCCCTGTGTGCGGCGCAGCCCCAGCGCCTCGGTCACCTGTTGTGCTGGGGCTGGGGCTGGCGCCGAGCCAGACTCTCTAGGCATGCTGAACAACTGAACCAGATCGTTGCCGCGCGTTGGTGCAGGGCAGGGCGCCATGGCTGGCGTTACATCCTCGTGGTCGTCGCGAAACAGAACCATGGGATCGACCACGTTGGTCGGCTCCAGGCGCTTGGGCAGGCCAGGGTGGGCCGGGTTGTCGATGGCCGATTCAAAGTGGCCGGTCAGCGCCAGCGACTGCAACAGACCGTCGCTCTTCAGATTGGCCACTTCGGCCAGGCTTGTGGCTTGCAGCCCCCCGGCCCAGGGATCCTGCGCCTGCGCATCGCGCTTGAGGTCGCGCGCAAAGGGGTCGAAGTCCGCCGGAATGAGCAGCGGTCGATGGGCGTCGACCGGGGCCGACTTTGGTAACAGGCTGTAGACCTCGCGCACTTGGGGTTCGATGTCGGCCCAGGGGTTGGGCGTGGCGGCCAATTTGGACGGGCCGCTGTTGGCCAGTTCCAGTGGGCGCGGGGTGTCTTCGCGCGCTGGACTGGTTGGCGTCTTGCTGTTCGGGCCGTCCCCGGCACTCGCTTGAGCGTCGGTGAGTCTGGTGGCGCCGAGCTTGCCCGCTTGCAGCACGTAGGGGCCGATCTGTACCTGCGCGCCCAGGGGAAGCGTTACCTCCTGGCCCGAACGCACCTCCAGGCCGTCGACCCACATCGCTCGGCGCTCGCACAGGTTGGCAATGTAGGCACGTTCGGAGTCGAGTCGCACCATGGCGTGCACTCGGGCTACCCCCGCGTCCACGTCAGGCAGCACCAACTTGTTCTGGCCACTGCGCCCGATGGTGCCGCCGGCCATGCCAAAGGTCGCGTGCCAGGAGCGGCCAAGGGCCGCACCCGCATGCTGGGCTACGTGCAACTCAATAGTGTCCATGGCAATTCCGATAACGATCAATCACGGGCTTTTCGGGGCGGCGCGCTTGTGGCGGGCGGCGGCGGCCCGCGCGCCGCTAAACTCCCGGCCCCAGACAGGGTGCCCTTTTTCGGCCTCGGTCAACTGAAACGTGGGGTCGAGTTCGAGGGCCTGCTCAAACTGCTGGCGACAGGGCTTGGTGCGGCCTAGCGCACACTGGCTGAATGCCATGAACTTCAGCACCTTGACTTGCGAACTCAGTGGCAACTCCGTGGCGCCGATCAAGGGGGTCAGCCGGACCATGGCTTCCTCATATTGGCCGTCGGCGTAAATGCTGAGCGCATCGGTCAGCGCCTGTTCCTTTAGCACCACCGGATCGACCGGTTTGACCGGTTGCACGGGCACGGGCACGGGCACGGGCACGGGCTCGGGTTTGGGGGGCGCAGTCTCGCAGGCGGTCAGGCCGACGAAAACAAGTAGGGCCAACCATCGCAGACAGGGCGTACATTTCATTCGCTACCTCGCTTCAAAATCGTGGGAGATCAACACCGGCGCGTCTTGTGGCATCCGGACCACTTTGCGCAGCGTGTCGAACCCGGGGTTGTGCAGTTCTATCGTGTGTGGCCCCGGGGTCAACTTGAACTGGGTCAGGGCGGGCGTCACGCCCACGCGCTTGCCATCGACCTGCACATAGGCCCAAGGCGTGACCCGCAAGCGCACGTTATTGCCAAACTGCAAGGGCGAAGGCTCAAACGGCAACGCCGCAGCCGTCGGTCGCGGGCTGCGCAACACAGTTGTTGGCACCAGCGCATCCACCCCCACGATGACCGAGCTCTTCAGTGCGAAACCGACCGCTTGCGCGGGCGCGGGCGCGGGCGGTGGGCGATGGGGGCCTGCACCGGTGTGGCCACACAGTCGCGTTGATCTGGCGAGCGATCGCAAGTAGGCATCGCGCCATGGCCCGTCGGCGATCTCGCGCGCCTCCAGTTGGAACGAGGGGCGCGCTTCAAAGGCAGCGTCGAACGCGGCTTCGCAACGCGCCCACTCGCCATTGCTGCAGTACACCAGCGCCAGGTACTTGTGGGCCGAGGCGCGCTCCTGCCCGTCGCTCAGACCCAAAAACAGCGCCGTCTGCAGCGCGCGCTCAGCCACGGGCAGGTTGTGCGCGTCAAACAGTGCCATACCCTCACCCAACGATTGCCGTCCGGGCGACACCAAGCCAGCGCGCGCGGGCTCGTTGGCCGAGCTCGCGCAGTCCGGTGCCGCCTGTGTGAAACCGGCGGCAAAGACAAGCCCGCATGCGAGGCAACGCAGAAACGCAACAGGCTCCATCGGCGACTCTGATCAACCGCTTACTCAAACTGATGATCCAGCACCACGGGCTCACCCTTTTTCACCCAGATCGTCCGTGTTACCGGCACCTTGGAGGCGGGGTTGCTGATGTCAACACGGTGCTGCCCTTCGGATAAGTCAAGGCGGGTCAGGGGAGGCGAGACTCCCATCGGTGCGTGGTCCACCGACACGCGGCCCCATGGTGCAATACGCAGCAGCAATTGACCCTGGTTGGCCGCGTCACCGGGTCGAACTTGTGTCTTGGCACTGGCGCTGAGCGGGCTGCTGGCAGCGGCCTCGCCGGGCACTGCGGCGGCACCACTTGCCACGGTGCGCGGCACCGGTGACCCGGTGGCACTGGGAGTCGATGCCGCCGGCCTCTTGACCTCAGGTGGCACAGCGGCGGCTACAGCTGGCGTGGTCAACGTGCCTGCGCCGAGCGCAACGCGGGCCGCTTCGGTGCGGCGTGCTTCGTGGTCGGGCACAGCTTGCGGTGCGTCAGTCGCAGGCTCGGGCGTACTGGGCCGGGCCGATTCAGTTGACTGCAAGCCCAGCAACAGGGCTTCGGCCTGTTCCCGAAACTTGCCGTTGGGGAAGGCGTTGCGGTAGGCTTCCAGATTCTGCCGGTTGGGTTGCTGCACGGCGGCTTGCCAGCTTAGTGCTTCTTCCAGCTCGGTCGATTTCGGTGGCGACGGTGCCTGCCCAGCGCGCAGACCCCACCACGCCGCCGCCATCACCGTTAGCGCCACGCCGACCAGCATCACCATGGCTTTGTGGTGTGAGCGCAAGCTGGGCGCTGCGGTGTCGACCTGTGCCTGCGCGGGCTGGGCAGTGACTTGGCTCGCCGCGGCGCCCGACACAGCGAGCGCTTTGGCTGGCGAGTTCGTGCCGCCTGGCGATGGCAGTGGCGCCTCAGCTCGCTCGCTGAAGCGTGGCACGGTCTTCATGGTCGACAGTGCTGTGGGGCTGGTCGACGCTGGCGTTATGCGGGGCGAAGCGACTGCCGTTGCCAACGGGGCAAAGCCCGAGTTGATGCGCGGCTCGATCGCGGGTGACGAAAAGCTCGCAATGCCCAGGTGAGACTTGAGCTCGGCGATGGTCTGCAAGCGGTCCTGCGGCTTGACGGCCAAGGCGCGTTGCACACCCGCATAAAACCGTGCCGAATACCCGGGGTAGTTGTGCTCCCCGAGAGTCGGCATCGGGTCATTGATCATGCGCGCCACGGAGGTCGCTGGCGGCTTGCCGGTGATGGCCAGGTAAATCACGGCGCCAATCTGGTACACATCGGTCCAGGCGCCCTGCGGCATGGCGCCGTCTTCAACGTATTGTTCGATCGGGGCAAACCCGGGCTTGAGCACCATTGTCAGGGCCTGCGTCATGTCGCCAATGATGCGCCGTGCGGCCCCGAAATCGAGCAGCACCGGCACGCCGTTGTCTTGCAGGAAGATGTTGTCGGGTGCGATGTCGCGGTGGTAGCAGTCGGCCGCATGCAGCATCTCCAGCACATCGAGAATGGGGCTGAGCATGGCTTCCAGCCAAGGCTGGCTCACGCTGCCCGCGTGCGACTCCAGGAACTCTCTTAAGGTCTGCCCCTCGTAGTGCCGCATCACCATATAGGCGGTGCCGTTTTCCTCGAAGAAGCGGTAGACATGCACCAATGCCGGATGCGAAAACTTGGCCAGCAAGCGCGCCTCGTTGATGAAGCTGCGCAGCCCGGCGTCAAAGGCGCCACGGTGTTGCGAGCGCACGTGGATCTGGTTGGTTGCCTTGCGCCCTGCCAAGGTCGACGGCATGTATTCCTTGATCGCCACGATGCGGTCCAGGGTCAGGTCCAGCGCCCGGTACACGATGCCAAAACCACCTTCACCAATCGCGCCAAGCAAACGGTACTCCCCAACCTGCACCCCGGGGGCCAGGCAGTTTGCGGAACCGCTTGCATCGCGATCCACACTGTCTTGTTCAACGCAATTTGTTACCACTGATGGCCTCGCCAAACCGATTCAGCCAAGTCCTTTGCAGGCTCGGTACCTAGAAAATTTAGAAAAATCGACTCGACATCAAGCGACGCCCGCGCCCATAAACTGGTCACGCATCGGTCGCCGGTGTGAAGTGCATCGCCGCACACTCGTCATGGGCTCGTGACCGGTCTGGTGCCGACCTCCAAGCGTTCGCGATGAATCGAAACCCGCAGTTGGCACGCCATACCTCAGGCACATTGCCGACTTTTGAGCAGCGGCGAGTCTACCCCGAGTCCGGTTACAAATTGGCCCCAATCCGACGCCGTAACACTTTGTTGCATGGCTTACCAATCCCGCACAAATGAGTGCCCCGATTTGGTTTTTTGGCGGCAAAGGCGCACTTATGATCCCCGCCTAGACAAACTTGCGGGAAGGGCGTCAAGCCTCGGTTTGACGCAAGCAAGTGCGAGGTTCGTCGCAGGGGATGCCCCTGCGCGACGAACGCTCTTGGCATGCCCGCCCATTTCCCTCTGTGTTGTCGATGTCTCTGCGGTAACGCTGTTGTCGCGGGGGAATTGCGTAACAGTCGTCACCATTCGTAGGCGGCCAAGCGCGTGTGGTTCATTTAAGGAGTGATAGGTAATGGCAATTGACATGTTCATGAAGGTCGAGGGCGCTGGCGGTGAGTCGCAAGATTCCAACCACAAAGGCTGGACCGATATCGACTCGTTCACCTGGGGCGCAACCCAGCCCAACAGCATGGCATCGGGCGGTGGTGCCGGCGCGGGCAAGGTCAGCTTTCATGACCTCAACGTGGTGGCCAAGGTCGACAAGTGCTACCCCGCCGTGCTCAAGCACTGCGCCACCGGCAAGCACCTCGGACAAGTGGAGATCTCCATGTGCAAGGCAGGTGGCACGCAGATCGAATACACCAAGATCACGCTGACCGATGTGCTCGTCACCAACGTCACCGTCAGTGGCACCAACGGCGGCGACGCCGTCACCATCAACTACGCGTTCCAGGCAGCCAAGGTCAAGACCCAGTACTGGGAGCAGACCGCGCAAGGCGGCAAGGGCTCGGAGAGCCAGATGGGCTTCAGCATCAAGGAAAACAAGGAAGCCTGATCAACCGTGCGTGCGCCCCAGCGGGGGCGCACACGCCTTGATCGCCCGGTGTGCGGCGCGTTTTGCGTCGCGCACTCGGGGTCGTGCCTTTGTCTCCAATTGCGGCTTTCCAAAGCTATAGAAATGAGGCTGTTTTTCGTATCGATAGTGGCAGTCGCTTCAGGCCTTGCAGCATCCATTGCGGGACTCTTCTTGCTTGGAGAAAGAGCGCCAGAACTGCAATACGAAAAAGCGCTTCCGTATGTGGTCTTGATGTTTCTCGCCGGATCAGTCTTCTCGGCGTTGGTGGCCGATAGATGTATTTCGGAGAAGAAGCTTTGACCCTGATTCGTGACAGGTAGCCGACCAGTTTGACCAAATGGAAGTGATCAGTGAGCGCGTTGTCTGGGCCATGTCGGCACTGCTGTTGGTGTCGGCTCTGGCGCTTTTTGTCGCAACAGACATCAGCGAGGTGTATGTCGCCGATTTCAGAACCGAGAACAAGGAAAGTTGTCGACCCAGCGATGTCGACCTGAGTCGAAGTCAAGTGCAGGACTTTTTCGGTCGAGCCAAGAGCGTTGAACCAAGAGTGCTGCATGACCACTATGACCTGGCCCCATGCTTCATTCAGGGAACCCTCAAGTACAGATTCAGAGCGTGCGAATGGGAAGTCAGGGCTGGCGCCACCGGCAGCATCACTTGCGGCAAGCGCATTGAGTATTTTGTGTGTGACACCTGTGCAGACCTGTTCGCAAGGAATTCAAAATGACAGAAAGCTGCCTGTGGTGGATTGTGGCAAGCAATTCAAGTCAACTCGGCGCGTCGAGAGGGTCCCGGCCGTGACCTCACACATTCGCCCCGGACCCCTGGGCTCGTCCGAGCACGACGTGAGCCGTGGGCTGTCCCAATTTCGCCGCGCGCATGCCGGTCAACTGGCGCATCCGGTTCTTGCGCAGGTGGGGCAGACTCCAAGCGCCTTGGGCGGCACAAACTACCCCGACGAGACGCCCAATGAAACCCGGCGCCACTTGCGACCTCGCCATGCCGCAGTGCGGGCGAGCGATGCCAACACAGATTCAGATCACGCTGAAACTCAACGCCTTCAAAGACGCTATCCGGCAAGCGACGTCACCCGGCTGGTCACCATCTTCGATGAAACCGTGCGCCGAATGGATGCCACCGGTGAACGCCGCCCCGGCAGCGGTGAAATAAATGGCTGGGCGAACAACTGGCTCGGTGGCACTGGCCTTGGCCCCGAATACCTGAAATGCGCCGATCAGGCCGCCGAGGTGATGGGTGCACTGGCTCTGCGAGCCCAAACCAAAGCCAAATGGCGTTACACCTTCGAGCAGCGCATTCCTGGACCGGTACCCTTGCACGTCTGGGTCAAAGCCCAGTCCGATGACCCGAACGACCCGGTGCTGCACCTTGACGCCTGGAGCAATGAGGTCCGTATCGAGCCCGCCCCTGGCAACGGTTCACCCGTCAAGAAATGAGCACACCCATGCTTGCAGCAACACAAAGTCAGGTTGAACCATGAGGCGTATCAATTGTCCGGTCTGGGCGCTGTGCTGCACCGTGGCTGCGACCGGCGCGCTGGCTTTCGTCATGGGTGTGCTGTTTCGTACAACCATTCCCGATGAAACACTAAAGGCCAAGTTCAATACTGTGGAGGCCATGTCCAAAGCGTTTGACCTGCTCAAGGAGCACAAGGGCTATTTGCCAGCTAAGCAGTCTTTGCACTTCACCGTTTCTCGTGCCTTCTCCAGCCCAGGCGATGCCGTGGGCTTCACCATCCAGGCACTGGACGCCCCGACATATCTGATTCTGTCGGACGACAAAGCCGTGCTGATGCTTGTCCAGCAAGACCCGGATGGGACCAACAAACAGTGCTTGATGCACCCGGCCAGCATTCAGGTGGGAAGTTGCCAACTCGATCGCATCCCGCAGCCCTTGGCCGCTCCCGTGGCGCGAACCAGACCCGACCATGATCGCGCAACCATTGATTTGTGTATCTGGAGCACCTGTGGCGATACAAGGTAGCCACCCCACGCGAGGAGGCGAAACACTCGTGGCGGCACTCGTCGCAGCCATGGTCATCGCAGCCGCTGACCTCATGATTTGGCGCGCCGCACTAGGCGCCCTGATGGCAATGGCTGCAAGTGTTGTCTGGGCCGGGTTTGGTTTGGCCGGGGCAGCCCAGGGCAAGGGTGCGCGCGTTGCGCAGCGGCTCGGTGTCGGCATCGGGACTTTGGTGCTGTCTTGGACGTTCGGCCTGATGCTTGACCACCTTAACGAAAACGCCGCCCGAGACCTGGCCGCTCAGGCCTTGGCCTACAAGGCGGAACGCGGCGTCTACCCACCTGTAGAAATCGCCAATGGATGGGCCAGACCTGTGTTGGGCTACACCCAACGCTACGCATTGGCAGGAAAAGATCGGGCGAGCGTCTGGTTCACCCGGTTCAACCATCGGCTTCAATCGATCGCTGTCGCCACCGGTCAATTGCAAGAGGAGCGAGATCAATAGCCCGCCAAGGCGATCTGCTTCACTCCCCAGTTCATCGAACCTATCTGGATTTGTTTACCCATGTCTCGACGCGTAGAAATCACCACCCCCTTTGGCGCCCAAGTCCAATTCCGCCAGATGATCGGCACCGAAGCCCTGTCGAGTCTGCATGGCTGGGAGATTGACCTGGTCTCAGACAGCAAAAGCCTGGACTTCAAGCAAGCGCTGGGCAAACACGCCACGCTCACGGTGGAGACCCAAGGCCAGGGCAAACGCTACCTCGACGGCATCGTCACCCGCTTTGGCATGCACGGCCAGGACACCGGGGCCAAGGTGGCCTACCGCATGATTTTGTCGCCCTGGCTGTGGCTGGCCACGCGCAAGAGCGACTTCAAGATCTGGCAGAACATGACGGTGCCCCAAATCATCGAAAGCGTGCTGGCGCCCTTTGGCAAGCCGATGGAATTCAAGCTCAGCCGAGCCTACCGCCAACGCGACTACACCGTGCAGTACCACGAGAGCTGCTACAACTTCGTGGCCCGCCTGTGCGAGAGCGAAGGCATCTACTGGCGCTACGTGCACCAGGCTGGAAGCCACACGGTGGTGTTCTGCGACGACGTGGTGAGCTCGCATGAGCCGTTGCCCGGTGGCGATGTGATTCCCTTCCATCCGCCAGGCAAGGCCGCACTGGCCGACAAGGAACACATCTACGCCTGGCAGTCAGCCCAAGAAGTGCGCCCCGGCAAGGCCTACCTGGACGACTACGACTTCAAGAAGCCCAGGGCCGACCTGTCTTGCTCGCTGACCGACCCCCCCGGCCACAGCCACGACCAGTGGGAGTCCTACGTCTGGCCCGGTG
This sequence comes from Candidatus Rhodoferax odensensis, assembly GCA_016718405.1. Classification (GTDB taxonomy): domain Bacteria; phylum Pseudomonadota; class Gammaproteobacteria; order Burkholderiales; family Burkholderiaceae_C; genus Rhodoferax_D; species Rhodoferax_D odensensis. The sequence goes on from JADKDJ010000004.1 coordinate 418,170, forward strand.
GCTACACCCAGCACGCTGACGGTGAAACCTACACCCGCATGCAGTTGCAGACCGACCTGGCCCGCCAGCAGCGCGCCCAGGCCCAGCTCACCCTGCGCAACATCGCCCCGGGCTACACCTTCAAACTAACGAACTACCCGCGCGAAGACCAGAATCGCCAATACCTGGTAGTGGCCGTCTCCTACCACCTGCAAGAAAACGTCCAATTCAGCCAAGGCGTGGGCGGTGCGGCAGACGGCGGCTCGATTCAGCAGTTTGCGATGGAGGCGCACCCCACCAGCATCCCCTACCGCCCCGAGACCGTCACCCCCAAGCCACGCACCCAAGGCCCGCAAACGGCGGTGGTGGTCGGCCCCCCCGGCGAAGAAATCTGGACCGACCAGTACGGCCGCGTCAAGGTGCAATTCCACTGGGACCGCATCGGCGCCATGGATGAGAACTCCAGCTGCTGGGTGCGGGTATCGACCAGTTGGGCCGGGCCGCAGTTTGGCGCCGTGCACATCCCACGCATCGGCATGGAGGTGATCGTCGACTTTCTGAACGGCGACCCCGACTACCCCATCATCCTGGGCTGCGTCTACAACGCCGTCAACATGCCACCCTGGGGCCTGCCGGGCAACGCCACCCAATCGGGCATCCTGACGCGCTCCAGCAAGGGCGGTGCGGGAGGTGCGGGCATGGGCGCGGGCGGGGGCGACGCCAACGCGTTGCGCTTTGAGGACAAGGCCGGAGCCGAGCAGTTGTGGCTACACGCCCAGAAGGACCAGCTCACCGAAGTGGAGAACGACGAGAAGAAGTGGGTCGGGCGTGACCGCGTGAAGGACGTGGACCGCGACGAGACCAACCACATCGGGCGCGACCGCACCGAAACGGTGGACCACGACGAGACCATCACCGTGCACAACAACCGCACCGAGCGGGTGGATCACAACGAGAAGATCAGCATTGGCGACAACCGCGATGAGGACGTGGGCCTGAACGAGACCATTGCCATTGGCAAGAACCGTACTGAGACGGTGGGCCTCAACGAGACCATCTCCATCGGCAAGAACCGCACCGAGACGGTGGGCAACAACCAGACTTTCAGCGTGGGCGACAACCGCAGCAAGAGCGTCGGCAAGAACGAAAGCGACTCCATCGGCAAGAACTGGGCCATCAGCGTGGCCAAAATGAAGACCGAGAGCATTGGCATCGGCGCCATGCAAAACATCGGCATCTTCAAGATGGTCAACATCGGCGCGGCCTACAACTTGAACGTGGGCGCGGTGATGATGACCAACACCGGGCTGATGCGTATGGATTCGGTGGGCATGAACTGGAGCCAGAACACCGGGGCCACGCACAGCGTGACGGCGGGCGCAACCTTCTCGGTCACGGTGGGCGCCGCCAGCCTGGTGATGACGGCCGACGGCACGATCACCTTGAAGGGCACCAAAGTCATCATCGACGGCGGACAGCACGTGGACGTCAGCGCCGCGCGCATCGACCTCAACTAAGCAAAGGCCCACCCCT